>NZ_BMQP01000009.1 GCF_014648175.1 Planobispora rosea
ACCAACACCTGGCTGCGGAGGGCGTAGGCACACGACCCTTCCCGGCCCTACACGCGTTCCCCCAGGTCAACCTTCAATTCCGGGCTCACGTGTGACTACCAACTGCGGAACCCGGGTGGGAGCGCTGGGCGGCTTCGCCGCGCTCTTGTAGGCCGTATTCGGTGATACAAGCGGGGTTGCCGGAGGGGGTAACCGCGTTCGTATCGGGAACGGGCGTCTTTGGTCACCATCCCACGATGACCAAAGACGCCCGTCCCCCGCGACCTGTCAGACCGGCAGGCCGCGACTACCTATGACGGCCTGTGCGGGCCCTTGGTTTACGCAAGGACTTGAGGCCTCCAGGATGTCTCCGCCCCCTGAGCGTCCCGGGGGTCCTGAAGGGAGGCAGACCAAGTACCCGCCAAAGACGCAGGTTCTCCAGCCGTAATCCATGCCTTTGCACCCCAGTCGGCCGACGGCGCAATCCTCAACGTTCTGTCCGCGATCTCGTAGCTCGCTTACGGACGATGCAGGCGCGTACCACGCGGCGAATGCCGCCGAGTGGGCGCGCACCAACGGGAAGGGGAAGCACCCCTTCCTGCCGTACTCGGTCTGCCCCGTACTGGGCCTGGAGATGGATTGAAACGACGTGGCGGATACGGCGATGATCGAATCCGGGAACGGTGAGCGAAGGAGACCCATGGAGCCGCAGCCGACGTCAGGCACACCTCAGCAGGCCGCGGAACTCCTACGGCGCTCCCCCTGGCCGACGATCACCGTCGTCTACCTGAGCGGAGTCGTGGCGGCGATGAGCTTCGGCAAGTTCGCCTCGGTCGGGCCCGCAGTGGCGGACCAGCTGTCGCTGTCGCTGTCGCAGCTAGGCTGGGTGATTTCGGCGGTCGTCGGTGTCGGCGCGGTCGTCGGTCTGCCCGCCGGTTACCTGGTACGCCACTTCGGCACGGAACGCTCGCTGGTCACCGGCCTGGTGCTGGTCGCGGCGGCGAGCGGGGCCGGCGCGGTCGCCGGTGACTTCACCTGGCTGCTGGCCGCCCGCGGTGTGGAGGGCGTCGGATACCTCCTGATCACCATCGCCTGCCCGGCGCTGATCGTGCGGCTGGCCGTCGAACGGGACCGCGGCACGGCCCTGTCGATCTGGGCCACGTTCGTTCCGATGGGAATCGGCGCAAGCACGCTCGCCGGGGGCGCGATCGGTTCCGCTCTGGGCTGGCGCGGCTGGATCGGTGTGATCGCCGTGCTGACGCTCGTGATGGCACTGGTCGTGTGGATGAGGCTGCCGCGCGGGCCGGAACGGCGGGCGGCGGCCGGTCCTGTACCCCGGCCCGAGGCCCTGGTATGGCCGGTGACGCTGGCCGTGGCGTTCTGCCTGGCCGCGCTGGTGACCATTCCGGTGATTGTGTTGTTGCCTACGCTGCTCATCGGGCAGCACGGGCACTCGGCCCCCGTCGCCGGCGCGGTCACCTCGGTGATCTCGCTGCTGAGCGTCCTGGGCGGGCTGGCCGTGGGGATGCTGCTGCGCCGGGGCACGCGGGTAGGTGTGCTGGCGCTGGCCGGGCTGGTCACCGTACCCGCGGCCTGGCTCATGTTCGGCGGCCCGGAGTCCCCCGCGGCGGCGCAGGGCGGCGCCGCGGTCATCTCGATCGTGAACGGTTACCTGGGCGCCCTCGTCTTCGCCGCGCTCCCGATGGTGCTGGAACGGCTCGACCACGCCGATGTCGGCAACGGCGTCGTGGCCCAGGCGGGCAGTCTTGGCTCGTTGCTCGGCCCGCCGTTGTTCGGCTGGGTGGCCACCAGCTGGGGCTTCCCGGCGCTGGTGCCGGTCATCGCCGTCGGGATCGTGGCGGCCGTCGGCGTGTTGCTGCTGGTCGGCAGGCAGGTGTCACGACCGCGGCCAAGGGTGGGCTGAGCCTGGGCCCACCGCTTCGACGAGGTCTTCGGAACCGCCCAGGCCCTGAGCGCCTGACCTTCAGCAGATAGCTGTGATCCCAGCCGGGACCGTCGTGGATCACCAGGAGAGCGCGGTCCGTGGGTCCGGCGCTCTGCACGACGAACAGTTCTGCGGCAGGTCGAGTGGACACCGCCACGAAGTCCTCGGTGAACTGTCTATTCCCGGGAGCTGGGATCACCCCGCCGGACACCGGTCACCGGAGCTTCGGAAGCGCCGTCCCAGGGCGAAGGGCGCACCAAGGGGCCGTCCCTCCGCCGGCAGGGCCGGCCCCCTCGCAGTCGGTCGGCTACTGCTGGTTCTGGGCCGCTGTGAGCCGTTGACGTACCTGCGGCATCGATGCCCCAGCCGCCGGGTGAGAGCGGCCGACGAGGAGTGTTGCATCGTCCACCGCAGCACGGTATCGGAGGCATCCCGCCGGGGGTGATTGAGGCGTCCCTGCCCGCACCGGCCGGAGCGGCGTGCCGGCCTGCGGAGGCATGGAGCCCCCGAAGATCCGCACCAACCGCTACGCGTACTCCACCCCGATCACGTGGGACGGCGATGAGAACTGGTACCGCATCGAGCCCGACGACATGACGTACGGCGAGCTCGGCAAGAAGTGCCGCGCGGGAGCTCCTGGCGGTGCCGGTGGCGGGAGGACAGGGCTGATGGGACGGCGCGGCAAGTTCACCCCGGACATTCAGGCCCGCGTGGTGCAGGCATTGGAGGGCGGCCGGATCGTAGCCGTTGCAGCTCACCCCTCTCCTCCGGCCCTTGGAACCCCGGGTGTGACCGCTGGGCGCGCTGACGGCCGAGAAGCCCGCCGATGAAGTCCCTCACATGGGTAAAAGGCATAAGGGGTGGTGCGTCATGGGGACGAGTGATCGAGACCGCATCGGTGATCCAGAGCGGCTGCGTGTGCTGCGCGCCACCGGTCTACTGGATGCTCCGGCGGTGCCGGTGCTGGACCGGGTGACCCAGATGGCGACCCGGCTGCTGGATGTGCCGGTCGCGCTGGTGTCACTGATCACCGAGGACCGGCAGGTCGTCATCAGCGCGGCGGGGGTGGCCGACCCGCAGGCCGTGCGGGAGAATCCCCTGGCGCGGTCGCTGTGCCGGCATGTCGTGGCCGAGGACGCGCCATTGGTCATCGGCGATGCCTGCGGCGACGGGCGCTGGCACGACCTTATGGAGCACACCGACGGGCTGGCGGCCTATGCCGGGGTGCCGCTGAACGCGCCCGGTGCGCAGGTGATCGGCACGTTGTGCGTGGTCGATGCCACGGCCCGCTCCTGGAATCGCGATCAGCTGCAGACCCTGGAGGATCTGGCCGCCCTGATCGAGCCGGAGATCGCGTTGCGGCTGGCCCGCGCCGATGCCGCGCTGGGGGCCGCGCGCAGGCAGCAGGAGCGCACCTTTCTGCGCGCCCTGCTCGACAGCCTGGAGGTGTCGGTGATGGCCTGCGACGAGAACGGCAGACTGGTGATCAACCGGTCGCTGCGTGAGAGCCTGCACACCGATACTCCGCCAGCCGACGTGCGCTCCTGGCTGAAGAACAACCCGCTGTACGCCCCCGACGGGCGGACCCCGCTGACAGTCGAGGAGATGCCGCTGGCCCGGGCGTGGGCCGGGGAGTACTTCACCGGCCGGCAGGTGGTGGCCGCGACCGATGTCGGGCCGCGCCGCTTCCTGGTCAACGGCCGGCCCATCGACACCCCCGAGGGGCACCGCCTGGGCGCGGTAGTGGCCGGCCACGACATCACCGACTCCTACCGCATCGGCCTGCTGCGCGAGGTCCAGCAGGCCGTCACCCGGGTGCTGGCCGACGCCGCCTCCAGCCGGGAAGCCGCCGCCGGCGTGGCCGCCGCAGTCACCGACGCACTCGGCTGGACCTACGGCGAGTACTGGCAGGTCGATGAGGACCGGGCCGCCGTGACCCGCATCGGTTCCTGGAGCAGGCCCGGCCGGGACCTGTCGGCCTTCACCATCGGCCACCCGGCTGCCTTCGCTCGGGGGGAGGAACTGCCCGGCCTGGCCTGGGAGCGCGGTGAGCCGGTCTGGATCGCGGACACGGCGGCCGACCCGGCCAGCAGCCCCCGGGTGCGGGCCGGGCTGCGGGCCGGCCTGCGCTCGGCCGTGGCCCTGCCGGTGCGCAGCGGCGAGCAGGTCCTGGGCGTGCTGGCCTTCGCCGCCGACCACCCCCAGCGACCCGACAACGACCTGGCCGAGCTGCTGGACGGGGTGTGCGCCCATGTGGGCCGGTACATGGAGCGCCGCCGCGCCGAGGAGCTCGCCCTCGCCCTGGCCGAGAGCCGCCGCCAGTTCGACCAGATCATCAACCAGCTCACCGACAAGATCTGGACCGTCGAGATCCGGCCCGACGGCACCGCCCGCCCGATCTACGTCAACACCGAGCACACCACCGTGTTCGGCGGACGGCTGCACCTGGATCCCGACGACGACTTCATCGCCGTCATGCTCCGGTTCGTCCACCCCGACGACCACGACGCCTTCCGCGCCTACTGCGCCACACTCATCTCCGGCGAGCGGGCCCAGCTGGAATATCGGCTCATCGGCCTGGACGGCGTCACCCGCTGGATCTGGACCCGGGGCATCCCCCGCCGCGAGGGCGGGGGCGAGGACGCTCGACTGCTGGTCGACGGCATCTCCACCGACGTCACCGAACGCCGCCAGATCACCGAGGAGCGCGAGCGCCTGCTCGCCCAGCAGCAACAACAGGTCAGCCGTCTGCGCCAGATCGACGAGGTGAAAACCCAGTTCCTGCGCACCGTCAACCACGAACTGCGCACCCCGCTGACCTCGATCCACAGCTACCTGCAGCTCATCCGCCAGGGCGATCTGGACGCCGTGACGCAGGCCCGCTTCCTGGAAGTCATCGACCGCAACAGCACCCGGCTGGGCCAGCTCCTGGACGAGCTGCTGCTGATGGCCAGCCTGAACGCCGGCGACGCCGCCTTCACCCCGGCCCGCGTCGACCTGGCCGCCTTGGCCCGGGAGGCGGTGGAGGCGATCACCGCCCAGGGCCGCGCCGAGCACCTGACCGTGACCGTACACGCTCCTACCGAGGTGATCGCCTGGGCCGACGCCGGTCGCATCCGGCACGCGCTGGCCCACCTGCTGGACAACGCGGTCAAGTTCACCCCGCCCGGCGGCCGGATCGACGTCACCGCCGGCCCGGCCCCGGCGATCGAGGTCGCCGACACCGGCATCGGCATCGACCCGCAGGATCTCGACCACGTCTCCGACGACTTCTACCGCGGCGGTGCCGCCGAGCAGCAGGCGATCGGTGGCACCGGCGTGGGCCTGGCTCTGGTGCGGAGAATTGCCGACATGCACGGCGGGAGCCTGCACATCGACAGCCGTCCAGGCCACGGCACCCGGGTCCGCCTGGTCCTGTCCGACACGGCCGAACCCCCTACCGGTCGGCAAGCCCGCAGACGGTCATCGTCTTCGGCCCGGTCACACCGGCACCGGTGATGCCGCGCACCGTAGGCCCTCCGTGTCTTCGCCGCGCTGGCCGAGTTCATCCGCGAGCTGATCGTCGCCGGCACCCGCGAGGGACTGGCCGCCGCGCGGGCCCGCGGCCGCGTCGGCGGACGGCCCACCGTGATCACGCCGGAGATCATCCACGCGGCCCGGGACCTGCTGCCCAACCCCGAGCACTCCATCACCTCGATCGCGCGTCTACTCGGCGTCAGCCCGGGCACGCTGTACAACCGCATCCCCGACCTGCGCGAGCTGCGCGCCGGCCGGACCACGACCGTGCTGGAAGCGGGCGGCCGGTGATCCGCACGCCGTACCGAGTCAAGGGCGCCTCCCGCCTCGGGGCGGTGCTGCCGGGGCAGGCCGGACCGTTCGGTGTCCGCCCCGATCCCGACGCGCCGGGATCTGCCCCGGAGGAGGAACTACTACCAGCTCAAGAGCCCCAACCGTCACATCTCACGAGACGACAGGGCCGCTGACCTGTGGGTTGCGTCTTTGACGCTTACTTGGTCTGCTCTCGATGATGCGCTACCTCCGGGCAAGACTTGGTGCGGCCGCCCCTGGCCACCGGGAAGGGGGCGTTTACCCCTGCGCGCAGGGGGGCGCGCGGGATGGCAGGGGCCCCGATTCTCCTTACGCAAGGCGTGCCCGTTCACGCGTCCATGACGTCCTTCAACTGCCTGCGTGAGGTGACATCGAGCTTTCTGAACACCTTGCGCAAGTGGTACTCCACGGTGCTTGCGCTGATGAACAACTCGGCGGCGATCTCCTGGTTGGTGACACCGGCGGCGGCCAGCTGCGCCACCCGCAGCTCCTGCGGGGTCAGGGCGCGGACGGTACTGGGATCGCGGGTCCGCGCGTGCTCACCGGTGGCAGCCAGCTCGATGCGGGCGCGCTCGGCGAAGGCAGTGGCCCCCATGCCGGCGAACAGTTCATAGGCTGCCCGCAGTTGCTGCCTGGCCTCGCTCCGACGGTGACGGCGGCGTAGCCACTCGCCGTAGAGCAGGTGAGTGCGGGCGCGCTCGGGAGCCAGCGGGGTGGCGGCCAGGAGCTCGTGCGCACGCAGATAGAGCTGATCGTCGCCGGTGACCAGCGCGCGGCTGCGGGCCAGCAGGCCCAGCGCCCAGGCAGTGCCGCTAGCTTCGGCGCGCTCGCTCAGGCGCTGCAGAGCACGCTGGGCGGTGGCCAGATCGTCGTTGCGCACGGCGGCCTCCACCAGGTCCGGCAGGACAGCGCCGCCGTAGTGGGGTGGGTCGCTGGCGTAGACGATCTCGGCGGCGGCCTGGGCTTGGGCGTAGCGGCGGTGACCAAGCTCCAGTACCACCAGCGCGGTCCGCGCGAACTGTACCTGCAGCCCGCCCGGCTGTTCGGACTCGGGCCCGGCCTGCACCGCCACGGCGGCCAGGGTCCGTTCGCGATCACCGCGCCAGGCGTGCAGCAGGACGTCGCTCGTGCCCGCGAACCGCAGGTCGGCGCCGATCGCGGCGGCGATGTCCATGAACTCGGCGAAGTGCGCCTCGGCGGCGGCGAGCCGGCCGCACAGCAGGGCGTGCGTGGCAGAGCCGTGCGCGCCGGCCTGCAGCATCCGCAGCGCTCCTTGCCGGCGGGCGGCGGTGGAGAAGCGATGGGCGCCGGCGCCGAGGGCGTCGATGTCCCACAGGTCCAGGGCCAGGACCGCGCCGAGCAGGAACCAGCGGGAGGCGTCGCCGTGTTCGTCGGCGGCCAGCATGGCGTTGACGCCCCGCCGCATCAGCGGCACTGCCTGGGCGTAGCCGACCGAGATCAGCGTGGCGTGCCCGGCCAGCAGCAGGCCGCCGACGCCGGGCTCACGGGGCTCGGCCGGTACGGCACGCGGGGCCGCCAGCGCCGCTTGTGCCACCTGTTTCGCGCTCATGCCCGGACCGATCCTGGCCACCACGATCGCCGCGTCCATGGCCTCCAGCAGGGTCTCCTGCCCGGCTCGGGGATCAAGTTCGCTCAGCGTCTGGGCAGCCTGGAGGAGCAGCGTCACAGCGCCCGGGCGGCCCAGCATGACGTTGAGGAAGCCGCGCAACCGCATCGCCAAGGCGTCCAGGAACGGCACACCCAGGTCCGGGGTGAGCAGGTCCAGCAGCTCTTCGGCGCGGTGCGGCGCTCCGGCCGTCAGGGCCGCGCCGCAGGCGGCGAGCAGCCGTCCGTTGCGCTGCGGGCCGGGCCGGGTCAGCTCGGCGGCGCGCCGCAGGAAGGCCGCCTGAGCCAGATGGCCGCCGCGCTCGCGGGCCCGGTCGGCTCCGGCCTCCAGCCGGGTGGCAACCTCCTCGTCCGGGCCGTCGGCCGCGGCGGCCAGATGCCAGGCGTGGCGGTCGGCGTCGCCGACCGGGTCGGTGGCCTCGGCCAGCGCCGCGTGGACCTGCCTGCGCCGCGAGGAGGTGGCTGCGCCGTACACCGCCGAGCGGATCAGCGGATGCCGGAACCGGGCTCCGTCCGTCAGCAGCTCGGCGTCTTCGGCGCGTTCGAGAGCGGTGCCCACCTCGGCCGGGGAGGCGGAGGCCAGGCGGGCCATCGCCTGCCGTAAAAGGACCGGATCGCTGGTGGCGTCGGCGGCGGCGACCAGCAGGACCTGCTGGGTCAGCGTATCCAGGCCGACGACTTGGCGCAGGAAGCGTTCCTTCAACCTGCCATCCAGCGACAGCGGCTGGCCGAACGCCGGTTCGGCGGCCTCCCCTCTGGCCAGGCTGCGGCCCAGTTCGAGGATCGCCAGCGGATTGCCGTCGGTCTCCGCCACGCGCTGAGCGGCGATCACGCGGTCGACCTCGGTGTCCACGCTGGCCTGCAGCAGCGCGAGAGCCTCATCGCCGGGCAGGCCGGACAGTCTCAGCTCGGGTAGCCCGGTCAGGCTGTCCAGGGCGGTGTCGTCGTCGCGGACGCCGAACAGCATGACGATTGCGTCGGCGTGCAGGCGGCGGGCGACGAAGGCGAGCACCTCCAGCGACTCGCGGTCCATCCACTGGGCGTCGTCGCAGACCGCCAGCACCGGCTTGGTCGCGGCGGCCTCAGCCAGCAGGGTCAGCGTGGCCAGGCCGACCAGGAAGCGGTCGGGCGGGGCGGCGTGCAGCAGGCCGAACGCGGTCTCCAGCGCGTCGCGCTGCGGCCCGGGCAGACGGCCGCGTCGGCCGAGGAAGGGCCGCAGGAGGCGGTGCAGCGCGGCGAATCCGAGCTCCTGTTCGGCCTCGATTCCCGCTGTGCGGCCCACCTGCAGGTCGGTGGCGGAGGTGGTGGCGTAGTCGAGCAACGCGCTCTTGCCGATGCCCGCCGGTCCGCTGATGACCACAGTCCCGCTCAAACCCGTCCTGGCCCTGGTCAGCAGGTCGTCGAGCTCAGCGGTTTCGGCCTTCCTGCCTCGCAGAACCATGGGTGAAGACTAAGGGATCACCTCTTTCACTGGGGTTTTCCAAGGATTCGACCGGCCTGGCCCACGGTGGATGGTTCTCACGACGACAACCCCCACCTCTTGGAGGTCGATGATGAGCAAGCCCGTCCTGGAAGCGGCGGCGCAGGCCTTCGCCGACGCGACCGCGAACCCGCCGTATCTGTTCCAGCTCCCCGTCGAGGACGGCCGCAAGGCCGTCGACGAGGCCCAGTCGCCCGAGCTCGACGTCCCCGGCACCACCCGTGAGACGGTGGACCACCTGACGATCTTCCGCCCGGCCGACGCCGACCGGCCGCTGCCGGTGATCCTCTACATCCACGGCGCCGGCTGGGTCTTCGGCAACGACCACACTCACGGCCGTCTGGCGCGCGAGCTGGCGCTGGGCGTCGGCGCGGCCGTGGTGTTCGTCAACTACGACCGTTCGCCCGAGGCCCCCTATCCGGCCGCGATCAACCAGAACCTGGCCGCCGCCCGCTGGGTCGTTCAGCACGGCGCCACCTTCGGGCTCGACCCCTCGCGGATGGCGGTCGCCGGCGACTCGGTCGGCGGCAACATGAGCGCCGCACTCACCCTGCAGGTCAAAGGCGAGATCCCGCTCAGGGCGCAGGTGCTGTTCTACCCCGTCACCGACGCCAGCTTCGACACCGACTCCTACCAACAGTTCGCCACCGGCTACTTCCTGCGCCGCGACGGCATGCAGTGGTTCTGGGATCAGTACACCACCGATCCGGCCCAGCGCGCCGAGATCACCGCCTCGCCGCTGCGTGCCACCACCGAGCAACTCGCTGGGCTGCCGCCCGCGCTCGTCATCACCGCCGAAGCCGATGTCCTGCGCGACGAGGGCGAAGCCTACGCCGACAAACTCCGCGAAGCCGGCGTCCCGGTCGTCGCGGTCCGCTACCAGGGCATCATTCACGACTTCGTCATGCTCAACGCCCTGCGCTCCACCCACGCCGCCCAGGCCGCCATCACCCAGGCCGTCATCTTCCTCAAGGGAGCCCTGTCATGAGCCACGATCTGCAGCTCATCCAGCACGCCAACGCCACCGGCAAGATCCCGGTCGTCTTCGTGCACGGCCTGTGGCTGCTGCCCTCCAGCTGGGACCGGTGGGCTCAGGTCTTCGACGAGGCCGGCTTCGCGCCCGTCACCCCCGGCTGGCCCGACGACCCGCACACGGTCGCTGAGGCCAAGGAGCACCCCGAAGTGTTTGCCGACAAGAGCGTCGGCCAGGTCGCCGACCACTTTGCTGGCCTCATTGGTGAGCTGGAGCGCAAGCCGGTCGTCATCGGCCACTCCTTCGGCGGGTTGCTTACCCAGATCCTCGCCGGACGGGGCCTCGCGTGCGCGTCCGTGGCGATCGACCCGGCCCCCTTCCAGGGTGTGCTGCCATTGCCGTTCTCCTCGCTGCGCGCGGCGGCCCCGGTGCTGACCAACCCGGCCAATATCCACCGCGCGGTGCCGCTGACCTACGACCAGTTCCGCTACGCCTTCGCCAACGCCGTCAGCGAGGAGGAGGCCCGCGAGCTGTATGACACCTTCTCGGTCCCAGCGCCGGGCGCGCCGCTGTTCCAGGCCGCCGTGGCGAACTTCAACCCGTGGAGTGAGACCAAGGTCGACAGTACCAACGCCGACCGCGGCCCGCTGCTGATCATCTCTGGGGAGAAGGACCACACCGTCCCGTGGGCCATCGCCAACGCCTCCTACGGCAAGCAGGCCCGCAACACCCACCACGTCACCGAGATCACCGAGATCAAGGGACGCGGCCACTCGCTGACCATCGACAGCGGATGGCGCGAGGTCTGTGACACCGCGCTGTCCTTCGTCCGGCGCTTCATCTGATCAGGAGCCCTCTGCCATGATCCGCAAGGTCGTCGCCGCGGCGGGGGCCTGCGCCCGATCGGCGTGCACGGGGCCTTCGAGCGGGTGCTGCGCCTGACAGGCCTGTATGAGGCATTCCCCATCGAGGCCGACCTGACCGCCGCGCTGGCACGCCCCGATGGCATCGATGCTCAAGCCGCCGGGTGAGGGCAGCCGGCGACGGGGTGTTGCAAGGGCTCGCGAGCATCGTGCGGGATGCCGTCTTCCGGTGAAGGCGGCACCCGCGGGCCCCGGAGGGCGGTCGCGATCGCGCCATGGCGTCGCGGGCGTCGCGCCCGCAGCTTGCCGATGCCCCTGCCCGCACCGGTGATCGGATACCGCCCACAGAGGGAGGGAGTTGCCGGTCGAACCATCCGCCCACATTTCACTGAGGGTAGCTCTAAAGTTACTGGCGGGTGCATCATGTGGGGTGCGCGGTGGGTCCGGGGGGATGACATCGCGTACCCCACGGGCCTGCCGCAGGCCCACTCATCCATCGGCATGAGTCCATACCCCCTGCGGCGGGCCAGGGTCCTGGGGCTGGCCTCGTCAGGCTGGCTCGCCGGGGGTGCCGGGTGGGTCGACGATGACGGCTAGACGAGTAAGTCCTAAAGCTGAGAGCGGGTACGGCGTGCGTACCGGCTGATGGACCCGCCCGTGAGGCGCGTCGGTGCTGGGCCGGGTGTTGCCCGCCCAGGCTGCGCCTCACGGCAGAGGAGTCTGGCCTCGACGCCAGGACAACAGCGACGAAGGGTGTTGAGGATCGGTTTGTGACAACAGACCTCAACACCCTTCTCACCGCACTGTACGTCACGATCGACGATTGGCTCGGTGCTGCCGGCGCCCCGGCCCGCCTGGGCCGCCCACCCCGGCTGACCGACGCCGAACTTCTCACCGTGGCCATCGCCCAAGCCCTGCTGGGCATCCGCTCCGAGACCCGCTGGCTGCGCTTCCTGCCCGCGCATCTGCCCGGTGCCTTCCCCTACCTGCCCGGCCAGTCCGGCTACAACAAACGCCTGCGCGCGGCCCTGCCCCTGCTCCAACGCGCCATCACCGCCCTGGCCCGCGACACCGACCTGTGGGCCGACCCGGTGTGGGTCGTCGACTCCACCCCCGTCGAATGCGGCCGCTGCCGACCTACCGCGCAGCGCTCGAACCTGGCCGGGTGGGCCGGCTACGGCTACTGCCGCTCCCACTCGCGCTATTTCTGGGGGCTGCGCCTGCACCTGGTGTGCACCCCCGCCGGGCTACCGATCACCTGGGCCCTGGCCACCCCCAAGCTGGATGAGCGCCAGGTGCTGATGGCCATGCTCGACCACGACCCGCATCTGACGGCCGAACGCCCCGGTCTGCTGATCATCGCGGACAAGGGGTATGTGTCGGCCGAGCTCGACGCCTACCTGGCCCAGCGGGGCGTGCGGCTGCTACGGCCCTCCTACCGCAACCTCGCGCGCCGGCCCGGCGAGCAGTTCCTCAAAACCGGTCCGTCAGCTGATCGAGTCGGTCAGCGACACCCTCAAGGGCCAGCTTGATCTGGAACTGCACGGCGGGCGCAGCCCGCTGGGCGTCGCGGTCCGCGTCGCCCAGCGGATCTTGGCGTTGACCGCCGCGATCTGGCACAACCGTGCCACCGGACAGCCCGTCACCCGGTCACTGATCGCCTACGACCACTGACCGGACTTCGGACTTACTCGTCTAGGGCCTGAGCATCCCGACACCCTGGCCACCCGGCATGATCTGGCCCACTGGAGCGGAGAGGCCGGGGATACGCAAGCGGCCCGTGACCAGTTCGCCGCGCTGCTACCCGTCGCCGAGCGGGTCCTGGGCTCCGAGCACCGCCTCACGCTCTCCGTCCGGCAGGCGCTTTCGTCCTGACCGGCGCAGGAGCCGTCCGGCCCCGCCTCTGGTGGGGGCCAGGAGTAGACAGTGCCGTCGGCCGGCAAGCGCTGAGGTGATCTCGTGTGCCGTCGCACTGGCCGCCGCCTACGGCCGGCCCCCTTTTCCGGCTCACTTGGTCTGCCCTTCTACCGCAGAGCAGCGCGCCAGGTCTGGGGCCAGTCCGGTCGATGTAGCCCGAGATGAAGCGCCCAACCCGCCCGGTGTAGCTCACGGAACCTTTCGGGGGGCAGACCAAGTACGCCGGAAAGGGACCAACCGCAGGTCAGTTGGTGGAGGCGGAAGCAGAGGTTTCGGCTGTGGACAGCCGTGCCCGACGTGGAGCCGGATTGGTCCCCGCAGCGGCCTGACTGTGCTGACCTGGTCAGACGCAGTCTCGGGAACCGGACAGAGGGCGGATTCTGTCCGGTGAGCCCAACGCGCTGAGCTGGGCAGACGCCCGGCGAGCCGGTACCCGATCATGCAGGCCGCACGACTTGTAAACGAATGTCCGATCATACAGACATGTCGTGCATAGCCATGCAGCCGCCGCATCATAGAAATCAACATAGCCTCTGACCTGCGCTCCGCCCCTCTGACGCTTACCTCGTCTGCCCCCGCTGCTGACACCGCGATGCTCTCGCCCGGGTCAGGACTCGCAGGTGACCTCGACCTCAGCGGTGCAGCTGTCGGTGCCGGCACCGCCGGTGGCGCGGTCGGAGCCGAGGCCGCCGAGCAGTGTGTCATTGCCACCGTTGCCCGTCAGGGTGTCGTTGCCGCTGCCGGCGTTGACCAGGTCCTGGCCGGAGCCGCCCTGGAAGATGTCGCCGCCCGAGCTGAGGAAGACCAGCGACGGCAGCGAAGTGTTGTTGATGAGCAGGTCGGTGCCGGAGCTGAGGTTCGCGGTCATGTCGGTGACGCTGGACGCAGCGCAGTCCACGGTGTTGGCGTTGACCTGGACACAGGAGCCGCCCGCCGAGAGCGTAGTGAGGGTGTTGGTGACCCGGAAGTTCGAGCCGGACACGCTCACCGTGATGGCGTTGTTCGTGGTCGTCGAGGTGATAGCCAGGCGCCCGTTGCTGTTGCTGATGTTGCCGGCGGCATGCGCAGGACCGGTGAAGGCGAGCAGCGGCACGGCCATCGCCGTGCCGACGAGGAGCGCGCGCAGCCCGGCGGTTCGGATTGCGCCGATGTGGTTCCGCATGGGGATCCCCCTGTGATTGATGGTGTCTGTGGGCGGGCTCTTCATGACGTCGCCCGTACCCACCGATTGAAGCGCGGAGGTCTCAGGGGTTCTGCGGCCAAATACACGTTCGGGAAGCGCGATCGTGAGGCGCCTAGCAGATTCCGGACAGTCAGCTACATAAGCTGACAGAAGTCTGGAAGAGGTAGGTACGTGACGAGGCGTCGTAGGCAGTTCTCGCCCGAGTTCAAGGAAGAAGCCGTCCGCATGGTGCTGGAGGGCGAGCGGACGGTCGCGTCGGTGGCACGCGAGTTCGGGATCAACGCCAGCACCCTGGGCAGTTGGGTGCACCGGCACCGGATCGTGCACGGCCACCATGAGCCGCCGGTCTCCGGGCCGGAGCGGGCCCGCATCCGGGAGCTGGAGCGAGAAAACGCCGAGTTGCGCGAGAAGCTGGCGTTCTTGAAAAAGCAGCGGCCTTCTTCGCGGCCGAGACTCGATGACGCTGGCCAAGTACGAGCTGATCGAGGCGGAGAAGGCGCACCATAAGATCGCGCGAATGTGCACCTGGCTGGAGGTATCACGCTCGGGCTACTACGAGTGGCGCACCCGGCCGGCCTCGGCCACCGCGCACCGCCGCGCACTGCTGGCCGCCCTGGTCGCCGAGATCTTCGCCGACTCCCACGAGACCTACGGCTACCGGCGCGTCCACGCCGCCCTGGCCCGGCGCGGCGAGCACTGCTCGACCGAGCTGGTGCGGGCCCTGATGCGGGTCACGTCCAGCGAAGTGGTGTATGAGCCGACCTTCGCGTGATCCTGTTTCTGCAGGTTAAGCGGTAAGTGTCTGCGGCAGCGGATTCTGCCCCGGTGTGTCGCCGCAGATCAGGCGAAGGCGGACCTTGGCCAGCACGTCCAGCCCCATGTAGCGGCGCGCCTCGGTCCACTCATCGGTCTGCTCGGCCAAAACCGCCCCGACGAGGCGGATGATCGCAGCCCGGTCGGGGAAGATCCCGACCACGTCGGTGCGCCGCCGGATCTCCTTGTTCAACCGCTCCTGCGGGTTGTTCGACCAGATCTGCTTCCAGACCTCGCGCGGGAACGCGGCGAAGGCCAGCAGGTCCTCCCGCGCCGCCTCCAGATGCGTCGCCGCGGCCGGATACTTCGCCTCCAGAGCGTCGATGACCCAGGTGTGCTGGGTGCGCACCGCCTCGCTGGTGGGCTGGTCGAAGATGGTGCGCACCAGGGTCGCCACCCACGGCTGCGCCGACTTGGGCACGGTGGTGAGCAGATTCCGCAGGTAGTGGGTGCGACAGCGCTGCCAGGCCGCGCCCGCCAGCGTCGCACCGACCGCCTCCATCAAGCCCCGGTGGGCATCGGAGACGACCAATTGCACTCCCGACAGGCCCCGCGCCACCAGGCCCCGCAGGAAGCCCAGCCAGCCGGCGCCGTCTTCGGCCGAGGTCACCTCCAGCCCCAGGATCTCCCGGCGGCCGTCGGCGCCCGCGGCGGTGGCGACCAGCACGTGCACGTTCACCGTGCGCCCGTCCTCGCGGACCTTCTGCGTGAGTGCGTCCAGCCACACGAACGCATACGGGCCGCCATCCAGCGGGCGGGTCCGGAACGCCTCCACCTGCCCGTCCAGCACCTTGGCCATCTCCGAGACCTGGCTCTTGGAGATGTGCTGCACCCCGAGTTGCTCGATCAGCTTGTCGACCCGGCGGGTGGAGACGCCCAGCAGGTAGCTGGTGGCCACCACACTGATCAGGGCCTGTTCGGCGCGGCGGCGGCGCTGCAGCAGCCAATCCGGAAAGTAGCTGCCCGAACGCAGTTTCGGAATGGCCAGCTCGACGGTTCCGGCGCGGGTGTCCCAGCCGCGGGTCCGGTAGCCGTTGCGGCGATTGGCCCGCTCGCTGCTGCGTTCGCCGTAGGCGGCGCCGCACAAGCTGTTGGCCTCGGCCGACATCAACGCCTCGGCCATGGTCTTCACCATGGAGCGCAACAGATCCGGGTCGCTGGTCTGAATCTGCTCCGCCAGCCAGGCGGCGGGGTCCACACTGTTGTTCGCGGCCATCGCTTGCTTCTCCTTCGATCTTGATGTCGCAATCACGAAGGATCACGCGATGGCCGTTCTCATGTCCGGCGGCACGCCTGTGTGCTGGGGAAACTCTTACACCACTTCCATGGACGTAACCCGGCCGGACGGCTTCTCCCGCGGTCTGCCTGCGTGGACGCGCCGTCTCAGACGGTGAACCGGCTCACCAGCTCGCGCAGCGATGTGCTCATCTCCGCCAGCTCCGCCGCTGCCTGACGTGACTGCTCCACCCCTTCGGTGGTCACCGCTGCGGCCTCGGCGACGCCGGCGATGTTGGCGGCGATCTCGTTGCTGAAGGTCGCCGCGTCGGCGACGTTGCGGTTCATCTCCCCGGTGGTGGCGGTCTGCTCCTCCACCGCCGCGGCGATCGCCGCCTGGTGGTCGTTGATCCGGCCGGTGATCTCGCTGATCCGGCCGATGGCCTCCATCGCGGCCGTCGTGTCGGCCTGGATCGCGGTGACCCGCCGGGCGATGTCCTCGGTGGCCTTGGCGGTCTCCTGGGCCAGGTCCTTGACCTCGCCCGCGACGACGGCGAAACCCTTGCCGGACTCCCCGGCCCGGGCGGCCTCGATGGTGGCGTTCAGCGCCAGCAGGTTGGTCTGCTCGGCGATCGAGGTGATCGTCTTGATGACATCGCCGATCTCGGCCGAGGAGGTCTCCAACTGGGCCATCATCGTGTTGGTGGTCTCGGCCACGCGCACGGCCTCGGCGGTGACGGAGGCGGCCGCGGAGGTGCTGCGGGAGATCTCCTCGATCGCCACGCCCATCTCCTCACCGCCCGCTGCCACGACCTCCACGTTGCGCGAGACGTCCGCTGCGGCGGCGGCGACCACGCCGGACTGGACGCTGGACTCCTCGGCTGAGGCCGCGATCTGCTCGGCGACCTGGGACAGCTGAACCGAGGAGGCGGCCAGCGAGGTGCTGTGGTCCGCCAGCACCGTCACCGTGGTGTGCAGGGATTCGGCGGTGACGTCCACGGCGTCGCCCAGCTGGCCGAGTTCGTCGCGGCGCGTCATCCGCAGCCGCACGGTCAGGTCGCCGCGGGCCAGTAGGCCGAGGGCGGACACGACCCTGCGGAGCGGATGCACCACCGACCGGGTGGCGGTGATGCTCAGGCCGGCCGCCGTGATCAGAGCCGCGATCAGCGTGCCGAGCAGGATCCGCTCACTGTCGCTCTTGACTTCGGCCGCCTCCTTCTGCAACGCGACCACGCGTCCGGCCAGGGAGTCGATCAACGCCGCGTTGATCTCCAGGCTGGCGGAGTAGGACTCGGCGGCCTCGCCGCCGTTGATGCTGTTCATGGCCTCGGCACGGGCTTCACGGGTGTCCTGGGCCAGCAGCTCCATGATCTTGGCGTCCCAGGTGAAGAAGTCATCCCAGGCGGGGCGGAGCTTGTCGAACTGCGCGCGCTCAGCCGGTGTCAGATATTCGACGTGGGTGGCGTCGATCGTGTCGTAGAGGGCCTGCTTGCTCTCCAACTCACCCTTGCGGTTGTAGGCGTCGGGCCCGGTGGCCACCTTGCCGCCGAAGGCGCCGGCGTCGGCCACGACCAGTCCCTGCCAGCCGGTGATGTCGGCGGCGTAGTAGCTGAGTTTCTGGACGTCGTCTTCGACCTGCTTCAGCTGGTCCATGCGCATGCTGATGTCGTACTGGCTGCCCATCCCGAAGCGGCCCACGGCGACCGAGACGATGATCAGTAGTGTGACCAGGAGAAACGAGAGCCCGAGTCGTTTTCCGACTCCCAGGTTCTGCAGGCGGGACATGCGGGGCCTCCAAGCGGTTGGAGCCGCTGGACAGCGGCAGAAGACTGATCGGCGCAATCCAGACACACCAAAGGGGAATCCGGGTAACGAAACATTCAGGAACCCGTTCCTTTGAGCGTCCTTCTCCGGCCGTCTCCTACACTTCGGGCCTCGGTATCGGGCTGAGTCCTCCAGTCGCGGTGGAGGCGTGTACGCGCTCTGTCGTTCGTGCTGACGAACAGGCCGAACCGCTTCTCCATCGGGTGTGCCGCCGCAGAGCGCGGGCCAGGAGGTTCATCACCGCCAGGACCGAGGCCTCACCCTGAGCCATGCCGCAGGTCGCCGGGGCCGCCGACCGATCGGGGTCTACGTCCGCCCCACGCATCCGCCGCCGGATCCCGTCGATCTTCAGCGTCACCTCGCACGGGTCCGTCGCCGACGTGCGGCCGCCTCCCCGCAGGCCCGCACGGGTGGGCTGGGCTTCGTCAGGTACGGCACCGCCGCCCCGTCCTCCGCTGAGGGGGGCGAAGTGGTCCGTGATAGGTACTGTCGGCATGGAGTTCTTCTGCTATCACCGTGATCGGTCCGACTCCGCGGCGCTACGTGAGGAGCTGCTGGAAGAGCACTGGTCCTACATGGACCGGTACGAGTCGGAGATGATCGCCCGGGGCCCGACCTTCGACCGTGGCGGCGACACGGCCACCGGCAGCGTGCACATCGTCGACCTGCCGGATCTCGCCGCTGCGCGTGCGTTCGTCTTCGACGAGCCCAACTACCAGGCCGGTGTGTACCGGGATGTGATGTTGCGCCGGTGGAGCAACGTACTGGGGCGCACCATGTGGGATTTCCCCGGCGGCCGAGAGGGAGGCGACCGGTACCTGGTGCTGGGCCTCGGCTCCGGGCAGGCCGCCGATCTCGTCCCGCCGCCCGGCCGGGACGAGCTGATCGCGTACGGGCCGTTGCTGTCCGACGACGGCACCGCCTGGCTGGGTACGGCGCTGCTGGTCCGGGCGCCGGATCCGGACGCGGCGCGCGCCGTCCTGACCCTGGACCGGTACGCCGACGTCGAGGTCCACGACTGGGAGTTCGGCGGCCGGCGGTGAGGGAGACCGGGTGGGATCGGAGGAAGGATGCGCTGCCCGGCGTGACTGACTGGGCAGGACGACGGGTGACCGAGAGGATTCGATCAGCGACGTTGCGTAATATTCCCTCATGTCAAAACCGGATGTGGCACTCCAGACTCTCGTGGATGTCGTCAACCACACTCAGACTGGTATCAGCATCACCGTGACGACCAGCGGCACGCTCATCACCGGGATACTCGTCTCCGCTGAGGAGTTCGCCACCAACGTCGCCCAGCGGATAGGCAGGGCGTACGAATTCACCTCCACGGACATCAAGGGGTTCAACCTTCTCTTCGAGCACCTCGGCGAGGCCGCCCGCGGGGAGTTCCTGCACCTGCGGGACGCGCGGCCGATCACGGGCGCCGGGGCCCCGTCAGGGGAGAGCGGATGGTGGCGCATCCGGATCGCCGACGTCAGCGGATGGACCTGTGACCGGATATCGATGCCGGACGGTTAGCCGGTGCGGCGGAGCGGTCTCTCCCGGGCACGGGCACGGGGCCGGCGTCGTCAGCCGTCCGCCTGTGCCCGTGAGCGCCACAGCAGCCAGACGAAGTACGGTGTGCCGAGCAGGGAGGTGACGATCCCGGCGGGCACCTGGGCCGGGGCGATGACGGTGCGCCCGAGCGTGTCGGCCAGGCTCACCAGCAGGGCGCCGAGGAGCACGGCCACCGGCAGGACGCGGGCGTGGCCCGAGCCGACCAGGGCACGGGCGGCGTGCGGGGCGATCAGGCCGACGAAGCCGACCACGCCCACGGCGGAGACCGCGGTGGCGGTCAGCAGCACCGAGCCGCCCAGGGCGGCCAGCCGTACCGGCTCCAGGGGGACACCGAGGATGCGGGGACTGTCCTCGTCCAGGGAGAGCAGGTCCAGGTCGCGGCGGAGCCAGGCGATCAGCGGGAGCATCAGGACCAGGGCCAGCGCGACCGGGATGAGCTGGACCGGGACGCGGCCGTAGGTGGAACCGGACAGCCAGGTCAGCGCCATGGCGGTGTTCCACGGGTCCGCCTTGACGATGATCATGATGGTGACGGCGGTGCACGCCGCCTGCACGCCGACGCCGATCAGCACCAGGCGGTCGGAGCTCAGCCCGCCGCGCCACGACAGCAGGTACACCGCGGCGGCGGCGGTCAGCGCCCCGGCCATGGCCGTCGCGGACATGAGCCAGATCCCGGCGAGCGGCGCCAGGGCCAGCAGCGAGACCGCGCCCACACCCGCACCGGCGGTGACGCCGAGTATGCCGGGCTCGGCCAGCGGGTTGCGGCACACGGCCTGGACGGCCGTACCCGCGGCGGCCAGCGCGGCACCGGCGAGCACCGCGGCGAGGACGCGGGGATAGCGCTGGTCGAGCACGAAGGTGAGACCGCGGCCGGTCCGCCCGTTCAGCCAGTTGACCAGGTCGCCGCCCAGGACCCAGGTGTCGCCGCCGAGCATGCCGAGGAAGACCGCTCCGGCGAGCAGGGCCGCGCAGGCCGTCACCACGGTCAGGAAGGCGGCGCGCGAGCGGGCCGCGACGCGCACGATCGGCGGCTGACGGGTCGGTCCGGCGTCCCGGTAGCGACGGGCCAGCCACACCATCACGACGGCGCCGAACAGCGTGGTGACCACGCCGGGGGGTACCTCTACGCCCGCCTGCCCGCCGAAGACGGCGCGCAGCGCGATGTCGGAGCCGAGGACGATGAGCACGCCGACGAGACCCGCCAGCGGCAGCGTCGTCCGGTAGCGGTGCATGCCCGGGAGCAGTCTGACGATCACCGGCGCGCACAGGCCCACGAACCCGATGGGACCCGCGACCGTCACCGCGGCGGCGGTCAGCACGACGGCCAGGACCGTGAGCCACAGGCGCAACCGCCTGACGTTGACGCCGAGCACGGTGGCGGTGTCGTCGCCCAGGCCGAGGATGTCGAGCTTGGGCCCGGCCAGTACGGCGGCGGCCAGCATCAGCAGGATCAGCGGGCCCATCTGCGAGACGGCGTCCAGGTCGCTCTGCACGAGCGAGCCGCTGCCCCAGGCGAACAGCCCGGTGGTCTCCTCCTCGAAGAGGATCATCAGCAGGTTGGTGAGCGAGTGGAGTGCCAGCGCGGTCGCCGAGCCCGCCAGGATCAGCCTGGTCGTGCCGGTACGGCCGCCCGCGGCCAGCGCCATCACGAGAGCGGCCGTCGCCAGCCCGCCCAGCAGGGCGAGCATGCCCGAAAGGAAAAGCGGCAGCGTCAGGCCGAAGGCCGCCGCCGCGGCGACCGCGAAGTAGGCGCCGGAGCTGACCGCCAGCGTGTCGGGCGAGGCCATGGGATTGCGGGAGACGGCCTGCAGCAACGCGCCCGCCACACCCAGGGCGACGCCGACGGTGACTCCGGCCAGCAGCCGGGGCACCCGGGAGGCCACCAGGATCCGGGCGGCCTCGCCGTCCCCGTCGCCGAACGGCAGCCGGAGCAGGTCGAGTGCGCCGATGGACGACGTGCCCTGCGTCATGTGGACCGCGGAGACCAGGACGACCGCCGCCAGCGTCAGGAGGACCGCGCCCGCGCCCCCCAGCCGCCGCAGCGGCGTGGCGGGCGCAGGCGCGGTCCGAAGCGAGGTGCTCAACCGGTGTATGCCTTCACGAGGGCCTCGGCGTACTGCTTGCAGGACAGCGGCCCGCCGAAGGTCCAGATACCGTCGGGCAGCTTGGTGACCTGCTTCTTCTCGACGAACGGCAGCTTCTTCCAGATGGCGTTCGAGGCCAGTCCGTCGGCGAAGACGTCGACGCCGTCGGAGGCGTTGTAGAAGAAGCGGGTGTCGGGGTCCTTCAGCGCGGTCAGGCCCTCGACGTCGGTGACGCCCAGGCCCCAGGCCGGGTCGACCTTGCCCGTCCAGGCGTTGACCAGCCCGAGCTGGGTGGCGACGTCGGAGACCAGCGCACCCTTGCCGAACATGCGGATGGAGATCTTGCTGCCGTCCTTCCAGCCGTCGGCGATGGCGAACGGCTTGCCGGCGAAGCCGGCGGCGGCGAGCTTGCTCTTGCCCTCGGTCAGCGCGGTGTCGAAGTCCGCCAGCAGCTTGTCGGCCTCGGCGGTCTTGCCCAGCGCGGTGGCGATCGTCTTGAGGTCCTTCCGCATCCGGCCCAGGTTGTCGCCCGCGTCACTGCCGGTCAGGACGACGACGGGGGCGAACTTCTCCAGCTGCGACACCAGCGAGGGGTCACGCGAGGACTCCATGACGATCAGGTCGGGCTGGAGGGCGGCGATGGAGTCGACGCTCGGCTCCTGCCGGGTGCCGACGTCCTTGACCGAGGGGTCCAGCTTGGCCGCGGTCACCCAGGTGCCGTAGCCCTTCACGTCGGCCACCCCGACCGGCATGACGCCGAGGCTGACCACCATCTCGGCCTCGCCCCACTCCAGGGCGACCACCTTGCCGGCGGGACGGTCGAGGGTGATCTGCTTGCCGCGGTCGTCGGTCACGGTGATGGGGGCGGCGGAGGCCGTACCTCCGGAGGCGGCCGGTTCCGGGGCGGGGGCCTCGGTGGTGCCGCAGGCGCCGAGCATGGCGACGGCGGCCACGGCCACGAGGGCGGTGCGCAGGGGGATCATGGTATTCCTGTCAGGTTGTTGCAGAGACGCTTCTGGTGTGCCGGCCGATCGGCCGGGTGGTCACCGTCCCCGTCCTCGGGTCGTGCGTGACCTCGATGCGGATGCCGTACACCTCGGTGAGCAGTTCTTCGGTGAGGACCTCGGCGGGCGATCCGTCGGCCCGGACCCGGCCGCCGTGCAGCAGCACGACGTGGTCGGCCAGCTCGGCGGCCTGGTTCAGGTCGTGCAGGACGACGCCGACGGCCACGTCGTGGTCGTCGGCCAGGTCGCGCACGAGCTCCAGCAGCTCGATCTGGTAGCGCAGGTCCAGGAAGGTGGTGGGCTCGTCCAGGAGCAGGACGCCGGTGTCCTGCGCCAGGCAGGTGGCCAGCCACACGCGCTGCAGTTCACCACCCGACAGCTCGTCCGCGGGACGGTCCGCCATCTTCGCGACCCCGGTCAGTTCCATCGCCCTGGCGATCGCGGCCTCTCCGTCGGGGTCGCCCGTCCGCCACCGGCCGCGGTAGGGGTGCCTGCCGTACCCGACGACATCCCGGACCCGCACGCCTGAGGGCGTGGGACGGCTCTGGGCCAGCAGGGTGACCCGCTTGGCGAAGTCCCGTGACGGCATGTCCAGGGCGGACACGTCGCCGGACAGCGTCACCGTGCCCGCCTCCGGCCGATGGAGCCGCGCCAGCGCGCGCAGCAAGGTCGACTTGCCGCTGCCGTTCGGGCCCACCAGGGCCGTCACGCGTCCTTGCCGCAAGGTGATGTGGCCGTTCTCGACGGCGGTGGCACCCTGGTAGCTGAGACGCAGATCGGCTCCACGCAGCGAGATCTTCTCGGTCACGGGGATTAGGTTAGGCTTACCTGGCTAAATGTTCAACTTTCACTTATCGATCATGGTGGGTCATGCGGGCGAGGCGGTTCCTCCTGCCGCACGCCCGCGTCACGGACGGCGGCCGGCCGGGGGCACCGGCAGTGGGTGACGACGGAGAAGCTCCACGGGGCCCAGATGGTGATCGCCCATGACGGCCGGAACCTGTCGGTGGGCAAGCGCAAGGCGTGGCTGCGCGATGACGAGCCGTCCTCCGGCTGGCAGCTCCTGCGCGCCGCCTTCGCCGGGGTGGGGAGGCCACTCTGGCTCGAGGCGGCGCGGCGGTGCGCGTCTACGGTGAGCTGTACGGCGGAAGACCGAGGAGTTCGGCGAGCAGCGTTTCGATCAGAGCCGTCCCTGGGATCCGCAGGTGTTCCTCACCTTGGGGGAACTGAGCCGGATCGCCCGGATGATGGTCAACGGGCCGAGGTTGGCCGGCGCGCGGTCCAAGGTGGGGCCGTCCGACCCCGACGCGCTCCTGGACGAGGCGGTCTCCGACGTCATGGTGGACCTGTCCATGGCCCTCCCGGCGGCCCTCCCGGCGGCCCTCCCGGCGGCCCTCCCGGCGGCCGTCGCGGCTCTCGGCGAGGACGAGGCCCGGTTGCAGGCGGTCATCCGGGGCGCGGCGAGGAGAGCAGGGTGAGGCGCCGCAGGATCCATTCGATCGGGCCCTGCCGGTGGTGGCGCAGCCACCAGGCGCTCAGGGCCAGGAGGACCGCGTAGATCACCGCGGCCACGCCCATCACCGCGACGGGGGCCAGTTCGCCCGCCAAGGCCAGGCCGTACCCGGTGAAGACCAGGCAGGCCAGCACGGACTGGCCGATGTAGTTGGAGGCCGCGACGCGGCCGGCGGGGGCCAGCGCGCCGCCGATCGCCGGGACGCGCCTGACCGCTTCGAGCAGGGTGACCACGTAGGCGGTCGCCAGGAGCAGAGAGGTCACGTTGTTGACCGCCAGGCCGACCAGTTGCACGGCGTCGTCCGCCTGGGACGACCAGGTGAAGAAGACCGCGGCGGGCAGGCCGACGCCGTACCCCAGCCACATGATCCGGGGGACCAGGTGAGCCCAGCGCTCCGGCTCCTCCAGCAGTCGCGACTTGCCCGCCGCCAGGCCGAACAGGAACAACGCCATCGCCATCGGGCCCTGGCCGATCCACACGAACGCCGCGAGCATCGGGTAGGTCTCCACCTGGAACCGGAGGAAGTCCAGCGGCCCGCCGGTGACCAGCTCCTCGGCCCGTACGGCGGCCGCCGCGTCGGTGGCCGGGGACGCGGCGGCGCCCGGGTCGAGCAGGGTGAGCCCGGCCAGCAGGAGCCAGATCACCGACATCACGCCGATGATCCAGCATCCGGCCTTGACCGCGGTCCTGGGCCGGACGTCGCGCATGGTCAGCAGCAGGAGGCCGAGCGCGGCGTAGAGGGTGAGGATGTCGCCGATCCAGAGCAGGAACCCGTGCGCCACGCCCAGGACGAACAGCCCCAGGCAGCGGCGGAGCATGCGGGCCTTGACCTTCCCGCCCCACGAGCGCATCTGCAGGGTGAAGGAGTAGCCGAACAGGAAGGAGAAGATGACGTAGAACTTCGTCAGCACCAGGGTGCTGACGGCGAGGGCGACCGGACCTTCGCTGATGGGCAGGGTGCCGATGCCGACGGCATACCGGGGGTCGGCGAAGAAACCGATGTTGGCGACCAGGATGCCGCCCAGCGCGAAGCCGCGCACGGCGTCGATTTCCTGGATGCGCGTGGACTCCGGGGCAGCAGTCTGAGTCATGCCCTCGATGCTAGGAACCCGGTTCGCGGCTCACATCGGACTTTGGGCGCGGACCGGACGACGAAAGTAGCCGGGAGGGCGTCCCCCGTCCTCCGCCGGCGTGCACCGGGATCACGCCCGGCACCGCGCCGACCGGCGGCGCCGTACCTGTCAGGCGGGGAGGCGGTAGACCCGGTGGGCGTTGCCCGCGCCGATCATCCCGGCGATCCGGGCGGCGTCCCGCTCCGTCCAGGCGTCCTCGGCCAGCCCTTCCCGGAGCAGTCCGGACAGCGCGCCGCGGAACAGCACCGAACCGAGGTGGTACAGCTCGGGCAGGCCGTAGGCGTCGGAGGCGTAGAGCAGCTTGCCGAACGGGGTCAGTTCGAGAGCCTCGGCGAGCAGCGCCCCGGCCCGCCGGCCCAGATTGTGCAGGGCCAGGCTGACATCGGCGAACACGTGCGGGAACACCTGGGCGAGGTACCCGGCCTCCCGGTGGTACGGGTAGTTGTGCAGCAGCACGATCGGCACCCCCGCCGGAGCGGTCGCCCGGAGCAGGTCGGTCAGGAGCGCCGGATTCGCCCGGGACAGGTGCACGTCCGGGTCACCGTACCCGACATGGAACTGCACCGGCAGGCCGAGGTCGAGCGCCGTGTACACCAGGAACCGGTGCAGCACCTCGTCCGCCAGCCGGGCCGGGGCGTCCGGCCGCGCCCCGGCCAGCCACCGGCCCGCCGCCGCGGCGACCTCCCCCTCCCCGGGCCGGTACGGGGCCAGCGCCAGCCCGGCCCGGTAGGCGGCGACGGACTTGGCCCCGACCACCCGGCCCTCCCCGGCGCGCACCAGCTCGGTGAGGCGCTCGCGGAAACGGCCGGCGAAGCCCCGGGCGGAGGTCCCGGATTCGACGACATCCTCGGCGACGTGCTCCAGGCGGAGGATCTCGTAGCCGGGCGCCCCGGCGGCCTCGGCCAGCTCGCCGGGGGAGAGCAGCGACCGGGGGTTGTGCCCGGTGTCCACGCACAGGGCGCCGAGCCCGGCCGCGCGCAGCAGCCGCCGGGTCACCTCGGCGTGGCCGAGCTCCGCCCGGCGGGCCAGATACTCCTCCGGCTCGGCGTGCCGGGGCAGATCGAGCACGGGCGCGCACCAGCGGCGCACGGCGAAGCCCACCTGCGTGTCGAACAGGCTCCCGCCCAGCCCGGAAGCGCTCTCGGCCTCGGTCAGCAGCGCCTCGAACCCGGCGCGCCGCAGATCCCGCGGCACGACTCCATGGCAGTGGTGGTCGACCAGCCGGAGCGCGGCGACCGCGGGCAGGAGTTCGGGAGTCGGCATCGCCATTCCGAGTCATTCCGATCGGCGTATCGGACCTGAGCGCCGGACCCGGGTCCATCGGCCCAGGGCTCACCGGGAACCGCTCGCCCGACAAGACTTACCACGATCGGACCGGCACGCCGAGCCGGACCCGCGACCGCCGGGCGGACGATGTCTAGTCTGGAACCGTGGAGGCCGCGCCGATACCACCGTCACCGTCCTCATCGCCGATGTCCCAGCCGCCGATGTCCCAGCCACCGAAGTCCCAGTCACCGAGACCGCAGCCGCCGATGCTCCGGCCGCTGACCGCACCCGAGCGGGCCCGCCGCGCCGAACAGGCCCGGACGGCCGCCGCCGCCCTGGCCGCCGACGGCATCGAGGCCACCGCGGTGACCTGGGTGGACACCAGTGGCATCACCAGGGTCAAGGCGGTGCCCCTGGCCCGCCTGGAACAGGCCGCCGCCTGGGGCGTCGGGGCCTCGCCGGTGTTCGACGCGTTCCTGCTCGACGACTCGATCGCTCCCGGACGGTACGCCGGGGGTCCGGTCGGGGACCTGCGGCTCCACCCGGACCTGGGCAGGCTCACCCGGCTGGCCGCGCTCCCCGGCTGGGCCTGGGCGCCGGCCGACCGCTACGACCAGGACGGCGTGCCGCACCCGCTGGACGCCCGCGCCCTGGCCCGGCGCGAGGCCGACCGGCTGGCCGGGGACGGCTACGCGGTGCGCGCGGCCTTCGAGATCGAGTGGTGCGTCTCCGCGGGCGCCGGCGACGCGTTCGTCCCCGCGTCCCGGGGACCGGCGTACGGCATGACCCGGCTCACCGAGCTCGCCGGCTACCTGCGCGAGATCCTCGCCGCGCTGGCCGCCCAGGGGGTCGCGGTCGACCAGGTGCACCCCGAGTACGCCGCCGGCCAGTACGAGGTCTCCGTCGCCGCGGCGGACCCGGTCGGCGCGGCGGACCTCGCCGTGCTGGTGCGCGAGACCGTCCGCGCGGTCACCGCCCGGAACGGGATGCGCGCCACCTTCGCCCCGAAGGTGCTCGCCGGCGGGGTCGGCAACGGCGGTCACGTGCACCTCAGCCTGTGGCGCGACGGGACGAACCTGATGTCCGGCGGTCCGGGACCGTACGGGCTGACCCCCGAGGGCGAGGGTTTCACCGCCGGGATCCTGGAGCGGCTGCCCGCGCTGCTCGCCGTCGGCGCTCCGGCGGTCGCGAGCTACCTGCGGCTGGTGCCCTCGCACTGGGCCGGGGTGTTCGCCTGCTGGGGGAGGGAGAACCGGGAGGC
This sequence comes from Planobispora rosea, assembly GCF_014648175.1. Classification (GTDB taxonomy): domain Bacteria; phylum Actinomycetota; class Actinomycetes; order Streptosporangiales; family Streptosporangiaceae; genus Planobispora; species Planobispora rosea. Next base: position 27,468 of record NZ_BMQP01000009.1, read on the forward strand.
GGCGCTGCGGCTGGTCACCGGCTCGGTGGGGGAGCGGGATCGGGCGGCCAACGTGGAGGTCAAGTGCGTCGACCTGGCGGCCAACCCGTACCTGCTGGTCGCCGCGTTGCTGGCGGCCGGCCGGGCCGGGATCGGAGCGGGGTCGCAGCTGCCGGAGCCGGTCGAGGAGGACCCCGCCGGGATGCACGAGGAGACCCGGCGGAAGCTGGGGATCGCGGCCTTGCCGGGCTCGCTGGCCGAGGCCGTCGCCGCGTTCGAGGAAGACCCGGTCCTCGGCGCGGCGCTCGGGCCGGAGATCGTGGACACCGTCGCGACGGTCCGGCGCGGCGAGATCGCGCTGTTCGAGGGCGCGAGTGACGACGAGGTCGTCGAGCGCAGCCGCTGGCGTTACTGACCCCCGCCGCACCGCTGACCGCCGGTGTGCTCGCCCTTCCATGAACCAATCTCCGCGATCACGCATCTCATCAGAGGAAAAAGGGGGATGCGTATGCGTATCAAGGCTTTCATCACACCCGCCGTCGCCGCGTTCGCGGCCGTGGCGATCACGGCAGCCGGGGCGCCGCCCGCGGGCGCGCGGGAGACGGGGACGCCGGGACCGTCCGCGGGCGCCGAGTCCGTCGCACAGGGACGGTGGACCAAGCTCGCCGGTACCCGGGGCGAGGTCGACGAGGCCGCGGGGGCGCCGGTCCGGCTGGCCTCGTACTCCCTCGTCTTCGACGCGGGCCAGCAGCACTACGGCTACCTGCGCGAGGGCGACCGGTTCCGCAGGACGCGGTATCGCGAGGCGCTGGTGGCGCCGGGGGAGAGATGGGTGGCCGGCATCCCGGACCACCGGCTGTGGCGGGCGGTACGGAAGATCGACCTGACCGACCGGGAGAGCGGGCGGACGCACACGATCGCGCTGCCCGCACCGGTGACCTCTCCCGAGTGGTCCGCGGACGGCCGTACCCTCCTGCTCACCGCCTACCGGCCGCACCGCGACGGCAGCCTCACGATCATCGGATTCGTCACGGTGGACGCGGCCGATCGCACCGCCCGGCTGGTGCACGCGGGACCGCGCCACCGCGTGAGCGACTGGGGCATCGGGCGCTCCCACCGCTTCTACTTCGCCGGCTCCGCGGACCGGGTGATGGCCGTGCGCAACGGGCCGGAGGCCGGGCCGGGCAAGCGCCGCATCGCCGTCTACGACCTGGACGGCAGGCAGCGCAGGGTCTACACCGGTGTCGGCACCCTCGACGAGTGGCACACGACGACGCCCTTCTCACCCTCGGGACGGTTGTTCGGCACTCTCCTGGGCGATTCCCGGGGGAACGGCGGGGGCGGGCCGATCGGCATCGTCGACGCGGAGACCGGGAAGATCGTGCACCGGTTCGGCCGGGACGTCCGCGCCTTCGCCGGTTGGTACGACGACGAGCATGTGATCGTCCAGCGGGAGCGGGCCGGGACCCGGATCTACCAGCGCGTGGGCCTCTCCGGAGGCGGCGCCGTCGACCTGATCCGGGAGAAGCTGGTCCTCGGCCCCGCCGACTACAGGCCGCACCTCGAACGGGTCAACTTCGTGCGCCGCGACTGAAGGACCCAAGAGCTCAAGGAGTGACGGATCCGGGCGTGAACGCGCCGAGGGCGAGGCGGCGCTGTTCCTCCTCGACGATCTGGCGGGCCAGTTCCCGCTCGGAGACGTCCGTGGCCTCGGCGGTGGACTCGGCCAGGTCGCTCCGGCGGGCGTAGGCGTCGAAGATCTTCGTCTTGGAGCGCAGGATGTCGAGCATGCGCTGGTCGATCGTGTCCGCCGCGAGGAGCCGGTGCACCTGCACCCTGCGCACCTGGCCCATCCGGTGGGCACGGGCCACGACCTGGGCCTCGATACTCGGTTTGACCTGCGGCTCACACATGATCACTACGGAGGCCGCCTGCAGGTTGAGTCCCACGCCGCCCGCCTGGACCTGGCTGAGCAGGACCGCGTGTCCCTTGGCGCGGGAGAACTCGTCCACCACCTGCTGGCGGCGGGCCGGGGAGACGTCGCCGGAGATCGGCCCGTGGGCCCGGCCGTCCAGCGTGGTCCGCACGCTCGCGAGCACGTCGCGGAAGTAGGAGAAGACCACGACCTTGAGCCCGGCGGCCTCCGCCTTGTCGATAAGTTCGAGCAGGCGCTTCAGCTTGGCCGAGGTGTCGGGGACGGCGTAGGCGGCGCGGCGCATGGCCATGAAGTTCCCCTCCGCGACGGCCTGCCGGTAGGCGGACAGGTCGGCGCCGCTGAACTCCACCCAGTCCTCGGCCTGGACCAGGCCGGGCAGTTCGGTGAGCACGTCCTCCTGGTTGCGGCGCAGGTAGACGGGGGCGACGGCCTTGCGGAACGCCTCCGCCCCGATGATGACGTCGTCGCTGCGGCGCAGGCGCGCGGCCAGGTCGGGCTGGAGGTAGGAGACCAGGACACGGAACTCCTCGGCCCGGTTCTCCATCGGCGTGCCGGTCATGAAGAGCACCCGCTCGACGCTCCCGCACCAGCGGGCGACGGCCCTGGAGCGGTTGGCCCGGGGATTCTTGACGTAGTGCGCCTCATCCACGACGAGCATGCCGATCCGGACGTGGGGCGGGAGCTTCAGCCGGTGGAGACTGTCCAGGGTGACCACGGCCACGCCGCCGCGCCGGACCCACTCCTCCTCGGCGGCGAGGCGCGTGCTCCCGTGCAGCGGGTAGGCGTCCAGGGTGCTGCGCGCGTGGATCTCCCGTACCCAGTTGATCAGCACACTGGTGGGACAGACCACCATGAAGTGATCGTTCCCCTCCGTCTTGAGATGCGCCAGGGCGGCGATGGCCTCGATCGACTTGCCCAGGCCCATCTCGTCACCGAGGATCACCCGCCGCTGGGTGAGGGCGAAGCGGGCGCCGAAGGCCTGGTAGCCGCGGAGGGAGACGCGCAGGTGGGTCTCGTCGAGCTCCTGCGCGCCGACCTTCGCGACCAGGTCGTCGGGGAGCAGGCCCTCGATCGCCGATCCGGGCTCGCCGGCCAGTTCGGCGAGCAGGCTGTAGTAGTCCGACGCCCGGAACTCGAAGTCGGTCCACGCCTCGAACTCCGAGACCGGAGGGCGGAGCAGGTCGGTGGTGACCTGGACGATCAGGAGCCGGGTCTCGCGGGCGCGGTCCAGCAGGCCCGAGAGCTCCGCCAGCGCCTCCCGGGCGCGCCGGCGGCGCCCGGAGCCGGCGAACATCATCCGCAGGCGCCCGCGCGCCGGGTGCGCGGCGGTCAGCAGCGGTCTGATCCGCTTGCTCAGTTCACGGGCGGTGTCAACGGCGACAGGCAGGTCGGGGCCGACGTCCACCAGCCGGTGCAGCGCGATCACCAGGTCCGTGGCGCCGGGGCCGCGGTCCTCGGTGTCGAGGCGGACGCCGACGGACTCCTCGACGGCCCGGGCGATCTGGCGGGCCGCGGCGTGCAGCCGACTCACCGTCTGCGCACCGATCCCGGGGACCAGCTGCAGGTAGTACGGAGAGGACTCCAGGACCTGGAGCACCGTGGTGTATCCGGCGCGCTCCAGGGCCCCGATGCGCAGCCGCCCGCCGGTCACGTCGTTGAGCCGGGTGACGGGGATCGCGTCCAGCTCGGCCCGGGCCAGCCGGCTGCGGAACGCGCCGAGTGCCTGCTTCACCGACTGGTGGACCAGGGTGTGCTCGTCGTAGAGGGCGCGCGCGTCGGCCAGAAGGCGTTCCGCCTCACGGCAGAGGGCCTTCGCCTCCTTCGCCGTGAACGGTCTGTCTTCCGGCCCGGCCACGCTCACGTCTCGCTCTCCTCCGAACCGGATCGACGGTCGAGCCGCCCTTGACGTCGCACGAGGCGGATACGGCTGTACGGATACAGTGGATACAGCAGTATGCGCATGGATCTGTCCGTCTGGGGAGATGATCGCTCGATCTCCGTGGCACCGCTCGATCTCCGTGGCACCGCTCGATCTCCGTGGCACCGCTCGATCGCTGTGGCACCGCTCGGTCTCCGTGGCGGCGGAGCGGATCAGCCGAGCCGGGGCTCCTCGTGCGGGGGCCCCTTCAGCTCGTGGAAACCCGGGACCCCGGCCACCAGCAGGGTCCCGTCCCACAGGCGGCCGGCCTGCTCGCCCCTGGGGATGCGGGACATGACGGGGCCGAAGAACGCGACGCGCCCCCCGCCGGTTCCGGTGACGGCGACCACCGGGGTGCCGACGTGCGTGCCGACCAGGGCGACGCCCTCGGCGTGCGAGGCGCGCACCAGCTCGTCGTACTCCGTCGACATGCCCGCCCCGGCCAGCTCCACCGGGAGCCCGGCGGCCTCCAGCGCGTCGTGCAGCGAGCCGATCCAGTCGTCGTGCTCGCGCTCGACCGTCCACATCGCGGTGTAGAACCTGCCGAGCGCCTCCTGCCCGTGATGGTGCCGTACGGCGGCGCAGACGCGCACGGGAACCCACAGATAGCCCTCGGGATCGTCCTCCGGGTCGTCGTCCCGGTCCTCGTTGAGCACCGACAGGCTCATCACGTGCCAGCGCACCTCGACCGGCCGGACCTTCTCCACCTCCACCAGCCACCGGGAGGTGATCCAGGTGTACGGGCAGGAGGGGTCGAACCAGAAGTCCGCGATCGTCCTGTCCGCCGTCCTGTCCGCTGCCCCGTCCACCGTCACGCGTCCCTCCGGGTCGTCTCCCGGTCCGTCCGGAGCAGCCAGTGGGCACCGGCCCGGCCACCACGGCGATCACGTGCCCGACGATACCCGGGGGCACCGCCGGTTTCCCACCCGTACGACCACGGTCAGCCGGTGACGAGGGCCCGTTCGAAGGCGGCGTAGGCGTCCGCGGTGAACAGCACGAACCGTGCCTCCTCCACCCGCGCCGGCGTGGCGCGTACGGTGCCGACCGCGATCCGGGCGGCGTCGTCCATCGGCCAGCCGAAGATCCCGGTGGACACCGCGGGGAAGGCGACGCTCGCCGCGCCCAGTTCGTCGGCGACCCGGAGCGACTCCCGGTAGCAGGAGGCCAGCAGCTCCGAACGGTCCTCCCCGGCGGAGTAGACGGGACCGACGGTGTGGATGACCCAGCGGGCCGGGAGCTCGCCGGCCGTGGTCGCCACGGCCTGGCCGGTCGGCAGCCCCCGGCCGTAGTGCGAGGCGCGCAGCTTCCGGCACTCCTCAAGGATCGCGGGGCCGCCGCGCCGGTGGATCGCCCCGTCGACCCCGCCGCCTCCCAGGAGGGAGGAGTTCGCGGCGTTGACGACGGCGTCGACGCGCTGCGCGGTGATGTCTCCCTGGAGCAGTGTGATCCGCATGGGAACGAGTCTGCCAGCGGGGCATGCCGTACGGCCCACGCGGACCGTACGGCATGCCGGGGCTTCACGGAAACGGCGGCTCAGAAGGTCCGGCGGTCGGGGAGCATGTCGTCGTCGGGGATGGACGGCGGCGCGCTCCGTGTGGCCGGCGGCGCGTCGGCCACCCCGGCCCAGCGTCGCAGGGTCGCCGTCGCCGCCTCGCGGTCGGCCTCCGTCAGGGCGGAGATGTTCGCCCCGTGGTTGGCCCCCGGTGCGACGTACAAGTGGGAGTCATGCCTGCTGGGGGTGAACCGCTCGGCCCCCCACGGGTCGTTCTCGCCGTAGACGAACATCATCCGGCTCGACCGCGAGCGCACCCAGTGGTCCACGTCCAGCATCGGCCACGGATCGTGCCGGGAGCGCAGCTCGGCGGGCAGGACCGAGTTGGGCTGGTAGAGACCGGGATGGCGGGTCAGGCCGCGCAGGTGCCGGAACCTCAGCTCGGGCCAGCCGAGCTGGGTGGCCGCCTGGTAGTAGTACGGCGTGTAGTACTCGATGCCCTGGTCGGTGTAGAACGACCAGCCCGCGACGGAGTCGATCCAGGCGTAGAGCTCGTCGTCGGAGGCCGTGGCGGCCGGCACCGCCGCGCAGTCGGCCGCGGTGGAGTACTGCCAGAAGGCCCACACCGTGTCGAGCACCGTCATCTCGAACGACCGGTCGGCGCTGCCCAGCGTCCGGGTGAAGGTGAGGCCGTTCTGCGCGGCGTGCGCCTCCAGCCTGGGCACCAGCCGGTCGCGGCGCTTGAGCGCCTCCCGCTGCACGGTGTCCAGCGCGGTACGGCAGGCGGCGTCGCCGACGGTGGCGAAGAACCTGTCGTAGGCCCCGTCGAGGGGGTTGACCCGGTCGTTCGGGGCGACGTAGGCCACCACCCCGTCCACGTCGCCGGGGTAGAAGCGCCGGTGGTAGACCGAGGTCATGCCGCCCTTGCTCGCGCCCGTCTGGATCCACTTGCCGGAGTAGACCGTCTTGAGCGCCTGGACGATGCGGTGCTCGTCGCCGGCCTCCTGCCAGATGGTGAGGTCGCGCCAGTCCGCCGGATCGGGCCGGGACGAGCGGAAGAACCGGTGCTCGACCGAGACCTGGTTGCCGTCCAGCAGGCGGGTCGGCTCGGTCCGGGAGGGGCCGGGGTTGACGGGCAGGCCGTACCCGCCGGTGAACAGGACCGTCGGCGCGGTCTCCGAGCGGTGCAGCAGGGTGAGCCGCTGCTGGTAGGTGCCCTGGCCGGGGTCGCGGTGGTCCACCGGCTGGGTGAAGGTCAGGACGAAGAACCGGTAGCCGGCCGGCTGGGTCTCGGAGACCACGCTCAGGCCGGGGATGGCCTTGAGCCTGGCCAGCAGGGGATCCTCGGCCGTCACGGCGGCCGGGGCGGGCGGTCCCGTCTGCGCCGTTGCGGGCGGGGCGATGGAACCGGCGGTGAGCAGGGCGAGGACGAGGGCGGGGATCACCCGGGTGCGCACGATCAGCCTCCTGGGGGTCGCGCCACCGGACGACGCGCGAGATCCCGGGCCCGGTCGGGGAGGGGGAGTGCGTGTTCCGGCGACGTCTGAGAGATGAACGCCTCGCTGTCACCTTAGTGACGTCCGTCGTGTTTGAGGAGATCGAGGAGATCTTCGTGACGGCCGGATCGCGCTGCCGGCGGCCGGCGAGAAGTCCATCCGCATCGCGGAGGCCATGGCCGGACGGGCCGCGGTTTCCGGACGGGAGGGTCTCGCCGGAAACCGCGGCGGCGTCATCGGGATCGACGGGTGCTCGGCGGCAGCCGCCCGGTGTCAGGAGGAGGCGGCGGGGAGCAGCCCCGTCACCAGCGGGGTCACCTCCGGAAGCGCCAGACCGGTCGGGATGTCATCGGGACTCCAGATCGGGAAGTGGCCTCCGGCGGCCCGGACGGTGGCCGTGGCCCCCAGTTCGGTCACGTAGTGCCTGGCGTGATCGAACGGGTCGGGGGTGAGCACGGGGTCGTCGGCCGCGATGAGGACCTGGAACGCCCGGGCCGCCCGCCGGATGCGCGCCCAGTCGAACCGGGGGGCGAAGAACGGGTTCAGCGCCTCGTAGCCGACCTCCTTGTACGGGGTGGCGACCAGCACGGCCCCGGCGTACGGGCCGTGGCGGTCGGTGTCGTGCCGCTCCAGCAGGCGCAGCAGGGTGACGCCGCCCAGGCTGTGGCCGACCAGCACGGTGTCGCCGGGGTCGGTGTCCCGGCCGGCGGCGGTGAGTGCCGTCAGCCATGCCTCGGGATCGGGCGCGCCGGGGTCGGGCAGCGCGGGGATCCTCACTTCGGCCCGTCCGTCCAGCGCGGCGCGCAGGTACGGGTACCAGAGGCTCTCGGGGCCGGTCTCGACGGCGTGCGCGAGAATGATCGTGTTCATGAGGACTCCGTTTCGGGGGATCGGGTCAGCCACGGACGCAGCAGCCGTTCGGTGGCCGGCGAGACGGCGTACGTCATCGCGGCGACCAGGGCGGCGGAGAGCAGCGCGAGGCGCAGGACGGAAGGGACCGCGGTCAGGCGCGGGACCAGGAGGAACTCGGCCAGCACGAGCAGGGGGAAGAGCCCCAGCCATGCGGAGACGGCCGCCTTCCAGCGGGGCGGTGCGGTATCGGGCATCACGATCTATGAAACTGACCGGATCGTTTCCATATTCCGGATCGGAGATCTTTTTCTGACATGGCTGTGGTGCGGGTGGACGTGGTGCGGGTGCCGGAGCGGGAGGTTCAGGAGTACGCCGCCGCCAGCCGGTCGGCCAGGACGGCGGCGTACGGGCCGTCCAGCGCCGCGCCGGTGAACAGTGCGCGGTACCACAGCGGCGCGAAGAAGTCGTCGAGGGCGGTGTCGATGTCCGCGTCCGCGCGGAGCTCGCCCCGCTCGCGGGCGCGCTCGAAGATCTCTCCGGCGGCGGCGCGGCGACCGCCCAGGAAGTCCTCCCGGAAGGCCCTGGCCAGCTCGGGGTCGTCGAAGCTCGCCGCCACCAGCCCGGCGACGGTGCGGGCGGTGGCGGTCTCGGTGAGCAGGCCGACGAAGTCGCGCGCGTACCGTTCGAGGTCCTCGCGGAGCGAACCGGTGTCCGGAACCGTGAGCCGGTCGGCCGCCACGGCGAGGTACGCCTCGATGGCCAGGGCGCCCTTGGACGGCCACCAGCGGTAGATCGTCCGCTTGCTCACTCCCGCCCGGGCGGCCACGGTGTCGAGGCTGAGCCTGAGATATCCGTCCCGCTCCAGCAGCTCGGCGGTCACGTCCAGGATCGCCGACCAGGACTCGCGGCTGCGCGGCCGGCCCGGTCCACGCGGCTCGGCGCCTGCGGCTGCGGACATCCACACCCCCGGTGACGCGGTGAACAGGCCCTGACGAACCTATCAAGTCGGGTGACGCGCGACGGCCGCCGTGCCGAGGCCCGCTCCCCGCCGCCCTCGTGTCAGCGGACGTCGACGTAGTCGACGCCGCTCCTGGTGGGCAGGCGCCGGGAGTCCCCGGCGTAGACGACCTGCCAGGAGCCGTCCCCGCTCGCCTTGAACGTCTTGCGGAACGTGCCGTTGGCGGCGGTCGTGGCGGTGCCCGCGGTCTTCCAGGCCGACGACCCGCGGGGCTTGAACCGGACGGTGACCCGCTGCCCGGCGGCGGCCTTGCGGGTGCCGGAGACGTACTGGCTCAGCGTGCCGACGATCTTCAGGCTCCGGCCGCGCCGGACCGGCTCCCGTACGGTGTTGACGAAGGAGACGCGCGTGGCGGTCTTGGACGTGCTCCCGGCGGGCACGGAGCCGCCGCCCTGACCGGTGGCCAGCTGCTTGAGCTGCTCGTAGGTGCCGTTGAAGAGGTTCTGGTCGCCGGGGAAGGTGCCGGAGCTGGCGTACTGCCAGATGGCGTGCCGGGTCCAGCCCGACGGGAGGGTGCCCACGGAGGAGGAGTACCGGGCCAGCCAGAGCGGGTGGTCACCGAAGGCGGCGCTGCCGCCGGTGCAGGTCTGCCACCAGTGGGTGTTGGTGTAGACGGTGGGCCGCCTGCCGGTGAGCTGCAGGTAGCGGTCGCTGAAGTCGCGGATCCAGGCGGTCATCTGGGCGGGGGAGAGCCCGTAGCACGTGTTGAGGCCGTTGGAGGAGCTGTACGGGTTGAACTCGATGTCGAGCGCGCCCGGCAGGGTCCAGCCGTCGGCGGTCCAGCCGCCGCCGTTGCGGACGAAGTACTCGGCCTGGGCGGCGCCGGAGGACTTGTGCGGGAGCGCGAAGTGGTAGGCGCCCCGGATCAGCCCGGCCTGCCGGGATCCGCCGTACTGCGCGGCGAAGTAGGGGTTGCGGTAGGTCGTCGACTCGGTGGCCTTGACGTAGGCGAACCGGCCGCCCGCGCGGTACACCGACGGCCAGGACACGTTCGGCTGGTAGGAGCTGACGTCCAGTCCCTGCAGTCCTGTCGGCGCGGACGCCGCCAGCGCGGGGCCGGGGACCGCCACGGACGCGGCAGAGGCGATCATCACGCCACCGAGGAGAAGTCCTGACAGTCGTTTCATTCGCCCCATCCCTCGCAGGACGCCCTGCGGCGTCGGCCTTTCTCCTCCCGATCGGCCGATCCGGGGTTCGCATGAGGGATGAGAGGTCAGCGGGGATGTGACTCGGAGCACACGGGAGAAGACTCGGAGTGTGCGGATGTCCGAGGCGGCGAGAGGTCAGGGGAGGGGGCGGGGGAGGGTCAGGAGAGGGGGCGGGGGAGGGTCAGGGGGTGCCCCGCTCGTGCTTGGCGATCAGTTCGTCGATCTGGACGCTCAGCCGGGCGCCGAGGGGCCAGCCGATGTAGTGGGTGAGGAAGACGGCGATCTCGCGGAGCTCGTCGGGGGAGAGTTCGGCGTTGGCCAGGGCGGCCGGGATCTGGATGTCGAGGACGTCGTTGAGCCCCTGCCCGGCCAGCATGCCGATGAGCAGCAGCCGCCGGTCGCGCATCGACAGGCCGGGGCGGGTCCAGATCTCCGCGAAGAGATGGTCCACGGTGATGCGGAAGAAGTCGCCGGGGGCGTCGCCGATCTCCCAGCCGTACACCTGGCGCATCATCTCCAGGCCGCGCTCGCGCCGGTCGTCACTCACCGTGCCTCCTTGGGGAGTTTCGAGGGGGAGGTCCGCGGGGGGAGCCCGAGTCCCTCGGCGAGGCGGTCGAGCGCGAGCCGGGCCAAGGGCGTGTCGACGCCGTGCCCGGCGGCCAGGTCGAGGGCGAGGGACAGGTCCTTCTCGCCGAGCGCCAGCACGTTCTCCATGATCTCGTAGAGCGGGTCGCCGGGATCGAGGGGCGCGGTGGTGGAGCGGAGCATGATCGATCCGGGTCCGCCGGTGACGGCGTCGGAGTGCCGGACCACCCGGGCGAGCCGGCGCAGCGGGACCCCGGCCGCCTCCGCCAGCCGCTGCGCCTCGGCCACGGCGGCGAAGGCGGTGAAGTGCAGCAGGTTGCGGGCGAGTTTGGCCCGGGTGCCCGCGCCGACCGGCCCCATGTGCAGGACGAGGTCGGCCCAGGCCCCGAAGGGCTCCCGGCAGCGGGCGAAGGCGTCCTCGGTCCCGCCGACCATGACCGCGAGGGTGCCCGCCTGGGCGCCCATGAAGCCGCCGCTGACGGGCGCGTCCACGACGTCGATCCGGTACGGCAGCGCCCGCTCGGCGAGCCGTGCCGCGGTCCCGGCGTGGATGGTGGAGTGGATCGCGACGACCGTGCCGGGGGCCGCCGCGGGAAGGATCCCGGCCATGACCTCGTCCACCTGGGCGTCGTCACGGACCATGATCGAGATGATCCGGCAGGCGACGGCGACCTCGGCGGGGCTCGCCGCGGCCCGGGCGCCCCTGTCCACCAGCGGGGCCATGGCCTCCGGGCGGGTGTCGTACACGACGAGGCCGCACCCGGCCAGGTGCGCCGCCATGGGGGCGCCCATCTGTCCCAGCCCGATGAAGCCGTACGGCCCCGCCGGCTCGCGGGGTTCCGACGGCTCGTGTTGTCCCGCCGCCTCGCGCGGCAGGGGTGGTACGGGTGGCGTGGGCGGTGCGGGTGGCGTGGTCACGAGCGGAACACCTCGCCGCCGTCGACGTTGAAGATCTGCCCGGTGACCCAGGCGGCCTCGTCCGAGAGCAGGAACAGGCACATGCCGACCAGGTCCTGCGGGGTGCCCACCCGCTTGATCGCCAGCTTGTCGCGCACGATCTTCCGGACCATGCCCTCGGGCACGACCGCGCGGTTGGCCTCGGTGTCGATCGGGCCGGGCGCGATCGCGTTGACCCGGATGCCCATCCCGCCCAGCTCGTGGGCGAGCTGCTGGGTGATGGCGTTGACCCCGGCCTTGGCCAGACCGTAGAAGCCGGAGTACTGCCAGGCCGCGGTGGACGACTGGTTGACGATCGCCCCGCCGCCGCGCTCCTCCATGTACGGCCGGACGGCGCGGGCGCACAGCAGCGCGCCGTCCATGTTCACCGCCATGAACCGCCTGTAGTAGTCCCAGTCCACGGTGAACAGGAAGTCCAGCCGCATGCCGCCGAAGATCGCCGCGTTGTTGACCAGGTGATCGACGCCGCCGAAACGGTCGGCCGCCGATGCGGCCATCGCCTGGACCGACGCGGGGTCGGACACGTCGGTGCGGACGTACAGCCCCTTGATCTCCTCGGCGACGGCCGCGCCCTTCTCACTGACGTCGGCGACCACGACGCTCGCGCCCTCGGCGGCCAGCGCCCGCGCGTACGCCTCGCCGATGCCCTGCGCGGCGCCGGTGACGATCGCGACCTTGTTCTCGAAGCGACCTCCGAAGCGACCCCCGAAGCGGCCCCCGGAACGGTCCTCGGAGTGGCTCATCCGACTCCCTCCCCGGTCCGCGCGATCTCGGCGATCGCCTTGGTCTCCAGATACTCCTCGAATCCGGCCACGCCCATCTCCCGGCCGATCCCCGACTGCTTGTAGCCGCCGAACGGCACGTCCGCGCCGTACCAGACACCGCCGTTGACGCTGACGGTCCCGGTCCGCAGCCGCCGGGCCGCCGCCCGCGCCCGATCCGGGTCGCCGCCGTGCACCGCGCCCGAGAGCCCGTACGGAGAGTCGTTCGCGATCCGCACGGCGTCGTCGTCACCGTCGTGCGGCATGATCACCAGTACCGGGCCGAAGATCTCCTCCCGCGCGGCGCGGGCGGTGTTGTCCAGCCCGGTGACGAGGGTCGGCTCGATCCAGAAGCCCTTGGCCCGCCCCTCGGGCCGCCCGCCCCCGGTCGCGAACGCGCCTCCCTCGGCGCGCGCGAGGTCCAGGTAGCCCTCGATCCGGTCGCGCTGCCGGGCGGAGATGACCGGCCCGCAGACCGTGCGGTCGTCGCGCGGGTCCCCGGTGCCCAGCTTCGCCATCGTCGTGGCGGTCATCTCCACGGCCTCGTCGTGGCGGGCGCGGGGGACGAGCAGCCGGGTGGTGATCGCGCAGCCCTGCCCGGCGTGGGTGATCCCGGCGAACGCGGCGTGGGAACAGGCGGCGCGCAGGTCGGCGTCGTCGAGCACGATGAAGGCCGACTTGCCGCCCAGCTCCAGGAAGACCCTCTTGACCGTCTCCGCGGCGTCGCGCATGACGGCCCGCCCGGTCGCCGTGGACCCGGTGAAGGAGACCAGATCGACCCGCGGGTCGGTGGAGAGCATCGCGCCGAGGGCGTGGTCGGCGCCGGTGACGACGTTGACGACGCCGGGCGGGATGTCGGTCTCCTCCGCGATGACCACGCCGAGCGCCGCCGCGCACCAGGGCGTTTCGGGGGCGGGCTTGAGCACGACCGTGTTCCCCGCGGCGAGCGCCGGGCCGAGCTTGGCCAGGTTGATCTGGTGCGGGAAGTTCCACGGGGTGACCGCCCCGACCACGCCGGCCGGCTCGCGGACCACGCGGCGGTCGCTGGTCATGCCCATGGGGGAGGCCCGGCCGAGGTCGTGCTCCCATTCGTAGCGCTCGGCCAGGTCGGCGAACCAGGTCAGGTCGGCGACGGGGGCGTCGAGCTGCGCGCCGTACGTCAGGAACCGCGGGGCGCCCACCTCGGCGACGGTGAGTTCGCGCAGCTCGTCGGAGTGGCGGGTGAGCGCCTCGGAGAGCTGGCGCAGGCAGTGCGCCCGCAGGCCGGGGTCGGTGGCCCAGCCGGAGGTGTCGAAGGCGCGGCGGGCGGCGGCGATCGCGCGGTCCATCTCTTCGGGGACGGCGTCGGCGGCCTCGCCCAGGACCTCCTCGGTCGCCGGGTTGACGGTCTCGAAGCGGCGGGAGCCGGGGACCAGCTCGCCGTCGATCAGGAGGGGTGAAGAACTGCCGAGCAAGCGATCGGTTGTTCTGGACACATGTCCAGACTACAGTTCACCCCATGACGGAACGCAAGGACTATTCCGGAGAATTCGATCCAGGCTTCCGCTTCGAGGACCTGTCGAAAGAGGCCCTGGTCCGTCTCGTACGGGAGTACGGCCTGATCGTCCACCTGCTCGACCGCGCGGCCCTGACCGCGGTCGGTCTGCGGTACGGGCAGAAGGTGGTAGAGGAGATCGCCATCGAGGAGTGGCGCGGGGCCAGCCCGGTCTACACCGACCGGATCCGCGAGATCATGAAGATCGAGGGGAACGGGGTCTCGGCGATCTTCAAGTGCCTCCAGCTCGACCCCGGCTTCGCCCAGCACTACATGGACGTGGAGTACGAGCTCGTCTCCGAGACCCGCGGCTTCTTCCAGCTCCGCTCCTGCGGGGCGCTGCTGGACGTCGAGCCCTTCGGGGAGCGCTCCATCCGGGGCATGTGCCACCACATCGAGGACGGCACCTTCGACTGGACCGCCCAGGCGGTCAACCCGCGCGCCCGCATCCGACCGGTCCACCGCCCGCCCCGGGAGCCGGCCGGGCGGGTCCCGCACTGCCGCTGGGAGGTCGTCATCGACGAGGAGACCGAGCCGGTCGGGGAAGCCGAGATCACCCGGATGACCCGGGGCACCACGGCCGCCCGCTTCCGCTACCCGCCGATGCGCGACGGCACCCCGCACATCCCGGCCTGACCGTACGCCCGCGCCGCCGTACAGCCCGTGCGGGCCCGCAGGTCACCAGATGGGGACCGGAGTCTCGCCACGCCGGTAGTAACCGGGGATCGGCCGGCCCGAGGCGGCCCTGTCGAGGCGGCGCTTCATGCCGTCCGACAGGACACCGGCCTTCATCATCTCCACGAACAGCGCGGTGACGTTCCCCAGGTCGAACCAGTCGCGCTGCCAGGACCACCGGAAGCCGCCGCCGTACCGGAACCAGCTGCCCCCGATGCCCGCCACCTCGTAGGCGCTCCCGTCCGGGCGCCTGGCGTCGGCGATCTGCTTCCAGAAGCCGACCACCTCGCCGTTGCGCTCGTCGACGACGATGCTCTGGTACGGGTACGACCAGCCGTCCAGGCCACCCATCTCCGAGCCGAGGGCCAGGTCGCGGATCTCGTCGCGGCCCACCGCCATGAAGTCCTGGCTGGGACCGACGTTCCATCCGTAGGTCGCGTCCTCGGTGTAGAGCTCGGCCAGCGGGCGCCAGTCGCCCGCCTCCTCGCAACGCCGGTTGGCCTCCAGCCACCGGTTCACCATCTCGTCCAGCTCGTCGCGGTCGAAAGCGGGCACGGTATCTCCTCTCCACGGGCTCGGAGTACGGGGTCAGAGTTCGGGGTCAGAGTTCGGGGGCAACGGTTCGGGCTCAGGACTCGGAGACCAGCCGGAGCGCCCGGGCCGGGCAGAAGCGGACGGCCGCCTCGACCTCGCGGCGCAGGGACTCGGGAGGCTCGGAGTCCAGGATCCGGACCTTCTCCTTCCGGGGGACCTCGAAGACCTCGGGCGCCTCCAGCTCGCACATCGCGTGTCCCTGACACAGGTCGAGATCGACCTCCACCCTCACGGCGCTCCTCCCCGGCCGCCGCGGCCCGTCACGGCTTCCTCCTGCGGTAGCGCACCGCGCACGGGCGGGCCAGCTGCACGACCATCTTCGAGTGGTCGTCGCGGTAGGAGCCGGGGTCCTGGGCGAGGGAGAACTCCCAGTCGCGCAGGAGCACCGAGAAGATCGCCTTGAGCTGGATCATCGCGAAGTTCGCGCCCACGCAGCGGTGCCGTCCGGCGCCGAACGGCACCCAGGTCCACCGGTTGAGCACGTCCTCCTCGCGGGGCGCGGCGTAGCGCCCGGGGTCGAAGGCGTCGGGGTCGGGGAAGTCCGAGGCGATCCGGTTGGAGACCGCCAGGCTGCAGCCGACCATCGTCCCGGCCGGGATCCGGTACCCCAGCACCTCCTGGTCGGACTTGGCCACGCGCAGCAGGAGGATGAGCGGCGGGTGCAGGCGCAGCGCCTCCTTGACGGCCGATTCGAGCCGGGGGATCTCGCGGAGGGCCTGGAAACTGATCTCCGAACCGCCGGCGTAGAGCTCGTCGAGCTCTCCGACGACCCCGTCCAGCACCCCGGGATGGCGCAGCAGCTCGATCAGGGTCCAGGCCGCCGTGCCGGAGCTGGTGTGGTGCCCGGCGAACATCATCGAGATGAACATCCCGGTGACCTGGTCCGCCGAGAACCGCTCCGAGCCGTCCTCCTCGCGGATCGACATCAGGACGTCGAGGAGGTCCCGCTCCTCCCTGGGCGGGTGCGGCGCCGCGGCCCGCTCATCCATGATCTCCTGCACGAGCGCGACCAGCTGCACGCGGGCGGCGTCGCGGCGGCGGAAGCTCTCGATGTCGGCGTACGGATCGACGTAGGCGAGCGCGTCGGTGCCCCGCTCCAGATCGTGGTAGAGCTCGGCGAAGCGGCGGTCGAGCCGCTCGCGGAAGCGCTTGCCGATCAGGCACGCCGAGGAGGTGTAGATGGTCAGCTCGGCGAACCAGTCGAGCAGGTCGATCTCGCCCTCGTCCCCCCACGCGGCGACCATCCGGTCCACCTCCGCGGCGATCGTGGCGGCGTGGCCCTTCAGGAAGGAGCCCTTGAGCGCCTGGTTGTGCAGGGCCTCCCGGCGCTGCTCGGGAGTGGCGTCGAAGACGACGCCCTCACCGAAGATCGGCGTCATGAAGGGGTACGCCTCGGCCTGGTCGAGGTCCTCGTCGGGCGCGCGGAAGAAGAACTCGTTGGCCTCCGCGCCCGACAGCAGCACCACGGGACGACCGGCCAGCCGGAACTCCCCGACGTCCCCGCACTCCTCGCGGACGCGCCGCATCAGGGCGATGGGGTCGGTACGGAGCTCGTCGAGGTGATCGGGGCCTCGCGATACGACGGCGGGCTGTTTCAGCTGTTTCATCATCCCTCCCCCTCCCCCTCCCCACCGGAGACGGCTGCGGGTTCCGCGGCGGCGGGTCTCGTGACGGCCGCCTCCGGCTGGACCTCGACGAGCGTCAGGTGGGTGCCGCGCGGCGTCGCGACGACGGCGGCGATCACCGCGGCGACGTCGTCGGGCCGCAGGAAGTACGGATGACGGGCGAGCCCCCAGCGCACCCACTCCTGAAGGACCTCCCCGGTCGTCTCGGCGTCCCAGCCCATGCCCATGCCGGTCATGGTCGGGCCGGGACGGACGACCGAGGCCCGGACCCCGGTGCCCTCCAGCTCCATCTGCAGGGCCCTGGCCATGCCCTCCACGCCGTTCTTGGCCGCGACGTACGCCCCCATGCGGGTACGCGGAGCCCGGACGACGTCGGAGGAGACGAGGACGACGTCACCCCGGGCACGCGCGACCATGCCGGGCACGACGTGCGAGACGAGACGGTGCGCCCCCACGAGGTGGACCTGGAGTTGCGCGGCGAAGTCCTCGGAGTCCAGCTCGTGGACACGTTCGGCGCCGAGGTCCCCGGCCCCCGAGACGACGATCTCGGGGTCGCCGAGCGCGGAGGCGGCGGCCGAGACGAAGCGCGCGACCGAGCCGGAGTCGGAGACGTCCAGCGGGTGGGCGAGGGCCTCGCCGCCGTCCTTGCGGATGGTCTCGGCGAGTTCCTCGCACCGGTCCGCCCGGCGCGCGCCGAGGGCGACCGGGTGGCCTGCGGCGGCCAGCAGGACGGCGGTGGCGGCGCCGATCCCGGAGGACGCCCCGGCGATCAACGCGGGGCGGCGGTGCGGATGGGGTTCGAATCGGGGCATGTGCGCGCTCTCCAGACACTGATGTGATTCACGGCGCGGTCCGGGGGGTGAATCATGACGGGGTGCGGAGGGTGACGGAGACGGGCAGGGAGGCGAAGCCGCGGACGTTGACCGAGTGCACGCGGACGGCGTTGTCCTCGTCCACCTCGTAGTCCCGGACCCGCCGGACGAACTCGGTCAGCGCGACGCGCGCCTCCAGCCGCGCCAGGTTGGCGCCCAGGCAGAAGTGCCGCCCGCCGCCGAAGCTGATCATCTGGGAGGTGTCGCGGTCGAGGTCGTAGGCGTCCGGGCCGGGGAAGACCCGGGGGTCGCGGTTGGCCGCGCCGACCAGCAGCAGCATGCGGTCTCCGGCCGGGACCGCATGGCCGTACAGCTCGATGTCCCGGGTGACGGTACGGGCGAGCATCTGGCTGGAGGCGTCGTAGCGGAGCGTCTCCTCCACCCAGTCACCGACCCGGGCCGGGTCCGCCATGGGCTTGGCCAGCTGGACGGGGTTGCGCCGGCCCCAGTGGAGCGCGTTGGCCAGCAGCTTGGTGGTGGTCTCGTTGCCCGCCACCACCATGAGGAAGAGGAAGGCGATGACCTCCTCCTCACTCAGCCGGTCGCGGCCCTCCCGGGCGGTCAGCAGCGCGGAGGGGAGGTCGGCGCCGGGGCTGCGGCGGCGCTCGGCGACGAGGTCCTGGTAGTAACCGACGAGGGTGAGGGAGGCCTCCATCCCGGCGGGCGGGACGTCGTTGAGCCCCTCCTCGCGGTGGACGACCAGGTCGGCCAGGCGCCGCAGCTCGTCCCGGTCGGCCTCGGGCACGCCCATCAGCTCGCAGACGACGTCCATCGGGAGCTTGCCCGCGACGTCGGCGACGAAGTCGAACTCTGCCTTCTCCAGGGCGGGATCGAGATGGAGGCGGGTCAGGCGCAGGATGTCGCCCTCCAGCTCGCGGACCCGGCGGGGGGTGAACCCCTTGGAGACCAGGGACCGCATCCGGGTGTGCTCGGGCGGGTCCATGCCGAGGAAGGACATCGTGCGGTGCGCGTGCGGACCCCAGGCGCTCGGATCGAGGGAGACGCCGTTGGCGTTGGAGAAGCGCTCGTGGTCCCGGAAGGCGGCGGCCACGTCGGCGTGGCGCGACAGGGCCCAGAAACCGAGGGTCTCGTCGCGGTAGAGCGGAGCCTCCTCCCGCAGGCGCGCGTACGTCGGGTAGGGGTCTTCGTGGATCGCGTAGTCGTAGGGGTTGTAGGTGACCCGGTCGTGTGTGTCCCGCTCGTCCGTACTCCGGTCGTGCGCGTCCCGGTCGTGCGTGCTCTGGGGGGAGGGGTCCACGGCGGTCACCTCACGATCAGCTCGGCGATGTCGGCGAGGCGGTCGGCCATCTCCCCGTAGGAGGTGTAGCCCATCCCGGCGTGGAGGAGCGCGCCCGCGTAGGCGAACTCCAGCGCGTTCAGCGTCCGGTGGTCGGCCCGCGAGCCGAGCGCGGCCCGCAGGCGGCGGCGGATGGCCAGGCCGATGCGGGCGCGCAGCTCCTGGACGTCGGGGTCGGTGCCGAGCATCGCGGTCGTGCAGGCCGCGGCGAGCCGGGGCTCGTCCGAGACGAGGAGGGTGATCTCACGGAGCACGGCGACCACTCGCTCGCGCGCCCCAGCCGCCGAAGGCTCCGGCGAACCCCCTGAGGAGTCGCCCGCCGAGGGCTCCGCCGGGGTGTCCGCCGCAGCCTCCGCCGGAACGTCCACCGGGGGCAGAGCGCTCAGCCTCCGCCAGAACACCTCGGTGACGAGGTGGTTCTTGGAGGCGAAGTAGGTGTACGCCGTCGCCGGTGCGACCCCGGCCCGGCGGGCGACGTTGCGGACGGTCAGCCCGTCGAAGCCGGTATCCCGGATCTCCTCGACGGCCGCCTCGGTCAGCCGCCGTACGGTGTCCGCCTGACGCTCGGTCAGCCGCCGGCGGGTGGGCTCTGCAACCAACTTTCCGGACACATGTCCAGACATTAGTTCAGACGCTTCTCCTGTACAAGCGATTGTTCGGCAAGAATGGCCGGTCCGTGCTCTCCGGAGGGCTACGCCACGTCCGCCGCCGAGGCGGCCCAGGTGTTGCAGCCGCCCGGGGAGACGCCGGTGAAACCCCTGTCCCGCCAGGAGACGATGGAGACGCCCTTGCCGTGCACGTGGGTGCCCCAGATGTCGTCGCCGCCCTCGATCGTGTACAGCAGGAAGTCCTTCCAGTGGTTCTCACGCACTTTCAGGGGCTTCCAAGCGCTGCGGACGAAGGCGCCGCCGAGGCACTCCGCCTGCAGGTCGTGGCGGCGGGCCTGCTCGGTCCGCTCCGCCCCGGCGGGGCAGCTTTCCGTACGCCCGCTGGATTCCGGAGAGCTGCTGTACGTGGTGGGCGTATTCGCAGCCTATGGAAACGGCCTCGAAAAGCTTGGAGGGGTTCTTGACGAGCCCGTCGGTGAGCTGGAACACGATGGTCCGGTCCTTCGGGCAGTAGTCCGACGCCAGGTTCTCGGGCCATTTCCTGCCGCAATAGCGGTCGAGCGTGCTGTGGAACCGGATCCGGGGCTGAACGGGCGAGCCGGTCGCCTGCAGGATGAATCGCTGCGTCGGCGAAGACGGCTCGGCGGAGAACACGCTCCGGCGGATTCCCTCGGCCGGGGGGACGGTTTCCAGATGCGGACGGGTCAGTCGTCCCGCCGTACGAACAGTTCGATGTGGGAGCAGCGGGTACAGCAGTATGCCTCGATGGCCCGCCGTTGCTTGCCCATGCGCCTGGCCCCGCCGAACAAGCCCACCTTCAGCGGGCCCTCGATCCAGCGGCTGTAGCCCCTGCTGTGCTCCCCGCCGTCCTCGATGAATCCCGGCTGTAAGTCCGTACCGTCGCATTGAGTGCATCGCATATCTCTATTTTTCTGTATGAAGCGATGGACGATGCGGTGCGTTTGAAACCGAGGCGGGGCCGTCAGAGCTGACGGCGGGCGACGGTCCGGGCATGGACCGGCTCCGTCGGCCGGGTGGGCCCTGCTCCCTGCCCGGTTCCGCCGGTGACCGAAGTGGCACTCACGGAGACGCCTGTGACCTGCTCCTCCAACAAAAACCTCCAACTTGTGTTTAAGGTTCCATGTAGATGGAGATGTAGATATCTGAAGGCATTGGACTCTCGGAAAGTTCATCGGGAGGTGCAGGCGATGCTCTCGCCTATGATCGATTCCTTCCTCCAGGATCTGGAGCAGCAGTTCGGACAGCTCCGCCGGGAAAGCGCCGGCGCGGTGATGCCGATGGACGGTGTCCGCCGCGACCAGGATCTGCTGCTGCGCTTCGACGTTCCCGGCATCGACCCCGACTCCATCGAGGTCACCGTGGAACGCGGCGTGCTGTCGGTCAGCGCCACGCGACAGGAGAGCCTCGGCGAGGACGAACGGCTCTTCGTCCGCGAGCGGCCGATGGGCGTCTTCACCCGCCGGGTCTACCTGCCCGACCACCTGGACGCCGATGCCATCGAGGCCGCCTACAACAACGGCGTGCTGGCGGTGCGCATCCCGGTGCTGGAGCAGGCCAAGCCGCGCAAGATCGAGGTCGTCAAGGAGACCAAGGCGATCACCGGCTGACCCGGCCCCGGGCGCATCCCGTCTCGGACCCTCACGTGACACCCCTGCGTGGCGGGAGGGCGGCTCCGCCCTCCCGCCACCGGGCATCGGCGCCGATCCGGATCCATGCCCCGGTGCCCGCCGGACCCATGACGGCCGGGCTCAGGCGGTCACCGCCGGGTCCTTCCCCTGAAGCCGGACGCGCAGGGCCCGGATGAACCAGTCGAGCACCGGCGTCAGGCTCACCGGAGCAGGCCAGCCGTTGATGACGGCGAGCAGCCGGAGATACCGCTCCCGGCGGGGGTCGTTGGCGGTCTCCAGCCGGGTCAGCAGCCGGTACCGGAGATCGGCGTCGTCGGTCCGGCCGATGGCGTCCGCGCATCGAGCCGTCACCGCCGAGACGATCGGATCGGCCTCGGGCGAGCCGGGGTCGATGCGGGCCGCCAGGGCGGGAGCCACCTCGTCGTGGACGACCGCGACGGTGTCGCGCCGCAGGCCCGCGCCGCCGCCCAGGGCACGCTCGGCGGCGTACTGCTCGGCCGTACGCCGCATGAGGGCGCGGAAATCCGGATCCTGGGACAACTCCGCCAGCTCCACCCATGCCTCGATCTGCTCGGTCACGGGCTCGTGGGGCAGCTCCGGGGTCATCGAGCGCATGATTCCGGTGAATCCCGCGTCGGGGTCCGGACCGCCGAAGACGCTGCCGAGGAAATCGTCGACCAGACGTCGACGCTCGTCTTCGGAGAGCTTGGCCAGCTGGTGCATGAAACTCATCTCCTCAGGGGTGGAACCGCGCTCGGCCACGGCCGTGAGCACCGCACGCCGCAGGCGCAGAGTCCGGATCTGCACCGACAGGGCCGCGGCGTGCGCCGCGGCGACCTCGGGGAGCGTGGTCTCCCGCTCCAGAACCCTCCGGATCGTGGGAAGGTCCACTCCCAGGTCGCGGAGCGTTCGTACCAGGTCCAGACGTGCGACGGCGTCGAGGCCGTAGCGGCGGTAACCGGCCGGGCTGCGGTCGGCCGGCGGCACGATCCCGCAGTCGGAGTAGAACCGGATGGCCTTGACCGTCAGCCCGGTCCGCCGGGCCAGTTCACCGATCGAGTAGAGCGCGTCGCCGTTCATGCCCCCACCCTCTCGTCTCCCCCTGCTGGAGACTCAAGTCCGCTCACCGGCGACGGCGGGATCCTCCTCCGCCCGGCAAAATACCGCGCAGAGAGACGAGAGGAACGCCGATGAACGGGTTAGTGGAGTGGTCCGACGCCGAGAACGGGATCCGCGAGATGAGGGCGGCCTGATCGGGCGGAGTGACGACCGGGAACGGCGGATCGCCGGGTTCCGCGGTGTCCCGCCGGTCGTCGTCGATGCCGTGATCGCCGGTGCGGTGACCGCCGCCACCCTCTGGTCCGGGCTGCGGTGGGCGGACGGAGGGCCGTGGGTGGCGGTGCTCGCCCTCGGCGCATCGGTTCCGCTGCTGTGGCGGAGGAGGGCGCCCGTTCTCGCCGCCGCGGCGGTGTGCGCCGCGACGACCGGGCTCGCGCTGGCTCACGCGTTGCCGCCGCTGCCGTACGGCGCGCTGGTGTCGGCGTACACGGTGGCGGCGCTCAGCGCGCGGCGGATGCGTCTGCTGAGCGCGGGCGCGGGTGCGGGACTGCTGGTCGCGTCCCTCGCGGTGCCGGGCGAGTCGCCGGACTCCTTCGGCTACGTCGGCATGGCCTTCGCCGCCGCCTGGGCTCTGGGAACCGGCGCGCGGGCACGCAGAGCGGAGATCGCCGCGCTGGCGGAGCGCGCCCGGAGGCTGGAGGAGGAGCGGGCGGCGGTCGCCGCGCAGGAGCGCACGCGCATCGCGCGCGACATGCACGACGTCCTGACCCACTCGGTCGGCATCATGGTCGTCCAGGCGGACGCGGGTTCCCTGGTGGTGCGGGCCGACCCCGACCGGGCCGAGGCCGCGTTCGAGGCGATCGCGCGGACCGGGCGGGAGGCGGTCGGCCAGCTCCGCCGCGTACTGGGCGCGCTGCGGCCGGGCGACGACGGCGGGGGCGCAACCGGCACGCGCGAAGGCGGAACCCGCGGCGGGTTCGCGCCGCCGCCGGGGCTCGGCGAGGTGGAGCGCCTGGCCGGGCAGGTCCGGGAAACCGGGCTGGAGGTGGTCGTCGAGGTTCTGGGCGAGGCCGGACCGGTGCCCGCCGACGTGGGCATGACGGCCTACCGGCTCGTCCAGGAGTCGCTGACGAACACGCTCCGGCACGCGGAGGCCACCACCGCGTGGGTACGGCTGAGCTGGTCGCCGCGGTCCCTGGGGATCGAGGTGACCGATGACGGCCGCGGCCCGGCACCGGAGGGGGGCGGCGGGAACGCGGCGGGATACGGCCTGATCGGCATGCGGGAACGGGTCGAGGCGTGCGGGGGTACGCTGCGGGCGGGCCCGGGAAGGGGCGGTTCCGGACGGGGGAGGACGGGCGGCGGATTCACCGTCACCGCGACCCTGCCGATCGGGACACCGCAGGCCGGGGCACGGCCGGTTGAGGTGCCGCCGATCGAACAGGAGGGGTCCGCCGATGGTGCGCGTACTCGTCGTCGATGACCAGGACCTGTTCCGCGGTGGTTTCTCCCTGATCCTCGACGCCCAGCCCGGCATCTCCGTCGTCGGGGAGGCGGCCGGCGGGGCCGAGGCCGTCCGCAAGGCGGTGGAGCTCCGCCCCGACGTGGTGCTGATGGACATCCGGATGCCGGGCGTCGACGGGGTCGAGGCGACGGCCCGGATCTGCGAGCGCACCGGCGCCAGGGTCCTGGCGCTGACCATGTTCGACCTCGACGAGTACGTCTACGCCGTGCTGCGGGCCGGTGCCAGCGGGTTCCTGCTGAAGGACGCCCACCGGGACGAACTGGTCGCCGCCGTCCGCGTGGTCGCCGCGGGGGAGGCGCTCCTGGCCCCGACGGTGACGCGGCGGCTGATCGCCGACCTGGTACGGCGGGGCGGCGCCGTACCGCGCCTGAAGACCAGGCTCGACGAGCTGACCGCCCGGGAGCGGGAGACGCTGGAACGGGTGGCGCGGGGGATGTCCAACGCCGAGATCGCCGCGGCGCTGCACGTGAGCGAGCACACCGTCAAGACCCACGTCAGCAACCTGCTGGCCAAGCTCGGGCTGCGCGACCGGGCGCAGGCGGTGGTCTTCGCCTACGAGTCGGGGCTCGTCGTGGCGGGAGTCCATCCGGAGGAGGCCCACCCCGGGAGGGATCCCCTCAGAAGGACCCGCCTCGGGAAGCTCGCTCCCGGGGATGGGACTCACTCCTGGGAGTGAGGGCGGGTTCACTCCTGGCGGCGATCCCCTGAGTCCTCCTCCCGGGCAGCATTCGAAGCCCGTCCCGGCCCGGGGCCCGCCCTCTGCGGAGTCCCGGTCCCGGGGCCCGCTTCCGAGGAGAACACCGAGATGCATCCGCCGTCCCTCCCGGCCGCCGTGCCGCCCGCGTCCGGTGCCCTGCCGCCCGTCGCACGCACGCCGGTCGCCGTCGCCGTCGCCGTCGCCGTCGCCGTCGCCGCCGTCACCGTCTCCGCGCTCCTCCTGTTCTTCGGCACCGGGCTGACTCCGCTGCCGTGGCTCACCTGGGCGGCGCCCCTGCCGGTGCTGTTGCTCGCATCCCGGGCCTCCGCGCCCGTCGCGTCCGTCGCGGCGTTCGTGGCCTGGGGTGCCGGCGGGCTGAACCTGTGGGACCTGCAGCGGGACCGGCTGGCGGTGCCGCTGCCGGTCGCACTGCTCAGCGTGGTGCTTCCGGCTCTGCTGGCGGTGGTGGCGGTGCTGCTCTTCCGGCTCCTGCTGCGGCGGGGGAGACCGGTACCGGCCGTGGCGTCCGTGCCCGCGGTGTGGGTGAGCGGCGAGTACCTGGTCTCGGTCCTCGGCCCGGACGGGGCGCTGTGGAGTCTGGCCTACACCCAGGCCGACGTGCTGCCGGTGCTCCAGCTCGCCTCGCTCACCGGGGGGTGGGGCATCACGTTCACTCTGATGACGGTCCCGGCGGCCGTCGCCGCGATCCTCGCGCCGGGAACGGCGAGACGCGCGCGCCTGCGCGTGGGGCTCACGGCGCTGGTCCTGCTCGTCGCGGTGGCGGGATACGGAACCGTACGGCTCGCCACGCCCCCGGCGGGCCCGCACCGGAACGTGGCGCTGCTGGCCGCCGGGCTGCGCGGGGACTGGGCCTCGGTGGACACGCCCCGGGGAACGGAGAAACTCCGGGACATGCTGGCGCGCCTGCGTGCCCTGCCCCGGGAGACGGACGTGGCCGTGCTGGCGGAGGGTGCCTTCATCACCGCCGCGGCGGACCTGCCCCGGATCACCGGCCCGCTGTCCGAGCTGGCCCGTGAGCGCCGGATGGGCATCGTCGCCGGGGTGATCATCACCGATGCCCGCCGCAACACGGCCATGTTCTTCCCCGGCGGAGGGGGGGAGCCGCAGATCTACCTCAAGCGGCACATGGTGCCCGGAGTCGAGCCGTACGAGCCGGGCGATCAGGTCCTCGTCGCCGGTGACACGGGAGTGGCGATCTGCAAGGACCTGGACTTCCCCGCCCTGGCCCGGGAGAACCGCCGCAACGGTGCCACGGTCATGCTCGTTCCCTCCCTGGACTTCGAGCTCGACGCCTGGCAGCATTCCCGGATCGCGGTGACGCGCGGCGTGGAGAACGGTTTCGCCGTCGTGCGCACCGGCGCGGACGGGAACCTGACGGTCAGCGGCCCGTACGGGCGCGTCCTCGCCGAGCGGACGGCCGTGGGCCGCGCCGTCGTGACCGTCACGGCGGCCGTTCCCTCGGGCGGGGCCGGAACCCTCTACACGGGCTGGGGCGACTGGTTCGCCTGGTCCTGTCTGGCCGTGACCGCCGCCCTCGCCGGGTGG
Source organism: Planobispora rosea (assembly GCF_014648175.1). Lineage (GTDB taxonomy): Bacteria > Actinomycetota > Actinomycetes > Streptosporangiales > Streptosporangiaceae > Planobispora > Planobispora rosea. Next base: position 53,311 of record NZ_BMQP01000009.1, read on the forward strand.
ACGCTTCTGGGCGGGAACGGCCGCCCCGGACGGGGACGGGCCCTCGCGGTGACCTCGCCGGACACCCCGGGGCCGGCGGGACCGCATGACGGTGACGGGCCCGGGTAAGACGTGACCGTCGGGGGGCGGCAAGACGAGGATCGGGGGTGAACCGGAGTGTTCACCGATCGCACGGAGGCCGGGCGGCGCCTGGCCGTACGGCTCGGACATCTCCGCGGGCAGGACGACGTCGTCGTCCTGGGCCTGCCGCGGGGAGGGGTTCCGATCGCCTTCGAGGTGGCCCGGGAACTGGGCGCGCCGCTGGACGTCATCCTGGTGCGCAAGCTGGGCGTGCCCGTCCAGCCGGAGCTGGGCTTCGGCGCCATCGGGGAGGACGGGGTGCGCGTCGTGGACCCGGGCGTGGTCCGCATGGCGGGCCTGCGCCCCGAGGAGATGGCACGGGTGGAGGAACACGAACGCGAGGTGCTCGCGCAACGGGCGGAACGGTTCCGTGAGGGGCGGCCGGGCGTCCCCCTGGCGGGCAGGACCGCCGTCGTCGTGGACGACGGGATCGCCACCGGGTCCACGGCCCGCGCGGCCTGCAGAGTCGCCCGCGCCCACGGCGCCGCCCGGGTCGTCCTGGCCGCGCCCGTGTGCGCGCCGGACGTGGAGGCGCGCCTGGGCCACGACGCCGACGAGATCGTCTGCCTCGTGGCCCCCGGGTCGCTGGGCGCCATCGGCCAGTGGTACGAGGACTTCACCCAGGTCGACGACAAAGAGGTCGTCGACCTGCTGAACCGTGCCGGGAGCGAACCGGTCGGCTCCCGGGAAGCCCCGGCGGAGACCGGGACCGAGGCAGGTGAGGCGTGGGAGGTGCGGATTCCCATCGGGGAGACGACGCTGTCCGGGACGCTCACCGTCCCCGTCGGTGCCCCCGGGGTCGTCGTGTTCGTGCACGGCAGCGGGAGCAGCCGGCACAGCCCGCGCAACCGCTACGTGGCAGAGGTCCTGAACGACGCCGGGCTGGGCACCCTCCTGTTCGACCTGCTCACGCCCGAGGAGGAGGGCGACCGGGCCAACGTCTTCGACATCTCCCTGCTCGCCGGGCGGCTCGAACGGGTCACCGGCTGGCTCCGCGAGCACCTTTCCGTGCCCCGCATCGGATACTTCGGGGCCAGCACCGGGGCCGCCGCGGCGCTGTGGGCCGCCGCCGGGCAAGGGGGCGGCGGTACGGGCGGCGATACGGACGCCGGTATGAGGAGCGGGGGCGGTACGGGTGGCGGGGGCGGCATCGCCGCCGTGGTGTCCCGGGGTGGCCGGCCGGACCTCGCGGGCCCCCGGCTGGCCGAGGTCTCCGCCCCGACGCTGCTCATCGTCGGCGGCTGGGACGAGCAGGTGCTGGAGCTGAACGAGGCCGCGCAGGAGCGGCTCCGCTGCGAGAACCGCCTGGAGGTCGTTCCCGGCGCCACCCACCTGTTCGAGGAGCCGGGAACGCTGGAGACGGCGGCGGCGCTGGCGCGCGACTGGTTTGCCCGGCACCTGCGCGGGGACGGGTGACCGGACCCTCCGGGGAGAGGTCTCCTTCGAGACCCTTCAGGAAGATCCTTCGAGAGAGGACGAGCATGGGCGAGGCACCGATCTCCGGTTCCGGATACGACCGGATCGCGATCGTCACCGGGGCCGACTCCGGCATCGGCAAGGCGACCGCCGTGACCCTGGCCGAGAACGGGTTCGACGTGGGCGTCACCTTCCACAGCGATCAGGAGGGCGCCGAGGAGACGGCGCGGCTGGTGCGGGAGAGGGGCCGCGCGGCTGCGGTGCGCCGGCACGACCTGACCGATCCGGAGAAGGCCGCCACGGTGGTGGACGAGCTGGCCGACGAACTGGGCGGCGTCGGCGTCCTGATCAACAACGCCGGGACCGGGAGCAGCACGCCGCTGCTGGAGATGGGCTTCGAGCAGTGGCGCTCGGTGCTCGCGGTGGACCTCGACGGCGCGTTCCTGTGCGCCCAGCGGGCGGTCCGGCGCATGATCGCCGCAGGGAGGGGCGGTCGCGTCGTCAACGTGACCAGCGTCCACGAGGAGTATCCCCGGGTCGGGGCCGGGCCGTACTGCGCGGCCAAGGGCGGGCTGCGGATGCTGAGCCGGGTGCTGGCGCTGGAGCTGGCGCCGTACGGGATCACGGTGAACACCGTCGCCCCGGGTGAGATCGCGACTCCGATGACCGGTCAGGAGGACCGGCTGCCGGAGCCCGGCAGCCGCCCCGGTTACCCGATCGACCGGCCCGGTGACGCCCGGGAGGTGGCCGCCGTGATCGCCTTCCTCGCGAGCCCGGCCGCGTCGTATGTGACGGGGGCGAGCCTGTTCGCGGACGGAGGGCTGGGACTCATGGGCCCGCAGGCGGCGGGCGCCCTCACATCGGGGGAGTGGCGTAAGGGCTGAGAAGCGGCGTAAGCGCTGAGGAGCGCCGGGACTGAGGAGCGGCGGCAGGCGTCAGCGCGGTGTGCGGTCGTCGTCGAGGGGGCCGGTGAGAGATGTGGAGCGGTCCTTTCTGACCGCGTCGAGCAGGCCGGGAACCTCGCTCAGTTCCCGGAGCTCGGCCTGGCACTCCTCACACGACATGAGGTGGCGTTCGAACGCCTGATGGTCGGCTTCGTCGAGCACGCCGAGGGCATAGGCCGCCACGTCTTCATGCGCACCGCGTGAGGAGGGGGACATCAGCTCGCGACACCTCTCTCCTTCAGGATCCCGCGCAGGGCGCGGATCCCGTAGTAGAGCCGGGACTTGACCGTGCCGGGCGGAATCCCCAGGATCTCCGCCGCTTCACTAATCGTACGGTCCCGTAGGTAAGTGTGCTCGATGACTTCCCTGTGTTCTTCGGACAGATCGCGGAGCGCATCGGCGACGATCATCGCCTCCAGCGCCTGTTCCGACGCGTCGGGGACGGACACGGCGTCCGCGTCGGCGGGCTCGACCTCCTGAGGACGGGCCCCCCGCCTGCGCCGGCCGTCGATGACGATGCGGCGGGCGACGGTGAGGAGCCAGGCCCACAGCAGGCCAGGTTCCCGGTGCAACTTCCCCGCGTTTCGCCAGGCCCGGACGATCGTCTCCTGGACGACGTCCTCGGCCCACTGCAGATCGTTGCCGGTGGCCTTGCGTACGTGGCGGAGCAGGGAAGCGCCGAACTCCTGGTACAGCACTTCGACCAGGACGTCGTCGTCGGTTTCCGCGCTCTCGAACCGGCTGTCGAGGTGACGAGGCACGGGCAACATCTTTACACCTTCGTTATCAGCCCCGTATGCAACTTCCACAACTCCAGTTATTTCTAACTATCTCCTCACTTTCCGTGAACCACCCTCGGGACGGTCGCGTACCTCCGACCAAGTGCGCCCACACCAGCGGGCCCGTGCGAAAGGAACGACCATGGCAACACGGCACGTCCCAGGGTCGGCCGGGGTTGTTGTCACCCTCGTCGTCCTCACCGGCTGCGCCGGAGGCGGCGCGGCCTCCGGCCAGGACTCCTCCGGCCGGGCCTACGCGACGTCGCAGGCCGTGGAGGAGCACGCCGGTCACACTTTCCTGGAGGTTTCGGATATCGGTGTCGTCATCGACGCGCAGGGCCGGACCCTCTACCGCTTCGACAAGGACAAGCCCTCGGCGCCGAGCTGCGAAGGGGAGTGCGCGGCCACATGGCCGCCCGTCGTCACCGCCGGCGACGTCACGGTCGAGGGCATCGACCGGAGCCTCGTCGGTACGGCCGAGCGGCGGGACGGCACCCTGCAGGTGACCCTCGGAGGCTGGCCGCTCTACCGGTTCTCCGGTGACGAGATCCCGGGAGACCTCGAAGGGCACGGCGCCGGCGGCACGTGGTTCGCGAGCGCCCCGGACGGGAAACGGGCCCAGGCTCCGGACGGTGCCCGAACGCAGGCTCCGGACGCCGCGCCGACGCAGGCCCGGGACGGCGGGCACACACAGGCTCCGGATGCCGGGCAGACGCAGGCTCCGGACGGCTACTGAACCGGGCGACGTCATGTTCAGGTCGCTGTTCCGCCGGTCCCGCCGTCCCGGCCGGGCCAACCGGCTCGGCGGTTTCGGGAGCGGAGAGCTGCTGCTGTTCGGGACCTTCCTCGCGATCGCCGCGGTGGCGGTCGTTCTGGTCACCCCCTCCGGGGGTCTGCCCGCGGCTTCCGAAGGCGTCCCCCAGGGCTGGATCTCCACTCCGTACGGCCCGCTGAGCCCGGCCGACCGTGACTTCCTGGTCAAGGTCCGCCAGGCGGGTCTCTGGGAGATCCCCACCGGGCAGCAGGCCCAGCAGCGGGCCGACAGCAAGCGGGTCAAGGAGGTCGGCATGCACCTGATGACCGACCATCTCAAGCTCGACGCCCAGGTCCTCTCGGTCGCGGGCCAGCTCGACGTGGTGCTGCCCAGCCAGCCGAGCGCGGACCAGCAGCGCTGGATGGGGGAGCTGTCGTCCGCCTTCGGAGCCGAGTACGACCGGATCTTCGCCAACCGGCTCCGCCAGGCTCACGGGAGGGTCTTCACGGCGGTCGCCGCCGTACGGTCCGGCACTCGTAACGATCTCATCCGATCCTTCGCCCAGCGGGCGGTGGAGGTGGTCATGAAACACATGACCCTCCTGGAGAGCACAGGGCTGGTCGACTACACCGCCCTGCCCGAACCTCCCGCGCCACAGTGAGGAGAGAACACACATGAAACGCATGAGACGCCTGTACGCGCCCCTGTCCGCGCTCGCCCTGGTGGCCGGGGTGCTGACCGCCGCCGCAGGCCCGGCGGCCGCCGACCACTGCGATCCGGCGGAACAGGGCCAGAACGACCGGCAGGGCCAGAACGACCAGCGGCAGCAGCCGGATCAGGACGGTCAGCGGAACCAGGATGACCAGCTGGACCAGAACGACCGGCAGGGGCAGCAGGACCAACAAGGTCAACAGGACCAGCAGGGTCAGAACGGTCGGCAGGACCCACAGGACGAACTGGATCGGCAAGGCCTGCGACAGCGGCGGCAGGGTCAGAGCAATCCGCAGGACCCGCGGGAACAGAGCAATCCGCAGGACCCGCGGGAACAGGACAATCCGCAGGACCCGCGGGAACAGGACAACCCGCAGGACCCCCAGGGCCCGCCGCAGGATCCGGACAGTCAGCGGGACGGACAGGCGGAGGAGTGTGCGGATCTCGGTCCGTTCCCGCAGGACTTCGTCAACATCCGCCAGGTGCGGCCGAACGTTCAGGCGCCCCGGACACAGCGGGGCGGCTCCGCCGGGAGCTTCGTCTCCCGCTGCGGCCGCAACCAGAACGGCCACCGCAACTCGGACAACTTCATCGTCGCCCCGGGTGTGACCAACGGCGCCCACCACGTGCACGACTACGTCGGCAACCTGTCCACCGACGCCTTCTCCACCGACGCCAGCCTGGCGGCCGCGGGGACCACGTGCGCGTTCGGCGACCGCTCGACCTACTTCTGGCCCGTCCTGCGGGACCGTACGGCCGACGTCAACACCCAGGACCCGGACGGCAACGTGGGCCGCATCCTGACCCCTCGCATGGCGATCATGCAATTCCGGGGGAACCCGGTGGCCAAGGTCACCGCGATGCCGCGATTCCTCAGGCTGATCACCGGTGACGCCAAGGCCGCGACCAACGGCGGCGCGAACGCCAGGGCCCAGTGGACCTGCAGCGGGTTCACCAACCGGGTGCTGACCGACAAGTATCCGCTCTGCCCCCGGGGCAGCCTGGTCATGCGGATTCTGGACTTCCCGAGCTGCTGGGACGGGCAGAACACCGACAGCGCCAACCACCGCACGCACGTCCTGTTCCCGGGCGGGAACGGCGCCTGTCCCGAAGGGACGCGGCCCATCCCGCAACTGCGGATGACCCTGGCCTACGCCGCGCCGTCCACTGCCTCCTTCGCGCTGGACGCCTTCCCCGAGCAACTGCACAACCCGGTCACCGATCACGCCGACTTCGCGAACGTGATGCCGGACCGGCTCATGCGAGCCGTAGTGAACTGCATCAACCAGGGCCGTCGCTGCTGACCCGCATCCGTCCCGGAGCGGCACCCTCTCCGCTCGGACGATGAGGAGACACGGTGGACAGAACATCAGACAGCCCTGCGGCCGGCACCGGGTGGAACACGTCACCCGGGACGGGCGCCCCGGTGTACTACCTGGGCGGGCCGTCGCGCGGGCTCGTCGAGCCGGTCGCCGAACCGGAAGAACACCCCGCAAAAGAACACCCGGCAAGAGAACGCCCGGTAAGAGAACACCCCGTACACGGCCGTGTCCAGGACGGGCGCGAGGGCGAACCCGGCAGGCCCGGACGCGGGCAGGCGCGGCACTCCCGGCAGGAGGCGTCGGGCCTCGACCGGAGATCCAATCGGATCATGCTCGGGGCGGGGATCACGGCGATCACGGTCGGGATCCTGATGATGGGCAGGACCGAGGCGGGACTGCGGGCCTCCTCGGCGGCCTGGGGATTCCTCTCCTTCTTCTCCGGTGTGCTGGCGCTCATCGCGCTGACGGCCACCGTCGCGCTCGGGCTGCTCTCCGCCGACCGGGTCGTCCTCCCCGTCCCGGGCAGGATCCGCGCCCAGCTCCTGCACCGGGCCGCGGCGCTGGTGGGCATGGCGTTCCTGGCCACGCACATCCTGATGAAGATCTCCGAAGGCCGGGCTCCGGCCTCGGCCGCGGTGGTCCCGACGTCCGCGCCGACCGTGGCGGTCGGGCTCGGCGTGGTCGCATCCGACGCGATGGTGCTGATCTTCGCCACCGGGGTCGCCAGGGCCGGGTTCGCCGACAGCCGCAGGCCGTGGGTGTGGCGGCTGCTGCACGGCTCCGCCTACCTGGCCTGGCCCACGGCGATCGTGCACGGACTGAGCGCGGGACGCTCGCCCGCGTCCTGGGTGAGCTGGAGCTATGTGGTCTGTCTGGTCGCGGTGGGGGCGGCCCTGCTGATCAGGGTTCTCTCCGTGTTGCAGGCCAGGCGCGCGGTCGCCGCCGGACTCACGGCCGAGTCCACGGCCGTGCGCGCCGCGGCGGACCGGCCCGGTGCGGAGGCTGCGGAACCTGCGGGGCCTGCGGGGCCTGCGGGGCCCACGAGCATCGTCGGCCGTGTCCCGCGCCGGGCGCGGGGGCGCGGGACCGGCACGGGCGGCGGAGCCGGACCGGAAGAGCAGACGGGTACGGAGGGCCGGGTGGCCCGCCGGCGGATCGGAGGCAATGGATGATCCCTTACCGGGTTCCCCAGGTCAGGAGGGTGGGACCGGCCAGACTCACGGCCGGGCTGGACACCTCCCGCCGGATGGACCTGTCCGCGCATCGCGCCATGCACGGCACCGCGCCGAAGCTGGGCATGCAGGAACTCGCCGAGCTGGCGGACGCCGTGGACCTGCGGGGCCGGGGCGGCGCGGCCTTCCCCTTCGCCCGCAAGCTGCGGGCGGTGGCCGTTCACCGCTCGGAGAGCGCCGTCCTGGTCAACGCGGCCGAGGGCGAACCGGCCAGCGGCAAGGACACGATGCTGCTCACCAGGACGCCGCACCTGGTCATCGAGGGCGCGCTGCTGGCCGCGGGCGCGCTCGGCGCGCGGCGGGTCGTGATCGCGGCGGCCGAGGGCGGGATGGGCCACGCGTCGGCGGTCGCGGCGGTCGAGGAGCGGGGCGCGGGGGACCGGATCCGTGTGGCCGCCATCCCCGAACGGTTCATCTCGGGTGAGGGCGGCGCTCTGGTCAGGGCGGTGAACGGGCGGAGCGGCGCGCCGCCCGGCCGCAAGGTCAGGGCCAGCGACAGCGGGGTGGACGGCCTGCCCACGCTGCTGTCGAACGCCGAGACCTTCGCCCAGCTCGCGGTGCTCGCCACCCTGGGCCCCGAGCACTACGCCGACGTCGGGACCGCGCGGGAACCCGGGACCGTACTGCTCACCGTGGGCGGTTCGGCGGCCGATCCGGCGGTGGTGGAGGTGCCGACCGGGACGCCGCTGCCCGCCGTACTGGACGTGTGCCGGGCGTCGCCGGGTGAGGGCGTGCTGGTCGGCGGGTACCACGGCGCGTGGATCCACCCCGGCGCGGCGGCCGTCGCACCGGTCTCCCGGCAGGGCATCGAGGAGGCGGGCGGGCGGCTCGGCGCCGGGATCGTGCTGCCGCTCGACGGTGAGACCTGCCCGCTGGGCGAGACGCTCAGGGTGGCGCGCTACCTCGCCGCGCAGTCGTCCGGGCAGTGCGGGCCCTGCCGGCTGGGACTGCCGGACGTCGCCCGTACCCTGGCGGACCTCGCCGAGGGCTCGGCCGCCGCCCTGGACGACCTGCGCCGCCGGGCGGCCGCGGTCAGGGGGAGGGGCGCGTGCTCCCACCCCGACGGGACGTCCGGATTCGTCCTGTCGGCGCTGGCGGCGTTCCCCGACGACGTCCAGGAGCACCTGCTCCACGGCGGCTGCGGCCGGCCGGTTCTGGGCGTGCTGCCCGTCCCGGAACGGGAGCCGGAGCCGGAGATCCGTCTGACCGTCGACTGGACCCGCTGCCAGGGGCACGGCCTGTGCGCGAAGCTCGCCCCGGACCTCGTCCACCTCGACGAGCACGGTTACCCGGTCTTCGCCCGCGGCGCCGTACCCCCGCAGCTGCACCGCCTGGCCCGCCGGGCCGTGGAGATGTGCCCGGCCCTGGCCCTGCGGATGGCATGAGGTCCACCGTCAGCCTGCCGGGACCTCAGCCCGTGGGAACCGCGGCGACCGCCTCGACCTCGATCAGGACGTCCGGCCGGAACAGGCCCGCCACCTGGACGAGCGAGCTGGTCGGCGGGCGCTCCAGGTTGACGAACTCGTCGCGCACGGCCCGGATGACGGGCAGCGCCGAGGTGTCGACGACGAAGATCGTGAGCTTGAACACGTCGTCCCACGTCGCGCCGGCCGCCTCCAGCGCCGCCCCGACGTTCCGCATGACCTGTCGCGTCTGTGCCTCCCAGTCGCCGGCCGGGGCCACGGTGCCGTCGGCGGCGATCGGGACCTGGCCCGAGGTCCAGACCAGCCGGCTGCCCGGGGGGACGCTGGCGACGTGGCTGTAGCCGTTGGTCGCCGGGAGCGTCGGGGGCGTGCTGAAGTCGATGGAGCTCATGGACCTTCCTCCGGGATTCTCGCCGGGCGCCGGATCCCCGCCGGGCGCCGCGCTCTCGTTCCGGCCGGGCTCACTCGGCCAGCCGGTGCAGGATGATCATGCCACCGTACGCGGGCCGGTCGAGACGCTGGTCGTCGGTCTCGATGTACTCGTCGAGGATCGCGAGGATGCGGAGGTTCAGCTCCTCGATCTCCTCGGGCGACAGGTGCAGCATGAACCGGCTGGACGCCTGTACGGAGTCCGGGCCCGCCTCGCGCAGCTCCTCCTGGAACGCCTGGATCGGCGCGAACGAGGCCTCGGGTCCCTCGCCGGCCAGCGGGTCGTTCAGCCACCACGACAGGCCCGTGGACCGGTAGGGCTTCTCCAGGGCGCCGCTCTCACCGGTCCGCACCGGCGCCTGGTGCAGCAGGCCCGCCTGGACCAGCTGGCGCACGTGGTAGAAGACCGTGCCCGGATCGCTGCCGAGGCGGTCGGCGAGCTGCTTGTTCGTCATCTCCCGCTGGGCGCACAGCCGCAGGATGCGCACGCGCAGCGGATGCGCCAGGGCCTTGGCCTCCTGGACCGTCGCGGCCCGCCGCTGCCGCGGGTAGGGGGAGACGCCCTGCGGCGTCCGCCGCTCTTCCGGAGACTGCTGCCCCTCCGGAGACTGCTGCCCCTCCGAAAGCCGCCGTCCTCCCGAAGACGGCGGCTCATCCGAAGACTGCCGCTCGGCACCCTGGTCGCTCATGCGCTCAGGTTATGGCGACGATCCATATCTGTCACATCGATTGATGTTTCTCAATCGATGTGAAACTCTCAATTCATGGCAGCCGATGACCGGACACAGGCCGATGACCGGCGGGAGCCCCGCACCGGTCCGCCCCCGCTGGGAGCCGCCTTCTGGCGGCTGTGGGCCTCCTCCGCCCTGTCCAACCTGGCCGACGGGATCTTCAAGGTCGCCCTCCCCCTGGTGGCCATCCGCTTCACGGACTCTCCCACCCTGATCGCGGGGCTGACCTTCGCGCTGACGCTCCCGTGGCTGCTCTTCGCGCTGCCCGCCGGCGCGCTGGCCGACCGGCTCGACCGCCGCCGGGCGATGCTGGGCGCCAACACCGTCCGGGCCGTGCTGCTGGCCGTGCTCGCGCTGGCCGCCGTGACCGGTACCGGCTCGATCTGGGTGCTGTACGCCGTCGCGGTCTGCGTCGGCGTCACCGAGACGATCTACGACACCTCGGCGCAGTCGATCCTGCCGCAGGTCGTCCCGCGCGACCGGCTGTCACGCGCCAACGGGCGGCTGCACGCCGCCGAGCTGACCGCCAACGAGTTCGTCGGCCCGCCCGTGGGCGGCTTCCTGGTGGCGGCGGGTGTGGCGATGGCGTTCGTCGCCCCCGTGGCGCTGTGGGCGGCCGCCGTGGGGGCGCTGCTCCTCGTGCGCGGCTCGTTCCGGATCGAGCGGGAGCGGCGCACCACCATGCGCGCCGACATCGCCGAGGGTCTGCGCTTCCTGTGGCGGAACCGGCTCCTGCGCACCCTCGCCGCCATGGTGGGCCTGTTCAACTTCGCCGGCAGCGCCACCTGGGCGGTCCTCGTGCTCTACGCGGTGGGGCCCGGCTCGGCCATGGGGCTGTCCGAACCGGCGTACGGCCTGCTGCTCACCGCCAGCGCGGCGGGGAGCCTGCTCGGCTCCCTCCTCGCGGACCGGATCGAGCGCCTGCTCGGCCGCTCCCGTTCGATCGCGCTGACCGTCTTCGTCGGCGCGCTCTTCGTCGGCGCCCCGGCCCTGACGGCCGACCCGCTCCTGGTCGGCGCTGCGTTCTTCGCCGGGGGCGTCTCCATCGCCGTCTGGAACGTCATCACGGTCTCGCTGCGGCAGCGAATCACCCCCGACCGGCTGCTCGGCCGCCTCAACAGCGCCTACCGGCTCCTCGCCTGGGGCACCATGCCCCTGGGCGCCGCCGCGGGCGGCCTGCTGGCCCAGTTCCTCGGGCTCCGCGCGGTCTTCGCCGTCATGGCGCTGCTGGTGCTCGTGCGGATCTTCGGCATGCTGGTGGTGAACGACAGGACCATCGACGCGGCCGAACACGAGGCCGCCCGGCAGTCCTGAGCTCAGGCTCCGGCGTCGCCCGCCGCCCTGCGGGACTCGGCGGCCGCCCAGGCGAACACGCCCCGGGCCATCAGGGACGTCTCGGCCGCGGCCCTGGCCCCGAACACCTCGGCCCTGACCCGGTGCAGGTCCGCGTCCTCCGGCGCCGCCTGCACGGCCATCTCGGCCAGGTGCCCGGCCAGGCGGTGGTCGCCCGCCTCCAGGGCGCGCAGCGCCGCCTCGCCGAGCCTGGCCGCGCCGCCCGCGAGCCCGGCCACCGCCGATGCCAGCGCGGCGTCGGGCGCGGGCTTGAGGTTGGCGGGGTTGCCGTCGTACCACCCGCCGTACAGCCGCCAGATGTTGCGCACGACGAACTCCGGCTCGTCGTAATGCGGCCGCAGGTAGGGCCGGTCGGCCAGCCGGGCGGGCGGCCGTACCTCCTGGACGATCGCGTCGAGCCTGGCCCCGTCGTTGAGCATGGCGAGGGTCTGCTCCACCAGGCTCTCCAGCCACTCGGCGGTCTCGGTCAGCGCCTGTTCGACCCGGTCGGCGCCGAAGACGGGCGCGCCGTGGCTGGGAAGCATGACCTCGGCGCCGAGCGTGGCCATCCGGCGCAGCGCGACCGCCCACTCACGCGGGTAGCGCTGCACCTTCTGCGGGTTGCCGCAGTTGGGACTGACCCAGATGAACAGGTCTCCGGGGAGCAGCACCCGCTGCTCGGGCAGGAACCCCACACTGGCGTCGTCGGTCTCGCCCTTGCCGTGGAAGAGCTCGAAGGGGCCGGCGGTCAGGGTGTCCCGGTAGTGGACGTCCGGATAGCGGTACTCCGACGGCCAGACGAAGCCGTCCAGCTGGAACTGCCTGCGGTTGATCACCGAGTTGTAGCCGAGGGTCATGCGGTAGCGGTCGAAGCGCGCGGCCACCGCCTCGTGGGCGGCCACCACCGGCCGGGGCCGCCCGGCCGCGTCCGCCTCGTCGTCGAACGGGCCCACGCCCGAGACGTGGTCGATGTGCCCGTGCGAGTAGACCACGGTGGTCACCGGGTCGGCGGTCCACTCCCGCACCTCCCGGTGGAGCCGGGCGGGGTCGAAGGGGTTGCCGGTGTCGAACAGCGCCGCCTCGCCCCCACCCCGCACGACGATCGTGTTGCCGAAGCCGCCGCGGAAGCCCACGCCGTCCACGACCTCGACGACCCCGCGCCCGGACAGGCCGCCCTGCACGATGCTGTCGTCGGCCTTCCCGCTCCACACCAGGTCGGCGTAGCCCACCGGGTCCATCGGATCGTTGCCCATGAGGCCGCTCCTTCGTCGGTCTTCCTCCGCCACCCGGGTGCGCTGCGCCCACCGGCGGCCGGTGATCGGCGGCCGGTGATCGTGGCGGTACGGCGGGCGCGGACGCTCCCGCAGCGGGGGTGTGCCCACTGTGCTGTCCTGGCGGCGTACGCGCAATCCCCGCGGTCCACCCGAACCCTCCCGGAATCATGAAATGCCACCATCCACGGATGGGCGAGATCGGCACCACCCCGGCCCTCCGCCGTCTCCGCGCCGAGGAGGGCGCCTGGGAGTGCGGACAGTGCAGACGGGCGAGAGGGAAGGGGTGGTATGCGGCTTTTGCGATGATTACTCGGGGTGTGTTGCACGTTACAGAATCTGGTTCTAGTGTGGCCGTCGTCACATGCGCTGGGCGGGCGGGTACCGCCCACTCTCGACGGAGGACCCGTGCCTGCTCTCACTCCCGTCCAGCGCGACGTGCTGCGCGCTCTGGTGGACACCGCCGTCCCGGCGTTGCAGGTCGATGACGACCCCACCGGCTTCTGGGCGACCCCCGGCTCCGCGACCGGCGCCGACGAGGCGCTGGCCCAGTACCTGGAGACCCTCCCCGAGGTGGACCAGACGGGCGTCGCGCGGCTGCTCGAGGGACTGGCCATGCTGGGCTTCCAGCACCAGGGACGGGCCACCCGCGAGGGCATGCTCGCCACCGCCGCGGCGCTCGCGCCCGAGGCGCTGGTCGCCGTCTCCACACTGCGCGGCGGCGCGTGCATGCTCGCCCACTCCATCCCGGACGCCGAGGGACGCAACCCGTTCTGGGCGCAGTACGGCTACCCCGGGCCGCAGATCACCCCGCCGGCGGACGAGCCGTACATCACCCCGCACACGCCGGCCGACGGGGAGGTGATCGAGGCGGACGTCGTGGTCGTCGGATCCGGCGCGGGCGGCGGCACGATCGCCGGGGTGCTGGCCACCCGGGGCAGGAGCGTCGTCGTGCTGGAGGCGGGCGGCGCCACCAGCGAGCGGGACTACCGGCAGCTGGAGGTCGAGGGCAAGGAGATGATGTACCGGGGCGGGCTCTCGGTCTCCGCCGACGGCAACGTCGGCCTGCTCGCCGGGTACACGCTGGGCGGCGGCACCACCGTCAACTGGCACAACTGCGTGCGGCCCAGCGACGCGGTGCGCCGCGAGTGGGCCCGCGAGCACGGGCTGCACGGCCTCGACACCGAGGAGTTCGACCGCCACCTCGACGCGGTCCTCACCCGCATGGGCGCCAACGACCGGTGCAGCGACTTCAACGGCCCGCACCAGCGCATGGCCGAGGGGGCCAAGGCGCTGGGCTGGTCGATGCGCACGGCGGTGCGCAACGTCGACGAGGCGACCTACGACCCGGTGGCGGCCGGCTACACCCAGTTCGGCGACCCGAGCGGCAGCAAGCGCGGCACGCTCACCACCTACCTGCGCGACGCCTTCGACCACGGCGCCAGGATCCTCGTCCACACCCGCGCGGACCGGGTCCTCACCGAGGGCGGCCGGGCCGCCGGGGTCGAGGCCGTCTACACCGACCCCGGCAGCGGCGAGACCCGCCGGGTGACGGTGCGCGCCGCCGACGTCGTCGTGGCCTGCGGCGCGCTGGAGACCCCGGCCCTGCTGCTGCGCTCCGGCATCGGTGGGCCCGCCGTCGGCCACAACCTCTACCTGCACCCCAGCGCGGGGATCTTCGGCGTCTACCCGGAGGACCAGCGGGCATGGTGGGGGCCGCCGCAGGCCGGGATCGTGGACGAGTTCCGCGACATGGGCGACGGGTACGGCCTGCTGATCGAGGGCTCGCACTACTACACCGGCGTCTTCGCCTTCCAGCTGGCGCGGCGCGACGGCCGGGAGGCCAAGGAGGCCATGAGCAAGCTCGGCCGGATGGCCGACTTCCTGTTCGTCCTGCGCGAGCACGCCGGGGGACGGGTGACGATCGACGCGGACGGCGAGGCCGTGCACACCTACGCGCTCACCGACGAGCGCGACGTCGCCGCCTACTACCGGGGCCTGCGCGCCCTGGCCGAGCTGCACCTGGCCGCCGGGGCCGAGGAGCTGTGGTTCGGCGCCACCCCGCCGGTCTTCAGGCGCGGCGACGACTTCGAGGCGTGGATGTCCCGTCTGGAGTCCGTCCACATCGGCGCGGGCGGGCTGTTCATGGGCAGCGCCCACCAGATGGGAACCGCCCGCATGGGCACCGACCCGCGGACCTCCGTCGCCAGGCCCACCGGCGAGCTCCACGACGTCGCCGGCGTCTGGATCGGCGACACCAGCGCCTTCCCCACGCCTTCGGGCGCCAACCCGATGCTCACCTGCATGGCCCTGGCCCACCGTACGGCCGGGCACATCGCCCAGCACACCACCTCGGCCTGAAAGCGAGCCAGACGTGACCGTCCCCGAACCGAACCACACGCGCGAGCACATCTACGTCGACGGCGCGTGGGTCCCCTCCACCGGCGCCGGCACGCTCCCGGTCGTCAACCCCTACACCGAGCAGGTCATCGGTACCGTGCCCGAGGGCACGCCCGAGGACGTGGACCGCGCGGCCCGCGCCGCCGCCCGCGCCCTGCCCGGCTGGGCGGCCACCCCGCTGGACGAGCGCGTCAAGGCGTGCTCGGCGATCGCGGCGGGCCTCAAGGAGCGCGCCCAGGAGATCGCCCTGACGGCCTCCCGGGAGATGGGCGCCCCCTGGCAGCTGGCCGTCATGGTCCAGGCCGGCCTGCCGGTCATCGACTTCGCCTCGATGGAGGACGTCGCCGGCCAGGTCGAGTGGGAGCGCCGGTCGGGCAACTCCGTGCTGGTCCGCCAGCCGGTCGGCGTGGTCGGCGCGATCACCCCGTGGAACTACCCGCTGCACCAGATCGCGGCCAAGGTGGCCCCGGCCCTGGTCGCCGGGTGCCCGGTCGTGGTCAAGCCGTCGGAGCTGGTGCCCGGCGTCGCCTACCTGCTCGCTGAGATCATCGACGCGGCGGGCCTGCCGCCCGGCGTGTTCAACCTGGTCCCCGGGACCGGCCCGGTGGTCGGCGAGGCGATCGTCGGGCACCCGGCGGTCGACATGGTGTCGTTCACCGGCTCCACCCGCGCCGGGCGCCGGGTCGCCGAGCTGGCCTCCCGCGCGCCCAAGCGCACCTCGCTGGAGCTCGGCGGGAAGTCCGCCAGCGTGCTCCTCGACGACCTGTCGGCCGAGGAGTTCGGCAACGCCGTCGCCGGCTCGCTGACCGGCTGCCTGATCAACAGCGGGCAGACGTGCAGCGCCACCACCCGGCTGCTGGTGCCCCGGGACCGGCTCGCCGAGGCCGAGGAGCTGCTCACGCTCTTCGCCCAGTTCGCGACCGTCGGCGACCCGATGGACCCGGCCACCCAGCAGGGACCGCTGGTGAGCAGGGCGCAGCAGGAACGCGTCCGCGCCTACATCCGCGAGGCGCTCGACGACGGCGCCCGGCTCGTCGCGGGCGGCCCGGAGCAGCCAGAGACCGCACCGACCGGCTTCTTCGTCCGGCCCACCGTGCTGGTGGCCGAGGCGGGCACGCGCATCGAGCAGGAGGAGGTCTTCGGGCCGGTCCTGACCGTGGTGCCCTACGACGGCGGCGACGAGGAGGCGCTCGCGATCGCCAACGGCACGCCGTACGGCCTGTCCGGGGCGGTGTGGGCGAGCGACCTCGACCGCGCGTCCGCCTTCGCGCGGCGGATGCGCACCGGCCAGGTCGCCGTCAACGGCGGCGTGTTCAACCCGACGGCCCCCTTCGGCGGCTTCGGGCAGAGCGGCTACGGCCGCGAGCTCGGCCCGCTGGGCATCGAGGAGTTCACCTCCCTGACGTCCCTGCAGTTCTGAACCCGTCATGGGGGAGGACGTCCGGCCCGTGACGTCCCCCTCCCGACGTCCCCCTTCCGACGTCCCCCTCCCGACGTGCCCGGTCCGCGGCCGGTCCGGCCCGGCCGGGTGACGGCGCCGTGACGATCGCGGCGTCCCGGTGCGCCCGCCGGGGTGCCGCGATCGGTACCCTCCATGCTCATCGCATGCCATCATCGGCACCGGCCCCCGATGGCGAACGGTGAACGGGAAAGGGGCGGGCGGTGTCCGAGCTCGGTCGGCTGGAGGCGCGGGATCCGCGGCAGGTCGGCGCCTACCGGCTGGCCGGAATCCTCGGAGAGGGCGGCCAGGGCACGGTCTACCTCGGTCACGATCCCTCGGGGCGGCAGGTGGCCGTCAAGGTCCTGCACGCCCGGCTGGCCGCCCAGGACGCCGTCCGAGAGAGGTTCGAGCGGGAGGCCGACCTGGCCCGCCGGGTGGCGGCGTTCTGCACCGCCCAGGTGCTGGCGGCGGGCGTCAGCGACGGGCGGCTCTACCTCGTCAGCGAGTACGTCCCAGGCCCGTCGCTGCAGCGGCTGGTCACCGCCGAGGGGCCGCGCGCCGGAGGCGGGCTGGAACGCCTGGCCATCGCCACCGCGACCGCGCTGTCCGCCATCCACCGGACCGGGATCGTGCACCGCGACTTCAAACCGGCCAATGTGATCATGGGGCCGGAGGGTCCGGTGGTCATCGACTTCGGCATCGCGCGCGCACTCGAGGCCGACACGACCCGCTCGGCGCTGGTGGGCAGTCCCGGCTACATGGCGCCCGAGCAGCTCTCCGGCCTGTCCGCCTCCCCGGCCTCCGACATCTTCGCCTGGGCCGCCACCATGGTCTACGCCGCGACCGGTCGTCCGGCGTTCGCCGGACAGCACCCGATGGCGGTGATGGGCGCCGTGCTGAACGGCAGACCGGACCTGTCCGGGGTCCCGGAGGGCCTGCTGCCGCTGCTGGTCGCGTGCCTGGCCAAGGACCCCGCCGCCCGGCCCGACGCGGCCCGGGTGCTCGCCGCCCTGACCGGGGGCGGCGCCGTCGCCGTCCCGAGCGGAGGGAACGGGCCGCGGCCGGCGGGATGGACGGCGCCCGGGGCGCCTGCCGTCTTCACCGCCCCGGGATCGCCGGGTGCCTTCACCGCCCCGCCCGCCCCGGTCGCCGGGCCGCAGGGTGCCTTCACCGCCCATGGACCGCCGGGTGCTTTCACCGTCCCGGGATCGCCGGGCGCCGGACCGCCGAACGCCTCCACCTTCCCCGGGTCCTCCCCGGACGCCGGGCGACCTGGCGCGGCCGACCCCTCCCAGCGGCACAGAACGGTGCGCAGCCTCTGCATCGCGAGTCTCGTGTTCGGCGCGGCGCAGGTCGCGGTGATCTACGGGGGCGCCTTCGGCGATCTCAGCGAGACGGCCCTGCTGAAGCTCGCGCCACTGTGGATCCTCTGTCTCGCCTTCGGCGGCGGCGGGCTGCTGATGCCGCGGCCCACCCTGGTAAAGGCGGGCGCCGTCGCCGTCGTGGCGCTCCTGCTCGCGGTCGTCTTCTACTGGACGCTGTGGCCCCTGCTGTAGAGGCGGCGCGCCGATCCCGCGGGCCGCGCGACGTCCGCCGAAGTCTCGCCCCGGGTCTGCGGCGAGCCGCGCGTCCGTCCCCGCCTGGGTGCCTCGGTGCCTGGGTGCCTGGGTGCCTCGGTCCGCGGCTCAGGCCGCGTGCGCCCGGGCGTAGTCGTGCGCGATCCGGTCCGCCGCGGCCAGCAACGGCTCCACCAGGCGCTTGAGCTCGCGCGCCCGCCGGGAGGACACCACGAGGCCGACGGCGGCGACCGCCCGGCCCCCGACGAGGACCGGAGCCGCGGCCGAGCACGAGCCCAGGGTCATCTCCTCGAAGGTGAGCGCGTATCCCTGGGCGCGTACGGCGGCCAGCTCGCGGGAGAGCCTGCCGGGCTCGGTGACGGTGTGCGGGGTCGGCCGCTCCAGCCGCCGCGCCAGGTAGGAGCTGACGAACCACTCGGGCTCGTGCGCCAGCAGCGCCTTGCCGACGCCGGTGGGGTGCATGGGCAGGCGCCCGCCGGTGCGGGAGACGATCGGCACGGCCCGCCTGCCGTGCACCTTGTCCACGTACAGCACCTCCATGCCGTCGCGGACGGCGAGGTGCACGTTCTCCCCGGTCGTGACGAACAGCTCCTGCAGCCAGGGGTGGGCGAGGTCCTGGAGCCGGGCGGGGGCGAGCTGGCCGAGCTCCCACAGCCGCATGCCGACGCGCAGGCGGCCGTCGGAGGTACGGCTCAGCGCCTGCCACTCCTCCAGCTGGCCGACCAGCCGGTGGACGGTGGACAGCGGGAGCCCGCTCCTGCGGGCGATGTCGGAGAGGCTGAGCTGCGGGTGGGCGCTGTCGAACGCGCCCAGGACCGCCAGCACCTTGGATGTGACCGAGCGCCCCGGCTCGCGCGCCCCACCCGCCATGATCGTCTCTCTCCGTCCCGGTCCCACCGGTGGATCCGGTGAGAATCATGCCCCGGTCTTCCACTGAGTGGAAGTTTAGTCTCGGTTTTCCCGGCGTGGCGCTGGATGCTCTCCTCCATGCGAACACAGGTCGGGATTATCGGAGCCGGCCCCGCCGGGCTTCTGCTCTCCCATCTCCTCCACCTGCGCGGCATCTCCTCGGTGGTCCTGGAGCGCCGCAGCCGCGACTACGTGGAGCGGCGGGTGCGGGCCGGGGTGCTGGAGCAGGGCACGGTGGACACCCTCGTCGAGTCGGGCGTGGGCGAGCGGCTGCTCCGCGAGGGGCTGGTGCACGACGGCATCGAGCTGCGCTACGGCGGGGCGGGTCACCGCGTCGCCTTCGAGAAGCTGGTCCCCGGGCGGGCCATCACGGTCTACGGCCAGCAGGAGGTGGTCAGGGACCTGATCGCGGCCCGGCTCGCCGCGGGCGGCGACATCCGCTTCGAGGTGGACGACGTGGCCGTGCACTCGCTGGAGGACGCACCGTACGTCACCTTCGGCGGGGAGCGCCTCGACTGCGACTTCATCGCCGGGTGCGACGGCTTCCACGGCGTGTCCCGGCCGTCGGTGCCCGAAGGCGTGATCACCGTCTACGAGCGGGAGTATCCCTTCGCCTGGCTGGGCATCCTGGCCCGGGTGGCGCCGTCCGCAGAGGAGCTGATCTACGCCCGGACCGGGCGTGGCTTCGCCCTGCACAGCATGCGCTCGCCGGAGATCAGCCGCTTCTACCTGCAGGTGCCCGCCGGGCAGGACCTGGACGAGTGGCCGGACGAGCGGATCTGGGCGGAGCTGAAGGCCCGCCTGGAGACCGTGCCCGGCTTCACCCTGGCCACCGGGGAGATCATCGAGAAGGGGATCACGCCCCTGCGCAGCTTCGTCGCCGAGCCCATGCGCCACGGGCGGCTCTTCCTCGCCGGAGACGCCGCGCACATCGTTCCGCCGACCGGGGCCAAGGGGCTCAACCTGGCGGTCGCCGACGTCCGGGTGCTGACCGAGGCGCTGACCCGCTTCTACGCCGACGGCTCCGCCGCGCTGCTCGACGACTACTCGGACATCTGCCTGAAGCGGGTCTGGCGGGCGCAGCACTTCTCCTGGTGGATGACCACGCTGCTGCACACCTTCGACTCCGACGACGCCTACGGGCGCCGCCTGCAGACCTCCTACCTGGACTACGTGACCTCCTCCGACGCAGCCGCCACCACGCTGGCGGAGAACTACGTCGGCATGCCGTACGAGGTGTCGCCATGACAGGTGCTCCCACGACAGACGTCTACATCGCCGACGCGGTCCGCACCCCGATCGGCCGGTACGGCGGGGCGCTGGCCGGCACCCGCCCCGACGACCTGGCCGCCGAGGTGATCGGCGCGCTGCTGAAGCGGGCCCCCGGCCTGGACCCCGCGCGGATCGGCGACGTGGTCTTCGGCGCGGCCAACGGCGCGGGCGAGGACAACCGCAACGTCGGCCGGATGGCGGCGCTGCTGGCCGGGCTCCCGGTCTCGGTACCCGGCGCGACCGTCAACCGGCTGTGCGCCTCGGGCCTGGAGGCGGTGGTCCAGGCCGCCCGCGCGGTCGCGGCCGGGGACGCCTCCGTCGTGGTCGCGGGCGGCGTGGAGTCCATGAGCCGCGCCCCCTGGGTGCTGCCCAAGCCCGAACGCGGCTACCCGCGCGGCCACGAGCAGCTCTACTCGACCACGCTCGGCTGGCGCATGGTCAACCCGCGCATGCCGGGGGAGTGGACGATCTCGCTGGGCGAGGCGACCGAGCTGCTGGCCGCCCGGTACGGCGTCGGCCGCGAGGCCCAGGACGAGTGGGCCGTACGGAGCCACCGGCGGGCGGCGCGGGCGTGGGACGAGGGCCTGTTCGACGCCGAGGTGATCCCCTCCGGAGGGCTGGAGCGCGACGAGACGATCCGCCCGGACACCTCCCCCGAGGCCCTGGCCACGCTGAAGCCCGCCTTCCCCGGCGCGCTCGCCCGGCTCGGGGACGCGATCACCGGGGCCGAGGGCGCCGTGACAGGGGGCGCCCCGGCTGAGGGAACGATCACCGCGGGCAACTCCTCCCCGCTCAACGACGGCGCCGCCGCCCTGCTGATCACCGACGCCCGGGGCCTGGCCGAGCACGGCCTGCGCCCGCTGGCCAGGGTGGTCTCCACCGGAGTGGCGGGCGTGGACCCGGCCTCCTTCGGCATCGGCCCCGTGCCCGCGGTCGCCAAGGCCCTGGACCGGGCCGGGCTCGCCCTCGGCGACCTGGACGTCGTCGAGTTGAACGAGGCGTTCGCCGCGCAGGTCCTGTCCTGCCTGGCGAAGTGGCCCGGCCTCGACCCCGAGACCGTCAACCCGCAGGGCGGGGCGATCGCGATCGGCCACCCGCTCGGCTGCTCCGGGGCCCGTCTGGCCGGGACCCTCGCCCACCAGCTCGCCCGCCGCGGCGGCGGCCTCGGCGTGACCACCCTGTGCGTCGGCGTCGGCCAGGGACTCGCCCTCGTCCTGGAAGGAGTCTCATGATCCACCCCCCGAACCTGAGCTCCGGCTACCGGAGCACGATCCTGCGGGCGCCGTCCCGGCCGCCGGTCCCCTTCAAGGCCGACCCGGACACGATCGAGCTGACCGGCCCGGTCTTCGGGCACGAGGAGGTCGGCGCGCCGGACGCCGACCTGACCCGGCAGCACGCCGGCGAGCCGATCGGCGAGCGCATCGTCGTCACCGGGCGGGTCCTGGACGAGGCGGGACGCCCGATCAGGAACACGCTGGTGGAGGTCTGGCAGGCCAACGCGGCCGGCCGTTACGCCCACGAGCTCGACCGGCACCCGGCGCCGCTGGACCCCAACTTCACCGGCGCGGGGCGGTGCCTGACCGACGACGAGGGCCGCTACCGGTTCGTCACGATCAAGCCCGGCGCCTACCCCTGGCGCAACCACCACAACGCCTGGCGCCCGGCGCACATCCACTTCTCCGTCTTCGGCACCGCGTTCACCCAGCGCCTGGTCACCCAGATGTACTTCCCCGGCGACCCGCTGTTCCCCTTCGACCCGATCATGCAGTCCGTCCGGGATCCCGCTGCCCGCGAGCGGCTGGTCGCCGCCTTCGACATGGACACCACCGAGCCGGAGTGGGCACTGGGATACCGGTTCGACGTCGTTCTCGGCCGCACTCCCATGGAGGACGAATGATCACCCCCTCGCAGACCGTGGGACCGTTCTTCGCCCACGGCCTGCCGTACGCCGGGGACTGGGAGATGGCCCCCGAGGGCCACCCGGGGGCGATCACGATCACCGGCCGGGTGCTCGACGGGGCGGGAGAGCCGGTGCCGGACGCGCTGCTGGAGCTCTGGCTGGGCGAGACCGGGACACGCGGCGTCCTCACCCGCGAGGGGGAGGGCGCCTGCGGGTTCGGGCGCTGCGCCACCGCGCCGGACGGGACCTACCGGTTCCGTACGGCACGGCCGGCCGGGCCGTACGGCTCGCTGCTGGTCTTCGCGCGCGGCGTGCTGCGCGCGGTGCTGACCCGGGTCTACCTGGAGGACGTGCCCGACCCGCTGCTGGACGGCCTGGAGCCCGAGCGCCGGGCGACGCTGCTGGCCCGGCGGGACGGCGACGTCTACCGGTTCGACGTCCGCCTCCAGGGGGAGGGGGAGACGGTCTTCCTTGACTACTGACAGCCCGTACGGCCCGGGCGGCCCGTACGGCCCGGGCGGCGGAGACGGCCCGGACGGCCCTGTCCGGCGGGACGGGCGGAGCGGCGCGGATGGAGGTGGAGCGGTGGAGGCCGACAGCGGGCTGCTCTCGCCCGTGCGGGCGGGCACCGCGGCGGAGGCGGCCACCTCGGACCGGGCCTGGCTGCGCGCGATGCTGGAGGCCGAGGCCGCCCTGGCCCGCGCGCAGGCCCGGGCCGGTACGGTTCCCGCCCGGGCCGCCCGGGTGATCGGCCAGGTGGCGGCCACCACGACCGTCGACCCGGCCCACCTGGCCAGGGTCGCCCGTCAGGCGGCCAACCCGGTCGTGCCGCTGGTGGCCGAGCTGAGGCGGGCGGTACGCGCCGTCGACCCCCGGGCGGCGCGCCACGTCCACCAGGGGGCCACCAGCCAGGACATCCTCGACACCGCGGCCATGCTCGTCGCGCGCCGGGCCGTCGGGACCGTCCTGGACGGCCTCGACCGGACGGCGGCCGGGCTCGCCGGGCTGGCCGAGACCCACCGCGACACCCTGATGGCCGCCCGCACGCTCGGGCAGCACGCCGTGCCCACCACCTTCGGGCTGAAGGCCGCGACCTGGCTGGCGGGCCTGCTCCAGGCCCGCGACCGGCTGCGGAGCCTCCGCCTGCCCGCCCAGCTCGGCGGGGCGGCGGGCACCCTGGCGGCGTTCGGCCTCCCGACTCCCGGCGTCCCGCCCGGTCCTGAGAGCTCCGCCGAGCTCTCAGATCTCGGGGAGCTCGGGGAGCTCGGGGACCCGGCCAGGGTGCTGGGGCTCGCCGGCCTGTTCGCCGAGGAACTGGGGCTGGACGCTCCGGGGGTGCCCTGGCACGCGGAGCGGTCGGTGATCGCCGAGCTGGGCACGGCCCTGGCGGGGGCGGCGGGCGCACTCGGGAAGATCGCCACCGATGTGATCCTGCTCGCGCAGACGGAGGTCGGCGAGGTCGCCGAGTCCTCCGGAGGCCGGTCCTCGGCGATGCCGCACAAGCGCAATCCGGCGCTGTCGGTGCTCGTCCGCTCGGCCGCCCTCCAGGTCCCCGCCTACGCCCAGGTGCTGGCTTGCGCGCCGCTCGCCGAGCACGAGCGGGCCGTGGGCGCCTGGCAGGCGGAGTGGCAGCCGCTGCGCGAATGCCTCCGGCTGACCGGCGGGGCCGCCGAGACCGCCGCGGAGCTGGTCGCCGGGCTCCAGGTCTTCCCCGAGCGGATGCGCGCCAACGCGGATCTGACCGGCGGGCGGCTGGTCTCCGAGCGCCTCGCCGCCCACCTGGGCCGGGACGTTCTGGACCGGGCGTCCGGACGGCCGGAGCCGCTGCCGGAGACGCTGGCGGGCCGGGTCCCGGAGGAGCTGTTCGACCCGCAGGGCTATCTGGGAGCCTGCGGAGCCCTCATCGACCGCGTCCTGACCGGCTACCGGTCGGTCGGCGGCGGGGCGGACGGGAAAGCGCCGTGAGCGGACGCGGGGAACGGCGGGGGCACGGGGACCGCGAGCGGACGCGGGAAATCGTGAGTGATCGGAAGAGAAGAGGATGATCGTGAACCTGCGGGAGCCCCGGGCATGAGACTGCACCACCGGATCGACGGGCCCGCGGACGCCCCGCTGCTGATGCTCGGCCCCTCGCTGGGCACCGGCATGGCGGTCTGGGAGCCGCAGCTGGAGGCACTGACCGCCGCCTGGCGGGTGCTCCGCTACGACCTGCCCGGCCACGGCGGCTCGGCGCCCGCCACGGGCTTCACCTTCGACGCGCTGGCGGAGGCCGTGCTGGATCTGGCGGGCGGGGAGAGGTTCGCGATCGGCGGGATCTCCCTCGGCGGCGCGCTCGCGGCCACCGTCGCCGCGAACGTCCCCGACCGGGTGACGCACCTGGTGATGTGCTGCAGCTCCGCCCGCTTCGGCGAGCCCGGCCCGTGGCTGGAGCGGGCGGCGGCCGTACGGCGCGACGGCCTGCGGCCCCTCATGGAGTCCCTGCTCGGCCGCTGGTTCGTCGCCCGCATCTCGGAGAGCGACCCCGTTCTGCTGCACTGGGTCCTGAGCATGGTGCACGGCGTGGACCCGGAGTCCTACGCGGCCTGCTGCGAGGCCGTCGCGGGGTACGACCTCACCGCCCGGCTGGCGGAGATCAGCGCGCCCACCCTGATCGTCGCCGGGGCCGAGGACCCGGCCACGCCCGTCGAGCACTCCCTCGCGCTGGCGCGCGGCATCCCCGGCGCCCTGCTGGCCGTGGTGCCCGGGGCGGCGCACCTGGCCAACGTCGAGCGGGTCGAGGCGGTCACCTCCGCGATGGTCCGGCACCTGGGCGGGAAAGACGCGAACGGCGGTGACGGGGACGACCGGGAGGATGGGGACGACCGGGAGGATGGGGGTGGCCGGGAGGACGCGCGCCGGGCGGCGGGCATGCGGACCCGCCGCGAGGTGCTCGGCGACGCCCACGTCGACCGCGCCGTGGCGAACACCACCGCCTTCACCGCGGACTTCCAGGACCTCATCACCCGCTACGCCTGGGACGAGATCTGGAACCGCCCCGGCCTGGACCGGCGCACCCGCAGCTGCGTCACGCTGACCGCGCTGGTCGCCGGGGGGCGCCTGGAGGAGCTGGCCATGCACGTCCGCGCGGCACTGCGCAACGGCCTGACCCCCGACGAGATCAAGGAGGTCCTGCTGCAGACCGCGATCTACTGCGGGGTGCCCGCCGCCAACGCCGCCTTCGCCGTGGCCCAGCGCACCCTCGCCGAGTCCGCCCCCGCGGAGTAGGGATCCGCCCGGCCGGGGTGACAGACCTGCCTCCGGAGCGCCCGGCCGGAATGACTGGAATGAGAGGTAGATGACGGATGCCCTGATGTGACGTTTCCCCCTCCTCGATCATGGGCACTGGCTGAGCGGCTGTCCGGCGGCGGGAACGGGCCGGGGCCCAGGCGTACGAGACGGCCGCCGGGAGCGGTCCGCACGGGTAGGGGAGGCGTGGGCGCGGATGAGGACACTCTGGCTCTTCGCGGACGGCGAGTGGCGGGCGAGCGCGAGCACGGACACGATCGTCGTGGACGACCCCGCGACCGGGGAGCGGGTGGGCGAGTGCCCGCGCGGCTGCGCGGAGGACGTCGAGGCGGCCGTGCGGTCGGCGCGCGGTGCCGCCGCGGGCTGGGCGCGGGTGGCCCCGGCCGAGCGCGCGGCACTGGTACGCCGCGCCGCGGCCCGGCTCAGGGAGCACGCCGACGAGCTGGCCCAGCTGGTCACGCGGGAGATGGGCAAGCCGCTGGCGGACGCGCGGGGCGGCGTCGAGGCCGGGGCCGGGACCCTGGAGCAGTACGCCGAGCTGGGCCCCCTGCACGGCGGCCGCACCCTCCAGGGCGGCTGGGACGCGACCGACCTGATGATCCGCGAGCCGCGCGGGGTCGTCGGCGTCATCACCCCGTGGAACGACCCGGTGGCGATCGCGTGCGGGCTGATCGGCGCCGCGCTGGTCACCGGGAACACGGTGGTGCACAAGCCGTCGGAGCGCACCCCGCACGCCGGGGCCCGCCTGGTCGAGCTGCTCGCCGAGGACCTGCCGCCCGGCGTGCTCACCATGGTCGCCGGAGACCGGAGCGCGGGCGCGCCGCTCGCCGCCCACCCGGACCTCGACCTGCTGGCCCACGTGGGCTCCACCCGGGCCGGGCGGGAGATCGCCGCGACCGCCCGCTGCCGGGTGCTGCGCGAGAACGGCGGCAAGGACCCGATGATCGTGGACGAGGGCGTCGATCCGAAGTGGGCGGCCGCGCAGGCCGCGCTCGGGGCCTTCGCCAACGCCGGGCAGATCTGCGTCTCGGTCGAGCGGATCTACGTGCACCGGTCGGTGGCCGAGCCGTTCACCGCCGCCCTGGTGATCGCGGCGCAGGCGCTGCGCACGGGATCCGGACTCGACGAGGCGACCACGCTCGGCCCCCTCGTCGACCGCCGCCAGCGCGACATCGTCCACGAGCACGTCCGCTCGGCGGTCGAGGCGGGCGCGCGCCTGCTGACCGGCGGGGAGATCCCCGACGGGCCCGGGGCGTTCTACCCGGCGACGGTGCTGGCCGACTGCACCGACGACATGCCCGTGATGCGGGAGGAGACGTTCGGCCCGGTGGCGGCGGTCCGCGTCGTCGGGAGCTTCGACGAGGCGCTCGCGCTGGCCAACACCGGGGAGTACGGCCTGGCCGCCACCGTGCTCACCCCCTCCCTCGCCCACGTCCAGCGGGCCTGGCGCGAGCTGCGGGCCGGGACGGTGAAGGTCAACGCCGTCTTCGGCGGCGCCCCGGGCGGCGCGGCGCAGCCCCTCGGCGCGAGCGGGGAGGGGTTCGGCTACGGTCCCGAGCTGCTCGACGAGATGACCCATACCAAGGTCGTGCACATCGCCGCCCTTGAGGATCCCGCCACCTTCGAGCGTCCCGCCGTTCCCGGGAACGGAGCCCTGCCCTGAGGGCGGGGGTCCACCGTCAGGTCGCCGTCGTGGGCAGGCCCAGCTCGGCGAAGACCGGGCGGTGGTCGGTGCCGGGGAGCGGGTGCACGCTGAAGGCGTGCACCGCCATCCGCCTGTCGGCGAGCACGTGGTCGATCGTCACCCCGAGGATGGGTTCCCAGCCCTGTTGCGGCCAGGTCGGGACCAGCCCCTGCCCGGTCGCGTCCGCGGCGTCCCGATAGCCGCTGTCCAGCAGCTCACGGACCGGGAGGTGGTCGAGAGTGGCGTTGAAGTCGCCGGCCAGCACCCGCAGCTGCCCGCCCGCCTCCGGCAGCGCGTCGAGGCCCGTGGCCCAGCACGGGCTCTTGTGCTCGTGGCTCGGCGCGCACGGATGCACGGAGACGACCTCGATCTCGTGCCCGGACGGGTGACTGACCACGCCCCTGGCCTGCCGGAAAGCTCCCAGTTCGATCAACGGCCGCTCGCTGACGGGGTGCCGCGAGTACAGTCCCGAGCCGCCCACCCCGGTCTTGGCGCGGTCCACCACGTGCGGCATCAGCTCGCGCAGCCCCGCGTCGTCCAGGCGGTCGCGCGCCTCCGGCGTGAGCTCCTGGACGGCGAGCACGTCGGGGTCGAGGTCGCGCACCAGGTCCATCACGGATGCGGTATCGGCCGCGCCCACCGCCAGGTTCGTGGCCAGCACCCGCAGCCGCTGGTCGGCGGAGGGGAGCGTGCGGCCGTCCTCGAAGTGCCGGGGGAGTACGACCGCCACCAGCGACACGCTCGTGACCAAGGCGACGGCCGCCGCGGTCCACCGGCGCAGCCCGAGCGAGAGCAGAAGGGGGATCGGCGAGGCCGCCGCGGCGTAGGGCGTGAACGCCACCAGCGCGATCCACTGCCACACGGGGGTCCAGCCGCCGACCCGCAGCACCGCCCACACGGCGAACGGCGACAGCACGAGCCAGACCAGCGCGCCCACCCATCGAGACTTCATCACGGGAGGGGAGCGTAACGGGCCCTCGTGCAGATCCCGTGGAGATCCGTATGGTTCTCTGGGGAGATCTGTGGATCGCCGGAGAAAGTCCCGCTGATCGGAGAAAGTCCTGTCGGCCGTGCCCGGCCCCTCCGGACCGGACGCGCCTCAGCGGAGCAGGCCGCGGCCGGTGACCAGGGGCAGGTCCAGGGCGGTGAGCAGGCCCGGCGGCGCCTCGACCACCGCGGGGACGGCGTTGACCAGTCGCATCGCGGTCGCCTTCAGCCCCGCCGTGTTGTGGTCGCCGTCGCTGCCCAGCAGCTGCAGGTCCAGCGTGTAGTCCGGCTCTCCGGACACCACGACGCGGTAGCAGCCCCTGCCCGCGGGCTGCGGCCAGTCCGGGCCCAGGTCGTCGCGGAGCCGGGTCACGTGCTCCAATACGATCACCGGCCTGCCGTGCCGTACCCCCCGGACCTCGAAGCGCAGCGCGGCGGCCGTGCCCTTCTCGATCGTCCCGGACGCCACCTCGAACGTCTCCGGTGCGGGCAGGCGGGTGTGCCACTCCTCGACGCTGTCGAGCTCGACGTCCAGCCCGGCCGCCAGCTGACGGACCACGCTGCCCCAGGCCAGGGTGAGTACACCCGGCCGGAGCAGGAACGGCACCTCCTCCAGGGGCCGGCCGAAGCCCATGATGTCGAACAGCACCATGGGCTGGTCGTAGGTCGCGTAGTTGAGCACCTCCATGCAGCGCACCTCGTCGATGCGCTCGCTGATCGAAGTCAGTGAGAGCGGCAGCCAGTCGTTGGCGTAACCGGGGTCGATGCCGTTCACCCAGATCGAGGCCGAGCCCTCCCGCGCCGCCTCTCGGATCGGGCCGTCCATCGAGCCGTCGGGGAACTGCAGGAAGACCGGGCCGCTGGCCACGACGTTCGCGCCCGAGCGCAGGATCCGGGCCAGGTCGTCCAGGGCCTCGAAGACGCGGTCGTCGGCCATCGCGGTGTAGACGACGCAGTCGGGCCGCAGGGCCAGCAGCGCCTCGGCGTCGCCGGTGGCGGCCACCCCGATCGGGCCCAGCCCGGCCAGCTCGCCGGCGTCGCGGCCGACCTTGGCCGGGTTCGACACGTAGACTCCGGCGAGCTCTAGGTCGGGCCGGGCGTGGATGCCCGCCAGCGTGTTGCGCCCGACGTTCCCGGTGCTCCACTGCACCACTCTGTACACCATCGTCTCTCCTACGGTCGGGCGGTGCCTGCGCTACAGGTCGGGCAGGCCGAGGTCGAGGTTGGGCCGGTCGAGGCCGCCGTCCACGTCGAGCACCGTGCCGGTCACGTACCCCCCGGCGGGGGAGGCCAGGAACAGCACGGCCGCGGCGACCTCCTCCGGGTCCCCGATCCGCTTCAGCGGGGTGGCCTGCTCCATCCGGGTGCGCAGGTCGTCGTCGGTCATGACGATGTCCAGCGCGGAGGTGGCGACCGACCCGACGGCGAGCGCGTTGACGCGGATCCGCGGCGCCAGGTCGAGCGCCGCCAGCCGCGTGTAGTGCGCCAGCGCCGCCTTGGCCGTGCCATAGGCCAGGTAACCCCGCCCGGCCACGCGCCCCATCACCGACGAGATGTTCACCACGGTCCCGCCGCCGGTCCCGATCAGGTACGGCACCGCCGCCCGCGTCAGGTCGTGCGCTATCCCGACATTGAACTGGAACGCGTTCTCTAAATGTTTGCGCCCGGTGTCCAGGAAGGCCCGGGGGAGCGCGCCGCCGACGTTGTTGACGACCACGTCCAGCCGGCCGAACGCCTCGGCGGCCCGCCGTGCGAGGTCCTCGGCGGCGCCGGGCCCGCTCAGGTCGGCGGGGACCACCAGGGCCCGCCGGCCCGCGGCTTCCACCTGCTCGGCCACCGCATGCAGCTGGTCTTCGGTCCGGGCGCAGATCGCCACGTCCGCCCCCGCCTGCGCCAGGGCCACCGCGGTCGCGGCTCCGATGCCGCGGCCCGCGCCGGTGACCACGGCCGCGCGGCCGGGGATGCGGAAACGGTCCAGGATCATTTCAGGCCTCCCGTACCGCAGCCTAGAACCTATCTAGAACTTGTTTCAATATGTCGGCCGGATGGATTGGTGGAGATCGCCGTCGGACGACCCGGAACGCTCCCCGGACGCTCGCCGGGGCGGGGGCGGAGCAGCTTCCGCCCGCCGTAGTAGGCGATGGCGGTCAGCGGCTGGATGTTCGGGGGAACCGGTTCTTAGCCGGTTCTGATCGGCGGGAGGACGCCGCCGCCCGACATACAGGTCCTCTCCGTGGGCACACCTTGCCGCATCGGTACGAGGCAGAAGGAGGAAGGACGCATGTCACAGCCCGAGGAGGACAGGCCGCTCGCGGACCGCAGGGACGGGCCGGAGGAGTACGGCGAGCCGGATTTCGCCGGGGAGTTCACCCCCTCCGCGACGGACCCGGCCGGCCAGCCGGAGGACGACCCGGACGAGCGGGTGTACGGGCAGGACGAGGGTTACGAGGAACCGACCGGGGTGTGAGCCCGGCGGGGGAGCGGCCGAAGGTCACCCGATGGGAATCGGGGGGAAAAGGCTTGCTGCGCGGAGTCGTGTCCGTGCTGTCGGCATCAGCGGATTTGCGATGTTGTCGGAGGTGATGGCCCCGTTCCTGGCGCTCGTCGTGGACGGCGCGGGCCGTCACCACCGGGCCGCCGGGCCGGTCCGCGGGGCCGGCCCGCTCATGGAGAGAGGAAAACCGCTGATGAGCATGACTCGGGAGACCGATGTCGTCGGCGTGCTGATGCACGACCACCGTGAGGTCGAGGAGATGTTCACCGAGCTGGAGGCGTTGGGCGCGGGGGACACCGAGCGGCGCCGGGAGCTGACCGAGAAGGTCATCACGGAGCTGGTGCGCCACGCGGTCGCCGAGGAGGCCTACCTGTACCCGGCCGTCCGCGACCTCATCCCGGGCGGTGACGCGCTGGCCGACCGGGAGCTGGCCGAGCACGCCGAGGCCGAGGAGACGATGAAGGAGCTGGAGCGGACCGACGTGTCCGAGGCCCGCCACGGGATCCTGCTGAACCGGCTGATGACCGAGGTCCGGGCCCACGTGCAGGAGGAGGAGAACGTACTCTTCCCCACGCTGCGTGAGCACGCC
This sequence comes from Planobispora rosea, assembly GCF_014648175.1. Lineage (GTDB taxonomy): Bacteria > Actinomycetota > Actinomycetes > Streptosporangiales > Streptosporangiaceae > Planobispora > Planobispora rosea. The sequence continues at coordinate 84,314 of NZ_BMQP01000009.1, forward strand.
GACGAGAGCAAGCTGGCCGAACTGGGCCACAAGATCCAGGCGATCAAGAAGATCGCACCCACCCGGCCGCACCCGATGGCCCCCGACACCCCTCCGGGCAACATGGTGATGGGCCCGCTCGCCGGCCTGGTCGACCGGATGAGGGACGCGATCACCGGGCGCGGAAAGGACTGAGCTCCTCCCGCGCCGGGCTCTTCTGCGCCGGGTACGGCGGTCGCGATGGTCGACGACGGGAGGCTCGTGGGCGCGGTCGCCCTCCAGGTGCTCCTCGACCGGGACCTGGGTGGGGACCTGAGCGGGGCGGTACGGCGCACCGCCCCGGCACCGGGAGGGGCCGGGGCGGCGAACCGGCGGGGGCGGGTTCCGGCGGAAGGGGCGGTCAGAGGCTGCCGCGGCCGGAACCACGGCCGCGATCGGTCTCGTCGATATCGCCCTCGGCCTCGATCCGCTCCTTGCGGACCTGCTCCGAAATCGCCTCCTCGTCGGCGATCTGCTCCTTGGTCAGCCGGACGCGCTCGACCGGGACGGTCTCCTTGGCGACGACGGGCCGCTCCTCGTACAGGGTGATCTCGTGCTCGTCTTCGCTGAGTTCCGGCCCGCTCAGCGCCTCGTCCACGTTGGCGGCGGTGACGGGCTCGCGCTCGATGCGCGCCCGCTCGTGGCTTGTGGGGACGGTGATCTGCTGCTCCTCGGTGACGATGTACTTGCGGAGCCGGGCCTTGCCGGTGGGGTGGGACTCGCTGCCGACGTGCAGCTGCTCCTCCGAGCGGGTCATCGCGTCGTCGGTGGAACGGCCCAGCCGCTCACGTTCCTGTAGTCCTCCGGCGTGTGCCCAGCCGGTCTCGCCCGGCTGGTTGGCCTGCTGCCAGGACGACTCCCAGTCGATGTTGTAGTAGCGGTAGAGTTCCCTCTCCTCCTCCGCCGACAGGTGGCCGCGGGAGTCCACGTCGACGTTGGGTGCGTCCTTGATGGTCGCCTTGTCGTAGGGGACCTCCACGTGGTCCTGGACCAGACTGGCATCCCGGATCGGGACGAAGGTTTCGTTGAGACCGAACAGGCCCGTCTTCACGCACAGCCACTCGGGCTGTCCGGTGGCATCGTCGAGGAAGACGTGCTTGACGTCCCCTATCTTGTCGCCGTCGGTCGCGTAGAGCGGATGGTTGATCACCAGTGGTATCTGCTCCTGCGTGATCATTGCTTCCCTTCCTTCTCTTCTCGTCCGTCAGGCCCTCTATACCGCCCCCAATTTCTGAAAAACGCCCATATTGCCACATAGAGTAAATCTAGATATAAACGTCTTTTTATTGGTGGGGTTGTTTAGGAGTCGTCAGACGGGGTCGTCGGAGTGGTCCCCGGAACGCAGCGGTCCTCCGGAAGGAGCCAGAGCACCTCGCCGTCCACCCGTTCGGCGGTCGGTGCGAGTCCGAGGCGCCGGGCCACGGCGGCGGAGGCGGTGTGGCCGGGGTGGATCGTGGCGGCGACCGGGGTTGCGCCCCGCTCTCCGAGCCAGGCGACCACGGCGCGCGCGGCCTCGGTCGCGACGCCTCCGCCCTGCCAGGGTGTGCCGACCACCCAGGCGACCGTCGCCCGCTCCGGGGTGACGGTCGCCTGGACGTAGCCGACCAGGGCGTCCTCCAGGCGGATGACCCAGTTGAGCCAGGCCTCCGCGCTGCCGGACGGAGGCCCGGCGAGCACGCGGGTGTAGCGGTCACGGAGCTGCGCGGCGGTGGCGGGGGAACCGCCGATGAAGGTGTGCAGGGCCGGGTCGGCCAGAGCCGCGGCCATCTCTTCGGCGTGCTCGACCCGGAGGGGTTCGAGCGTCAGCCGGGGCGTGCTGATCCCCTCGGCGCGGAAGGACGGGTGGTCCATGAAGGGAGTCCTTCCTGTCGCGGTGCGGCGGGGCTCCGGGAGGTGTGGCCCAAGGGGGGCGGCCTATGCCCGGGTGACGGCCTGATCGACGGTGTCGGGGGACAGGACGTGATCGATGACCATGACGGCGGCGCCGATCACGCCCGCGCGATCGCCCAGTTCGCTGGCGGTGATGCTCAGGTGTTGGGTGGCCAGGGGAAGCGACCGGCTGTAGATGACCTCCCGGAGCCCGGCGAGAACCTGCTCCCCGCCCTCCGCGATGTCACCGCCGATCACGATCGTCGAGGGGTTGAAGAAATTCACGATCGAGGCCAGGACGTCGCCGAGCTCGCGCCCGGCCTGGCGGATGAGCTGGACGGCCCGGGTGTTGCCGCTGCGGGCCAGGCGGATCACGTCACGGCTGTCGGCCGCCTCCACTCCGTCGGCGCGCAGGCGGGCGGCCATGGCGGCGCCGCCCGCGACGGCCTCCAGGCAGCCGACGTTGCCGCAGCGGCAGACGGTGTCGAGACCGGAGGCGACCCGGATGTGCCCGATGTCCCCGGCCGCGCCCTGGGCGCCCCGGTGCAGGCGGCGGTCGCTGATGATGCCGCAGCCGATGCCGGTCCCGATCTTGACGAAGATGAGGTGGTCGGCCTCCGGGCGCGCGGCCCAGTGCTCGCCCAGGGCCATGATGTTCACGTCGTTGTCGACGAGGACGGGCACGCCCAGGTGCTCGCCGAGCCACTCGGGGACGGGGAAGCCGTCCCAGCCCGGCATTATCGGGGGGTTGACCGGCCGTCCGGAGCTGTGCTCGACCGGGCCGGGCAGCCCGACGCCGACGCCGCAGACCTCGCCGAGCGAGTGGCCGGTCTCGGAGAGCATCTCCTGGAAGGTGCGCTGCAGCCAGGTGAGCGTCGGCTCGGGGCCGCGGTCGATGGGCAGCTCGGCCGCGCGCTCGGCCAGGACCTCGGTGCTCAGGTCGGTGACCGCCACCCGGGCGTGGGTGGCGCCCAGGTCGGCGGCGAGGACGACACGGGCCGAGCGGTTGAAGGTGAAGGCGACGGCGGGGCGGCCGCCCGAGGAGATCGCCTCCTCGGTGGGGACGATCCACTGCTGGCTGATGAGCGCGTCGAGACGCTGCGCCAGGGTGGATCGGGCCAGCCCGGTCAGCTGCACCAGCTCCGCCCGGGTGCGGGCCTGACCGTCGCGCAGGATCGTCAGAAGCGCCCCCGCGCCGGCGATGGACCCACTCGCTTCGCTCAGCATGCGCACAGTCAACACCCCTCGTTTTCCCACGTCAAAGCCACTTGACCGCGCTCTGCGATCCATTATGACGGGTCGCGTGCTTCTTTTGCTTAACCGACGTCATAAGTCAGTTTTAGCATCTCGAAACACAGGGCAAATAGGGCGGTCGCCGACGGATCGTCCTCTCCTTCCGCCCGCAGCGTGCGGGGGTGCCGGTGACGGCCGGGCCGCCTACGGGAGCGCGGGCGCCTCCTCGGCCGTTACCGCCGCCGGGATCAGCACGATCGCGCTGGTCCCGCCGTAGGGGGAGGGGCGCAGGGTGACCCGGACGCCCAGGCGGGAGGCGAGTGTCGCGACCACGAACAGGCCGAGCCGGTCGCTGTCGGCGAGATCGAACTCGGGACTCTCGGCCAGGCGGCGGTTGAGCTCGGCCAGCTCCGGCTCCGGGACGCCCATGCCGCGGTCCTCGACCTCGACCGCCAGCCCGGCCGCGGCGAGCTCGGTACGGATGATCACCCGCGTCTGCGGCGGGGAGAACACCGTCGCGTTCTCCACCAGCTCGGCGATCAGGTGGATGAGGTCGGTCACGGCGGACCCGGCCAGCGAGACGGACGGGGCCGGCAGGACCTGGACCCGCGCGTAGTCCTCGATCTCCGCCACCGCCGCGCGCAGCACGTCGATCACGGGGACGGGATTGCGCCAGCCCCGGCCGGGCGCCGCGCCGGACAGGATGATCAGGTTCTCCGCGTGGCGGCGCATCCTGGTGGTGAGGTGGTCCAGGCTGTAGAGGTCGGCGAGCGTCTCCGGCTGCTCCTCCTTGCGCTGCATCGCCTCAAGCTGGGTGAGCTGACGGTGGAGCAGCGACTGGTTGCGCCGGGCCAGGCTGACGAGGACCTGGCTGACGCCCCGGCGCAGCCGGGCCTGGTCCGCGACCGCCTCGTAGGCGGTGTGCCGGACCGAGTCGAGCGCCTGCCCGATGTCGCGGATCTCGGGGGTTCCCTCGACCCGGGGCAGCGGTTCCTCCGGTGCCGGCCGGCCCCGCCGGAGCCGGTCCACCAGCTGCGGGAGCCGTACCTCCGCCAGCTCCCTGGCCACGTCCCGCAGCGCGCCCAGCTCGGCGGCGAGCCGCCCGGCGAACCGCAACGAGAGCAGCACCGACAGCACCAGCACGACCAGGCCGAGGCCGCCCGCGACCGCGATCTGGACCAGGATGGCGGTCGCGGCCGGGATGACCCGGCCGACGAGCAGATCGACCAGCTGGGCCTGCTCGTGCTCGACCTCGTTCCAGAGCCGGTCGACGGGCGACAGGTCGGCGGGCAGCTGACGGGAGGCCGCGACGCGGCTCTCCAGCGTGACGAAGGCGCGGTTGACCGCGGAGGCGTCCAGCTTCCCGTACGGCCCGCGCAGCTCCGCGTCGAGCCGGGCCATGGCCTGCCGCTGCACCAGGCGGCGGGTCGAGACCAGCTGGGCGAACGCGGCGTGCTCGGCGTCGTTCAGCCTCCCGCCCGGGCCGACGGCCGTCAGCAGCGCCCGCTGCCTGGACAGGATCTCCTTGGCCTCGCCGAGCGCGGTGACCGATCGGGCCTGCTGGTAGATGGAGATGTCCGGGACCAGGATCATCTGGTCGTACATGCGGAACACCGAGTCGATGATCCGGTTGTAGGAGTCGATCACCCGGATCGCGTCCGCGGACCCCGAGTCGACCAGGGCGCGGGCGGCGGGGAGCCGGTCGACCTCGGCGAAGACCGTGGTGAGCCGCATCCGCAGGTCCTCGCCGACCGTCTCCTGGGTGTCCTCGGCGAGAACGAGCCTGCGGAAGGCGGCCAGCGCCCGGTCGGACTTGAGCCGCTGCTGGACGAGGAGCTCCCGGCCCGATCGGGTCTTCAGGTGGCGCGCCGACTGCAGCCGCTCGTACTGCAGCTCGATGACCGCCTTCTCCGAGGGGGTCGCCACGCCGTTGACCAGGGTGTTGATCTCCAGGAGCCGCAGCCCGTCACCCAGCGTCAGGCTCGCGGCGAAGCCCCAGAGCAGGACGAGGGAGACGATCGGCACCAGCAGCAGAGCGGTGACCTTGAAGCGGATCGGCCGGCCAGAGTTGTCCATGCGTCGCCTTGCGGAGAAATTTCATGATGAAATGCGCGATCAGGGATCGCCTGAGGTTACACCTCCCGCGATCTGCAGGTCAGACCCCGCTCTCGAAGGAGACCCCCGTGCGGTTACCGCGTACCGCGTCCGGATGGACCATCGCCGTCTTCGGCCTGCTCGCCTTCCTGCTCGGCGGCCTGGGGCTGATCTCCCCGGACACCGTGCTCGGGATGCTCGGGTTCGAGGTCGTCCAGAACCGCGCGCCGGGTGACTACACCCTCGTCTACATGGCCGCCTCGTCCATGGCCGCGGTGAACATGGGGATCTACTACATGCTCGCCGCCGCCGTGGACTTCCGGCCGTTCTTCCTGTGGACGGTCCCGTTCCGCCTGCTCACCTTCACCGTCTTCACCATGCTGGTGGTCACCGGGGCGGCGCCCGGGAAGTTCCTCGGCGTGGGCCTGTGGGAGGGCGCGGGCGCGCTGATCACCGGGGCGGCGCTGTGGTGGGAGGCGCGCCGGGGCGGACGCCCCGGCCCGCGGCCGTCGGCGGCGGTGCTGGATTCGCCGCGTCCATGAGTGCGGGACCGCGCACGCCGGAGCGATGGTCGAGGCGGCCATGATCCGGCTCATGGCCGCCCGACCGGCCGGGGAGGAGATCGAGCCGCACGTGCACGTCGCGCGTCCTGGAGCGGTAGGCGGTGCCCGCCGCCCCGGGGCGCGGCGGGTCAGGACGCGGCGGTGGTGCGGGGGTGGGGCAGGACGAGCGGCCATTCCACGTCGACGGCGAGGGTCTCGTTGACGTAGTTGGTGAAGACGTTGCGGGCGACGTTCGCCACGGTCTCGACGATCTCCTCATCGGTCAGGCCCGCTTGCCGGGCCCTTTCGAAGTCGTCCTGGCTGAGGTGTCCCCGGTCCTTGGCGATGGTCACGGCCAGGTGCAGGATCGCCGCGGACTTCGGGTCGTCGCTTTCTCCGCGCCGGGCGGCGTCGATCTCCTCCGCCGGAAGTCCGGCCACGTTGCGCGAGACCATGGTGTGCGCCGACAGGCAGTAGGCGCAGCCGTTCAGTTCGGCCACCGCCAGCGCGATCCGCTCCTGGTCTGCGGCGCGCAGCACGCCCTCCTTCAACGCGCCGAACAACCCGAGGAACCCTCGCAGTGACGCGGGACTGTTGGCCAGGGCCTTGGCCATGTTGGGGATCACCCCCATCGTCTGCTTGGTCGCCTGGAGCGACTCGGCGGGCGCTCCGGTCGCGGTGGCTGGGTCGATCAGGTTCACGCGGGCCATCACAGGTCACCTCTCTCCAAATCGAACAGAACTGTTCGTTCGATCACTCGGACCGTAGATCGTGTGCACCGATTCGTCAAACAGAACTGTTCGTTCGATACTGGGAGCATGAGGAAGACAGGAGCCCCGCCGGTCCGGGAACGACTGCTGGACACGGCCGATGCGCTCTTCTACGCCGAAGGCATCCGCGCGGTGGGCATCGACCGGGTGATCGCCGAGAGCAAGGTCTCCAAATCGACGATGTATGTGCACTTCCGTACCAAGGAAGAGCTGGTCGAGGCCTATCTGCGGCGGCGCACCGACCGGTGGCGCGCTCACGTGCACGCCGAGGTGGACCGGCGCGCCGACGACCCCCGGGGACGGGTGCTGGCGGTCTTCGATGTCTTCGACGAACAGTTGTCCGCGCCCGGCTACCGGGGGTGCCCGTTCGTCAACGCGGCCGCCGAATACCCGCACCATGAGGGAATCCAGAACGTCATCGCCTACCATCGGCGCTGGCTGACGGACCTGTTCCCGCACGTCGGCGCGGTGGACCGGGAGGAGCCGCTGGCCGCTGCGCTGCTCCAGCTCCTCGACGGCGCGGTGGTGGCCGCGCACCTGGACCGGGACCGGCAGGCGGCGCGGCGTGCCCGGCGAAGCGCCGGCCTGCTGCTGGCGGCACGCTGAGGGACGTACTCCGGCTGCGGTGGAACCGGCCTGGCCGGCTCCGTGCACCGGCTACCCACTGCTTCCTGAGACGGCGGCGCCGCCGTCCCGGGTGGGGGGACGGCGGCGCCGCGATCAGAGGGGGTGGGTTACGGTCTGGTCAGGCCGAGGGTGTAGGAGCCGGAGCCACTGTAGGCGTGGACCCGGACCCGGTAGGTGCCCGCGGTGCCGTTGTAGGTGAAGGCCTCGTCGGGATTGGGACTGGTGCCCTGGGCCACGGTGGTCCAGGTGGAGCCGCTCAGCCTCTGCAGGTAGGCGTCGAAGTCGGTGCCGTTGGGGCCGTCCAGGCAGATCCGGTGGGTGCCGGCGGCTGCCGTGTAGCCGCTGCTGCTGGGCTGGTAGGCGTTCTGGTTGGAGGTCAGCGAGCCGTTGTAGGTGTTCTGGTAGCCGCTGCACCCGGTCGGCGGGGTGCTGCCGCCCGCCAGGGTGAGCCCGTACGCCGAGAGGATCTCGTTGACCGGCTGGTGGTAGGTGGTCCCGCCGGAGGTGCAGTTGCCCGAGCCGCCGGAGGTGACGCCCTGGGCCTGGTCACCGGAGATGTAGGAGCCGCCGGAGTCGCCGGGCTCGGCGCAGACGGTGGTGCGGGTCACGCCGGTGATGGTGCCCTCGGGGTAGGTGACGCTGGTGTTGTGCTGGCTGATCGTGCCGCAGTGGTAGCCCGTCGTGGAGCCGGAGCGGCAGATGGACGAGCCGACGGCGCGCTGGGTGGAGCCGCGGACCGGCAGGATGCCGGAGTTGTAGGCGTTGACGACGCCGGTGGGGGTCCACTGGCTGTTGACCTCGACCCAGGCGTAGTCGTTGCCGGGGAAGGACGAGCCGCGGAAGGTGCCCTGGGCGACCCGGTTGTACCCGCTGGTCGTGGTGCCGACCCGGCCGCAGTGCCCGGCGGTGACGAACCCGCCCTGGCTGCCGGCCCTGGTGACCGAGAAGCCGACCGAGCAGCGCCCGCCGGAGCCCATGTAGTAGGCGTCGCCGCCGCGCACGTCGTAGAGCGGCTTGGGTTCCTCGGTGGAGGCCTCGATCCGGACGAGCGAGGCGTCCAGGCCGCTGCCGTTCACGAACGACTGGGCCTCGGCGGTGTCGCGGGCCAGCACGACGACGCTGTTGTTCTGTACGTCCACGTACCAGGACGGGATCGACTTCGGCGCGCTGTCGGCGAGCTCGTCGAGCCTGGCCTTGGCGGCGTCGAGCGCGGCCAGCGAGTGCTTGACCAGCTTGGCCTGAGCGCCGGCCTTGAGGATGTCGGCGACCCGGGTGGAGTCGCTGGTGGCGACCACCAGGTCGGCGGTGGGGCCGGCCAGCCAGAGCCCGGCGAAGTCGTCGGCGAGCTGCCGGGTGAACACCGACTCGACCTTGGCCGCGGCGGCCTCGTTGATCAGGCGGGTCTTGGCCTGCGCGCCGGTGATGCCGAGGTCGCGGCTGAGGGCGTCGACCATTGCGGGGTCGGTCTGGACGGTGGCCGCGGCCTGTGCCTTGGCCTGGGCGTACAGGGACTCGGGGGCGGATGAGCCGTCGGGTCCTGCATGGGCGATGGCGGGGGTGGCCACCAGCGTGAGGGCGAGCGCGAAGCCCGCCGTCACGGCACTTCTGCGGAGCATGTGATCTCTCCTCATGTTGGGGGGTGCGCCGTCAACGTAGCCGTGCCAACAGGGAAAGCGGGTCTACCACTTCGCTCCTATCGCCGCGTTATGGTCCCTTCCGGTGTGTCTTCTCGCGGGCCCGGACCGGGGGGCGGCGACCCCCGGCCCGGAGCGCGGGACGGGGCGGATGCCGTTCCGGAACGGGACCGGGGGATCCCGTTCCGGAGGGTCAGGGGATCAGACGCGCTGCCACAGGGCGGGGACGTTCGGCGGCTCCCAGCCCGGCTGCGAGGTGTGCGCCTGCAGGCACCGGTAGGTCGCGCCGCCGTAGGTCACCTGGGCGCCCGGCGCGTAGGCGGTGTTCGGGGCCCAGGTGCCGCCCGGCTGGGTCACGGTCGGCGTCGGGGTGGGCTCGCCGGGACCGGTCCCGGCCGTCGCCAGCGTCAGGCCGTACGCCGAGAGGATCTCGTTGACCGGCTGGTGGTAGGTGGTCCCGCCGGAGGAGCAGTTGCCCGAGCCGCCGGAGGTGACGCCCTGGGCCTGGTCACCGGAGATGTAGGAGCCGCCGGAGTCGCCGGGCTCGGCGCAGACGGTGGTGCGGGTCACGCCGGTGATGGTGCCCTCGGGGTAGGTGACGCTGGTGTTGTGCTGGCTGATCGTGCCGCAGCGGTACTGGGTGGTGGAGCCGGAGCGGCAGATGGAGGCGCCGACGGCGCGCTGGGTGGAGCCGCGGACCGGCAGGATGCCGGCGCTGTAACCGTTCACCACGCCCGTCGGCGTCCACTGGCTGTTGACCTCGACCCAGGCGTAGTCGTTGCCGGGGAAGGACGATCCGCGGAACGTTCCCTGGGCGACCCGGTTGTACCCGCTGGTCGTGGTGCCGACCCGGCCGCAGTGCCCGGCGGTGACGAACCCGCCCTGGCTGCCGGCCTTCGTCACCGAGAAGCCGACCGAGCAGCGCCCGCCGGAGCCCATGTAGTAGGCGTCGCCGCCGCGCACGTCGTAGAGCGCCCGGGGCTGCTCGTCCGACTGCTGCACGCGCACGAGCGAGGCGGCCAGGCCGCTGCCGCCCACGGCGTCCCGGGCCGCGGCGGTGTCGCGGGCCAGCACGACGACGCTGTTGCTCTGCACGTCCACGTACCAGAGCGAGGCCGCCTGGGAGACCTCCTCCGCGCGCCGGTCGAGCTCGCTCTTGGCCGACTCCAGCGCGGCCAGCGAGTGCTTGACCAGCTTGGCCTGCGCGCCGGCCCTGAGGATGCCGGCGACCCGGGTGGAGTCGTTCGTGGCGACCACCAGGTCGGCGGTGGGACCGGCCAGCCAGAGCCCGGCGAAACCGCCGCCGAGCTGCCGGCGCAGGACGGGCTCGACCTTGGCCGCGGCGGCCTCGTTGACCAGGCGGGTCCTGGCCTGCGCGCCGGTGATGCCGAGGTCGCGGCTGAGGGCGTCGACCATCCCCGGCTCGGGCTGGACGGCGGCCGCCGCCTCGGCCCGCGCCTGGGCGTACAGGGACTCGGGGGCGGACCCGCCGCCGGATACGGCGTGGGCGATGGCGGGGGTGGCCACCAGCGTGAGGGCGAGCGCGAGGCCCGCCGTCACGGCGTTGTTACGGAGCATGTGATCTCTCCTCGTGTTCAGGGGGTGCGCGGTCACCGTAGCGACGCCGACACGAGGAGCGGGTCTCCCAATTTATCCCTAAGTTTGAGTTATAACCCCTTTATGGCTCAACGGCACTCCTTGTAGCCCTTTTATGGATAATGCGAAGTTATGTCGGGTCTATAGCGGGTCGTTATGGAACGGTGCCGAACTGTGGGTTGTCCGCGATCCAGGCGGCATAGCGGGCGCTCCGCCGTACGGCGTCGGCGTGCGCGGCCTTGGCGTGTTCGGCGATCGCCGGGATGACCCGCGCGGTGGCCGCCTCGGGATGCCAGCCGAGCAGCTGCCGCCAGCGCAGCGGGGCGCCCGCGAGCGGGACGAGCCGCAGGCCCACGGCGGGCTGGAAGGTGGCCTGGCAGAGCACCGCCGCCCGGCCGACTTTGGCCAGGTGCATGCACGTGGCCACGTCGGTCTCGTAGATGGTCCGGGGCGTGAAGCCCTCCCGGGCGCAGGCCGCGGCGAAGCAGTCGCCGAAGCAGCCGTCGCCCGGCGCCACCGCCCACCGCTCCCCGGCCAGTTCGCCCAGCGCCACCTCCGGCCTGCCGGTCAGCGGATGGTCCTCGTTGAGCAGGACGAAGACCGGGTCCATGCCCACGGTCAGCCACGCCACCGGTCCCTCCACCGGCGGAGGGCTCTCCCCGCAGGCTCCGATGAGCGCGAAGTCGATCCGGCCCATGACGACCATCGTGGCGATTTCCTTGGCCGACCAGGAGGTGGAGGTGGTCACCGGCGTCGACGGCCAGGCCGTCGCGAGCCGGTCCACCAGCCCTCCCAGGATCGGGCTGTTGGTGGCGCCCAGCCGGTAGCGGGGGATCTCCCCGCCGGTGTTGGCGAGCCGTACCGCCTCCTCCTGGAGCTCCTGGGCGGCGGGCAGCAGCACCCGTGCCCTGGACAGCACCAGTTCCCCGAGAGGGGTGAGCCTCGCGCCGTTGTGGTCGCGGTCGAAAAGAGTCCCCCCGAGCACCCGCTCGATCCGCTTGAGCTGCGCGGTCAGCGCAGGCTGGGCCAGCCCGAGATGGGTGGCCGCCTTGGTGACGCTCCCGGCCTCGGCGACCGCGCGCACGATCCTGAGGTGTCGGAGCTCGAGATCCATACCGGGAAGGTAAGCCCCTGACGGTATGCCCGCAATCTAAACGAGTCATGAAACTTGACTCAATTTCGTGGAACGTTGCTAAGAACGGACTCCACCCCGGAAGGTGAGCGCGTCGCGGGACGGGGTAGGCGGAACCCATGACGACGATGGGAATCGATCCGAAGGACCTGACGGAGGAGGACCTCCTCCGCGAACTGCGGCACCTGCACGCCACCCGGACCGACGCCTTCCTGCACGGCTCCGCCGACGCGCTCTCCCGGCACACGACGCGGACCGAGGAGCTGGAGGAGGAGTACCTGCGCCGCCACCCCGAGCGCCAGGTCGATCCCGAGCGGTTGCGCGAGGGCGCCCGGCAGCGTTGACCGGTGACAGGCGCAAGGTCACCGGGCCCGATCCGAGGAGGTACGGCCATGCACAGCCAACACGACGTCCAAGCCCTGTCCATTGACGACAACACCGTCTACGAGGCGGTCGCCGCGCTCGCCACGGACGGCCACGCCGCCCACACGGCCGACGTGGTCCACATGACGGGCCTGCCGGAGGAGACCGTACGGCGCAGCCTCGCCTTCCTGACCGAGAACGGCTGGCTCAAGGCCCGCGGCGGCGTCTACGCGCTCGGTCCCCACGACTGGGAGGTGGACTACCGCTGACCGCCCGGCCGGTGCGGGCCGCGGTCCGCGCGCCCGGCTCCGATGACCCGCTCCACCTGCTCGCCGGGGGACGGGGCGCCGGGACGGTTGTCGATCTCGACGTGTGCGACCACCGGGGGCTCGTCCACCCGGACGGCCCGCAGGTACTCCTCGAACCGGGCGAGCTTCCCGGTGTCGCGGGCCAGTCCCCGCTCCCGCAGGCGGGCGCGGAGAGTGGGCCCGTCCGAGCGCACCCACACCAGGGTGACCGGCGGCCCGCCCAGGTCCGCGACCCAGCGCTCCCAGAGCGCCGCGTCGTGGACCTGGGCGGTGAAGGGGCCGTCGAGCAGCACCGGGCAGCCGTGGGAGCGGATCTGCCGGGCCAGCGCGGTCAGGCCGCCGTACTCGTGGCACTTGACGTGCCGGTCGTACCACGGTCCCTCGCGCTCGCCGGGGTCGCGGCCGTACGCCCGCAGGGTCGCCGCGACGAAACCGCCGTAGACGGTGTCCTTGTCCAGCAGCGCGGGAACCGGATCGAGCCGGGCCAGCAGCGCCGCCGCCACGGTCGACTTGCCCGCGCCCGGCGGCCCGCTGACGATCCACAGCGGAGCGGTCACGACCAGGCTTCGGCCACGGTCCCGGCGACGGCCGGGGCCTGGGCCTGGGCGAGGCCGGCGTCGAAGGCCGGGCGCCAGAGCGCGGGATCGAGGATGTTGGCGCCGAAGACGGCGATGGACGCCTCGTCGGGGACGATGTGGGCGACCGCGGCGTCACCGAGTTCGGCGACCTCCGCCCTGACCCGAGCCCTCGGCGCGAGGTGGGCCATCGGCTCCAGGAGGACCACGGCGGACGAGCCCGCCGCCAGATCGGCGTTCGTCGCCGAGCGCACGCCCCCGTCCATGTAGTGACGACCGCCGATCTCCACCGGGGGGAAGACACACGGCACGGCGCAGCTGGAGGCGACCGCCGAGGCGAGGGGCGCCGCGGCCTCGCGGTCCCAGACGACGAACTCACCGGTCTCCGCGTCGACAGCGGTGATCAGCAACCGTCTCTCCGGCCACTCCTTGACCGGCAGCCGCTGCCCGATCGTCTCGATCTCGGCACCGGTGTCCGGTACGGCCAGCGCCATCGCGCCCACCCGCCGCCGGGCCTCCCGCGGCTCCAGGGAGGGGTCGTACAGGATCCCGAAGGCGGCCATGACCGCCTCCATGTCGACGGCGGGGACGGTGGCCTCGGTCTCCGACTCGGCCTGCGCCGCGACCGCGCTCTCCAGGTCGGCCCCGCCGGCGACGAGGGCCCCCACCACCGATCCCGCGGAGGTGCCGACGATCAGGTCGGCCATCCCCAGATCCAGGCCCGCGCGGCGCAGGCCGGTGACGACCCCCGCCTCCCACGCGATCCCCGCCACGCCTCCGCCGCCCAGCACCAGTGCTCTCGTCATGCGCACAATTCTCACCCGGGCCGTCCGGAGGGCATGAGGGAGGATCCGGGAATCCCCGGATCAGACGTCGCGTCCCCGCATGCCCCGCTGCGCCGGATCGACGCCCCACGAGATGATCCGCTCCGGGTGGATGCGGATCACCTCCCTGCTGAGGTACGGCGAGGGCGGCTCGTGGTCCTCGACGGCCTCGGCCGTGCCCCTGATCTCCACGCCCCGCACCCGCCATGGATCGGTCGAGGCCACGTCGTCCACGACGAACGCCACCCGTCCGGTCGCCCGGACGTTGCGGAACTTCTTCGTCGTGCCCATGGCCCGGCCGTAGATGTCGATCGTGCCGGTCCCGGGGTTGTAGCGGAAGCCGGTGGGGCTGTTCTGGAGGGTGCCGTCGGGGCCCACCGTGGCCAGGCGGCCGAGCCGCTGACTCGCGAGATAGCCGAGCTCCGCCTCAGTGAAAGCCTGGGCGGACTGCCGTGTGGTCGTCATGGGCCCACGATGCAACCTCAAGCCAAGTTGAGGTCAACTATGGTGGAACGTGTCCCAGAACTCTGAGCTCACCGTCGGGCAGGTCGCGGCCCGCAGCGGGGTCGCCGTCTCGGCCCTGCACTTCTACGAGGCCAAGGGCCTGATCCGCAGCCGCCGTACGGCGGGAAACCAGCGCCGCTACACCCGCGACACGCTGCGCAGGATCGCCTTCATCCGGGTCTCCCAGCGGGTCGGCATCCCGCTGAAGACGATCCAGCGCGCGCTCTCCGCGCTGCCGGACGAGCGTACCCCGAACCGGGAGGACTGGGCCCGGCTCTCGGAGATGTGGCGCTCGGAGCTGGACGACCGGATCCGGCAGCTCCAGCGGCTGCGGGACGGCCTCACCGACTGCATCGGGTGCGGCTGCCTCTCGCTGGACCGGTGCGCGCTGGCCAACCCCGAGGACGTCCTGGCGGCCCAGGGACCGGGTTCGCGGCTGATGGTCGTCCCGCGCGCGGCCGGGGACTGCTCCCCGTGCGGGAACCCCGCGGAGCCCGCGGAGCCCGCGGGGCCCGGCGAAGAAGGGCCGGAGGCCGTCGGCGCGTGAGAAACCCCGGGCGCGCCGGGCGGGGCCGTGCTCCACGGTGGTCAGATCGTGTGTGCACCGGTCGCGTCCTGCGCGCGCCGGGCGGGGCCGCGCCCCGCGGCGGTCAGATCCCGTGCGCGCGGAGCCAGGCGCGGTTGGCGCGCTGGTCGTCGAGGATGCGTTCCAGATCCTGTCCGTGGGCCGGGGCATCCTGCTCCACCACCAGCCAGCCCTCGTAGCCGTCGAGCTCCCGCAGGATGGCGGGCAAGTCGACCTCTCCGGAGCCGAGGGGGGTGAACGCGCCGCCCTCGACGACCGCCCCCAGGTCGCCGCCCGCCCCCCGGACCCGGTCGTGGATCTCCCGGCTGGCGTCCTTGAGGTGGACCTGCCGGATCCGGTCCCCCCACTGACGCACCGCCGCCACCGGATCGCCCCCGGCCAGCCAGAGGTGGCCGGTGTCCAGGCAGAGCGAGACGTCGGTGAGACCGAGCAGCCGCTCGATCTCCTCCGGGGTCTCCACGAGCGTGCTGAGGTGGTGGTGGAAGACGGGTTCGAGGCCGTGGTCCCGGCAGCGGTCGGCGGCCTGCTGGACCCGGCCCGCGAAGGCGGCCCACTCCTCGCCCGGCAGCCCCGGGGCGACCCCGCCGGCGAAGCGGGCGGGGTGGTCGGGGCAGGCCAGGGTGGGCCGGGGCGTGAACCGCGGATCGTCCACCGGGACGCCCGCGAACACCCTCAGCGCCGTGTCCAGCCCGCCCAGCCCGGCAGCGAACCCGTCGGCATCGTCATAGCGCAGGTCGATCCAGCCGCCGGCCAGGGCCATCCCCGTTCTGGCCAGCCGCTCCGCGAGCCTCTCCCCGGTGCCGAGGTAGCCGATCGGGCCGGAGTCGACGCCGTCGTACCCGGCGTCGGCCAAGGCGTACAGCAGCGCGTCGGGTTCCAGCGCGGCGCCGTCCGCCCGGTAGATCCCGAAGTTGACGGGCGCGTTCGCGACCTTGATCGCCATGGCTCACCATGTGCCTTCCTCAGCCCGTCCCGCGTCCCGCGGAGGACGGCCTGCAGTTCCCGGTGGCCACGTCGGGAGGACGTCAGTCCGTGCGGGCCAGCCAGCGGAGCGGGTTGTCGTGGGTGATGAGGCGGATGGTCTCCTCGGCGACCCCGGCCTCGCGGAGCCGGGGCAGGAGAGTGCGGAACAGGTGGTTGTAACCGGGCCCGCCGTACCGCTCGATCTCGGCGACCCGGGAGACGCCGCTGCTGAGCAGGAGCCGGTGGGCGTGGCCGGCCTCGATGAGATCCAGCGTATCCCTGAGCCGGTCGCCGCTGAGAGAGGTGAGGCAGATGTAACCGCCCGCCTCGGCGACCTTGCGGGGGAAGGCGGAGTCGGTCCCGGCGTCGGAGACGCTGATCCGGTGGGCGGGCAGTCCTTCGCCCAGCAGGATCTCCAGCAGGGCCAGACCGCCCCGGTGGTGGACGGCGACGGGCAGTCCGGAGGAGAGGGAGGCGCGGGCGGCGGCGGCCGTGCAGCGCTCCTCGGTCTTCGTCGGCTCCCCGCTCCAGGCGCCGATCTCGCCGATCACGCCGGGTCGGGCGCCGGTGCCGTCCATGCCCTCCTCGATCTCGGTGAGGAGGTGCCGGGTGAGTGTGTCCACATCGGCGTCGAGCGCCCAGGCGGGAGCGAACGGGGCGGCGAAGAAACCGGTCCCGGCGACCACGGACACCCGGCTCCCCGCGGTGATCCTGGCCAGCGCGGGGGTGTCGCGGCCCGTGCCGATGGAGCTGAGCTCGACGATCAGGCTGAGGGCGTCGGACTGGCGCAGCCCGCGCAGCTCCGCGGTGACGGCCTGCTCCTCGACGAGCCAGCGGTGCGGGTCGGAGTCGATGCCGACCGCCCAGCGCAGGTCGTTGCGGAGGTGTTCGCCGGGGAGCACGGCTCCCTCGATCGCGTCGGACGCGACGGGGCCGGTGAGGGTTTGCACAAGTGGAGCGTCGGGCATGAACGGACATTAACCCATATTTAGGGTAAATATCTCCAAACTCTCCAGGGTTTTACCTTCGGCTCGTCACTTGAAGTTTCAAGTTATTGTCATCCGCGCCCCCGGAGGATCCCGAGCCCGCCCCGTGCCGACCGGCCGCCCGCTGCCTCCTCGGCGGCCGTCCGTCGAACGTCCGCCGAGTGCTCGTCCGGGGCCGCGATGAAAGTTACATGCGCCCGCCTCCTCATGCTCGGCCTTTGTTCGTTTAGTGTTCAAACTATTGACGCCGTCTGAAGGCGCGTGTGACCCTCTGGGCGCTCATGCACGTGTATCACGGGCGGTCGGAGGTCAGGTTCCCGCTCCCTGGTCGTGCATGGCGGTTTGTCCATTGCCTTGCGGAGGGAAAGCCGTACATGCGAAGGAGACTGGTCAGCGCGCTCGCCGCCGCGGCGGTGACGTGCGCGACGGTCGGAACGGCCGTCACAGGTCAGGCCGCGGCGGCGGTCACCGCCACGACCGCGGCCGCCGCCGAGACGAACGAGTGGAAGAACGTGAGGATCGACGGCGGCGGGTTCGTGCCGGGGATCGTCTTCAACCAGACCGAGAAGAACCTCATCTACGCCCGCACCGACATCGGCGGCGCCTACCGGTGGGACGAGCCCACCAAGACGTGGATTCCGCTGCTCGACTGGGTGGGCTGGGACAAGTGGGGCTACAACGGCGTGGTCAGCCTGGCCACCGACCCGGTGGAGACGAACCGGGTCTACGTCGCAGCCGGGATGTACACCAACGACTGGGACCCCAACAAGGGCGCCATCCTGCGCTCGGCCGACAAGGGGAAGACCTGGCAGGCCACCGAGCTGCCCTTCAAGCTCGGCGGCAACATGCCGGGCCGGGGGATGGGCGAGCGGCTGGTCGTCGACCCCAACAACAACAACGTCGTCTACCTGGGCGCGCCCGACGGCAACGGCCTGTGGCGCAGCACCGACAAGGGCGTCACCTGGGCCAAGGTGGCGAGCTTCCCCAACCCGGGGAACTACGCCCAGGACCCGGACGACCCCAACGGCTACCTGAACCACCGGCCGGGCGTGGTCTGGGTGACCTTCGACCCGACCTCGGCGACGGCGGGGAAGACCACCCAGAAGATCTACGTCGGCGTGGCCGACAAGGAGAACACGGTCTACAGCTCCTCCGACGGCGGCGCCACCTGGTCCCGGGTCCCCGGGCAGCCGACCGGGTACATCGCGCACAAGGGGGTGCTGGACCACAAGAGCGGCACCCTCTACATCGCCACCAGCGACACCGGCGGCCCGTACGACGGCGGCAAGGGCGACGTGTGGAAGCTGAACACCGCCACCGGGGCGTGGACGCAGATCAGCCCGGTCCCGTCGAGCTCGGCCGACGACTACTTCGGCTACAGCGGCCTGACGATCGACCGGCAGAACCCGAACACGATCATGGTCGCCACCCAGATCTCCTGGTGGCCGGATGCCGTCTTCTTCCGCTCCACCGACGGCGGCGCGACCTGGACGCGGATCTGGGACTGGAGCTCCTACCCCAACCGGACCAAGCGCTACACGATGGACATCTCCTCCGCCCCGTGGCTGACCTTCGGGACGAACCCGCAGCCGCCCGAGGAGACGCCCAAACTCGGCTGGATGAACGAGTCGCTGGAGATCGACCCGTTCAACTCCAACCGGATGATGTACGGCACCGGCGCGACGATCTACGGCACCGAGGACCTGAAGAAGTGGGACACCGGCGGGACGTTCACCATCAAGCCGATGGTGCAGGGCCTGGAGGAGACCGCGGTCCTCGACCTGATCAGCCCGCCCACCGGCGCGCCGCTGCTCAGCGCCCTCGGTGACCTCGGCGGCTTCCGCCACACCGACCTCACCAAGGTCCCGTCGTCGATCTTCACCACCCCGGCCTTCACCTCGGGCACCAGCATCGACTACGCCGAGACCAACCCCTCGGTGATCGTCCGAGCGGGCAACTTCACCGACGCCGACCGGCCGAACGACAGCCACGTCGCCTTCTCCACCGACGGCGGCGCGAACTGGTTCCAGGGCACCGAGCCCGGCGGGATCAACGAGGGCGGCACCGTCGCGGCGGCGGCCGACGGCTCCCGGTTCGTCTGGGCGCCCAAGGGCGTGGCCGTGCACCACTCGGCCGGCTTCGGCAACAGCTGGACCGCCTCCACCGGCATCCCGACCGGCGCCGTGGTGGAGTCCGACCGGGTGAACGCCAGGAAGTTCTACGGCTTCAGCGCCGGGAAGTTCTACGCCAGCACCGACGGCGGCGCGACCTTCACCGCCACCGCCGCCACCGGCCTGCCCGCCGAGGGCAACGTCAAGTTCAAGGCCGTGCCCGGACACGAGGGCCACATCTGGCTCGCGGGCGGCGACCCCGACAGGGGCGCGTCCGGCATCTGGCGCTCCACCGACGGCGGCGCGTCCTTCACCAAGCTCTCCGGGATCACCCGCGGGGTGAACATCGGCTTCGGCAAGGCCGCCCCGGGCAAGAGCTACCACGCGCTGTACGCGGTCGCCACGATCGGCGGCGTAACCGGCGTCTTCCGCTCCGACGACACCGGCGCGACCTGGGTCCGGGTCAACGACGACCAGCACCAGTACGGCAACATGGGCGAGGCCCTGACCGGCGACCCCCGCGTCTACGGCCGCGTCTACCTCGGCACCAACGGCCGGGGCATCGTCTACGCCGACACCGGCGGCGACACCCCGCCGCCCCCGGACGACACCGTCCCGCCGTCCAAGCCCGGCAAGCCCGCCGCCTCGGCGATCACCTCGACCGGCGCCGCGCTGACCTGGACGGCTTCGACGGACAACGAGGGCGTGGAGGGCTACGACGTCTACCGCGAGGCCGGGGCGACCGACGTGAAGGCGGGATCCTCCGCCACCGCGTCGTTCACCCTGACCGGGCTGTCGGCCGACACCTCCTACACCTACTACGTCGTGGCCCGCGACGCCGCCGGGAACACCTCGGCCGCCTCCGACCCGGTCACCTTCACCACCGCCTCCGGCCCCGGCGGGGGAGAGGGAGGCTGCAGCGCGACCTACAAGGTCACCGGGTCCTGGCCCGGCGGCTTCCAGAGCGAGGTGACGGTGAAGAACACCGGCACCGCGGGCATCTCCGGATGGAACGTCGCCTGGTCGTTCCCCGACGGCCAGAAGATCACCCAGCTCTGGAGCGGCACGCACACCCAGACCGGCGCGGACGTCACGGTCAAGAACGCCGCCTGGAACGGCGCGCTGAAGGCGGGCGCGTCCACCTCCTTCGGCTTCACCGGGACCCTGACGGGCGCCAACGGCGTCCCCGCCACCGTCACCTGCACCGCGAGCTGACGGCCCGCCCGCCGCCCACGGTCTGTCCGTCCGTACGGTCTCCGGCCTCGTCTCCGGCCTCGTCTCCGGCCTCGCCCCTCCCGTGGTGCGAGGCCGGATCCGTCCCGAGGAGGAGCAGCATCCGCCCGTGCCGACCTATCCTGGAACGAAACCGACCAGCGGGGGAGCGCGTGGCGATCTCAGACAGGACCCAGCAGACCGAGGACGGCGCCGAGCCGGCCTCCCCGCTCGGCGACGCCGAGGAGATGAAGGAGCGGGCGGCCGAGCGCTCTCCCATCCGCTCCGGCCTGCACGGACGGCTGGACGCCATCAGGTCCACCCGCACCGGCCGGCTCACCCTGAAGATCGTGATCGGCGCCATCGGCGGCGTGCTGGTCGTCGCCGGGCTCATCATGGTCCCCTTCCCCGGCCCCGGCTGGGCGGTCGTCTTCGCCGGGCTGGCGGTGCTGGCCCTGGAGTTCCACTGGGCCCACCGGCTGCTGGAGTTCGGCAAACGGACCCTCTCGGCCTGGATGGTCTGGCTCGGCCGGCAGAACTGGTTCGTCAAGGCCGGTGTCATCCTCGTCGCCGCCGTGACCGCCACCGCCATCGTCTACTTCGGCATCAAGCTCAGCTTCGACGTCGACCTCCTCGTCGAGGCCCAGAAACTCCTGCGCCTGTAGCAGCCCGTCCTTCCGCCCGGGTACTGCACGTCATCGCTGACGATCGATGCGATCCAGCCGACCGAAAAAGGATGCCCATGATCACTCACATCGGCGTCGCCGTCATGTACGTGGCCGATCAGCGGCGGTCGGTGGATTTCTACGTCGACAAGCTCGGCTTCACCAAGACCGTCGACGCCGAGATGGGACCGGGCGCGCGCTGGGTGGAGGTCAAGCCGCCGAACGGGCAGACCTCGATCACTCTGCACAGCGCGGAGGCGTTCGGTAAGAAGCCGGGTGAGGGCGCCTATCTCACCTTCGCCTGCGATGACATCGATGAGACGGTGCGCCGGTTGCGCGAGGCCGGCGTCCAGGTGACCGACCCGGTGGAGGAGCCCTGGGGCACCTATGTCAAGGCCACCGACCCGGACGGCCATGAGGTCATGATCTCCAAGAAGTGACGGGCGCGAGGGAAGCGGTCTCGCGCGGCGGGGCCGCCGGATGCCGATTTCCGACCGGGGTGACCGTGGCCTGCGACCCGCAGGCCCGGGTGCGTCACAGGTAGAGGCCGGTGCCGTTGTCGGTCTGCGGGGTGGCGATGGCGTGCAGGTCGCGCTCGCGCATGACGAGGTAGGTCTGGCCGTGGACCTCGACCTCGTACTGGTCCTCGGGGTTGAACAGGACCTTGTCCCCGACCTTCACGGCGCGGGCGTTGGCGCCGGCGCCGCAGACCTCGCCCCAGACGAGCCGGTTGGCCATCTTCACGGTCGCCGGGATCACGATGCCCGCGGTGCTGCGCCGCTCCTCGGTGTCCTGCTCGACCTTGACCATGACGCGGTCGTGGAGCATCTGGATCTCGAACTTCGGGTCAGCCACGACAAGAAGTTTATGGGACGGGCGGCACCTGTCGGCTGACCCGGTCCCCGGCTCATAGGGAAACGCTCCCACGGGGATGCTCGGAAACCTGGTACAGAGAGCGCTCTCCTGGAATGATCACCGTATGGCATTCGAGGAGAACCACTGGATCGACGAGCCCGCCACGTGGTCGGCGGCGGACGGCGAACTGCGATTCGTCTGCGAGGCGGCCACCGACCTGTGGCGGACCACCCACTACGGCTACGTCCGGGACCGCGCCCCCATGTTCGGCCGGGAGGTGGCGGGCGACGTCCGGCTGACGGTGACCTTCGGCGGCGACTACAGCGCGCAGTACGACCAGGCGGGCGCGGTCCTCCGTGCCGACGAGGAGAACTGGATCAAGGCCGGGACCGAGTTCGTCGACGGAGGGCTCCAGCTCAGCGTGGTGGTCACCCGGGGAGCCTCCGACTGGTCGGTGACCGCCCTGCCGGTCCCGGCGGAACTGGTCACGATCGAGCTCACCCGCTCCGGTGACGCCGTGGTCGTCCGGTACGGCCTCGACGGCGCGGAGCCCGTGACGATGCTCCGCCTGGCCTACTTCCCGCCGGGGGTGCCCGCGTTCGCCGGCGCGATGGCCGCCGCCCCCGACGGCAAGGGTTTCGAGGCGCGCTTCACCCGCATCGACATCGAGGAGGGTGACCTCGCCCCGGACGGACCGGGCCTCTGACCGGCCGCCGGAGGCGGTGCGACTCTGAACGGCTCCGAACGATTCCGCACGGATCCGGCGATTCCCCGGACCTCGGGGATCTCCGGGTGCCGCCGCCGCTTTCCCCGCACGTCACCGGCTCTTTCCCGGGAGTTCCGGATGCCGGGGCGGGGAAGTAGGGTGATCCGGCATGACGGACCTCTCTCCTGACCTGGTCGCCGACTTCACCGACTGGTACCTGGGCGCCAACCCCATCTACGCCTCTCTCGCGGGCGCGCAGGGCTACGACCGCACTCTCGGCGACTTCACCGAGGCGGGCATCCTCGCCCGCGAAAGCGAGTCGCGGCGCTGGCTGGAGAGGCTCGAAGCGGCCGAGGTGGACGGGTTCGAGAACGAGGTCGACCGCGAACTGATCGTGTCCACCCTGCGGGGCTCGCTCGCCTACGAGTCCTGGCCCTCCTGGCGGCGTGATCCGTCCGTCTACGTGGGACCGGTCTTCTCCTCCTTCTTCGGCCCCTTCCTGAACCGGCTGGCGGACGAGGCCGACCTGGTCGACGCCGCCGTCGCGCGGCTGGCGGAGGTGCCGGGCGTGCTGGCCGCCTGCCGGGCCAATCTGGACCCGGAGCTGGCGGCCGCGCTGCTGGTCGAGCGGGCGCTCGGGCAGGCACGGACCGGCCGGCGCTTCCTCACCGAGACCGTCCCCGGCCTGGTCGCCGACGAACGGCTGCGCACCCGGCTGGCGGAGGCGGCCGAGCCCGCGGCGGCGGCCTTCGACGAGTTGGTGGAGTTCCTCGCCGGCTTCCAGGCCGTCGGCACCTGGCGGATGGGAGAGGAGCTCTACTCCACCCTGCTGCGCGAGCGGGAGGTGCTCGGCTACGGGGCGAACGAGCTGCGCGAGTACGGCCAGGCGGCCTACGACGAGCTCGACGCCGAGATGCGCGAGGTCGCCCGGCGGCTGCCCGGCGGCTCGGACGACTGGCACGCGGCCCTCGCGGCGCTCCAGGACGACCACGCGCCGACGCTGGAGGACATGCGCGCCGAGTACGAGGCGGAGACCGAGCGGGCCAGGGCGTTCGTCCGCGAACGCGGCCTGGTGACCTTCGCCGAGGGCGAGGAGTGCCGGGTGGTGCCGTCACCGGAGTTCCAGCGGCCGATCCTGTCCGTCGCCTCCTACCTGTCGCCGCCGCCGCTGTCGACCTCCCGCGTCGGGCACTTCTTCGTGCCGTTCACCCCCGACTCCTTCACCGAGGAGCAGGTCCGTCAGCGGCTGCGCACCAACTCCCGCGCCCAGATGCCCTCGATCGCGGTGCACGAGGCCTACCCGGGGCACCACTGGCACCTGTCGTGGGTGGCCGACAGCCCGCGCCGGGCGCGCAAGCTCTTCCGCACGCCGTACTTCACCGAGGGCTGGGCCCTGTACGTGGAGAAGGTCATGCGGGAGGAGGGCTACTTCGCCACCCCCGCGCAGGAGCTCGCGCACCTGGAGTTCCGCATCTTCCGGGCGGCCCGCATCATCGTGGACACCTCGCTGCACTGCGGTGACATGAGCGTCGAGGAGGCCGAGCACTTCATGACCACCAAGTCCTCGCTCACGCCGGGAACCGCCAAGGGCGAGGTCAACCGCTACTGCGCCTGGCCCACCCAGGCGCCGTCCTACCTGACCGGAGCCCTGGAGATCGACCGGATCCGGGCCGACTACATGGCGGCCGGCCGCGGTGACCTGCGCGCCTTCCACGACACCCTGGCGGGCTCGGGCGGCCTGCCGCTGGGCCTGGCCCGGCGGGTGGCGCTGGAGGGGTGACGGGAACCCGGCGTCCGCGCGGACCCGCCGGTCGGCCCGCCCGGGCCGCGCTGCGGGACGGACGACGAGGAGACCGACCGCGGCAGCGGGCGGAAGCGCCGATCACATCCCGAAGTGTGCCGACGACCAGGACCGTACCTGTCCTGGTCCCGTCATAGCGTCCTCCCATGAGCACTCAACCCCCGTCCGCACCCGCGATCCGCTTGCTGTCCATCGACTTCGACTGCCCGGACCCCGTCGAACTGGCCCGCTTCTACGGCGACGCGCTCGGCCTGCCCACCGTCTACTCCAGCGACGACTTCGTCCTGCTCGGCCGGGAGGGATCACCCGGGCTGGGCTTCATCCGGGTGGCCGACTACCGGCCCCCGACCTGGCCGGACCCCTCCCAGGGCAAGCAGGCCCACATGGAACTGGGCGTCGACGACCTGGAGGCCGCCCAGGCGCGGATGCTGGCCCTGGGCGCCACCGAGCCCCCGGTCCAGCCCCACCCCGACCATCGGAGGGTCCTGCTGGATCCCGCGGGCCACCCGTTCTGCATCTCCACGCAGGACTGAGCGCCACCGGCCGGCCGCGGCCCCGCGCGGGACGACGAGCTCGCCGCCGACGGATCGATCAGGAATCAAGAAGCGCGCATCCGTCGGCTGCGCCTAGCGTCGCCTGCATGAACGTCACCATCCATGCAGGCCTCCCGCCGCACGACCGCGCCTTCCGCGATCCCGCCCGCCCGCCGTCAGTAAAAGATCACGAGAATCCGGCGCAGGGAGCGCGACGTCAGTGAGCACCGCATCGAAGGGCAGTGAGAACGACGAGCAGCCCACGTCCTCCGGGCAGGGTCTGTCGGAGCTGGAGCGTGCCGCCGTCAAGGAGCGCGCCGCGGAGCTGAAGACCGACGCCCGCCGCGGCCGGGGCGCCGGCAGGGCGGCAGCCGACGAGCGGGACGTGCTGGCGAAAATCGCCGAGATGGCGCCGGCGGACCGTGCACTGGCCGAGCGGATCCACGCCATCGTCACCGCCGCCGCTCCGCAGCTGAGACCGAAGCTGTGGTACGGCCAGCCCGCCTACGCCAGGGCCGGAAAGGTGGTGTGCTTCTTCCGCAGCGGGCAGGCGGACAAGGAGCCGTACTCGACCTTCGGCTTCACCTCCGAGGCGAACCTGGCCGACGACGGCGGCCTGTGGCCCACTTCCTTCGCCGTGACCACGCTGAGCGACGAGACCGAAAAGACGATCATCGCCCTCGTCGCGAAGGCGGTGAGCTGACATCACGCCGGCCGGCGCCGGTCTCGATGGCGGTCCTGAGTTCGTCGCGGCTGATCGGCGTGGTCACCCTGGTCTCCGGAGATGAAGTGGACTATAGTCCGTTTATGTGAGTGATCTGGAGATCGGCGGACCGCGCTCCGTTCCGTCGGGTGAGTCGTTGCGGACGCTGGTGGGCGAGCCGCCCGTGGAACGGGCCGACGCCGCGCGCAACCGGGCCAAGGTGCTGGCCGCGGCGGCCAGGCTCTTCCGGGAGAGGGGTGTGGACGACGTCTCGATGGACGCCGTCGCCGCCGCGGCGGGAGTGGGCAAGGGCACGCTGTTCCGCCGTTTCGGCGACAAGTCGGGACTGGCTGCGGCCCTCCTCGATGAACGGGAGCGCGAACTGCAGGGGGCGATCCTGTCCGGGCCGCCTCCGCTCGGTCCCGGAGCGCCCGCCGGTGAGCGGCTGACGGCGTTCGTGGACGCCTATCTCGACTACCTGTTCGGCCATCTCGACCTGCTCAGGATGTCGGAGACCTCCAGCCCCGGCGCCCGCTACCGGATCGGCGCCTACCGGTTCTGGCGCCTCCACGTGGCGATCCTGCTGGCCGAGGCCCGTCCGGGGTGCGACGCCGACCCGCTTGCGCACGCGTTGCTCGCCCCGCTGGCCGCCGACCACATGACGGCCCTGGCCGCCGGGTACGGCGAGGCCCGGGCGCGGGAGGCGGTGCGCGCGCTCGTGCTGGGCCACGGTCGAGGCTGAGGCCGAGGTCGAGGTCGAGGCCGAAAAGCTACCTCCGGGTAACCGAAGTCACACAAGAAGGTTCCACACTGGATAACTGTTCTTGTGAGATGAAAGGCCCATCCTGTGCGGATTGCTCCATTTGCCGGTTTTTCGCGACCGATCCGGTGGCTCGCCCGGATCCTCACCGTCCTCCTCGTCCTGGCCGTGGCCCTGGCCGGGACCGTGACCTGGACGGTCCGCCGGTCGTTCCCGCAGTTGTCCGGTGAGGTGAGGCTCCCCGGGCTGGCCGCCGCCGTCACCGTCCACCGCGACGCGCAGGGCATCCCGCACATCTACGCCGACACCCCGGCCGACCTGCTCAAGGCCCAGGGATACGTGCACGCTCAGGACCGCTTCTGGGAGATGGACTTCCGCCGCAAGACCACCGCGGGCCGTCTGTCGGAGCTCTTCGGCGCCTCCACTCTCGACGTCGACAAGGTCGTGCGCACCCTCGGCTGGCGGCGCACCGCCGAGGCCGAGATCCCGCTGCTGCGGCCGGAGACCCGGCAGGCCCTGGAGGACTACGCGGCCGGGGTCAACGCCTGGATGACCCAGCACGACGGGTTCGCCGAGAAGAGCCTCGAATACGGCGTGCTCAAGCTGACCGCCCCCGGCTACGAGCCCGAGCCCTGGACCCCGGCCGACTCCCTGGCCTGGCTCAAGGCCATGGCCTGGGACCTGCGCTCCAACATGGAGGCCGAGATCGACCGGGCGCTGGTGGCCGCCAGACTCCCCGCCGAGCGGGCCGGGCAGCTCTACCCGGGCTACCCCTTCGACCGGCACCAGCCGATCGTGACCGGGACCGGGGGCGAGCCCGTCGGGGAGCCCAGGGGAGGCCGCCCGGCCGGTGCGGCGGACGCGCTGAGCGAGGTCCCAGCCCTGAGTGAGGCCTCCGCGCTGGTGGACGCCGCGCCCGCCCTCCTCGGGACCGCGGGGGGCGACTTCGCCGGGATCGGCTCCAACTCCTGGGTGGTGGGCGGCGCGCACACCGCCGGCGGCAAGCCGCTGCTGGCCAACGACCCGCACCTGGGGCCGAAGATGCCCTCGATCTGGTACCAGGCCGGGCTGCACTGCCGTACCAAGAGCGCGGCCTGCCCCTACGACGTGACCGGTTACACCTTCGCGGGCCTGCCCGGCGTGGTGATCGGCCGCAACGACAAGATCGCCTGGGGTTTCACCAACCTCGGCCCCGACGTCAGCGACCTGTACCTGGAGCGCGTCAAGGGCGACACCGTCGAGGTCGCGGGCGAGTGGCAGCCGATGCGGGTGCGCACCGAGCAGATCAAGGTGGCCGGGGGTGAGCCGGTCGAGCTGAGGATCCGCAGCACCGGGCACGGACCGATCATCTCCGGCGTGCTCGGCGACGCACGCGAGGCCGTGCCCGGGGCCGCCGCGCGCCTGGGGGAGAAGACCGAGGGGCTGGAGGTGGCCCTGCGCTGGACCGCGCTCGACCCCGGCCGCACCGCCGACGCCATCCTGCTGATGAACCGCGCCGAGAACTTCGAGCAGTTCCGTGAGGGCGCGGCCTCCTTCGAGGCCCCGTCGCAGAACCTGATCTACGCCGACGTCGAGGGCAACATCGGCTACCAGGCCCCCGGCAGGATCCCGGTCAGGTCCGAGGGTGACGGCACCATGCCCGTGCCCGGCTGGGACGGCGAGCACGAGTGGACCGGCTTCGTC
The DNA here is from genome assembly GCF_014648175.1 of Planobispora rosea. Taxonomy (GTDB): domain Bacteria; phylum Actinomycetota; class Actinomycetes; order Streptosporangiales; family Streptosporangiaceae; genus Planobispora; species Planobispora rosea. The sequence continues at coordinate 111,967 of NZ_BMQP01000009.1, forward strand.
CCGTTCGAGAAGCTGCCGCACGTCTACAACCCGCCCGAGGGCTACATCGTCACCGCCAACAACGCGGTCATGCGGCCCACCGAGGAGCTGTTCCTGACCTCGGACTGGTCCCACGGCTACCGCTCCCAGCGGATCGTGGAACGGGTGAAGGAGACGATCGCCAAGGGCAGGATGACCGTCGAGGCCATGGGCGAGATCCAGATGGACGACCACCACGGCCTGGCCCCGCTCCTCGTCCCGCACCTGCTCCGGGTCGGCGCCCCGAACGGCACGCTCAAGGGATGGGACTTCGGCCAGGGCCGCGAGTCGGCCGGGGCCGCCTACTTCAACGCCGTCTGGCTGAACCTGCTGGAGCGGGTCTTCGAGGACGAGCTGTCGGGCGCCGTCGCGCCCGGCGGCAACGACCGCTGGTACGAGGTGGTCCGTCTGCTGCTGGACGAGCCGGAGGACCCGTTCTGGGACGACGTCCGCACCGCGGGCACGACCGAGCGCCGCGACGACATGCTCAGGGCGGCGATGGCCGACGCCGACGCGGAACTGCGCGAGCGGCTGGGCGACGACCCGGCGGAGTGGGCCTGGGGCGACCTGCACACCCTGGACCTCACCCACGAGACCTTCGGCACCAGCGGCATCGCCCCGATCGAGTGGCTGTTCAACCGGGGCCCGCTGCGCACCGGCGGCGGCAAGGACACCGTCAACGCCACCGGCTGGGACGCCACGAAGGGCTACGAGGTCAACTGGGTGCCGTCGATGCGCATGGTCGTGGACCTGGCCGACCCGGACCGCTCGGAGTGGATCAACCTGACCGGCGCGTCCGGCCACGCCTTCCACGGCAACTACGACGACCAGGCCGAGCTCTGGGCGGACGGCCGCCTCACCCCGATGCTCTCCACCGAGCAGGCCGTACGGCAGGCCGCCGAGAACACCCTCACCCTCACCCCGTGACGGCGGAGCCGGGGCCCCGCCGCTGTCAGGCCGGGGCGCGGGTGCGGCGGCGGGCCTCGGGGACGATCATCGGGGTGCCGCTCTGCGGGTCCTCGACGATCTCGCAGCGCAGGTCGAAGACCTCCTGCACCAGCTCGGCTGTGACGATCTCCGTCGGGTCGCCCTCGGCCACGATCCGGCCGTCGCGCATCACGATCAGGTGGGTGGCGTAACGGCAGGCCTGGTTGAGGTCGTGCAGCACCGCCACCAGCGTCCGCCCCTGCTCGTGCAGGTCGGCGCAGAGGTCGAGGACCTCGATCTGGTGGGCGATGTCGAGGAAGGTCGTCGGCTCGTCCAGCAGCAGGATCGGGGTCTCCTGGGCCAGCGCCATGGCCAGCCAGACGCGCTGCCGCTGGCCGCCGGAGAGCTCGTCCACGCAGCGGTCGGCCAGGTCGGTGACTCCGGTCGACTCCATGGCGGTGGCCACCGCGACCTCGTCCTGCTTCGACCACTGACGCATCAGCCGCTGGTGCGGGTAGCGGCCCCGGCTGACCAGGTCGGCGACGGTGATGCCGTCGGGCACGATCGAGCTCTGCGGGAGCAGGCCGAGGCGGCGCGCGACCTCCTTGGACGGCAGCGAGGTGATCACGGAGCCGTCGAGGTGGACCGCTCCGGCGCGGGGCTTGAGCATGCGGGCCAGCGCGCGCAGCGTCGTGGACTTGCCGCACGCGTTCGGCCCGATGATCACGGTGAAGGAGCCGTCCGGGATCGTCACGTCCAGCCCGGTCGCGACCACGCGCTGGTCGTAGGAGAGCGTCAGGCCGCTGCCGTACAGTCTCAACGTCGTTCCTTCCGGAGCATGAACACCAGGTACGTGCCGCCGATGGCGGCGGTCATGATTCCCACGGGGAGCTGGACCGGCGCGAACAGGCGCTGCGCCGCCAGGTCGGCCGTCACCAGCAGGACCGCGCCCATCAGGGCGGAGGCGATCATGGTGACGCCGGGGGAGCGGGAGAGCCTCCGGGCGAGCTGGGGGGCCGCCATGGCGACGAAGATCACCGGTCCGGCGGCCGCGGTGGCGACGCCGCACAGCAGCACACCCGTGACGACGGCCGCCGCGCGTACCTTCTCGACCCCGATGCCGGCGGCCCTGGCCGCGTCGTCGCCCATCTCCATCATCCGCAGCGGCCGGGAGATCAGCGCGCAGACCGGCAGGAGCAGCAGCAGCGCGCAGGCCACCGGGATCGCGTGGTCCCACCCGCGTCCGCTCAGGCTGCCGGTGATCCAGGTCCCCGCGGAGGCGGCGTCGTTGATGTTGGCCCGGGTCAGCAGGTACCAGTCGACGGAGACCAGCACCGCGCCGACGCCGATCCCGACGAGGACCAGCCGGTAGCTCTGCACGCCGCCCCGGAACGCCAGACCGTAGACCAGCAGTGCGCTCGCCACGCAGCCCAGCAGCGAGCCGCCCGCGATCTGCCAGGCGGAGCCTCCCGAGACGACCGCGAGGATGCCGCCGGTCGAGGCGCCGGCGGTGAAGCCGAGGAAGTCGGGGCTGCCGAGCGGGTTGCGGGTCAGGCTCTGCAGGATCGCCCCGCTCAGCCCGAACGCGGCCCCGACCACCAGGCCCGTCACGACCCGCGGCGCGCGCAGCCTGCCGACGATGAGTTCGGCCGCCGGGGTGCCCTGGCCGAACACCGAGGTCACGATGTCGGGGATGGGGACGGTGAACTCCCCGGTGGACAGGGCGACCAGGCTGACCGCGACGCCCACGACGATCATCGCGGCCGCGACGGCGATCCCGCGCGGAGACAGCCGCACGGACCACGGGCCCAGGCGGAGGACGGTCATGGGGCCAGGCTCCTTGTGGTGCGACGGGTGGGGGACAGCCGGGCCGTCACAGCGCGGCGAGCCTTCTGCGGCGGGCCAGCAGGATGAACACCGGGGCGCCGACGACGGCACACATGATGCCGACCTGCACCTCGCCCGGGGCCGCGATCACCCGGCCCAGGATGTCGGAGCCGAGCAGCACCACGGGGGAGAGCACGACGGTGTACGGCAGCAGCCAGCGCTGGTCCGGGCCGGTGAAGGTGCGCACCGCGTGCGGCACGGCCAGGCCGACGAACCAGAGCGGTCCGGCGGCGGCGGTGGCGGCCCCGCACAGCAGGGTGACGGCGACCGCGGTCAGCACCCGGGTCCGTCCCACGCCCACGCCCAGGGAGCGCCCGGCGTCATCGCCGAGGGCGAGCGCGTTGAGCGGCCCGGCCAGCAGGAGCCCGAGCACCAGCCCCGCGATCAGGAACGGCGCGAGCCGTACGGCGATGTCCGGGGTCGGCCCGGCCAGCGAGCCGGTCAGCCAGAACCGCATGCGGTCGAAGGTGGCGACGTCCATGCGCAGGATCGCGGAGGCGGCGGCGTGGAAGACCATGCCCAGGGCGACGCCGGCCAGCGCCAGCCGCACGGGGCTCGCGCCGGACCGTCCCGCCGAGCCCAGCGCGTAGGCCAGGACGGCCGACAGCGCCGCCCCGGCGAAGGCGAACCACACGTAGACCGCCGGGTCGGACAGGCCCAGCAGGCCGAGGGCGACGGTCACGCCGAGCGCGGCGCCGTAGTTGATGCCGAGCAGGCCCGGGTCGGCGAGCGGGTTGCGGGTCAGGCTCTGCATGAGCGCCCCGGCCAGGCCGAGCGCCGCGCCCACCCCGAGGCCGAGCAGGGTGCGCGGCACGCGCAGCTCCCGGATCACGGTGTGGTCGGTGGAGCCGTCGGGCGCGGTCAGCGCGTCCACCACGGTGGAGAGCGGGACCGAGCGGGAGCCCACCGCGATGCCGACCAGCGTCAGCAGCACCAGCACGCCCAGGCCGGCCAGCAGTCCTGCGGACAGCGCGGCCGCACGCCCCGTCCGCCGCGGTGGCACGTGTCCGGGCCGTCGCCCGGGCGCTGCCTCGATCACACCGGCCGGGCTCACCCGACCCCCTCTCGTCCATGTGGTTAGGTAAGGCTAATCTGATGCCTGAGTAATTAGGTAAGCCTATCCTTTGGAGAGGGAAATGTCGCTATCCGTCCTGTCCCGTCGGGGGTTCCTGGCCGCCGGTCTCGGTGCCACCCTGCTCACCCTCGCCGCGTGCGGAGGGGATGAGCACAAGCCCGCCGCCGGAAGCGCCGCGTCCCCCTCCGCACCGGCCGCGGGTCCCTGGAGCTTCACCGACGACCGGGGCAAGAAGCTCGACCTGCCCAAACGCCCCGAGCGGATCGTGGCACAGGTCGGCGCCGCCGCCGTGCTGTGGGACTTCGGCGTCCGGCCGATCGCGGTGTTCGGCCCGCACAAGCTGAAGGACGGTTCCAAGGACCCCCAGATCGGCGCCGTCGACCTCGCCGGCGTCGAGACGCTGGGCAACGTCTGGGACGAGTTCAACGTCGAGAAGTACATCTCGCTCCAGCCCGAGCTGCTGGTCAGCGGCATGTACAACGGCGACACCCTCTGGTACGTCCCGGAGAAGTCCACCGCCACCATCGAGCAGGCCGCGCCCACCCTCGGCGTCAAGCTGTACGGCAGGTCGATCCCCGACCTGATCGCCCGGTACGGCGAGGTGGCCGCGTCCCTCGGCGCCGACCTGAACGCCCCCGCGGTGACCGAGGCGAAGGCGAAGTTCGAGGCGGCCTCCAAGGCGCTGGTCACCCCGGAGGCCAAGCAGCTGAAGGTCGTGTTCATGGCCGGCGGCCCCGAGTCGTTGTGGATCGCCAACTTCAAGGACCACATCGACGTGGGCTACGTCAAGGAGCTGGGCCTGGACGTCGTCGTCCCGGACAAGGTCGACGAGGCCGGGTACTGGGAGACCCTGAGCTGGGAGAACGCCGACAAGTACAAGGCCGACGTGATCTTCGTCGACGCCCGCGCGCAGTCGATGCAGGTCCCGGAGATGATGAAGAAGCCGACCTTCGCCCAGCTCCCCGCGGTCAAGGCCGGGCAGGTCTACCCCTGGCGGGCCGAGCAGCGCTACAGCTACCAGGGCTACGCCGAGATGCTGGAGGAGCTGTCCGCCAACCTCGCCAAGGCGAAGAAGCTGTAGGAGCGCCGGCCGCGGCCGTGGACGGGTCAGGCGAACGCGCCGCGGACCTCGACGATGTCGGCCAGGGGGAACTCCAGGTAGTCGCCGGCCTCCTCGCACCACGCGTCGAGCACACCGCTGCGCAGCTCGCCGTGGCTGACGGTGGCGGTCACGCCGTCGGCCAGCGTGATCGCCGCCCGGACGCCGCGGTCGACCACGAAGCCCAGCAGGGACTGCTGGGCGGTGGGCAGCCGGGAGGCCATCCGGCCGATGACCGCCCAGGTGCGCGCGACGGGCTGGGCGCTCCCGCCCTCGGAGGACAGCAGCCGCCGCGCGTGCTCGTGCGGGTCCGGCGGGGGCTCCACCAGCACGTGGGCCGGCGGCTCCAGCTCGGCGACCTGGCCGCCCGGGAGCAGGATCAGCCGCCCGCCCGCAGGCTCCTCGATGCGGGTCCGGCGGACGGTGATCTCGCCGGTGTCCTCGATCGGGACCGGGGCGTACCCGCTCTCCCGCAGCGCGGCCAGGGTCTTGTCGGCGGGCATCGAGCTGGCCAGCACGGTCGGCGCGAGCAGCCGCAGGCCCAGCCTGCCGAGCTTGCGGTGACCGGCGATCTCGGCCAGCAGCGCCGGGTCGGAGGCCTGCACGATGCAGGCGACCGTGGTCACCGTGACCTCGCCGTGCCGCCTGGCCACGTCGCGCACGAGGTACTCCAGCGGCTGGGGCAGGGCGCCCACCTCGGCGAGGTCGGCGAGCAGACCCTCGGCGGTGTAGCCGGAGTCCAGGGCGGCGCGCACGCTCGCCGGGCTGAAGCGCCACACCGAGGCCGCGCCGCGCGACTCCCGATCGGCGGCCCGGTCCAGCAGCTCGGCGAGCTCCGCCGAGGGCGGCCCGGTCACCACGGCGGTCAGGTCGGCCCCGAACAGGGCGCTGCGCCGCACGCTGGCCATCGCCCGGGTCGAGCACTCCACCAGAGCCGGGTCGTGCTCCACGACCGGCGCGGAGTCGTCGCTCTCCTCTCCGGCGTCGGCGTGCAGGGCGGCCAGCACGCGGCCCAGATCGGTGATCGCGTCATGGGCGACCAGGCCGAGCAGGCGGGCCTCCTCCAGGACCGCGGGCACGCACTCGGCCAGCAGCGCCTGGTCCAGCAGCGGGGCGTGCCAGTGGGTGAGGCGGACCAGCCCGGCCCGGTCGGCGCAGGCCGTACTGGCCGGGAGCCGGGCCAGCACGCCGAGCACCGCCCGGCGGGCCTGGGCGATCGAGGCCCCGGCGGGGTCGTCGCCGAGCACCGTGCCGTACTTGCCGCCGGTACGGCGCAGCGACGAGCGCTCCATCCGCCACCACGCCGCCAGCAGCACGCGGAGCCTGGCGGGCGCGTCGTCCAGCCGCCAGCGGTCGAACCGGTCGGTGGGCACCAGGCCGCCGGAGGACTCGTCCCAGGCCAGCAGCCGGGCCACCGCGCAGACCTCCAGCAGCAGCCGGGTCTCGTCCTCGTCGCAGCCGGTCTCCCTGGCCATCCGCCGTACCTCGCGGACCCCGATCCCGCCCGCCTTGAGCAGGGGAAGGGGGGTCTTGGCGGTGTTCTCCAGCATCGCGGCGCAGCGCTCGACCACGTGCGGGGCGGCCAGGGTCATCAGGTGATCCACGCCCTCGGGGTCCGCCGGAAGCGTGGCGAGGTCGGGGGCGACGGGGGTGAACGGGGGACGGTAGCCGGGACCGCGCAGCGCGAGCGTCACCTCCCGCGGCATCTCGCCCACGTTCCAGCTGGGCCGGAAGATCAGGCCGTGGTCGGCGGCCCACTTCTCCGGCGTGCCGGGGACGACGAACCGGCCGCCGTCCACGTCGCGGACGGGACCGTCCCAGGCGAAGTCCTCCAGCAGCCGTTCGGCGCCGGCCGGAGCCCGCTCGACCAGGACCGCCACCCGGGCCGGGTCGGACAGGAACTCGGAGATCGCGGCGATCATGCGCCGCTTGTGCCCCTGCGGCAGGCCGAGCGACCTCGCCAGCCCGCGCAGGGAGTCGACGCTGGTCGTCCAGGAGTTCAGATAGTGGGAGAGCGGCTCGCCGAGCCCGCACGGAGCCGTCCACCAGCGGCTGAGAGCGCCGGCGAACCGGATCCGGCCCTCGCCGTCCGGCCAGGCCAGGGCGTGGTCGGAGAGCAGGTCGAGCCAGGGCGTCACCTCGGCCTCGGGCACGCCGAGGAACCCCGCCAGGTCCGCCACGCCGACCCGGTCGCCCAGGGCCAGCGCGGCCTCGGCGACCTCCAGGGCGGGCAGCGGCAGGGTGCGCAGCACCTCCAGCACGGCGAAACCGTTTCCCAGCCGCTGCGCCAGCGTGTCGAGGCGGCGTGGCCACGGCGGGGTGATGGCGTCCAGCCGGTTGGCCAGGACGCGGGCGAGCCGTTCCTCGTCGAGGGTTTTCAACCAGCCGAGCAGGTGATCGTCCATCTCGCAGCTCTCTTAGGAATCTCGCGCGGGGGACTTTCCGTGAGCCATGGACCTCAACGGTAATGCAGAGGGGATGCCCGGGGGTGTGCACCGCGCGGAATGCAACGTGTTCCATGGGGGGCTGTGGTGTGATTTGCCGGATTTGGTGCGGTCCCGGGCCGACGCCGGGGGCGACGCCGGCCCGGGACCGACCGGCGCCAGAAGAGGGGAAGGGGCGGCGCCTTCTGGGGAGGGCTCAGGTTCTCGGGCGGGAGAGGGGCGGGATGCGCGGGGCCCCGCCGGTGAGGGGGCGGGAGGTCGTGGGCGGGGGGTGTCGGGGGGCGGGCGCCGGAGGAGTGCCCGGCGGAGTCAGGGCCGAAGGACGGCCCAGACGATTTTGCCGTATGGAGCGAGCGGTGCCCAGCCCCAGCGGACGCTGAGCGACTCGACGATGTGCAGCCCCAGCCCGCCGACCTCCAGGGGCTCGGGGTCGCGGAGCGAGGGTGATCCGGCGCCCGGATCGTTGAGCGCGCACGCGACCAGGTCGCCCCTGCGGATCAGGGAGAGCCGGACCGGCTCCCTGCTGTGCGCCGCGGCCAGCCGCAGACCGTGCCTGATCGCGTTGGTGGCCAGCTCCGAGACGACCAGTTCCATGTTCTCGCGCAGGTCCTCCAGCTTCCAGCCGGTGAGGGTCCCCAGGGCGAAGCTCCGCGCGGAGTGGACGGACTCGGTGTCCGGGGGGAGGACGAAGGTGGCGCTGGCCGCCGCGAGTCCGGATGGCGAGGCCGCGGAGGACCCGGGGAGGAGATCACGGGCCGGGTCGGGCCACCAGCCGACAGGCGGCCACCAGTCGAGCGTCGTCCAGACGGGGCGGGCGGGCGCGGTGGGGGCGGACTGCACGCGATCATCATGAGGCATACTCATGTGCAGGTGCAAGAGCAACTGCAAGAGCGGATGCACGTGCAGACGTGTTGTGCAGACGCTACGGTACCCCTGTTTCGGTAAGTCCGGAGGAAAGGGGATCTTGTTCGTAGCCGGGAAATTCCCGGTTCCGAGATGACAAACTGTGATCAGGAAGCGAGCAAGGAGAACCACGTGTCCATCGACCCTCCGGGTACCGGTTCCACTGTCCGGCGGATCATGCTCGGCGCGAGTCTGCGCCGTCTGCGTGAGGAGAAAGGGCTCACCCGGGAGGCGGCGGGATTCCATATCCGCGCCTCCGAGTCCAAGATCAGCCGGATGGAACTGGGCCGGGTCGGGTTCAAGACCCGGGACGTGGAAGACCTGCTCACCTTGTACGGCGTGCTCGACGACGTGGAACGGCGCGGCCTGCTGGAGATGGTCCGCGAGGCGAACACCCCCGGATGGTGGCACAAGTACGGCGACCTGCTGCCGTCCTGGTTCACCACCTACGTGGGGCTGGAGGAGGCGGCGAACGTGATCCGCACCTATGAGGTGCAGTTCGTTCCCGGCCTGCTGCAGACGGCCGCCTACGCGCGAACCGTGATCCGGTTGGGCTACCCGGACGTGCCCGAGGCGGAGATCGAGCGCCGGGTTCATATGCGCATGCAGCGGCAGGAGCGTCTGGCCAAGCCGGACGGTCCGCGCCTGTGGGCCGTCATCGACGAAGCGGCTCTGAAACGGCCGATCGGAGGCAGGGACACCATGCGTGAGCAGCTCCGGCATCTGCTGGAGGCGGCCACGCTGCCCAACATCACCATCCAGGTGATGCCCTTCAAGTTCGGCATGCATGCGGCCGAGGGTGGCGCGTTCAGCATCCTCAGATTTCCCGAGTCCGATCTGTCGGACGTCGTTTATGTCGAGCAGCTCTGGGGGGCCCTCTACCTGGACAAACGTGAGGAAGTCGATCCCTACCTCACGGCCATGGAGCAGCTGTGCGTCGAGAGCACGACGCCCGGGGGCACCACCGAGATTCTCGGCTCCCATCTCAGAGAGATCTAAATGGAGCAGACCTATAACGGCATGCCCGCCACCGAGCTGGCCGGGGCCGAGTGGCGAAAGAGCCGCTACAGCAACTCGCAGGGCAACTGCGTCGAACTCGCCGAGCTGCCGGACGGCAGCGTGGCGGTCCGCAACTCCCGCTTTCCGGACGGGCCCGCCCTGATCTACACCCGTGACGAGATCCGGGCGCTGGTGCTCGGGGTGAAGGACGGGGAGTTCGACAGCCTGACGGCGTAACACTGTTTTTACTTCCGGCGCGCACGGTTAACCCGGGCGCGCCGGAGGCGTAACGGGGCGGGGCGGCCGGTCGGGAAGAGTTCGGAACCACCGGAGAAGGGAAGAGGGGGAACCGAACGTGCCCGAGGAGACGACCCAGATGACGCTGTATCCCGTGGCCGACGACGTGCTGCTCGCACCGGGCGGCCGGGTCGTGATCCGTACCTACGGCGTCGGTTCGGCGGCGGGGGACGACGGCGCGGCGGTGTCCTACCGCACCTGGGTGACGGGGGTGCGCGACCAGCCGCGCTACTGGCGCTGGGGTCACTTCGAGGACGCCCGCCACGGGCACCGCATGGTCGTCGAGTGGCTGACCGGCCGCGGCCCGCAGCCCGCCGCGGCGGCCGCCTGACGCCTCCCCGCCCGTACGGCGTGCCGCTTCCCGGCCTGTACGGCACGCGGCTCCTCGGCTAGATTGCCAACCAAGCATCTGCTTGGGACGGGAGGGCCGTCGTGCGGCGTGGGATCTACCTGGTCGAGGAGGTCGACTTCCGGCCGATGAATTCGCGCAGGCCGCTGGAGTACCTGACCTGGCTCACCCGCTACAAGAAGGAGGACGAGGACCTCGACGCCCCCGAGCTGACGGAGGGACTGTCGATCAGGTCACGGGAGATCGACCTGGTCGGGGCCTTCTACGCGGTCGGCATCACCGGCCATCCCCAGTTCAGGGCCGTCACCCTCTGGGACTGCCACGGCGGCTGGGACGGCGGCTGGCGGCAGATGATGAACATCTACGACGGCGTCGACGACCGGCTCTTCCTGTCCGACATCGACGACCTGCGCTTCTCCGCCTTCTCCCGTCCGCTCGGCGCGGTGCGCGGCAGCCCCGCGCTGGCCGACATCACCGCCGAGGGCTACGCCGCGCCGTTCTACCTCTACGAGAGCGCCAGGGTCCGTCCCGGCGCGGCCCTGGACTACCTCGACGCCGTCCGGGAGGAGCGGGCTCCCATCCTCGCCGACCACGGCCACCGGCCGATCGGCCTGTACGAGGTCCTGTTCTGCGACACCGAGGTGGTCACGATCTGGGGCGTGTCCCTCGACGCGCACCTGGCCATGCAGCGCGCCGGGGACGCGGCCCTGGGGCTGGACGACGAGGTCGAGCCCGACCACCGGCTGCCGGCCTGGCGCAAGCGCGCCAGGGACTTCCTCGACGGCCCCTGGCGCGAGACCCTCCTCGCGCCCTTCCCCGGCTCCCGGCTCTCCCCGGCCGGGAGATCGTCCGCGGACTGACGCCCGCGCCCGCCGTACCGGACACGGCTCTCCGGCTCCAGGCGCGGGCGGCTCGACCGGCTCGACCGGCTCGACCGGCTCGACCGGCTCAGACGGTGAACTGGGCGACGACGCCGTGCAGCTCGGTGGCGACCCGGCCGAGCTCATCGGCCGTGCGGCGGGACTCGGCGGCCCCCGAGGTGGTGGTCTGGGCCTCGGAGGCGACCTCGGTGATGCCGCCGGCGATCTCACCGGCGCCGATGGCGGCCTCGGAGATGTTGCGGCTCATCTCCCCGGAGGTGGCGCTCTGCTCCTCGACGGCGGCGGCGATGGTGGTGGAGTGCTCGCTGACGGTCGTGATGACCTCGCTGATGCCGGCGATGGCCGCGATGGCCGCGTCGGTGTCGGCCTGGATGGCCTCCACCCGGCGGGCGATGTCCTCGGTGGCGCGGGCGGTCTCCTGAGCCAGGTCCTTGACCTCGCCGGCGACGACCGCGAAGCCCTTGCCCTGCTCGCCGGCGCGCGCCGCCTCGATGGTGGCGTTGAGGGCCAGCAGGTTGGTCTGCTCGGCGATCGAGGTGATGGTCTTGATGACCGAGCCGATCTCCGCGGAGGAGGCACCCAGCTTGGCGACGGTCTCGCCGGCGCCGCGCACCGCCGAGACTCCGGTGTCGGCCACCCGGGCGGCCTGGCTGACGCTGCTGGAGATCTCCGAGATGGAGGCGCTCATCTCCTCGCTCGCCGCGGCGATCGTCTGCACGTTGGACGAGACCTGCTCGGCGGTGGCGGCGACCTGGCCGGAGCGCGCGGAGGTACGGGCGGCGGCGGTGTCCATCTGCCCGGAGACGGCGGTCAGCTCCTGGGACGCCTCGCTCAGAGTCGTGCTCTGCCGGCTGATCGCGGAGAAGGACTCGCGCAACACCCGCAGGGTCTCGTCCAGGGCGCGGGCCATGTCACCCAGCTCGTCCCTGCGGGAGGTGTCGACACGCACCGTCAGGTCCTTGCCGGCGACCTTGCGCAGGACCTGCACGGTCGCGCCCAGCGGCCGGGTGATGGTCCGGGTGACCAGCGCGGCCAGGACGGCGGCCAGCAGCAGGCACAGCGCGCCCGCGCCCAGCATCAGGCGCAGGGAGCCGTCACTGGAGGCGCGGGCGTCGGCGGCGGCCGCGGTGAGGTTGGTGACGGCCTCGGCGGCCAGCGCGTCGACGGCCCCGGCCATCGCGGAGAAGCGCTCCAGCGCCTCACCGGAGGTCAGGTCACCGGCCTTCTTGACCTCGGCGGGCGTGCCGTCGCGGTAGGCGGCGACGATCTGCTCGTCGACGCGCATGAACTCCTCGAACTCCTTCTCGGCGGTCTGCAGGCCCTCCCGCTGGGAAGCGGTCAGCTCCATGCCGTCCAGCTTCTTCAGGTCCTCACGGAAGGCCGCGGTGGAGGCCAGGAAGTTCTTGCGCTGGCCGACGTTGTCGTCGGTGGCGCCCGGCACGCCGCGCTCGGCGTCGAAGGCGTAACCGGTCTGCCAGCCGTTGAAGTCCGCGGTGCGGAACTTGGCGGTCAGGGCCGCACCGCGCACCGCGGCGTTGGCGTCCACCTCTTCGATCGCGTCACGTGCCGAGGAGATGCCCGCCGCACCCACACCCACCGCCCCGCACAGCAGCGCGCCGACCACCGCGAACGCGCCGCCCAGACGCGCACCGACCTTCAGATCATGCATTTTCTTCATGTCCGGTCAAGCTCTCTCTCAGCTGTCGACGCGGGCCGTTCCCGCATCGCTGACCAGAGCATCGACACGATCGAAGCCGAGTTGAGTGTCCGGGCCGGTCAATCGCATCGGCCCGGACATCTGATCAGACCGGGGCGTTCCAGGAGAGGATGACCGGCTCACCGTGCTCGAACCCCAGACGGGAGTAGGTGCCGGTGTTCAGCCGGTAGAAGCGGCCGGCCTCGGGCTCCTGGCCGAGCCAGCGGGCCGCCAGGACCCGCAGGAAGTGGCCGTGGGCGACCAGGGCGACATCGCCCGCCGCGGCCCGGGCCCGGGCCAGGACCCGGTCGGCGCGGGCCCCGACCTGCGCGGCGCTCTCCCCGGGATGCTCGGCGTCACCGGGGATCACTCCGTCGCGCCACAGGTACCAGCCGGCGCGCGTCTCACGGATCGCCGCGGTGGTGATCCCCTCGTAGCCGCCGTAGTCCCACTCCCACATGTCCGGGTCGATCGCGTATCCGGCCAGTCCCGCGAGCTCGGCCGTCCTGCGGGCCCGCAGCGCGGGACTGACCAGGACGAGGTCGAAGACCCTGTCCTCGACGAGCGGGGCGAGCGCCCGCGCCTCTTCCTCGCCCCTGGCGGTGAGGGGCAGATCGGTGCGCCCCGTGTGCCGCCTGTCCCGGCTCCACTCGGTCTCGCCGTGCCGCAGCAGAATCATCTCGTTCATGGTGCCCCCATCATGCCCGTACGGCTCCCGCCGCCCCGGCAGTGCCCCCGGCAGTGCCCCCGGCAGTGCCCCCGGAGTGCTCCGGCGGTGCCCCGATCACGGCCCGCCGCCGTTCACCGTCCCGCGAGCTCCTCCACGACCGGGATGAAGGCGTCGAGGTCGCGTTCGTGGTGGAGCACGAAGTAGGACAGGTCGTGGGTGTCGCGCCAGTACCGGAGCTTGTCGACCACGTCCTGCCGGGTGCCGAGCAGGACCTGGGGAGTCTCGTCCTGCCGGGAGGAGTCGGCGGCGCTCCACGCCTCGCCCCGCCTGCGGGTGCCGAGCTGCTGGACGCTGGTGCCGAGCTCGATCGCGCCGTAGCGGTCCGCGGCGGCCCGCCGTACCAGATCGATCTTGGCGAGGAACGCGGTCAGGCCGCCGTCGGCGCCGTCGGGGCCGGTGCCGTCCGCCCTGACCCGCATGCCGAGGTTGATCACGTCGGCCTCGCGGGCGGCGAGCCGGAGCACGCGCGGCCCGCCCCCGCCCAGCAGCAGCCGGGGATGCGGACGCCGGACCGGCTTGGGACGCTGGTCCAGCCCGTCGATCCGGTAGTGCGCGCCGCGGAAGGTGAACGGGCCGTCACCCCAGAGTCCCTTCAGCACCGCGATCGCCTCGGCGAGCCGGTCCACCCGGACCCCCGGCGGGTCCAGGGTCAGTCCCGCGGCGGTGTAGTCGGCGGCCATCCAGCCGGTGCCCAGGCCGAGCTCCAGACGCCCCTCCGAGAGCAGATCCACGGTGGCCGCCTCCTTGGCGAGCACGGCCGGGTGCCGGAAGTCGTTGGCGAACACCAGGGTGCCGACCTTCAGCCGGCTGGTCGCGCAGGCCGCCGCGGTCATCGCCGCGACCGGTGCGAAACGGGGGCCGACCAGGTGGTCGGGGACGAGCAGCGCGTCGAATCCGGAGTCCTCCAGGCGGCGGGCCCTGTCCGCCCACTCCCTGCCCGAGGCGGCCTCCCTGACCACGGCGGCGAACCTGAACGGCCGGTCCATCCCGTCCTCCCTGTCAGCTCATCTGCCAATCAAGCGCTTGGTAAGAATAGGGGGTGGCGGGGGTTCCGCGAAGACTTATACCAAGCGCTTGCTTTATAGGTGTGCGCGGTCCGACACTGAGCCCATGGCTGACGACACCTCCGTCCGCGACGTGACCGACGACGAGGCCGCCTTCTTCCGGGACAACGGCTGGGTACGGCTGCCGCGCCTGGTCGATCCCGGCCACACGGCCGTGCTCCGGGACCGCGCGCTGGACCACCTCGCCGCGCGTTCCCGTGCCGTCACCTCCCAGGTGGACCAGGCGTTCGGGCAGTCCAGGGACATCGCCGAGACCGACGAGCGCTTCCGCGACCTGGCCCTCGCCCCGCAGCTCGGCCGGGCGGCCGTCCGGCTGCTGCACGGGGTGGCCGGGGTGCGGGTGCAGGTGACGAATCTCCTGATCAAGGAACCGGAGAACGGAGGACACGGGGCCACCGAGTTCCACCAGGACTTCCCGTGGATGCCGATGGACCGCTCGGCGATGCTCACGCTCTGGCTCGCCCTGGTGGACGTGCCCGCGGACATGGGCTCCCTGCGGTTCTCCACCGGCTCGCACCGGTACGGCGTGCTCGGCCGCTCCTTCACCCGTGCCGGCGACGACCAGCTCAGCCAGCATCCCTGGCTCAAGGAACTGGAGCTGTCCCCGCCGCTGGACCTGGCCGCGGGGGATGCGACCGTGCACCACGCGCTGACCGTGCACGGCGCCCCCGCCAACCACCGCGACACCCCCCGCGTGTCGTTCACCGCCACCTACTTCGACGCCGACGCCCTCTACACCGGCGCGCCGTACCGGCAGACCGACGACCTGGGCCTGACCGTCAACCGGCCGTTCGAGCACCCGAAGTTCCCGGTCGTCCCCCATGCCTGAGCGCACCGCGGAGATCGAGACCGTCACCGGCCCGGTGCGGGACCCGGGCGCGACACTCATGCACGAGCACATCTTCGGCCTCAGCCCGGAGATCCTGTGGAACTGGCCGGACATCCCCGAGGGCTGGGACCTGGAACTCCGGGCCCGTGAGGCCGCCGACAAGCTGACCGAGCTGAAGGACCACGGGATCGACACCGTCGTGGACCTGACGGTGATCGGGCTCGGCCGTTACGTGCCCGCGGTCCAGCGGGTGGCCGAGCTGACCGAGGTCAACATCGTCGTCGCGACGGGGCTCTACACCTACGACGCGCTCCCGCCGTACTTCGGCAACCGCGGTCCCGGCTCGTTGTTCGGCGGCCCCGACCGGCTGGCCGAGTTCTTCGTCCGGGACATCGCCGAGGGCATCGGCGACACCGGGGTGAAGGCGGGCATCCTCAAGTGCGCCTCCGACCACCTGGGCATGACCGGCGGCTGCGAACGGGTCTTCCGCGCCGTCGCCCAGGCGCACCGGGCCACCGGCGTCCCGATCACCACCCACTCCCACAGCGCCTCACGCGGCGGCCTGGAGCAGCAGAAACTCCTCGCCTCCGAGGGAGTGGACCTGAGCCGGGTGGTGATCGGCCACGCCGGCGACTCCACCGATCTGGCCTACCTGGAAGAACTGATCGCCAACGGCTCCTACCTGGGCATGGACCGCTTCGGCATCAACACGATCAGCCCCTTCGAGGACCGGGTGGCGACGGTGGCGGCCCTGTGCGAGCGGGGCCACGCCGGGCGCATGGTCCTGTCCCACGACTCCTACTGCTTCAACGACCGCTTCGACCACGAGGTGGTACGGCGCCGCCACCCCGACTACCACCTGCTGCACATCTCCCGGGACGTGCTCCCCGAGCTGCGCAGGCGGGGCGTGACCGAGGAGCAGATCCACCGGATGCTCGTCGCCAACCCCCGCGACATCCTCACCCGGCGCGAGCCGTACTGAAGACCGAGAACCCGAGAGCCCTGCGAGGCATCCATGATCGACGCCGACGACTTCGACGTCAGCGCGGCCTGGCACGTCGCCGCGCCGTACGACTTCCTGCGCCGGCTCCGCCGCGAGCAGCCGGTCTTCCGCAGCGAGCACCTGGGCGCCCACGTCCTGACCCGGTACGCCGACGTGCGCGCCGCCTACGGCGACCCGAAGCGCTTCTCCTCCGCGGGATCGCTGACGATCTCCCGGAGCCTGTCCGAGGAGACCCGCCTCAAGCTGGGCGAGCACGGCTCGTTCCTGTCGAGCTTCGTGGCGAACGTGGACCCGCCCGTGCACACCCGGCTGCGCCGCTCGGTGTCGCGGGCCTTCACCCCGCGCGCGGTCTCGGCGATGCAACAGCGATTCCGGGAACTGAACACCGACCTGCTCGACCGGGTGGCCCCGCGCGGGGAGGCGGACTTCGTCGCCGAGATCGCCCACGAGCCCTCGGCCAAGCTCACCGCCCGCTTCATCGGCGTGCCCGAGGAGGACGAGGAGTTCGTCAAACACCACGTGAAGGACTGGTTCCAGCTGTTCCTGTCGCCGCAGCCGCCCGACCGGCAGCTCGTGCTGGCCGAGAGCTTCCTGGCCTACCTCGACTACGTGGACAGGCTCGTCGCCTCCCGCGCCCGCGACCCCCGTGACGACTTCACCTCGCTGATGGCCTCCCTGATCGGCACCGAGCTGTCGCACCGCGAGGTCGTCGAACTGATTTCCACGATCCTGCTCGGCGGCAACGACACCGTGCCCAACCAGCTCGGCAACAGCGTGCTCCGGCTGCTGCGCGAGGGCGCCTGGCCGGTGCCGCCGGAGCTGACCCGCAACGCGGTCGAGGAGTGCATGCGCATCGACGGCGCCAGCCTCGGCTCCTTCCGCTACGCCACCGCCGACATCGAGCTGCACGGGACCACGATCCCGGCCGGTGCGCTCTGCCTGCTGTCCACCGACTCCGCGGCCCACGACGAGACCGTCTTCGACGACCCCGAGCGCTTCCGGATCGACCGCCCCAACGCCGACGCCCACATGACCCTCGGCTACGGCATCCACTTCTGCGTGGGCGCGGCCCTGGGCCGCCTCCAGCTGCGCACCGCCCTCGACACCCTGGGCGAACGCCTGCCCCGGCTCCGCCTGGCCTCCGGAGAGCCACCCTCCTACCGCGCCTCGATCGTCGGCCGCGGACTGACCGCGCTGCCCGTGGAGTGGTGACGCCGAGATGGTGATGCGTTTCGACGGGAAGGTCGCCCTGGTCACCGGTGGAGGGTCGGGCATCGGCGCGGCCACCGCGCACCGGCTGGCCGCCGAGGGCGCCCGCGTCGGAGTCGCCGACCTCCGGCTCGCGGGCGCGCGCTCGGTCGCCTCGGCGATCAGATCCGCGGGCGGTACGGCGTGCGCGCTCCACTGCGACGTGTCCGAGGAGGAGGCGGTGGCGGCGGCCGTCACGGAGCTGACCACCTCGTTCGGGCGGCTGGACGTGCTGCACTCCAACGCCGCCTGCCTGGACCGCGAGGTCTACGGCAGGGACCGGGACCTGCTCGACATGGACGTGGAGGTCTGGGACCGGACGATGGCGGTCAACCTGCGCGGCGCGATGCTCACGGTCAAGCACGCGGTCCCGGCGATGGCCGACGGCGGCGCGATCGTACTGACCTCCTCGGTCTCGGCCCTGGTCGGAGACGCCGACCACGCGGCCTACGGGGCCTCCAAGGCGGCGCTGGTGGGATTCGTCCGGTACGTGGCGACGATGTACGGCTCCCGCGGCATCCGGTGCAACGCGGTGGCTCCCGGCCTGGTCCTGACCGACCTCGCCCGGGCCGTGATGACCCCGGAGCGGCTGGCGGAGAAGGCCGCCGAGCGGGTTCTGCCGTGGGCGGCCGAACCGGGCGACGTGGCCGCCCTCGTCGCCTTCCTCGCCTCCGACGAGGCGCGCTGCGTCACCGGCCAGACGGTCGTCGTCGACGGCGGCACCACCGCGCACCGCCCCGAACACGCGATCAGGACATGGTCCCGTGAGAAGCTGAACATGTGACGATATCTGTGGGCCTGGTGGGAGCCGGGCCGTGGGCGGAGAAGGTGCACGCGCCGGCGCTGACCGCCGGGCCTCACACGCGGCTGGCCGGCGTATGGGCCCGCAGACCCGAGGCGGCGGCCCGGCTGGGCGCCCCGGTCTTCGAGCGGATAGAGCAGCTCTTCGACGCCTGCGAGGCGGTGGTCTTCTCGGTGCCGCCCGCGGTCCAGGCGGAACTGGGGGTCATGGCGGCCAAGGCGGGCAAGGCGCTGCTGCTGGAGAAACCGCTCGCGGCCGACCTGGACGGCGCGCGGCGGCTCGCCGACGCGGCGGGGCAGGCGGGTGTGCCCTCGCAGATGTGCCTGACCTGGCGCTACTCGGCGGCCGTCCGGGCGTTCCTGGCACGGGTCTCGGCCATCGAGCCGTTCGGCGGGCACGCCTCCAGCATCTCCGGCGCCATGCTCGGCGGCGACTTCGCCAGCCCGTGGCGCCTGGAGCGCGGTGCGATCCTCGACGTCGGTCCGCACATGATCGACATGATGGACGCCGCCCTCGGCGCGGTCGCCGGGGTACGCGCCCACGGCAACCCGACGGGCTGGGTCGGCCTGCTGCTGGAGCACGAGACCGGCGCGGTGAGCGAGGTCTCGCTGTGCATGAGCGCACCGGGCCGGACGCCTGCGCCCCGGGTGGACGTCTACGGCAGGCTCGGCGGGGAGTCCATCGACGGCGGCTCACTGGGCCCGGACGTCTTCGCCACGATGATCGCCGAGTTCGCCGAGACCGTCCGCACCGGCGTCGGGCATCCCCTGGACGCCATCCACGGCCTGCGTCTCCAGGAGATCATCTCCACCGCCGAGGCCCAGCTCGGCTAGCAGCATGGCGTTCAGAGTGTGGTGAGCTGCAGCGTGAGTGAGCCTGCGGCCAGCAGGAGGAACAGGGCCGGGTAGGGCAGGTGGGAGTACCAGCGGGCGCGTGCGACGGTGAAGACGGCGCCGGCGAAGTACAGCAGGAGGCCGGTCGCCGCCGCGATCCCTATCGCCGGGACGGCGATGCCGACCAGGAGGCCGAGCGCGCCCGCCGCCTTCGCCACGCCCAGCGGGTAGATCCATGAGTGCGGTACCCCGTACTTGGACATGTTGCCGAGAATCCACTCGGCGCGGGCGAAGTCGACGATGGCCGCCGCGATATTGCTCGCGGCGGTTGTAACCGCCACTGCGACGTAGGCGGTGAACACTGGACACCCTCCTTCCGGCCGGGGGCCGCTGCTGGAACGGCCCGCGACTCCAATCTGGCCATCTGTTGGATTGGCGTCCAATACATGCATCTATAACCTGGTGGAATGGATGTGGACACGCGGCTGGTGCGCTCCTTCCTCGCGGTCGCCGACGAAGGCAGCCTCACCCGGGCGGCAGAGCGCCTCTTCGTGTCCCAGCCCGCGCTGACCAAGCAGATCAAACGGCTTGAGGACCAGCTCGGGGTGCGCCTGTTCACGCGATCACGCGCCGGGATGTCGCTCACCGAAGCGGGGCAGGTCCTGGCGGAGCAGGCCCCGGCGCTCCTGGCCGCCTGCGACCGTGCGCTGAGGGAGACGAGAAGCGCGGCGAGCCGGGCGGCGCGGGTCCTGCGGATCGGGTTCCTCGCCAGTGCCGCCAATGAGGCGACTCAGGACATCATCGCCAGATTCGGTCGCCTCCACCCGGAGTGGCGAGTGAACATGCGGCAGGCGACATGGTCGGAGCCGGCCGCCGGGCTGGCCGAAGGAAAGGTCGACGCCGCGCTGCTGCGGTTGCCCTTCCCCGGCCAGGAGACCTTCCGCGTCGAGGTCCTGCTCACCGAACCCCGGTGGGTGGCGCTGCCCGCCACCCACCCTCTCGCGGCACGTGACCGGATTCCCTTCCGGGATCTGTGGGACGAGCCGTTCGTCGCCGCCCCGCCCGAGACGGGCCGGTGGCGTGACTACTGGCTGGCTGCCGACGAGCGCGGCGGTCACCCTCCACGCATCGGCGTGAGCGTCGAACACCCGGACGACTGGCTCCAGGCCATCGCCAACGGGTACGGCGTCGCCCTCGCTCCCGAGTCCGCGGCGCGGTTCTACGCGCGGCCCGGCGTCGTCTACCGGCCCGTCACCGGCGTCAGCCCCAGCCGGGTCGGCATCGCCTGGCCTCCGGCGGCCGACGCCAACCCCATCGTCCAGGACTTCGTCCGCTGCTGCCTGGAGGCGACGGAGGCAGCCGCCCGCGGGGAGTGAACGCTGGGCTTCTCATCTCGCCGTACCGGCGCAAACGCGCCGTAGGCGCACCCCGCGCCGTGCCTAGGCGGACTCGCGGACGACGAGGGAGGGCTCGAAGATGACGGAGGTCGGCTGGCGGTCCGGTTCCTCGATGTGGGCCAGGAGGAGGCGGGCCATCTCGGCGGCCATGTCCTCGACGGGGTGGCGGATGGTGGTGAGCGGGGGACGGCAGGCGAGGGCGGCGCTGCTGTCGTCGAAGCCGACCACGGCGACGTCCTCCGGGACCCGGCGGCCGTGGTGGCGGAGCACCATGAGGGCGGCCTGGGCCATCACGTCGTTGGCGACGAAGACGCCGTCGACGTCGGGGTGCTCGGCCAGGAGGCGCTCCATGGCCGCCTCGCCGCTGGGGTAGGTGAAGCGGCCCTCGACGCACGGGATGTAGGGGTGGCCGTGCATCGCCATCGCGTCCCGGAAGCCGGCCAGGCGGTCCTGGCCGGCCAGGACGGCGAGGGGCCCGGAGATGGTGGCGATCCGCCTGCAGCCCCGGGCGACGAGGTGGTCGGCGGCGAGCTTGGCGCCGGCGCGGTGCTGGACGTCGACGTAGCTGATCGGGAGCGGCTCGGGGGGGCGGGCGAAGAGCACGGCGGGCAGGCCCGCGTCGACGAGCAGGCGGGGGAGCGGGTCGTCGGCGTTGGTGGAGACGAGCACGGCCCCGTCGGCGTTGCCCTGGCGCAGGTAGGTGAGCACCTGGGCGCGGGTCTCGTCGGTCTCGGCGAACATCAGGATCGGGTGCACGCCGCGGGGGCGGAGGAAGCCGACGACCCCGCCGGCCACGCGGCCGAAGAACGGGTCAGCGAAGACCTGGCCGGGGAAGGGGTCCTCGCCGCTCTCGTCGCCCGCACCGGAGACCACCAGGGCGATCGCGCCGGTGCGGCGGGTGACGAGGGAGCGGGCCGCCTGGTTGGGGACGTAGCCGGTGGCGGCGATGGCCCGCCTGACCGTCTCCTGGATGGCGGGGTCGACGTTGCGGATTCCGTTGATCACGCGGGAGACGGTGGCGCGGGAGACGCCCGCCGCCCGGGCCACGTCCTCCAGGGTGGGGGATGATCCCGGTGACGGCGGGAGACCTTCGCTCATGGGGTTCTTTATAGCATAGCGGGAGAGCGCTCTCCAAGGAATCTCACGGCTTCACCAGCACCTCTGCGCCGGTGACGGTCGTGGCGCTCAGCGGCAGGTCGGCGGAGGAGCGGCCGGCCAGGACGGTGAAGGCGCCCTCCTCGGTGCACCAGGCGTGCCGCTCGACGGACCAGTGCTGGAAGGCGCGCGCCGGGACGTCGATCTCGGCCTCCACGGTCTCGCCCGGCTCCGCCGTGGCCGCCGCGAAGCCGGCCAGCCATCGGGCGGGGCGGTTCACCTCCGTCCCCGGGCGGGACAGGTAGACCTGGACGACCTCGCGTCCGGCGCGCTCGCCGGTGTTGCGCAGCCGTACCCGGACCGTGAGCGGCGTGCCGGGCGCGACCTGCCGCGGTACGGAGAGGTCCTCGTAGGACCAGGAGGTGTAGCCGAGCCCGTAGCCGAACCAGTACGCGGGCGGGGCCGGTTCCCGCAGCCAGGCGCGGTATCCGATGTGCAGGCCCTCCTCGTAGGTCAGGACCCCGTCCTCGGGGACGGTGGAGAAGAGCGCGCGCTCGCTCCAGGTGGTGGGGAGCCGGCCGCCGGGTTCGGCGGCGCCGAGCAGGACGTCGGCCAGGCCGTGCCCGGCCTCCTGCCCGGGGAACCAGCTCAGCAGTACGGCCGGCACCTCCTCGCGCCACGGCATGACGACCGGGCCGCCCGAGTTGACGATCACGACCGTGTCGGGGCAGGCGGCGGCCACCGCGCGGACCAGGTCGTTCTGGCGGCCCGGCAGGTCGAGGTGCTCGCGGTCGAAGCCCTCGCTCTCGATCTCCTCCGTGGTGCCGACCACGACGACGGCCAGGTCGCAGGTGCGCGCCAGTTCGACCGCGGCGGTCAGGGCGGCCGGTCCGTCCTGGCGGACCGGGTCCGCGGCCAGGATCGAGGCGACTCCGGAGCCGGGGGCGAAGTGCCGCCGGGCGACGACCTCGACCTCCCGGCCCGCGGTCAGGGGGAGCCGGGCACACCGGTACGGCGGGGTCAGGTGCACGGTGGCCGGATCGTCGGTGTCGAGCTCGACCTCCTCGTCGACCATGACCTGGCCGTCCACCTCCAGCCGGACGCGTCCCCATCCGGCGAAGGCGATGTCCCAGGGGCCGTCGCTACCGGGACGCAGGAGGGCGCGGATCTCGACGGCGACGGCGGAGGCGGCCCGCCCGGGTTCCGGGAGGCGGCCGGTCAGCCGGTGCTCGGCGTGGACCTCCGCGCCGGAGGCGTCCAGCAGGCGGACCAGGAGGCCGGGCTCGCCGGTCAGCGGGTTGCGGGCGTTGCCGGTGTCCAGCGGGGTGGGCCGGGTGTCGAGGTGGACGCCGGGGGAGTAGATCACCTCCGCGGCGCCGGCCAGCGCCTCGCGGATTCCGTCGAGCGGGGACACGGTGGAGACGGGGTACACGCCCGCGCTGCCGCCGCCCTGGATCCGGGCGGTGGCGGCGTTCGGGCCGATCACGGCGACCCGGCGCAGCCGCGCGGGGTCGAGCGGGAGCAGCCCGTCCCCGTTGCGCAGGAGTACGGTGCTCGCGGCGACGGCCCGGCGCAGCAGCGCGCGGGCGGCGTCGGACTCCTCCGTCGGGAGGGGGAGCGGGAAGGCGGGGACGGCCCGGCCGGTGGAGGCGCCGTCCGGAGCGCCGGGGTCCAGCGCGCCGACCCGGACGGCCAGCCGGAGCAGGCGCCGGAGCTTGTCGTCGATGGCGGCCTCGGGCACCTCGCCCGCGCGCACCGCCGCGACCAGGTTCTCCTCCCACAGCGGGTTCGGCCCCGGCATCGCCAGGTCCTGGGCGGCGCGGGCCGACGGGCCGGTGGAGCGCACGCCTCCCCAGTCCGACACGACCACCCCGTCGAATCCCCATTCCCCCTTGAGGGGCTCGGCGAGCAGCGGGTTCTCCGACATCGTGGCGCCGTTCACCCCGTTGTAGGCCGACATGACGGCCCAGGCGCCCGCCTCCACCGCCGCCTCGAACGGCGCGAGGTACAGCTCGCGGAGGGTCTGCTCGTCGAGGCGGACGTCGAGGGTGAGCCGCCCGGTCTCGGAGTCGTTGGCGACGTAGTGCTTGGCGGTGGCCGCCACCCCGCCGGCCTGGACGCCGCGGATGTAGGCGGCGCCGATCCGGCCGGTCAGCAGCGGGTCCTCGGAGTAGCACTCGAAATGCCGGCCGCCGAGCGGGGAACGGTGCAGGTTGAGCGTCGGGGCGAGCACGAGGTGCACGCCCTTGCGCCGCGCCTCGGCGGCGATCAGCCCGCCCAGCAGCTCGACGAGCTCCTCGTCCCAGGTCGCCGCCATGGCGGTCGCGGAGGGCAGGGTCAGGGAGGTGTTCCGCTCGTCCCAGCCCTCCCCGCGCACGCCGACCGGGCCGTCGGAGGTGACCATGGCCCGCAGTCCGATGGCGGGTTCGTCCCGGAGCCGCCACACGGTCGCCCCGGTGAGCAACCGCACCTTCCGTTCGAGGCTCAGACTCTCCACCAGACGGTCAAGCTCGTCGGCGCTCACACTTTTCCCTTTCGGTTGTGGGACTGATAATGGAGAGCGCTCTCCAATGAGGTCATAGCGTCACGGTCGCCGCCCGGTGCTGTCAATGGCCGGCCGGGGAGTCGCCCGGCGAGGGAGGTCTCCGTTACGGGGAGGGGCCCGGCAGGTTTCGAACCGATACGGGCCAAGCCTTGACAGGGTTCCCCCGCCAGGGGCACGCTCTCACCACAGAGAGCGCTCTCTTCCTCTTCTCGTCGCCGCATGCGTCGGGCGCTCCCCACACCGAGGAGAGACCTGTGCACTCAACCTGCAGTTCAGGAGCCTCGTCGGCATGCGGCGGACCTGAAACGGCCGGGTTGTCGCAGCCGCGACCGACCGGGCCGGTCCGTGGTGAGAGAGCGTTTTCGGGCATTGCGAGAGACCGCTCCGCCGAGGAGGCCGGGATCCGCCGCCGGGCCGGCGCGACGGCCGTACGGCGTGTCGCGCTCGGGGCGGCATGCCGTACGGCCAGGCCGGTCCTCTCCCCAACGATCACCAAGGGCCCAAGGAGGGTTCGATGGGTATGCCCCGTCCCCGGTTTCTCGCTCCGATGATCACCGCGGTCGCGCTGACCGTGAGCGTGGCCGCCTGCGGCAGCGGCGGAACGGAAGCGAGCGGGCAGGCCGGTCCCGGTGCGCCGGCCGAGAAGATCAAGCTGACCGTCGCGCTGTTCAGCGACTTCCACTACGCGCCGCTGTACGAGGAGTTCAAGAAGACGCACCCCAACGTGGAGATCGTGGAGCGGCGGTCGCAGTTCAACGACCACCACACGAACCTCATCACGCAGCTGGCCACCGGCGCGGGCGCCGCGGACGTCGTGGCGGTCGAGGGCGGCTACATCGGCGCCTTCACCCCGTCGCCGGAGAAGTTCCACAACCTCAAGGACTACGGCCTGGACAAGCGCCAGGGCGAGTACCTGGACTGGAAGTGGCAGCTGGGCGTCTCCAACGACGGCTCGTCGCTCATGGGGCTGGGCACCGACGTCGGCGGCCTGGCCATGTGCTACCGGCCCGACCTGTTCAAGAAGGCCGGGCTGCCCACCGACCGCGACGAGGTGTCGGCGCTCTGGCCCACCTGGGACCAGTACGTCGAGACGGGCAAGAAGTTCGTCGCGGCCGACGTCGCGGGCGCCAAGTTCACCGACGGCCCCGGCGAGCACTTCCGCGCCATGGTCGAGCAGGCGCCGGTCGGCTACTACGACGACCAGTACAACATCATCGCCGGGACCAACCCGGAGGTGCGCAAGGCCTACGACATGGGCATACGGATGATCGAGGAGGGGCTGTCGGCCAAGCTCGCCGCCTTCACCCCGCCGTGGAACACCGGGATCGCCAAGGGGACCTTCGCCACCATGGTCTGCCCGGCCTGGAAGACCGGCACGATCAAGGACCAGAACCCCGGTGAGGGCGCCTGGGACATCGCCGCGGTGCCCGGTGGCGGCGGCAACCAGGGCGGCACCCACCTGATGCTGCCCAAGCAGGGCAAGCACCCCAAGGAGGCCGCGGAGCTGATCAATCTGCTCACCAGCAAGGAGAGCCAGATCAAGCTCTTCAAGGAGGCCAGCGCGCTGCCCTCGCTGCCCGCCCTGTACGACGACCCGGCGGTGAAGGACTTCGTCAACCCGTACTTCGGCAACGCCCCGATCGGCAAGATCTTCACCGACGCCGCGAAGGCCCTCAAGCCGCAGAAGGTGGGCCCCAAGGCCGGCGACATCCTGAAGGCGTTCGGCGACGGCCTTCAGCGGGTCGAGCAGGGCAAGCAGAACCCGGAGGAGGCCTGGGCCCAGGCGCTGAAGGACGTCGGCAGGATCAAGTAGCCCGCCCCCGCCCCCGCCCTCGCCCCCGTCCTCGCCTCAGCGCCGGTCGGCCGGCCGGTCACGCACCGGCCGGCCACCGGCCTGTTCCCCCCGCTCATGAGTCGCCGAAAGGAGCTGCCATGGCCACCCGGGTGCCAGAGCGCCTGGCGGAGGCCCCACCGGGCAAGCCGATGGGATCCCGCCGCCGTGCCGTCCGCCGCCACCTGGTCCACCAGCTCGACGTCAAGGGGTCGCCGTACGCGTACGTGGCCCCGTTCTTCCTGCTCTTCTCCGCGTTCGGGCTGTTCCCGCTGGTCTACACCGCATGGGTGAGCCTGCACGAGTGGACGCTGCTCGCCGACGAGCAACCCTTCGTCGGCCTGGAGAACTTCAGGACGCTGCTCGCCGACGACTACTTCTGGAACGCCACCTTCAACACCCTGTCCATCGGGGTGCTGTCCACCGTCCCGCAGCTGCTGCTGGCCATCTGGCTGGCGCACCTGCTCAACCGGCCGCTGCGGGCGCAGACCTTCTTCCGCGTCACGCTGCTGCTGCCCAACGTGACGAGCGTGGTCGCGGTGGTGGTGATCTTCAGCCAGCTGTTCGGCCGGGACTTCGGCATGATCAACTGGATGCTCTCCTGGTTCGGCGTCGGCGCCGTGCCGTGGAACGAGGGGGTGGCCACCTCCCACGTCGCCATCTCCATCATGATCATGTGGCGGTGGACCGGTTACAACGCGCTGATCTTCCTGGCGGCCATGCAGGCCGTGCCGCGCGAGCTGTACGAGGCGGCCACCATCGACGGGGCGAGCGAGTTCACCCAGCTCCGCCGGATCACGATTCCGATGATCAAACCCACGATCGTCTTCGTCGTCATCACCTCGACGATCGGCGCCATGCAGGTGCTCGCCGAACCGCTGCTCTTCGGCGTCTACACCCTCACCGGCGGCGTGGACCGGCAGTACCAGACGCTCGCGCTGTTCATCTACGAGAACTTCGTCAAGCTCGACCTCGGCTACGCGTCGGCCATCTCCTGGATGATGTTCGTCTTCATCGTCGTGATCGCCGGCATCAACTACCTGATCACCCGCCGGAGCAGGGGAGGGCTGGTATGACCGGCACGACCGCCGACCGGACGCGGGTCCGCCCGGCCCGCCGGGGCGCTCCGGGCGCCTCCCGCCGGCTCATCTACCTCACGCTGACGGCGGTGGCCTTCTTCTCGGCGGTCCCGCTGTACTACAGCGTCGTGGTGGCCTCCCGGGACAACGCGGCCCTGGCGGAGGTCCCGCCCCCGCTGGTGCCCGGCGGGAACTTCTTCGCCAACGTGGCCCGGGTGTTCGACACCGTGCCCTTCGGGCTGGCGCTGGGCAACTCCGTCCTGGTCTCCGGGTCCATCGCGCTGTCGGTGATGTTCTTCTCCACGCTGGCCGGTTTCGCCTTCGCGAAGCTGCGCTTCCGCGGCCGGAACATCCTGCTGCTGCTCACCGTGGCGACCATGATGGTCCCGGCCCAGCTCGGGATCATCCCGCTCTACATGATCATGGTGAAGCTGGAGTGGACCGGCACGATGTACGCGCTGATCGTGCCCGCCATGGTCAGCGCGTTCGGCGTCTTCTTCATGACGCAGTACCTGTCCCGGGCGCTCCCGACCGAACTGCTGGAGGCGGGCAGAGTGGACGGCTGCAGCACGTGGGGACTGTTCTGGCACGTGGTGATCCCGGTCGCCCGCCCCGCGGCGGCCGTGCTCGGCATGCTCACCTTCATGTCGGCCTGGAACGACTACTTCTGGCCGCTGGTCGTGCTGACCCCGGAGAACCCCACGGTGCAGGTCGCCCTGTCGACGCTGGCCGCCGGGTACGTCAACGACTACGTGCTCGGCCTGACCGGTACCGCACTGGGTACGTTGCCGCTGGTCATCGTGTTCGCCCTGCTCGGCAAGCAGATCATCGGGGGGATCATGCAGGGGGCCGTCAAGGGCTGAGGGCCGGGGAGCCCCGGGGCCGGACGTCCGGGGCGGTCGGGGTCGGACGTCGGGTGCCGCCGTATGGCGGCACCCGACGGTGTTTTTATGGGAAATCGCTCTCCGGGGCTCGTGCCCACATCGCACGACATCAAGAATTGGTCACGGCCGATGGGAAACTCCCAGTTCACCTGAGGGAAACAGGGAAGAGGCCGGCCCCGGGCCCCTTGCCGGAAGGGTCGAGGCTTGACAGTGCTCACCCTGCGGGGACACTCTCCTCTTGGAGAGCGCTCTCCGATCCCGGTCGCATCGGGACTGCGGAACATCCGGACCCACCCCCCGACTCCCCCCGAACTCCGGAGTCCTCACCATCGAAGGAACAACCGTGCGTATTCGAAAGCTCGCCACCACGGCCCTGGCCGGGGCCCTGCTGCTGGCCGCTTCCGCCTGCGGCGACGACGGCGGCAGCGGCGGACCCTCCGCCGAGGGCGGCGCCCCCAAGACCCTCACCTACTGGGCGTCCAACCAGGGCCCCAGCCTCGAGGCCGACCAGGAGATCCTCAAGCCGGAGCTCGACCGCTTCAAGAAGGAGACCGGGATCGAGGTGAAGGTCGAGGTCGTGCCGTGGGCCGACCTGCTCAACCGGATCCTCGCCGCCACGACCTCGGGCCAGGGCCCGGACGTGCTCAACATCGGCAACACCTGGTCGGCCTCGCTCCAGGCCACCGGGGCCTTCGTGCCCTTCGACGACACGCTGCTGGCCAAGCTCGGCGGCAGGGACCGCTTCCTCGGCCCGAGCCTCGCCGCGACCGGGGTCGCGGGGCAGCCGCCCGCCGCGGTCCCGATCTACGGCATGACCTACGGCCTGATGTACAACAAGAAGATGTTCGCCGAGGCGGGCATCGAGGCCCCGCCGAAGACCTGGGACGAGCTCATCGAGACGGGCAAGAAGCTCACCAAGGACGGCAAGTGGGGCCTGGCCGTGGAGGGCGCCAGCGTCACCGAGAACGCCCACCACGCCTTCATCTTCGGCCAGCAGCACGGCGCCGAGCTGTTCGACGCCTCCGGCAGGCCGCAGTTCGACTCCGACGCGCAGGTCGCCGCGACCAAGCAGTTCCTGGACCTGATGGCGGTCCACAAGATCGTCAATCCGAGCAACGCCGAGTACGGCAACGGCACCCAGGCCGTTCAGGACTTCACCTCCGGCAAGGCCGGGATGCTGATGTGGCAGTCCATCGCCTCCTCGGCGAAGGCGGCCGGCATGGGCGAGGACGAGTACGGCGTCGCCCCCATCCCGCTCCCGGACCCCGCCCAGGGCGGCAAGCAGGTCAACGGCATGGTGGCCGGCATCAACATGGCGATCTTCAAGCACAGCAGGAACCAGGACGCGGCCCTGGAGTTCGTCAAGTTCATGACGAGCAAGCAGACGCAGCAGAACCTCAACAAGGTCTACGGCTCGCTGCCGACCGTCAAGGACGCCTACGACGACCCCGCCTTCCAGACGGAGCACATCAAGGCCTTCCAGCAGATCCTCGCCACCACCGCGGCGCCCCTGCCCCAGGTGCCCGAGGAGAGCCAGTTCGAGACGCTGGTCGGCACGGCGATGAACGAGCTGTTCGCGGACGTGGCCAGCGGCAAGCAGGTCACCGAGGAGCACATCAAGGCGAAACTGACCGAGGCCGACGAGAAGATGCAGGCCGGTAGCTGACCCGCCCGCCCGCGACGCCGGGCGGTGCCCCGCCCGGCGTCCCGCCCGCTTCCGATTCCCTCGATGCCCTTGATCCCCCTCGATAGGAGAATGATGGTCGCGTCCACCACGCCGCGCCCCGGCGCGCGGCGCGGAACCGGGGCCCCGGACGACGGGCCCCAGCGGTCCGGCGGGAGGGGGCCGGGCCGGGTCGCCGCCCTGATCCCGGTGCGGCTGCGCCGCCTCGGCCTGCCGTACCTGCTGATCCTCCCGGCGATCGTGCTGGAGCTCCTCATCCATCTGGTGCCGATGCTGGTCGGCATCTGGATGAGCTTCCTCAAGCTCACCCAGTTCTTCATCCGCAACTGGTCCGCGGCCCCGGGCGCCGGTCTGGCCAACTACGAGATCGCGGTGGACTTCGACTCGGCGGTGGGCGGCTCCCTGCTGAGGTCCTTCACCGTCACCGTCGCCTTCACCGTGCTGGCGGTCGGCCTGTGCTGGCTGCTGGGGACCGCCGCGGCGGTGCTGATGCAGGGCAGCTTCCGCGGGCGCGGGGTACTGCGCACCCTGTTCCTGACTCCCTACGCGCTGCCCGCCTACGCCGGGGTGATCACCTGGAGCTTCATGTTCCAGCGTGACTCCGGCATGGTCAACCACATCCTCGTCGAGCAGTCCGGCCTGCTGGACGAGCGCCCGTTCTGGCTCATCGGCGGCAACAGCTTCGTCGCCCTGCTGGTGACCTACGTCTGGCGGATCTGGCCGTTCGCCTTCCTGGTGCTCATGGCCGGGGTGCAGAACATCTCCGACGAGCTCTACGAGGCCTCGGCGATCGACGGGGCCGGCTGGTGGCGGCAGCTGCGCTCGATCACCCTGCCCATGCTGCGCCCGGTCAACCAGGTCGTGGTGCTCGTGCTGTTCCTGTGGACCTTCAACGACTTCAACACGCCCTACGTCCTGTTCGGCGGGTCGGCCCCCGAGGAGGCCGACCTGATCTCCATCCACATCTACCAGAGCTCCTTCGTCACCTGGAACTTCGGCTCGGGCTCGGCGATGTCCGTGCTGCTCCTGCTGTTCCTGCTGCTGGTGACCGCGGTGTACCTGGTGACGACCTCGCGGAGGACAAGCCGTGCGTGAGCCCCGATGGCTGCCCTGGGCCCGCTGGATCGTGCTCGGGTCCCTCGGCCTGTTCACCCTCGTCCCGCTGTACGTGATGGCCACCACCTCCATCAAGCCGCTCGGGGACGTGCAGGGCGACTTCCACTGGATCCCCACCACGATCAGCCTGCAGCCCTTCGCCGACATCTGGCGGACGGTGCCGCTGGCCCACTACTTCGTCAACAGCCTGGTCGTGGCCTCCATCGCCGCCGTGGCGTCGGTGACGATCGCGGTTTTCGCCGCGTACGCGATCAGCCGATACCGCTTCCCCGGCCGGAGGGTCTTCTCCGTCACCGTGCTGTCCACCCAGATGTTCCCCGGCATCCTGTTCCTGCTCCCGCTGTTCATGATCTTCGTCAACCTCGGCAACACCATCGGCGTGGAGCTGTACGGCAGCCGTACCGGTCTGATCATCACCTACCTGACCTTCTCGCTGCCGTTCTCCATCTGGATGCTGGTCGGCTACTTCGACTCCATCCCCACCGCGCTGGACGAGGCCGCCCAGGTCGACGGGAGCGGGCCGGTCGGCGCCCTGCTCCGGGTGGTCATCCCCGCGGCGATGCCCGGCATCGTGGCGGTCGCCATCTACGCCTTCATGACCGCGTGGGCCGAGGTGCTCTTCGCGTCGGTGATGACCGACGAGAGCACCCGCACCCTGGCCGTCGGCCTGCAGGGCTACTCCACCCAGAACGACGTGTACTGGAACCAGCTGATGGCCGCCTCCCTGGTGGTCAGCGTCCCGGTGGTGGCCGGCTTCCTGCTCCTGCAGCGCTACCTGGTCCAGGGCCTGACCGCGGGCGCGGTCAAGTGACCGGTCCCCGGCCCGCCGGGTGACCCTCCGAGCACGCCCCGCCGCGTTCCCGCGCGCCCTCCCCCCACCCCTCGGCTCCAAGGAGAGTTCACATATGCAACCGCAGTCCGCCTTCGGCCCCGGCTTCGTCTGGGGAGTGGCCACCTCGGCCTACCAGATCGAGGGCGCGGTCTCCGAGGACGGCAGATCGCCGTCGATCTGGGACACCTTCTGCCGCGTGCCCGGCGCCGTCGACGGCGGCGACACCGGCGACGTGGCCTGCGACCACTACCACCGCTGGCCCGAGGACGTGGAGTTGATGCGCCGCCTCGGCGTGGACGCCTACCGTTTCTCGGTGGCCTGGCCCCGGGTGATCCCGGATGGGTCGGGCGAGGTCAACCCGCGCGGGCTGGCCTTCTACGACCGGCTGGTCGACGCCCTGCTGGAGGCGGGCATCCGCCCGTTCGTCACCCTGTACCACTGGGACCTGCCGCAGGCGCTGCAGGACCGCGGCGGCTGGCCGAGCCGGGAAACCGCTCTCCGATTCGCGGAGTACGCGGCCGTGGTCGCCGCGGCGCTCGGTGACCGGGTCACCGACTGGACCACCCTCAACGAGCCGCTCTGCTCCTCCTGGATCGGCCACCTCGAAGGCCGGATGGCGCCCGGCTGGACCGACCTGACCGCGGCCGTCCGGGCCTCCTGCCACCTGCACCTCGGCCACGGCCTGGCGGTCCAGGCGATCCGGGCCGCCGCGCGGAGCGCGCCGTCCGTCGGGATCGTCAACAACCTCAGCACCTGCGAGCCCGCCACCGGCAGCGACGAGGACCACGCCGCCACCCGGCGGATGGACGGCCACGTCAACCGCTGGTGGCTGGACCCGGTCATGGGCCGCGGCTACCCCGAGGACATGGTCGAGGTCTACGGCGTGGACCTGCCGATCCGGGAGGGCGACCTGGAGACGATCGCCGCCCCGCTGGACTACCTCGGGCTGAACTACTACTTCCGGCAGATCGTCGCCGACGATCCGACCGGCCCCGCCCCGTACGCCCGCCAGGTCCCGGTGCCCGGCGCGCCGGTCACCGGGATGGACTGGGAGGTCAACGCCGACGGGCTGGAACGGCTGCTGCTCCGGCTGACCCGCGAGTACGGGGCGGGGAGGCTCTACGTCACCGAGAACGGCTCCGCCTGGCCCGACGCCGTCGGCCCGGACGGCACGGTCGACGACCCCGAGCGCGCCGCCTACCTGGAGGACCACATCGCGGCCTGCGCCCGCGCGGTCCGGCAGGGCGCGCCGCTGGCCGGGTACTTCGCGTGGTCGCTGCTGGACAACTTCGAGTGGGCCTACGGCTACGACAAGCGTTTCGGCCTGGTCCACGTCGACTACGCGACCCAGGCCCGCACCGTCAAGACCAGCGGCCACCGCTACGCCGCGCTGATCCGCGACCACCGGCGGGCGCCCGTGGTCTGACCCTAGCCTCGGCTTTTGCCGACCGCCCGTCCTGACCACCGGCGGCATCAAACGGAAAGCCGGCGGAGCTCCGCAGGTCTGGACGCAGTGGGTCGACCGGTGGCACGCCATCTCGAGGTTGACCCCGGGCACCGGAAGGGAACCTGCGCAATCCTCATCAAAATCGGCCGGTGGGTCGCCGCGGAGCAGCCCGAGGCCGCCGATCCGACCGCCTGGACCCGGCAGACCTGCGCGGCGCTGATCGCGGCGTTGGATCGGATGAACGTCGGAGACTGCGCCGAACGCACCGTCGGTCTCAAAAATCGTTTGGGCAAGCCGTTGGAGGCTTTGAGCAAGGCCGGCCAACTCGCCGCGGTCAGGACGTTCTTCCGGGACTGCCAGGAATGGGAGTGGCTGCCCCGCCGGTTCGACCCTCAACGGGCTCTGGCCACCCCACGCAGCATCCCCGCGCTGCTCGGCCCCGACCCGCGCGTGATCGCCGACGACATCTGGGCCAAGCTGCTCTGGGCCGGCCTCAACCTCACCGCCGACGACCTCCCCGCCACCCAGGCCGGACTCTTCCACCCCCTCGAACTGGTCCGCGCGGTGACACTGACCTGGCTGTTCAGCGGGCAACGCAGCAACGAGATCGCCCGCCTACGGGTCGGCTGCATCCGCTGGCAACACGACGGACAGACCATCCGCGGTGACGCCGCCGACGTTCTCGCCCAAGACGCCGTCTGCTTGCTCGACGTCCCCACTCACAAGACCGGAACCGCGTTCAGCAAACCGATCGACCCGCTCATGGGCGAGGCCATCGAGACCTGGCAGGCCATCCGACCGGCCCAGCCCAAGATGGTCGACCGCCGCACCGGCGAGCACGCCGGCTTCCTGTTCGCCTTCCGCGCCCGCCGCGTCCCCGCGGCCTACATCAACGGCACGATCATCGCGCTGCTCTGCCGCAAAGCGGGCGTCCCGACATCAGACGTCCGCGGCAACATCACCAGCCACCGGGCCCGATCCACGATCGCCTCACAGCTCTACAACGCCAAAGAGCCCATGACCCTGTTCGAACTGCAAGCCTGGCTCGGACACCGTTCCCCACAGTCCATGACGAACTCCACAGCGAGGGTGCCGGCCGCCACGTCACGACGTGATGGCCACCGCATCAAGTAGAGCAACCTCGCGCAGTTCCTGGCCGACGAGCGGCCCAAGCCGTTCGTCGGCGCTGGACCACGCCGGAGTCGCGCGGGGTCGGTCACCGCGGGGGAGCACGCCTGATAGACCACGATCGTCTCGGCCTTGAGCCGGTGGCGTTGCCGGCCGTTGCGCGTGCCGCCGAGCTTCCAGATCACGAGGGCCTGTCAGTGGTCAGGTGCGCGGGGCAGGTGGTTGCGTGGCCCGGGTGATCGATGGTCGTCTTTCCGGGTGATCGGCCGCTGAGCATGGCCGCCAGCCGGATGAGCGATGCCGCGCCGCCGGCCAGGGTGGTCAGCGTGAGCGTGAACCAGAACGCCGTCCAGGCGGAGGGGACTGACAGGAGAATCACCATGGCGGGCGGACCGCCCAGCACCAGCAGCCGGACTCGCCGGTCATCGCGAAGGTGCTGGCGGGTCTTCGGAGCCGGGCGCAGCCTGTCGGCCACGATCAGGCGCCAGGTGGACAGTGCGGTGCCGTACAGCATCAGGAGCGTCATCAGGCCCAGGAGTTGTACCCACTCGGGCACGGCGGAGTGAGCGGGACTGGAGGCGGGCAGGGTCAGCGCGCTGATCGGCAGGGCGCCCAGTGCCTCGACGGCGAGAAGCCGGCTGATCGGTCGCTCGCGGAAGAGCACCATCAGTGATTCTTTCATCATGGATACGATCGTAATTGACATGATAGATTTTTTCATGATTGGTTGGAGCGGGCGATGAGGGTTCTTGTTCTCGGCGGACCCGAAGCGGTGGGGCCGGTCGAGGGAGGCGCGGCCGTCGGACTTCCCGGCGTGATCTCCCGGACTGATCGACGCTGACCGCTTCCGGCACGACCTGGCGCACCACGGCACCGGCGCCCCGCTGACCAGCGCCCGATCCACCGAACAGGAGAACTCCGTGCAAGTACACACCGCGAGTGCGAACCATCTGCCGGCCGTCCCATCCGGCGAGGTCGACGTGGTGGTCGTGGGAGCCGGGCTGGCCGGACTCCTGGCCGCGCGCCGACTGCAGCAGGCGGGCATGAACGTCGTCGTCTGCGAGGCCAAGGACCGCCTCGGCGGACGGATGCTGACCATGACCTCCCGGGTGGGCGCCCCGGTCGATGCCGGTGCCGCCTGGGTGGGGCCGGGCCAGAAAGCGGTCCTCGCGCTGTTGGAAGAGCTGGGCATCGCACTGGTGCCGCAGTACGACGACGGAGCGAACCTGCTGCACGTCGACGGCAGAACCTACCGCTACCGGGGGAGCGTTC
Source organism: Planobispora rosea (assembly GCF_014648175.1). Lineage (GTDB taxonomy): Bacteria > Actinomycetota > Actinomycetes > Streptosporangiales > Streptosporangiaceae > Planobispora > Planobispora rosea. Next base: position 147,361 of record NZ_BMQP01000009.1, read on the forward strand.
CCCCGGTCGGGCCGATGGGCCTGCTCGATCTCGGGCGTGCCCAATACGCCCTGGACCGGATGGCCCACCGCCTCGGCCCTCCGCCCTGGCAGGGAACCTACGCTCGCCGCCTGGACGCTCAGACCTTCGGCGGCTGGATGCGCCGCCACGTTCACACCCGTGCGGGCCGGATGGTCCTGGAGGCGGCGGCCGCCAGCGGGTTCGGCTGCCGGCCCGAGGCGCTGTCGCTCCTGGCGTTCGCCGCCCACGTCGGAGGAGCAGGCGGACTCAGCTCACTGCTCGAGGTCAGCGGAGCGCTGAAATACCGGATCGCCGGCGGCGCGGGCTCGTTGACCAGCAGGCTGGCGGCGGACCTGGACGGCCGGATCCTCACCGGCCACCCGATCACCCACATCAGCCGTACCGATCGCACGGCCTGTGTGAAGGGCCCGGGCAGCGCACCCATCACCGCCCGTCACGTCCTCATCACCGCGGACCCCGCAACCGCTCAGGCCATCACGCACGACCCGCCGCTGCCCTCGGCCCGAGCCGAGCTGCAACGCCGCTGGCAGATGGGGCACGCCGGCAAGAGCCACCTCGTCTACTCGCGGCCGTGGTGGCGAGATCAGGGCCTCACCGGCGCCGCCGTCACCGACCGCGGTCTCGCCCGCATGACCTTCGACGTCAGCCCGCCCGGTCCGGACGCCCCGGGCGTCCTGCTGGCATTCGTGGACCTCGGCGACGTCGACGACCCCGCCCTCCTGCGGGCCGGCGCGGCCCCCGAGCGTGAACGCCAGGTGCTCGACGACCTGGAGGCACTCTTCGGTGAGCACGTCCGCGACCCTCTGGACCACCTCGAACACGACTGGGCCGCCGAACCCTGGCAGAGCGGTTGTGTCCCTGCCCCGCCGCCTGGCCTGCTCGTCTCCCACCATCCGTGGCTGACCCACGCCGTCGGGCCCCTGCACTGGGCGGGCGCCGAGACCTCCTACCGGTGGGAGGGCCACATGGACGGCGCCGTCCGCTCCGCTGGCAGAGCCGTCACCGAAGTCCTCACCGCTCGCCGGTGAGCAGCGCCTCACCATCGGCGGGGAAGCGTCCGACGGGTACCGCCGAGCAGAGCTGATGCGCGCCCGGGGGTGCCCCGTCACGTGTCAGGCGCTGCCGGGCTTTCCAGGTCGCCGTAGAGGCGGAACAGGCGGATGTGCTCGCTGTCCGGGCCGGCCTTCTCCTTCAGCAGGGACCAGCACTGCGCCAGCAGTGCGCGGGCCCGGCTGCCGGGCCAGGGCTGCGGGAGCAGCTGCGGCGGCAGGAGGGGGTCGGGCTCCATGGCGGCGGTGAATTCGGCGGCCAGTTCCACCGCGATGGTCAGGCGCTGCGCTTCGGACGGGTCGCCGTGGCCGCGCAGGCGCTCCAGGCGCGGGCGGGCGACGGCGGCGAGCCGGTGATAGCGCTCGGCGATCTCATCCAGCGGCCACAGGGCGCGGGCGAGGGCGGCGGGATCGTTTTGATCGCCTCGGCGCAGGTCGCGGGTTGTCGCGATGGTGAGGTGGTCGAGCACGTCCAAGCGGCGGGCGTGGTCCTCGACGTAGGGCTCCCACGGGTTGGCGCTGAGGTAGAGGCCGCCTTGGAGGGGGGCTCCGCCCAGGCGGGTGAGTGCGGCGCGCAGGGCGTCGCGTGCGGTGCGAGCGCTCTCGGGGACGGCGAAGGCGACCAGGTGCCAGGTGCCGTCCCAGGGGGCGAGCCCGGCGTCCTGGCGGAAGGCGTGGGCGACGAACTCGACGTCGAAGCCCAGGATCTGCCCGGTGGCGCCGGTGGCCCGCAGCAGTCCTTTGCGTCCCCTGCCTTCGTGGTGGAAGCGCCCCTCGGCGACCAGCCGCTTGATGCACAGGCGCACCTGCTGGTCGGTCATGCCCAGCAGGTTGCCGGTGGCGTAGAGCTCACCGGTGTCGACCGTGAGGTCGGCGCGCACGAGGGCTTCGACGAGCATCCGGGTGGGGACTTGCACGTCCGGCCCCGGAAGGTGAGGTGCGGCGTTCATGCTGCGGCCTTCCACGGCGGTGCGGGCGGACGATGCGCAAGGAGTCTACCGGCGTTCACGGCCCGATGACCTTCGCCACCGCCTCCAGCAGGAGGCGGTGGCGAGGGTCGTTCAGCGCGTCGGCGGGCATGGAGCGGGGCAGGAAGGCCAGCGCGAGACCGCGGCGGGGATCGGCGAGCCCGAGCGCGCCTCCGATCCCCGGGTGGCCGAAGGCCGACGGAGAGCCCAGCCGCCAGGCGCGGCTCGGCAGGGCGAAGCCGCATCCGAAGGCCGAGGCGACGCCGAGGACCCGGTCTCTGCCGGCCACGCGCCGCTGTACGGCGGCGCGCAGGGTGGGCCCGCCGACGAGCGAAGAGCCCGTTCCCGGCAGGAGCATGGAGTAGAGCCGGGCCAGGGATCGCGTGGTGGCGACGGCGTTGGCGGCGGGAAGCTGGGCGGTGAGGGTCTGCGGGCGGCTCACCCACACCTCGGGAGCCTCACGGATGGCGCCCCGCACGGTCATCGCCTGCCACAGCGGTGTCCCGGGGCGCGCGAGGACCGCGGTGGCCAGCCGTGTCAGGAAGGGGACCCGGGCGGCGGCCTGTAGCGGGGCAGGCGGCGGGCCGTCGGGTGTCCCGATGCTGATCGTCAGGTCGTGGGGGCGGCAGATCAACTCGGTGAGCACCTCACCGAGGCGCCCGCCGGTGATGCGGCGCACCAGCTCGTCGGCGAGGGTTCCCCAGGTGAGCGCGTGGTAGGCGGGCCGGCCCGGCGGCCAGCGCAGGCGCTCGCCGGCCAGGGCGTCGGCGAGCGGGCGTCCGGCGAGCACCTCGGCGAGGGTGGCCGGACGTGTGGGTGCGATGAGCCCGGCCTGGTGGCTCAGCAGCTGCGCGACGGTGATGTGCGACTTGCCGTGGCGGCCGAACTGCGGCCAGTACCTGGCCACCGCGGCCTCGAAGTCGAGTTCTCCGCGCTCGGCCAGCACCGCCAGGCATGCGGCGGCGACGCCCTTGGAGGCGGAGAAGATCACCTGGCGGATCTCCGGGCCGTGGCTCCCGCCGTAGAGGTCGACGGTGGTGGCGCCGCGGTGCACGATGTGCAATCCCGCGCCGTGCTCACCGGGCCTGCGCATGATCGCGGCGAAGGCGTCGCGGACCGGTCGCCATCCGGGGGCGACCTCGCCGCGGATCGCCGGGCCGGCCATCAGGCGCGGTCCACTTCGACCACCTGGCCGCGCCCGCCTCGCGGAGGGTCGCTGTGGGCGGCCAGCTCGTCGAAGTAGCGCTCGGGGTCGAGCACCGCGTCGGGAGCGTGGACACCGGGCGCGCGGACCGACCCGTCGAGGATCTGCCCCGCTGCCAGAGCCAGCGGGATCCCGGTCGCCCTGGCCATTCCCCGGGGGGAGGCGATCAGCCGTGCTCCGATCGCGGCCGGCCGGCCGTCGCGGATCCCGGTGGCCAGGGCGAAGAAGGCCGGCAGCGCACCGGGGCCGCGCAGTGAGAGCCGGTGGACGGCGGATCGGGCCAGGCGGCGCGCGGCCGGGTCGTCGAGTTCGGCGGCGGCCTGCTCCAAGGTGAGTCTCCCGCGGTCGATGTCGTCGCGCAGGGTCATCAGGTAGGCGGCGGTCAACGGCCGCACCACCATGACGCAGGTCGAGTCGCGGGTGACCGATCGGGTCTTCGGCAGGGTCACCGGCTCGGGGTGGCCGACGGTGTAGGCGGTGCCCCTGCCCCGGCCCGGGTAGTGCAGTGTGATCGCTTCCAGGGGCGGCCGTTCGGCGGGCCCGCCGCCGCTCCACGTCCTGATCGTCCCGGACAGCTGCTGCATCCAGTGCACGGTGGCGGCCGACAGGCCGACTGCCGCGTCCCCGTCCGGGTCGTCGCCGGCGAAGGGCACATCCACCGGCCAGGCCGTGTGGAGGTTCTCGACGGTGTCCAGCTCGCGGGCTGCCAGTGCGGCCAGCATGTTGCTGGTGCCCGGGCTGGCCCCGGCGCCGATCACGGCCACCACGCCCGCCTCGCGTGCCTCGGCGTCCAGCGCGAGCATGTCCAGCGTCGGTTCCCAGTCGTCGCAGATGTCGGCGTAGTCGGTGCCGGTGTCGATCGCCGCCCGCAGGATGGGCACGCCGAGCCGGAAGAAGGGGCCGGTGGTGTTGATGACGAGGTCCGCTTCCCGGAAGAGGGCGCGCAGCCGTACCGGATCCGTCGCGTCGGCCGCGCACGGGACCAGCGGCGTGGCACCGTCCGCCAGCCGGGCGGCCAGTTGCTCGGCGGCGTCCAGGTCGCGGTCGGCGATCACCAGTTTCGCGATGTCGCCGCGGGCGGCCAGCGTCTCGACCGCGGGCGCGCCCATCGCTCCGGCCCCGCCCAGGGCGATGACGGTGCGCTTGTTCGGTTCACTCATCGAAGACCATGCCTTTGCGGATGTCGAGGAAGGGGAATCTCGCCCGGTCGAGGAGGTAGTTCTGGGTGACGGCCCAGGGATCGCGCTCGCCCTGCCGGGGGAACAGGTGCGCGGCGCGTTGAACGTAGGTGGAGGTCAGGCCGAGCAGGGGCCGGCCCGCCCGGCGGGGCGGCGGGGCGGGCATCGCGGTGGTCAGGCCGCGCCGCCGCATGTGATCGAGCAGCCGGACGACGTAACGCGAGGACAGATCGGCCCGCAGCGTCCAGGAGGCGTTGGTGTAGCCGACGCAGAAGGCCAGGTTGGGCACGCCGCTGAGCATCAGCCCGCGGTAGGCGGTGGTCTGCGCCAGGTCGATCGCCCGCCCGTCCACCGACAGACCGATCCCGCCGAGGGGCACCAGCGACAACCCCGTCGCGGAGACGACCACGTCGGCTTCCAGGAACGTCCCCGACTCCAGTTCGATGCCGCGCTCGGCGAAGCGGGTGATCTCGTCGGTGACCACCGATGCCCGCCCGGCGGCCACCTGCCGCAGGAGGTCCCCGTCGGGCACCACGCACAATCGCTGATCCCACGGCTGGTACCGGGGGGTGAAGTGCTGGTCCAGGTAGGCCGGATCCGGCAGCAGACGCAGCAGGCCCTCGCGCAGGTACCGCTTGGTCTGCTCGGGGAAGCGCCGGCTCAACCAGTAGGTCAGCTGGCTGCTCAGCACGTTCTTGCCGCGGATGAGCGCGTGCGCGAACCGTGCGGGAAGAAGCCGGCGCAGCACGTCGGCCACGTGGTCGACCGCAGGCTGGGAGGCCAGGTAGGTGGGCGACCGCTGCAGCATCGTGACGTGCGCCGCCGTCTCGGCCAGCGCGGGGACGAGGGTGACCGCGGTGGCCCCGCTGCCGATCACCACCACCCGCTTGCCGGCCACGTCGAGGTCCTGCGGCCAGGACTGCGGGTGCACGAAGTGGCCGCCGAAGCGCTCCAGGCCCGCGAAGTCCGGTTGATGGCCCCGCGCGTAGTCGTAGTAGCCGGCGCAGACGTACAGGAACGAGCACGTCCATGTCCGGGAGCGGCCGCCCTCCTGCGTCTCGACCACCCAGTGGGGTCCTTTCCACGACCACGCGGCGGCGACCACCTTGACTCCGTAGCGGATGCGCCGGTCGATCCCGTGCGCATGGGCGGTGGCCTCGATGTAGCGGCGGATGCTGTCACCGTCGGCCAGCGACTTCGCACCCCGCCACGGCTGGAACGGATAACTGAGGGTGAACATGTCCGAGTCCGAACGGACGCCCGGGTAGCGGAACAGGTCCCAGGTGCCGCCGAGGCGGTCCCTGGCCTCCAGCACCGCGTAGGTCCAGCCACGCCGTTGCAGGTGCCAGGCGGCGCCGACGCCCGACAGGCCCGCTCCGACGATGAGCACGTCCACATGCCGCGAATCGTTCATTTCTGAAACGCTCGTCATAAGAACGATAGTAGCGTTATTGATAAGTAGATGGCGAGGCGGTCGAGAGTGCCGGAGAGGTGAAAAGTTGACATCCAACTAGTTGGTTGGTTCGATGGGCGCATGATCGAGAAGGGCATGCCCAAGGTTCTGCTCGCCGTCGGGGCGGGCACGCTTTTGGCCGCGCTCGCCGCCGCCGGCGTCTTCGCCGACGACGGCGGACCACCTGCCGCGCCGGCCGTCCGAACCACCGGCATCGGCACCGACATCAACCTTCGGGAGGTTTCCGTGGAGCGAGCCGAGCAGGCACTGAAGAACGCGGGGCTGGCCGTGCCTGACGGCTGGCGACCGGTGCACACGCGCCGGGAGCGGCACGACGAGCGTCCGGTGGCCGTCGTGCGCTACGAACCGGGAACCACCCGCACCCTCGGCGGTGAGCACCTCACCGTCGTCATCGACGACGAAGACACCCTGCTGGGCTACACGCGGCTGACGGCGGAGGCCGCCGACCGGCCGCGGCCACAGGCCGATCAGGCGGAACGGGCGGCCTTCGAGTGGCTCCGCGGTTTCGCGGCCGAGCATGCCGCCGGGCTCGATGTGCAGTGGGTGGACCGGCACGACGAAGAGATCCGCGACAGGGCGGGGCGCAGGCGGGTGGTGACCGGTACGAAGGTCAAGACCCGGCACTCCAACGGCCTGTACACCTGGATCATCGTCGGGGAGCGGGAAACGGTCCTCGCCTATGAGCGGGACGTGCGCTGGGACGGCGAGGCGGGCCGCCGGGGCACCGCCATGTGGCTGCACGACCGCTGGATCGCCGCCCGCGAGGGCACCGGCCCGCAACCGGACGCTCCGTACGCGCTGGCAGGACGCTGACAAACGATCTTCGTCCGCACGTCCGGCATCACCGTTCCCGGCATCTCCGACGTCGTCCGCCTACGGGGCGGCCTGGGCGGGCGCGATACCTTAGAAGATCCACGGGTGCCCTGCCTCGTCAGGGCATCACCCGAGGTTGGTAGCGTTTGCCCGACGCGCGGTGTGGAGCGAAGTCCGGTGCGAGCCCGGCGCTGTCCCGCAACTGTCATGGCCCGCGAGGGCCGAGCCAGGTCGCCTCCCGCCGTGCCGACGCCGTCGAACCCTCGTGGAAAAGGGTGATCCGTCATGTTCCAGCGGGTCCTCGGTTCCAATGGACGAAAGGACCTTTCGTGAGGCCCGTACGCACATCCCTCGCGGGCGCGCTCCTCGGTGTGCTGGCCCTGGCCGGATGCGGTCAGAGCTCCACCGGCGGCACCCCGCAGGGCAACGCCACCACCGCCTCCGGGACGCCCTCCGCGGCTTCCCCGGAGGCCGGGGCCTTCCCCGTCACCGTCGAGGCGGGCAACGGCTCCGTCACCATCGCCAAGCGGCCCGAGCGGATCGTCTCCCTGTCGCCCAGCGCGACCGAGAGTCTGTTCGCCATCGGCGCCGGATCCCAGGTCATCGCGGTCGACGACCAGTCGAACCATCCGGCCGAGGCGCCCAAGACCGACCTGTCCGGCTTCAAGCCGAACGTCGAGGCGATCGTCGAGCAGAAGCCCGACCTGGTCGTGCTCGCCAACGACATCGAGGGCATCGTGGCCAAGCTGGCCAAGCTCAACGTGCCGGTGCTGCTGGAGCCCGCGGCCACCAAGCTCGACGAGGCCTACGACCAGATCGCCGACCTCGGCGAGGCCACCGGCAACTCGGCCAACGCCCAGGAGGTCGTGACCGGGATGAAGCAGAAGATCGACGAGGCCGTGGCCGCCGCGCCCAAGGACAAGAAGCTCAGCTTCTACCACGAGCTCGACGTCACGCCCTACTCGGTGACCTCCACCACCTTCATCGGTCAGGTCTACGCCCTGTTCGGCCTGACCAACATCGCCGACAAGGCCCCGGACCTGGCCGGGGGCTATCCCAAGCTCTCCGCCGAGTTCATCGCCCAGGCCGACCCCGACCTCATCTTCCTCGGCGACACCAAGTGCTGCGGGCAGAACAAGGACACCCTCGCCAAGCGTCCCGGCTGGTCCGGGCTCTCCGCGATCAAGAACGACCGGGTCGTCGAGCTCGACGACGACATCGCCTCCCGCTGGGGCCCGCGTGTGGCCGACCTCGCCCAGCAGGTCGGCGCGGCCGTTCAGCAGGCCGCCGCCGGGTAAGTGACCGATCCGTCCGGCTCCACCACCACGCCCCGCGCCCCCGTACGGCGGTCCGCCGGGCTGCGGCCGGTGGCGCTGCTCGTCACCGTGGCGGTGCTCCTGGCGAGCATGGCCGCGGGAGTACTGGTCGGGGCGGCCGGCATCGAGCCCGCGAAGGTGATGCTGCAGCTGCTCGACTGGCTGCCGCTCGTCTCGGCGGACTCCGGACTCACCCCGGTCGAGCAGGGGGTGCTGATGGAGCTGCGGCTGCCCCGGGTGCTGCTCGGGGCGGTCGTCGGCGGCCTGCTGGCCGTCGCCGGGGCCTCCTACCAGGGCGTGTTCCGCAACCCGCTGGCCGACCCCTACCTGCTCGGCGCCGCGGCGGGCGCCGGGCTCACCACCACCGTGGTCGTCGTGTTCCTCAAGGGGGACAACGAGTCCATGGTCGTCCCGGCCGCGGCCTTCGCCGGGGCCGTCGGCGGCGTCCTGCTCGCCTACGCCCTGGGCAACGTCGCGGGCCGGGGCGGCGGGACGACCACCCTGGTCCTCGCCGGGGTCGCCGTGACCTCCTTCCTCACCGCCGTGCAGACGTTCGTCCAGCAGCTCGGCATCGAGGAGCTCCAGCGCATCTACGCCTGGATCCTCGGCACCGTCGACGGCGGCTGGGAGCGGATCACGCTGGTCATCCCCTACGCGGCCGTCTCGGTGGCCGCCCTGCTGCTGCACGGGCGGCTGCTCGACGTGCTCTCGGTCGGTGACGACGAGGCCGTCAGCCTCGGTCTCAACGCCGCCCGGGTCCGGCTCGTCGTCCTGCTCGCCGCCTCCCTGGCCACCGCCGCGGCGGTCGCCGTCAGCGGGCTGATCGGCTTCGTCGGCATCGTCGTCCCGCACGCGGTCCGCCGCCTGGCCGGAGGTTCCTACCGGATCGTGCTCCCGCTCTCCCTGCTCGGCGGCGCCGCCTTCCTGGTCCTGGCCGACGTGCTCGCCCGGACCGTGCTCGCCCCCGCGGAGCTGCCCATCGGCGTGGTCACGGCCTTCGTCGGCGCGCCGTTCTTCGTGGCCGTCCTGCGCCTGACGAAGCGGGTGGAGACGTGAGCCGCACGGAGGCCGCGGCGCGCGCGGCCGGCCCTGCCGGTCCCGACCGCGGGGTGACTCCATGAGCGACGTCAGTGCGCGCGACCTCTCGGTCGTCCTGGACGGGCGGACCGTGCTGTCCGGCGTCGGCCTCCAGGTGCGCGGCGGCGACTGGCTCGCCGTGATCGGGGCCAACGGCGCGGGCAAGTCCACGCTGCTGAAGGCGGTGGCCGGGGTGCTGCCGTACTCCGGCGAGGTGCTCATCGACGGCACGCCCGTCCGGCGGCTCAAGCCCCGGGAACGGGCCCGGCTGCTGGCCTACGCCCCGCAGAGCCCGGCGCTCCCGGCCGACATGACCGTGTTCGACTACGCCCTGCTGGGCCGCACGCCGTACATCCCCTATCTGGGCCGCGAGAGCCGCCACGACCGCGACGTGACCGCGTCGGTGCTGGACCGGCTGGACCTGGCGCCGTTCGCCGATCGTACGCTCGGGCACCTGTCCGGCGGCGAGCGCCAGCGGGTCGTGCTGGCCAGGGCGCTGGCCCAGCAGGCCCCCGTGCTCCTGCTCGACGAGCCCACCACCGCCCTCGACCTGGGGCACCAGCAGCAGGTGCTGGAGCTGGTCGACCGGCTCCGCCTGGCCGACGGGCTGACCGTGGTCACGACCCTGCACGACCTGAGCGTGGCCGGGCAGTACGCCGACTCGATGATGCTGATCTCCGGCGGCAGGGTGGCCGCCTCGGGGGCCCCGGCGGACGTGCTCACCGAGAAACTGATCGACACGCACTTCGGCGCCCGCGTCCGGGTCGCCACCGGCCCGGACGGCAGGCCCGGCGTCCACCTGGAGCGCCCATGACCCCGAACCTGCGGCTGAGCCACCGCCAGGAGGACGGCACCCGCCTGGCCTCGCTGGTGTGGGAGCTCGGTCCCGGCTGGCGGGGGATCTCCTCGGCCATGCTCGGCGGCGGCATCGGCCCGGTGGAGTGGGTGCTCAACGCCCAGGTGCCCGGCGGCTACGCGCGGATGGACCCGGTGGAGCACCTGCTGGAGATGGCCCCGTCCGGTCCCGGCGTCGGCATGCTCACCGCCGCCTCGGTGGGCCGCTTCACCCGGGCGCAGGACGGCGGGGCGCACGCCGTGACCACCGTCGGCCTGCGCGTGCCCACCTGGGCCGCCGCCCCCGAGGGCGCGGCCGACCCCGAGCTGGCGCCCGTGCACGTCCCGGGCACGATCAACATCATCGTCGCCGTCCCGGTCGCGATGAGTGACGCCGCGCTGGTGAACGCGGTGATGACGGTGACCGAGGCCAAGACCCAGGCGCTGGTGGAGGAGGGCTTCCCGGGCACCGGCACCGCCTCCGACGCGGTCTGCGTGCTGGCCCGCACGGACGGGCCCGAGGAGCTCTTCGGCGGCCCCCGCTCCACCTGGGGCGCCCGGATCGCCCGCGCGGTCCACCGGGCCGTACGCCAGGGCGCTCAGGAGTGGGCGAACCGTGATGATTCAAATACGTAAAGTAAGGGGAACGCGGAAAGTAGCATGTGCGCGAGGGCAGGGTTCCCTAGGGTGAGCGGGTGGCGATGATGGCAACCACGGAGCCGACGGCGGAGCCGGCGACGGAGCCGGAGGCGGCGGCCGAGCGGACGGTCCTCCCGGGAAGGCCGCCGTTCACCGTCGACGACCTGCTGAGGTTCCCCGACGACGGGAACCGCTACGAGCTCTTCAACGGGAGCCTGCTGGTGAGCCCCTCGCCCGTCCCCCTGCATCAGTATGCGATCCTCCGTCTCGCGTGGATCCTTGAAAGCGCCGCGCCGCCGGAGCTCCAGCCGTTGCCGGAGTCCAATCTCCGCGTGGGACCCCGGGACTTCTTCATCCCCGACCTCGTCGTGGTCCCCACGGAGGTCGTCGAGGCCAACGAGCTGATGTTCCGGCCGGAGGACATCCTGCTCGCGGTCGAGATGGTCGGCCCCAGCACCCAGACCCGCGACCGGCACCTGAAGCGCTCCGCCTACGCCGCCGCGCGCATCCCCGTCTACTGGCGGATCGAACTCGACGAGGGGCCGTCCCTGTACGTCCACGAGCTCGCCGGTGACGAGTACAAACCCGCCGAGAAACACGAGGCGGGGGAGACCGCGACCCTGGTCACTCCCTTCGAGGTCGGTTTCGACCCGGCCGCACTCCTGCGCCGCCGCTCCTGACCGCGATCACTCTTCGGGCCTTGCGGCTCGGCGGGCCCGGTAGGCGGCCATCTTGGCGCGTGCGCCGCAGCCGTCCATCGAGCACCAGCGGCGGTGACCGGACCGGCTGGTGTCCAGGAACAGCAGCGTGCACGGGTGGAACCCGCACTCGCGCACGCGTCCGGCCAGCGGTCCGCCGAGCAGGTCGACGGCGTCCCGGGCGATCTCGGCCAGCAGGGTCTCCGCGGTCGCGTCGTCCCGGATCCGTGACAGGCGGCCGTCGGGGCCGATCTCCAGTCGCTCGGCCGGCGCGGGCCGGGCGGCCCAGCCGTTCACGGCCGCCAGCGCCTCCGGCGGGACCTCCCGTTCCCGCATGCAGGCGGTGAACAGCTCGTACATCGCCTCCCGGAGGGAGTGCGCCCGACGCAGCTCCGGCTCGCCCGCCGCCGGGGCCGCAGAGGCCAGCCCCGCCTCGGTGAACCAGTGGCCCAGGTCGGCGGGGGTCACCAGCCGCTCGATGCGTTCCGTGCGCCGCCTGCTCAGGGTGGCGATGAAGTTCAGGCAGTGCCGTCCGCCGTGGAATCGGAAGGTGCTCACCCTGTTGAAGTTACCGGATTAACCGGTAACCTGCTTCCATGACACCGAACGATCTTGTGGCCCGTGTCCGCGACGGTCAGCATCGCCTGGAGAACCTGCTCACCGGCCTCACCGATGACGACGTCCGGGCGCCCTCCGCGCTGCCGGACTGGTCACGCGGTCATGTGATCACCCATCTGGAGCAGAACGCCGCCGCGTTCACCCGCCAGGCGGAGTACGCCCGCCGGGGCGAGCTCATCGACGTCTACGACGGCGGGGCCGCGGGCCGCGCCGCCGCCATCGAGCGCGGGGCCGGGCGCGGGGCCGCGGAGCTCCGCAAGGCCCTCGCCGAGGCGCACGCGGCCCTTGAGGACGCCTGGTCGAGGACCGGGGAGGACGACTGGAAGCGGCCCATCCGCTACCGCGACGCCCCTTTGCTGTTCACCGTCCACGCCCGCTGGCGCGAGGTCGAGATCCACATGGTCGACCTGGATCTGGGGTACCGGCCGTCGGACTGGCCGATCGACTTCTGCGACCACGTCGTGGACTTCCTGGCCGTCCGCGTCCCCGGGGGGACGCACCTGACGATGATCGCCGATGACGCGGACCGCCGGTGGAGCGCCGGGAACGGCGGCGAGCCCGTCGTGCTGCGCGGGAACGCGGGCGACCTGACCGCCTGGCTGGCCGGGCGGGACCCCGCCGGGCCGATCACCGTCGAGACCGGTTCCCTGCCCGAGCTCGCCCCCTGGCCGTGATCGCCTGTGCGGCCCGAGGCCGTGACATGCGGTCTCGGCCTTGATCACCGCGTGACCGTCCCGTCCTCCCGCGCGGTGACGCCGTAGTCGCGGGCCGCCCCCTCGGAGGTGACCCTCCCGGCGCGCAGGTCGGCCGCCACCTCCTCCGGGGGGCGCTCGTACGGCGAGCCGACGCCCCCGCCGCCGGTGGTCTCGACGACGAACGCCTCCCCCGCGCGGAACAGGGCGTTGTTGACCTTCGAGGCGAGCCGTTCCAGCGTGCCGTCGGCGCGCCGCCGGTAGAAGCCGCCGAGCCGGCCGGGGAGGCCGCCGGAACGGCCCGGGGGAGGGGTTCGCAGCCGGTCGCCGCGGGTGGTGACGTGCGCGTCGGCCAGGAAGCGGATCACCGTACGGGAGCCGAGGCCCCCGCGGTGGCGGCCCGGACCGCCGGAGTCGGGGACGGTCTCCACCGACTCCACGACCAGCGGGCAGCGGGTCTCGACCGGCTCGACCTGCGGGACCGAGTTGCGCCCGATGCCGAAGTGCACGCCCGTCGCGTCCGGGCCGTCCTTGCCCTGCCGGGCGCCCACCCCGCCGAAGTCGTAGGACAGATGGATCCAGTACGGCGCGCGCACCGCCGCGATGGAGAACGGCTGCAGGATGCCGCTGGCGGCGATGGCCCGCTCAGGCACGGCGTCCGAGAGCGCCTGGAAGATCGCCTCCATCGCCGCGTAGATGGGCACGAACCGGCCGCCGCAGGGGTGGGGGGAGCGGGCGTCCAGCAGCGAGCCGGGCGGGAGGCGCACCTCGATCGCGCGCAGGCAACCGTCGTTCATCGCGATCGTCGGGTCGAGGAAACAGCGGACCGCGAAGACCGCGGCGGCCAGGGACTGCGAGGCCGAGGCGTTGATCGCCGCCGGGACCTGCGGGTCCGTCCCGGCGAAGTCCACGACCACCCGCCCCCGGCCGGTCGTTCCCGGGACACCCGTCTCGGCCCGCCCCGCCGTTCTCCGGGTCCCCGCCGCGCTCCCGCTCACCGCACCGGCCGTTCCCGGGGCCCCCTCCTGCCGTTCCACCGTGACCGCCACCCGGACCGTGTGGGAGCGGGAGGTGTCGATGCCGTCGTCGTCGATCGGGTAGGCCGCCGTGTAGCGGCCGGGCGGCAGCCCGGCCAGGGCGGCGCGGGTCCTCGCCTCGGTGTAGTCGAGATAGTCGTCGATCCCCCGGGCGAGCCCGGCCGGGCCGTACTCGGCGACCATCGCCTCGACCCGGGCGGCGGCGACGGCGGTGCCCGCGACGAGCGCGCGCACGTCGCCCATGACCTTGTCCGGGGTACGGCTGTTGGCCCGCAGGATCGCCTCGATCGCGGGCTCGATCCCGTCCGCGGTGGCCAGGCGGACCGGGGGGAGCTGGAGGCCCTCCAGGAAGACGTCGGTGGCCAGCGGGGCCATGCCGCCCGCGGACAGGCCGCCGAGATCCGAGACGTGGATCATCGTGGCGGTGAAGTAGGCGGGGGCGCCGGCGACGAAGACCGGCCGGTAGACCAGCAGGTCGTTGGTGTGCACGCCGCCCCGGTAGGCGTCGTTGAGCACGAAGACGTCACCGGGGCGCATGGTGGCGGCCGGGATGTCCTTCAGCAGTTCCGGCAGGGCGGCCTTGAGCGCCATGCTGTTCATGAGCGTGGTGGCCATCGACTGGGCGACCAGGCGGCCCGAGGCGTCGAGGACGGCCGCCGAGGCGTCCGATCCCTCGACGATGAACGTCGAGTAGGCCGACCGGACGACGACGATGCTGGCCTCCTCGGCCGCCACCACCAGCGCGTTCCGCAGGACCTCGGCGGTCAGCGCGTCATTCATGCGATCCCCCCGCGTCCGTGTCCGCTCCCGTGAGGCTGGTGTCCGAGAGTGCGGTGTCCGAGAGTGCGGTGTCCGAGAGTGCGGTGTCCGAGAGTGCGGTGTCCGAGAGTGCGGTGTCCGAGAGGGGCGTGCCGGTGAGGGGCGTGTCCGTTCTCGTGAGGATCACCGCCGTGTCCTCCGCGAGCACCGCCCTCCACCCGGGCGGCACCACGATCGTCGACTCCGCGTCCTCCACGATCGCCGGCCCCCCGCTCTCCCGGAGGGACGCCCTGGTGAACACCGGTACCTGCACGTACCCGCCGGTCTCGGCGAAGTACGCCATCCGCCGCGCCGTACCCGGGGCACCGGTCTCCGCCGCCCTCCTGCCCGCCGTACCGGCGCCGGAAGAACCGGCCGCGCCGGTGACCGGGGGCGGGCCGTCCGGGGCGGTGTCCGTGTCTGCGGTGATGTCCGTGTCTGCGGTGATGTCCGTGTCTGCGGTGATGTCCGTGTCTGCGGTGGTGGCGGGGGACGACGCCCGCGTACGGCGGGCCGCGGGCAGGGTGACGCGGACGCGGTAGCCGACGACCTCGACCGGGCCCCGCTGGGCGATGCCGTACACCTGCTCGTACCGGGCGCAGAAGCGGGCGGCGAGGTCACCGGGGGAGTCGGTCCAGGGGACGGTGAGGTCGTGGGCCTGGCCGGTGAAGCGGACGTCGGCCGAGCGCTCCACGGCCACGCCGGGATCGCCGGGCCGTACTCCCAGATCGGCGGTCGCCGCCTCGGTGAGCTCGGTGAACACCTGGGCGGGGTCGGCGTCCAGGGCGGACCGGACGCGGTCCACCGACAGGTCCCCGGCCAGCAGCCCGGCGGCCGAGGCCACGCCGCAGTGGGCCGGGACGACCACGGTGGCGATGCCGAAACGGGCGGCGACCCGGGCCGCGTGCATCGGGCCCGCGCCGCCGGAGGCGACCAGCACGAAGCCGCGGGGGTCGAGGCCGCGCTGGACGGTCACCACGTGCACCGCCGACCCCATCGCGGCGTTGACGATCTCGTGGACCGCGTGCGCGGCCTCGGCGCGGGACACCCCCAGCGGCCCGGCCAGGCGCAGGTCGATCGCCTTCTCCGCGAGGTCCCGGGCGAGCGGCATCGTGCCTCCCGCGAAGGACGCGGGATCCAGGTAACCGAGGATCAGGTCGGCGTCCGTCACGGTCGGCTCCTCGCCGCCGAGTCCGTAGCAGGCCGGGCCGGGCTCCGAACCCGCCGAGCGCGGTCCCACCCGCAGGCTCCCGGCCGCGTCCACCCACGCGACGCTGCCCCCGCCGGCCCCGACCTCGGCCAGGTCGATGGCGGGCGTCTTGATCGGCACGCCGGTCCCGGCCCGGCGCCCGCCGAAGCTGCCCTTGCCGCCGACGTGGAACTCGCGGGTGATCTCCGGCCTGCCGTCCCTGATCACGCAGGCCTTGGCCGTGGTGCCGCCCATGTCGAAGGAGATCGCGTCCGGATGCCCGGTCGCGGCGGCGGCCAGCACCCCGGCCGCCGGGCCGGACTCGATCGTCGCCACCGCCCGGCGCGCGGCCAGCCCGACCGGCATCACGCCGCCGCCCGACTCCATCACGTGCACCGGGGCGGTGATCCCGATCCCGGCCAGCCGGGCGGTCAGCCGCCGCAGGTATCCCTCCATCACCGGGCCGATGTAGGCCGACATGATGGTGGTCGTCGCGCGTTCGTACTCGCGCAGCTCCGGCCACACCTCCGAGGAGATCACCACCGTGGGGACCGTCCGGCGCAGGATCTCCGCGACCCGGCGCTCGTGGGCGGGGTCGGCGTAGGAGTGCAGCAGGCAGACGGCGGCGGCCGTGATGCCCCGCCGGGCGATCTCCCGGCCGACGCGGGCCACGGCGGTCTCGTCCAGCGGCTCCAGCACCGCCCCGGAGCAGGAGATCCGCTCGGGGACCTCGAAGCAGTCCTCGGCCGCGACCGGCGGAGGGGGAGGATCGAACCTGAGATCGTAGCGGTCCTCCTCGACCCTGGCGTACCGGCCGAGGGGGATCGAGGAGCGGAAGCCCGCGGTCGTGACGTAGGCGACCCGGACGCCGCGGCGTTCCAGCACGGCGTTGGTGGCGAGGGTGGTGGCGTGCACGACCCCGGTCACGAGAGAGGGGTCGGTACGGCCCAGCGCGGCGGCGACGCCCGTGATGATCCCCTCGGCCGGGTCGTCGTGGGTGCTCAGGCACTTGGCGACCGTGATCTCACCGTCCGGCCCGCGGAGCACCACGTCCGTGAACGTCCCGCCGACGTCGACTCCGATCGTGTACCCGGGGCGGCCCGAGGATCCTTCCCGCCCCTCCCTCTCGCCGGTTCGCGCGTCCACGGATCGCAGATTATGTCCCGAGCAAGCGCTTGTCTACGTTCGCTTCTCTTGAGCTTCGGGCGATAGGTTGCGACCCTTGTCCTATCCCCCTTAGGGAGTGACGATGCGGCGGCGCAGAACGGCTCTGGCACTCCTCGGCGGCCTGGCACTCGTGGTCGCCGCGATGCCCGCTGCCCTGGCCCACGAACACCCCAGCGGGATCACCGATCTGGTGACCCCCGCGGTCGTCCGCATCGAGGCGAAAGCCCAGGTGGACATCACCCTGCTGGACCACATCGGCGATCTGGTCCACGTCGAGCGGAGCTACGAGGTGCCGATCGGCACCGGCACCGGCACCGTCGTCAACCCCGAGGGCGCCATCGTCACCCTGACCCGCGTCGTGCGGACCGACAGGGACATCGAGGTCCACGCGGCCAACCGGATCTTCGCCGAGCACCACAAGGTGAAGATCCCGGACGACTTCGAGCGGCACACCCTCACCGACGACACGCTCAACCGCCACCTGCAGCAGTGCTACCCGCCGAAGCGGTCGACCGCGACCTGCATCATCGACGTCACCACCGAGATCCAGGTCTTCCCGAACATCTCACCCGCGGACGACGAGGGCTTCCGGGCCGAGGTCGTCCACGCCGGGAGCCGTCCCGACGCCCCGGCCGTGCTGATGCCGGTCGGCCGCGCCGACGGCGGCGCGGGCCTGCCGACCGCCCCGCTCGCGGCCAAGGTGCCCGACAAGGAGGGCTCGCCGGTCGCGATCGCCGGGTTCACCGGACGGCCCTCGGCGACGGTCAAGGAGAAGGTGGACATCGCCCACCTGCGGGCCGGGGGCGCCGGCGAGGGCGGGCGCCAGTTCAAGGACCCGGAGGGCAAGGTCGACGAACCTCCCAAGGTGGGCAAGCTGATCGACCAGGGGCTGCTCGGCGGGCCGGTGATCGAGGACAAGAAGGGCGAGGTCATCGGGCTGCTGGTCGGCGGGGGCGCCGACGGACGGATGATCGGCGTCCGGGAGATCACCAAGGCGCTGGCCGAGGCCAAGGTCGCCCCCCGGCGCGGCCCGATCGACGCCGCGTTCGAGCAGGCGCTGATCCGCTTCCACACCAAGTACTACGGCGACGCCGTGCCCGGCTTCCAGCGGGTCCTGGACCTGTACCCGGGCCACCCGGTGGCCGCCGCCCACCTGAAGGAGTCCCAGGCCAAGCGCGGCACCGCCGAGGACGAGGGGACCAGGCGGGCCGCCGCTCCCACCGGCGACCGGGGGGCGGGCGCGCCGCTCTGGCCGTTCCTGGCGGGCGGCGGCGTGCTGGTGGCGGCCGTGGTCGTCGGAACGGTCCTTTTCCTGCGCCGCCGGTCCGCCGCCGACGGGGACGTGACCGGGGAGCGCGGAGTCCTGGGCGCGGACGTCACCGATCCCGGGGCCGTGGCCGCCGGGTTCCCGGGTGCCGCCGGGACCGGGCCGGGCGGGTACGAGACCGGGCCCGGCTACGGAACCGGGCCGGGCCACACGACCGGGCCCGATGCTTCCTCCGGGACCGGGCCGCTCACCGGGCCGCGGAAACCCGTTCCGGCCGACGGGCCGGACGATGGAAACGATATGACCGTTGTGGTCGGCCGCTCCTACCCCGCGCTGCCGGTCACCTCCTCCCCGGCGGGAACGGGCCAGCCGTCCCCCTCCGGGCAACCGTCCTCCTCCGGCCAGCCGTCCGCCTCGGGCCGGCCGTCCGCGCCCGGCCAGCCCGTGCTGGTCGCCCGGGACCCGGGCGCGGGACCGAAGGACGCCTCACGGCCCGGCGACGCCATCAGCGTCGGCGGTTCCGCCGTCCAGAAATACTGCACCGCCTGCGGGATGCGGCTGGGCCCGGCCCACCGGTTCTGCGGTTACTGCGGTCACCCCGCCGAGGCGTGATGACACTGAACGAGCGAGCATTGATCGGCCAGGAAATCGCCGGGTACCACGTCGAGGACGTCATCGGCAAGGGCGGCATGGCCGTGGTCTACCTCGCGGTGGACTCCCGGCTGGGCCGCAGGGTGGCGTTGAAGGTCCTCAACCCCCTGCTCGGTGAGGACGACCGGTTCCGGCAGCGATTCATCCTGGAGTCGCGGACGGTCGCCGGGATCGACCACCCCAACATCATCCCGATCTACGAGGCGGACGCCGCCGCCGACGGCACCCTCTACATCGCGATGCGCTATGTCGACGGCCCGGACCTGCGGCGCCTGTTCTACGACCGGGGACCGCTGCCGATCAGCCAGGTCAACCGGATCGCCGCCCAGGTCGCCGCCGCGCTGGACGCCTCGCACGCGCACAACCTGATCCACCGCGACGTCAAGCCGGCCAACATCCTGATCGCCGGGCACACCGAGGGCGAGCACGTCTACCTCACCGACTTCGGCATCACCAAGCACCGCACCTCGATCTCCGGGCTGACCCAGACCGACCAGTTCATCGGCACCCCCCGCTACATGTCGCCCGAGCAGATCAACAAGGAGACCATCGACGGCCGCTGCGACCAGTACGGCCTGGCCTGCGTGGTCTACGAGGCGCTGTCCGGGCGGCTGCCGTTCCAGCGCGACAACGAGATCGCGCTGCTCTGGGCGCACCTGGCCGAGCCGCCGACGCCGCTCAGCACGCTCCGGCCCGAGCTCCCGATGGAGGTCGACGGCGTCATGATGCGGGCGCTGGCCAAGTCGCCCGAGCAGCGCTACGGCAGCTGCACGGAGTTCGTCGCCCAGCTGCGCGACGCGATCAGCGGCCAGGCCTACCAGCTCCAGCAACCTCCGCCGGGCCACCACACCGCGCAGGACGGGCAGGCCCCGCACCTGCACCGGCTCTCACAGTTCCACCAGGCGCCGCAGGGTCACCAGGTCCAGAGCGCCCGGCACACCCGGGGAACCCACCAGACCGGGGAGGGCACCCGCCCGGCCGCCGGGACGGGTGCCTCCGGGCGGGGCAGGCGGGGTGTGCTCATCGGGGCCGGGGCGGCGATCGCGCTGATCGTCGCGCTGGTGACGGTGCTCGCCGTGATCCTGCGGGGCGGCGACGGCGCGTGGGAGGCATACCGGGGCTCGGCCGCGGTGCCCGTGGCGTTCGAGCACCCCGCCGGCTGGACCGCGACGCAGCACGCGGACGCGTTCACGGTCGCGTCCCCCCGGGCGGAGGAGTTCCGGACGCTGTTCAGCACGCCGGTCGTCGCCGACTGGGCGGCCGTCAACGAGATCATCAAGGCCGAGCCGGAGGAGGCCACCGGCGTCTTCACCCAGACCCTGGACACGCTCGACCCGCGCGGCGGGTCGCAGCAGCTCCAGGAGACCCTGCAGTCCTCGCTGCCCGGGACGGTCAGCGTGCTCTCCCAGGTGGTCCAGGTGAGCGTCGGGGGACAGCCGGGCGTACGGCTGGAGGGGGCGATCGCCGACCCGCAGCGGGGCGGCCAGCTCGACTTCGTCGGCTACGCCGTGGAGCGGCCGGACGAGCCCGCCCTGGTGATCTATTTCTGCGCGCCGAGCCGCTGCGATGACTCTCTGGCCAACCGGCTGATACGGAGCGTGTCCTTCCCGGCGTCGTGACCACTTGTAGGCCACTTGCAAGCGGCTTGTCTGGGCGTTTTGTCCTATATGCACGGAAGGTGGGAAGGGCTAGTCTCCCCGCATGGTGGTTCCCTCCCCGCTTCTCCGGCACCTCCGCACGGTGCCGAGGGTCGATCTGCTGATCGGGGTGTCGATCATCGCTCTCGGCACACTCGAGGCGTTCACCGTCGCGGCCGAGTACGGTGCGGCGCGGACGCCCGAGCTGCGGTGGATCGGCCAGGCCCTCGTCACCGGCCTGCTCGTCTGGTTCCGCCGCAGGGCGCCGGTCGCGGCCTTCATCCTCATGATCCTCGCCCAGTACGCCTGGCACCGGCAGGGGTACGAGCACTGCCAGGTCTGGCAGCTCTTCTCCCTCCTGCTCGTCTTCCACACCGTCGGCGCCGAGCTGCCGTTCCGCCCCGGCCTGGCCTGGGCCGTCACCGGCATCCTCGTCTTCGACTCCGGAGCGGTCGACCACCGGTGGCTCCCGCTGGAGGAGGTCATCTTCCTGACCGTGGTCTTCGGCGCCGCCTACCTCACCGGCCTGGCGCTGCGGGCCCACGCCGTACGGGCCCGCCGCCTGGCCGAGCACGCCGTACGACTGGAACGTGACAGGGAGCGCCGCGCCGCCGAGGCCGTCGCCGAGGAACGGGTCCGCATCGCCCGCGAGCTCCACGACGTCGTCGCGCACAGCGTGAGCATGATGGTGATGCAGGCCGGGCTGCTGCGCCGCCGGGGCGGCGGGGACGAGAACGCGCTGCGCGGCATCGAACGCTCGGGCCGGGAGGCCGTCGAGGAGCTGCGCGTCATGCTCGGCGCGTTGCGCATGCCGCTGGACGAGTCCATCCCCCAGGCCGGGCTGGACCAGCTCGCCACCACGGTGGACACCCTCGTCTCCACGGGCCTGCGGATCACGCTGGAGGTCACCGGCGAGCCGGTACGGCTCCCGCCGGGCCTGGACCTGTCCGCCTACCGCATCGCGCAGGAGGCGCTCACCAACGCCGTCAAGCACGCGGGCGACTCCGCCATCGCGATCCGCGTCGCCTACCACGACGGCTCCGTCGAGCTGGAGGTCCTGGACGAGGGCGGCGGCGCCCCGTCCGGGCTGTCGACCGGCAACGGCCTCATCGGCATGCGCGAGCGCGCCGAGCTGTTCGGCGGCACTTTCGAGGCGGGCCCGCGCGCCGGGGGCGGGTTCCGGGTCCACGCACGGCTGCCGATCTTCCAGGAGGTTCTCGCATGACCGCCATCCGCATTGTGATCGCCGACGACCAGGCGATGGTCCGCGCCGGGCTCCGGCTCGTCGTGGAGAGCGAACCCGGCATGGAGGTGGTCGGCGAGGCCCCGGACGGCCTGGAGGCCGTGGCGGCGGCCCGCCGCACGCGCCCGGACATCGTCCTGATGGACATCTCCATGCCGCGCATGGACGGTCTCACCGCGGCCCGGCAGTTGCTCGACCAGCCGGACCCGCCCAAGGTCGTCATGTTGACCACCTTCGACACCGATGAGAACCTCTACGCCGCCCTGCGCGCGGGCACCAGCGGTTTCCTGCTCAAGGTCTCCCCGCCCGAGCAGCTGGTGGAGGCCATCCGCGTGGTGGTCGGGGGCGACGCCCTGCTGGACCCGGCGGTGACCACCCGGGTGATCGCCTCCTTCGCCGGCCGCCACGAACCCGCGCCCCCGCCCCAGCTCGCCGAGCTGACCCCGCGCGAGCTGGAGGTGCTGTGTTTCCTGGCCCGGGGCATGACCAACGCCGAGATCGCGCGCGAGCTCTTCGTCGGCGAGGCCACGGTCAAGACCCACGTGGCGAGGGTGCTGATGAAGCTGCACCTGCGGGACCGGGCCCAGGCGGTGGTGTTCGCCTACGAGTCGGGCGTGGTGCGGCCGGGCGCCGCCATCGCGTAGCAGAACGGGCATGAGAAGGCCGCCGGGCGGGCTCAGCCCGCGGCCTTCGCGTGCTCCGGCGCGGTACGGGCGGCCGGGTAGTAGGAGATCCACTCCTCGCGGCTCATCCTGAGCATCTTCACGCCGAGCCGGCCCAGCGCGATCACCGGGATGCCCCAGAGCACCACGGTCGCCGGGCCGTACGGAACCGCCATTGAGGTGCCGTAGCCGATCGCCAGGACGAGCGGGACCCACCAGTGGGCGAACCCGGCCCGCCAGACGCCGACCGCCAGGACCGGCGTGCCGAAGATGGCGAAGAAGATCCAGGGCATCTGGAAGCCGAAGACGACGCCGGGCAGGTTCACCATCTCGTCCATGATGCGGGTGGCCTCCTCGGGCGCGTAGTGCCGCCCGAGCCACCACTCCACCGGGTCGGCCATGAGCAGGCCCGAGGCGTTGATGTAGCCGAGGATGACGAGCGGTCCCGCGATGTGCCCGAACACCGTCGCCCGGCGGCGCATCACGTGCAGCAGGCCGAGGGCCGCCAGGGCCATCAGCAGGTACGCCCAGTGGTACATGACCGACTGGACCTGGGCGAGGACGGGGTTGTCACCGAAGCTGACCGCCTCGCGCTCGTCGCCCCAGGTGCCGGGGTCGAGGATGACGGCGACGGCCTGGAGCAGCGGGGCGACGATCAGCAGCACGCCGGAGGCGACGCGCCGGAAGTCGGCGGAGTCCTTGAACATAGGGGTTTCCTTGCTGTGCGCTGGCCTGAGCAGGCCTTACGCCGGAGAAGGTAGTCCGCGCAACCACCTCCGGTCGTCCGCCGCGGGGCTGATCCGGGGTCCCCCGCTGGGGTAGGGGCGGCTTGTCCAGGGGGTGACGGAGGGCGCGTCCGTCCGATCTCATAAGGTCTAGACCACGATTGTGAGATCCGACATCCAGGAAGATATGTAATGCTGCACGAGAAGCTGTCGATGATCTACGACAACGTCCTCCGCCGCAACCCCGGCGAGACCGAGTTCCACCAGGCCGTCCGGGAGGTCCTGGAGAGCATCGGGCCGGTCCTCGGAAAGCATCCCGAGTACGCCGAATCAAAGATCATCGAGCGGATCTGCGAGCCCGAGCGGCAGATCATCTTCCGGGTGCCGTGGGAGGACGACCGCGGCGAGGTGCACATCAACCGGGGCTTCCGGGTCGAGTTCAACAGCGCGCTGGGGCCGTACAAGGGCGGACTGCGCTTCCACCCCTCGGTCTACCTCGGCATCGTCAAGTTCCTCGGCTTCGAGCAGATCTTCAAGAACAGCCTGACCGGCCTGCCGATCGGCGGCGGCAAGGGCGGCTCGGACTTCGACCCCAAGGGCCGCTCCCAGCGCGAGATCATGCGCTTCTGCCAGAGCTTCATGACCGAGCTCTACCGCCACATCGGTGAGCACACCGACGTCCCCGCCGGTGACATCGGCGTCGGCGGGCGCGAGGTCGGCTACCTGTTCGGCCAGTACAAGCGGATCACCAACCGCTACGAGTCCGGCGTGATCACCGGCAAGGGCCTCAGCTACGGCGGCGCACAGGTGCGCACCGAGGCCACCGGGTACGGCTGCGCGTTCTTCGTCGAAGAGATGCTCAAGGCCCGCGGCACCTCCTTCGACGGCAGGCGCGTCGTGATCTCCGGCTCCGGCAACGTCGCCGTCTACACGATCGAGAAGATCCAGCAGCTCGGCGGCGTCGTGGTCGCCTGCTCCGACTCCTCCGGCTACGTCGTCGACGACAAGGGCATCGACCTCGACCTGCTCAAGCAGGTCAAGGAGGTCGAGCGGCTCCGGGTGGACGTCTACGCCGAGCGCCGCGGCGGCGGGGCGTCCTTCGTGCCGGCGCGGAGCGTCTGGGAGGTGCCGTGCGAGGTGGCGATGCCGTCCGCCACCCAGAACGAGATCACCGGCCGTGACGCCGAGCTGCTGGTGCGCGGCGGGTGCATCGCGGTGGGCGAGGGCGCCAACATGCCCACCATGCCGGAGGGCATCAAGGTCTTCCAGGAGGCGGGCGTCGCCTTCGGGCCCGGCAAGGCCGCCAACGCCGGAGGCGTGGCCACCAGCGCGCTGGAGATGCAGCAGAACGCCAGCCGCGACTCGTGGACCTTCGAGTTCTCCGAGCGCCGCCTCCAGGAGATCATGCGCGACATCCACGCCCGCTGCCTGTCGACCGCCGACGAGTACGGCATGCCGGGCAACTACGTGGCCGGCGCCAACATCGACGGCTTCAAGCGGGTCGCCGACGCGATGCTCGCCCTGGGCCTCATCTGAGCGGGCCGGTCTGAGCGGGCCGGTCTGAGCGGCCTGGTCTGAGCGGCCCGATCCCGGGTACGGGCTCACCGATCACGGCGATAGTGCGGGATCCGCCCGCGGAACGATGCGCTGTCGCCGTGATCGACGGCGTGCCCCCGTCATCCGGTGATGTTCAGGGGGTGACCGCCCGCCGGATCCCGGCGAGCGAGGCCGTCAGGAGGCGGTCACGGCCGGTGGACTCCGCGTAATCGGCGAGGGCCGCGCACAGGAACACCGCCAGGACCCGCGCGGCCGTCTCGCGTTCCGGGCCGAGCGGACGCCCGTAGGCCGCCAGCAGCGCCGTACGGGCCGCCCCGGAGAAACCCGCGTAGGCCAGCGAGAGGTCCACCGCGGGGTCGGCCCGGGAAAGGTCGCCCCAGTCGATGACGCCGGTCGCCCGGCCGTCCGGGCCGACCAGCAGGTGCCTCAGGTGCAGGTCGCCGTGGACGACCACGGCGGGGCCGGGCGGCGGATCCGCCCTCTCTCCCTCGGCCAGGAGCCGTTCGACGGCCGGATCCGGCCGCCACACGCCGCGGCGGGCGAGCCTGTCCAGCCGCTCCCGGGCCATCGGCGCCCGCACGCCGGGATCGCCCCGGCGCATCGGATCGACGGGCAGCGCGGAACCCGCCCCGGCGGCCGGGCCCGGATCGTGCAGGGCGCGCAGGAACGCGCCGAGATCGGCGGCGGCCCGCACCTGCCCGGCCGCCGGGAGGCCGGCCTCGGCCAGCTCCCGGCCGGGGATGAGCTCCGCGCCCCAGAACGGCCACGGGTAGGAGCCGCTGGGACGCCCGATCCGGGTGGGAACCGGCAGCGCCAGCGGCAGCCCCGGAGCGAGGGCGGGCAGGGTGGCGATCTCCCGCTCGACGCCGGGCAGCGCGACGGCGCGGCGCGGGAACCGGAACACCCACCGCCCGCCGACGAGATGGACGGTGTTGTCCCAGCCGGTGGCGAGCAACGCGACCGGCGCACCGCGGAGATCGGGGAACTGCTCACCCACCAGCGCCGCCGCGTCGGCCTCTCCGATGTCGTGCTCGGCCGCCCACTCGGCTCCGGAGGCGACCCCCCGGCTGTTGATCGTCACGGCCGTCAGGCTACCCCGCGCGTGCCGTACGGAGACGGGCCGAGCGCCTGGACGGTCGTCACGCGTACGGCATCCGTCACGCGTACCGCATCACCGGGTCGGGGGAGGCGTCGAGGACGCACCACACGGTGCGGCCCAGGATGCCGCGGTCGCGCACGCCCCAGCGCCCCCTGGAGAGCTCGCGGACGATGGTCAGGCCGCGGCCGCACTCCGCGTCCTCCGGCACGGTGTCGAAGGCACGTGGCCAGGAGAAGTCTCCGCCCGGGTCGGTGACCTCCAGGTAGAGGAGGTTCGTCACCCGGGTGAGGGTGAGCACGATCAGGCTCCCCGCCCGGCCGCGGTCGGCGTGCACGGCCGCGTTGGTGACGAGTTCGGAGGTCGCCAGCCGTACGTTCTCGTAGGCCCGGTGATCCGCGCCGATCCACTCCCGTACGCAGGCGCGGGCCTGCGCGGTGGACGCGGGATCGAGGGCCAGACAGGCCTCCCCGAGGATCTCGGCCTCGACGCCTTCAGGAACGATTACCGAATTCATCTCTACCTGCTCGGTGGCCGGTTTTCTGATTTGTCTTCTGAGGATCGCACCGTGCGGCTACCGTCTGTATCGGAATGACCACAGCCCATGTTCAACGCTTTCTGTGAAACCATCGGTGAAACGGAGGTGACGAGGGGATGCCGAAGCCCAGGGAGCTCGACCCCAGCACCTCGCCGATCGCCTTTTTCGGCTACGAGCTGCGGCGCTATCGGCAGGAGGCGGGGCTGACCCAGTCGAAGCTGGCCAGCAGGGCGGGGTTCGCACTGGGCACGATCTCGATGGCGGAGACCGGACGGCGGCCTCCGACCGAGGATTTCGCACGGCGGTGCGACGAGGCGCTGGGGGCCGACGGCGCCCTCATCCGGATCAAGGAGATGATCGACAACGTCGCGGCCCGGCTGCCCGCGTGGTTCCGCCCCTGGGCGGAGATCGAGCAGGCCGCGGAGAGCCTGCGCACGTGGGAGCCGCTCATCGTGCCGGGCCTGCTGCAGACGGAGGACTACGCGCGGGTGCTCTTCAGCGGCGAGCCCCGCGCGTCGGCCGGGGGAGTGGAGCGGGACGTGGCCGCCCGGATGGAGCGTCAGCGCGTCCTGGAACGGGAGGACCCGCCCATGCTCTGGGTCGTCATGGACGAGGGCGTGCTCGCCCGGCGCATCGGGGACGACGCCGTCATGGCGGCGCAGCTCGACCGCCTGCTCCAGGTGGCGGGCCTGCCGCACGTCACCCTCCAGGTGCTGCCCTCCGACGCGGGCAGCACCGTCGGGCTGCTGGGCGGGTTCGTCATTGCGCAGAGCCGGGGGTTTGCCAATACTGTTTACATGGAGTCGGCCGGCCAGGGTCAAGTCACCGACAGGCCCGACGACGTGGCGGATATCACGACCAAATACGAGGCGATCCGCGCCGAGGCCCTTCCTCAGAGGGCTTCGCTGAAGCTCATTCGGGAGATGAAGCACCGATGGATCGGGAACTGAACGAGGCCGTGTGGGTGAAGTCGCCGTTCTCCGGCGGTAACGGCGGTAACTGTGTGGAGATAGCCAGACTGTCGGGCGGGCGGGTCGGCGTCCGCGACAGCAAGGATCGGTCTGGTCCGGCACTGGTGTTCACTCCGTCCGAGTGGACCGCTTTCACCCGCTGGATCCGTACGGACGACACGGTCTGAGCACATCCCGTACGGCCGCGCGCCGGGTCCGGCGTGCGGCCGTACGGCTGAGATCCGCGAGAGGTGGTCAACGATCCGTGGGAGAGGCGGTCAACGCGTTTCCACCCAGATGCTGACGATCTGGTGCGGGGTGATGCCGGTGACCGAGGCGGTCCCGGCCGGCTGCCAGGGGCCGATGATCGGGATCAGGCCGACTTCGGGGAGGAAGTGGCGCTGCAGGACCCGGATCCGGTGCTCGCCCGTCCCGGTGGCGCAGTAGCTGGAGGCCTGAAGCCCGCTGACCTGGTGGCTGCAGTCGGTGGGGGCGGCCGAGGCGGCGGTGGCCGTCCCGGTGACCAGCGCGGTGGCCGCGAGCGCGGTCGCCGAGACGAGTGTCGTCCATCTTCTCACGTTCATGCAGGACTCCCTGGGGGATGGCGAGGCCGGGCGCATGGAGATGTCGGGCGCGCGGAGCTCGGGCGCGCGATGAGCTCCGCTGGGCGGGGACGGATCGCCGCAGCGACCAGCACCTATTTCATAGGAAAGTTTCCTAAAAATTAAAGTAGTCACACCCCTGTGGCGCCGTCAACACTCTGGTGCGCACGGAGCAGGACGTACCGCCCAAGGGGAAGTCGCGGCATCTCGACGGGCGGCGGCCGGATGCCACGGGTGGTTCTCCCGGGACGGCCGGCGTCCACAGCCGGCATGTGACCGCCGGCCGGCGGGACATCGGTGATCACGTAGTGGCCGTATCGCCGCACTCCCTGGTCTCGTCCGGCGAAATCGCAGGGTGCGGGCGGAATGCATTTCACAAGCCACTTCCCGATACCCGCCGGAAATCAATTTTGTGAACGGGGCCTCCGACGTGCGGGGAAGCCTCACCGGAAATCACCGTCCGTCTGAACACGAACGTTCGTGAAGGAGACCGGGGCCGCACGCGACCGCCGCTCGCCGGGTCACCACCTCGTAAGGTTTCACCGCCCGCCCCATGCCTACGCTTGACCCGTGATCAGATCTCGTACGGCGGCCGCCCTCGCCGCGACCGTCCTGCTCGCCGCAGGCTGCGGCACCGGAGGGGACGACACCGCCACCCAGGCCCGCAGTGGCGAACCGTCGTCGGCGAGCACCGCGCCCGCCCCGGCCGCCACCTCCACCCCGTCCCCCGCGAGCGGAACAGGCGAGCCGTCCGAGTCGGCGACGGCATCGAAGGCGCCCGTCCCGGAGGTCCTGACGTTCACCGCCAGGACCCTGGACGGCAAGACCTTCGAGGGGGCGAGCCTGGCGGGCAGGCCGGTGGTCTTCTGGTTCTGGGCCCCGTGGTGTCCCAAGTGCATGTCCGAGGCGCCCGCGGTCAAGGCCGCGGCCGGGAAGTACGGCGACGTCGCCTTCGTCGGCGTCGCGGGCCTCGACACCGAAGCCGCGATGAGGCAGTTCGTCCAGCGCACCGGGACCGGCGACATCGTGCAGCTCTCCGACGACAAGGGCGCGGTGTGGACCAGGCTGGGCGTCAGCCAGCAGTCCACGTTCGTGTTCATGAAGCCGGACGGCTCGACGGAGAAGGCATCGGGTCCGCTCGACTCCGGCGAGCTGAACGGGTACGTCGAGAAGCTCCGCGCCGGATAGCGCCGGGACAGCCCTGATGCTCTCCGCCGACCTGCCGCTCGCCCTGGCCCTCGCAGCCGGTACGGTCGCCGCCTTCAACCCGTGCGGCTTCGCCATGCTCCCGGCCTACCTCACCATGCTGATTACCGACGACAGCACCGACGACAGGCCCGTCGGGAACGGCGGCGGGAAGACGGGCGGCGGGGCCGTACGGCGCGGGCCGATACCGCGGGCGGTGCTGCTGGCCGCCGCCATGACCGCCGGGTTCGTCACGGTCTTCGGCCTGTTCGGGATGGTCGTCACCCCGCTCGCCCTCTCCGTCGGGCAGTACCTGCCGTGGGCGACCGTCGTGATCGGGATCGTCCTCGCCGGGCTCGGCGTGTGGCTGCTGAGCGGGAGGGAACTCCTCCTCCCCACGCCCGCGTTCGGCACCGGCCGCGTCACCGCCTCCCCGATCTCGCTGTACGGCTACGGCCTGTCCTACGCCGTGGCCTCCCTGTCCTGCACCGCCGGGCCGTTCCTCGCGGTCACCTCCGCCTCCCTGGCGAGCGACGGCGTCCTGGGCGGCCTGGCCGTCTTCGTCGCCTACGCGGCCGGAATGGGGCTGGTCGTCACCCTGCTCTCGCTGGCCGTGGCGCTGGCGCGCGGCGCGGCGGTCGCCCGGATGCGCCGGATCCTGCCCCACGTGCCGCGGATCAGCGGCGGTCTCCTCCTGCCGGCCGGGCTGTACGTCGTCTACTACGGCTGGTACGAGCTGCGCGTCTTCGCGGGCGCGTCCACCGACGATCCGATCGTGGGCGCGGCGACGGCCGTGCAGGGAGCGGTCGCCACGGGGGTCGAGGCGCTCGGTGCGGGATGGATCGCCGTCGCGCTCGCCGTGCTCGTCCTCGGGGCGGTCATGCTGCGCCGGGTACGGCGGCACGCCGGTGAGCGGCCGCGCTGAGCCCGCCGGCTGGTATGAGGTTGTCCGGATCTCGTGATATGGCCTTCCTGATGCTCTCTGCCTAATTTTTGGAGGTCGGCCCTGGTCGGCCGGTAGGGCTACTCGCAGCGTGCTTTCTTTGCATTTAGTGCCAAATTTCGGTCTGATTGGTGTTCATGTGAGGTAAGTTTCTGTTTTTGCGGCTGAGAATTGGGGAGAGGGCCCTAATCTGGGGACAGGAGAGACCCGATCCCGGGAAGATGTGTCGTGGTGCTGCTCGTGGAGCGGCCGGTCGGCCCTCGGGAAGAGGTTCCAGCGGAGTCCGCCTGCCGTCCCCGCCGGTCAACGCTGTTTCTTCCCCGAGGAGACCCGATATGAGCGATCACCGCAGCCGGTGCGAAGTCTGTGGCGGCGTCCGTCCGGCGCAGAATCCCAATGAGTACACCCGCGAGCGGTTGCTGCTGATCGCCGAGGTCGGGTTCTGCGCCTGCCGGAGCGTCGCGACCGCCGATGACGGCCGTCCTCCCGCCGAGCCCAGGCACGCTGAGCCCAGGCACGCTGAGCCCAGGCGTGCCGAGCCCCGGGCCGCCGAACCCCAGTCCGCCAGGCCCCAGCCCGTGGGGTCGCGGACCGCGGGCTGAGCGGCGCGCTCCACCGCTCCTCCCGCTTCCCGCCTTCGCCGCCCTGCGGCCGCCGTCCGCCCGGATGCCCCGGCGGTCCGGCGGCTGTAAGGCGTGTGCCCAAAGTGGGACATGTTGTGTATATTTTCCTCCACTGAGACCTATCTGGAGGAGGATTTGTCGTGAGGGCGTTCCCCCGGGTGCTGTTCGACGAGGCACACAGTGAGTCCTGGACCATCCGGCGGGATGTGGCCGAGACGATGAATCCGGGCCACCCGGACGACAACAGCTACGCCCGCGCCGCCGAGGTGCTGCGCCGCCTGGGACACACCGTCACCGCGCACACCGAGGGTGCCGTCACCCCGGCCGTCCTCGCCGGCGCCGACACCTTCGTGATCGCGCACCCCTCCGGTGACCGCTGGGAGCGCACCACCGGCTCGGGCAGCCCGGTCTTCACCGCCGAGGAGATCGACGCGATCGAGAGTCACGTCGCCGGAGGCGGGGGCCTCGTCGTGCTGGCCGAGTGCGAGCAGGACAAGTACGGCAACAACCTCGCCGATCTCCTCGACGTCTTCGGCGTCAGGGTCGAGCACACCACCGTCCAGGACCCCAGGAACGCCCACAACGGCGTGGCCTCCTGGGTCCTGGGCGTCCCCGGCGAGACGGGCCGCGAGGATCTGCTGGCCGGGGCCCGACGCGCCTGCTTCTACCGGGCCGGGACGCTCACCGCCCCCGAGGGCGCCGCGGTGCTGTTCTCGACGTCCCCCACCGCCGACCCCGCCGGAAGGCCGCTGGCGGTGGCCGTACGGCACGGCGAGGGCCGCGTCGTCGTGGTCGCCGACTCCGACCTGTTCGGCGACGACTCGATCGCCGACTACGACCACGCCGCGCTCTGGGGCAACCTCATCACCTGGGTCTCCCGCATCCCCGCGAAGACCGCACCGGGCGAGGCCGGGAAGACGGGAACGGAGCGGGAGGCGGCGCCGGCGGCCTTCCGGGAGCTCAAGGACGCCGTCGAGCGGCTCAAGCCGCTCCAGGCCAAGGACGGCTCGATCGAGGGCGACCGGGACCTCGCCGTCGCGCTGATCTCCGAGATCGTCGAACGCGTCGCGGCCCTCGCGCCCCGTTTCCCGCACGATGAGGCCTACCTCGCCGCCGTCGTCGCCGACTTCCGCAAGTGGGTCGAGCAGGGTCTCGGCGTGCCCGACTTCCTCGACTCGCTCGACGCCTTCCATCCCGACACCCAGCGGGTCGACGGCCTGGAGCACCTGGTGGTCTTCCCGATGTACACCCAGAACGGCACCACCTCCCGGCACGTCGAGGCCGTGTGGATCCGTACCGTCTGGCCCGAGTGGCTGGCCGAGCTGGAGCGCACCCGCTACGACAACCCGCTGTTCGTGCCGATCGCCTTCGAGGACTTCACCTCCGGCTACGACACCAACTCGGCGGTGCTGTTCCCGGAGACCGTCGCGGTCCGCGAGACCCCGGCCCGCTTCACCTGGGGCGGAATCTTCTGCGACCGGGAGGCCGCCCGGTTCCGCACGGTCAGCCGCGCCGCCGCGGACACGCTGAAGCTGGCGCTGCCGCCGGACGCCGCCCGCCTGCTGGAGTCGCAGGAACTGGCCCAGGACACCTTCGTGCTCTGGGACCTGGTCCACGACCGCACGCACAGCCACGGCGACCTGCCGTTCGACCCGTTCATGATCAAGCAGCGGATGCCGTACTGGCTCTACTCCCTGGAGGAGCTGCGCTGCGACCTGACCGCGTTCGGCGAGGCCGTGCAGCTGGAGAAGGAGGGCGTGCCGCACGCCCGGTACGTCCAGTACGCGATCCTGTTCGACCGGCTCTTCCGCTTCCCGATCACCGGTGACCGGGTCCGCAACTACGACGGCCTCGGCGGCCAGCTGCTCTTCGCCTACCTGCACCGCAACGACGTCGTACGGTGGACCGACAACCGGCTCAGCGTCGACTGGTCCCGGCTCGCGGACGGCGTGGCGGACCTGCGCGGCGAGGTGGAGAAGCTCTACCGCGACGGCATCGACCGCTCCAAGCTCGCCCACTGGCTGGCCGCCCACGAGCTCGTCGCGGCCTACGTCGAGCCGCACCCGGCCTCGGTCTGGGCCCGCGGCGTGGACGCGCTCCCGGTCGAGGGCTTCCCGAAGGCCGTGGTCGACGCGGTGCTGCCCGACGAGTTCCCGCTGAGCATGTTCTACGAGGCCCTGCGCCGTAAGCTCGGCGAGGTCGTCGACTCCACGAAGGGGATCCGAGCATGATCATTCTTGTTGCCGGCGCGGCCGGCCCCGCGGGTCAGGCGGTCGTGCGCCGCTTCGCGGACAAGGGGCACACGGTCATCGGCGTCGACAAGTCGGGCGCCGACGGGACGCTCCCCGTCGACCTCCTGGACTTCGACGCGGTCAAGAAGCTCGCCGCGGACGTCCAGGCCGAGCACGGCCGGGTGGACGGCCTGGTGCACCTGGTCGGCGGCTGGCGCGGGTCGAAGACCTTCGCCGAGACGAAGCTGGAGGACTGGGCGCTCCTGCACGACCTGCTGGTACGGACCCTCCAGCACGTCACGCTCGCCTTCGAGCCGCTGCTCAGGGCGGGCGGGCGCGGCCGGTTCGCGATCGTCTCCGCCAAGGCCGCCGAGCGCCCCACCCAGGGCAACGCGGCGTACGGCACCGCCAAGGCCGCCGCCGAGGCGTGGACCCTGGCCTTCGCCGACGCCCTGGAGGGCACCGGCTCCACCGCGAACATCCTGGTCGTCAAGGCACTCGTGCACGAGGGCATGCGCGCGGCCAACCCGGAGAAGACGTTCCCCGGCTTCACCGACGTCGACGACCTCGCGGCGGCGATCGAGGGCCTGTGGGACACCGACGTCAACGGAACCCGAATGGACCTCACCCAGTGACAGACGCAGCACCCGCCGCCGTGACCGGCTCCGGTTCCCCGACCGGCCCGGCCGGCGTCCCGGCCGGGACCGTGACCGACGCGGTCCGCAGGCACGATCCGGCGGTCAAGGGCTTCGCCAGCGACAACTACGCCGGGATCCACCCGGAGGTCCTCGCCGCGATCGCGCTCGCCAACGGCGGCCACCAGACCGCCTACGGCGACGACGTCTACACCGAGGCGCTCCAGGACGTCTTCCGCAGGCACTTCGGCCCGGCCGCCGAGGCCTGGCCGGTCTTCAACGGCACCGGCGCCAACGTGGTCGCGCTGCGCGCCATGACCGCCCACTGGGAGGCCGTGGTCTGCGCCGAGTCGGCGCACATCCACACCGACGAGGGCGGGGCGCCGGAGCGTACGGCCGGGCTCAAGCTGCTGCCCGTCGCCACCCCGGACGGCAAGCTCACCCCCGAGCTGATCGACCGGCAGGCGTGGGGCTTCGGCGACGAGCACCGCGCCCAGCCCAGGGTCGTCTCGATCACGCAGACCACCGAGCTGGGCACGCTCTACACCCCGGAGGAGATCAGGGCGATCTGCGAGCACGCCCACGGCCTGGGCATGCTCGTCCACCTCGACGGGGCACGGGCGGCCAACGCCGCGGCCGCGCTGGACGTGCCGCTGCGCGCGTTCACCACGGACGCGGGCGTGGACGTGCTGTCCTTCGGCGGCACCAAGGCCGGGCTGATGTTCGGCGAGGCCGTCGTCGTGCTCAACCCCGAGGCCGTGCGGGGCCTGCGCTACCTGCGCAAGAGCGCGATGCAGCTCGCCTCCAAGATGCGCTTCGTCTCGGTGCAGTTCGAGGCGCTGCTCGCCGGGGACCTGTGGCTGCGCAACGCCCGCAACGCCAACGCGATGGCGCGGCGGCTGGCCGACGCCGTCCGGGACATCCCAGGCGTGCAGATCCCGCGCCCCGTCCAGGCCAACGCGGTCTTCGCGATCCTCCCGCCCGAGGTCACCGAGCGGCTGCAGAAGCGCTTCCGCTTCTACACCTGGAACGAGGCGACCGGCGAGGTCCGCTGGATGACCGCGTTCGACACCACCGAGGCCGACGTCGACGCCTTCGCCGCCGCCGTCGCCGAGGAGATAGCATTGTCCGCATGAGCCACCGCAGTACGGGTCTGTGGCGGGCCGCCTCCCGGCGGACCCGCTAGCCAGCCCAGCCTGCGCAGAGAAAACGGCCGCCGTTCACCGGCGGCCTTTTTCGTTCTCCCGCGGCCGGTGATCCGGCGGTCCCTCCATCCCGAAGGGACGCACGATGACATCGACGACAAGCCAGACGACAAGCCAGACGACAAGCCAGACGGAGATCCGGACGGGGATCCAGGCGGACATCCGGACGGGGACCCGGGCCGCGGAGAGACCCGGAGGGCGGGCGGGGACCACGCGCGTCTTCTCCGCCTTCCAGGCGACCGGCCGCCTGACGCTCGGCAACTACCTCGGCGCGATCCTGCCCGCCGTACGGCTCCAGGACGAGGCCGCCTGCGTCTACGCCGTCGCCGACCTGCACGCCCTGACCGTCAGGCACGACCCCGCGGTCCTGCGGGCCCGGACCCGTGAGGTGGCGGCCCTGCTGCTCGCCTGCGGGCTGGACCGCTCCGTGCTCTACCTGCAGTCGCGGGTGCCCGCGCACACCGAGCTGTCCTACCTGCTGGAGAGCACGGCCTACGAGGGCGAGATGCGCAGGATGATCCAGTTCAGGGAGAAGTCGGCGGCGCAGGAGGAGGTACGGCTCTCGCTGCTGACCTACCCCGCGCTGATGGCCGCCGACATCCTGCTGCACCGCGCGGACCTCGTGCCGGTGGGGGAGGACCAGCGCCAGCACATGGAGCTCACCCGCGACCTGGCCCTGCGCTTCAACCGCCGGTACGGCGAGACCTTCGTCGTCCCCGAGGCCGTGTATCCCCGGGTGGCCGCCCGGGTCATGGACCTGGCCGTGCCCACCGCGAAGATGAGCAAGTCCAGCGCCTCGGAGGCGGGGACGGTCTACCTGCTCGATCCTCCCGCCGACATCCGGCGCAAGATCATGCGGGCCGTGACCGACTCCGGGAACGAGGTCCGTTACGATCCGGCGGGCAAGCCGGGGGTCTCGAATCTGCTCGCCCTGCTCGCGGCCTGCTCGGGCAGGCCGGTGGAGTCGCCGGTCCACAGTTCGTACGGCGCGCTGAAGAAGGACACGG
The DNA here is from genome assembly GCF_014648175.1 of Planobispora rosea. Classification (GTDB taxonomy): domain Bacteria; phylum Actinomycetota; class Actinomycetes; order Streptosporangiales; family Streptosporangiaceae; genus Planobispora; species Planobispora rosea. The sequence goes on from NZ_BMQP01000009.1 coordinate 182,890, forward strand.
CCGAGGCCGTGATCGAGGCGCTGGCGCCGGTCCGGGAACGTTTCGCGGTTCTGTCCGCCGACCCGGCGGAGCTGGACCGGATCCTCGCCGCCGCGGCGGCCCGGGTGACCGAGGAGACCTCCGGCCTGCTGGCCGCCGCCCGCCTGGCCATCGGCCTGGCGTGAACGCCTGGTGGTGACCCTGGCCTGGCGTGAACGCCTGGTGGTGACCCTGGCCTGGCGTGAACGCCTCGTGCGCGGCCCCGGGGCCTGCGGCTTGCGCGCCGCGAGGGTCCCGGGGCCGTCAGTGCTTGCTCCCGGTCTCGTTCTCGTACTGGGTGAGCTGCTGTTCCAGCGCCTTCATCAGTTCGAAGACCTGGCTCGGGGGGATGCGGATCCGGCTGACGATCCGGGTCGGCACGCTGACGAAGGGCTGTCCCGACGACGGGTCGTTGGCGAGCTGCGGCGGTCGGGTGATCACCGCGAAATCTAGGACGAAGCCATCCTGGGTATGCCATACCGAGGCGAAGTTGGCATACTGCCCCATCTCAACGTCGGCGGAGATACTCACCTCCAGGCGGTTCTCCGGCTCGTCGTTCACCATGTGAGTCTCCTCCGGCCAGGCCGTCCCCACGCTCCCGGCCGGGACCCGGCCACGGACGCTCAGGCACTATTCAAGAATGGACGGCAGCGGCTGGGCACCCCGCTGCTTGAGCATGTCAGTCATAAGTTTGATCTCACCGCTCTGCGTGTTGACGATGTGCCGGGCCATCGTTACCACCTCGTCGCGTTCGGAGAGGTTCAGCAGGGCCTGGGCCATCTGCACGCCGCCCTCGTGATGGCGGATCATGAGCTGGAGGAAGAGGATCTCCTTGTCCTTCCCGGAGGCCTCGCGGAGCCGCTTGAGCTCCTCCTCGCTCGCCATGCCGGGCATCGTGGACGGTGTCCCGGTGCCGGCGGCCGGCGTCCCGGCGCCGCCGCCGTGGCCGTGGCCGGCCATCCACGCCATCGGCGGCCTCTCGCCCGCCTGGTTGAGCTCCCACTGCTGCAGCCAGCCCATGAACATGCCGCGCTGGGCGGTCTGGGTGATGATGATGTCGTAGGCGAGCGTCCGCAGTCTCTCGTCGGTGCTGCCGTCCCGCGTGATGAACGACATCTGCACGGCCTGGGAGTGGTGGACGGCCATGTCGCGGGCGAACCCGGCCTCGGCGGAGGCTTCGGTCGGCTCGCCGTCCCGGCCCAGCACGAGCAGCAGGACGACGGCCAGGACCAGGCAGCCCAGCACGGCGCCCAGCATCGTCAGTCGCCGGGATCGCCGCGGGTAGTCTTCAATGGGTTCTTCCATTACCCGCCAAGCCTACTCACCTGGAGAACGGCGCGAGGTCACGCACCGAGTGCCCCTTATTCTCCCTATACGGCGGTAGGGCATAAGGTAACCCGAAGTTGCATGCCGGCCGGAGGAGCGATGACGAAGGACAAGACGCAGGCGAGGCGCGAGCACCTCGCCAAGATGCGTGCCCAGCAGAAGGCCAAGGAGCGCAGGACGACGCTGATCATGTGGGGCGTCGGCGGCACGGTCATCCTCCTGATCGTCGGGCTGGTCGGCTTCTACCTGGTCAGGCAGTCCAAGTTGACGTCGCTGGACGCCGTCGTCAGCGCGAAGTACCCCGGGAGCCTCCACGTCCCGACCAAGGTCACCTACAAGGAGACCCCGCCGATGGGCGGGGAGCACCACGAGGTCTGGCAGAACTGCGGGATCTACGACGCGCCGATCAACAACGAGAACGCCGTCCACTCGATGGAGCACGGCGCCGTGTGGATCACCTACCAGCCCGGCCTGCCCAAGGAGCAGGTGGACACCCTCAAGGAGTTCGCCTCCAGCGACTACATGCTCCTGAGCCCGTACCCCGGCCTGCCCAGCAAGGTCGTGGTCAGCTCCTGGAACAAGCAGCTCAGGCTGGACGGCGCCGACGACCCGCGCCTGCCGAAGTTCATCCAGAAGTTCAAGCAGGGTCCGGAGACGCCTGAACTCGGCGCGTCCTGCACCAGCGACCTGACCACCACCACCGCCGAGAACCCGATCCCGGAGGCCAGCCCGACGCCGACCGGGAGCCCCGCTCCCAGCGGCAGCCCGACCACGGAACCCGAGGCGTCTCCGTCGCCGACCTCCTGACGTCCCCCCCGGCCGGGGAGATCGGCCCGGCCAGGGGAGATCAGGTCCGGCTGGAAGGTCAGGCCAGCACCTGCTCCAGGGGCACCGCCTCCAGCCCGTGCGCCTCGGCCACGGGCTGGTTGGTCAGGTGCCCCTCGTGCGTGTTCAGGCCCAGGGCGAGCGCGGGATCGCCGCGCAGCGCCTCGCGCCAGCCCAGCTCGGCGATGGCCAGGGCGTAGGGCAGCGTCACGTTGGTCAGCGCGTAGGTCGAGGTGTGCGGCACCGCGCCCGGCATGTTGGCCACGCAGTAGAAGAGCGAGTCGTGGACCTGGTAGGTCGGCGCGGCGTGCGTGGTCGGCCGGGAGTCCTCGAAGCAGCCGCCCTGGTCGATGGAGATGTCCACCAGGACCGAGCCCGGCCGCATCCGGGAGACCAGGTCGTTGCTCACCAGCGTGGGGGCCTTCGCCCCGGGCACCAGCACCGCGCCGATGACCAGGTCGGCGCCGAGGACCGCGCGCTCGACCTCGTAGCTGTTGGACGCGACCGTCTGGCAGTGCCCCCGGTAGACGACGTCGGCCTGGCGGAGCCGGTCGATGTTCTTGTCCAGCAACACGACCTCGGCGTGCATGCCCAGGGCGATGACGGCGGCGTTCATCCCGGACACCCCGGCCCCGATGATCACCACGTTGGCCGCGTGCACACCCGACACGCCGCCCATCAGCACACCGCGCCCGCCGCCCTGCCGCATCAGGTGGTAGGCGCCCACCTGCGGGGCGATCCGCCCGGCGACCTCCGACATCGGGGCCAGCAGCGGAAGGAAGCCGCCCGGGGTCTGCACGGTCTCGTAGGCGATGCCGGTGACACCGGAGTCGAGCATGGCCCGGGTGCACGCCTCGGAGGCGGCCAGGTGCAGGTAGGTGAACAGAACCTGCCCCTTGCGCATCCGGTGGTACTCCTCGGCGACGGGCTCCTTCACCTTCAGGACGAGGTCGCCCTCCGCCCACACGTCGTCGGCTCTGTCCAGAATGGTCGCCCCCACGCTCTCGAAGTCGGAGTCGGGGATCGACGATCCGACGCCGGCGCCTCTCTCGACGAAGACGTGATGCCCCTGCCGGACGAACTCGTGGGCGCCGGCAGGCGTGAGGGCCACGCGATACTCATGGTTTTTGACCTCGCGGGGAACTGCGATCTTCACAACCCCTCCAGGGTTCGCCTGTGTCCTCTTCACTCTGCGTTCCCGGGGAAGGGCTCACCATGCACAAGCTGGAAGGAATCGAGCGTCTCTCGTGACAGCCTGTCAATCCTGGCCGTCGAGCGTGTTTTCTGAGGCCGGACTTGACCGCTCGATTACCGGCTCCTTGCATAGATCGGTAGGCTCGCCGCCAGCACACGTGAGGGATGCTGGTATATGACGATGGAGATGCACGCGGGGCCGGGCGGACCGCCCGAGCCCCAGGGAGCTCCACCGGGCCCCTCCGGCCGTCCGCCGGAGCCTCAGGGCTTGCCGCCCGTCTCCCCGGGGGAGACGCGACGCCTGCCCGCCTCTCCGGCGGAGCCGCAGCGCCCACCGCTCTCCCCGCGGGAGCCGCAGGGTCCTCCTCCGGGGCCGGGCGCCCCGCCGGGCGCGGGGGAGCCGTGGCAGGGACCGCCCGGCGAGCCGAGAGCGAGCCGGGTCACCACCGTCGCGCTGATCGTCGCCCTGGTGCTCGCGGTCCTCGTCACCGGCGTGCTCGGCACCATCGCGGTGCTCATGACACGCAACCCCGACATGCCGCTCGGCTCCCCGCCGCCGCGGAAGCTGGCCGTCCCCATCCACTTCGCCCCGGTCACCGGGACGCAGCAGGGAGCCTGCGCGACCCCCGACAGCTACCCCGACGACGCCGGGCAGGTCTGCTACACGGTCGCCCCGGGAGTCGAGATCGCCGCGGTACAGAAGATCGAGGCGGTCCGGGAGAGCAGCGGCGCCTACTCGGTCCGCATCGTCTTCGCGCCCGCGTCCCGCGACCAGATCAGCAGCGTGACCGAGGAGGCGGACGGGCAGCAGCTCGCGATCGTGGTGGGCGGCAGGGTCGTGGCGGCCCCGCGCGTCGGAGAGGTGATCACCGAGGACAGCATGCGGATCTCCGGCTCGCTCACCAAGGAGCAGGCGGATGCCATGGTCGTCCGGCTACGCGGGGGTACGGCGGCGCCCGGCACCTCCGGCACTCCCGGCACCTCCGGCACTCCCGGTACGGCCACCGCCGGCCCCGGTCTCCAGCCGCCGGCCGTCAACCCGACGGCGACCGCGCCGGCCCTGGTGCCGACGGCGTCCGCTCCCGTGGCCACGCCCCCGGCGACTCCCGGCACGGGTGCCACGCCCCCGGCGACTCCCGGCACGGGCGCCACGGCCCCCGCCGTACGCCCGACGACCACCCCCACGGGCACCACCGCTCCCACCGCGCGTCCCACCACGAACCCCACGGGCGCCGGATCGACGCCCACGACGAGCGGCCGCCCGATCCGCACCGGCGGCCCGGGCACCGACCCCCGGTACCCCACCTGCAAGGAGGCGTTCGCCCAGGGCTACGGCCCGTACCACAAGGGCACCCACGCGGAGTACCACTGGTACACCGACCGGGACAGGGACGGGGTCGCCTGCGACTCCGGCGACATGTGAGCGGGCCGCGTCCGCATCGCCGCCGGCGCGCCCGGACGGAGCGTCTCCGCGCGGATGAATCCGGGACCGATTCGGTGGTGTCCGGAGGCGTCAGCCACCGATGAAGGCTTCTATGCCCTCGATGCAGAAGAAGATCACGAAGAGGCCCGCCACCGCGTAGAGGAGGGGGTGGACCTCCCGCCATCTGCCGGTTCCCGCTTTGATCACTACGTAGGTGACGATGCCGCTGCCCAGGCCGGTGGTGATGGAGTAGGTGAACGGCATCAGCACGATCGTGAGGAACGCCGGGATCACGATGGTCAGGTCGTCCCAGGGCACGTTCTTGGCCTGGGTCATCATCAGGGCGCCCACCAGTACCAGCGCGGGCGCCGCCGCGGCGGCCGGGACGATCTGTGCGATCGGGGTGAACAGCAATGTCAGGGTGAACAGGGCGCCGGTGACCAGGGAGGCGAGGCCGGTTCTGGCGCCCTCGCCGACTCCGGCAGCCGATTCGACGAAGACCGTGCCGGCGGAGGCGCTGCAGAGTCCGCCGACCGCCCCGGCCGTGCCGTCCACCGTCAGGATGGTGCCCAGCCGGGGGACCCGGCCCTGCTCATCCACCAGCCCGGCCTCGTCGCTGACCCCGATGACGGTCCCCATCGCGTCGAAGAACCCCGACAGCACGAGGGTGAACAGCACGATGGTCGCGGTCACCGCACCGGCGGTGGCGAACCCGCCGAACAGGTCGACCTGGCCGATCAGCCCGAAGTCCGGCGCGGCCACCACCGTCTCCGGCATCCGGGGGACCACCACGCCCCAGGACGCCGGGTCGATCGTCGCCGTCGAGTTGACCACCACCGCCAGCACGGCGGTGACCGCGATGCCGATCAGGATGGCCGCGGGGGTCCGCCGTACGTGGAGCACGATCATCAGCAGCAGGCCGAAGCAGAACAGCGTGACCGGCCAGCCCGACAGGTGCCCGGTCGTGCCCAGTTGCACGGGCGTGCCCTCGCCCCGCGCCACGAATCCGGCGTCCACCAGGCCGATCAGTGCGATGAACGTGCCGATCCCGACGCTGATCGCGTGCTTCAGCGGCAGCGGGATGGCGTTCATGATGAGCCGGCGGAGCCCCGAGACGGCCAGCAGCACGATCACCAGGCCCTCCAGCACCACCAGTCCCATCGCCTGCGCCCAGGTCATGTGCGGTGCGGCCTGGTAGGCGACGACCGCGTTCAGCCCCAGCCCCGCCGCCAGCCCGAACGGCGCGTTGCCGGCCACTCCCATGAGGATCGTGCTGATCGCCGCCGCGAGGATGGTCGCCGTGGTGAGCTGCGGGATCGACAGCTTCGCCCCGGTGACGTCGGTCGCCCCGCCCAGGATGATCGGGTTGAGCAGGATGATGTAGGCCATCGCCATGAACGTCGTGAGGCCGCCCCTGACCTCACGGCCGACCGTCGTGCCGCGCGCCGACAGCTCGAAGAACCGGTCCACGGATCCCCCTTCTCACACGTGGGGGATCGGTCGCCTCCTACCCGTTCAGGGCGATGTCATGGGGGCGGATCGGCACCCGGGGCAGTTCCAGGCCGGTCGCGGCCCGTACGGCGGCCGCCACCGCCGGGGTGGACGACAACGTGGGCGGCTCGCCCGCGCCGCGCAGGCCGTACGGCGCGTGCGGATCGGGGTTCTCCAGGATCGAGATCTTCATCGGCGGCATGTCGAGGACGGTGGGGATCAGATAGTCGGTGAACGACGGGTTGCGCACCTTCCCGCCGGAGACCTGGATCTCCTCCATCAGCGCCAGTCCCAGCCCCTGCGCCGAGCCGCCGTGGATCTGGCCCTCCAGCGCGATCGGGTTCAGGATCTTCCCGACGTCCTGCACCGCCGCCAGCTCCACCACCTTGACCAGGCCCAGTTCCACGTCCACGTCCACCACCGCCCGGTGCACGCACAGGGCGAGCTGGGTGTGCGAGTCGCCCTGCCCGGTCACCGGGTCCATCGGGAAGGTCGGCCGGTGGCGGTAGACCCGGGTCTCCTCGATCGGCCCGGTGCGCTCCAGGACGCCGGCCAGCGACGATCCGTCGGCCCGCAGCTTGTCCAGCCGCTCCCGTACGGCCTCGCACGCGGCCCGGACCGCGCCGCCGGTGACGTACGACTGCCGGGAGGCCGAGGAGGAGCCCGCCGAGCCGACCGCCGTGTCGGCCGTGGCCACCGTCACCCGGTCGATTCCGAGCTCGGTCCGGGCGATCTGCTCCTGGACCGTCACCAGCCCCTGCCCGACCTCGGCTGCCGCGGTGTGCACGAGCACGTGCGGCTCGCCGCCGAGCAGCTCCACCCGGACCCGGGCGGTGGAGTAGTCGTCGAAGCCCTCGGAGAAGCAGATGTTCTTGATGCCCACGCCGTAGCCGACGCCGCGCCGTACCCCCTCGCCGCGGGTGGCCTGGGAGACGCCGCCGGGCATGTCCAGCAGGTCGTCCCCGCTCTCGGGCGGAAGCGGCATCGCGGCGAGCTCGCGGAGCATGCCGGCCAGCGGCGCGGGAGAGTCGATCACCTGCCCGGTGGCCAGCCGTGAACCCTGGGAGACGGCGTTGCGGACCCTGATCTCGACCGGGTCCAGGCCGCACGCCTCGGCCAGCCTGTCCATCTGCGACTCGTAGGCGAAGCACGCCTGGACCGCGCCGAAGCCGCGCATCGCGCCGCAGGGCGGGTTGTTGGTGTAGACGCCGTAGGCGTCGAGGTGGATGTTGCCGACCTCGTACGGCCCCACCCCGAGCGAGGCGGCGTTGCCGACGACGGCGGGTGAGGAGGAGCAGTAGGCGCCGCCGTCGAGGAGGATCTCCGCCTTGACGTAGACGAGTCTCCCCTCGCGGGTCGCGCCGTGCTCGTAGCGCATCCGGGCCGGATGCCGGTGCACGTGCCCGAAGAACGACTCCTCCCGGCCATAGACGATCTTCACGGGGCGGCCGGTGCGCAGCGCCAGCATGCACGCGTGGACCTGCATGGACAGGTCCTCCCTGGCACCGAACGCGCCGCCCACCCCGGCCAGCGTCACCCGTACCTTCTCGGCGGGCAGGCCCAGGCACGGCGCGATCTGGTCGCGGTCCACGTGCAGCCACTGGGTGGCGACGAACAGGTCCACCCCGCCGTCCTCGGCCGGTACGGCCAGGCCGGACTCGGGCCCCAGGAACGCCTGGTCCTGCATGCCGACCTCGTACTCGCCGGTGACCACGACGGGCGCGGAGAACTCCGCGACGTCGAGACCGACCCGGACGGGCTGATGGCGCAGCACGTTGCCGGAGTCGTGGACCCGCGGGCAGTCCGGGTCGAACGCGGCCCGGCGCGGATCGGTCACCGCCTCGCGGACCTCGTAGTCCACCGCGATCGCCCGCGCCGCCCGGCGCGCCCGTTCCGGATGGTCCGCGGCCACCAGCGCCACCGGCTCACCCTGGTAGCGGACCCGGTCGACGGCGAGCACCGGCTGGTCCCTGCGCTCCAGGCCGTAGAACTTCTCACCCGGCACGTCCTCGTGGGTGAGCACGGCGAACACGCCCGGCATCGCCAGCGCGGGGCCGATGTCGATCGAGCGGATCCACGCCGACGGGTGCGGGCTGCGCAGGGTCGCGCCCCAGATCATGTCCGGGAGGTACAGGTCGGAGGAGTAGGCGAACTCGCCCGTCACCTTCAACACCCCGTCGGACCGGAGCACGCTGTCCCCGACGCCCTGGCTCCGCCGTGTCTCGGTCTCGCTCATCTCAGCAGTACATCAAGCCGCCCCCCGGGGGCGCCACGGCAGACACCGCGAAACGCGCCCTTCGGCGTTGGCGACTGTTGCGGTCACCCCGCGTTCAGGTCCCCCGGGCGGCGAGGACGGCCTTCTCCTCCTCCAGGGCCTCCTGCTCCACCACGTCGTTTCCGGTGGCGCGGGAGAGCGCGAGGGTCTGCGCCAGGTAGTCCGCGGTGCGGTCGAGCTCGCCGAGGAGCCGGCAGGAGCGGGCGAGACCGAGCAGGAAATGCGGCTCGGCGACGGGCATCTTCGCGGCCCGCACGATGGTGAGTCCTCTCTCGTAGCAGGTCTTGGCCGATACGGGGTCTTCCAACTCGAGATGGACGTCGCCCAGTGTCTCGAATAACCAGCCCTCCTGGGTGACGGTGGTGGACTCGCGGTATTCGGTAAGCGCTCTCTCCAGCACCGTCCGTGCCTGGTCGAGTTCCCCGAGACCTTGATACGCCCAGCCGATCATGCTCATCGCATACTGCTCGCCTACGCGGTACCCGAGTAGGCGACATGTATCCTGCTGGGCCTCCGCGTAGCGGATGGCCTCCTGGTACCGGCTCATCGCAATGTGCGTATGGGCAAGACCGCCCAGCGCCCGCTGCTCGCCGTGCGGATCGGAGAGTTCGCGCGACAGGGCCAGCAATTTCTCGAAGTGAAGTGCCGCGTCAGAGTGACGATAGGAAAGGACGAAGGCGATGGCGAGGTGGTACCGCCCGATCGATTCCACTTCGCGATCGCCCATCAGCTCGCCTGTGGCGGCGAGCTGATGGGCGATCGTAAGAAGATCTGCCCGAGAGCCGGCGCTGTGAAGGTGCCAGAAGATTTCCAGGGCCAGAGTGAACCCGAGGCGTACGGCCTTCTCCTCGCTGGATGCGATGCCCTGGGAGGCAGCGGACAGGAGATTGGCCCGCTCTCGTTTCAGCCACTCGTAAGCTTGCTCGCCGGACGAGAGCGGGGCGGGGGCGGCACCGATTTCGAGCTCCGGTACGGTGATGCTGCGTTGCTGTCCGGACAGCTTCATGGCCGTACGCGCCGTCGCGGTGTAAGCCTCTAGCGCTCTGCCGAGACCGCCGAGACGGGACTCCGGGTCTTCTTGAATGGCCTGTTCTCGTGCGAAGAGCCGTACGAGGTCGTGCAGCCGGTATCTCCCGGGCTCGTCGCACTCGACGAGATGGGCGTCCACCAGCCGTTCCAGGGCCCGCTCCGCGAGCTCGACAGGGCCGTCCAGCAGGGCCGCCACGACGTACGGCGTCACGTCGGGCACCTCGAGCATGCCGATCAGGCGCAGGGCCCGGGCCGCCGTCCGGTCCAGGGAGGTACCGCCGGAGAGCAGGTCATAACTGACCGCCAGACTGGAGCGGACCGCGACGTCGCCCGCCTCCAGCTCGTGCAGGCGCCGCCGCTCGTCCTCCAGCCGTTCCACCAGGGCGGACACCGCCCAACCCGGCCGGTTCGCCAGCCGGGCGCCCACGATCCCCACGGCCAGGGGCAGCCCTCCGCACAGGTCGAGCAGCCTGCCCGTCGCCCGGGCGTCCATGGCGGCGCGTTCGGCGCCCACCAGCTTGGCGAACATCGCTGCCGCCTCGGCCCGGCGCAGCCGTCCGATCCACATCCGGACGCAGTCGTCGACCAGGGCGAAGCTCTCCCGGCTGGTGGCGAGGATCGCGTTGCCCTCGGGCACCGACAGCAGAGGGCGGATCTGGGCCAGGTCCGCGGCGTCGTCCAGCACGACGAGGGTCTGGCGGCCGTGGAGGAGGCTGCGCCACATGGCCGCGGCCTGGTCGACGTCGTCCGGTACGGCGTGCGGGGGAGTGCCCAGGTCCCGCAGGAAACGGCCGAGCACGTCCAGTGGCTCCAGCCTGCGGATGCCCGGGGTCGCCCCGTGCAGGTTGGCGTAGAGCTGCCCGCCGGGGAAGAAGCCGGCGACCGCGTGGGCGGCCCGGACGGCCAGTGCGGACTTGCCCGACCCCGGAGCCCCGGTGATCGCGACCACGTGGTGCGGCCGGGCGCCGTCCCAGGGGGCGAGCAGCGATCGCAACCGGACGAGCTCCTCCACCCGGCCGACGAAGCCGGTGAGATCGCGCGGCAGCTGCCGCGGTGGGGCGGCTCCGTCGGGAGACGGCGGACCGGCCGGATCCGGCACGGGAACGGCGGAGCCGGACGGTACGGATGTCGCGGAGTTCGTGGAGCCGCCAGGAACGTGTGCCGCGGAGTTCGTGGAACCGGCGGCGAGAATGCTCCGGTGGAGTTCCCGGATCGCCTCGCCGGGGTCCAGGCCGGCCTCCTCGGCGAGGGTCTTCCTGAGCTGTTCGTAGGCGCGCAGCGCCGCGGGACGGTCCCCCGAGAGATGGAGCGCGTGCATGAGTCGTCCCCAGAGGCGCTCGTTCAGCGGGTGGGCCGCGGCCTCCGGGCGCAGCCTGGCAACGGCCTCCACATGCCTGCCCATGCCGAGCTGCAGCTCGACGAGTTCTTCCACCGCCCCCAGGCGTTCCTCTGCCAGACGTCTCGCGGCCTCGTCGAGCCACAGGCTTCCCCGGGCGTCCTGGAGAGGCTCACCGCGCCACAGGTCGAGGGCGTATTCGAGGTGATGGCAGGCGGTCTCCGCGCTGTCGTCACGTGCCGCCCTCCTGCCGCGCCGTACATGGTCACGGAAGGTGAGCAGGTCCAGTTCGCCGCCATGGAGTTCGATGAGGTATCCGGTCCCGTGGGTCTTGATCGGCGCCGAGCGGGGGGCTTCCGGAGAAAGGAGTCTCCGGAGCGCGTAAATGTAGGTTTTGAGGTTTCGGTCGGCGGAAGGGGGAGGAGCGTCATCCCACAGTGCCTGCGTCAGACGGTGGCCGGGGACGGGGACGTCGGCGCTGAGGAGGAGCGTCGCCAAGAGCTGACGGTGTTTGCGGCGCCGGACGAGGATGATCTCGCCGTCGGCGGGCGACACCGTCATGTTGCCCAGCATCGAAAATCTCACGGATCTAGCCTCGGATAACAGTGGCGCGAGCCATCCCGAATACTGCTAAATGAGAGTTATGAGGCTATCTGCGGAAGATTCGGAGATCAAGGTGTGATCTGGAAAGGTGCGATTTCGCGCAATGTATTATGCGTGTATCTCCGCGGTCGACGGAGGGCTTTGGCGGGCCTGAAAGCCCGTCGGCAAACGCGTTCCGCCGGAGTGCGGGGATCGGCCCCGCGCGGGGTGCCGGGCGGCGGACGCCGGCCTTGCGCGGTCCCCCTGCTCGCGGGGGCGGTTGTCGATCACCAGGTGAAGCATGGGCACCCCGCCTCCGGATGGCCGCTTCGCTGTCGTCGATTCCATCGGAGGGAACCGCGCGGGCGGCCGCTCCCGCTGATCCCCCGGAAGGGGGTTTGCGCATCAGGTAACCGCGCTGACCGTGTGCCGTCCCGCTCTTGTGCTGAGCTTCAGAATTTGGTTTTCTTGCTCTACGTGCTTATGCGTGAACATGAGCTGTAGTGAGCGGGGTGATCGGGACAGTCGATGTGCTGGTGGGGGCCACTCGCACTTGGCGACTGATCGTTGGACGTTGAGGTGACCCGGGTGACCCGGTGTTTGGAAAGGGCAGTGGTGTTGACGCATGCGCTAACCACTGTGGCAGTTAACGCATGCGCCGATCGTGCTTCTTCGGGCATGCTGAGTCAGAGGCCGGAATTTAGACGTGACCCTGATAGGCAAGCCCGTGGAGCGTGTTTCTTCTGCGTGTGTCAGCTCTTGATCACGCAGGGCCGTTCCAAGGGCCACTGTACTGAACACTGGCCTGAGAGGCCGAGGGGGCAGACGAATCGGCGCTGGCGGTCGTAGCATTGGCCGTGACGGCCAACGCCGTCGTGAACAAGACAGCCAGGGCAGACATGGCAAGTCGACGCACGGGGGACTCCTGTCGTAGGTTCTGCTGCTCAACAACATCTTTCTAGGGGTAACGTGACTGGTCAAGACTTGGTCGGGCAGCGTATTAAGGCCGTGCGACGTCAGCGTGGCCTCTCCCAAGCGCAGCTCGCTCATCCCGAACTTTCTGACAGTTACGTCTCTCTTATTGAGAGCGGCAAGCGCACTCCGACTCCGGCCGTGCTGGAGCTGCTCGCCGCGAAGCTCGACTGCTCGCTCACCTACCTGATCAACGGCGTGACGGCCGAGCAGATGCAGGAGATCGAGCGGAGCCTGAGCTACGCGCAGCTGGCCATGGAGAACGGCGAGGTCGTCGAGGCGCGGACTCGTTACAGGGAACTGCTCGCCGACAACGGCCTCGCCGGTCTGCCCCAACTGAAGCAAGATGCCGAATACGGGCTGGCACTCGCCTCCCAGGCCTGCGGTGACCTGGATGCGGCGATCACCCTGCTGAACAGGCTGCGGCACGATGACGCGGCGCGGATGTCGCCCGAGCGGCACATCGACATCGTGACGGAGCTGTCCTTGTGTTACCGCGAACAAGGCCAGCTGGCGCAGGCGGTGCAGGTCGTGGAAGAGATCCTGGGAGGGAGCGTCCGGCCTGCGTGGACGGACGGCCTGGTCAGGCTCGGAGCACAGCTCCTCACCGCGTACATCGACCGGGGCGACCTGCTCCGCGCCGGGCATTTCTCCGCTGAACTGCTTGCGGCCGCCGAGCTCCTCGGTACCCCGAAGGCCCTCATCATGGCGCACTGGGGGGCCGCGATCCTGGCGGTGGAGACCGGACGGGGTGACGAGGCGGTGGTTCACATCGAGCGGGCCGTCGCCATCCACTCCGAGTACGAGAACCCTCGTCGTCAGGGACGGCTCCGTGGTGACTACGCCCAGGTCATGCTGTACGTCCGCCCCGCAGAGGCCGCCAGGTGGAGGGATCTGCTGGTCCGAGTGGAGAACGAGCTCGCGGAGAGCTCCGCCAACTCGATGGACAAGATGCGCTGCGCGATGAGCCTGGCTCGTGCGGAGTTCCTGATCGGCGACCTCCAGCGTGCTAAGACCCATATAGAGGCGGTCTGCGGCATGCTCGACGGAATGCCCAAGGATCTGCAGGCGGACGCCCGCCTCCTGGCCGGCCAGATCTTCGCGGCACTCGGCAGGCAGGAGGAAGCGGTGCGCGAGCTCACGGAGGCGACCGAACTGCTGGAGCCGTTGCCGACCACCCGGTTCACCACTCAGTCCTGGATGACCGCCGCGCAGATCCTGGAGCGGGTCGACGAGACCGACCGCAGCGTGGAGGCCTACCAGCGGGCGCTGGCCTGCGTGGGCCTGTAGCCCTTCCGGCCCTCGGGGAAGTCCCCGCGCGCCGGGGAAGTCCCCGCGTCGGGGACGTCTCCGGGAGACGGGGGGCGGGACCGGGGTGTGCTCTCGGTAGCCTTGGGGGTGCCATGAAGACTTCCCCATTCGCGGCCGCCCTGACGCTGCTCGCCGCCCTCGTCCTCAGCACGGTCCCCGCCGCGCCGGCCCTCGCCCACGACACGCTCAAAAGCAGCGACCCCGCCAAGGGGAAGAAGGTCGAGGACCTGGAGCGGGTGAAGCTGACGTTCACCGCCTCGGTCCGCTTCCCGAAGGTCGTCGTGCGCTCCGCGGACGGCACGCCGTACCAGGACGGCAGGCCCGCCTCCGACGGTCCCGTGGTGACCCAGGAGGTCAAGCCGGATCTCCCGCCGGGCGAGTACGTCATCGCCTATCGGGTGGTCTCCTCGGACGGCCACCCGATCGAGGGGGAGATCCCCTTCACCCTGACCGGGAGCCCGGCCCCGAGCGCGACCCCGAGCGCGGTCTCGCAGACGCCCGGTGCGAGCCGGAGCGCGAGCCCGGATGAGAACGCGGCCGGTGCGGCGACCCCCGAGCCGACCCCCGAACCTGAGGTCTCCGGGAGCCCGGTGCCGCTCACCCCGGCTCCGGCGGCGGACGGGAAGGACTCCGGCGGCGTGCCCGGCTGGGCCTGGATCGTCGTCGGCGGCCTGGGCGGCGTCGGCATCGGGATGTTCCTCAGCATGCGCAACAAGAAGCAACCGTGAGCGCCGCGGAGCAGGGCGGGACCGGCCGGGCCGGGAAAGCCGAACGGGACACGACCCGGGACGGGACCGGGCGGACGGTGCGGCTGGCGCTGGCGGGCGCCGGAGCCGCCGTCGCCGCGCTGGTGATCTCGATGATCGCCACCGGGACCGCGGCCCCCCGGATCATTCCCGGGCTGTCCGACGAGGGGGCGCTCACCCGGTGGGGACTGCCCCTGGCCAAGCTGGCGATGGACGCCGCGGGCGTGCTCACCGTCGGCGCGCTGCTGGCCGCCGCGGTCTTCCTCCCCAGCGACAAGGGCCTGCTGGGCAGGCCCGCGCAGGCCTATGTCAGGGCCGCCTCGTGGCTGGCGCTCGGCTGGGCGGGCGCCGCCGTGGTCACGATGGTCTTCAGCCTGTCCGACGTGCTCGGCATGCCCGTCACCGACGTGCTCGGCGGCGACGAGCTGACCAGTTTCGCCAGTCAGGTGTCGCAGGGCATCGCGCTCACCCTGGTCGTGCTGTTCGCGGTGGCCATCGCGCTGTTCTCCCGGGGGGCGATCACCGTCGGGGCCGCGGGCGGCCTGCTCGTCCTCGCCCTGGTGACGATGCTCCCGCCCGCGCTGACCGGGCACTCCGCCTCCTCGCCCAACCACGACCTGGCCACCACAGGCGTGGCCGTTCACCTGGTGGTCCTGGCGCTGTGGGTGGGCGGGCTCGCCGTGCTGTGCGCCCACGCGCTGCGCGGGCAGCCGTACCTGGAGGTCGCCGCCACCCGGTTCTCCTCGATGGCGCTGTGGTGCTTCATCGGTGTGGGACTGTCGGGCCTGTTCAGCGTGGTGGCCCGGCTCACCTCGGTCTCCGAGCTGTTCACCTCCGCCTACGGGGCGCTGCTGCTGGCCAAGACCGCGGCCTTCGCGCTGCTCGGGGTCGCCGGCTGGTGGCACCGGCGGCGGACCCTGCCCCTGCTCGCCGCGGGCGGATCCGGACCCGGCGCGTTCATCCGCTTCGCCGCCGGCGAGATCGTGATCATGTTCGCGGCCGTCGGGCTGGCCGTCGCCCTCTCCCGTACGGCGCCGCCGCCGGCGATCCTCCCCGCCGACCGGGCCTTCGAGCTGCTGGGCTACTCCATGCCGCCGGAGATCTCACTGGCGAACCTGGCCTCGCTGTGGTGGCTCGACCTGTTCTCGGGCACCCTGGCGGCCCTGCTCGGCGGGCTCTACCTCGCCGGGGTCCGGCGGCTGGTCAAGCGGGGCGACTCCTGGTCGTGGGGCCGTACGGCGGCGTGGTTCACCGGCGTGCTGATCCTCGTCGTCGCCACCCAGAGCGGCGTCGCCCGCTACGCCAAGGTGCTGTTCAGCGTGCACATGATCGAGCACATGACGCTGTCCATGCTGGTCCCGATCTTCCTGGTGCTCGGCGCTCCCGTCACCCTGGCCCTGCGCGCGCTCAAGCCCGCCGTGCGCCGGGGCGACCGGGGTCCCCGCGAGTGGCTGACCACGATCCTGCACAGCCGGTTCGTCCGCGTCGTCGGCCACCCGGCGATCGCCACCGCGATCTTCATCGGCTCCACCTACGTGCTGTACTTCACGCCGCTGTTCGCCGCGGCGATGGAGGAGCACCTCGGGCACATCGCGATGACGGTGCACTTCCTGCTCAGCGGATGCCTGTTCTTCTGGGTGATCATCGGTGTGGACCCGGCGCCGCACCAGCTGCCCCACGTGGCCCGGCTGATCGTCCTGTTCGTCACCATGCCCTTCCACGCGTTCTTCGGCATCGCGCTGATGAACATGGGCACCGTCCTGGCCTCCGACTGGTACGACCAGCTCGGCCGTACCTGGGGGGCGTCCGCGCTCGCCGACCAGCAGGACGGCGGGGCCATCGCCTGGGGCTTCGGGGAGATCCCGACGCTGATCGTGTTGATCGCCCTGGCCTTCCAGTGGTGGCGCGACGACGATCGCAAGGCCCGGCGGGCCGACCGCCGCGCCGACGCCGCCGCGGCGCGGACCGGAGGCAGTGGAGATGCCGAGCTCGATGCGTACAATGAGTATCTGGCCAAACTCAATAAGCGAAATCGCGCCGAGTAGCGCGACAGCTACGGCCTCCTATCCTCGGTCCGCTGCTTCCATCTCCTCCCGGTAGCCTTCTCAAGGGGGTATGGGCATCGCCGCAGCGTTCCATCGGTGTCACGCACCGCGCTCGTCCACGTGCTCGGCTGGGGATCAGCGACCGTCACGTGCCCATCAGGAAGGTTGAGGAGTGTCCGAAGAACTTCGCATACGCGAGGGAAGGAGCCTCGCCCAAGCCCTCGAGGAGCACCTCGCCGACTGGTCGGGGCGTACCGGGGTCAGCGTGGAGATCTGGGCGCTTCCCACTCATGACGCGCCTCCCCGTCTCGCCCGGGCCGTCCTGGCCACCCTGGGCGAGGCGCTGTCCAACGTCGAACGGCACAGCGGGGCCAAACTCGTCTCGATCGCCGTCACCCTCGGCTCCAGCGGCCTGCGCATGACGGTGAGCGACCACGGCCGCGGGTTCGCCGGTCCGGCCGAGGGACGGGGCATCAGCGCCATGCGGGTCCATCTGAACGAGGCCGGGGGCACGCTCAGCGTCAACGGGGTGCCCGGCGGGGGCACCACCGTCACCGCCGTGGTGCCCTGGAATCGCAGAGACTAGCCGGCCGGCGGCTCAGGGGAGCGTCAGGATCTCGTGGCCGGTCTGGGTGACCAGGACGGTGTGCTCGAACTGGGCGGTGCGCCTGCGGTCCTTGGTCACCGCGGTCCAGCCGTCCGGCCAGATGTCGTATTCGATCGTGCCGAGCGTCAGCATGGGCTCGATGGTGAACGTCATGCCGGGCTCCAGGGTGACCGCCAGCGACGGATCGTCGTAGTGCGGGACGATCAGGCCGGAGTGGAACGTCGTGCCGATGCCGTGACCGGTGAAGTCGCGGACCACACCGTAGCCGAACCGCTTGGCGTAGGCCTCGATGACCCGGCCGACCACGTTGAGCTGCCGGCCCGGGGCGACGGCCTTGATGGCCCGGGCGGTGGCCTCGCGGGTGCGCTCGACGAGCAGGCGTGACTCCTCGTCCACCTCGCCGACCAGGAAGGTGGCGTCGGTGTCGCCGTGCACACCCCCGATGAAGGCGGTGATGTCGACGTTGACGATGTCGCCGTCGCGCAGGACGGTGTCGTCCGGGATGCCGTGGCAGATCACTTCGTTGATCGACGTGCACAGGGACTTCGGGTAGCCCCGGTAGCCGAGGGTGCTCGGGTAGGCGCCGTGGTCGAGGAGGAACTCGTGACCGATCCGGTCGAGTTCGTCGGTGGTGACGCCGGGTGCCACGTGCCGCCCCACCTCCTCCAGAGCCTGGGCGGCGATCCTGCCGGCGACCCGCATCCGCTCGATGATCTCGGGGGTCTTGACGTCGGGCTCACCGGTTTTCGGGGTTTTCTTCCCGACGTACTCCGGCCGCTGGATGTGGGCGGGGACTTTACGCATGGGCGAGATTCGCCCGGGCTGGAGCACTGTCGTCATGGTTTCCAAGTCTAGTTGCGGTTTCCGCAGGGCAGGATTGTCGGTATGGGTGATCAGTGGTGGTTCTGCCTGAAGCACATGGCTGTCGAGCCCGAGAAGGGCTGTCCCAACAAGGATCGCATGGGCCCCTACGAGACACGGGAGACCGCGGCCAACGCGTTGAAGACCGCGGCCGACCGCAACAAGAAGTGGCAGGAGGCCGACCGGGAGTGGAACGACGGCTGACGGCCGGGACCCGGCGGCTGACGGCCGGGACCCGGCCCGCGGGGGCTCTCGGTCCCGTCACCCGCGAGCCGGCCGGTCCGGTCCGGTCCGGCCGAGCCGGTCCGGTCGGGAGACCTCAGGCGTCGATGACCGCGTAGGCCCGTACCGGGAAGGTGCCCAGCCCCGCCACCATCGGCGGGGTGGCGTGGAAGCGGAACCCGGTGTCCGGGAGCGCGGCCAGGCCGGTCATGTGCTCCACGATCGGGATGCCCGCACCGAGCAGCAGCGTGTGCGCCGGGCGGGGCCCGCGCGGCGGGGTGTCGTCGATGTTCAGCGTGTCGATGCCGACCAGCGCCGGCCCCGCCTCCGCCAGCCACCGCGCGGCCTCGGGCTCCAGATAGGGGTGGCCGTGCAGGTAGGCCTCGGTGCCGAAGTGCCGGTCCCAGCCGGTGTGGACGAGCACGGCCTTGCCCCGCACGTCCAGTCCGGTCAGCAGGTCCGGGCCGACCGAGCGCAGGCCCTCGGCGCGCACGACCAGTCCGGGCAGGTCGGCCATCGCCTCCAGCGGCACGCCGGACAGGTCCGGGCCGTCGGGGTAGCGGTGGTAGGGCGTGTCGAGGTAGGTGCCGGTGTTGGCGACCAGCTCGATGCTGCCGATGTGGAACTCGGTGCCCGGCGCGTAGACCTCGCGCGAGGCCTCCCGGCTCAGGTGCACGCCCAGCCGGGGCCCGGGGATCCCCGGGTAGGTGACCATGCCCTCGGTGATCCGGTGGCTCAGCTCGACCAGCCGCCTCATGGGACGTTCACCGCCTTCTTGCCGGAGCGGGCCGAGATCAGCCTGGTGATGGACACCACGCCGATCGCCGCCCAGATGATGTTGAGGATGGCCGAGGGCCAGGCGTCGTGGTAGGCGGTACTGATCATCAGGGCGATCGAGCCGAAGAGATTGATCACCTGGTACGGCATGCCGTCCCCGGCCATCCGGGACGCCGAGACCATGATGTAGCCGTACAACATGGTCGCGGCGCCGGCCCAGCCGAGCAGGTCGATGGAGAGCGTCACGAACTCACGCTCCGGTGCGGGAGGAAATCATGGCACCATGATCCCGGGCCCCTTGTCTGAAGGGCAAGTAAAGTTTCCTTCAGTTCGTCGTAAGCTGAGCTGTATGGAAATCGACCCCCGGCGGCTCCGGGTGCTGCACGAGGTCGCCCGTCGCGGTGGCGTCATGCGCGCGGCGGAGGCGCTCCACCTGACCGCCTCCGCGGTCTCCCAGCAGCTCGCCCTCCTGGAGCGGGAGGTCGGGCTCGCGCTCATCGACCGCTCCCAGCGCCGCGCCGCCCTCACCCCGGCCGGGCGGGTGCTGGCCGGGTACGCCGAACGGGTCGAGGAGGAACTGGCCGAGGCTCGCCGGGAGCTGACCCGTTTCACCGGGCGCCTGTCCGGGCCGGTGTCCGTCGCGGCCTTCCCCACCGTCATCAGGCATCTGCTGGTGCCCGCGCTGGCCACGCTCGCCGAGCAGCATCCCCGCCTCGAACCGCGCATCGTCGAGCTGTACGGCGCCGCCGCGCTGGAGGAGCTCCGGCTCGGCGGCGTGGATCTCGTCATCACCGAACACGACGCCGACGCGCCCGTCCAGGAGCGGCCGTCGCTCGTCCCCCACCGGATCCACGTGGACGAGTACCGGATCGTGGTGCCTGCGGGCTGGGCGCAGGACCGGACGGGGATCCCGCGCGACATGGCGGACCTCGCGGACGTGCCCTGGATCGCCGGGCCCGCGGGCCAGGCGTGCGGTCACGCCCTGGACCGGCTGGCCGCGCTGCACGGCTTCACCCCGCGCCGGGTCCACGTGATCGAGGAGTTCCCGCCCGTCCTGGCCCTGGTCGCGGCGGGCCACGGGGCGGCGATCGTGCCCTCCCTGGCGCTGCTGGAGGTTCCGGCCGGCGAGGTGGCGGTCACCTCCATCCCCGGGGTCGGCGCGCGCCGGCTCGATGCGGTGACCCGCGTCAGCCGGACCCGCTCCGGAGAGCCGGACCCGGTGCAGGCCGTGGTCGTCGCCGCGCTCCGGGAGGCCGCCGACGGCCTGGCCGCCCGGCTCGGCGAGCACTGGGCACCGCGATAGCGGCTCAGTCGGGGACGTGCGGGCCGCTGAGGCGTTCGAGCAGGCGGGCGAGGCGGTCGCGGATTCCCTGCCGGCGGGGGGCCTCGCCGGCGGCCATGCTCACCAGGTGCTGGGCGCCGTCGAAGGAGAGCGGCGCCTGGACGGGGACCGCCAGGGCGTCGTGGGCCAGCCCTTCCAGATCGGGGTCGCCGCAATCCAGCGCGAGAATGGTCGCCCCGGTACGGCGGGCGTCGCCGACCCGCTCCAGCAGCGCCTCGGGTGCCCGGTCCTCCGCCACCACGAACAGCGTCTCGCCCCGCTCCGCCCGCTCGATCCGCTCCAGCCCGACCCGCAGATGGGCGGGCGCGTCGGGGGCCGGGGTCCAGCGCACCAGCGTGGGGGCGAGCTGCGGCAGGCCCGACAGGCGGGCCTCGTCGCCCAGGTGTGCGGTCAGGTGCCAGGGCTCGTCCGCCGGGGTGCCGACCACCAGCAGGCCCCCCGGGGAGCGGGTCGCGCGCAGGGCCATGCCCAGCTCGCGGGTGCGCTCGATCCAGGGGGTCGATTCCAGGACCTCGCGCAGGAATGCCACCGACCCAGCGTCCATGGGATCAATGGTGCCCCAGGCACCCTGAGACTGTCCGTGGAACTCAGCTCTGGCATCATCTGGGCGTGGAGCGCGCGACGGCGGACCCGGACGGGCGCGGCCATGTCAGCGGCCGGGCCCGGCGCAGAGCGGGCCGGGCGGGAACGATGAGGAGCGATGAGTGAGCACTGACCTGCCCGACGTGAGCGGAATCTCCCTCGGCATCCTGGGTGGCACCGGCGACCAGGGCAAGGGACTGGCCAGGCGGTTCGCCATCGCGGGGCACACCGTGCTGATCGGGTCGCGCAGCGAGGAGCGGGCGCGGGAGGCCGCCGAGAGCCTCGCCGGGCTCGCCGGGACGGTCCGGGGGGCCGACAACGCGACCGTGGCGGCCGAGGCCGACGTGGTGATCGTGGCGGTACCCTGGGACGGCCACAGGGCCACCCTGGAGTCCGTCCGCGCCGAGTTGGACGGAAAGATCGTCATCGACTGCGTGAACCCGCTGGGCTTCGACAAGCAGGGCCCCTACGCGCTGCCCGTCGAGGAGGGCAGCGCCGCCCAGCAGGCCGCCGCGGTCCTGACCGGCAGCCGCGTGGTCGGCGCCTTCCACCACGTCTCGGCCGTCCTGCTGCTGGACCCGGAGGTCGAGGAGGTGGATCTGGACGTGCTCGTGCTGGGCGACGACCGCGAGGCCACCGACACCGTCCAGGCGCTGGCCGGCCGGATCGCCGGCGTCCGCGGCGTGTACGGCGGCCGCCTGCGCAACGCCGGCCAGGTCGAGGCCCTCACCGCGAACCTGATCTCCATCAACCGCCGTTACAAGGCCCACGCCGGCTTCCGCGTCACCGACGTCTGACCGGCCGCGGGGCCGGGACACGCCGGGCGGAGGGGAGGGCTCTCGCCCCGGGTGCGCCGCGGGTCAGATCCAGCCCGCGTCCTCGGCGACGCGGATGGCGTCGATCTTGTTGCGGGCCCCGGTCTTGGTGATGGCCCCGGTCAGGTAGTTGCGCACGGTGCCGGCGGACAGGTGCAGCCGGGCGGCGATCTCCTCCGCCGTGGCGCCGCGCGCGGCCTGACCGAGGACCTCCCGCTCCCGGGGGGTCAGCGGGCTGGCACCGTACTCCATGGCCGCCGAGACCAGCTCCGGGTCGAGCACCCGGAGGCCCTGCGCGGTACGGCGGACGGCGTCGGCGAGACGGTCCCCCGGGGCGTCCTTGACCAGGAACGCCTCGATGCCGCATCCCAGCGCCCGGCGGACCTGGCCGGGCCGGCCCATCGCGGTGAGCACCAGCACGCGGCAGTCCGGCAGCCGCTCCCGCAGCTCCACCGAGGCGGTGATGCCGTCGACGCCGGGCAGGTCGATGTCCAGGATCGCCACGTCCGGTCGGGTCCGCAGCGCCGCGGGGACGATCTCGTCGCCCCGGGTCACCTCGGCGACCACCTCGATGTCGGGCTCCAGCCGGAGCAGCGCGGTGAGCGCCGCCCGGATCATGTGCATGTCCTCGGCGAGGAGTATCCGGATCACGCGGGCACGTCCTGCACGAGCGGCACTTCCACCACGAGCCGGAACCCGCCGTTCCCGGTCGGCTCGGCGTGCAGCGAGCCGCCCAGCCCGCTCGCGCGCTCCCGCAGGCCGGTCAGGCCGCCGCCGTCGCCGGCCACCCGTTCGGGGACACCGCCGTCGGCGGCCCGTCGAGGGGCGCCGTCGTTGACCAGCTCCAGCCGTGCGGTCCCGT
Organism: Planobispora rosea; assembly: GCF_014648175.1. Classification (GTDB taxonomy): domain Bacteria; phylum Actinomycetota; class Actinomycetes; order Streptosporangiales; family Streptosporangiaceae; genus Planobispora; species Planobispora rosea. The sequence goes on from NZ_BMQP01000009.1 coordinate 205,531, forward strand.
CCGCCGCGGAGGTGCTGATCGAGCAGGTCGTCGCCCGGCTGTGCCGCAGCACGTTCGTGATCCCTTCGCGAACCGCCCAGGCCAGCGCCTCATCGGTCGGGCGATCCAGGCCGAGGTCGGCGAGGTTGGCCCGGCAGCCGATCCCCGACACCTCCAGCAGCGCCACGCCCCGCCGCACCTCCTCCCTCAGCGACATCTCCCGGTAGCCCCGCGCCACCTGCCGCACCTCCTGTGCGGTGTCCCTGGCCACCTGGACCAGCTCGGTCAGCTCATTCCTGGCCGAGGCGGGGTCGCGCTCGACGAGCCTGCGGGCGAGGTCGCCCTTGAGCGCGATCGTGGTCAGGCTGCTGCCCAGCCCGTCGTGCAGGTCCCGGGAGATGCGCAGCCGCTCGCGCAGCACCGCCGCCTCCGCCAGTTCGGCGCGGGCTCGCTCCAGTTCCCGGGTGACCGCCACCAGCCGCACCGCCGCGTACAGCACGAAGCTCGTGACCAGGACCGTGATCCCGACGTAGGTCGCCCCGAAGAAGACGGAACCGGAGGAGCCGGAGTAACCGAGCACGGCGAGCCCCACCTGTCCCGCCGTCACCGGCGCCAGCGCGACCAGCCCCCACGGCATGCGCAGCCGCAGCAGCAGGACCGAGCCGAGCATGGAGGGGAACACGGACCAGAAGAAGCCGAGCACGGCCATCGGGGCGTAGGAGGCGACGATCAGGGTTACCAGGGAGACCGTCAGCCCGCCCGGTTCCGCGCCGTCGAGGGCGGCTCTGGTCTCCCGGTAGAACGGCACGTAGAAGGCGACGAGCCCGGCGGCGGCCACGGCGATCTGGAGGGCGGACCCCGCGGACAGCAGCATCAGGAGCGCCGTCAGCGGGAAGCCCGCCGCGATGGTGACGATCGCACCGATGGCGAGCTGTTTCGGGGTTATCCGCATATCGGGAATCTATGGCCGGCGCGGTTCCCAGCGGAACCAGCGGGTGATCGTGAGCAGGGCGATCGCGGTCCAGACGGCCAGGTTCAGCGCCGGTACGGCCGCCGCCGAGAGGTCGCCGGCGAGCGTGCCGTCCGCTGCGTAGGCGACCCGGATCAACTCGGCCATCGCGCTGGTGGGCAGGAACCCGAGCAGCGTGCCCGCCCAGTCCGGCAGCAGCTGCGTCATCGGGCCGAAGCCCCCGCTGCCGAGCCCGGCGAGCATGAAGAAGGGCATCACCATGACGGCGGCGAGCTCGGCGCGGGGCACCAGCGGGGTGAACGCCACCCCCAGCAGGCACAACACGGCCGAGCCGAGGACGACGGCGAGTGCGAAGAGCAGGAGGTCGCGCGGGACGGGAAGACTCGTCGTCGCGTACAGCACGCCGGAGATCACGGCGGCCAGCAGCGTGCTCTGCAGCACGAGGTTGCCGACCTCGCCGCCCACGATCGAGCCGTCCCCCAGCCCGGTGGTCCGCAGCCGCTTGAGGAGGAGCTGGTCGCGGCGGGCGGTGACGGTGACCGCGATCTGGTTGAACGTCGAGATCACCAGGACCATCGCCAGCACCCCCACGTGCTGGTCCACCAGGAGGTCGAGGCTCCCGGGGCGGAGCTTGTCCATCAGGAGGGGCAGGCCGATGCCCAGCCCCAGGAACAGCAGCACCGACGTGCTCAGCGCCGCGCGGTCGCGCCAGAACAGGCGGGCGTCGAAGCGGGTCACGACCGCCAGATCACGTACGGACACGGTCACGCCACCTCGCTCTTCGCGGAAGTCCTCACGGTCGTCCCCCCGGAGGCCGTCCCGGCGGGCCCGGTGACCTCGGCGAGGTCGAGGAACAGGTCTTCGAGTGTCGCCGTACGGACCTCCAGGCCGCGCAGTCGCACGCCCCTCTCGCCCGCCCAGCCCAGCAGGGTCTGCGCGGCGAGATCGGGGTCCTCGACACGGCAGATCGCGGTACGGCCCTCCACGGCGGTGACCTGGACCGGCAGATCCTCCGGGGAGACCTCGGCGGGCAGCTCGAAGGCGACCCGGCCCGCCTGCGCGGCCAGCGTCTCGGCCATGCCGCCGCCGGCGACGATGCGCCCCCGATCCATGATCACCATGGTGGACGCCAGCCGCTGGGCCTCCTCCAGGTAGTGGGTGGTGAGCAGGATCGTGGTGCCCTGCCCGGCCAGGTCCCGGATGACCTGCCAGGTGTTCCTGCGCGCCTCGGGGTCCATCCCGGTGGTCGGCTCGTCCAGGAAGAGCACGTCGGGACGGTTCAGCACAGCCAGCGCGAGGTCGAGGCGGCGCTTCTCGCCGCCCGAGAGCTGGCGCACCCTCGTGTCCGTCTTGGCACCGAGCCCGGCGAGTTCCAGGGCCTCGTCCCGGGGGCGGGGCGCGGCGACGAAACCGCGCCAGGCGTCCACGGTCTGGGCCACGGTCAGGTCGGGGAAGAACCCCGCCTCCTGGAGCATGATCCCGGTCCGGCGGCGGATCCGGGCGCGGTCCCCGACCGGATCGAGCCCGAGGATCCGCACGGTGCCCCGGTCCGCGGGCCGGAACCCGGCCAGCACCTCGACGGTTGTGGTCTTCCCCGCGCCGTTCCGCCCGAGCAGGGCGAAGACCTCGCCCTGTCCGACGGTGAACGAGACGTCCCCGACCGCCTCGAAGTCCCCGTAGCTCTTGCCGAGCCCGTCCACGTCAATCGTTGCCATGTCTCCGATCCTGGAGACGGGCGGTGGCCGGGCACAGTGAGAAATTCACGACTTCGACGGTGGATGCCCGCCCAGGGAGGGCTCTTCACCTCCGGCAGGCGGCGTTCTCCGATGCGATGACGGATATGGGGCGCTATCCCCATAGACGAGCGCCCTGCCGCCCGTGTGGTGACATCAGGGCGCCTATACCGTCCGTAGCGCATTGATCAATTTTCGTGAAAGGGAACCGTGTCGGGACCCGTCCCCTTCCCGGGGGCGGAAACACTCGGGGCATCGATGTCACCCGCTTTCCCACCACCCGTTGAAGGTCGTCGTCCTGCGAGGACAAGTCATGCGTGTGCCCCTGCTCTGTCTGATCTTCTCCCTTTCCGGCTTCCTGCCCACCGGCGTCGCGTCGGCGGAGGCCGCGAGCCCGTCCTCCGCCGGAGCGCCGCCCGGTGCGGCCGTGATGGAACGGATGCCCTTCGCCGGTGGCGAAGGCGGAAACTACGGCGGCTACGGCGGCGGTGAGGACGGCGGTCAGGGCGGCGAAGGCGGTGACCACGGCGGCGAAGGCGGTGGAGGCGGCGGCTACCGCGGCGAAGGCGGAAACTACGGCGGCTACGGCGGTGGCGAAGGCGGCGGTCAGGGCGGCGAAGGCGGCGGTCAGGGCGGCGAAGGCGGTGAAAGCGGCGGTCAGGGCGGTGGCAGCACGCCCGGACCGGCCACGCCCGGTACGGAGACACCGTGCCCGCCCACGCCCGGGGCGAGTCCGTCACCCGGCGGTGGTTCCACGCCTGGTGAGGGGCTGCCGCGACCGGCGAGGCCGGAGTGGGGAGCGCCCCGCCCGGCCGGGCCCGGCGGGGGCGAGGTGATCCGCCGCCGTGACACGCCGGGTGGCGGCAGCGGGGGCGGGCAGGGCTCGCCCGGGAATTCCGGGTCGCGGCCGGAGACCGGTCGCGGGGAGCGGGGACCGGGTGAAGGGCGTCCGCGGGATGTGACGGGCCCGCCCGTCTGGGGGAAGGGGTCACCGGATCCGGCGGAGGCCGGCCGGAGTTCCTCGTGGGGTGGGCGGTCCCCGGCCGGCTACTTCGAGCGGGAGGCCACGGTGGACATGGCCCCGGTCGCCGAGCCGATTCCGGTGACGTGGGTGTCCGAGGCCGCCGCCGGCATGCGGCCTCCGCCCGCAGGCGCGGAGACTTCCGGGGTCACCGCCGGCGCGCGGCGTCCCTCCGCCGGTACGGACATCCCCGGGGTCGGCGGGGCGGCCGCGGTGGCGCTGGCCGGAGGGATCATGCTCGTCCTCCGCCGCCGGTACCGTCCGGCCCTCCCGGGGATCGCCGGCCCGTCCCGCTGAGGACACTCCCACGGGCCGGGCGTCCGGGCGATTCTCCGGTACGGGGCGCCGGAGGACCGGGGCGGGTCGTCAGAGGACCAGGGGGTGCAGCACCCGGGACAGGCTGCTGCCGTCGTACTCGTGCCAGGCGGCGGCGAGCCGCTCGACGGCAGCGGTCAGCTCCTCCTCGGGAAGCAGGAACGGCAGGCGCAGGAAACCGTCGTGGCCGCCCAGGGGGTCGAACGCGCGTCCCGGCGGGACCGCCACCCGGTGGCGGAGGGCGACCTGGACGAAGGCGTCGGTGTCGCCGTGCGGCAGCCGTACCCAGACGGTCTGGCCGCCGAGCGCCGGTCCGGCGGACCAGCCGGGCAGCGCACGGGCCAGCTCGGCCAGCAGATGGTCGTGCCGCCGCCGCAGGATCGCGACGCGCTCGCGGCGCAGCTCGCCGATGCGGGTGAGCAGCCGGGCGGCGGCGAGCTGGGAGAGCACGTCCCCGCCGAGGTCGTGGACGGCCCGGAGCCGGGAGAGCCGGGAGATCACCGGCTCGGCCGCGCGGATCCAGCCCACCCGCAGCCCTCCCCAGACGATCTTGCTCAGCGAGCCGACGGTGATGATCTGCTCGCCCGGGTGGAAGAAGCAGAGCGGAGGCGGCGGCTCGCCGGAGAAGCAGAGCTCGGCAGGGACCTCGTCGTCGATGAGCGGCACGTCGTGCCCGGCGGCGAGCCCGGCCAGCCGGCGCCGGACGAGGGAGGGCATGACCGCGCCCGTCGGGTTGTGCCCGGTCGGGACGAGATAGGCCAGGGCGGGCCGGTCGGCCAGCGCCGCCCCGAACTCCACGAGCCCGCCCGCCGCGCCTGATTCCACCGGCCCGCCCGCCGCGGCGGACCCCGCCGGACCGGCCCCTGCGCCCGATCCCGCCGGGACCGCGGCCGTACGGAAACGCGCCGCGGCCTCCCGGAAGGACTCCAGCGCGCCGGGATAGGTGACGGGCTCGGTCAGCACGGTGTCGCCGGGGGAGAGGAACGCGGCCGCCAGGAGCGTCAGCGCCTGCTGCGCGCCGTTGGTGACGAGGATCTCCCCGGGAGAGGTGGGGACCCCGCGTGCCCGGTAGTAACGGGCGAGCGCCTCGCGCAGCACCGGGTACCCGGCCGGGTGGTAGCCGATGTCGTGCCGGACCGTCGCGAGCTCCGCCCCGGCCTCGGCGTAGGCCTCGATCAGCGCGGGCGGGGGCTCGTCCGGGGCGGCGCACGACAGCAGGGCGACGCCGTCCGGCAGGCCCAGCAGATGCTGGTGCAGGGGGTTGACCGCCATGGCGGCCGTGGTCCGGGTGGCGGGCAGGGCGGCCGGGGCGACCCGGGTGCCGCTTCCCTGCCGGCGCACGACCTTGCCCTCCTGCTGGAGCTGGTCGTAGGCCGCGACCACGGTGCCCCGGCCGACCGCGAGCCTGCGGGCGAGGAGCCGCTCGGGCGGGAGCAGGCTGCCGGGCTGCAGCTCGCCGTCGTCGATCAGCGCGCGGATCCGTACGGCCAGCAGCAGGTAGAGCGGGCCCCGGCCGGAGGACCACCTGCCGAGCCGCGCCGTCAGCTCGTCTAAATTGGATCGCATGATGAACCAATCTTGCCGGATTGGATCTGAGAAACAACCCGATGAACGGACATCGTTGACATATGACTGAACTGCGCCCGGAGACCCGTACCGTCCACCTGCCCCAGCCGCCGCTGAACGGCAGCCGTCCGATCGCGGTGCCGCTCTACCAGACCTCCGGGTTCGCCTTCGACGACCCGGCCGTCTTCGCCGACGGCATGAACCGTCCCGACGGGGCGTTCGTCTACGGCCGCCTGTCCAACCCCACGGTCCGCGCGCTGGAGGAGGCCGTCGCCGGGCTGGAGGGCGGCGCCGGCGCCGTGGCCACCGGCTCGGGCATGGGAGCGATCAACTCCGTGCTGCTGTGCCTGCTGCAGCCCGGTGACCACCTGATCGCCCAGAAGGCCATCTACGGCGGCACCGCGGCGATGATCAACGACCTGGTGGCGCGGTTCGGGATCGAGGTGACCTACGTCCCCGAGGACGACCCCGAGGCGTTGCGCGCGGCGGTCCGGCCGTCCACCAAGCTGGTCTACCTGGAGACGATCGCCAACCCGGTGACGCAGGTGGCCGACCTGCCGGGGATGTGCGCCGCGGCCCGCGAGGCCGGGCTGGTCTCGGTGGTGGACAACACCTTCGCCTCACCGGTCCTGTGCCGCCCGATCGAGCACGGCGCCGACGTGGTGGTCCACTCCACGACCAAGTACCTGAGCGGCCACGCCGACGTCCTCGGCGGCATCGCCGTCTTCGCCGGCGACGAGCTCTACCGGAAGGTGTGGAAGTACGCCACCTACCTGGGCGCGACCGCCGACCCGTTCGCCGCCTGGCTCACCCTGCGCGGCATCCAGACGCTGCCGCTGCGCATGGAGCGCCACTGCGCCAACGCGCGTGAGCTGGCGACCCGTCTGGACGCCCACCCGGCGGTGTCGGCCGTGCACTGGCCGGGCCTGCCCTCCCACCCGTCCTACGCGCTGGCGGGCAAGCTGCTGCCCGACTTCGGCGGAGTCTTCTCCTTCGACCTGGTCGGCGGGCGCGCGGCCGGGGAGAGGTTCATGAGCTCGGTACGGGTGGCGCTGCTGGCCCCCTCGCTCGGCGGCGTGGAGACGCTGATCCTGCACCCGGCGACGACCTCGCACAAGTCGCTGACCGCAGAGGAACTCGCCCGGCACGGGATCGGCGAGGGGACCGTCCGCGTCGCGGTCGGCATCGAGCACGTCGAGGACCTGTGGGCGGACTTCGCCCAGGCGCTCTCCTGACGGGCGGTGAGAGCGTGAGCGTGCCGATCGTGGACGTGGAGCGGGCCGCGGAGCGGATCGCCGGATACGCCCGCCGTACTCCGGTCATGGAGATGTCGCCGGGACTGTTCCTGAAGCTGGAGACGCTGCAGCACTCCGGGTCGTTCAAGGTCCGGGGCGGGTTCAACCGCGCGCTGGCGGCGCGGGAGGCCGGGGAACTGCCCGAAGCCGGCCTGATCGCCGCCAGCGGCGGCAACCACGGTCTGGCGGTCGCCCACGTCGCCCGCGCGCTGGGCGTCCGGGCCGAGATCTTCGTCCCCACGGTGGCGAGCCCGGTGAAGGTCGCCGGGCTGCGGGCGCTGGGGGCGGAGGTGACCCAGACCGGCGCGATCTACGCCGAGGCGTACGAGGCGTCGGTCAAGCGGGCCGCGGAGACGGGGGCACTGGAGGTCCACGCCTACGACCAGGCCGACGTGGTCGCCGGGCAGGGCACGACGGGGCTGGAGGTACTGGAGCAGACCGGGGGAGTGGACACGATCCTGGTCGCGGTGGGCGGCGGCGGGCTGATCGGCGGGATCACGGCGGCCGTCGCCGGACGGGCCCGGGTGGTGGCGGTGGAGCCGGAGCTGATCCCCACCCTGAACCGGGCGCTGGCGGCCGGCGGACCGGTCCGGGTCGAGGTGAGCGGGGTGGGCGCGGACGCGCTCGGGGCGAGCAGGATCGGCCGGATCGCCTACGGGATCACCAGCGCCGCCGGGGTCCGGAGCCTGCTCGTACCGGACGAGGCCGTCATCGAGGCCCGCCGTGAGCTGTGGCGCTCCTGCCGCGTCGCCACCGAGCACGCCGGGGCCGCGGCCTTCGCCGCGCTCCACTGCGGCGCCTACGTCCCGGCTCCGGGAGAGCGGGTGGCCGTCATCGTCTGCGGTGCCAACACCGACCCCTCGACCCTGGCCTGAGCCTACGGCCCCCGGCGCCGCCGTACGGCGGCGCCGGGCGGACGGGTCAGTGGTAGCTGTGCTCGGGGGTGGGGAAGGACCCGGCGGTGACCTCGTCGGCGAAGGAGCGCACGGCGCGGTCCATCTCCTCGGCGAGGTTGAAGTACTTCTTGACGAACTTGGCCGGGCGCTCGGTCAGGCCCATGAGGTCCTGCCAGACGAGGACCTGGGCGTCGGTGGACGGCCCGGCCCCGATGCCGATCGTCGGGATGGACAGGGAGGTCGTGACCCGCTGGGCGAGGTCGGCGGGGACGCACTCCAGGACCACGGAGAAGGCGCCCGCGGCCTCGAGGTCCTTGGCGTCGGCCATCAGCTCGTCGCCGGACTGGCCGCGGCCCTGGACCCGGTAGCCGCCGAAGACGTTGACCGACTGGGGGGTCAGGCCGAGGTGGGCCATGACCGGGATGCCCGCCGAGACGAGGGCCTCGACCTGGGGGAGCACCCGGCGCCCGCCCTCCAGCTTGACCGCGTGGGCGCCCGCCTCCTTCATGAACCGGACGGCCGTCTCGAGCGCCTGCCGGGGGGAGGCCTGGTAGGAGCCGAACGGCAGGTCGGCCACCACCATCGCGCGTGACGAGCCCCGCACCACGGCGGCCGTCAGCGGCATGAGGTCGTCGACGGAGACCGGCAGCGTGGAGTCGTAGCCGTAGACCACCATGGCCGCCGAGTCGCCGACGAGCAGCACCGGGATCCCGGCCTCGTCGAAGATCCTGGCGGTCATCGCGTCGTACGCGGTGACCATCGGCCACCTCTCGCCCCGCTCCTTGGCGGCGGCGATGTCGCGCACGGTGACCCTTCGTCCGGTCTGGCCGCCGTAGAGCGCGGTCGGCCGACTGGTTACGGAAGAGGACATGGGAACCCTCCAGAGTCTCGAGGCGCCCCTGTGGCGTCCCCGGACGTTTCTGATGATGGCATGCGTTCGCTTGGTTAAACACCCCCCGGGCGTCCGGTAATCCGGTGGCGGAACTGTCGGGGCCGTACGCCACAATGCAGGGGGAGGTAAGTAATAAAAATGGCCATCGAACCTTACCGTCGCCTGCTGGCCCTGCCGGGTGTGCGGACGCTGCTGATCGTCGGACTGCTCGCGCGGATCCCGTCCACCGCGGTCGGTCTCACGTTGACGCTGCACATCAGGAGCCTCGGCATGGGGTGGTTCGAGGCCGGTGCGGTCGGCACCGCGACCACGGTGGGCATGGCCGTCGGCTCGCCGCTGGCCGGAAGGTTCGCCGACCGGTACGGCCTGCGGCCGGTGCTGCTGGTGACCGGCGCCGCGCAGCTCGCCTTCTGGACCTCCGCCTGGGCGATGCCGTACCCCGTGCTGGTCGTCGCCTCGGTGGTCGCGGGCCTGCTGGCGCTCCCGGTGTTCAGCGTGATCCGGCAGTGCCTGGCCGCCATGGTCCCGGTGGAGCAGCGCAGGACCGGCTTCTCCCTCGACTCGATGCTGGTCGAGCTGTCCTACATGGCCGGGCCCGCGTTCGCCGCGGCCGGTACGGCGGCGCTCGGCAGCACGTGGACGATGTGCCTCGTCGCGGCCGGCCTGGCCGGCTCCGCCGCGGCGCTGATCCTGCTGGACCCGCCCACCCGCTCCGACGAGGAGAAGGAGGAGGCGGCGGAGAAGGTGCCGCGGAGCCGGTGGCTGACCCCCGGGCTGATCACCCTGCTCGGCACGGCCTCGGCGGCGACCTTCATTCTGACCGCCACCGAGCTCTCCCTGGTGGCGACGATGGAGCGCGCCGGGGACACGGCCTGGATCGGCCTGGCGATCGGGGTGTGGTGCCTCTACTCGCTGATCGGCGGATTCGTCTACGGCGGGCTGCCGCGCGGGTTCTCCCCGCTGGTCCTGATCGGCGGCATGGGCCTGCTCACCATCCCGGTCGGGCTGGTCGGCGGCGGCTGGTGGTGGCTGGTGGTGGCCCTGGTCCCGGCCGGGGTGCTGTGCGCCCCCGGCCTCTCCTCCACGGTGGAGGCGGTGAGCCGCTGGGTCCCCGCCGGGGCCAGGGGTGAGGCCATGGGCCTGCACGGCACGGCCCTGCTGGTGGGCGGCGCGGTCGCGGCGCCGATCGCCGGAGCGATCATCGACAGCGCGGGACCCGGCTGGGCGTTCGCCACGGCGGGACTGGTCGGGGTGGCGATGGTGCTGGTCGCCCTGCCGTTCTGGCGGCGGACCGCGACCGCGGCGGAGGAGCCGGAGCCGGTCGCCGCCTGAGGTCCCGGGCGGGCCTCGTGTCCCATCCCCAGGGGGCAGGGCCCGCGGGGTGGCCGACCGGTGGCCGAGGGGGGAACAACCGAATAATACGAAACGGGGCCGTTGCGTATCGGAATGGATAGCGATACGCTCGCGTTGCGAAACGTTGCCGTATCGAAAAATGGAGTCCCCCATGACATCCCCCCTGGAACAGAAACTGGGTCATCCGAGACGGTGGCAGATCCTGGGAGTGCTGGTCTTCAGCCTCCTGGCGGTCGTGCTCGACAACACCATCCTCAACGTCGCCCTGAAGACGATCGCCGACCCGCAGGACGGCCTGGGCGCCTCCCAGAGCCAGCTGGAATGGGCGATCAACTCCTACACTCTCGTCTTCGCCGGTCTGCTGTTCACCTTCGGGGTGATCGGCGACCGGACCGGCCGCAAGCGGATGCTGCTCATCGGCATGGTCCTGTTCGGCCTCGCCTCACTGGCCAGCGCCTACGCTCAGGACCCGGCGCAGCTCATCGCGGCCCGGGCGTTCATGGGCATCGGCGGCGCCGCGATCATGCCGGCCACGTTGGCGATCATCTCCAACGTCTTCCCGCCGCAGGAGCGCGGCAAGGCGATCGGCGTCTGGGCCGGCGGGGTGGGACTGGCCGTGGCGATCGGCCCGATCACCGGGGGCCTGCTCCTGGAGCACTTCTGGTGGGGGTCGGTCTTCCTGGTCAACCTGCCGATCGTGGTGATCAGCATGGTGCTCATCGGCCTGGTGGTGCCCGAGTCGCGCGACCCCAAGCCGTCCAAGCTCGACCCGGTCGGCGTGCTGCTGTCCATCGTCGGCCTGGTCGCCCTCACCTACGGCATCATCCGCGGCGGTGAGCTGGCCACGGTCGCCAGCGCCGAGGTGCTCGTCCCGGTGGTCCTCGGCGTCGCCGTCCTGGCCGCCTTCGTCTGGTACGAGCGCCGCATCGACCACCCGGCCTTCGACGTCACCCACTTCCGCGACCCCCGCTTCTCCACCGCGATCGGCATGATCGGCATCGTGTTCTTCGCGATGATGGGCGCGATGTTCTTCCTGGTCTTCTACCTGCAGATCGTGCTGGGCTTCACCCCGCTGCAGGCCGGCGCGCTGATGCTCCCGTTCGCGGTGGCCCAGCTCATCTTCGCCCCCCTCAGCCAGCAGATGACCGCCCGCTTCGGCGCCAAGCTCACCGCCACGGTCAGCATGGTCATCGTGGCCGCCGCCCTGGCCGCCTACGCGTTCATGGACGCCGGCACCCCGGTCCTGGTGATCGAGGTCGTCTTCTTCGTCCAGGGCGCCGCGATGGCCAACATCATGCCGCCCGCCACCACCGCGATCATGGAGTCGATGCCCCGGGAGAAGGCCGGGGTCGGCTCGGCGATGAGCAACACCGTGCGCCAGGTGGCCGGCGCCCTCGGTGTGGCCCTGCTCGGCTCGCTGCTCTCGGCGACCTACCGCGACGAGATCACCCCCGCGCTGGCCGGCCTGCCGGAGGAGGCGCGGCACGAGGCCGGCGAGTCCCTGACCCGCACGCTGGCCCTCGCCGGCGAGCTGGGCGAGCGCGGCGCCGCGCTGATCGCCCCCGCGCTGCGGGCCTTCCTGGACGGCATGCACGTCACGGCTCTGGTCGCGGCGGGAATCGCCCTCGTCGGAGCCCTGACGGTGGTGCGCTGGCTGCCCGGCAGGCATGTCCCCGCGTCGGAGGAGAACCGCGACAAGGAACCGGCAGTAGTGTAGGCGCGATATGGCGACCACCGACGAGAACCGGCCGGCCCGCCCCGCGGGCCGGCCGCGCAGTGCCAAGGCGGAGAAGGCGATCATCGAGGCCACCCTCGACCTGATCAGTGAGAGCTCCGGCATCTCCGATCTGTCGATCGAGGCCGTCGCCGCCCGTGCGGGCGTGGGCAAGACCACGATCTACCGGCGCTGGTCGAACAAGGAGGACCTGGTCGTCGACGCCCTGGCAGTGCTGAAGGCCCCGCTGCCGCCGGTCTCCGGGCGGTCGGTCCGCGAGGACCTGATCACCTACCTGGAGGTCATGCGCCGGGAGGCGGGCGACGCGCGGAGCCGGTGCGTGATGAACATCGTCATGAACGAGGGCGACCGTCACTCGCGCATGGTGGAGCGGATCCGCCAGGCGACGGTCAGGCCGCGTCAGGAGGCGCTGGAGGCCCTGCTCCGGCGCGGCGTCGAGACCGGTGAGCTCCGCGCCGACCTCGACCTCCCGATCGCGATGGCGATGGTGGTCGGCACCGTGATGTGGTACGCCAAGTCGGCGGGGTTCGGCGAGGCCGGGGCGGACGCCGGATCCCTTCCCGAGACGCTCGCCGAGCGCCTCGCCGACCACCTCCTGTCCGGTCTCACCCCCCGCTGACGCCGTACCCCCGCATCCGTCTGTATCCCTCCGCCCCTCCCGTGCGTGGCCGTCCTGCTCTCGGGCGGCCGTCACGCAGAATCCCGGCCCCCGCAGCCTCCCGGCGCGGGGGCCGTCCCATGTCCGCCGCGGCGTCCTCCGGGCCCATGGCGTCCTCCGAGCCGCGCGGCGTCCTCTGGACCCTAGGCAAAACATGAACATTGTTCTAATCTCCCGGCATGCGTTCGTTGCGCAGGGTCATGACCGTCGCCGCGCTGACCCTCGGCCTGCTGCTGTCCGCCTCCGCCGCCCTCGCCCACGAGGAGCGCCCGGTCACCTTCCCCGACGGCACCGGCAGCGTCCCGGTCCTCCGTACCGGTGAGCCCGATCTGCTCGTCTGCAAGACCGACCGCGCGGACTTCGGCAGGCGGATCGCGGGCTTCCCCGCCGACCTGAGACGGCGCAACCTGAAGCTGTTCGAGCGCTGCCAGGACGAGGGCTACCGGCACCTGCAGGAGGCCGTGGACCAGGTCGACCGGGCGGGGACGACCATCGCCATCCTGCCCGGCGTCTACCTGGAGGAGCCCAGCCAGCCCGAGCCCACCGGGGACTGCGCCGAGCTGGACGCCCGCCGGTCGTCGTGGGGTTACCAGATCCTCTCGTTCGAGCAGCAGAAACAGTGCCCGCACAACCAGAACCTGGTCGCCATCATGGGGATCGAGGACCTGCAGATCGAGGGCACCGGCGCGAGCCCGCTGGATGTGATCGTCGACGCGCAGTACAAGAAGCTGAACGCGATCCGGGCCGACATGGCCGACGGGATCTACTTCCGCAACTTCACCGCCCAGCGGACCACGTTCAACTCGCTGTACATCCTGGCCACCGACGGGTTCGTCATCGACAGGATGCTCACCCGCTGGAACGACGAGTACGGTTTCCTCACCTTCGCCAGCGACCACGGCCTCTACACCGACTGCGAGTCCTACGGCAACGGCGACTCCGGCATCTACCCGGGCAGCGCCTCCGACATCAACAGCGGCCGCGGCCACGACGTGCCGCGCTACTCCATCGAGATCCGGCGCTGCAGGAGCCACCACAACATGGTCGGCTACTCCGGTACGGCGGGCGACTCGGTCTACGCCCACGACAACGAGTTCTACGCGAACATGGGCGGAGCCTCGATGGACAGCGCCTTCCCCGGGCACCCGGGCCTGCCGCAGAACCACGCGAAGTTCGAGCGGAACAAGATCTACGACAACAACCAGGACTACTACCGGCACGTCGCCGACGGCACCTGCGCCAAACCCCCGGCGGAGCGCGGCTACGAGCGGGGCGTCGTCTGCCCGCAGATCGGCATGCCCCCGGGCACCGGCGTCATCACCGCGGGCGGCAACTGGAACGTCTTCCGGGACAACTGGATCTGGGGCCACGACGAGGCCGCCTTCAACCTGCTGGCCGTACCCGCCTTCATCCGCGGTGAGGAGTCCTGGGACAAGCAGTTCGACACCTCCCACCACAACCTCTACGAGGGCAACCGGCTCGGCGTCACGCCCGCAGGGGAGAGCCGCCCCAACGGCGCGGGCGTCTCCTGGGACGGCCAGGGCACCGGCAACTGCTGGCAGGACGGCGTCGGCCCCTCCACCCCCTGGGCGCTGCCCGCCTGCGGCTCGGCGGGACCGTCCCGGGTCGTCAGCGAACCGGTCAAGATCGCCAAGAACTACCTGTGCAACGAGTACAGCATCCGCGAGCGGCGGCTCCCGGCCGGCTGCGACTGGTACGGCTCGGCCGGCCTGGCCCGGGTCGAGGTCCAGCTCGCCCTGGCCGGCTCCCTCGTCCTCGGCCTGATCGCCGTCCTGCTGTGGCGCCGCCGGTTCCCCTCGCGCGCCGGGCTGGCGGTCACCCTCACCGGGCTGGCGGGCCTGACCCTGGACGTCTTCGGGGCGGCGTACGGATACACGGTGCTGCCCGCCGTGGCCCTCGCGCTGATGGGCGTGTGGTGGATCGGGGCCGGGAGGCTGGCGGGCAGCGGCGCGGAGGCCAGGAGGATCTTCGGCTGGTTCACGGTCGTGCTCGGCGTCCTCGCCCTGGCCGACGCGTTCGACAAGGCGATCATGATGATCCCGCTGCTGCCGGTCGGCCCCGGCTGGATCCGCGGTCTGCTCGCCGGCGTCTGGACCCTCTGGGCCATCGTCCTGCTCGCCCCGCGGCCCCGCCGTACGGCGGCTCCCGCCGAGGTCCCGCAGGAGGCCCGCGCGTGACACCACCGGGCAACGGGACGGGGCAGGCGCCGGTGTCCTCCGCGCCCGCGAGCGGCCGGTCGCGGGCCGTCCGGGTGCCACCGGCCCTCGCGGTGCTGGGCGCATGCCTGCTCGCGTCCGCCTGCACGATCTCCACCGGCCACCACGACCCCGGGACCGACCACACCGTGGCCACCGCGCCCCCGGCCTACGACACCTACGGCGCGCCCAAGGGCCCGACGCTCACGATCACGATCGCGGGAGGGCGGGTGACCCCCGCCCCCGGCCGCGCCGAGGTCGTCAGGGGCCACGCCGTCCGCCTGGTCGTCACCTCCGACACCGCCGACGAGCTGCACGTCCACGGCTTCGACCTGACCCGGCCGCTGGAACCGGGCAGGCCGGTCACCGTCGACTTCATCGCCGACCGCACCGGCCTGTTCGAGGTCGAGACCCACGGCTCCGGGCTGGTCCTCACCCAGCTCCTGGTCCGATGACCCCCGCGGCGGAGCTCCTCGCGCACGGCGTGGGGGACCGCCACGACCTGCCCATCCCGCTGTTCTACGCCTTCGCCGGGGCGTTCGCCGCCCTGTTCGTCTCGTTCCTGGGGCTCGCGCTGCTCTGGGCGGACTCACGGTTCCGGGGCGGTACGGCGGGGCGGCCGGTGGCGCTGCCCGAGGGCGCGCGGACCCGCTGGACCCTGCGGATCCTGGGACTGGCCGGGACCGCCTTCGCCGGGGCGTGGATGCTCCTGGGCCCCGACGATCCGGAACGCAATCCGGCCGCCCACCTGGTCTACGTGGTGCTGTGGACCGGCCTGATCCCGGCGTCGCTGCTGTTCGGCCCGGTCTGGAGGCTGCTCAACCCGCTGCGCACGATCCATCTGCTGCTCGGCGGCCGGGACCGGGGCCCCGCCCCCTTCGGCTACTGGCCGTCCGCGCTCGGCCTGGCCGCGTTCACCTGGATGGAACTGGTCTCGCCGGAACCGGCCTCGACCACCACGCTGCTGGTCTTCTTCACGCTGTACGGCACCGCGCACCTGGCCGGGGCGTCGCGGTACGGCGCCGGATGGTTCGACCGGGCCGACGCCTTCGAGGTGTACTCGGCCCTGATCGGCCGGCTGTCCCCGCTGGGCCGCCGGGACGACGGCAGGCTCGTCCTGCGCAACCCCTTCGACGGCCTCGACGCCCTGCGCCCGGCCCCGGGCCTGGTCGCCACCGTGTGCGTGCTGCTCGGCTCGACCGGCTACGACGGCTTCTCCGGCGCGCCGTGGTGGGTGAACACCCTGCAGTCCGGGCCGCTGGGCCGTACCGCGACCGGGACCCTCGGCCTGCTCGCGGCGATCCTGCTCGTGGCGCTGCTCTACCGGGCGTGCGTCGGCGCGGCCGGACTGATCGGCGGTGCCGCCGTCCCGGCCGACGGTGCACGGATCGGCGGAGGCGGCGGCCCGGGAGGCGCCGCGCGGGCCGCCGGAGGCGGGACGGCGGCCCTGTTCGCCCACTCGCTCATCCCGATCGCGGTCGGCTACCTGATCGCCCACTACTTCTCCCTCCTGGTCGTCGAGGGCCAGCGGGCGGCCGTCCTCTCCTTCGGGCTGGACCGGGCCGTGGACACCGAGATCGTGGGCCCCGGTGTGATCGCTTCCGTCCAGGTGCTGGCCATCGTGGCCGGCCACGTCGCGGGCGTGGTCGCCGCCCACGACCGCTCGGTGCGGCTGTTCACGCCGGTGCGGGCGGTCGCCGGGCAGATCCCGCTGCTGATCCTGATGGTCTGCTACACCCTCGGCGGGCTCACCCTGCTGCTCGCGGCATGATTGGGGCCGTGGGATCCTCCGTACGCCGAAGTCCGGTCCAGCAGCGCAGCGTGGAACGGGTGAACCAGATGCTCGACGCGGCCGCCGCCCTGCTCGACGAGGGCGGCTACGAGGCGCTGAGCACCCGTGCGGTGGCGGCCCGCGCCGAGGTGCCGATCGGCTCGATCTACCACTTCTTCCGCGACAAGCGCGGCCTGGCCGACGCCCTGGCCCGGCGCAACCTGGAGCGCTTCCTGGCGGGGATCGAGCGGCGGCTGGAGGGCGTGACGCACTGGCCGGCCATGGTGGACCTGGTCGTGGACGAGTACGTCGAGATGAAGCGCACCGTCCCGGGCTTCGCCGTCGTGGACTTCCGCGAGAACCGGGTGGTCGCCGAGTCCCTGGCGGCCCATCTCGCCCGCCGTATCTCGCCCGCCGACCAGGCGGCCCTGACCCGCCCGATGACCGTCGCCGTCGAGGCCGCCGACGCCCTGCTCAAGCTCGCCTTCCGCGAGTCCCCGGAGGGCGACCCGTACTACGTCGCCGAGACCAAGGAACTGCTCCGCGCCTACCTCGACCGCGCCCTGCCCCACTGATCAACGGCGGCGCGGACCGGTGAGGACGGCGGGGTCGAAGACGATCTCGTACGGTTCCCTGAGGGAGAGCAGCTCCCCGGCCCGCGCGGCGGCCACTCTGACGGACCGGTCCTCCTCGCCGGCGAACACCTCCACCAGGGGCATCACGCCCTCGCCGTGCAGCTCCACCCGCATGAACACCGGGACCCCGGCGGCGGCGTAGGAGGCGGGCTTGACGAGGTAGTCGCGCTTGCGGTTGCCGGGGCTGACGATCGAGGATGCGCACCAGCCGCTGGGCGCACAACGCGTGTTCACAGGCCGGAACGGGGCTCACGACGAGGCTGCCGTCGACGAGCTCGATGCGCTCCCCGGTCCCGGGGAGCGCCAGCCAGTCATCGACTGTGTAGGCCCCAAGACCCCGGGGAGCGGGAGCGGAGTGCGGTGGTGCTCCTGCATCGCCGTCTCCGGCCGCTCTCCGCCGGGGAACGCGTCCATCCGCTCTCCCCGCTGCTCATGAACTGTGAAGGGGAGAGTATGGCGATTACCCTCTGTCAGTAAAACGAATACGAAGAGACGTCAGGGGGTGGTCTCGCGCCAGCGGTTGGTGATGGGCAGGCGGCGGTCGCGGCCGAAGTTCTTGGGGGTGATCTTGGGGCCCGGGGGATACTGGCGGCGCTTGTACTCGGCCAGGTCGACCAGGCGGATGACCCGGGCGACCAGGGCGGGGTCGTGGCCGGCGGCGATCAGCTCAGCGGAGCCCATGTCCTTTTCGACGTAGTCGTCCAGGAGGCGGTCCAGCACGTCGTACGCCGGCAGGGAGTCGGTGTCGCGCTGGTCGGGGCGGAGCTCGGCGCTGGGCTCCTTCTCGATGGAGTTCTCCGGGATCGGCGGGCGCGGGAAGCCGCGCAGGAACGGGCTGGAGAGGCCGACCTGGGCGTTGCGCCAGCGGGCGAGCTTCCAGACCAGGGTCTTCAGGACGTCCTTGATGGGCGCGAAGCCGCCCGCTGAGTCGCCGTAGAGGGTGGAGTAGCCGGTGGCCAGCTCGCTCTTGTTGCCGGTGGTCAGCACCAGGTGGCCGTGCTGGTTGGACAGGCCCATCAGGATCATGCCGCGCACCCGGGCCTGCAGGTTCTCCGCCGCGAGCCCGGTCAGGTGGATGTCCTTCTCGAAGGAGGTGACGATGTCGGCGATCGGCACGATCTGGGCGTTGATCCCCTGCCGGTTCACCAGCTCCTGCGCGTCGGCCAGCGAGTGCTCGGAGGAGTAGACCGAGGGCATCAGCACCGCGTGGACCCGCTCCGGGCCGATCGCGTCGGAGGCGATCGTCGCCGTCAGGGCCGAGTCGATGCCGCCGGACAGGCCGAGGATGACCGACTGGAAGCCGTTCTTGGCGACGTAGTCGCGGACCGCCAGGACCAGCGCGGAGTAGACCTCGGCGGTGTCGTCCAGGTGCGCGGCGATCACCGGGGGCTCCGGCTCGTACGGTTCCAGCGGGCGGGCCGACAGCTCCACCCGCTCCACCGTGATGACGGTGCCGTCCCCGGCGTCCACCTCGAACGTGCCGGGCCCGCCGGGGGAGGCCTCGGGCAGCTCCAGGTCAGCCACCAGCAGCTCCTCGGTGAACTGCGCGGCCCGCGCCACCAGCTCGCCCGAGGCGGAGACGATGATCGAGTCACCGTCGAAGACCAGCTCGTCCTGCCCGCCGACCTGGTTGGCGTAGGCGAGGGCGCAGCCCGCCTCCCGCGCCCGCCGGGAGACCAGCGCCAGGCGCACGTCGTCCTTCTCCCGCTCGTACGGCGAGGCGTTCGGCACGACCAGCAGCCCGGCCCCGGCCTCGGCCGCCACCGCCACCGGCCCGCCGTCCTGCCACAGGTCCTCGCAGACGGCGACGGCCACGTCCACCCCGTGCAGCCGGAAGATCGGCAATCGGTCGCCGCGCACGAAGTAGCGGTACTCGTCGAAGACGCCGTAGTTCGGCAGGTGGTGCTTGGCGGTCTTGACGGCCACCCGGCCCCGGTGGAGCAGCGCCGCGGCGTCGAGCGGGGCGCCCTTGGGCTGTCCGACCCGGGGGGCGAGCCTGGCCCGGTCGACGTATCCGACGACGACGGGGGTCTCGCCGAGCCCGGCCTCGGCCAACCGCCCGGCCGCGGCCTCGGCCGCCGCGATCGACGCCTCCACGAACGAGTTCCGCAGCACCAGGTCCTCGGCCGGGTAGCCGGTGAGGAACATCTCGGTGAAGACCACCAGGTGCGCGCCCCGGCCGGTGGCACGCCGGGTCCACTCGATCAGCTTGTCGGTGTTGGCCGCCAGGTCGCCGACCGCGGGGTTGGTCTGGGCAAGGGCGATTCGCAGTTGAGCCACGATCCAACCCTATTCGCGCCGGACGGGAGACCGGGAAGAGGGTGACGCCCGTGCCGGACGGGGCGCGGCCTGATCCGGCCGCCCGGTCTCCCCGCCGGGAGCGGGAGTCAGACGCGGAACCAGGCGGTGCTCGCCCCGGCCACCACCCCGGCGTGGGTGGGGGCGGAGCTGAGCGCGGGCGTGCCCCATTCCACCGGGTACGGGTCGCCGCCGAAGACGGTCACGCAGACCATGTCACCCCGCCGGAAGACGATCACGTCCTCGCGGCCGGAGGGCAGCCACTCCAGCGGACCGGTGAACGCCGGGCGCATCCGCAGGGCGTCGCGGTGCAGGGTCCAGGTCGAGTCGGGGCGGGACATCTGGTCCTCGATCGCGAACGCCCCGAACCAGTCGGGCTGCGGCAGCCAGGCGATCGACGAGGGGGAGAAGCCGAACGACGGTCCCGCGGACGTCCACGGCAGCGGGACCCGGCAGCCGTCGCGGCCGTGCTCCTGCTTGCCCGAGCGGAACCAGGTGGGATCCTGCCTGAGCTCGTCGGGCAGGTCGAGGACCTCGGGCAGGCCGGCCTCCTCGCCCTGGTAGAGGTAGACCGAGCCGGGCAGGGCCAGCAGCAGCATCGTCGCGGCGCGCGCCCGCCGTACGCCCAGGTCGACGTCCACCACGCCGCGCGGCCGGGTGTCCGGGCCGCCGGTACGGGAGACCAGCCCGAAGCGGCTGACCGTCCGGTGCACGTCGTGGTTGGCGAGCGTCCAGGTGATCACCGCGCCGGTGGAGACGATCTGCTCCAGCCCTCGCTCGATGGAGGCGCGGAAACGGGCGGCGTCCCAGGGGCAGACCAGCAGGTCGAAGTAGAACGCCTGCTGGAGCTCGTCGGGGCGCAGGTAGAGCGCGAGGTCGCCGACCGTGGGCACCCAGATCTCGCCGACGAGGATCCGCTCGCGGGCATCGGCGATCTTGCGCCAGCGGCGCAGCACGTCGTGCACCTCGGGCTGGTTCTGCGCCAGGATGTTGTACTCCGGATGGTGCGGCCAGTCGGGCAGGTCGGCGTGCTTGAACAGCATGTGCACCACGTCGATGCGGAAGCCGTCCACGCCCCGGTCGAACCAGAAGCGCAGCACGTCCTCGAAGTAGGCGGCGACCTCGGGGTTGCGCCAGTTGAAGTCGGGCTGGCCGGAGTCGAAGCTGTGCAGGTACCACTCGTCGTCGACCCGGGTCCAGGCCGGGCCGCCGAAGACGGAGCGCCAGTTGTTGGGCGGCTCGTCGCCGCGGCCGGGCCGGAAGATGAACCGCTCCCGCGCGGCCCGGTCGCCGGCCAGCGCCTCCTTGAACCAGGCGTGCTCGACCGAGCAGTGGTTGGGCACCAGGTCCATGAAGACCTTCAGCCCCAGGGCGTGGGCCTCGGCCAGCAGCCGGTCGAAGGCGGGCAGGCCGCCGTAGCGGGGGTCGATGTCGGTGTAGTCGGCGACGTCGTAGCCGTGGTCGGCGCCGGGGGAGGGGTAGCAGGGGTTGAGCCAGATCCCGTCGACGCCCAGTTCGGTCAGGTAGCCCAGCCGGGCCCGGAGCCCCTCCAGATCGCCCACGCCGTCGCCGTCGGAGTCGGCGAACGAGCGCAGGTAGACCTGGTAGACGACGGCGTCACGCCACCACATGGGTTGTTCCTCCCGAGAGCCCGGACGATATCCGCTGGGGTTCCTCCCCCGGGAGGCGGTCCGATATCCGTCCCCCGGAAACTCCCGGGAATCCCGGGAGAGCCCGGGAATCCCGGGGGAGTCTCGGAGACTCCCGAAGAACGTGGTGCCGGATCAGCCGAGGATCTGGAGCAGGCCGAGGTTCCTGACACCGGCCTTCTCGCTCAGGCGCTGCAGCGTCTTCCCGGAGGAGTCCAGGACGACCAGCGTGTTGCCGGGCTTGCCCGCGACCCGGACCACCAGGCGGCCGTCACGCAGGTACCGGGCGCCGAGCAGCCTGCCCTTGACCGGGATCGTGATCTTCTTCCCGGTCCGGGTGTCGTGGATCGACGGGGTGAAGGACAGCGGCCAGGAGCCGTCCCCGGCGTTCGCGTTCGCGCCGATCGCGTTCACCACGACACGGCGGCCGTCGGGGGAGAGGCTCTCCACGTGGTTGGCGAGCTTGATGCCGGGGACCCGCGTGGAGGTGCGCGAACCGGTGGCCAGCAGGTGCACGCCGGTCGTGTCCCCGGCGTATCCGGCGAGGGCGCGGCCGTCGGCCGACCAGGTGAGGTGGCAGGGGCCGAGCGTCGTGCCGAGCGTGCTCAGGCCCTTGCCGTCGGCGCCGACCGCGGCCACGGTGGTGCGCTCCTGGTTCCCGGACCCTCCGGCCGCCGCGGTGGGGAAGGCGATCCGCCGGGAGTCGGCCGACCAGGCGGGGGTCAGGCAGGGGCCGCCGTAGGCCGCGCCCCTGGCGACGATCTTGTCCACGGTCTTGCCTGCGGTGGCGCTGGAGACGTGCAGGCGTCCCTTCCCGTCGATCCAGGCGACCTTCCGGCCGTCGGGGGAGGCGGAGAACTGCCCGGTGAAGGAGGCGGCGCGGCTGCCCCAGACCGGACGCCCGTCGCTCTTCAGCACCCGGACGTCGTTCCCGTAGCTCAGATAGACGCCCTGGCCGGTCAGCGGTGCCGGAGCCCCGCTCTGTGCCGGGCTCTGTGCCGGGGTGGCTGCCTGTGCCGGCAGGGCGGCGGATACGGCGAGTGCGGCACCCGCGGCCAGGGCCCAGTACTTCACGACAGTTCTCCTCAAAAAGGGGTCGATACCGGTGATTAGAAGCCTGAGCATCCCAAAAGGTTCACCGGATTCGCGGGAATTGTCGTAACCGAAACCCCTCAGGGACAACCCGTGATCGGGAGGACCGCCTCGACGGCCGTGCCGCCCCCGGCCGCCGGACCGATCGCACAGGTCCCGCCCAGCTCGGAGGCCCGCTCGCGCATCGAGATCAGACCGATCCCGGACCGCGCCTCCTCGGGCAGCCCGCGCCCGTCATCGGTGATCCGGACCGTGAGCGCGGACTCCTCCCGCCGCAGTGAGACCGCCGAGGAACGGGCCCCGGCGTGCTTGCGGACGTTGGTGAGCGCCTCCTGGACGATCCGGTAGGCGGCCACCTCGACCGCCGCGGGCAGGTCGGACAGGTTCCCCTCGGTGTCCACCGTCACCGACGGCCCGCTCTCGGCCGCCAGTGCCCGTACGGCACCCGCCAGGCCGAGCTCGTCCAGGGTCGGCGGGCGCAGGCCGTACACCAGCTCCCTGATCTCCTGGTTGACGTTGTCCATCCCGTCGCGCAGGCCGAGCAGGAGCCGGTCGGCGGAGGCCGGGGCGGAGCGCAGACTGATCTTGGCCATGTTGATCGACATCGCCATGTCGGTCAGCGCGTGGCCGAGCCCGTCGTGCAGGTCCCGGCGGAGACGGCGGCGTTCCTCCTCGCGGGCGGTCAGGATGCGCTCGCGGGAGCGCTGCAGATCGGCGGTCATCCGGATGGCGTGCGCCACGTCGGCCGCGTACGGCGTGACCACGGCGATCAGCCGGTCGTTGTAGGCCGCGGCGAACCTGCGCGGTCCCGGGGAGCCCAGCAGCAGGCGGCCGACCGGCTCGCCGTGCCAGATCAGCGGGACCACGCGCGGGGCCGGTCCCAGCAGGCCGAGCTCCACCCTCCGGGCCTCCGGGCCGTCCACCTCGACCACGACCCCGGTGACGCTGAGCCCGTCACGGATCACGGCGGCGACGGCGACCAGGGCGCCGCCGGGCTCCGCCTCGCCGACCTCCCGGGTCAGCCGGGCGGCCAGGGCGGCCGGGTCGCCGTGCGTGCCGTACATGAGCCGGTCGACCAGGCGCCGCAGCCGGACGCGGAGCGGCTGGAAGAACACCCCGGCGACCAGCGCGGCGGCCAGGCCGACGATCCGGTCGTAGCCCGACAGGACCAGCCCGGCCACGGCGCCCGCGCCGAAGTAGACCGCGCTGACCGCGGCGATCAGACCGGCGGCCACGAAGGCGCGGCTGATCACGGTGTCGATTCCGTACAGCCGGTAGCGCAGGGCGGCGAAGGCGATCGCGACGGCGGTGAGGACGGTCCACGACGTGGACATCAGCCACCAGTCCTGCCCACCGGCCAGGAAGAAGGTGTAGATGGCGAAGGCGGACACCGGCCAGGCGATCTGCCGCCGCCCGGTCGCGTCGGCCCGGCGGAAGCGCACCACCAGCGAGACCACGGCCACCGCGACGAGCCCCACGAGAATCGACTGCATGACCGCCTGACCGGCGGCGGCGTAGGGGGCGAGCGCCTCGACGCCGATCGGGTTGGGGATCGGCTCGGGCCAGGGAGAGCGTTCCGGAGGCGGCGACGGGAGGAGGAGCTGATAGACGGTCTGTATGACGATCATGGCGATCGCCAGCGCGAGCACCGGCCGCCAGCGCGGCGACGGCAGCCGGCCGTCGGGGGAGAACAGCGGCATGATGACGCCGAGCAGAACGCCGCCGATCCCCCAGCCCAGGCACATCAGCCAGCGCAGGTATCCCGCGGCGGCCATGTCGCCCGCGGCCCCGGCCGCCAGCGTGGCCGACGTCGCGAAGATGTTGACCGCGCAGCCCAGTCCGCCGGCGCACATCAGCCAGCCGGTGACCCGGGGCGCGCCGTGCGCCAGCAGGAAGATCCCCACCAGGGGGAAGGTCACGCCCGCCGCGGTGTCGGGGGTGGCCGGGATGTCGAGGTTCCACCCGGGCGGCAGACCGAGACCGGCGACGAACCCCCACACGGCCAGCAGCAGGGAGGCGAGGGCCGTGACGGCGGCGAGGATCCCCGGGGGAGAGGTGAGGAACGCGGCCATCGCGCTCGGGCGGGGACCGTCGAAACCGTCGAAACCGTCGATGCCGTCGATGCCGCGGGTGCCGCCGGTGCCGCCGGCCCCGTGCGCCCCCGCCTCCCCGCCGGGAGCGGTGTGGTGGCGTCCCCCCGCCTGCGAGTACATCGCTATCTGCCCGTGTCGCCCGGGTTGACCAGGCCGGACTCGTACGCCGCGACGACGAGCTGGGCGCGGTCGAACAGCCCCAGGTGGTCCAGGAGCTTGCTCACCGACGCGGCCACGGCCTCCTCGGGCACCGCGAGGGTCGCCGAGATCTGCCGGTTGGTCAGTCCCCGGGCGATCAGCTTGAGCAGGTCCAGCTCGGCGTCGCTGAGACCGGCGAGCGCGGGCGGGGCCGCGGGGTCGGTGCGCCCGGCGAAGGCCGAGATGAGCCGGGTGGTGACGGCGGGGTCGATCAGCGCGTCACCGGCCTGCGCGGCCCGCATCGCGGTGATGAGCTGCTCGGGGGCGGAGGTCTTGAGCACGAAGCCGCTCACCCCGGCCCGCAGCGCCGAGTAGAGGTTGTCGTCGGTGCCGAACGTGGTCATCATGATCACCTTCGGCGGGTTCTCCTCGGCGAGGATCCGCCGTGCGGCGGTCAGCCCGTCCAGCCTGGGCATCTGGATGTCCATCAGCACCAGGTCGGGGCGGGTCTCACGGGCGAGCGCGATCGCCTGCTCGCCGTCCCCGGCCTCGCCGGCGAGCTCGAAGCCCGGTTCGCTCTCCAGCACCACGCGCAGTCCGGTGCGGACCAGCGCCTGGTCGTCCACCACGAGGACGCGCAGGGCCGGGGTCGCGGAGCCCGCGGCGTTCCCGCCCGGCGCGGGAACGCCGGGCGGGGACGGCGGGCCGGGCCGGTGCGCGGTGACCGGCTGCTCCTTGGGCAGGTCCAGGTGGGGAGCCTGGACCAGCATGTCGGACTCCAGCCGCTGGAGCGTGGCGCCGAGGTCTAGGCCCAGCTCGTCGCGGAGCACGGTTCTGGCGCGCCGGAGCGCTCCCAGCGCGTCGCCCTGCCTGCCGCCCCGGTACAGGGCGAGGGCGAGCAGCCGCCAGCCCTCCTCCCGGAGCGGGTGGGCCGAGACGTGCGCCTCCAGATCCGCGACCAGGGCCGCGGAGTGGCCGAGCGCCAGTCCGGCGTCGGCGCGGCGCTCGACCGCGGTCAGCCGGAGCTCCTCCAGCCGGCCCGCCTCCGTCACCGCCCACGTCAGGTCGGAGAACTCGGCCAGCGCGGGCCCCCGCCACAGGGAGAGCGCCTGGTCCATGCGCTCCCACACCGTGGCCGGGTCGCCCTCCATCTTGACCGTCTTCTCGAAACTCCAGCAGTCGACCTGGCCGGTCTCGGCGCGCAGCGCGTATCCCGGAGGCGCCGAGACGAGGACCTCCGCCTCCTTGCGCGGCGCGCGGCCCGGCTCCAGCGCGCGCCGCAGCCGGGACACGTATCCCTGGATGGTGGACAGCGCCTGGGCCGGGGGTTCGCCCGGCCAGAGCTCGTCGATGAGCACGCTCACCGGGACGGCGCGGCCCCTGGCCACGAGAAGCCGGGCCAGTACCGCCATCTGACGTTGCCCGCCGAGGTCGAGAACCACGTCACCGTGGCAGGCCTGGAACGGTCCTAAAGCACGAAATATCAGCATCGCACCGGTAAGGGTACGGCTACCTGGGCTGATGTCATACGGTAACACCCACCATCGTTCGTTCCCTGTGATGAACCAGGTTGTAACGGATGTATCCCATCAACCGGGCGCTCAGACGGCGTCCGGTGACTCCGGTGACTAAGAGGGTGACTCATTTGGTGAGTCTGCGGTAGCAGATGAGTGCGGCGGCCAGGGCGA
>NZ_BMQP01000010.1 GCF_014648175.1 Planobispora rosea
GTTCCATTCCGTGTCACCATCCTAGCGGATCCGCCCGGTTCGTGTCAATCTGACCCGTTCCAGCACATCCATCCGGATTGCGACTGCCCCGTCTCCGAGGCAACCCCTCTACTTTACTCCACCATCCGGTTCATGTCCAATCGTGCGAACATGCCCGAAATGTCGGAAGTTTGGAGAGAGGGAGGCAGGGGCGCTCCCTGCACCAAGAACATTAGCAGGACTCCAGAGTCCCGAGGACAACTTGCCAACCATCCCCGGCATCCAAGCGTCCCAAACCTGGTGGTGGCGCGGGCAACCAGACGTCAAGCCATCCGCAATCGAGTCTGGATACGAAATAGGCACAAGGGCCGAGACTCTGGCCCTGCCACGGAGGTGACCACCATGACTCGCTCGGAGTTCGACGACATCCGCGCGCACATCGCAGCGGAGGCCGATCATCCCGGCGACCTTCTTCGAGTCGCCCGTTCCCTGTTGGACGATCTGGAGAGCGCGCGGATGCGAGAGGCGACCCTCCGCACCTACTACCTGCGTCTCCTCACCGCCGCGCGAGCGACAGTCGCCGCGGAGGCCGCGGGGTACCCGGCGCCGCTCACTTTCCTCACTGAGGAGTTGAACAAGCGGGGCCAACTGCCGGCGACCGAGGAAGAGGTCAACCGGATCCTGGCCGACGCGCACACCGCGGCGGCCCTGCTGGCCTCCCTGGAACGGGCCCCTGAGGAGCCGGTCGGGTTGGAGAAGACGTCAGTCCGGGCAGTTACCGGAAACGGCCCCCGTGTCCGGAGATGTTCGGGCACCAGCCGTACCCTCCCACGATGAGACCTTCCACGGCTTTGACCTGGTCTTGAAGGCATACCTGCAAGACTTCAGGCATGTGGCAGCGGGGGATGAACTGGGCTGCGACGTCCCTTGTGGGCGTCTTCGGGCTGCTCTGGCTCGGCGTCGTGGTTTTCGCAGCCGTCGATGCGTCGATGTGGTCACGGCTCGGGCAGGGGGGCTTCAGCACCTTCCTCATGGGCTGGGCCTGCTACAAGGCAGGCCTGCTGCTCCGCCGTACCGAGCCGAGGTTCGTCCCTCGGCACCGCCGGATCAGGGCGTGAGACCTCAGCCCTCGGGCACGTACGGCGGCGCCACGCCCCAGCCCCAGCGCGGCACCGGGGCCTGCCTCGGCGGGGTGGCACCCGGCTGGGAGTTGGCGAAAGCCAGGCGGGTTCCCCACTCGATGTAGCCCAGGAAGGCCGCGCGGAACTCCGGATCCCCGGGGAGGCCGACCTCGTCGGCGGCGTCCAGGAGGAGATTCACCCAGCGGCGGCGCTGCGGCTCGCTGATGCCCTTGCCGAGGTGCTGGGAGAGCATGTGCGGGTAGCCCCCGCGCTCCCGGGTGTAGCGGTCCGGGCCGCCGAAGACCTCGCCGAGCCACATGGCCACGTATCGGGGATGGCCGGGATCCATGTGCGCGAAGAGCGGGCCGATCAGGTCGTCCTTCAGCACCTTCGCGTAGAAGGTCTCGGTGAGCCGGTTGAACGCCTCGGCTCCGCCGGCCCACTCGTAGAGCGTCGGCACCGAGGAGCCCCGGCCGTGGACTCCCGTCGGCGCGTAGTGGCGCATCTCCTCGATGTCGCCGACGTAGGGCCGGATCTCGGCGAGGAAGGCCGGGAAGTCGGGGCCTTGCCGGAAGCCGCCCAGGTGATCCTCGGCGGAGGTCCAGGTGATGCGCAGGACGTAGCAGGCGGGCTCGTCCACGCACCGGGTGAGTTCGTAGTCCACGCACTGAGGGGCGTTCGCCAGAGGGACGGCGGCACGACGGTAGGCGGCCTCGAACTCCTCCGCGCGCTCGGCGGGAATGCGGTAGCGGATGTACTCAACGATCATCGGTTCACCTTCCTGGGGCGCACCTCATCGCTGACATGTAATCATGTAATCATGGATCATGTAACCCCTGTCGGCGCACTCCGTGGAGCTTCCGGCGATCCTCACGGAGGGAGCGACCGCCGACGACCGCCCCTTCTTCACGTGCTCGTTCCATCGGCACCGGGTTGTTGACCGCCCCTTCACCGGAGCCGGAAAAAGCAGAGGCCCGGATCTCGATGAGATCCGGGCCTCTGACGTGGTAGCGGGGACAGGATTTGAACCTGCGACCTCTGGGTTATGAGCCCAGCGAGCTACCGAACTGCTCCACCCCGCGTCGGTGTGTGCCATCACATTACCCGCCCCCGTCTCCGGAGGCAAACCGACTCCTCGCAGGAGGTTGACTACTCACAGCAGAAGGCCCGGATCTCGATGAGATCCGGGCCTCTGACGTGGTAGCGGGGACAGGATTTGAACCTGCGACCTCTGGGTTATGAGCCCAGCGAGCTACCGAACTGCTCCACCCCGCGTCGGTGTGTCCCCAACACTACAGGGCCTGGAGAGCAGATGCGAATCGATTGACGCGCGGGGCGTCCGGTGGACGCCCCGCGAATCTCCTGCGGCCCCCTGCGACCTCCTACGACGTCGGCGACGGCGACGGGGACGGGGACGGGGACGGTGCGGGCGTCGCGGACGGCGACGGCGTCCCGCTGGGAGCCGGTGTGGCCGTGGGAGCCGGCGTCGCCGTGGCGACCGAGGCCGGAAGGGCTCCGCCCAGCTTCCTCAGCGCCGCGTCGAGTTCCGCCTGGGCCTGGCCGTACTCCGTCCAGTTCGGCGGGTTGGCTGCCAGAGCCCGCTTCGCCTTCTCGTACGCCGCCTGGGCCTCCTCGATCGTCTTGGCCAGTTCGGTTCCGGACAGAGCCGGCTGGTCGGGCGTCTCCGGCTGGTCACCCGTCGTATCCGGCTGGTCCTCACCGGGGGGCTGCTGAGTCGTGCCCTCGCCGAAGACCTGCTTCAGGGCCTCCTCAAGGGTGTTGCCCGAGCCGACCTTGCTTCCGAAGCCGACCAGCACCCGGCGCAGGATCGGATACGGCTCCTGGCCGGAACCGCCGGCGATCTCCACGTAGACCGGTTCGACGTAGACCAGGCCTCCGGCGAATGGCAGGGTCAGCAGGTTTCCGTAACGGACCTTCGCCTGGCCCAGACCGAGCAGGTTGAGCTCACCGGAGAACTTGTTCTGGAAGTTGTTCTGCACCTGTCCCGGACCCGGAATCGTGGTGTTGGACGGCATCCGCAGGATACGCAGCTTCCCGTAGTCGGCTCCCGGGGTGGCGTTCACCGCCATGAACGCCGCCAGGTTGGGGCCCTGGCGCGGCACGAACGTGGTGGTCAGCGAGAACGACGGCTGCGTCGTCCCGGGCATCTTGACCGACAGGTAGTACGGCGGCTGCTTGACCTCACCCGCCGACGGGTCGTTGGGGACGTTCCAGAAGTCCTGCCCGCTGTAGAAAGCGTCCGCGTTGGTGATGTGGTAGCGGGACAGGACGTCACGCTGGACCTTGAACAGCGCCTCGGGGTAGCGCAGGTGCTGCTCGAGCTCCTTGGACATCTCCGCCTTCGGCTTGATGACGCCGGGGAAGGCGTTGGTCCAGGTCCGCAGGATCGGGTCGTTCTCCTCCCAGGCGTAGAGGTTCACGGTGCCGTCGTAGGCGTCCACCACGGCCTTGACCGAGTTGCGCATGTAGTTGATCTGGTCGCGCGGCTGCTGCACCACCAGTCGCGGATCGGTGACCGTGTCCCGCGTCATCGCGTCCAGGCTCTTGCTCTGGGAGTAGGGATAGGCGTTGGACGTGGTGTAGGCGTCGACGATCCAGACCACCCGGCCGTTGACGATGGCCGGATAGGGGTTGTTGTCCAGGCTCAGGAACGGCGCGACCTTGGCGATGCGCCGGGCCGGGTCACGCTCGTACAGGATCTTGGACTTGTCGGTGATGTCTCCCGAGAGCAGCAGATTGATCTCGCCGTACTTGGCCGCGTAGAGCATGCGGTTGAAGAACGAGCCGACCGGAACTCCGCCCTTGCCGGTGTAGGTGGTGTTCTTCTGTCCGCTGCCCGCGCCGGTGCTGGTGGAGAAGGGGTAGTCGAGCTCCTGTTCCCTGCCGCCCCCCACGATGGAGTACTCGGCCGAGAGCGGGTGCTCACCGAAGTAGATCCGCGGCTCGGTCAGCTTGGTCTGATCGACCAGCGGGCCGGTGACCGGCATGTCCTTGGCTGTGAAGTCGGGCAGGCCCTCGGCGTCGACCTTGTTGCCGGGCGCCGCCACGAAGCCGTACCCGTGGGTGTAGACCAGATGGCGGTTGATCCAGTTGTTCTGCTCCGCCGGCGGACCGGTGAGTTCTCGCACGGCCACCACGGTGTCGCGCATCGTGCCGGTGCTCGGGTCGGGATAACGGTCGACGTCGAGCTTCTCCGGGAAGTCGTAGAAGCCGCGGATCCGCTGCTTCTGCTGGTACGTCTGGCCGACCAGGTTCGGGTCGAGCAGGCGCACACCGGAGATCGAGGTGTCGGCGCTGACGTTGGCGTTGTCCGCGTTGCCCTGCGCGTTGTAGGGGATGACCTCGGAGCTCTCGACGCCGTAGGCCTTTCTCGTGGCCTGGATGTTGCGGTCGATGAACTCCCGCTCCCGCGCCTGCTCGTTCGGCTTGACCTGGAACTGCTGGACCAGGGCCGGGTAGACCCCGCCGATCAGGATGGCCGAGAGCACCAGGAGGCCGAAGGCGACGCCGGGCAGCATGCCGCCGGGCCGTACGATCCCCGCGAAGAACAGCGCCGCGCAGATCAGAGCGATGAACATCAGGATGGTCTTGGCCGGCAGCACCGCGTTGACGTCGGTGTACGAGGCACCGTGCACGAAACCGCGGTCGGAGAAGACCAGGCCGTACCGGTCGTACCAGTAGGCGACCGCCTTGAGCAGCACGAAGATGCCGAGCAGCGCCGACAGGTGCACCCGCGCCGCGCGCGAGGCGCGCACGCCCGGCGACTGGAGGCTGAACCCGCCGTACAGGTAGTGCACGATCGTGGCCATCACCGCGGAGAGCACCACCGCGGTGAACAGGAAGTTCAGCACCATCCGGATGAACGGCAGGGTGAACATGAAGAACGAGATGTCTTCCTTGAACTGGACGTCCACCTCGCCGAACGGCACGGCGTTGACGAACTCCAGCCAGGTCTTCCACTGCCCGGCGAGCGACGATCCCGCGAACAGCGCGAGCACCGCGACACCGATCAGGAAGATCATCTTGCGGTGCGGGTCGAGCGCCATCCGGTAGCGGTCGGCGCCGCTGACGCCGCCGCTGAACCTCTCGGGTGTCAGCATCGGCGGCATCCGGTAGGCGAGCAGCGTGTTGCCGCCCACGATGCCGACCATCAGCACCGCACCCACCACGAAGAGCAGGATCTGGGTGACGATCACGCCGGAGAACACCGAGGTGTAGTCCACCGAGTCGTACCAGAGGTAGTCGGTGAAGATGCCGGCGAAGAGGAAGAAGAACGCCACGATCGCAATCAGGGCGATCGCGACGGGAAGCAGCAGTCGCGGCCGGCGGGGCAGGCGCGCCCTACCGGCTCCGGGTCGGATACTCAAGGCCAACCCCTTGTCGTATGAGCACGGTCTGTGTCTGGCAACCTACACCGACGAGGGTCTCGCCGCGCTTAGCCGCCCTACACGGCTCGGCCGCGACATCCCGCGGTTTTTCAGGTCCAGTACGGCTAACGCACCGCGAGCCGGATCAGTGCCCGCCCCCGGTCCGTCCCAACCCGGCTCAGTCCGTCGAGCAGCTCGGCAGGGTGCCCGAGCCGGTGCGCACCACGCCGAGCGCCTGGACGGCCTCGTGGAGCGTCTTCACTTTGACCAGCGTGAGCCCGTCGGGCGCGGCGGCGAGCGCTTCGGCACAGTTCTCGGCGGGGGTGAGGAAGATCGTTGCTCCGGCCTCGCGGGCGCCCACCATCTTCTGCTGGATGCCGCCGATGGAACCGACCACACCGTCAGGAGTGATCGTCCCGGTCCCGGCGATGGACTTGCCCCCGGTCATCGAGCCGGGGGTGAGCTTGTCCATGATGCCGAGGGAGAACATCATCCCCGCGCTCGGCCCGCCGACGTCGCCGACGCTGATGTCCACGTCGAACGGGAACTTGTACCGGATTCCCATGGTGATGCCGACGACGGGTGCGCCGCCCTCCTCGGCGGCGACGGTCGGGACGGTCACGGTCACGTCCTTCCCGCCTCGTTTGACGACGAAGGTGACCTGCTCCCCCACCTTGTGCTTCTGGACGGTCGACGCGATCATCCTGCGATCGGTGACGGGGACCCCGTCGACCGAGACGATCTCATCCCCCTGCGTGAACTTCCCGTGCGCCGGAAAGCCCTTCTCGGTGCCCGCCACGACCACGAGCGCGGTGTAGTCGATCTTCAGTTCCGTGAGCGCCGCGGCGGTCGCGTCGTCCTGGGAGTTGGTCATCTCCTGGGTGTTGCGCTCCTCGACCTGCTCGGCGGTGGTCGTCGGCGGGAAGATGGTCTCCTCGGGCACGACCGCGATGGCCGGATCGACCCACCCCCGCAACGCGGTGAACAGGTCGATCCTGGTGCCGGGCCCGCCCTGGTAGGCCACCGTGACGAGGCTGAGCTTGCCGTCGGTCGGGTAGGTCTGGCGTCCCGTGATGCTGATCACCGGCTTGCCCTCGACGTCGCCGATGGTGTTCTCCGTCGGCCCGGGACTCAGCACGACGTACGGCACCGGCAGCACGGTGCCGGCGACACCCAGGCCGAGGGTGAGAAAACCGGCTGCCATCAGGGTCAGCGCACGTCGGGACATGAAAGGAAGCCTATGCGGTGATGACGATGGGGGACGGACGGCGGCACGGCGCTCCGGGCGTCACTCGCAGGCCCCCACCCATTCGGTCGAGCCGTCGGTGAAGACCTGGTTCTTCCAGATCGGGACCTCGCTCTTGAGGTCGTCGATCAGCCGCCGGGAGGCGGCGAACGCCTCTCCCCGGTGGGGGCAGGCGACCGCGACGATGACCGCGATGTCACCCAGCTCCAGGTCGCCGACGCGGTGCACCGCGGCCAGGGCGGTGACCGGGAAGTCACCGGCGACCTTCTCGGCCACTCTGCGCAGCTCCGCCTCGGCGCTGGGGTGCGCAGAGTAGGACAACCGGGTGACCGGCTTCCCGTGGTCCTGATCGCGGACCGTACCGATGAAGACCGCGGTCCCTCCCGCGGCGTGATCGCCCACCGCGGCGAGCACCTCGTCCACGGAGAGCGTCTCGTCACGAATGCCCAGCAACCGGATGACATCCACGCCGAAAGACTACCGCCCCGGAGCAAACGCGGTCGGGCCCCGCCGGATGCGCCGCATGCGCCGGCCGGACGGGGCCCGGGACAACGGGCACGAAGCCCGGGAACGCCCGGGAACGCCTGGGAGCGCCTGGGAACGGCGCCTAGGAACGGCGCTTCTTGCGGGCGACGCGGACGATCGCGGCGGTGCCGAGGACCGCCACGGTGGCGCCGGCGGCGGTGAGCGTGGCCTCCTTGCCGGACAGGCGGCGCCCGACGACGGCGTGCTTGCCCTCACGCAGCTCCAGGAGCTGGGTGAACGCGGCCTCGTTGGTCCACTGCGGTTTCCAGCCCGCCGCGCGCAGCGCGGCGCAGTCGACCACCCACGGATACACGACGTAGTGCAGGTCGGTGGCCGGGGCCGGGGTGACGCCCAGGCGGTGCAGGCGCTGGGCGGTGCCGAAGGTCAGCCCGGCGGGCAGCTCGAACCGGCGCAGCCCGGAGATCTCCTCCACCTGCTCCTGCTCCAGCCATCCCTCGCTGCCCACCGCGACCACGCCGGAGACCGTGCCGAGCGCGGCCAGCTCCAGTGCGGAGACCAGATCGTCGATGTGGCAGAACTGCCAGCGGGGGTTGCACCCCTTCACGGTGAGCAGCCTCGGCGCCTCGAAGTGCCGGGTGACCACGCTGTCCACGCCGGGGCCGGCCAGGACGGCCGGGCGCAGCACGGTCACCTCCAGGCCGGGATGGCTGCGGAGCGAGCGCCGGACCAGTGCCTCGATCTCCAGGTAGTCGCCGACGATCCCGGTGTCGAGCTCGGCCGCCACCGCGGAGTCCTCCGGCAGGGGGACCTCGTTGTCGGGCGCCGCGCCGTACACCATGGCGCTGGTGACCAGCACGACGCGGCGCACCCGGGCGGCGGCGCAGGCGGTGAGCACCGTCTGGGCGGCCCGGAGGTTGT
The DNA here is from genome assembly GCF_014648175.1 of Planobispora rosea. Lineage (GTDB taxonomy): Bacteria > Actinomycetota > Actinomycetes > Streptosporangiales > Streptosporangiaceae > Planobispora > Planobispora rosea. The sequence goes on from NZ_BMQP01000010.1 coordinate 8,139, forward strand.
AGGCACGCCGCTCCCCCGGGTCGGAGCCGAGCGTGTAGTCGCCCGCCAGATGAACGAGGACGTCGATGTCGGATATCCGGTTCGCCAAGAGCGGATCCCGGACGTCGAGCACCCGCCAGGTGACGTCGGGCACGTCACCGCGCTGGTCGTCGATGGCCACCACTCTGCGGAAATCCGCAGACGAGGCGACCTTCGTAAGGAACGCGCGGCCGATGCCCGAGGCCGCGCCGGTGACGGCGACGACCGGTGGCCGGAGGCGTTTCGAGGTAGGCACCAGGTCCTCACTTTGCACTGATCCGCCGTCCGACGGATAACGTGGCGGATGTGGACTCCTCCATCCTGCATGAGGTAGAGCGGTGACTGACTTGCCAGGTCGGGAAAACGACCCCAACGAGAACCCGTTCGCCATGTTCGGCAATCCTGAGCAGATCGCGGCAGCCATGCGCCAGTTCGCCGACATGCTGTCCGCTCCTCAGGGTTCCGGTCCCGTCAACTGGGACATGGCGAAGAACATCGCACGGCACTCCGTGGCCGCCGAGGGCGACCCGAGCGTCATGGAAGGCGAGCGGCGCCAGATCGTGGACGCCCTTAACCTCGCCGACCTGTGGCTCAACGAGGCCACCGTGCTCCCCAGCGGGGTGGGAAACCCCCAGGCGTGGAGCCGGTCGGAATGGATCGAGAAGACCGTTCCCGTCTGGCGGCAGCTCTGCGACCCGGTGGCCGCCCGCATGGTCGAGACCATGGGCGGCACTCTCGGCGCCGCGGGCCTGCCCGCGGAGGCCCAGGCCATGGCCGGACCGCTGATGGGCATGATGAAGCAGATGGGCAGCATGATGGTCGGCCAGCAGATCGGCCAGGCCCTCGGTTCGCTCGCCCGTGAGGTGGTCGGCTCCACCGACATCGGCCTGCCGCTGTCGGCCGACGCCGCCCTGCTGCCCGGCGGAGTCGCCGCGTTCAGCCAGGGGCTGGAGACGCCGGCCGACGAGATCCGCCTGTACCTCGCCCTGCGGGAGGCGGCCCATCACCGGCTGTTCCAGCACGTGCCGTGGTTGCGGGCGCACCTGCTCGGCGCCGTGGAAGAGTACGCCCGGGGCATCACCGTGGACGTCTCCGCCCTGGAGGAGCAGCTGCGCGGGCTCGACATCAACAACCCCGAGCAGCTCCAGCAGGTCCTGAGCGGCGGAGCCCTGCTCAAGCCCGAGGAGACCGAGCGGCAGAAGGCCGCCCTGTCCCGTCTGGAGACGGCGCTCGCCCTGGTCGAGGGCTGGGTCGGCACCGTCGTGTCCGGCGCCGCCGACGGCAAGCTGCCCTCCTCGGCGGCCCTGGGCGAGACGGTACGGCGCCGCCGCGCGAGCGGTGGCCCCGCCGAGCAGACCTTCGCCACCCTCGTCGGCCTCGAACTGCGCCCGCGCCGCCTGCGCGAGGCGGCCGCCCTGTGGCGGGCCCTGGAGGCCGACCGGGGCGTCGACGGCCGGGACGCGGTCTGGAACCACCCCGACCTGATGCCGACCGCCGACGACCTCGACGACCCGGAGCGCTTCGTCCGGGGCGAGCCCGAGTTCGACCTGTCCGGGCTGGAGGCCTCCCTCCGTGAGCCGGGCGACGAGGGCGAGGAGGACGGCAAGGACGGCGACAAGGGCGGCGGCAAGGAGAACGGCGGCTCGTGAGTGAGCGAGCCGACGGACACGGCGGCGCGGACGTGACCGGCGAAGGAGGCCGCGTCCGCCTGCACTCGGACGCCCGGGCGGTGCTCGGGCGGTGGGCCGCGCCCACCGCCGAGGAGGAGCTGCTGCGCAAGGAGTTCCTGGAACACCTGCACGCCCACGAGGACGGGATGTACCGCGAGTGCGTCCCCGGCCATCTGACGGCCACCACGGCGGTGCTGTCCCACGACGGCGAGCGGGTGCTGCTGACGCTGCACGGCAAGGCCAGGATGTGGCTCCCGATGGGCGGCCACTGCGAGACCGGCGACCTCTCGCTGGAGGGTGTGGCGCTGCGGGAGGCGACCGAGGAGTCGGGCATCCCGGGGCTGCGGCTCCTGCCCGGTCCGCTGGCGCTGGACAGGCATCGCGTCTGGTGTCATCCGCCGTTCAGCCACCATCTCGACGTCGAGTACGGTGCGGTCGCCTCCGCCGGGGCCGAGGCGGTGATCAGCGAGGAGTCTCTGGACCTGCGCTGGTTCCCGGTGGACGAGATCCCCGGCCCGACCGACGAGGCCACCCGCAGGCTCGCCCGCCGCGCGCGGGACGTCCTGCGCTCCGGAGGGTAGCCGATGCTCCCGGACCGTTTCACCGGATGTTCCTGGACCGTTTTATCCGTGCCTCACGAGCCTCTGATTAGGGTCGTTCCCATAGACGCAGGTGAGTGAAGCGGGGCAGTGTGAATGTGGATATCGCGTCCGGCAGCGACATCGGCGGAACGATCGTGACGCCGTCCCGTCGGCGTTGGCGCGTTCCCAAGGCTCTGGCCTGGGCCGCGGTCGCGCCGTTCGCCGCCTGGGCGGTGGCCAGGGTCTGCGGGCTGGAGCGCGGCTCGCTCCCCACCCAGATCATGACCGCGACGCCGTACGCGGCGGCGGGCTCGGTGGTACCCGTACTCGTCGGCGCGCTCGCCCGTAACCGTGCGGCCACCGCCATCGCGCTGGTCACCACGGCCGTGCTCGGTTTCAGCGTGCTCCCCAGGGCCGTCGGCTCGGCCGAGACCGGTACCGGCACCCCTCTGCGCGTGCTCACCCTCAACATGTTGTTCGGCCACGCCGAGCCCGCCGCCGTCATGGACCTCGTCAAACGGCTGAAGCCGGATGTGCTGAGCACGCAGGAACTCACCCCGGGGATGGTGGAGTCGCTGGACGCGGCGGGCATCGGCGAGCTGTTGCCGTACCGGGTGCTCCAGGACGAGTGGAGCGCCGGCGGCAGCGGGCTGTACGCCCGCCATCCGATGACCCCGCTGGAGAACCTGTTCCGGCCCATCGGGCACAACATGCCCGCCGCCGTGATCAACCTTCCCGGCACCAGGCCCATCGAGATCATCGATGTGCATCCCTACCCGCCGCTGGGCAGCCAGGTGCACGACTGGACGGCCGCCATCGGCGCCTTCCCGCCCCCCTCCCCCGACAGGATCCGCATCCTCGCCGGGGACTTCAACGCCAGCCTCGACCACGCGGTGATGCGGCGCTTCCTCGATCAGGGGTACGCGGACGCCGCCGACCGGGTCGGTCAGGGGCTCGTCCCCACCTGGCCGGCGGGCAAGAGCATCCCGCCGATCATCACCATCGACCACGTCGTGGTGGACCAGAGGGTGGGTGTGAACGAGGTCAGCGTCCACACCGTCCCCGGCACCGACCACCGCGCCGTCTTCGCCGACCTGCGCCTGCCCGCCTGACCGGGGGGCTCCCTGCCGGAGGGTCAGGCGAGGAAGTCCAGCAGGACCGGGCGGAGCGCATCGGGCCGGTGGAGTACTCCGTGGTCCTGGCCTTCGAGCGTCAGGTGGCGGGCGCCCGGGACGGCGTCGGCGACGGCACGGGTGGCGGCGAGGGCCCACCGGGGGCTGAGGCCGCCGTCGATCGCGAGTGTCGGCACCGTGATCGACGCCAGGCGATCGGCCGGCAGGACGTTTCCGGGGCCGCAGATCGCCACATCGTAGGGCAGCGTGTGGGCGAGCCCGGTGAACCAGCTCCAGACCTGGTCGTTCCGCATGCCCGCGACCGCCTCCGCGGGCACGTCCACCGCCTCGGTCAGGAAGAGCTCCACCGCGTCGTCGCGGCGGCCCTGCCCGATCAGAGCCTGGAGCCGCTCGGCCAGGTCGGCTCCGGGACGCCCTCTGCTGTCGTCGACCACGTACGGCGGTTCGTACACCGCCAGAGCGTCGATCGGCAGCCCCGTCCGGGCCGCCTCGATGGCCAGGATCGCGCCGGAGGAGTGCCCGAACACGGCAGCCGACCCGCCCACATGCTTGATCAGCGCGGCGATGTCCTCGACCTCCCGCTCGACGGCGTAACCGGCGATGCCGCCACCGCTGCTGTCACTGCTGACACCGCTGCTGGCACCGCTGTTGTCACCGCTGTCACCGCGCCCACGGCGGTCGTAGGCGATCGCGGTGAAGTCGGGGGCCAGGGCGGCCGCCAGCCCAGAGACGGTGGAACGGTCGTTGAAGGCGCCTCCCACCAGGATCACCGGCCGCCCTCCGCCCACGGCTTCGAAGGCGATGGCGGTGCCGTCGGCCGAGGTCACTGTCTGGAATGCGGTCGTCATGGTTCCTCCCGGGATCGCTTGTCACAGAGGGGTCGAAGTCACCGGCGGGTTCTCGACATCGATCATCGAATTTCAGCAGAGATGATGCCGGGCGCCGAAACGGCACACCACCACCCCGCCGCTCCGGTCCTACTCTCTCCTGCGCCGGTACGGCAGGCCGTCGTCCCACCCCGCTGCCGCTACGGACCTGTCCCTGTCGCTGTCGCGCGTCCGGGGCGCGGCGCTCGGAAATTCCGTGGAAACCGGGGCCGGAAGCCGGGACAGTTCTGCGCATGAAAACGAGCAGAGGATTGAAAGACCTGAAACGAGCGGCACGGTCGGGGAAACCCGTCCGCGTGTGGCGGGGCATCGATCGCGCTGATCGGCTGGACGGCTACGTCGTCGGCGTCGGTGAGAAGTGGGCCCTGCTGCACACCGTTTCGGAGGAGATCCGCCTCGACGGTTATTCGGCGGTGCGGTTGGCGGATGTCGAGCATGCGACGGCTTCGGGTTGGCCGGGTGCGCGGGATCACTCCCAAGAAGAAGGCGCGTCTTCAGGAGATCGGTCCCAGGGCCGACTGGAGCCTTTCCTGCTCCACCAGCAGGGTCGGTGACCTCACCCGGATCGACGCCGGTGGAGGGTATCAGGACGCGCTCCACCTGGTCGGAGGCTCCGCACCCGAGCTGCCTTGAGCCGGGAGGGCACGGCCGCCGGGCGAGGAGACCCCTGGCGGCGGGGGAACGGCGGCGCGCCGTACCGCTAGGCGCGGCCGGCGGCGAGGAGGTCGCGGGTGTTGTCCCAGCCTTCCAGGCCGGGATCGAGCCATCCGATGTCACCGGGGGTGCGCAGGCGGTGCCAGCCGGGGCCGGTGGCGACCATCCGGCGGCCGGGAGCCGAGGCGCGCAGGGATCGGACCGGATCGGGGTCGTCGAAGCCCGTCTCGGCCCATTCGGGATAGGGCAGGTGGGCGGCTATCGCCACGGCGCCGCCGCCCGCGGCCGGGCAGACGGCGATGCTCGCACGTCCCAGCTCCCGGAAGAGCTTCCCGATCAGCAGGGGCGGCAGGTCGGGCGCGTCCCCGCTCACCAGGACCAGCTGCCGGCCGTACGGCACCGCCTCGGAAACCGCGGTGAACGCCGCCCCGGTCAGGGCGCCGCCCGACAGTCCGGGATCGATCTCGACGACCGGCGTCCCGGGCCAGACGATCTCTTCCAGCTCCGGCACGCCCGTCACCAGGACGGGGGTCACGAAGTCGAGTCCGGCGAGCAGTTCGTACGTGTCCTCGGCGATGGCCGCGAGGAAGTCCCCGGGATCGACGCCGGGGGGCGCAGCGCCGGCCATCGCGGGCATGACGAGAACCGCGGCCAGCCGCGTCTCCTCACCCGGCGTCCGTCCGGTCACCATTCCTCGGCGGCGCAGTTGGAGGCCATGGAGAATCCTTCGAGGAACCCGCGTGCCCGCTCGGCCTTGGGATAGTGTTCCACCAGCGCCCAGAACCGGGGACCGTGACTCGGCACCAGCAGGTGCACGAGCTCATGCATGATCACATAGTCGACCACCCAGGCGGGCATGCCGCGCAGCCGGGTGGAGATCCTGATGGTGCCGTGGTCCGGTGTGCACGAACCCCAGCGGTGCTGCTGGTTCTCCACCCATCGCACGCTCGCCGGTCGCGCTCTGCCCTCCAGATAGCGCGCCGACAGGTCGTTGGCCCGCTCCAGCAGGTCCTCGTCGGAGGGGCGCCTTCGCTGCTCCTTGGCCGCGAGCCGGTCGAGCATCCGGCGCACCCATTGCTCCTCGTCGGTCCTGCTCAGCCCGTCGGGGAGCAGCACGATCGTTTTCTCGCCATCGCGGTACGCCGAAACGGTCCGCCGGCGACGAGAGCTTCGACGGACCTCGACTGTCTCGGGGGGCACATATGCACGGTAGCCGAGAATGGTGAATTCCCACCAGAGGGCAGAACACGTTCCTGCTGGTCAATCCCCGTTCGTAGATTGTTCAGCGAGACCGATCCACTATGACCGTGAGTTATGGAATTAACCTGGATATCACCAGTCTCATGAGTTCCGGAATCTTGGAACCCGCCGTTCTCTCTGGGCGGCCAGTCCTTCGCGCATGTCGTCGGAGGTCATCGTCACCGGCTGGGCCAGGGATTCCCAGCGCAGTGCGGCCTCCAGGTCCGCGTGCCCGCCTCCGGAGAGAGCGATCTTCGTGAGACGGGTGGCGATCGGAGCGTTGGCCGCGGTCCTGGAGGCGATCTCCATTACCTCGGCGAGCAGCGTCTCGCGGGGAAAGGCCCGGGTGACGAGCCCCGCGGAGGCCGCCTCGGCGCCGAGCATCGTCCGCCCGGTCAGCAACATCTCCCTGGCCACGCCCACTCCCGCGACCCTGGGCAGCAGGTAGGTCGCCGCCATACCCGGGTGCAGGCCGAGAGAGGTGAAGGGAACCAGCAGTTTGGCGTCCTCGGCGGCGTAGACCAGGTCGCAGGCGAGGGCGAAGCACAGGCCGGCTCCGACGGCGGCGCCGTTGACCGCGGCGATGGTCGGCACCTCCAGGTCGGCGATCGACAACCACGTCCGGTAGAAGCCCAGCATCCGGTCACGCAACACGGGCACACTCTCGGCGCCTCGTTCCGCCAGCCAGGAGAGGTCTCCCCCGGAGGAGAAGGCGTTCCCCGCACCGGTGACGACGACGCACCGCACGTCGCGGTCCTGGCGCAGTCCGGCGATGGTCTGCCGCCACTGCTCGGTCATCGCGTCGGTCATCGGGTTGCGCCGTTCGGGACGGTTCAGGGTGAGCACCACGACGCCGTCGTCCCGCCGGTCCACCAAGAGCTCGCTCATGCCGGGAGCGTAGTGGACGGGGACAACGTGCGCCCGGCGCCGGAATCCAGGGTTCGGGGCCGGAATCCACAGTCGCGTCCGGGCGCCTGGAGTTATCCACAGGACGGGAAAGGCCGGGCCGGAGCCGTGCGGCGGCGTGACACGCTGACACCTCCTGCGGACGGCACGTTCCGGCGGTCCCGCCGGGACGCCCTGGAGAGAGGCGACCCCATGAGGCCACGGCTCAAGCCCGCGCTCCGGCGCATCCACCGCGACGAGCGGACTCTGCAGTTCGGCACGCATCCGCACCGCGCGGTCGTGCTGACCGATCTCGTGCCGGGGGTCCGCCGGTGGATCGAGAGCCTCGACGGCACGCGGGACCTCGCCGGGGCGCTGACCGCCGCCGCCGATGCCGGGATCGGCGAGAGACAGGGACGCCTGCTGATCGACATGCTGGTCGGTCAGGGTGTCGTGGACGACGCCGGGGTGCCCCCGCACCCGCTGCGGGCCCTCACCCTGGCCGAGCGTGATCGGCTCCAGCCCGATCTCGACGCCCTCTCGCTGCCCGCAGGCGTCACCGACGGCGGGTTCGCCGCCCTTGAGCGCAGGCGCGCCGCCCAGGTCCGGGTGTACGGCGCGGGCCGGGTGGGCGCGCAGCTCGTCGCTCTCCTCGCCGCCTCCGGGGTGGGGCGGATCTGCGTGATCGACCCCGGTACGGCCCGCCCGCGCGACCTCGCGCCCGGCGGGCTGACCCCGTCCGAGCTGGGGATGAGCAGGCAGGACGGCGCCGTGGCCGTGGCCCGCAGGCTGGCGCCCGCGATCACCGCGTGGACGGGGGAGAACGCGGCGCACCTGGCGGACGGGTCCCGCCGTCCCGACCTGGTGGTGCTCGCTCCGGTGGAGGCGCTGGACGGGTTGCTGGTGCGGGAACTGGCCGCCTGGGAGATCCCGCACCTTCTGGTGAGTGCCTTCGAGGGTTCCGGCTCGGTCGGCCCGCTGGTGCTGCCGGGGCGGAGTGCGTGCCTGCAGTGCCTCGATCTCGCCCGGCGCGATCGGGATCCCGGCTGGCCGGTCGTCAGCGCCCGGCTGGGCGGCTTCCCCGCGGGCGAGATCGCCTGCGGGGCGGCGTTATCCGCCCTGGTCGCGGCCATGGCGACCGGTCATGCGCTTGCTCTGATCGACGGCCATGGAGCAACTGTGACCAACGGCACAATAGATATATTGCCTGATTGGAGATGGAAGAAGACCCCTTGGAGCGTTCATCCTCAATGTCGTTGCTTCCGAAACGAGTTCGGCTCACTGACAATGGGCGCGTCGGCTACCTGCCGTTGACAGACACCAGAACCTGCCGTTGACAGACACCAGAACCTGCCGTTGACAGACACCAGAACCATCATGACGAAGGGAGGGAGCGGCGTCTCGCTGACGGGGGCATGCCGCGAACCAAGGTGAGTGACCTTCCGCGCCGCGCAGTCACGCGCTCCGCCAAGCTGGCCGCCCTGCCCATCGGGTTCGCCGGACGCACCGCCCTGGGCCTGGGCAAGCGCATCGGGGGGAGATCCGCCGAACTCGTCGCCCAGGAGATTCAGGAACGCACGGCCGAGCAGATCTTCAAGGTCCTCGGCGAGCTCAAGGGCGGGGCGATGAAGCTCGGCCAGGCGTTGTCCATCTTCGAGGCCGCCCTCCCCCAGGAGATCGTCGGACCCTACCGGGCCACTCTCACCAAGCTCCAGGACGCGGCCCCGCCGCTGCCCGCCAAGACCGTGCACAAGGTGCTCGCCGAGCAGCTGGGAGACGACTGGCGCGAGCACTTCCGGTCGTTCGAGGACCAGCCGACCGCCGCCGCCTCGATCGGGCAGGTGCACAAGGCCGTCTGGCACGACGGGCGCACGGTCGCGGTCAAGATCCAGTACCCGGGGGCCGGCAAGGCCCTGATATCCGACTTCAACCAGCTCGCCCGTCTCGGCAAGCTCTTCGCGGTGCTGCTGCCGGGCCTCGACATCAAGCCCGTGCTCGCGGAGCTGCGCGAGCGGATCGTCGAGGAGCTCGACTACCTGCGGGAGGCCGAGGCCCAGCACGCCTTCGCGCTGGAGTTCAAGGACGACCCCGACTTCCTCGTCCCGGACGTCGTCGCGGCCAACGAGCAGGTGCTCGTCTCCGAGTGGGTGGACGGCGTCCCCCTCTCGCGGATCATCTCCGAGGGGACCCAGGAGGAGCGCGACCGTGCCGGTCTGCAGTTCGTCCGGTTCCTGTTCTGTTCCCCGTCCCGGGTGGGCATGCTCCACGCCGACCCGCATCCGGGAAACTTCCGGATCACCGAGGACGGGCGGCTGTGCGTGCTCGACTTCGGCGCGGTCAACCGGCTGCCCGACGGATACCCGCCGGTCTTCGGCATGCTCACCCGGATCTTCAACCAGGGTGACATGGAGACCGTGATCCAGGGTCTGCGCGACGAGGGATTCATCCGGCCCCACATCGAGGTGGACCCCGAAGCCCTGCGGGCCTTCCTCGCCCCCTACGTCGAGCCGACCGCGGTGGAGGAGTTCACCTTCAGCCGCGAATGGCTGCAGGAGCAGGCCGCCACGGCCACCGACCTGCGTCCCGGCAACGTGGTGCGCCAGCTCAACCTGCCGGTCTCCTACGTCCTCATCCACCGGGTGCACGCGGCCGGGGTCGGCGTGCTCTGCCAGCTCGGGGCCACCGCCCGTTTCCGTGACGAGGTCATCCGCTGGGTGCCCGGCTTCGCCGACGAGGACCCCGACGGCTCCGACGATCTCGCGGAGGAGCCCCTCGCCAGCTGAGCGGCACCACCCGGTCGCCAGCCGGGCGGGTGGCCAACCGGCCGACAACCGGGCGATCGTCTGACGACCGGCCGCATGGCTCTTCCCCGTCGCGCTGGTAGCCGTTCCGTTTCCGTACGCCCCTGATACCGGATCCACAACGATCGGTTGAGAGTACAGGCTGTCCCAAGTTGTGGAATGAAACGTTCCGTTCTGATAATCTGGGGTCTGAACGTTCCGTTCCAAAAAGATGGGGTTCGTCATGACTTTCCTCACCGGTGACCCGTCCCGGCCCGACTCGCCGGCCGGCGTCTCGCCGATCGGCTCCTAAGGTGGGCCAGGACCTCCTCACCCAGGCCATCGGGCGAAACGCCGCCAGCGGTCCCGTGAGGGCGGAGCATTGATCGTTTCCCAGCGCACCCTCAACCGGACGCTCCTCGACCGACAGTTCCTGCTGAGCCGTACCCCTCGGGCACCTCTGGACGTGATCCGGCACCTGGTCGCCGTCCAGGGGCAGGAGCCCAACTGGCCGTACGTCGGGCTGTGGACGCGCATCGACGGCTTCCGGCACGAGCACCTGGACACGCTGATCCACGACCGCAGCGTGATCCGCTCCACCTCGATCCGCAGGACCGTGCATCTGATGCGTCCCCGTGACTTCGCCTGGCTGCGGCCCGCGGTCGAGCCCGTCGTCAGCGTCGCCCTCAGGCATGCCTACTACGCGCGGGAGATCGAAGGGCTCGACCTCGGCGAGCTGGCACGGATCGGCCGGGAGATACTCACCGGCCGGATGCTGACCCGGCGCGAACTCGGCCGGCTGCTCGCGGAGCGGTTCCCCGGACGCCGTGCGGGCCGGCTCGCCGACGCCGTGGAAATCCTGGAGCCGCTCGTCCACGGCCCGGCGGCCGGTGTCTGGGGGAAGTGGAGGAACCGCTCCACGATCGAGGTGGCCCTCGCGGAGGAGTGGACGGGCGTCCCCATGGCCCCGCAACGGCGGCTTGAGACGATGGTCGTGCGCTACCTGGCGGCGTTCGGCCCGGCGAGCGTCATGGACGTGCAGGCCTGGGCCGGTGTGACGCGCCTGCGCGAGGTGGTCGAAGGGCTCCGGTCCCGCCTGCGCGTCTACCGGAACGAGGACGGCAAGGAACTGTTCGACGTGCCCGAGGCGACGCTGGCGGATCCCGAGTTGCCGGCCCCGGTGCGGTTCCTGCCCGCCTTCGACAATGCTGTGCTCGCCCACCGGGACCGGAGACGGATCATCAGCGAGGATGATCGCCGGCGCATCGCCCCGGCGGCGTCGGGCGGCGTTCCGGTCTTCCTTGTGGACGGCTTCGTCCGCGGCGTCTGGACGGTGAAGGACGGCGCCGTGCTCGTCTCACCGTTCCGGCCGCTGGCCGATCCCGAAGCAGTTCTCGCGGAGGCGGAACGCATGCTGCCCTTCATCGAGGCCCGCACCGCCGAGATCGGGTGACCGGGGAGTGATCTCCGCGTGAGGAGATCCGTGAGATCCACGTGACGCGGCCCCGGCTCTGGGGAAGCGCGGAGATACGGCGAAGGGGCGGCCCGGGAGAACGGGCCGCCCCTTCGCCGTCATCAGTCCGGCCGAAGTGTCGTCGGTCCGGGCCGGGGTCTCATCGGTAGCCGGGGTGTCATCGGCAGCCGGGGTGTCATCGGTACGGGCTCCGTCGAGCCCGTGCCCGGGAGACCGGTTGTCGACCCTGGGACGGAGATCTCAGGTGATCCCGCCCCAGGGGACGTGGCCGGTTCCGGGGTCCGGAAGACACGTACGGCTCCGCAATTCCGGGGGTCCGGGAGACGCGTCCGGCTCCAGGCGTCCGGGGCCGGGTCCGGGAGACCCCTTCGGCTCCGGGGTGGAGGGCCCGCACATCCCTTCCGTGCGGGCCCGTTCCCTCTGTTCGCGCTCCGCGGTCCTCAGACCAGGTTCAGGAGCGCGTGGCGCAGGCGGGCGGAGGCTCGCTCCGCGTTGCGGCGAGCGCGCTGGAGGCGCTGGATGCTCGCGGCGCGGCGGTACTCCTCGGCCTCGCGGTGGAGCGTACGTATTCGGTCCCGTACCAGTTCTTCGTGCATAGACGGGACGTCGAGGCTCCGGCTGGTGAAGCTGGTCATCTGAAGTGGTCCTTTCGGAAAGTGCTCTGGTTCTTGCTGGTTCTTGCTGGTTCTACTGGTGGTCGTCAGGCGGCGACCGGGGTCTTGCGGGGACGTCCGCGCGGACGCTTCCGCGGAACGACGACTCCCCGCAGGATGAGCTCGCCGCCCCACACGCCCCACGGCTCCTCGCGCTCCAGCGCGCGGGCCAGGCAGGCCTGCTGGATCGGGCAGTCTCCGCAGAGCGCCTTGGCGACCTCCACGTCCTCCGGAGACTCGGCGAACCAGAGGTCGGGGTCGGTACGACAGGGGATCGTGGCTTCGTCGATCAGGTCCATGACCGTCTTGGCCCCCATCTGTGTCACCTCTCGTTTGGTGTTGATCTTTTGGACTACCTCGTGGGTGGGGGTCAGGGATGTCGCGACAAACAAGAAGGCCGCGGATCCTGTCTGCGGATCCGCGGCCTGAAGGCTCTCCCTTTTCAGGTCATGTGACCTGAGGGTGCCTCCAGGGTTGCGGACCACGCAGTCCACCGTTTCCGATGTGCTTGGTCTGCTGTGCGTAGTCGCCGGCTTCCGCCGCCGGGACAGCCGGGACGCCCATCGCCGGGTAGGCGGGGAGGACGGCCTTGCAGCTGGCCTGAACCTGGAAGAGGACAGACTTCTCCTGCCGGAGCTGAGCGGCCACGGCATCCGTGAGGATGGCCCGGCGTCGAGCGGTGGGCAGGGTGGTGCCAGTGCATGCGGAAGCGAGCCCCGTCAGGGCCGGCATCTGCATAATCAGGCTCTTCACAGCGGACTCACCTCCATTCGTAGATCGCCGGACAGGAGCGTCCGACTCGCTTGACCAAGACCCTAAACCCGCGAACGGGAAGGGGCAACATATTTTCTACCTGCAGTTTTACGGACTACAGAACGCCGATCACGGGTTACAGAACGCGGATCATCGCCTCCTGAACCACGGACACCGCCAGTTCGCCGGACCGGGTGAACATCTGCCCCCGGGCCAGTCCCCGTGCCGACCCCGACCAGGGAGACTCCTGGGCGTACAGCACCCAGTCGTCCGCGCGCAGCGGCCGGTGGAACCACATCGCGTGGTCCAGCGACGCCCCGGCCACGTTGGAGGCGCCCCACGCCAGGCCGTGGGTCAGCAGCACCGTGTCCACCAGGGTGAAGTCCGAGGCGTACGCGGCCAGCACCACGTGGAGCAGCGGGTCGTCGGGCAGGTCCGCGTCGTAGCGGAACCACACGTTCGTCTCCGCGCCGCGCAGCTCCGGGTCGCGGTGCGCCTCCCAGGTGAGCGGGGTCACGTAGCGGATGTCCACCGGCCGCGGCTTGCTCAGCCAGTCGCGCCACGACGGGTCCTCGCCCAGCACCTCGCGCATGCGCTCGCGGAACATGGGCAGTTCCTCCGGCGCGGGGACCTCGGGCATCGCCGACGCCTGGTGCTCGACGCCGCTCTCCAGAATGTGGAAGGAGGCCGACATCGTGAAGATCGCCTTGCCGTGCTGGACGGCCACGACCCTGCGGGTGGTGAAGGACCGGCCGTCCCGGACCCGCTCGACGTTGTAGACGATGGGGATCGACGGGTCACCGGGCCGGATGAAGTAGGCGTGCAGCGAGTGCACGTACCGGTCCGACGACACCGTACGGCCCGCCGCGACCAGCGCCTGGGCCGCCACCTGTCCCCCGAAGACGCGCTGGATGCGCTCCTCCGGGCTGCGGCCCCTGAAGATGTCGAGTTCGATCTGCTCCAGGTCGAGCAGGTCGAGCAGCTCCTTGAGCGCCTCGTTCACGCCGTCTCCGTTCCGTCCCCGGCGGCCCGGCACAGGCCGAGCACCGCATCGCCGTACCGCTCCAGTTTGACGCGCCCGACCCCGGCGATCGCCAGCAGGTCCTGCTCGGAGATCGGCACCCGTTCGGCGATCGCCTGGAGGGTGACATCGGTGAAGATCACATAGGCGGGGACCTTGGCCTCCTTGGCGGTGGCCGTCCGCCAGGCCTTGAGGTTCTCCAGCAGGGCCTCGTCATAGTCGACGGGGCAGGTGGCGCACCGGCCGAGCTTCTGCTCGGCCGCGGTGGCCAGGGTCTTGGCGCAGACCCGGCAGCTTACCGGGGCGGTGACCGTACGGCGTTCTCTGGGGGTGGCCGAGGTGGCGCGGCTCTTGGCGGCGGGGCGGCCGGTGAGGCCGTCGAGGAAGCGGGAGGGCCGCCGGGAACGGCGCCCGCCCGGCGAGCGCGCCAGCGCCCACGACAGTCCCAGGTGGACCCTGGCCCGGGTGATGCCCACGTACAGCAGGCGGCGCTCCTCCTCGATCTGCTCGGGAGTCTCCGCGTAGATGATCGGCAGCATGCCGTCGGTGAGGCCGACCAGGAAGACCGCGTCCCATTCCAGGCCCTTGGCCGCGTGCAGGGAGGCGAGCGTCACTCCCTCGACCGGCGGCGCGTGCTGCTCGCTGGCCCGCCGCTCCAGCTCGGTGACGAAGCCGGCGAGGTCGGCGCCGTCGGCCGCCATGTCCTCGGCCAGATCGGCCAGGGCCTTCAGCGACTCCCACTTCTCGCGGGCCTTGCCGCCGCCGGGGGCCTCGGGGGTCAGGCCGACGCCGGCCAGGATGTGGTGGACGGTGGGAGCCAAGTCGTCGTCGGCCCCGGCCGAGCGGGCCGCCCCGCGCAGCAGCACGACCGCCTGGCGCACCTCGGGGCGCTCGAAGAACCGGTCGGCGCCGCGCACCAGGTAGGGGATGTCCGCGCGGGCGAAGGCCTGCTCGTAGGCCTCCGACTGGGCGTTGACCCGGAACAGCACGGCGATCTCCCGGAGCGGGACGCCTGCGTCGGCGAGCCCGCGCACCGCGCGCACCACGCCCTCGGCCTCGGCGGTCTCGTCGTCGTACTCGCTGAAGACCGGCTCGGGGCCGTCCGGGCGCTGGGCGATCAGGGAGAGCCGGTGCGGGGTCCGCGCCGCGGACAGGACCCGGTTGGCCAGGGAGACGACCTGGGGAGTGGAGCGGTAGTCACGGACCAGCTTGATCACGGCGGCGTCGGGGTGCTCGACCGAGAAGTTGGTCAGGTAGCGGGGGGTCGCGCCGGTGAAGGAGTAGATCGTCTGGTTGGGGTCGCCGACCACGCACAGGTCGTCCCGGCCGCCGAGCCAGGTGTCGAGCAGCAGCTTCTGCAGCGGGTTGACGTCCTGGTACTCGTCGACGACGAAGTAGCGGTACTGCTGGCGGATCTGGGTGGCCACCTCGCGGTGCTCGGTCATCAGGGCGGCGGTGAGCTCCAGGATGGTCTCGAAGTCGACCAGGTGCCGCTCGCGACGGATGATCTCGTAGGCGTCGTAGAGACGGACCACGTCCTCGGCCGGGATCGGCGGGGTCCGGTGCGCCTTCCGGGCCGCCTCTGCGTAGTCCTCCGGACCGGTCTGCGTGACCTTGGCCCACTCGATCTCGGAGGCGACGTCGCGCAGTTCGGAACGTTCGAGGTCCCTGCCGATCTGGCGGCACGCGGCGATCAGCAGCGGCAGCTTCGACTCGATCACTCCGGGCGGGTCGCCGCCGATGACGCGGGGCCAGAAGTAGGTCAGCTGGCGCAGCGCCGCGGCGTGGAAGGTACGCGCCTGCACCCCGGGCGTGCCGAGCGCGCGCAGCCGCTGCCGCAGCTCCCCGGCCGCCCGTGTGGTGAACGTCACGGCCAGCACGCCCTGGGCGTCGACCGCTCCGCTGCGTACGGCGTGCGCGATGCGGTGGGTGATCGCCCTGGTCTTCCCGGTACCCGCACCTGCGAGGACGCAGACCGGACCGCGCACCGCTTCGGCGACCTCGCGCTGCTCGGGGTCCAGCCCCGCCAGAACGTCAGCGGGTTCCATGGGGCTCCTTAGCGCTCGTCGACGGTCCGGGCCGGACTATTTTTCCAGTCACCGGCCAAGCTTCGCCCATTCTGGCACCGTACCGTTGTTCACTTGGATAACCGCTGAGATGCGCAAACAGCGTCCTTTACTCCACAATAGGTCCGAACCAAGCCCCGGGGGAAAGGAAGAGAGTCCGTGCGAACTGCGGCAACCGTAGGCGCGCTCGCCCTGGCGACGTCGGTGCTCGCGCCCTCCGGGGCGCATGCGACCTCAACCGGAGAAGGTCCCTTCGCCGCATCCGCCTCCGGCGTGTCCGCCGGGACGACGACCGCGGGCGATCCGACTCCGGCTCCGACCCCCACCCCGGCGCCCGTCCCGACACCCACACCCACGCCCACCGCCGACGTCATCCCCCAGGGGACGGTCGTCGACACGGTCGCGTACGGTCCGCACTCCCGCCAGCGCATGGATGTCTGGCACCAGCCCGACGACCTCCGGCGTCCGGGTGTCTTCCTGATCCACGGCGGCTGGTGGTCCTCCGGGGACAAGAAGTACATGACCGAGGTCAGCCGGAGCTACGCCGAGCTGGGCTACACGGTCTTCAACATCAACTACCGGCTCTCCGGCGACGCGTCGTGGCCGGCCCAGCGCGTCGACGTCTTCGACGCCATCGCCACCGCCCGGCGGCACGCGGCCCTGTGGTCCTTCAACCCGAACAACTACGTCGTCGTCGGCTTCTCCGCGGGCGGCCACCTCGCCACCGCGGTCGGCACCTACAAGACCGGCGGCCTGCCCGGGCTGAAGGGCGTGGTCGGGATCTCTCCCGTGGTCTCCCCGCTCACGGCCTACATCGAGGGGGCCGACAGCCCCGACCCCAACAAGCGCAGGCTGCGTACGGCCGCCATCCGGCTCGCCGGGGGCTGCGGGCCGTCCGGGAAGTGCGCCAGGATCTGGCAGAGCATGGAGGTCCCCGAGCACGCGAGCCGGGGCGACGCCCCCATCCTGAGCGTGCACGCGGAGAACGAGTTCGTCCCCCCCATCCACAGCACCCAGCTCCAGGCCCGCCTGCGTCAGGTCGGCGTTCCCATGACCGTGCTCACCGAGCCTGGCATCGACCACAGCGCACCGCTCTACCGGCTGCCCGGCGTGGCGGAGAGGGTGCAGGCGTGGATCGCGGGCAAGCTGCTCTGAGCGGACCGCTCTGATCCGGCCGCTCCGGATGGGAAGATCTATCTCAGCATCGGGAAGATGTGCGGCGCCCTCTGTGTTGACAACGATCGCCGGACATCGCATGAGGGGATATTTAACGACATGGCGCTCACCGTTTACACAACCACGTGGTGCGGCCCCTGCAGGCGGCTGAAGGCTCAGCTCACCCGCGAGGGCATCGCCTACGAGGAGATCGACATCGAGCGGAACCCCGACGCCGCCGAGTTCGTCATGAGCGTCAACAACGGCAACCAGACCGTCCCCACGGTCGTCGTGCACTCCCCGTCCGGCCCGATCGCCCTGACCAACCCTCCGGTCACGGAGGTCAAGCGTCTCCTTGAGGGCGCCGCCTGACGTTCCGCCCGGACATCCCGGCCCGCGGCCCGGCCCCGTCGAGTCGCCGGACCACCGGACCGCCGGACCGGAGCCCCCTGCCCGGACGCCCCGCTGGAGATCACCGGCGGGGCGCACCCGTCTTCTGGGTTCCCGCCTTGCGGGCGCGGAGCGGAATCGGCTCGGGCTCCTGGACCTTGGCCGCGCCCGCCGGCTTACGGGCACCGGACGCGGCCGGCTCGGCGCCCCTGCTCCTGCCCGCGCCGCTGACGGTCCGGTAGGCGTTCGCGCCGTCGGGCCCGGCCGTGTAGTGCAGTTCCTCGAAGAAGACCGTGCCGTCGTCACCGGCGTAGGCCCGTGTGATCTTCAGGCTCGCGCCGTCCCGCCCCGCCTGGGCCTCGGACCGCTCCCAGAGGGTGTCGGCCATGGCGGTCCCGGAGAATCCGCCGAACAAGAGCGCCACGATTACGGCGCCGAGCAGACGGCGCGCTGTCCTACCGGTCATTTGATGTTCCTTACGAGATCAAGGGATGCTGCGATGGAAGGCGTGGGCCCCGCCCGCGCACTGGACGGGGCCCACGTTCGTCACGGTGAACGGCTCTCCGCAGGTCTCAGTCGGCGCCGCTGACGGTGTGCGTGCTCGATGCGCCCGTGGGGCCGGCCTGCTGCGACGACGTCTTGAAGAAGGCGGACCCGCTCCACTCAGAGTGGTTGGACGGATCGTCGTGATCACCCGCCAGGGCGAGGGACGAACCCGACAGGGCCAGGGCCGCCGCCGCCATCGTGGTGAAGGCCATGCGGCACAGTGCTCTGCTCATATGACTCCGGTTCCTTTCTCGTCCGGTCCCATCGCGGACCAGGCTCCGATCGGATCCGGTCTCCCCTCGACTCCCAGCCGGGGAACTGATCCCGGATCCGAGGAGTCGATACCCTCACACCCCTACATGAACACGCATAGTTAGCACATGACTACATAGAGCAAATGGCCGCCAAATCACCTATTGATCTCCCCGACATTCAAGGATGGTACGGACGATCCGGTCACCAGTCCCCGTGGAGATCCCCTCCGTACCAGGTCTCGATCAACCGGCGGGCGATCGACACCACGGGCGGCAGACGCAGCTCACCGCTCCGCAGTGCGGCCGCCATCTCCTCGCGGGTGAACCAGCGCGCCTCGGCGATCTCCTCCGCGTCGGGGACCAGTTCGACGGACGTGGCGCGGGCGAAGAAGCCGAGCATCAGGCTGCGCGGGAACGGCCACGGCTGGCTGCCCAGGTAGCGGGGAGCGGTGACGCTCACCCCGACCTCCTCGGCCACCTCGCGGATCACCGCCTGCTCCAGTGACTCCCCGGGCTCCACGAATCCGGCCAGCACCGACATCCGCCCCTCGGGCCACTGCGGCCCCCGGGCCAGAAGGCACCGATCCTCGCCGTCGTGGACGAGCATGATCACCGCGGGGTCGACCCGGGGGAAGTGCTGGCTGCGGTCGTCCGGGCACACCCGCATGTGGCCGCCCGCCCGGACCTCCGTACGGCCGCCGCAGCGCGGGCAGAACTCGTGCGTGGAGTGCCACGCCTCCAGGGCGACCGCGTGGACCAGCAGCCCGGCGTCCAGGTCTCCGAGCAGGGCGCCCACCTGGCGCAGTCCCGCGGGCACGGTCTCTCCCTCCGGCAGCGCCCCGGCCTTCAGCGGGGCGACGATCCGCGCGGTGGCGGCCCCGTTGCCCTCCGCGGCCCGCAACGGGGCCGCCACCGCGAAGTAGGCGACACCGGCGGCGTCCACGCCGAGCAGGTAGCGCTCCCCCTCGGGAGCCTCGCCCGGGGGCAGGAGGACGAGTCCGACCTCGTCCCCGCTCCGCCGTACCAGGGCCTGCCCGTCGTCGACGACCACGACCCTGGTCGCGCCGTCCGCCCACGCCCGCCGGATCCATTCGGCGTTCTCGCGCAGCGCCGCCGAACGGTCGATGGCGCTGCGCGCGAGCAGCAACGGCCCCAGCAATCCTTCGTCCACCGTGATCTCCACGCCGCTCCGCCCCTCCCGAACCGGCTGCATCTTGCGATTCGCCGGATTGATGCTCTCCCGGGGGAACACCGTATCGCCGCCGGGGAAGTCCCTGGCAGCGGCGGGGGTGACGATGCCGTCCTCCTCGCGACGGCGCATTCCTGGCATGAACCATGCCCTCCAGCCAAGACAGACATTTAGGGTGATTGGCAGGTCGGGCCACACGATGATCGCCGTCCTACTAAGATGCGGCTGGTTAGGTTAGCCTTACCTGATACTCGGGGGTCCCTCCTTGCGGCTGTACCTCACCGCGCTCAAACCGACCGACTCGGTCACCGACGGCTTCCTGCCCGCGGCGCGCGCCCTGGGCTGCGACACGACGATCCTCACCGACCGGCCGGAGCAGTACGGGGGCTCCATGGCCGAGGGGGCCGAGGTGCTCGCCTGCGACGTGCGTGACGCCCGCGCGGTGATCGACGTCATCGCCCATCACCGCGCACCCGGCGCGATCTTCTCCAACTCCGACCACATCCAGGCCGAGACCGCCCTGGCCGCCGCCTACTTCGGCCTGCCCGGCAAGGACTGGCGGGCGTGCGTCACGGCCAAGAACAAGGCGCTCACCCGGCGGCGGCTGGCCGCGGCCGGGATCGAGACCGTCCGCTCGGTACGGCTGGCGCCCGGCGACCCGGTCCCGGAGCGGGACGTGCCGCTGCCCGCCGTGGTCAAGCCACGCGAGGGCGTGGCCAGCGAGGACGTCGTCCTGGTCCGGGACGGGCGCGAACTGGCCGAGGCGGTACGGGCGATCCGGAACCGGCGGCCGGGCGAGGCCCTCGTCGTGGAGGAATATCTCGACGGCCCGCTGCGCACGCTGGAGACCCTGGGCGACGGCGGAGAGATCCGGGTGCTCGGCGGCTTCCGGACCACCCTCGGGCCGCTGCCGTACTTCGTGGAGGAGCGCCTGGACTGGGAGCCCCCGCCCGCGAGGGAGCGGGATCACGTGCTGCGGGCCCTGCAGGCGCTGGGGGTGGGCTTCGGCGCCTGCCACACCGAGTACGTGACGACGCCGGACGGGCCGCGGATCATCGAGATCAACTATCGGGTGATCGGGGACCACTGCGACTTCCTCCTGGCCGACCTGCTGGGAGTCCCGCTGTTCGAGCGGATCCTCGGCGTCCACCTCGGGCGGGGCCTCGGCGACTGCGGCACGGCCCTGGGCCACGGGACCGCCCTGAGCGTCGTCGCGGACCGCTCGGGGACCGTGGTCGCGGGCCCGGGGACGGTCACGCCGCCGACCGGCGACCGGGTACGGCTCTGGCACCGGCCGCTGCGCACCGTGGGCGACCGCATCGACCAGAGCCACACGAACAGGGATTATCTGGGTATCGTCCGCGCCATCGGGCCCGACCGGGGAAGCGTGGACGAGGCCATCGCGGCCTTCGACGCCGAGAGTCCCTGGGTGGTCGCGTGATCGCGGGAAGCGCCGTCACCGGGCGGGAGCCGTACCTCGCCGCCCGCGTCCTGAACGCGCTCCTGCGCGAGGACTACGGCGGCCTGGCCGGACGGGTGACCCGGAGCAAGGACGGCGTCGCCGTCATCCTCACCGGCGGGCGCCGGGTCCGGCTGGTCCCGGGCTCGCTCTTCCAGGACTTCGTGGTGGCGCCCGAGGAGCTCCTCCGGCTGGAGGACGTGCTCGCCACTCTCCGGGAGGTCTCCTCCCCGGCCGACGCCCCCGGGGTCGAGGCGTTCGCCCGCGAGTGCCACGAGGCCCTGCGCGCCCTCGACCTCCACGACGAGCACCGCGAGGACGTCCTGGCCCGGCTGGACCACAGCGTGCGCTACGAGACGCTGGCGGCCTTCGTCGACCATCCGGTCTATCCGACGGCGCGCTCCCGTACCGGGCTGACGGACGGGGAACTGGTGGCGTACGCGCCGGAGTTCGCGCCGAGCTTCGCGCTGCGGTGGGCGGCGGTGCCGCGGGAGCGGGTCACCGGGGCGCCCGATCCGGCGCAAGCGCCAGGACCGGCCGATCCGGCGCAAGCACGAGGGCCGGCCGATCCGGCTGGGGCGTTCGCGGCGGCCGGGCTGCCGCGGAGGCTCGCGGAGACGCACGCACTCTTCCCCGTGCATCCGCTGACCGTCCCCGCCGTACGGGAGATCCCGTGGGCGGTCGTCGGACCGGCCCCGCATCTGACGGTCAGGCCCACGCTCTCGATGCGCACCGTCGTGACCGGCCCCCGCACGCAGCTGAAGCTGCCGCTGACCACCAGCACACTCGGCCTCCGCAACCGGCGCTCGATCAAGCCGGGCACCCTGGCCGACGGGGCGCGGGCCGAGCTGCTGCTGCGCGCGATGCCCTTCCCCGGGGTCGTCCTGGCCGACGAGCAGACCTACGCCCACGCCGGGCACGAGTACCTGGGCTGGCTGGTCCGCCGTCTGCCGCCGGGCGAGATCGTCCCGGTCGCAGCGCTGCTCGCGCCGCTGCCCGGCGGGGGCACGGTCGTGGAGGCGCTCGCGGAACGGCTGTCCGGCGGGGACGTGGAAGGGCTGCTCGGCACGTATCTGCGGCTGCTGTTCGGGTTCGGGGTGCGATTGTTCGTCGGGTACGGCACCGCGCTCGAAGCCCACCAGCAGAACCTCGCACTCGTCCTCGGCGGGGACGGCGGCCCCGCTCCCGGCCCCGGCCCCGCTCCCTTCCGGCTCCTGGTCAAGGACAACGACGGTCTCCTGGCCTCCCCCGGCCACCTGCGGGCCGCCGGCCTGGCCGTACCGGACTTCACCGACGGACGCATGCTCACCGACGACCCGCACGCGCTCGCCGACGTGTTCGTGACCATCACCCTCCACCTGGCCGCCGCCGCCCCGGTGTTCGGCGCGCTGCCCGCGCCGCGGGCCGCCCGGCTCGTCGGGGACGCGCTCGCCGAGGCGCTGGAGCCGTACGGCGACGACCCGATGGCCCGGCTGCTGCGGGCCAGGACCCTCGACGCCGCGCGGCTCGTCGGCAAGTCGATGGTCACCGCCGGGACCCTCGTCGACAAGGCGCGCACCGGGGCGCGCGACGTGAACAAGTTCTACGGCACCAGCGGCCCCAACTACCTCCGCCAGCCCCCCGCGGCCATCCGGCCCGTGACCCAGCAGAGGACCACATGACCACCGGTCTCGCGCTCGACTCCCCCGCCGCCGTCGCCGAGGGGGCGACCCTGGCGGCGCTGCTGCGCTGCACCGTCAGAGAGGTGGCCGGGCCACGCGGGCACGTCTGGCACGCCGGGCCGTACGTCCT
Source organism: Planobispora rosea (assembly GCF_014648175.1). GTDB lineage: Bacteria > Actinomycetota > Actinomycetes > Streptosporangiales > Streptosporangiaceae > Planobispora > Planobispora rosea. The sequence continues at coordinate 30,737 of NZ_BMQP01000010.1, forward strand.
CCTGCGCGTGGCGGGCGACCTGCTCCGGGCACGGACGCGCGGCGGGCTCGCGCTGCGCTTCGAGGGCCTGCCCGAGCGGCTGGAGGACGGCTGCTGGCGGCCGCTGTCCGCCGACGACCTCGTCCGGCTCGTGGAAGGCGAGCTGGGCGGCGGCAACGAGGAGTTCGCGCCCCAGGTCCGGGCGAGCCGGGAGGCCATGGCGGCGCTGCTGCGGGCCCGGCGGGAGACCGCCGCGCCGGCGGACCCGTGGCTGGCCTCCGAGCAGGCCCTGGTCTTCGGGCACCCGTTCCACCCCAGCCCGAAGGCCCGCGGCGGCCGCGGCTCCGGCACGGGAAACGGCACGGGAAACGGCGCGGGAAACGGTCGTCGCGGCGTCGGAGACGACGGGGAAGGGGACGCGGCGGACTGGCTCGGGTACGCCCCCGAGGCGCACGCGCGCTTCCCGCTCCGGCTCCTCGGGGTCCGCCGCGACCTGCTGGCCGAACAGGGCGACACGGCGGCGCTGGACGGGCTGGGCGCGGCGCCGCCCGGATACGCTCCGCTCCCCGTCCATCCCTGGCAGTTCGACCTGCTCGCGCCGGAGCTGGCCGCGCCGCTGGCCGACGGGAGGCTGCTCGACCTGGGGCACGGCTCCCGCCCCGCGGTCCCCACCTCGTCGGTCCGCACGGTCTACGAGCCGTCGATCGACCGGTGCCTGAAGTTCAGCCTGGACGTGCGGATCACCAACTGCGTGCGGAAGAACTCCTGGTACGAGCTGGCCGGGGCGGTCGAGCTGACCTCGCGCCTGGATCCGGTGTTCCGGCGGCTGGCCGCGGAGTTCCCCGGGACCCGCTGGCTCCCCGAGCCCGGTTACCGGTCGGCGGATCTCGGCGTCCGGTTGATGGAGGGGCTCGGCGTGATCATCCGGGTGAGCCCCTGGTCGGTCTGCCGTCCGGGTGTCACCCCCCTGTTGAGCGGCGCTCTGGCCGCGGGCGGTCACCCCGGCGCCGACGTCCTCCCCGCGGCCGCCGCGGCCGCCGCGGCCGACCCGGTGCGCTGGTGGCGCGCCTACGTGGAACGGGTGGCGCCGCCGGTGCTGGACGCCTACCTGAACCACGGCGTGGTGCTGGAACCGCATCTGCAGAACGTGCTGGTCGGCGTGGACGACGCGGGAATGCCGGTGGAGGCCGTCTTCCGCGACCTGGAGGGCACCAAGCTCGTCGCCGGCCGCCACGACGTGTCGGAACTCCCCGGCCGGGTCGCCGACCGGCTCACCTACGACGCGGCGAGCGGCTGGAACCGGGTGCTCTACTGCCTGATGGTCAACCACCTGCCGGAGGTCGCCGCCACGCTCGCCGGGACGGTCCCGGAGACGGACGCGCTGCTGCGGGAGCTGTGGGCGGTCGCCGGGGAGGTGCTCGCCGGCTACGCCGCCTCCCGGGGGTGGCCGCGTGAGCTGTCGGAGCTGCTGGCCGGGGTGCCGCTGCCCGCCAAGGCCAACCTGTCGGTGCGGTGGGCGCGGTCGGCGGACCACGCGGCGGGGTACGTCCCGGTGGCCAACCCCCTGGCGATGTTGTCATGACGTTCCCGGAGGCCCTCCCCGTGCTCCCCTGCGCCCCCCTGTCCGAGATCCCCGGTGACCTGCCCGCGTACGTCTACGATCTGGCCGCCCTGGACGCGCACGCGGCCGCGGTCCGGGCGGCGCTGGGCGACGTCGAGCTCTACTACGCGGTCAAGGCCAATCCCGACCCGGAGCTGCTGCGGGTGCTCGCCCCGCACGTGGACGGCTTCGAGGTGGCCTCGGGCGGGGAGCTGGCGCACGTGCGCGCGCTGTCGCCGGACACGCCCGTCGCGCTGGGCGGGCCGGGCAAGACCGACGCGGAGCTGCTGGCCGACGTGACGCGGCTGCACGTGGAGAGCCCTTCCGAGCTGCGGCGGCTGCTGGCGCTGAGAACGGCCTCGGGGCGCCCGGCCGACGTGATGCTCCGGGTCAACCTGGACGTCCCGGTCGAGGGCGCCTCGCTGGCCATGGGCGGCGGCGCCACCCCCTTCGGCATGGATCCGGACGGGGTCGCGGAGTGCCTCGGCCTGCTCTCTCCCCGAGCCGGGCAGGACGGGCACGGGCCGGTACGGCTGCGCGGCCTCCACGCCCACCTGGCCAGCGGGCTGGACGCCGGGCGGATGCTCCGGCTGGCGGAGGCCGTACTGGACTACGCCCGCGCCGTCGGGATCACCGAGGTCAACCTCGGCGGCGGCATGGCCGTGTCCTACACCGACCCGGCCGCCCGGTTCGACTGGAAGACCTACGGCGAGGGCCTGGCGGCGCTCCGGCGCCCCGGCGAGGTGCTGCGGATCGAGCCGGGGCGCGCGCTGACCGTCTACTGCGGGCGGTACGTCACCCGGGTGATCGACGTCAAGCGGGTCCACGGCGAGCTGTTCGCGGTGGTCGCCGGGGGCACCCACCACCTCCGCACCCCCGCCACCAAGGGCCACGACCAGCCGCTGGCCGCGTGGTCGTCGGGCGAGGCCGGCGAGCCGGTCACGATCGTCGGCCAGCTCTGCACGCCGAAGGACGTCCTGGCCCGGAGGGTCCCGGTCCGGGTGGAGGCGGGCGACGTGGTCGAGTTCGCGATGGCCGGGGCCTACGCCTGGAACATCTCCCACCACGACTTCCTGATGCACCCGAAACCGGCGTTCCACTACCGGTGCGCCCCGGACCGGTGACACCACCGGTCCGGGGCGCGTGTCACCGGTCCTTGAGGAGGGGGACCGACTCGACGAGCGCGACCAGCCCGCGCTCGTCGAGGAGGTCCACCGGGCGGACCGTCTCGTTGAAGCGCACGTAGTGGAAGGCCGCGCTCACCCGCTCCAGGGGGACGCCGGCCAGGTGGGACCAGGCCAGCCGGTAGGCCGCGAGCTGGACGGCGGCGGCCGACCGGGTGGTGGGCATGAGGCGGCGGCCCGTCTTCCAGTCGACGACCTCGTAGCCGCCGTCCGGAGTCTGGAAGACGGCGTCCATCCGGCCGCGGACCACCCGGTCGGCGATCATCGTTTCGAACGGCACCTCGACGTCGAGGGGCTCGCGGGTCGCCCACTCGCTCTCCTCGAACATCTCCTGGAGCTCCACCAGCCGGGCGTCGGCCTCCTCGATCTCGTCACCGGCGCCGGGCAGCTCGAACTCGTCGATGAGGCGCTGCTGGCCCCACCGTGTCTCCAGCCAGTGGTGGAAGGAGGTGCCGCGGCGGGCCAGGGGCGCGGGCTTGTTCGGGACGGGCCTGCGGATCTGCCGTGCCAGGGCCTTGGGGTCGGCGGCGAGGGTGACCAGGGACGAGACGGTGAGGTGGGTGGGCAGCTCGACCGGGCCGCCTCCACCCCGGCGGCTGTTGCGGTCCCGTTCGCGCAGGAGCAGTTCGGTGTCCCGTACCCAGGCCTTCGCCCGTTCCCTGTCCCAGCCGCGCAGCTCCACCAGGCGTGGGTCGCCCTCACCCGCCGGTTCCGCGGACTCCGCGGACTCCGCGGTTTCCGCGGTTTCCGCGGTTTCCGCGGTTTCCGCGAACTCGGAGGGCTCGGCGGGCACGGCGGCTTCGGCGGGCACGGCGAGGGCGTGGAGGGCGGCCTCGACGAGGAAGGCGCCGTCGACGGTGGCCTCGTAGCGGACGCCCTCGGGCGTGACGGGCCAGATGGCCTCGGCGGGGTCGGCGAGCAGGGGGTTGGTGGCGTCCTCGGCGGCCGGGGGAGCCCAGGTGTCCACCCGGTCGCAGGTCTCCCGGATCTCCACCAGGAAGTCCGAGGGCTCCAGGGGCTTGGCCGCGCTCCCCCAGCGGTAGCCCGAGGCGATCAGCAGGTAGTGGGCGCGGGTGACCGCGACGTAGGCCAGCCGCCGTTCCTCCAGCAGGTCGCGGTCGCGGCAGCGTTCGTCGAACTCGGCCAGTTCCTCCCTGCCCAGCCCCTCCAGCCGGGGCAGGTCGGAGGCGTCGCCGCGCAGCGGGTAGGGCAGCTTGCGCGGGTTCTCCGTCCACCTGGGGCTCATCACCGGACGGGCCGGGAACATGGTGCCGACGGTCGGCGAACCGGACTTCGACAACGCCTGCGACATCCCGGGCACGATCACGACCGGCCACTCCAGACCCTTGGAGGCGTGGATGGTCATCAGCTTCACGCTGTTGCTCTCGCCCACCCTCCCGGCGTCCAGGCCGTTCTCCTCCTCGTCGGCGGCCTTGAGGTAGGCCAGGAACGCACCCAGCGTCGGATCCTCGGAGTCGCCCGCGAACCGGGAGGCGGCGTCGACGAAGGCGTCCAGGTCGGCCCGGGCGGCGAACGGCCCCGCGGCCGCGCCCCGGGCCGCCACCTCGATGTCCAGGCCGAGACGGCGTTCGACCTCGACGATCAGGTCGGGGAGCGGCTGTCCGGCCCGGGCGCGCAGGGCCCGCAGTTCCTGGGCCATGGCCGTCAGCCGGACCCGCGCCAGCGGCGAGAACAGGTCCTGCCACTCGGGCCGGTCGGGCAGCTCGTCCAGCGCGTCGACCAGGCTGCCGCGCTCCTCGGCCAGGTCCGCGACGACCTGGTCCAGCGGGTCGGCCACCGGGGAGGCGCCCCCGCGGTGCTCCCGGTTCAGCTCGCGGGCCCGCTCGCCCAGCTCCTTCAGGTCCGCCGGGCCGATCCGCCAGCGCGGGCCGGACAGGAGCCGGACCAGGGCGTCACCGGCCGTGGGGTCGTAGAGCACGCGCAGCGTGGCCACCACGTCGGCGACCTCGGGCACGGTGAGCAGCCCGCCCAGGCCGACCACCTCGACCGGGACGCCGCGCTCCTCCAGCGCCCTGCGCAGCGCGGGGAACTGCGAGCGTTTGCGCGCGAGGATCGCCACGTCGTGCGGTTGCAGGCACTGCGGGCCGCCCCACATGCTCTGCTTGGCCTTCTTGCGCTCCCCCTCGCCCCAGGGCAGACCGTCCGGGGCGGTGTCGCTCCCGAGCAGCCGGCACACCTGGTCGGCCACCCACTTCGCCTCGTCCTCGGCCGTCTCGTGGAAGGCGCACACCACCCGGCCGCGCTCGACCCGGTTGCCGCCGGGCACCAGCACCGGCACCTCCCTGGCCTCCATGCGCAGGGGGAGCTGCACCCGGGCGGCCACATCGAGGACGGCGTCGCCGTTGCGGAAGCTGACCGAGAGCTGGCGGACCGGGGCGAGCTCCCCGGAGGCCGTCCTGAAGTCGCGGGGGAAGCGGGTGAGGTTCCCGGCCGAGGCCCCGCGCCAGCCGTAGATGGACTGGCAGGGGTCGCCGACGGCGGTCACCGGATGGCCACCGCCGAACAACGAGCGGAGCAGGACGAGCTGGGCGTGGCTGGTGTCCTGGTACTCGTCCAGGAGCACGACGGCGAACCGGTCCCGCTCGATCCGGCCGACCTCCGGATGCCTGGCCGCGATGCGGGCGGCCAGCGCCATCTGGTCGCCGTGGTCGACGACCTCGCGCCGGCGCTTGAGCCGGTTGTAGGCCTCCACCAGCGGCAGCAGCTGCTCCCTGGCCCGCTGGACGGCCAGGGGCCTGCGCTGGGCGACGATCGGCGAGCCGGGGAGCGCCTCGTAGCGCGCGGTGAGCCAGGCGCCCACCTCCCGGATGTCCGCCGGGTCGCGCATGTGCTCGGCCAGTTCCCCGGCCAGCTCCAGCACCGCGCGGGTGACCGTGGCCGGGCCCCACTCGATCTGTTCCATCGGGCCGTCGTAGGCGCTGACCACGTGCCCGGCGAGCTGCCAGGCGATGGCCGGGGTGATCAGGCGCATGGTGGGTTCCAGCGCCTCGCGCAGGGCGTGGTCGGTCACCAGCCTGGCGGCGTAGGCGTGGTAGGTCGAGATGGTCGGCTCACCCGCGAGCAGGTCCGCGGGCACGTCCTGGCCGAGGGCGGCCAGGCGCTCGCGCACCCGGTGCGACAGCTCGCTCGCGGCCTTGCGGGTGAAGGTCAGGCCGAGCACCTGCTCGGGCCGGACCAGGCCGTTGGCGACCAGCCAGACGACCCGCCCTGCCATGGTCTCGCTCTTGCCCGACCCCGCGCCGGCCACCACGACCATCGGTTCGAGCCCGGCCTCGATCACCGCGGCCTGTTCGGGAGTCGGGGGAAGGATGCCCAGCTTGGCCGCGAGCTGGATCGGACTCAGCAAACTCGGCCTCCATCGGTGCGGCGGTCCGGCGGGGTACGGCTCAGCACACCTGGCCCCCGCTCTCGTTGACCGGGCAGCTCGCCCGCGCCGCGCAGGTACGGCAGCCGTCGTTGACCTTGGCGTGGAAGAAGGGCAGGGACATGCCCCGCGCCACGGTGTCCACCATGTCGTGGGCCCAGCCGGGGTCGGCGTCCTCCGCCAGGGGCTTCTGGACCTGCTCCCGGGGGTCCTTGCCCGCGGCCTTGCCGACCTGGACCAGCGCGGCCCCGCCCGGCTCGGTCATGCCGTGCCGCTGGAAGGCGCCCAGCAGCGCGGCGAGCTGGTAGACCCCGAGCTGGGGATGGCGTTCGAGGTCGGCGTCGGAGGGTTTGCCGCCGCCGGTCTTGATGTCGATGATCACGGCGCGGCCCTGGTCGTCGCGCTCGACCCGGTCCACCCGTCCCTTGATCTGCACGCCCTCGGAGACCGTCGCGACGAAGGACTCCTCGGTGGCGACCAGCTCGCGGGGGTTCTCCCGGTGCCAGCGGACGAACTTGGAGATCATCTGCTCGGCGACCCGGCGCTGCTTGCGGTTGTACCAGACACCGCCGAAGTCCAGCTCGTCCCAGACCTTGTCCAGCTGCTTGGTGAGGGTCTCCTCGGTGGGCATGCCCCCGGCGGCGAGCACCGCCAGCGCGTGGACGACCGTGCCCAGGCCGCGGGCCACGTCGGTGCTCCCCGCGCCCACGGAGGTCTCCAGCAGCCAGCGCAGGCCGCACTTGGTGAAGCTCTCCACCGCCGAGGGCGAGATGCGCACGATGTCGTCGGGCCAGCCGAGCGGGCGGTCGTCGGAGATCGGGGTGAGGGCGTACCACTCGTCGGGGTGGGCGCCCTGCACCCCGGCCGCGGCCAGCCTGGCCAGATGCTCGGCGGCGACCCTGCGCAGGGACTCCGGCCGGGTCGAGTCGCACACCGCCGCGCGCAGGTCGGCCACCAGCGCGGGCATGCTCAGCCAGCGGGACCGCTCGTCCATGACGGCCGTCTCCTCGTCCGACCCGGGCACCAGCTCGGAGAGGAACCGCGACGGCCGCTCCTCGACGTCCTCCCCGCCCACGGCGGTGACGACGAGCCTGCTGCGGGCGCGGGTCGCGGCCACGTAGAACAGGCGGCGCTCCTCGGCCAGCAGCTGGGAGGCGATCGCGGCCCTGACCTCCGCAGGGTTCTCGCTCTCGGAACCCTCCGCGCGGGCGGACATGTCGTCGGTGCTCAGGATCGACCCGCGCGGCCGCAGGTCCGGCCAGGCGCCCTCCTGGACCCCGGCGACGACCACGAGGTCCCACTCCAGGCCCTTGGCCCGGTGGGCGGTCATGATGCGGACCGAGTCGCCCTCGGGCGCCCGCGCGGCGAGGGAGTCCTCGGGGATCTCCTGGGAGATCAGGTCCTGCACGAACACGTCCACGCCCGCGTGGGGCAGCCGGTCGACGAACTTGGCCGCGCGGTCGAAGAGCATCATGACGGCGTCCAGGTCGCGGTCGGCCTGCCTGCCCCGGTGCCCGCCCGCGGCGCTCGTCTCGCTCCACTTCTCGGCCAGGCCGGTGATCTGCCAGACGGCCCAGAGCGCGTCCTCCGCGGTGCCGCCCTGCCGTACGGCCTCGGTGGCCGCGGCGATGAGCCGGGCCACCCGCTCGGCGGGCAGCGCGACGTGCGGCTCCACCATGACCAGCTCGCGCGCGTCCTTGAGGGCCGCGATGAGGAGCTCACCGGAGGATCTCGGCCTCCCGGTGCCCGGCGCCTGGGGAAGGGGCGTCTCCTCGTTCTCAGGCCCCTGCGGCGCCTGCGGTTCCTCTGCCGTCCGGGGCTCCTCTGCCGTCCGGGGTTCCTCCGGCGTCTGGAGCCCCTCCGGCGCATGGGGCTCCAGGGCCTCGTGCTCGGCGATGCGCAGGGCGCGGCGCAGGCGGCGCACCCCGATCATGTCGGTGCCGCCGAGCGCGCCGGTCAGCAGTTCCTCGGCCAGCCCCTCGTCCAGGGTCTCCGGGTGGAGGGCGACCTGGATGAGCTGGACCAGCGGCCGCACGCCCGGCTCCTGGAACAGCGGCACCTCGCCGCCGCCCACCACGACCGGGACGCCCGCCGCGACCAGCGCCCGGCGCAGCAGCGGCACCTGCCGGGTCGCCGACCGGACCAGCACGGCCATCCGCGACCAGGGCACCCCGTCGAGCAGGTTGGCGCGGCGCAGGGTGTCGGCGACGAGCGCCGCCTCCTGGGTGGGGCTGTCGGCCACCACCACCCGGACGTTCCCGGGCTCCGCGTCCGGGAGCGCCGTCAGGTCGCGGTGACCGGCCCGGCCGGGGATGGCGGGCAGCCGGGCGGTGACGCGGCGGGTGGCCGCCAGCAGGCCGGGACCGCTGCGGCGGCAGACGCGCAGCGCGACGACGGGTGCCGGCTCGCCGTCCGCGGTACGGAACCGGTCGGGGAAGTCCATGATCCCGTGGACGTCGGCGCCGCGGAACCCGTAGATCGACTGGTCGGGGTCGCCGACCACGATCAGGTCCCGGCCCTCCCCCGCCAGCCGCTGGAGCAGCGCCTCCTGGGCGGGGTCGGTGTCCTGGTACTCGTCCACGAGGACGACGTCGTAGGCGGAGCGCTCGCGGAGCCGTACCTCGGGGTCGGCGAGCAGGCCGGCGGCGGCGCGGATCAGCTCCGAGTAGTCGAGCACCGGCTCGGGGTCCAGGTCGAACCGCTCCAGGTAGCGGTCCGCGAACCGGCCCGCGGCGGCCCAGTCGGCGCGGCCGTGGCGGCGGCCCAGCTCGACCAGGCCCCGCCCGTCCAGGCCGCGCTCGGCGGCGCGGGCGATGAAGTCCCGCAGCTCCTGGGCGAAGCCACGGGTCTTGAGCGCCTCTCGCATGTCCTCCGGCCAGTGGACCGCGCCGTCCTCCAGCTCGCCGAGGAGCAGGCGGCGGATCTCCAGCAGCTGCTCGGGGCCGGTGAGCAGCCGGGGCACCGGTTCACCGGCCAGGACGGCCTCGCGGCGCAGCAGCGCGTAGGCGTAGCTGTGGAAGGTGAGGGCGAGCGGCGTCCGGGTCGTCCGGCGCAGCCTGGCGGTGATCCGCGCGCGCAGCTCGTCGGCGGCCTTACGGCTGTAGGTGAGGACGAGCACCCGTTCGGGGTCCGTTCCCCGGCTCCGCACCCGGTCGACCACGGCCTCCACTATCGTGGTGGTCTTCCCGGTGCCGGGACCGGCCAGGACCAGCAGAGGGCCGCTCTCATGGGCCACGACCGCCCGTTGATGCTCATCGAGCACGGGGGCAACGGCCCTCCCCGTGTCCCCGCGACGCACCAACCGCCAGCCCTGACCACTCACAGCTCGCAATTCCACCAGATGTCGGGCAGTGATCGTGCCGAGTCCACGCCTCCGGCATCGTGAACGAGGGCTCCGGCCAGGTCACCGCGGGAGCCCGAGGAGTCACTCCGGCCAGGTCACCGCCGGGGAGCGGTGGAAGTCGACGCCCAGCCCGGTCCAGCGGGGCCCGTACCCGGCCAGGCGGGCCGCGAAGTCCTCGAACTCCCTCGCCCGCCGCGGCGTCCAGGCCACCTCGGCGACCGCGGGCAGCCGGGGGAAGGCCAGATACTCCAGGTCGTCCATCGTCTCGGCGGTCTCGGTCCACAGCGGGGCCTCCACACCGAGCACCTGGCCGTCCCCGACGCCGGGGATCGCCGTCGCGGGGTCCCAGTCGTAGGCGTCCTCAAGCTCGATGAACCCGGCCCAGCTCAGCCCGAGGCGGGTCTCCTCGTCGTATTTCATGTCCAGGTAGGTCCGGGAGGCCGGGGACATGACGAGCTTGCCGCCCTGCCGTACGGCCTCCAGGGCGTCCTCGGGCGTCCCTTCGGGCCGCCAGTACTGGGCCACGGTCCCCGGGGCGAGCCGGGCGCCGCCGATCTCCTGCCAGCCTGCCGCCCGCTTGCCCGCCGCCCCGACCAGCTCGACCGCCCGCCCGACGAAGCGGTCGTACTCCTCCTGCGTGAGCTCCTTCACCTCGTCCCCGCCGATGTGCAGGTAGGGGCCCGGGGTCAGGCGGGCCATCTCCCCGATCACGTCGGCCACGAACCGGTCGACGGCGGGCGCGCCCACGCACAGCGCGCTGAACCCGACGTCCGTCCCGGTGTACGGCTCGCGCCGTCTGCCGTCGCAGCTGAGCGACCCGTCGGCGGCCAGCGCCGCGTTGACGTGGCCGGGCATGTCGATCTCCGGGACGACCTCGACGAACCGCTCCCGGGCATAGGAGACGATCTCCCGGTAGTCCCGCTCGGTGTAGAAGCCGCCGGGCCCGCCGCCGACCTCGGTGGCCCCGCCGATCCGGGTCAGCTCGGGCCGTCCCCGGACGGGCAGCCGCCAGCCCTGGTCGTCGCTGAGGTGCAGGTGGAGCACGTTGATCTTGTAGGCCGAGACGAGGTCGACATAGCGCTTGACCTCCGCGGCCGTGAAGAAGTGCCGGGCGACGTCCAGCATCGCGCCGCGCCAGGCGAACCTCGGCCGGTCGGCGATCCGCACGCCGGGCAGGGTCACTCCGGCCTCCGCCGCGGTCCCGGCCCGGTCCGCCGGCGGGAGGAGCTGGCGGAGCGTCTGCACGCCGCGGAACAGCCCGACCGGCCGGGCCGCCCGGACGCGGATGCCCCGCGCGTCCACGGTGAGCTCGTAGGCCTCGTCGGCGGGATCCACCAGGACGGCGCCGGCGGTGCCGGACTCACCCGCTCCCGCGGACGGGTCGGCGGTGATCTCCAGCCGGACCGCCCCGCCCTCTCCCGTGCGCGGCGCCCACCCGGTCACGTCCCGTACGGCCTCCGCCAGGTGCCCGGCCACTCCCCCGGCCTCCGGCGACGCCGTGATCACGGTGTCCCTGCCGATCGTGAACCCGGCGCCCCGGTAGACCACCTCGACGGGGAGGGGCACCAGGCTGTGCCTCCCCTGCCCCGCGGGCGGGGTCCCGCCCCCGCCACCGTCCTCGCCGCCGCCCCCGCCGGAACACGCCCCGGCGGTCAGCGTCACGACGGCCAGGACGGGGGCGAACAGCGCGCGCCATCTCATGCCCGCATCAGATCACCGGAGCCCGCCCCGGGAAAGGAGGAATCGGAAAGTCTCTTTAACGTTTCCCCCCGCCCCAGGGCTCCACGGCCTCAGGAGCCGAAGACGTGGTCGACCACCCTGGCGGTGGCCTTGCCGTCGTCGCGGGGGGCGTAGGTGTGCCGGAAGCGCGCGTAGCGGTCGGCGTGGGCGGCGGCCACCTCGTCGATCGTCCGGAGCGCCTCGATCACCTCGGCGCTGCCGGACAGCAGCGGGCCGGGGGCCTCGGCGGCCAGGTCGAGGTAGAGACCGCGCTTGGCCGAGTAGCGCTGCAGGTCGTAGGTGAAGAACACCATCGGCCGGCCGGTCGCGGCGAAGTCGAACATGACCGACGAGTAGTCCGTGATCAGCACGTCCGCGACCAGCAGCAGATCCGTTATGTCAGGATATGTCGTGACGTCGATCCCGAGCCCCGCCGGGACGTTCGGCGCCGCCTGCATCGAGTGGCCCCTGATCAGGAACTCGTGGCCCGGACCGAGCACCCGCCGCGCCTCGGCCAGGTTCAGCTTGACCGAGGCGTTCTTCCGGTCGTAGTCGCGGAACGTCGGCGCGTAGAGCACCACCTTGGCGCCCTCCGCGACACCGAGCCGGGCGCGCACCCGCGCCGCCAGCTCCTCGCGGTCCGGGGACGACAGCACGTCGTTGCGCGGGTAGCCGCTCTCCAGGACCTCGCCCTGGTAGCCGAAGGCCTTGCGCAGGAGCGGGACGGCCCAGGGGCTCTGCGCGACCAGCAGGTCCCAGCCGCGAACCTCGACGGCCTGCCGGTGCCAGGCCGGCGGCTTCGGATCGCGGGACATGTGCGGCAGGTCGTTGCCCATGCGCTTGAGCGGGCTGCCGTGCCAGGTCTGCACCACGGTCTGGTCCTCGCGCGCGCGGAACCAGGGCGGCAGGAAGGCGTTGGTCACCACGTACCGCGAGCGGGCGAGCGCCGCGTAGTGCTCCCGGCTGCCCGCGCGGACCACGGTCGGCCGGATGTCCGGGCCGAACCCGAGCTCCCGCGAGCCCGGCGGCGTGAACGCGCCGTCCTTGACGATCCAGATGTGCTCGCGGTCGTCGCCGCGCCGCACCCGCTCCTCGTAGATCGCGCGGACGTTGCCCTCGTACTGCCGCCCGTCGTAGGCGACGTAGACGGTGGCGTCGCTTCGCTCGCGGTTCCGCTCGGCCGGGTAGAAGGCGCGCTGCAGGGCGTGCAGCCCGCCGGGGCCCTTCTCGTCGTCGGGCCGGACCTCGGCCACGACCAGCATCGGCACGTCGAACCGGGTGGAGATCAGCCGGTACTCACGGCCCGCGACGGTCTTCGGGCTCTCGTCGAGCGTCTCCAGGGCCGCGTGGTCCATCCGCACCGGGACGATCTCGCCGGACTCCTCGCGGACCGCCAGGCTCCAGTTGCCGCTGCTCAGCGGGACGGTCTCGGCGAAGCGGGGCATCGCGGCGGGCGTGAGCCGTACCGTGAAGCGGGCGCCGTCGCGCTCCAGCTCGGTGGCGTACATCAGCCCGCTGCGGTGGCGGATCGTCAGCTGGGCCCGGCCCGAGCCGGGGTAGGCGCCCTCAAGCGTGAGCGAGCCGTCCTCGCCCCAGACCGCGGACGAGACGGTCGGGCGGACGCGGTGCGCGGCGACGAGCACCCGGTCCCGCCGGTCGCCCAGGACCGTGATCTCCCGCTCGCCGATGACGGTGCGGCTCTCCATCGCGCTGCTGCCCAGCATCACCGGGGCCGCCGGGTCGCCCTTGGGCTCGATCCAGAGCCTGCCGCCGTCGCGCTCGGACAGCAGCGACGGCACGGCCAGCGGGACGACGACCCGGGTGCCGCCCTCGACCGGGGTGAAATCGGCCGCGATGCGGTGGCCGTCGAGGCGCGCGTGCCCCTTGCCGACCTTCTTGCCCGGCAGGAAGACCGTCAGCTCCAGCCGCTCGCCGTCCAGCCGCACCCCGGTCAGCTCGGCCCGGGTGGGCTGCAGCACGACCTGCAGGGCGCGGTCGGAGGTCCAGACGGGCCGGATCCACCAGCGCGGGCGGACCTCCAGGCCCGAAGGACGCTCGGTCCGGCCGCTGACCGGGCCGCGGAGCAGGCCGACCGCGCGGGCGCCCCGGCTCCAGATCACGATCTCCGCACGCCAGGTCGTGGTGTCCCGTACGGTGGCCCGGCGGCGCAGCAGCCGCTTGCCGCCTCGGACGACGGCCCGCAGCGCGGCGCGCCAGCGCAGCGCCCGCGGGGACAGCTCGGCGGTGAAGCCGGACCAGTCGTAGTTGCACCCCGCCTCGCGGGCGCCGTGGGTGGCCTCCGGGTGGTGGATCCGGCGGGTGCGCAGGCGCACCGGGGGCAGCCAGCGCGGACCGCGCAGCACGACGGTCGCCCGGTTGAAGCGGCGGCTGCGGACCGACAGGCCCGCCAGGTAGGCGTAGCCGGTGATCCGGAGCCGGTCGCCGGACCAGGAGACGTCCTCGATCTGCGTCACCGGGATGAGGTCGGCGGCGCGCAACCGGTAGAGCGACTCGGGAAGCTCCTCACGGAGCGGCAGGTCGGCATACCAGCGCATGCTCTTCCTGACCCGCCGGGACGGCTCCGCGGCGGCGGCGACGAGCTTGCTCAGGGCGTCGCCCTCGGCCAGCTCGTCCACCCCGCGCCGGTCGATCAGGTGGAAGGCCAGCCGCCGGGCCACCGGCAGATCGAGCTTGACCTTGGGGTCCACCCCGGCGAGATAGGGCTTGACGGCGGTGACGAACTCGCGGCGGCGGGCCGCCCCGCGCTTGACCGCGATGTCGAGGCGGGAACCGAGCGGCCCGGCCAGCACCTCGGCGTCGAACTGCCTGCGCTCCGCAGGAGTGAGTCCCTCCGCGAGCACCGAGGCCATGATCGAATCGAGTGGCTCCCCCCGGTCGCAGAGATCCTGTACGGCCCGCAGCCGCTCGGCGAGGCGATCGCCGCTCGTACGCACGGGTGAGGCGCCGGTGGCCATGGGGAAGGCACCGCCTTTCAGGACAAGACTGCGTCTCCGTCCCACGCCATGTTAGTGGCCCGGGAGAGCCGGTTACGCGCTCTTTGGGAGTGTCCGTCCCATAGCTCTTCAGGACTGTCCGTCCCACCGCGCGACGCGCATGTCCGCCCGCGCTCCCCGCAGCGGGGTCCCCTCCTGCCGCCAGTGGGCGAGACAGCGCTGCTCGTGACCGGGTGGCGGGGTGCCGTCGGCGTGCACGACGCGCCACCAGGGGACGCCTCCGCCCCAGCGGGACATCACCCTGCCCACCTGACGGGGGCCGCCCTCGCCGAGATACTCGGCGATGTCGCCGTAGGACATCACCTTGCCGGACGGGATGCGCTCGACCAGATCGAGCACCGCCTCGGCGTAGGGGTTCGGGTGGCCTTCCGGTTCCGGGCGCGGCATGCGGCGGATCCGGGCGCTACACGGTCCAGGCGGCCGGGCCGGCCGCGAGGATCTCGTCCAGTTTCCCGAACTCGTAGGCCGTCGAGCCGTTGAGCTGCTCGACGACGCCGTCGCGGATCGCGTAGGACTCGCCGTCCTCGCCGACCAGGTGTGCCCCGAGCAGGCCGGAGACCCGCGCCAGCTGGGCCACCTGCCAGTCGGACCCGGGCGCGCCGATCAGCGTGCCGTTCCAGGAGGCGACCGCGTGGACCGCGTCTCCGTGGCGCGCGAGGACCTCGCCCTCCTCCTGCGAACCGCGGAACTCGAACCCCGCCCGCCCCAGCACGTTCGCCAGTTCCGCGAACGAGAGAGGCGCCGGACGCTCCACCCGCAACTCGTACCCCATGAGGCGCGACCCTAGCGAACCTTCACCACCGTCCGGACCGGGAAAGGCGACATCGGCCGGACCGCGTCCGAACAGTGTCCAAAACGCAGTCGAACCGCGTCAAAGACGGTTCCCGGATCCGGCTTTCCGGGTGAGGACCACCACGGTCCCGGTGAACGCGAGCACGCCCGCGGCCAGACCGGCGCCGTACAGCCACAGGCGGACCGGTTCGGGACCGGGCCGGTCCGGCTCCTCGGGCAGCGGTCCCCCGCCGAACCGGCGGCCCTCGGCCACCGGGACCGGGGCCGCGGCGGCCAGCAGCTCCCCCGCCCTGCCGAGCGCCGCCGCGGCGTCCACCACGCCGAAGCCGATGTGGTCGTCGTATCCGTCCACGGGGGTGAGCCGGGCGGTGGAGGTGAGGGCCCGCGAGACCAGATGTGGCGGAATATCCGGATATTTCGCTTTGATGAGTGCGGCGACGCCCGCCACGAGCGCGGTCGCCGAGCTCGTCCCGTCCGACAGCCCGTACCCCCCGCCGGGGAGCACCACCGGGACGTCCACCCCGGGCGCCGAGACCAGGACCGACAGGTTGTCGCTGCTGAACGGGGCGGGCCTGCCCTCGCGATCGGACGCCCCCACGCCGATGACCCCGGAGTACCCGGCGGGGAAGTTCCAGAAGGAGGTGGCGTTGGTGACGGCGTACTCGCTCTCGCCGCCGTTGCCCGCCGCCGCGACCAGCACCACGCCCTTGGCGAGCGCGCGGGAGACGGCCTCACGCTCGGCCCGGTTCGGGCCGTAGGCGCCCAGGGACATGCTGATCACCTGGGCCCCGTTGTCGACGGCGTGGTCGATCGCCCGGGCCACCGGGCTCTCCCTGCGCGTGCGCTGCTCGCTCTCCGGGGGGATCACGCCGTCCTCGTAGTCCTCGGCGAACCTCAGCGGCAGCGACAGGATCCGCGCCTCCGGCGCGATCCCGAGCAGGCCGCCGTCCCCCTTGCCGGCCCCCGCGATGAGCGCGGCCATCGCGGTGCCGTGCTGGCCGGCGGTGCTCTCCCGCCCGGCGTCGGCGGACCCCATGTCGGGCCCGACGGTGACCTTGCCGCGCAGCTCGGCGACGTCGTCGTCGACCCCGTCGTCCACCAGGGCGACGGTGACCCCGGCGCCCTTGGTGACCCGCCACGCCTCGGGCGCGTTCAGCGCCTCCAGCACCCATCGCTGGTCCTCGCGGATGTCGGCGGCGCCGGCCGGGGCGGCCACGGCCGCGCACAGCGCCGTCGAGATCGCGGCGAGCGCGACCGTCGCCCGGAACCGCCCCCGCCCCCGCCTCAGCACACGTTCCCCTGGGTGCAGCGCGGCACGGCGGGCTCGGCGCCCAGGGCGTGGGCGATGCGCCCGGCCACCGACTGGGCCGTCGGCCACAGCTCGCTGTGCGTGATCTCCTCGGGCGCGACCGCCGCGCGGGTACGGCCGTCGGCGTAGCCGGCGGTGGAGAAGACGATGTACGGCCCCACCCCGACCCAGGCGTTGCGCTGGCGCTGGGCGGCGCCGAACAGCTCACTGGCGGTCCCGGGGAAGGCGACCGGCCGGACCCCCACCCGGTCGTCCACCGCGAGCTGCCCGGCCGCGGCCCGCCGCTTCTCCGCGTCCTCCATGACCGCGACGCCCACGGTGACCACGAAGGTGGACGTCTCGTCCACGTAGGTGGCCCGCAGCAGGGTGCGGCAGCCGTTCTCGATGAGGACCGACCCGACCGCGGCGTCCGTGCCGGCCCGGCACGGCACCTCGGGTGCGATGCCGATCCGCTGGGCGTACTGCCGGGTCCGGGTGAGGCCGACGTACTCCAGCTCCTGTGGGAAGACCAGGGTCGTGGGCCAGGTGCGCCAGCGCCTGGCGACGTCCTGCTGGACGTAGCGGTTCTGCTCCTCGGCGGTCAGCGGGCGGGAGGCGGTCTCGCGCAGCAGCCCGACCGCGCCGGAGAGCACGGCGGTCGTGGCGACGGCCAGGATGATCCCGGTCAGCAGGAGGAAGGCCGTACGGTAGCGGACCCCCCGTTCGAGCGCGGCCGCCTCGGCGCGCTCGGCGGCCAGCCGGTCCCGTGCCGCCGCGGGCCAGGGACGGACCCGCCGCCTGGTCACGGGCGCCGCGGGCGGACGGCCCGCCGTCCCGCCGCCGGCCCCGCCGCCCGGCGTGCTCGAACCGGCCGCCCCCGAGCCCGGGCTCTCTCCCGGCGGCTCCTGAGACCCGTCCCGCCGCACCGCGTCGCGTCTCCTCCCGCCCCTCAGGGCGCGGGATCCGGCGGGCGGCCAGCCACCGCCGCGGGCATGCGACGAGGAGGGCTCAAGACGCCGTCGTGGCTCCTGGGACCTCCCCGGTTGCGACATACTTCGATGCTACGTCGCCGGACCGCGCCACCACAGCGCCGGAACGTGTCCGTTGCCTTACTTTCCGCTATCCCGTCCCGTTAGATCGCCGTCCGCGTCCGGACGGCGACCAGCACGACCGCCGCCAGGGACGCCAGGGCCCCGAGTCCGGCGGCCAGAGCCATCCCTCCGTAGAAGGTGATCCTGTCGCGGTCCCGGTGGATCATCCGCACCGGCTCGCCGGCCTGCCCCAGCGGCCTGGCGGGGTCCTGGACGCCTCGGCCCTCGGCGGTGTGGGTGTGGCCGGCGATCCTGGCGGCCTCGGCCAGCGCCCGGCCGGCGTTGACCACGCCGAAGCCCGTACCGGTGTCGTAGCCGCCGGCGGGCCGCCGCGTCGCCCCGGCGGTCAGCGCCTGGACGACCAGCGCGGACGTCATTTTCGGATATTTCGCCTTTATCAGGGCAGCTACCCCGGAGACCAGCGCGGCCGCCTGCGAGGTGCCGCGACCGACCCAGTACTCGTCGCCGGGACCCGCGCCGAGGATGTCCACCCCGGGCGCGGCCACCAGCACCGAGGGATTGGCGTTGGAGAACGACGCCCGGCGCAGCCCCCGGTCCGTCGCCGCCACCGAGACCACTCCCGGGAAGGCCGCCGGATAGGAGTAGGGGGCGTGCCCGCGCCGCCTGCCCTCCCCGTCGTTGCCCGCGGCCGCGACGAGCACCACCCCCTTGGATATCGCGTAGCGGATCGCCGCCCGCTCCTCCCGGGTCGCCAGTTCCTTGGAGATCGACATGTTGATCACGTCGGCGCCCTGGTCCACTGCGTACCTGATGCCCCTGGCCACCACGTTCTCGAACCGCTCGGCGGTGTTGAACTCCTGGAAACCGGCCTCCTCGTCCTCCAGGATCACCCGCACCGACAACACCCTCGCGCGGGGCGCGACCCCGATCACCCCGTCCCGTCCGCCCTCGCCGTGGCCGTGCCCGGCGATGAGCGAGGCCATGTAGGTGCCGTGCAGGCGCAGGGGCTCCGTACCCGGCGGGTTGGCGCCCGCCGTGAAGTCCTTTCCCTCGGTCACCGACCCGGCCAGGTCGCGGTGGCCCGGATCCACCCCGGAGTCCAGTACCGCCACGGTCACGCCCTCGCCTCGCGAGATCCGCCACGCCTGGGGCAGCCCCAGGGTCCGCAGCACCGCCTGCTGGCCGTCGCGCACCTCGTCGGCGTGGGCGGCCGGAACCGCGGGAGCCGTGCCCAGCAGCGCCGCGCCCAGCAGGAGGGACGGCACCGCCCGGCCCAGCACCGTCCGGCGCAGCACCGCCCGGCTCAACACCGCCACTCCCGCGAGGCGCAGTCGGGCGGGAGCGGAGCCGTCAGGCCCGCGAGGATCCGGTCGGCGATGTCGCCCGCGAAGGCGAACATGGTCGGCCGCTGCTCCCCGGCGGCCTTCGCCGGACGGCCGTCGACCTGGCCGGCGGTCACCATGACCAGGTACGGCCCGCTCTTGCGCGCCAGGCTCGTCTGCCGGCCCGCCGCGGTGAAGCGGTCGACGACCGTGCCGGGGAAGGACAACGCCCTCAGCCCCGGCGCGGGACGCCCGCCCCGGGGCAGCGCGGACATGGCCGCAGCACCGCCCGCCTCGTCCGGGAACGCCGCGACGCCGACGGTGATGACCACGCCCTGCAGCGCGTCGAGATAGGTCGCGCGCAGGATCGCCCGGCAGCCCGCCCGCCGCAGAGGTTCCCTCAGCGCGGCGTCCACGGCCCGGTCGCAGGCGGTCCGCGGCGAGATGCCCACTCGCCGGGCCTGCTCCATGCCGCCCTGCTCGGCGGCGTAGCGCACCGTCTCGGGGAAGACGCGTCCCGCCGGCCACGCCCGCCAGCGGCGGGCCACCTCCTCGGCGGCCGCCCTGCGCAGCTCCGCCGCGCTGGGACCGCGGGTGAGCTCGGCCCCCGCGACCCCCGCGGCGACCCCGGCCACACCCGCGCAGGCCAAGGTGAGCACCGAGGCCGCGACCAGCGCCGGCCACACCCGCCGGCGGCGGCCTGGCACGTCGTTCACGCCCCGACCTTAATCCGGGGCGGTGGATGCTACCCCCCGTTCCGCCTTTATCCGGACCCAGGAAAGTACTTGCCAAATCGGAAAGGAGAAAGTACTTTCCTTGATGGAAAGTAGATGAGAGGAGCCCCCGTGAACACCACCCCTCACGACGCCCACATCTCCCCCGAGGAGGCCGCCCGCACCCTGTCCGGGATCCGCGCCACGCAGGCCAGGGCCGTGCGCTCCACGCCCTGGTTCCCCGCCTGGTTCGTCGTCGGCATCGGCCTGTCCGTCACCTGCATCCTGGCCTCCTCCGATCCGGCCACCCCGGTCCCGCTGAGGGTCGCCGGGATCCTGCTGGCGGTCGCCGGGATCGCCGGCTGCTCCATCGCGCTCAGCCGCGGCGGCAGCATGCGCGCCCACAAGAGCGTCACCGACGCCGCGGGGCTCGTCGGCTACTTCGTCTGGGTCTTCGCGATCGCCGGCCTCACCGTGGCGTTCGCCCTGTTCCTCGCCTTCCGGGAGGTGCCGTTCGCCGCGGCCTGGGCCGGTCTGGCGATGACCGCGGTCATGGGGCTCACCGGTCCGCTCCTCGCCCGCTGGATCTCCCGCCGCAACGCGGCCAAGATCGAGAGGGGAGCGTGATGGAGCTCGACCCGGTCATCCACGCCCCCGTGCGCCTGCAGATCGTCGCCCTCCTGGCGGCGGCGGAGGAGGCCGAGTTCGGGTTCGTCCGCGACCAGGTCGGGGTGAGCGACTCGGTGCTCTCCAAGCACGCGAGCGCCCTGGAGACCGCGGGATACGTCAAGATCCGCAAGGGATACGTCGGCAAGCGGCCCCGGACCTGGCTCAAGCTCTCCGATCAGGGGCGCAGGGCCTACCTCGCCCACGTGGCGGCCCTGCAGGCCATCGTCGCCCGCTCCGGGCTCACCCTCACCCCGGAATGAACGACGCCCCGCGGAGCGGAGGGCTCCACGGGGCGTCGGCCGTACGGAGAACCGGGCGGACCGGCGGGCGGGTCAGTAGGTCGGCAGGCTCGGGTCGATCGTCTTGATCCAGCTCAGCACGCCGCCGCCCACGTGGACCGCGTCGGAGAAGCCGGCGTTCTTGACGATCGCCAGGCACTCGGCGGACCGGACGCCGGACTTGCAGTGCAGCACGATCTTCTTGTCCTGCGGGAGCTTCTCCAGCGCAGAGCCGTTGAGGAACTCACCCTTGGGGATGAGCACCGCACCGGGGATGGAGACGATCTCATACTCGTTCGGCTCGCGGACGTCGACCACGTAGATGTTCTCGCCCCGGTCCTGCCAGGACTTGAGCTCGGTCGCGGTGATCGTGGAGCCGGAGACCGCCTCCTGGGCCTCGGCGGAGACCGCGCCGCAGAACGCCTCGTAGTCCTCCAGGAGCTGGGTGACCGTCGGGTTCTTGCCGCAGAGCACGCACTCGGGGTCCTTGCGGACCTTGACCGAGCGGTAGTTCATCTCCAGGGCGTCATAGATCATCAGACGGCCGACCAGCGGCTCGCCGATGCCGGTGAGCAACTTGATGGCCTCGTTGACCTGGATCGAGCCGATCGACGCGCACAGCACGCCGAGCACGCCGCCCTCGGCGCAGGACGGGACCATGCCGGGGGGCGGGGGCTCCGGGTAGAGGCAGCGGTAGCAGGGGCCGTGCTCGGCCCAGAAGACGCTGGCCTGGCCGTCGAAGCGGTAGATCGAGCCCCAGACGTACGGCTTGCCGAGCAGGACCGCCGCGTCGTTCACCATGTAGCGGGTGGCGAAGTTGTCGGTGCCGTCGACGATCAGGTCGTACTGGGCGAAGATCTCCATGACGTTCTCGGTCGTCAGGATCTCGTTGTGGACCACCACGTCGATCAGGGGGTTGATCTCCCGGACCGAGGCCGCGGCGCTCTCCGCCTTGGGGCGGCCGACGTCGGACTGACCGTGGATGACCTGGCGCTGCAGGTTGGACTCGTCGACGACGTCGAAGTCGATCACGCCCAGGGTGCCCACGCCCGCGGCCGCCAGGTACAGCAGGGCGGGGGAACCCAGACCGCCGGCGCCCACACAGAGCACCTTGGCGTTCTTCAGGCGCTTCTGGCCGGCCATGCCGACATCGGGGATGATCAGGTGGCGCGAGTAACGGCGCACCTCGTCGACGGTCAGCTCGGCTGCCGGCTCTACCAGCGGTGGCAACGACACAGTTCTGCTCCCGTTTCAGGGGTCGTGAGTGGTGCGGCTAGCGCACCACTCACAACCTAGCCGGGGGCCGCCGTCATTCCCCAATCGTGACCGGCGCCGTCTCAGATATCAGACGCCGTGCCTCGCGGGCCACCCGCTTGGGCAGCTCCATCTGCGCCACGTGCCCGGCGTCGGGCAGCAGCACCAGCCGCACGTGCGGGAACGTCCGCCCCGCCCGGGCCGCCATGCGGTGGTTGACGAGCCGGTCACGGCGGCCGTGGATCACCAGCGTGGGCGCCTGGATCCGGGCCGCCTGCCGCCAGAGGCTGTCCTCTCCGCGCCGGAGGTACTCGGCGACGAGCCCGCGCGCCGAGTTGAGCAGTGCCGACCCCGCGTACGGCAGGGCGTCCCGGCGGCGCAGTTCCTCCACCGCCTCCCGCAGCCGCTCCGGGTGGACCCGGCCGACGTCGGCGTAGCACAGGCTCATCGTGGCGTTGAGCCTGCGCTCGGCGGGCAGCAGGCGCAGGCGGTCGAAGGCCCACTCCCCGAGGCCGGGCACCGCCGACAGGGCCACCCGCGCCGGGCCGTACCTCGGCGTCAGGTCGGGCAGGGCCGGGGAGACCAGGGTGAGCGAGCGGACCAGCTCGGGCCGGGTGGCGGCGAGCCGCACCGCGACCGCGCCGCCCAGGGAGTTGCCGAACAGGTGGACGGGCCGGTCGGCGACCTTCTCCACGAGCGCCGCCACGGTCCGGGCGTGGGCGGCGATGGAGTAGTCGCCGTCGGGCGGCTCCGGGGAGTGCCCCGCGCCGGGCAGATCGACCGCGTACCCGGTCGTCACGTCCGACAGCTCGCCCATCAGGTCGGTCCAGTTGGTGGCCGAGCCCGCGAGCCCGTGCACGTAGACCGCCGTCTCGGCCGGGCCGCGCGGCGTCGAGCGCACATGGACGCGGCGGTCTCCCAGCTCGACCAGCTCTCCCGGCCAGCACGGGATCGGATTGTCCCCCACGTGTCCTCCTGACGTTCACTCTCCGTCCCGACGTTATTCCACAAGAGCGATGCTGGAGAACCTAAGCGTTCGGCATAGAACCGAGCGTCGCCGCCCATTGCTCGCCGAACGGTGACATCCAGGACGGAGCAGACACCTCGTCGAGAAGGAGCTCCACCATGCGACTCAAGCGCTTCGCCGCCGCGCTCGCCACGACGGCCGTCGCCGCCGGCGGCACGGTCGTGACGGGCGCCGCCCTGGCGAGTCCGGCCGAGGCCGCCGGGCTGGGCTGCGTGTTCCTGGTCAAGCACCGCGCGCCGGTGAAGTCCAAGCCCGCGAAGAAGGGGAAGGTGGTCGACCGGCTCCGCAGGGGCGACCGGACCCTGGGCAGTTGCCGCCGGTACGGCCAGGAGAAGAACTGGCACCGGGTCGTGGGCACGCGCGACCTCACCAAGGGATACACGAGGCAGAAAAACCTACAGAAGCTCGGCACAACCGAGGATTTCGGCATTTAGCCACATAGCCAGGCAGTCACACCCTGCATCGCATCTCGGCCCGTTCATGCCGTGGAGTCCGATCAGACTCCACGGCATGTCCCTTTTGTCCGAAAAAGTGAAAAGGGCACGCCTATTAACGCTATGCATTTGGTATATGACGCTAAGTGCTCGTTTTTGTATCACGAATCCGGACATCAAGGCCGTAGTCACCGCATCGAGAGAGAAGGAGTGACTAATGATCTTTAAACGACTCGCTGGCGTCATGGTCGCCGCGGCCGTCGCGGGCGGCGGAACGATCGCCCTCAGCGCCGCCACCGCGACCGCCGCGGAGGCCGCGACCTGCGCCTACCGGGTGCGCAACGTCCCCGCCGGCAGCGTCCTCGCCGTGCGCGACATCCCGCGGGCGTACGGCACCGTCGTCGACTCTCTCCTGCCCAGTCAGATCACGTTCGGCAAGTGCGCCCTCCAGAGCAAGAACTTCCGCGGCGTCGTCGGCAGGAAGGGCGTCAGCGGCTACTCCCACAAGCGTTACCTGAAGAAGCTCTCACGGCTGTCCTGACAGCCCGAGCGGCCCTCGGACGGCCGGTGACACGACTCTCACACGGTGGGCTCGGCATGCCACATCCATTGGCGAACACATGAGCCCTGGGGAAAGACGCGTCCGACAACTTCCGCCTCCAAAGAATCGCATATGCCCTTTGTATGGCTATATGTCCGATTAAGGCGATGAGCTAGTCCGAATCGACTGCAAGGAAGTGACTGAAATGAAGTTCCAGCGCCTCGCAAGCGCCCTCGCGGCGACGATCGTCGCCGGTGGCGGTGGCCTGATCGCCCTCAGCGCCGCCACCGCGGCTCCGGCCAGCGCCGAGACCGCCTGCTTCTACAAGGTGCGCAACGTCTCGAGCGGCAGCTACCTCAACGTGCGCAGGGGTCCGGGTATCAAGGCCAACGGCAGGAAGTACAAGGTCATCGACGTTCTCTACCCGGGTCAGACGACCGTGGGGGCGTGCAGGCGCGCCACGGAGAACTGGCGGTCGGTGGTCGGCAACGCCGGGCGGCCGGGCTTCTCCCACAAGTACTACCTGAACAAGGGCCGGAAGTTCCAGTTCGAACCCTAAAAGATCACCTTGTCCATCAGGTGATCCCGTGCCGTGGCGCCCGCGAGGGCCCACGGCACGAGCACACCCGGCCCCGCCTTCCCCGACCCGCGCACTCCGGCCGCGGCCGGACGCTCCGCACGGGCACGCTCCCCGCCCCCCTCAAGCTCACGGACACCCCCTCAGGCCCCGGGACACTCCCCGCTCAGGCTCAGGGACGTTCCCCGTTCAGGCCAGGGGACGCTCCCTCCTCAAGCCGACTTGGGGGCCTTGCGCGGCTTGCGCTCAGATGTCCGCCGATCCCGCTTCGCGGCGTCCACACTGGCCCGCAACACGGCCATCAGGTCCGCCGACGGACCGCCCTCCGCGACCGGGGCCGCCGGCCGTACGACCTCGTGACCCGCCACCTTCGCCTCGATGACCTCCTGCAGCGCCTCCCGGTAGGCGTCCCGGTACGCGGCCGGGTCGAAGTCCTCACTCATGCTCTCGATGAGCGAGGCGGCCATCCTCGACTCCTGCGCCCGGATCTCCACGCTCTCCTCCAGGAACTCGAACGCCGCCTCGCGCACCTCGTCGGGCCAGAGCATGGTCTCCAGCACGAGCACGCCGTCCCGGACGCGCAGGGCCGCGAGCGACTCGCGCTGCCGGAGCGCCACCTTGGCGATCGCCACCCGCCCGGAGCGCTCAAGCGCGTCGCGGAGCAGCACGTACGGCTTGACCCCCATGGAGTCGGGCTCCACGTAGTAGGACTTGTTAAACAGGATCGGGTCGATCTGGTCGGCCGGGCTGAACTGGAGCACCTCGATCCGGTGCGCGGTCGTCAGCGGCAGGTCCTCAAGGTCGTCCGGGCCGAGCACCACCATCTCCCCGGCGGGCAGCTCGTAGCCCTTGGCGACGTGGGCGAAGGGCACTTCCTCCCCGCAGACCTCGCAGACCCGGCGGAACCTCACCCGGCCGCCGTCCTCCCGGT
The DNA here is from genome assembly GCF_014648175.1 of Planobispora rosea. Classification (GTDB taxonomy): domain Bacteria; phylum Actinomycetota; class Actinomycetes; order Streptosporangiales; family Streptosporangiaceae; genus Planobispora; species Planobispora rosea. The sequence continues at coordinate 55,839 of NZ_BMQP01000010.1, forward strand.
GCACCTGGTGGAAGGCGACGTTGCGCTGTTCCGTCGCGGTGTACAACTTGATCGGAATCGTGACGAGCCCGAATGACACCGCGCCGTTCCAGATGCTCCGCATGGCGCCTCCCCGGTCTCGGCTGCCTCTGAAGTTTTCCCATTAATTTTCGCGCACATGTTCGTAAATGTCGCCAGATGGAGGTAAACACTCACCGGCGGGGCACATACCCGCCACAGAAGATCCGATGCCCCGGCCCTGTTCGATCGGGCGGGGGCCGACAACGTACGCTGGGTGACGTCCAGTGTTCGTGAAGGGACGGAAGGACGGGCCGATGTCGGAGATGGACGTGAACGACGGCACCCTCGAAGAGATCGACGACAACCCTGCCGACGAGTTCGCCGGGGAGATCGACGTCGAGACCCCCGAGGCCGACGCGGCCGAACAGCACCGCGGCGTGCGCCCCGGGAACACCTCCTGGCCCGACCGGATCCCGTTCGACGCCGATCCCGCCGACGCCACCGACCAGAGCCGGGAGGTCGAGCTCGACGAGGACGACTATCGCTGACCTGGTTACCCGCGCGTAGGATGACCCGAGACATAGAGTGCCGGGCACTCATAGAGCATCCCGCAAGGAGACCGCCGTGACCGCTACCCCGGACGCCAAGCCCCGGGGCACCCGGCTACCCCGGATGGCCCGCCGCCGCCAGCTGCTCAGCGCGGCGCAGGAAGTGTTCGTGGAGAACGGCTACCACGCGGCCGCGATGGACGAGATCGCCGAGCGGGCCGGGGTCAGCAAGCCGGTGCTCTACCAGCACTTCCCCGGCAAGCAGGAGCTTTACCTGGCCCTGCTCGACCTGCACGTGGACGACATGATCGCCCGCTGCCGCGACGCCCTCGCCTCCACCACCGACAACAAGCAGCGCGTCCAGGCGGCCATCGGCGCCTTCTTCGACTTCGTCTCCGGCCAGGGCGAGGCGTTCCGGCTCGTCTTCGAGTCCGACCTGCGCAACGTCGCCCAGGTCCGCCAGCGCATCGAGCGCAACCTGCGGGAGAGCGCCGAGATGATCAGTCAGGTCATCCAGGAGGACACCGGCTGCTCCAGCGACGAGGCCCGCCTGCTCGGCGTCGGCCTGGTCGGCATGGCCGAGGTCAGCGCCCGCTACTGGATCAGCAGCACCGGCTCCATCCCCAAGGACGCCGCCACCCAGCTCATGGCACGCCTTGCCTGGCGCGGAATCTCGGGGTTCCCCCGTACGAGCTGATCGTTACTTCTGACGGTACGGGCACGCCACGGCGCTGTTCGCTTGACGCGATCAACCGGCGCGTCGGATCCCCGATGGAGCGACGATGGACGGGCAGCCCTCGTCGAAAGGGGACAGTATGGAAATCAAGATCGGGGTGCGTTCCGTGCACCGCGAGCTCGTGGTGGAGTCCGACCTCACGGCCGAGCAGGTGGAGCAGGAGCTGGGCAAGGCGCTCTCCGCTGATCGCGGCATCTTCGCCATCACCGACGTCAAGGGCCGCAGGATCCTCGTCCCGATGGCCTCCCTCGGCTTCATCGAGATCGGCGAAGAGGAGGCCCGGCCGGTCGGCTTCGGCGGCACGCTGTAGCCGCCCCTCCGGCGTCCTGCCTGACAAGGGGTGTCCCGTGAGTCCTCCATGACGAAGGTCCACAGGGCATCCCTGAAGGGGCGTCCTGTGGAACTTCGCCGTGGACAGGACCCGAGAAACACCCCTCCGGATCCGGGGGCGGCAGCCGGGTTCAGCCGCCCGGGCACTCCTCCCGCCCGGCGAACCCGCACCCGCGTGGGCGGCGGACATGACGGACGGCGGCATCCCGTCCTTGATCGGTGGCCGGGCAGTCCGCGCTCCCCCTCCGCAACACCGCGCGTGTGACCCAGCGATTCGGCCCACATCTCGTCAAGGAACTGCCGTAGCGGCGCGAGGCCCTCATGTCTCGCACGGTACAGCCCTTTGGCGCCTCCACGCCGCCCGATCAGCAGACCGGTTCGGGACGCGTTTCCCGGCACGCGCCGACGATCAGGGGCCCGGGGTCAGGCCCAGGGCCTCCATCCGCTTGCCGTGCGCCTCGGTCAGGCGGGTGAACATCCGGGTGATGTCCTCCCCCGCGGTGTTCACCAGCAGCGTCGCCAGCTCCGGCCGGGCGGCGGCCACGTGCTGCCCCTGGCTCAGCGCCTCGCCGACCATCCGCCTGGCCCACAGCGCCAGCCGGCCGCTCAGCTTCGGATCCTCCTTGAGCGCCGCGCCGACCCGCTCCACCGCGAACTCGGAGCGTCCTTCGTCGGCGAGCACCTCCTCGACCAGCTGCCGGGTCTCCTCGTCCACGTGGGCCGCCGCCTCACGATAGAAGTCGAGCGCGATCCCGGTGCCGACGTACGCCTTGACGAGGGCCTCCAGCCAGTCCCCCGGCCTGGTCTGCTCGTGCCAGTCGTCCAGCGGCTTCACGAACGGCGCCATCGCCTCCTCCGGGTCCACGCCGAGCGCGGCGAGCCGGTCGCGGAGGAGTCGGAAGTGCGTGTACTCCGTCGCCGCGAGGTCGCCGAGGGCGGCCCGGTCGTTGAGCGTGGGCGCGTGACGGGCGGCGTCCTCCGCCAACTGGAGGAAGGCGGTCAGCTCGGCATAGGCGAGGACACCGAGGAGGTCGGCGACGCCGGAAGATGAACCACTCATGAAGGCAGCTTACGAGCCAGGCCACCCACGAGGGAGCCCGAGCGCAGCGTCATCGTCAACCCGCGAGGGGGCGCCGGTGAACCAACGGAGGAGCGCCCGCAGCGAGGAACGAGCGAGGACGTGACGACGGAGGGAGCCGGTTACCAGCCCCCGAGCCGCGACGCGCCAGCGTCGCCATGGACACGCGAGGGGGCGCCGGTGAACCAACGGAGGAACGCCCGCAGCGAGGAACGAGCGAGGACGTGACGACGGAGGGAGCCGGTTACCAGCCCCCGAGCCGCGACGCGCCAGCGTCGCCATGGACACGGCCATCAACACAGACGACTCGCCCATTCATTGGGAATACCGAGAAATCGGTTCTCCGTTGTGGTATCGGGTACACTGCTCAGTGAAAGTGCGACCGCACTGTGTTAATCCGGGGGATCCCGCTCCCGGACGCCCCCCGAAGTCGGCGTGACGCCGCAGCGGTCGTTGATGAAATGAGAGGGCTGGCCCTTCCGAGAGGACCCGGCACGGGGAGACTTTTCAGCCCGTGGTCCCGGCAGGACTGCCTTCAACGGAGATTTTAGGCAGGCCAAGCTGACGACCTTCCGAGACCTCGGAGTCACCCCAGAGATCGCCGATGCTCTCGAGACCGAGGGCATCACCACGCCGTTCCCGATTCAGGAGATGGCACTCCCCCTGGCCCTCAGCGGCCAGGACATCATCGGCCAGGCGCGTACCGGCACCGGCAAGACCTACGCCTTCGGCGTGGCCATGCTCCAGCGTGTCGGTAAGCCCAGGAAGAACCGGAAGAAGCCGCGCGGGCTGGTCGTGGTGCCGACCCGCGAGCTGGCCCTCCAGGTCACCGAGGACCTGGTCACGGCCGCAGGCAAGCTCGGTTCCCGCATCCTCACGGTGTACGGCGGGCGCGCCTACGAGCCCCAGATCGAGGCGCTCAAGCAGGGCGTCGACGTCATCGTCGGCACCCCCGGCCGGCTGCTCGACCTGGTCAAGCAGAAGCACCTCGACCTCAGCCAGATCAACGTGCTCGTGCTGGACGAGGCCGACCGCATGCTCGACCTGGGCTTCCTGCCCGACATCGAGCGGATCATCAAGCTCGTCCCGGACGAGCGGCAGACCATGCTGTTCTCCGCGACCCTGCCGGGCGAGATCGTCGGGCTGTCCCGGCGTTACCTCAACCGCCCCACCCACGTGCGGGCCGAGACCAACGACGCCGAGGCCGAGGCGACCCCGCAGACCACGCAGTTCGTCTGGCGCACGCACCGGATGGACAAGATCGAGATCGTGGCCCGCCTCCTGCAGTGCGAGGGCCGCGGGCTCACGATGGTCTTCTGCGAGACCAAGCGCGCCTGCGACAAGGTCGTGGAGGAGCTCAAGGACCGCGGTTTCGCGGCTGCGGCCGTCCACGGAGACCTCGGCCAGGGCCAGCGCGAGCAGGCGCTGCGCGCCTTCCGCAACGGCAAGATCGACGTGCTCGTCGCGACCGACGTCGCGGCGCGCGGCATCGACATCGACGACGTCACCCACGTCGTCAACTACGACTGCCCGCAGGACGAGAAGACCTACGTGCACCGTATCGGCCGCACCGGCCGCGCGGGCCGTACGGGCGTCGCGGTGACCTTCGTGGAGTGGGAGGAGCTCACCCGCTGGAAGGTCATCAACAACGCGCTCTCGCTCGCTTTCGCCGACCCCGTCGAGACCTACTCGACCTCCCCGCACGTCTTCAGCGACCTGGGCATTCCCGAGGGCACCAAGGGCGTGCTGCCGCGCGCCAACCGGTCCCGGGCGGGCCTGGCCGCCGAGGAGATCGAGGACTTGGGGGAGACGGGCCGGATCCGTTCGCGCGGTCCCCGCAAGGGGCGGGACGAGGAACGGGAGGAGCGCCGCGAGCGCCCCGCCCGCACTCCTCGCGAGCGTCGCCGCACCCGCGGCGGGCGGAGTGCCGCCGAGGTCGTCCCGGAGGCCGCCGAGGCCCCCTTGGCCGAGGAGGCCGAGGAGATCGTCGAGGCCGTCCGGCCGGAGCGCCGCCGCGACCGCGTCGCCGACACGGCCCCGGCGCCCGCCGCGGAAGTCCAGAGCCCTGTCGTCGAACGCCCGGTGGAGGCGGACGTGGCACCGCGTAACGACCAGCCCGCGCCCCGGCGCGGCCGTACTCGCAAGGCCGGTCTCAACCCTGAGGTCAGCCTCGGCGAGCCGGTGGCCGAGACGACCCCCGAGCTCCCGGGTCTGGAGGTTCCGTTCCCGGACGACGCGCCGGTGGAGCCCGCGCCCCGGCCCCAGCCCGAGAAGATCATCCCGGCCAGCCCGTTCATGGTGATCTTCCAGTCCCCGGACCTGGCGACGGACGACGACGAGATCGCCCCCTCGGCGGCCTCCGAGCGCGCCCAGAGCCGCCGCCGCAGCCAGCCCAGGAGCGGCGGGGGCCAGCGGGGACCGCGCCGCGGCGGCCAGTCGTAGGACGACGGCCGCGGTGACGCGGAGGAGCACGGTACGGAAGGGACGCACCCCGCGGGGGGTGCGTCCCTTCGACTCTCTCCGGAGACACCGAGTCATACCGACCGTAGAGGTATCGTGGTCTCACGTGAGTACGCCGCGTTTTCTAACCCTGCCTCCTGGCGTCCGCTCTACTTCGATCGAGACGACGGCGGGTTCCTTCGCCGCGCTGGAGGCGCTGCCCGTCAGCGGCGTGCCCGAGCGCTGGCCCGCCCTCCTGGTCCCCGGTCTCACGGGCAGCAAGGAGGACTTCATCGCGGTCCTCCAGACGCTCGCCCAGTCGGGTCGCCGGGTCATCGCGATCGACATGCGGGGCCAGTTCGAGACGAGCGGTCCCGACGACCCGGCCGCCTACACCTGCGCGGCGCTGGGCAACGACATCGACCTCCTGGCGCAGGAGATCAGCGAGGGTGAGCCGGTCCACCTGGTCGGCCACTCCTTCGGCGGCCTGGTCACCCGGGAGGCCGTGATCGACGGCCGCAGCAAGTTCGCGTCCTACACGCTGATGAGCTCCGGCCCCGCGGCGATCGTCGGTCCCCGCGAGCGCGCGGGCCGGGCCATGCTCAGCGAGCTGCCCGAGCTCGGCATGGAGCAGCTCTGGCACAACCGGATGGAGCCCGAGGCCCTGGCCGCCGGGGTGCCGGACGAGATCGTCTCCTTCCTCCGCAAGCGGCTGTTCTCCAACTCCCCCACGGGCATGGTCACCATGACCCGGGAGGTCCTGTCCGCACCCGACCGGTGCGGGGAGCTCACCCAGGTCGAGGTGCCGCTCCTGGTCCTGTACGGCGAGCACGACGACGGCTGGCCGCCGAGCATGCAGGCCGAGATGGCGCTGCGGCTGAACGCCGACTGCGTGGTGGTCCCCGGCGCGGTGCACTCCCCCGCCGTGGAGGCCCCGGAGACCACGGCCGCCGCCCTCATCCGCTTCTGGAACACCGCCGAGGCCCGGCCGCTGAGCTGAGCGCCGACACGCGGGGGCGCAACCGGACCCCTTGTTGGACGGCCCGTCGAATGCCGTGTAATTATCTACTTACTATGGCGAGCATCGAAGACATCGTCGTCCAGCCCCCGCACACCGCCACCTGGCTGGTGCACATCGACCGCTCCATGTGGGTGGGCGGGGTCCGGGGCCTCATGCTCCAGGCCCTCCACCCGCTCGCGATGCGCGGGGTCTGGCAGAACTCCGACTTCCGGCGGGACCCGTTCGGCCGGCTGCGCCGTACCGCGGACTTCGTGGGCCGGGTCACCTTCGGCAGCCCGGACGAGGCCGACGAGATCGGCCGCCGGGTCCGGGTCATCCACCGGAGCCTGCGAATCGACGATCCCGACACCGGCAGGACGCACCGGGTGGACGACCCGGAGCTGCTGCTGTGGGTGCACTGCGCCGAGGTCTCGTCCTACCTGTCCGTGGCGCGGCGGGCCGGCCTCGGACTCACCGACCGGCAGGCCGACCGCTACCTCGCCGAGCAGCGGCGCAGCGCGACCTACGTGGGGCTGCACGCCGAGGACGTGCCGGGCTCGCTGGCGGAGATGGACGCCTACTTCGCGCAGGTACGGCCGCGGCTGAAGGTCACCCCCGAGGCCGCCGAGACCGTCCGCTTCCTGCTGTGGCCCCGGCTCCCGGCCGAGCTGCGCATGCTGAACCCGGGCAAGCCGGTCTACTTCCCGTTCGGCGCGCTGTGCCATCTCTCGCTGCCCCGCTGGGCCAGGCGGATGTACGGCGTGCTGCCCGAGGTGCCGGACGGCACGGTGACCGCGGCGCTCAAGGCGTTCCGGCTGGGCATGAACGCCCTCCCCGAGCCCGTCCACGACCGCGCGTTCATGCCGTCCACCCGGGCCATGCTCGACGCCTCCCGGCGGCGGCTGGGCGCGGCGGGCTACGACGTGAGCCGGGGCCTGAAGGGCCTGACCGACCCCCGTCGCTGGCCCGAGGGCGTCGCGAAGGCCGCCTGAACCCGGCGGGCCGGGCGCTCACTCACTCGGCCAGGCCGTCCCAGGGGGCCTTGTCGGGGGCCGCGGCCCGGCCGTCGGGGCAGTGACGGCGGAAGTCGCACCAGGAGCACAGGGGACCGGTGTTCGGCGGGAAGAGCGCGTCGATCTCCGGCGGGACCTCGGGCGGCGCCTGGACCGCACCCGCGGAACCCGCCGGACGGGAACCGGAACGGCCCGCCGTACGGGAGCCCTGCCGCCGGGTGCCCGCCGTACCGGAATCCGCGGAGCCTGCGGAGCCCGCCCAGGCCCGGTACCCCTCGTCGGCCTCGGCCGCCTCGGTCCCGATCTCCTCGGCCCGGCTCAGATGGCGGGCCAGGGACTCGTCGGTGTGCTCCCACTCGACGACCTCGCCGGTCGGCAGGTGGTGGAGCTCGACCTTCCGGCACGGACGGCGCAGCATGCGGGAGGAGGCGACGGCGTAGACCGCCAGCGCGAGCGAGGTCCGGGCGTCGTCGGCCGTCAGCGGCCGGCGGCCCGTCTTGTAGTCGACCACGACCAGCTCCTCGCCCCGCAGGTCGAGCCGGTCGACCCGGCCCGAGAGCGCGAGGACGGACGTGCGGGTGGCCACGGTCCGCTCCACGCCGACGGGCTCGGCGGAGGGGTCGAGGGTCCCGGCGTACCCCGTGACCATCCCCCGCGCCCGTTCACGCCAGGCGGCCGACTGCTCCGCGTCGCGGAACCCGTCGTTGATCCACGCGTTGCCGAGGAGGACCCCCGCCATCTGCGGAGTCCGCCGGTCGTACGGCTCCCGCCACCAGGCGGCCAGGGCGTTGTGCACGCTCACGCCGACGCTGTTGTGCGCCCACCTGGGTCCCCGCTGCGGAGCCGGCCGGTCCAGGTAGGTGAACCGGTAGCGCCGGGGGCAGTCCAGCCAGGTGTTCAACCTCGACGGGGTGCAGGAGTACAGCCGCCGCGGCATGTCCTCCAGGGGCAGCTGGTCCATGCGGACTAGTCGCCGTCCAGGTTCAGCCGGATCCCGGCCGCGCGCGTCCCGTCGGTCAGCGGGCCCTCCTGCTCGGGCTCGGCGGCGCCGGTCAGCCCGCCGGACAGCCAGGAGTCGAACTTCGGCTCCAGCTCGCCGATGACCGTCTCCTCACCGTGCGCGGGCAGCACGCGGGTGCTGTGGCTCAGGGTGAACAGCCGCCCGCCGATCGTGCTGAGCTGGTCGGCCAGCGCGGGGTACTCGCCGTTGACCTTGCCGGGGCCGTCGGCCAGCAGCGTCTTGCCGGTGAAGACCGCGTCCAGTTCCTCGCAGAAGAGCGAGATGCCGCCGTGGGTGAAGCCGGGGGTCGCCATGACCTCCAGCTCGACGTCGGCGACGGCGAACACGCCCTCGTCCTCCAGCTCGATGTCGGGCCAGGTGTCGGGCCAGGTCCGGCGCCACAGCGGCTTGTCCTTGGGATGCATGGCGATCACGGCCTCGTCCCGGGCGGCCACCTCGATGGCCGCGCCGACGTGGTCGGGCAGGCCGTGGGTGCAGATGACGGCGAGCACCTCCCGGTCGCCGACCTTGTCCAGGATCTTCTCCGCGTCATGCCCGGCGTCGATGACAATGACCTCCTCGTCGTCACCGACGATCCAGGTGTTGTTCTCGACCTTGTGCTCGACGCCGTCGACATCGACGACGCCCTCGGTCACCACTCGCTCGATACGCGCTGTCACGTTTCAGAACTTTACTGCCCGCAGCACACTGTGTTGATAGCGATGCTGCGTTGATAGCGATGCTGCGCGTCGCGGTTATCCCGTCTTCAGGAGGGTGCGGACCGCGGTGATGATGAGCTGCACGGCCAGCGCCGAGAGCAGCAGGCCGGCGATGCGGGTGACGAGCTCGATGCCGTTCTCCTTGATGACCCGGACGATTCCCACCGAGAACCGCATGAACACCCAGAGCAGGATGTGGACGGCCGCGATCGCCAGGGCGAGGGACAGGATGCCGCCGCTCTTGGCCTCCGCCTGCTGGGAGAAGACGATCGTCGCGACGATCGCGCCGGGCCCGGCGAGCAGGGGTGTGCCGAGCGGGACGAGCGCGACGTTCACGTTGGACTTCATCGTGTTGGCCGGCGGCTCGGTCTCCCCGGTGAGCAGCTGGAGGGCGACCAGCAGCAGGAGCAGGCCGCCGGCGATCTGCATGGCCGGGACCTCGACGTGCAGGTAGCCGAGGATCGCCTGGCCGAAGACCGCGAAGACGACGATGAGGCAGAACGCGACGATGGGCGCCTGCCAGGCGACCCGCTTGCGCTCGGCCGTGCCGCGGCCGCTGGTGTAGGCCAGGAAGAGGGGGATGACGCCGGGCGGGTCCATGATGACGAACATCGTGACGAACGCCTCGACGAAGAACTGGACATCGAACACGGATCCCCCCTGAAATCATCCAGGGGGGAAGCGTAGTGGCCGGTCAGGTCTTCTCCCCGCCCAGGCGGGGAGAGAACGCCCCGAACGGAAGCTCGTACGCCTGGCCGTCGTCACGCAGATCGCGCAGGGAGAGCTCGGCGAGGGCGATCAGGCAGCCCGCCTCGGCGGGCCAGGCGATGGTCCACAACCAGTCCCCCAGGGCCTCGCCCGCGTAGGCCGCCCGGTCGGAGCCGGAGTCCACGCACCAGAGCGCGGCCGGATGACCCTTCACGTCGATCTTCGCGTGCGGCGGGCCGTCGCCGAACCCGTCTCCCGGGTCGGGTCCCTCCAGCCCGGCGAACGCCGCGCCGAGCCCGATGCCGGGCTCCTCAGCGATGATCAGAAGGTCTGCGGGCCCGTGGGTCACCGAGGGTCCGGAGAGCGCCACGACGGTGGCCCTGCCCCCGCTGCGCTCATCGCCCACCTCGGCGAAACCGGTGACCAGCCAGCCGGTCGGGAGCGGCCACGGCAACCAGACCGGCACGCGGGCGTTCTGGCTGATCGCCTCCACGGCGGCCGCCGACGGGTGTCTCGGCGGCTGGAGCGGCAGGACGTCACCGTGCAGGCCACACCGCCAAGCGCTTGACCAAGCACTCGGCGGACGGAGCGGGCCGAAACAGCGTGGGCAGGTAGGCGAGGCTCTCACGACTACCCACGGTGCGCTCCTGGCGACCCTTGAGTCAAGGCCGGAGCCCGTTATCCAGCCGTAATCTTGTCCATGTGCGCGTAAATTGTGTGGGAGCGATCATCTTTGACAGCTCTGGACGGATGCTGCTCGTACGCCGCGGGCACCCGCCGGGGGAGGGGCTCTGGTCCGTTCCGGGCGGCCGTGTCGAGCCCGGCGAGTCCGACGCGGAGGCCGTCGTCCGCGAGGTCCGGGAGGAGACCGGGCTGACGGTCGCGGTCGGCAGGTTGGCGGGCACCGTGGACCGTCCCGCGCCGGGGGGCGCCGTCTACGAGATCCGCGACTACCTGGCGGAGGTGACCGGCGGCACGCTCACCGCCGGTGACGACGCCGCCGAGGCCCGCTGGTTCGGCCCCGGCGAGCTTCCGCGTCTGCCACTCGTTCCCGGTCTGCTGGAGGTCCTCTCCGGATGGGCGCTCATCGATCCGCCGCCAGGGTCGAGCGCCACAGGGTGAGATGGTCGGCGTCGTAGGTGGTGGACCGGCCCAGGGCCACCACCTGGTCACCGGAGACCGCGACGGCCGTGAGCCACTGGGCGCCGTCCCCGGCGAGCCGGCCCTCGGTGGGCTCGTGCCGCTGCCACGACAGCCCGTCCTCGGAGGTCCAGGCCGCGCTGTCGCCCTCGCCCGGCACCCCCTGCCGGCCCACCGCCACCACGCCGTCCGGGGTCGCCGCCAGGTCGAGGACGGCGGCCGCCCCGTCGGGTGAGAGCCAGGCCGTCCGCCACGTCGCCCCGTTGTCCCGGGAGACCGCGCCGAACGCCCGCGGCCCCTGCGCGGTCTCCGCCGTTCCGACCGCGACGACCTGGCCGCCGTAGGTGACCACGTGCCGCAGCCCGGCGGCGGTCGCCCCAGCGGGCAGGAGGGGTTTGCGCGCGGTCCAGTTCACGCCGTCGGCCGAGACCCACACCACTCCGGTCTCCTGCGTGCCCGCGCCGGAACCGCCGACCGCCATGTACCCGGAGGAGGTCGGTGAGACGTCGTGCAGGCGCACACCCGCGCCGCCCGCCGGCAGCCTGCCCACCCGGGTGTAACGCTTCAGGTCGGTGGAGAACCACAGGACGGCCGTGGTCGAGCCCAGGTCGCTCTCCTCTCCGGCGAGAACGTAGCCGGACGGGCCGCCCGCGACCGCGTGCGCTGCGAGGAAGGAGCCGTCCCCCCGCGCGAGGGAATCCGTGATCGGCACCCTGCGCCAGCTCCGGCCGTCGGTGGAGACGACGAGAAGCGGTTCGGTGGAGGAGACGCTGCTCATCGTGCTGCCCACGGCCAGCCAGCCCCGCCTGCCGTACGTCACGTCGCCGAGCGCCTGCCAGTGCTCGCCGCCGAGGATCTGCGCGGGCCCGGCGGGCTTCCACGCCTCGCCGTCCTCGCTGGTCCAGATCCCGGCGTCGCCGGAGGCCGCACCGACCGCGACGAACCTGCCGTCCCCGGCGGCCAGCCCGGCCGTCTCGCGCGCGACCCGGTTCAGGCCCTCGATCGTGTCCAACGGGACCGCCTTCGCCTCGCCCCCCTTGGCCGCCGCGATCAGGACGAGCCGGTTGTCCACGCCGACCGTGCGCTGGTCGCCGCCGACGACGAGCGTGCCCTCGTCGGAGACCGTCAGCGCCCGCAACGCGCCCGACACCGTGCCGAGATCGGTGGAGCGGGCCCACACCCGGCCGTCCCGGCTGGTGTAGACGACATAGCGCTCCGGTCCCGACTCCGCGACCGCGAACGCCCCGCTGGAGGAGGACGTCAGGCGCTTGACCCCCGACCCCTGCGGGTCCAGCCCCTCGATGACGCCGCAGCGGTCCCAGGACCCGCCGTCGGCCGAGCAGTGGACGGGCACCTCGCCCTCGGCGGTGCTCTGCTGGGTGGGGACCGCCACGAAACGGTTCCCGGCCACGGCGAGCGTGCCCGGCTGCGGGACGACGCCGTCCAGTTCCCTCCCGGCCCGGATCCAGGACCTCCCGCCGTCTCCGGAGCGCAGGACGATCGAGGACCGTTTCCCGCCCGCGGGCTCGGCCAGCGCGACCACGGCGTCACCGCGGGCGGTCACGGCCCGCAGCCCCCGCGCCTCGTCGGGCGCGCCGAGGTCGCGTCCCCGCACGCGGGTCCATCTCTGCCCGTCGGGCGAGGTCCACGCCACCGGCCCGTGGGTGCCGTCGTCGAGGATCGTGACACCGACCGCGACGAACCCGGACGAGGTCCGGGCGAGATCCACGATCTCGTCCCCGGCCTCGAAGGCGGTCAGCCCCTGGGGGTTCACCGGGTTCCAGTTCTGGCCGTCGGAGCTGGTCCACAGGCTCGGCGGGACGCTCGGCGACTCGTTCCCGGCGGCGAGCCAGCGACCGTCGCCGCCCGCCACCAGCCCGACCGTGGTCGGCCCGGCCTCCTGCCCCACCGGCCCGCTGACCTTGCCGAGCCGCCAGGTGGTACCGCCGTCGGAGGACACCAGGAACAGCGGCCGGCGGACGGGGTCGGTCCGGTCACTCCCCACGGCGACCACGGTGAAGCCCGCCGAGGCGAGGTCGTTGAGCACCTGGCTGGAGCCGTCCGCGCCGTCGGCGATCGGGGACACGAAGCTCTCGTCCCCCGACTGGAAATCGTCTCCGACCAGGCGCAGGCCGGTCGTGAACGGGCTGCTCACCCAGCCCCACAGCACCAGCCCTCCGCCGACCGCGGCGGTCAGGACGAGGACCAGCAGGAAGGGGATCATCAGGCCCCGGCCGCGCCTGCTCCTCGTCGGAGTGGAACGGCGTACGGCCGACGGCGCCGCGGCGGCACGGTGGTGACGCCCGCCGCTGGGGCCGCGCCTGCGGGGCGGGCCCGAGGCGACCAGCCGGTCCGGCCGGGCCGGACGCCCCCCGGGCGGGCGCCCGACCCGCCGTACCGGTTCGAAGTCGTCGAGATCGTCGGGCCCGTCATGCTCCGCCGGGCGGGGAGCCGTACCCTCCGGGCTCCGCGGTTCGGAGGGCAGGTCCCCCATCGGCCTGACCGGCCTCACCGATTCGTGCCGCTCCGGGACGGGAATCCCCGCAGTCTCCGGGGTCTCCGGGGTCTCGGCCCCGGCCGCGGTCTCGCCGGTGGACGCCCGTTCCCGCGGTGGTCCCGAGGCCACCAGCCGGTCCGGCCGGGGCCGCCGGAACCGCAGGGTCCCCTCTTCCTGCTCCCGGGTCCCCTCTTCCTGCTCCCGGACCTCCTCAGACCGCCGGGGCTGTCGCGGCGGGCCCGAGGCGACCAGCCGGTCCGGCCGGTCCACCATTCTGCGGCGCGGTCTCGGCCCGGCGTCCTCGTTCCCCTCTCCGGGCCCCTCTCCGGGCCCCTCTCCGGGCCCCTCTCCGGGCTCCGCGGACCCCGCCGCCCCCGGAGGCCGCTCCGCCGCGCCCGGAGACCGGCCGGGGGTCTCGGAAGTGGGCGGTCCGCCGGTGCCCGTGGAGCCCGCGGCGGGCGTGTAGGGCTGGGCGTAGGGGCGGCGGCGCTCGGTGGGCGGGCGTGGCGGGTCGGGCTCGTCCGGTGCCGGGGCGGCGAAGGGCGGGGACATCCACGGGGAGGACAGCGGCAGTCCCCGGGTGCGGTCGTCGGAGGGACCCGGCGGGGAGTGCTGGATCGTCGGCGGGGACGGGTGGGACTCCTGGGACCCGCTCGTGTGCGCCGTGCTGTCGGGCGCGCCGTCGTCATCCGGCCGCCATTCTCGCGAGCGCGGGTCGTGAGGGCCCGAGGCCACGCTCAGCACCTCCTCGCAGGAAGCCTACGTTCCGGTTTCACCGATCACCGGACCGTTCCAGTTATCCACGTGACACTTAACCGCAAACCCCTACGGGAGCGGCAAATCCACGCGACCCTACTCCTACCCTGCCCGACCGAAACGATCACCTCTCACCTCCGGGGCAGGACGCACACATCCAGAGCAACATGCTCGGGCCGCCATGACGAGACCTCTCTAGGGAGATTCATCAGATCATCGTCCGATTTGTCGCTCTTTACGCGCATGATCCGAATTCCCTTGTCCCGGAGGGAGCAGCTGGATCTCACGTCCCGCGTCGGCGGGACGCTTCGGGACCCTCTGGGGCGCTCCTGGACCCTCTGGGGCGCTCCGGGACCGATCTCGCGAGGAGATTCCGCTGTGATGCCGTTGTGCGGATTACTTCACAGACACCCCGGCCGGTGAGACCTTTCATGGGGGCAGTGAAAGCCCAACCCCAGGGAGCAACCATGAAACGGCTGGGGCCCGTTCTCACGCTGATAGCCGGTGCGGCGATGGCCGTCGTGCTCGGTGTGCTCAGCGCCGCGACCGCACCCCCGACACAGAGTGTCAACGCACAGGGCGAACCCGCCGTACCGGCGGCCGAGGCCACCTCGGAGGCGTCGCCCGAACCCAAGCCCACCAAGACCGTCAAGCCCGTCCCGGCCAAGGCCGACTACGCGGGCCGGGTCCAGGGCAACGGCGGACTCATCGCCATCTCCATCCGGAACGGCAAGGCCATCGGCTACTTCTGCGACGGCAAGGTCGAGGCCTGGCTCAAGGGCAGGGCCGCCGACGGCCGGGTGACCCTCTCCGGTCCCGGCAAGGCCTCCGTCGTGGCGGACCTCGGCGGCGGCAAGGCCGCCGGGACGCTGGAGTTCGGAGCCAAGGAGTGGGACTTCACCGCGCCCACCGTCAAGAAGCCCTCCGGCCTCTACCGGGCCAGCGCGATCGTCCGCGGCGCGCAGGTCCGCGCCGGGTGGATCTACCTTCCCGACGGCAGCCGGGTCGGCCTGACCGTCGTCGACGACCAGCCCGTCGAGAGCGAGATCCCCGAGCCGGGCGAGAACGCGACCGTCGACGGCGTGGAGGTCGATCCCCAGGACGTCGACGAGTTCATCGAGGGGTTCTGATGAGCGACATGGAAACCACGCAGGTCTCACGCCTCCCCCGGGGGCAGCGGCAGGGTCTCGGACCGCTGCTCGTCCCGCTCGTCGTGGGCGGGCTGGTCGCGATCGCGCTGGGCGTGTACGGCCGCGTCCACGCACCCACCGGTTACGCGGTCGGCCCGTCCGGCTTCTCCGCGCCGCTGGCCATGAAGTCCTGGCTCACCACCGGCGCGTTCCTGCTCGCCGTCGTCCAGGTCTTCTCCGCCCTGGTGATGTGGGGAAAGATCAAGATGAACGCCCCGTGGGCCCCCGCCCTGCACCGCTGGTCGGGCCGGGCGGCGTTCATCCTGACGATCCCGGTGGCGTTCCACTGCCTGTACGCGCTCGGCACCCAGTTCGACGTCCCGCGAGTGATGATCCACTCGCTGCTGGGCTGCTTCTTCTACGGCGTGTTCACGGTGAAGATGCTGGCCCTGCCCAAGCGCGGGACGCCCGGCTGGACCCTCCCGCTGCTCGGCGGGCTGACGTTCACCGCGCTGACCGGGCTCTGGCTCACCTCGTCGTTGTGGTTCTTCACCACGATCGGCGTCAAGCTGTAGGCGGAGTGAAGGCGCTGGTGCGCGGGAGTCCGGCGGCCCGTCCCTTGGCCGCCACCACCAGCGCCATCTTCCGCGACGCCTCGTCGATCATCTCGTCGCCGAGCATGACCGCGCCGCGCCGCTCCACCGTCGTGTAGTACTCGTACGCGTCGAGGATGAGCTCGGCGTGGTCGTAGTCCTCCTGCGACGGCGAGAACACCTCGTTGGCCGCCTCGACCTGCGTGGGGTGGAGCACCCACTTGCCGTCGAACCCGAGCGCCGCCGAGCGCCCGGCCACCCGGCGGTAGCCGTCCAGATCCCTGATCGCGAGGTACGGCCCGTCGATGGCCTGCAGGTCGTGTGACCGCGCCGCCATCAGGATGCGCATCAGGATGTAGTGGTAGGCGTCCCCCTCGGTGTAGCCGGGCGGCTGCTCGCCGACCACCAGGGTCCGCATGTTGATCGAGGCCATGAAGTCCGCGGGGCCGAAGACCAGCGTCTCCAGGCGGGGCGACGATCCCGCGATGGCGTCCACGTTGACCAGCCCCCGGGCGTTCTCGATCTGCGCCTCGATGCCGATCCGGCCGACCGGCAGCCCGTTGGCCTTCTCGATCTGGGTCAGCAGCGTGTCCAGCCAGACCACCTGGGTGGCGTCCTCGACCTTGGGCAGCATCAGGCAGTCGAGGAACTCCCCCGCGCCCTCCACGACCTCGATGACGTCGCGGTAGGTCCACTGGGTGCCCAGGTCGTTGACCCGGACGACCCGTACCTTGCCCGACCAGTCGCCCTCACGCAGGGCGGTCACGATGTTCTTGCGCGCCTCCTCCTTGGCCAGCGGCGCGACGGAGTCCTCCAGGTCGAGGAAGACCTCGTCGGCGGGGAGCCCCTGGGCCTTCTCCAGGAAGCGGGGATTGCTGCCGGGGACCGCGAGGCACGAACGTCGGGAGCGCATGGCCACACCGTAGCGGGCGCTTGGCACGGGACGGCGGCCCGGTCCCGTCTATGGCGGTCATACAAAGTCCCACCCCTGTTTCTTGGCGCACCCCTTGAGCGGACTCCTAGCGACATGTCCGAATAATGGGCACGACGCTTCGGTAAAGGGAGACATAACGATGGCAAACGCTTCCTCGGTGGCCCGGCCCGCCGTACTGTCCGACCTCATCCCCGGTGCCCGGGTCCGCGACGTCGCGCTCGTCGTCGGCGGTGCCGCCCTGACCGGCCTGGCCGCGCAGCTCACCTTCCCGATGTGGCCGGTCCCGGTCACCGGCCAGACCTTCGCCGTCGTGCTCGTCGGCGCGGCCCTCGGCATGGGCCGCGCGGCGCTGAGCATGCTCCTCTACATGCTGGTCGGCGTCGCGGGCGTCCCGTGGTTCGCGGAGGGGGCCTCGGGCTTCGGCGGCCCCACCTTCGGCTACGTCATCGGCTTCATCGCCGCCGCCGCCCTGGTCGGCAAGCTCGCCGAGCGCGGCGGCGACCGCACCGTCGCCCGGACCGTCGGCACGATGGTCCTGGGCAACCTGGTCATCTACGCCTTCGGGGTGCCGGTCCTCATGGCCACCCTGGGCCTGGGACTCGGCAAGGCGCTCGCGGTCGGCGTGATCCCGTTCCTCCTCGGCGACGCCGTCAAGATCGCCATCGCGGCCGGTCTGCTCCCCACGGCCTGGAAGCTCGCCCGCCGCTGATCCTCACGGTTCCGTACGGCCTGCGCCCCCGGACTCCGGGCGGCGCAGGCCGTACAGTCATGTCATGGGCGTGATCGAAGAGGGTGCCAAGAAGTCGGCCGTCCTGTGGTTGTCGCTGGACCGGCCCAGGCTGGCCTGGCACACCTGGCACGACGGCGCGATCTACGTGGTCACCGGCGGCGGCGAGCAGGAGCTCCCCGGGCTGGCCGGCGCCGAGCGGGTCGAGGTGACGCTGCGGAGCAAGGACAACGGCGGGCGGCTGGTCGTCTTCGACGCCTCCGTCGAGGTCGTGGACCAGGCCGCGGACGCCGACGCGGTGGCCGCGCTGGCCAAGGACCGGCTCAACGCCGCCGACGGCGCGACCCTGACCGAGCGCTGGGCCGCCGACTCCCAGGTCGTACGGCTCACGCCGCGCGGATCCGCCGCCTGACCCGCGTCAGAGCGCGCCGACCGGCTCCCTGGCCTCCCCCACCGGCTCGGTCAGGTCGGCCGTGGCCCGCTGGGCGAGGTAGGCGCCGGTGAGCACGATCAGGCCGCCGACGATCTGGAAGACGCCCAGCGCCTCCCCCACCAGCACCCAGGCGATCACCGCCCCGGCGATGACCTCCAGCGAGGCCACCGTGGAGCCCACCGCGGCCGACAGCCGGCGGACCGCCGTGACGCCGAGGATGTAGGCGGCGACCGTGGCGATCACGATCATCCAGAGCGCCGCTCCCAGCACCGGCAGGGCGTGGCCGCCCTCCGGCGTGGCGGTCCGGGCGAAGGCCGACCACGGGATGTCCCACGGACGGGAGATCGGCGTGAGCACGAGGGCCGCCCCGAGAAGGCCCCAGGCGATCAGGCCGAGCGGGTCCACGTCGTCGCCGAACCCGTCGCTGAGCAGGAAGTAGCCGGCGCAGCAGGCCGCCGCTCCGAAGGCCAGCAGCAGGCCGAACGGGTCCAGGCTCAGGCCCGACCAGACCTCCACCACGATGCCCAGGCCGACGAACGCGACGACGGCCCCGGTGAACGCCGTGCGCGGCAGCCGTACCTTGCGGATGAAGCGGACCCAGAGCACGACGAGCACCGGCGAGGTGAACTCGATGAGCAGGGTGACGCCCACCGGCAACCTCGTGATCGCCGCGAAGTAGAGCGCCTGCACGCCCGCCACCGCCACCACCGCGTACGCCAGGAAGAACAGCAGCCGCGAGCGCGGGATGCGCAGGGCCCGGGGCCTGGCCACCGCCAGGATGCCCACGAGCAGCAACCCGGCCCCGGCCATCCGTGTCCAGACGGCCTCCAGCGGGGCCAGCCCGGCGGCGGCGAGGTATTTGGCCATCGGGCCGGAGAAGGCGAAACACCACGACGACGCGAACGCGATCAGCAGGCCTGGACGCCTCACACCACACCACCCATGTAACTACCGTTCAAGTCTTTTGATGCTGTCACGTCGGGACAAGAACCGGCAAGAGGATTCCGACATATGGGCGTGCCATGGGACTCTGTCCGCGCATACGACCTACGCTGCAAATGTGAAGATCTTCATCGCCCGGCTCGCCGGTACCCCGGTTTTCGACCCTGCCGGAGACCAGATCGGCCGGTTGCGCGACGTGGTGGTCGCCGTTTCAGGGTCCACGCCACCACCCGTGCACGGACTGGTGGTGGAGGTGCAACCACGTCGCCGGGTCTTCGTGCCGATCACCCGGGTGCTCAATATCGAGGCGGGCTCCGTCGTCTTCAGCGGCCGGATCAACATGCGCAGGTTCGAGCAGCGCGCCTCGGAGTCCCTGGTCATCGCCGAGCTGCTCGACCTGGCGGTCGAGGTGAACGGCGAGAAGATGACGGTGCTGGACCTCGCGATGGAGAGGACCAGAACGTCGGAATGGCTGATCAACAAGGTCGCGCTGGTCAAGGGAGGCTCCGGCCTGGGCCTGCGGCGGCGGGGCGCGAACCTGATCGCGGACTGGGGCGAGGTCACCGGTTTCAGCGCGGTCCAGAAGGACCAGGGCGCGGCCGGCCTGCTCGCCGCCTTCGAGACCGGGCGCGCCGCCGACCTGGCCAGCGCCCTGCACACGCTGTCCGACAAGCGACGGGCCGAGGTGGCCGCCGCCCTCGACGACGTACGGCTCGCCGAGGTCCTGGAGGAACTCCCCGAGGACGACCAGATCGGCATCCTCAGCCGCCTCAAACCGGAACGGGCCGCCGACGTCCTGGAGGAGATGGACCCCGACGACGCGGCCGACCTGCTCCAGGACCTCCCCGCCGAGCAGGCCGAGGCGCTGATGGCGCTGATGGAGCCCGAGGAGGCGGCACCGGTCCGCCGCCTGCTGATCTACCCCGAGAACACGGCGGGCGGCATCATGACGTCCGAGCCGATCATCCTGCCGCCCAGCTCGACCGTGGCGGAGGCACTGGCCCACATCCGCCACCAGGACCACATCCCGGCCGTGGCCACCCAGGTCTACGTGTCCCGGCCGCCCGTCGAGACGCCGACCGGCAGGTTCCTCGGCCTGGTCCACTTCCAGCGCCTGCTCCGCGAACCTCCGGCCACCCTCCTGGGCACGATAATGGACGACTCCCTCGACCCGATCAGACCTGATCTGACCCTGAAACAGGTGACCTCGTACCTGGCCACCTACGACCTGGTGGCGGTGCCCGTGGTGGACGAGGCGGGCCGCCTGGTCGGGGCGGTCACCGTCGACGACGTACTGGACCACCTGCTCCCCGGTGACTGGCGGGAGGACGAGGACAACGGAGGAGGAACCGAGCATGACGACTGACCGGCTCGACCAGCCCAGGGAACTGGGCCCGCGCCTGCGCCCGTCCTATGACCGGGAGGCGTTCGGACGCCTGTCGGAACGCATCGCCCGATTCCTCGGCACCGCCAGGTTCCTCGTCTACATGACCGGCTTCGTCGCCCTGTGGATCACGTGGAACGTCTTCGCCCCCGCCTCCTGGCGCTTCGACCCCTACCCGTTCATCTTCCTGACCCTCATGCTCTCCCTCCAGGCGTCCTACGCCGCCCCGCTGATCCTGCTCGCCCAGAACCGCCAGGACGACCGGGACCGCATCCAGAACGACCACGACCGCCGGGCGGCCGAACGCAACCAGGCCGACGTCGAATACCTGACCCGCGAGATCGCCGCCCTGCGCATCGCCCTCGGCGAGGTCGCCACCCGCGACTACATCCGCTCGGAGCTCCAGCGCCTCCAGGAAGAACTACGCGAGGAATACGAACCGGCCAGTACGGCGCCCCACCACCCTTAGTGCGGCGCGGTCGGGGTACGGCGCGAGCCTCGCCGTACCGGCGGGCCCCGTCTCAGGTGTCGGAGGCCGGGAACAGTTTGTTGAGCATGGCCGCGCACTGGCGGAGTTCGGTGGCGTCGAGGACGTCCAGGAACTGGGCGCGGATCCCGCGCAGGTAGGTGGGGGTGGCCTCGGCCAGGCGCAGGGCGCCGGCGTCGGTGAGGACCGCGAAGAGGCCGCGTGCGTCGCTGGCGCAGGCCTCGCGTTCGACCAGGCCGTCGCGCTGGAGCCGGTCGATGAGCCGGGTCAGGCCGCTGCGTGACAGCAGCACCCGCTCGGCCAGGTCGTTCATCCGGAGTCGCCGGTCGGGTGACTCCGACAGTTGCATGAGCACGTCGTACGAGGCCAGGGCCAGGTCGTGCTCGACCAGCAGATCCGCCTCCAGCAGCCGGGTGATGCGCACCTGGGCCCGCTGGAGCATGCGCCAGACCACCAGTTCCTCGGAACTGATGGAATCTCTTGACTCGCTCGCCATCACGGTCACGGAGTAACCTTAGAACGTTGCACGCGCATCTACATAGCGAATTGTCCGAATCGGCCCATCGCGTGCCGATCTCGGAATTCCCTGCATCCCTGCTGGGTTCGTACCATGGACTCACTGCTGGAACGCCTGGACGACACAAGACAAGGAGGGACGGCAGCCCCCGTCGCCCTCAAGGTGGCGGTCTGATGCCGACACTTCGATGGCACCTACCCCGGAACTCGTAACGGCCGCCCTCGCGACCGTCAACGACCCTGAGATCCGTCGGCCGATCACCGAGCTCGACATGGTCAAGAGCGTTGAGATCTCCCCCGAAGGGATGGTTCGGGTCGGCATCTTCCTCACGGTGGCGGGCTGTCCCATGAGGGACACCATCACCCGCGAGGTCACCGGCGCGGTCTCCAAGGTCGACGGGGTGACCGGCGTCCAGGTGGAGATGGACGTCATGAGCACGGAGCAGCGCAAGACGCTCCAGACCAAGCTGCGCGGCGACCGGGGGCCCGAGAAGGAGATCCCGTTCGCCAAGCCCGGCTCGCTGACCCGTGTCTTCGCGGTCGCCTCCGGCAAGGGCGGCGTCGGCAAGTCCTCCGTCACGGTGAACCTGGCCGCGGCCATGGCCTCCAGCGGCCTGAAGGTCGGCGTCGTGGACGCCGACATCTACGGCCACAGCGTCCCTCGCATGCTGGGCGTCTCCGAGCGGCCCACCAAGGTCGAGGACATGATCATGCCTCCGGTGGCGCACGACATCAAGGTGATCTCGGTCGGCATGTTCAAGCCCGAGGGCAACACCCCGGTGGTGTGGCGCGGCCCCATGCTGGACCGGGCGCTGCACCAGTTCCTCGCCGACGTCTACTGGGGCGACCTGGACGTCCTGCTGATGGACCTGCCTCCGGGCACCGGTGACATCGCGATCTCGGTGGCGCAGCGCCTGCCGTCCGCCGAGATCCTCGTGGTGACCACCCCGCAGCAGGCCGCCGCCGAGGTGGCCGAGCGGGCCGGGTCGATCGCCGCGCAGACCCATCAGCAGATCGCCGGCGTCATCGAGAACATGGCCTGGCTGCCGTGTCCGCACTGCGACGAGAAGATCTCCGTCTTCGGCGAGGGCGGTGGCCAGACGGTGGCGGACGCGCTCACCCGCACGCTCGGCGCCCGGGTCCCGCTGCTCGGCCAGGTCCCGATCGACATGCGGCTGCGCGAGGGCGGCGACGAGGGCAAGCCGCTCGTGCTCACCGACCCCGACGCCCCCGCCGCGGCCGAACTGCGCCGTATCGCCGAAGGGCTGGGCAAGCGGTCGAACAGCCTCAAGGGGCTCCAGCTCGGCATCTCCCCCACGCGCGGCCGTTAGGGCCGTCGGGCCGGGAAAACGAAACAGGAGGCGTCCCCCTCGGGGGGCGCCTCCTGTCCGTCGTATCAGGTCGTCATGAACCCGCGGACGGGATCTCGCCGGGCGATCAGGTGGCCTCGGGGTCGCCACGACCCCGCAGACGGGATCTCGCCGGGCGATCAGGTGGCCTCGGGGTCGCCACGACCCCGCAGACGGGATCTCGCCGGGCGATCAGGTGGCCTCGGGGTCGTACGGCGGGATCTCGCCGTAGCCGAGCTCACTGGCCGCCTCGGCCGCGTAGGACGTGGCGTAGGCCGGAGCGGCCACCGCGGTGGTCGCCGAGGTGCCGTTCCAGTCGTCCTCGAGGTCGGCGGTGAGGTGCTTGCGGACGAAGTTCTTCGGGTTGAGGTCCGCGGGGTCGAAGTCGGAGAACTCCGGGCCCAGCCCGCTCCTCAGGTCTTCCTTGGCGTTGTTGGCCATCCGCCGCAGGTTGCGGATCGTCTTGCCCGCTTGGGCGGCGGCCTGCGGTAGTTTCTCCGGCCCGAAGACGAGCAGGGCGATGACCACCAGCGCCGCGATCTCAGGCCAGCCGAGTCCGAACACTGTGATCTCCTACGGGCTCAACGCCAAGGTCCGCTCTCCGGCGTATACCCCCGGAGTGCTTCCAGACTAATGCCCTCAAGCGCAAGCATGCACCCATAGGTCGTCTGATCAGGAAGGTTCCGGCGGACGCCCCACGCGTGAGGGCGGTTGAGGGTTTCCGGGGCGTCTGCCGTACGGTGGCCGGGTCAGGACGGGGAGGGTTCCGGGGTGGGCGTGCCGATGTCCGCCTGCACCACCATGGTGGTCGTCTTCTCCTGGCCACCGCGCTGGAACTTGACCTCCAGTCTGTCGCCGGGTGCCCTGCCCCGGACGAGGGCGATGAGCTCGTCGCCGCCCTGCAGCGCGATGCCGTTGACTTCGAGGATGACGTCACCGGGCTTGAGGCCCGCCTTGTCCGCCGCACCGCCGGGTGTGACCGGCGGGACGCCCTGCCGGGCCTCGACCGCGATCTTCACTCCGGCACCCTGGTGGGTCGAGTCGATGAGGACGCCGATGCGTGACCGGCTCGCCTTGCCGGTGGTGACCAGCTCCTGGGTGACCCGGCGCGCGTGGTTGACCGGGATGGCGAAGCCGAGGCCGATGCTGCCGCCCTGCTCGCCGCTCAGCTGACGGCCGAGGGTGGCGATCGCCGAGTTGACGCCGATGACCTCGCCGTTGGTGTTGACCAGCGGGCCGCCGGAGTTGCCCGGGTTGATGGCGGCGTCGGTCTGGATGGCGCTGAACCAGGTGGCCTCGGTGCTGTTCTCCTCGCCGGCCTGGACCGGGCGGTTGAGGGAGCTGACGATGCCGGTGGTGACCGTGCCGGTCAGTCCGAGGGGGGAGCCGATCGCGATGACCGGGTCGCCCACCACGACGTTGTCGGAGTTCCCGAGGGTGATCTCCGGCATGCCGAAGGTCTGCTCGGGCTTGACGACGGCCAGGTCGGACTCGGGGTCGCGGCCGACGATCCGGGCGGAGGTGGTCTTGCGGTTGCTGAACTGGATCTGGATCTGCCCGCCGTCCGCGGCGGCCGCGACCACGTGGTTGTTCGTCACCACGTAGCCGCCCTTGATCAGGAAGCCGGAGCCGGTGCCCGCGCCGCCTCCGCCCTCGACGGCCAGCGAGACCACGCTGGGCAGCACCTTGGCCGCCACACCCGCGATCGAGTCCGGCGGCCGGGCGCTGACTCCGCTGGGAGCGGCGGGCAGCTCGTAGGCGCTGTCGGTCAGGCCGCCGTCACGGGTGAGCAGGTAGGTGCCGACGCTGCCGAGCGTCGAGGAGAGCAGCGCGATGATCACGGCGAGGGCGACGAAGGCGCCGGTGCCCAGGCCGCGCCGGACGGGGGCCGCGGAGTTCCCGGAAACGCCGGGGACTCCCGCGACGGTCGCACCGCCGAACGGCCCGCCGGGCGGCGGCGCCCAGCCGGGGCCCATACCCGACGCCTGGGGGGGCGGAGGCGGGGACGCGGCGGCGAAGGTCGCGGTGTCGTTGTGCGGCCGGCCGTACGGCGGCGCCATGACCGTGGTGTCGCCACGCGGACGGCCGGAGGGGTCGCCCCAGCCGACCTCCTCGGCCCGGCTCCAGCCGTCCGGGCTCTCGCCCGCGGACCTGAGCTGCTCCGGAGGCCCTCCCAGCTGGCTCCAGCCGTCGTCCCGGGGGTGTTCGGCGGCGCGGCCGGGCGTGCTCTCGGCGGGCAGGAAGTCCGGCCGGGAAGGCTCCGGAGCGGGGGCTCTCACGCCGGTCAGATCCGACGGCACGCGCCCCTCGGCGGCGTCTCCCTCGTGGGTGCGGGGGTCGTCGGTCATCGAATACTCACTACTCCTCGCCTCGTATGAGGCCGCTCATCGGCAGCAGCCAAGCAATCTTCCCTGGAGCGGCATACGAGAGACATAAAGCACGCCTCCCCCGGAGAGGTCACTCCGGGACAGCGGACGGCCTCCGCCCCGGACCCAGATCGTATGCCCGTCGCGCCACCGCGCATGCCATCCCCGGGATGCCGCTCGTACGGGAGCCCGAACAAGACATACGCCGACGCAACCGGCAAACTATCCGGACGCTCCCAACAAGCTATCGCGCTGGGCTATTTCACGCGGCCGCCCGCCGCGGCGGCCCCGGCACGACGGAACGCGCGGGGTCGCCGCGGCGGGCGGCGGCGGGATCACGAGACGGGCGCGGCCCTCACGGGCTGGGCGTGAGCGGCGTGGGCGAGGGGGTCGGCGTCGCAGTGCCGGTCGGCGCGACGTTCCTGGACTGGTTGGCGAACATCTCCGACGGCGGGACGCGCGGGGCCGACTCGGTGCCGTTCACGACGAACAGGGTGCCCAGCGCCACCGCCGCCGAGGCGAAGCCCACCGCCACGTAGCCGGCCCGGCGGGACCGGCGGGGGCCGGAGGACGCACGGCCGCGGGGCCGGTTGTCCGGCGGGGCGATGCTGTGCATGCTCGGGATCGGTGCCCCGCCGAAGGTCCGGGAGGCCGGGAAGGGCCGCTCACGCGGCGGCAGCGGGCCGCCGGGCTCGGCCATCCGCAGCAGCGACACGGTCAGGTCCGCCGGGATCGACGGCCCGTCCAGGGACCGCAGGCGGCTCTTGAGCGCGCGCATGGTGTCGACCTCGGCCCGGCAGTCCGCGCAGAAGGTCAGGTGCGCCAGGGCACGGTCGCGCTCGTGGTGGTTCAGCTCTCCGTCGACAAGCGCCGAAACACGCTCTCCAAGATGACTCATGCCAGCTCCTTGCCAAGCGGCTCGTTGTGACATTCGCCTCTGACGGTCGTGCTCACTTCGGGCCCTCGCTGCTCTCTCATGCGAATTCCTCCCCGCGCGTGATGGTGGGGGGGAAGTGGTCGCCGCGGGGCGCGCGGTGCTCCAGCGCGTCGCGCAACTGGGCCCGGCCGCGGTGGATGCGGCTGCGGACGGTGCCGAGCTTCACGCCGAGCGTCGCGGCGATCTCCTCGTACGACAGTCCCTCGATGTCGCACAGGACGACGGCGGCGCGGAACTCCGGCGCGAGCGCGTCGAGCGCCGCCTGGATGTCGGCCTCCAGGTGGCTGTCGTCGTAGACCTGCGCGGGGGACGGCTCGCGCCCGCGCAGCCGCTCGGCCGCGTCGTCGGCGAGCCCCTCGAACCGGATGCGCTGCCTGCGCCGCGCCATGTCGAGGAACAGGTTGGTGGTGATGCGGTGCAACCAGCCTTCGAAGGTTCCCGGCGTGTAGTTCGACAGGGACCTGAAGACCCGGACGAAGACCTCCTGGGTGAGATCCTCGGCATCGTGCACGTTGCCGGTCAGCCGGTAGGCCAGCCGATATACGCGGGCCGAATGGGTTCGGACGACCTCCTCCCAGGTGGGAGGCGTCCAGTCAGGCACGGGAGCGTCCACCTGGTGGTCGGATCCGTCCACCAGAACTCCTCTCTCGGGGACCACCGCTATCGCCATAGTGCCTGGTTTTGTCCCTTCGTGCGTACTCATCATCTGCACGACCGGCAAAGGCCGCTTAAACCGTGCAACGCACTGGCCGTGACATGAGTTCCCGATCGGGCCTGACTCCCTTAGGCTGCGACCCAGTGTCTATGTGACGGTGTACGGAGAAAGCGGGAGGAGAGGCCGATGGCAGAGACGCCGACAAGTCCGTTGGAGGCCACTCTGGCCTATGCCGAGGACTTCCATCCCGAGGACGAGATCCTCCGTACCGCACGGCAGCGGGCCGCCGAGGTGGGCGCGCCCCCGATCGCGCCCAGCGGCGGCGCCGCCCTCTGTTTCCTCGCCACGGCCATCAACGCCCGCGCCGTCGTGGAGATCGGCACCGGCTGCGGCGTCTCCGGCCTGTGGCTGCTGCGCGGCATGCGCCAGGACGGCACGCTCACCAGCGTCGACGTCGAGCCGGAGCACCAGCGCCTGGCCCGGCAGAGCTTCGCCCAGGCCGGTTTCTCCGGCGGACGGGTCCGGCTGATCACCGGCCGCGCCCTCGACGTGCTGCCGCGCCTGTCCGACGGCGGCTACGACCTGGTCTTCTGCGACGGCGCCAAGCAGGAGTACGGCGACTACCTCGCCGAGGCCATCCGGCTGCTGCGCCCGGGCGGCATCGTCACCTTCGACAACGCCCTGTGGCACCACCGGGTCGCCGACCCCACCCAACGCGACCCGGACACCGTCGCCGTACGGGAGCTGGGCAAGCTGGTCCGCTCCGACGAACGGCTCCGCCCGCTCCTGCTGCCCCTCGGCAACGGCATCCTCGCCGCCGTCAAGCTCGCCGGCTAGCGCCGTATCCGGCACCGTTCGCCCTGCTGGAGTACGGTCAGCCCTTGAACGGCGACGAACAGCCGGGCCTGCATGACGACGAGCAGGTGCGTCAATCGGTGCTGCTGTCGGCCCGGGGCGTGCCCGTGGCGGAGATCACCGAGATGACCTCCGCCATCCCGACCGGGTCCGTCCGTGCCGCCTTGGCCGCCGCCCCCGTGCCGGGCCCGCACGCCGCCTCCAGCAGGTGGTCCCCGATCGCGAAGTCGATCGCGTGCGCGACCGGGCTACCGTTCTCATCGAGCTGCTGGTAATTCCTCAGATTGATGCCGAAGGCGAACCGGCGGCCGCCGTCGGCATCGGAGAACGCGAAGGTCTGCATTCCGGGGACGCTCCCGTCGTGCCCCCAGAACCTGCCGCACGGCAGGTCGAGGGGGAAGATCCCGAGACCGTAGTCGATCACGGCGCCCGACAGCGACCGGATGGACACGGTCTTCCGCATCTCGGCGAGCAGAGCCGCGTCGAGCAGTTCGCCGCGCAGCAGCAGCCGGAAGAAGCGGTTGAGGTCCTCCATCGTCGAGACGGCCGCAGCCGAGGTCCAGCCCCAGGACATGTTGTAGACGCTGTAGTCCTTGGGCGGGTCGAAGAACCCGAAGAGCGCCTCGTACGCCTTGGAGCTCGGCCCGGGCAGGTACGGCGTACGCGGGAACCACGTGTGCCGCAGCCCGGCCTTCCGGAAGACGTGGTCGGTGATGTACCGCTCGGCGCTCATGCCCGTCACCTTCTCCAGTAGCAGGCCGGCGATGACGAAGTTCGTGTTCGAGTACACCCCGGGCGTCGCCCCCGGCTGCCCGGTCGCGGGGGCGCCGAGCCCCGCCCGCGCCAGCTCCTCCGGCAGGAAGGTACGGAAGCGGTTGGCGTCCAGGCTCCCGACCGTCGGGAAGAGCACCTCGATGTGGTTGGCGATGTGGCTGGTGTGGTTGAGCAGCATGCGTACGGTGATCCGCCGCCCGCGCTCACCCGGGATCACATCCGGCAGATAGCGGCCGACGGGGGCATCGAGCTCGATCGTGCCCTTGCCGACCTGCTGTAACACGGCCACCGCAACGAACGACTTGGTGACGCTCCCGGCCCGGTGCACCATCTCGGGACGCATCGGGCGGCGGGTCTCGACGTCGGCGATGCCTGCGGCGCCCTTCCACCTCCGCCGGCCGTCCACGACGTTCGAATGGATGCCGTACATGCCGGCCTCGTGCACGGCGTCCAGCGTCTGGCGCAGCCGCTGCCGGTCGAGGCCGCCTTCTGCAGTGGCGTCCGCAGTGGCGGCCGCAGGGCTCGCCGCGAACAGCGCGGCGGCCAGGGTCGCGGCTGCCAGCCGCGAGGCGGACGTACCGAATCGACACATGGTCATGGCGCCCAGCATGCGTCTTCCGATTCATGTACCGGCTTGCTCTGCGGCGCGACTGCCGTAGGCACACGGTAGGACGGGCTTACCCAGTGGTAAGACGGGCGTACTCACCGCGCGCCACCGGCCGCACGGTACAGGTGATCGATTCGCTTTCGGCCGCCCGTCGTCGTGGTGGTCTTCTTGGTCTCGCGCTTCTTGGTCTCGCGCTTCTTGGTCTCGCGCTTCTTGGTCTCGCGCTTCTTGGTCTCGCGGCGCTCAGGAAGGGTGAGGCCCTGGGCCGTCCGGCTCAGCAGCCGGACGGCAGTTCACAGCGGCGCGAACGTTGCCTGATGCGGCACCGGGAAGGGCCGCAGACGCCCCGGGAGCCGTTCCCCGGCCGGTCCGCGGCCCGGAGGCCGCGAGGCGGGGAAACAGCCCCTCGTACGGCCTCAGCCGCCCGACAGCCACTCCAGCAACAGGCGCACCCCGAAGCCGGTGGCTCCCTTGGTGAGGATGCCCTCGTCGGCGGTGCTGCGCCCGACCCCCGCGATGTCCAGGTGCGCCCACGGCCGCTTGCCGGTGAACTCGCGCAGGAACAGCGCGGCGGTGATCGAGCCCGCGCCGTAGGTGGATCCCGCCTCGATGTTGGCCAGGTCCGCGACCGACGACTCCAGCGCCGGAACGTAGTCCTCGGTCAGCGGCATCCGCCAGAGCCGCTCGCCGCTGCTCTCCCCGGCCTCGGTCAGTTCGGCGGCCAGCCCGTCGTCGGAGGCGAACAGGGCGCCCAGGCCCTTGCCCAGGGCGATGCTGATCGCCCCGGTCAGCGTGGCGACGTCGACCATGACGTCGGGGTTCAGCTCGGCGTCGGCGTAGGCCAGCGCGTCGGCCATCACCAGGCGGCCCTCTGCGTCGGTGTTGAGCACCTCGACGGTCCGCCCGCCGTACTGCGTGATGACGTCGCCGGGACGCTGGGCCGTACCGGAGAAGGCGTTCTCGGCCGCGGCGATCAGGCCGGTGACGCGGACCGGAGCTCCGAGAGCGGCCAGGGCGCCCAGGACCGCGATGACGACCGCACCGCCCGCCATGTCGGTCTTCATGAACTTCATGCCCTCGGTGGGCTTGATCGACAGGCCGCCGGTGTCGTAGGTGATGCCCTTCCCGACCAGGACGACGTGCTTGAGCGGGGTACCCCCGGCACGGCGCTCGGTGGCGTCCTCGGGCTCGTAGGAGAGCTGGATCAGCCGCGGCGGGCTCACCGCCCCCTGGCCGACGGCCAGGATGCCGCCGAAGCCCTCGGAGAGCAGGGCGTCCTCGTCCCAGATCCGCGCGCTCATCCGGCCGCGCGGGCCCTCCTCGGCCAGCTGCTCCAGGGCCCGCTCCGCGAGCCACTGGGGGGTCTTCACCGAGGAGGGCATGTTGGCCAGGTCTCTGGCGAACGCGACCGCTTCCGCGATCACCCGTCCCCGCTCCACCGCGGCCTCGGCGCCCTCGCCCGCGAACTCGATCGCCGCCACCGGTCCGGAGCCGCTGTTCTCGCCGATCCGGAAGGTGTAGGAGGCCAGCAGCGCGCCCTCCACGAGCGCCGCCCCGGCGGGCCCTGCGGGCAGCACCACGCTGAGCGCGTCCCGCCCCCTGGCCCGGCGGGCCACCGCCGCACCCGCCTTGCGCAGCGCGGCGGCCGAACCGTCGCCGACGCCGTACAGCAGGACCCGGCCGACGGCGTCGCCGCGCGCGACGGGCACCTCGACGATCTCACCCGCCTCGCCCTTGGCCTGGTAGTGGCCGAGCAGCGCGGCGGCGGGCAGCGGGAGCTCGACCTGCGGGTCGAGGTCCGCGTCGAAAGGAACCGCGAGCAGCTCGGCGTCGGCCGGCATCCGGACGGCCGTAGTGATCGAGGTCTGTATGGGCACGTGGTAGCTCCACTTCTCAAACCGGTGAGAACGCCGCGGCCCTGGCACGGGCCACCGCAGGGGGGCCTGTTCGCCAGGGCCGTGTCGTTGGTCGGCGCACCGCCGGGATCAGGTCGGCCTCAGCCGACGACCTTCTTCAGTTCCTCTCCGAGGGCGCCGGCTTCGTCCGCCGAGAGCTCGACGACAAGCCGCCCGCCGCCCTCCAGCGGGACCCGCATGACGATTCCCCTGCCTTCCTTGACGACCTCCAGCGGACCATCGCCGGTCCTCGGCTTCATCGCCGCCATGCGTGTATCCCTTCCTGCTCCGGGCTTTCGGATCTCCCACTGACCCGAGGGTGGCCGACGCATTCACGTCTTCTGTGATGTCCTATTATCCTGCCTCCACGCTCAGAATGGGAACGATCAGCTTCCCCTTTGACACCATCTGGCACCCGGCACCGTTGTACCGGACCCCTCCGGCGACCAAACTTGTCTCCGTGAACGCCCGCGCCGCGCTGTTCGATCTGTACGGGGACCACCTGCGGTCCCGGGGCGGCCGTGCGTCCGTCGCCGCTCTCGTCCGCCTGCTCGCACCGCTGGAGATCGCGGCTCCCGCCGTGCGCACGGCCGTCTCGCGGATGGTCCGCCAGGGATGGCTCGCTCCGGTCCGCCTGCCCCGGGGGCCCGGCTACGAGGCCACTCCGAAGTGCGTGCGCCGTCTCGACGAGGCCGCGCTGAGAATTTACCGAGCCGGGACGATCACCTGGTCGGGCCGGTGGCACCTGATCGTGGTCGAGCCGGTCCGCGAGCGCCCCCGGCGTGAGCGGCTCAGGGCCAGCCTGTCCTTCCTGGGGTACGCGCCGCTGTCGGAGACGACCTGGGTCGGCCCCCGTCCCTCCCCCGAGCTCGACACGCTGATCGCGGGCGAGGGAGTGCACGCCGAACGGTTCGACGCGGTGCTCGACGGCGATGCCCGGGCCCTGGTCGCCCGGACCTGGGATCTGGAGGCCATCGGGGCCGCCTACGAGGAGTGGCTGGCCCGCGCGATGGAACTCCTCGGCGCCCTGCCGGACGACGCCGACGACGACCGGATGTTCGCCACCCGCAGCAGGCTGGTGCACGGCTGGCGCAACTTCCTGTTCCGCGACCCAGGTCTCCCCGCCGACCTCCTCCCGCCGGGCTGGCCCGGCGAGAAGGCACGGGCCTACTTCGAGCAGGAGGCCGCGCGCCTGCTCCCCGCCGCCGCCGCCTTCGTCGACCGCCACCTGGCCGAATCCTGACCGCGCCGAACCCTGAAGGGGGTCTTCCGTTGAACGATGTCCTCTATTCCGTCGACGAAGCCGTCGCCACCATCACGCTGGACCGCCCCGAGGCGATGAACTCCCTGACCGTCCGGGCCAAGACCGATCTGCTCGAGGCGCTGACCAGTGCCGCGCAGGCCTACGCCGTGCGCGCGGTTCTGCTGACGGGGGCGGGGCGGGCGTTCTGCGCCGGCCAGGACCTCACCGAGCACGCCGCCAACCTGGAGGCGGGCCGGGGGCTCAACGACACCGTGCGCACCCACTACAACCCGATCATCCGGGCGATCACGGAGATGGGCAAGCCGGTCGTCGCCGCGGTGAACGGCGTCGCGGCGGGCGCGGGCGCCTCCCTGGCCTTCGCCTGCGACCTGCGGATCGCCTCCGACAGGGCCAAGTTCACGATGGCCTTCACCGGGATCGGGCTGGCCCCCGACTCCGGCGCGTCCTGGACCCTGCAGCGCCTGGTGGGACCGGCCCGCGCGGCCGAGCTGCTCCTGCTGAACGAGCCGATCGACGCCGCCCGCGCGCTGGAGCTCGGCATCGTGTCCAAGGTCGTCTCGGCCGAGGACCTCGCCGCCGAGGCCCGGGCTCTGGCCGTACGGCTGGCACAGGGCCCGACCAGCGCCTATGCCGCGACCAAGCAGGCTCTGGCATCAGCGGCCGGCAGTACGCTGAACGAGGCGCTGGAGCTGGAGGCCGACCTCCAGGACGCCTGCGCCAAAACCGGCGACCACCTGAACGCCACCCGCGCGTTCCTCAGCAAGGAGCGCCCGGTCTTCCAAGGGCGTTAGGCATCGGCGCCGGCGTCGGCCGGGGCGTTCTCCGTCCCGGCGCGTCAGGCTCCGAGCGGTGATCGTCGTCCCGGTGCTGGTCGCGCTCTTCGCCGTGCTGCTGGTGATCGCTCCTCCGACGCTGGGCAAGCCCCTGGGATTCCTGGCCGTGCTCGTCGCCGGCGGGGTCGCCGTGCTCCTGGGGAGGCCGGCGCACGCCCTCCGGACCAGGCTGGGAGTCACCGCCGAGGAGGCGAGGGCGATCGTCGCCGGGGCGCGGGCCCGCCGCCGGGGATGACGCGGAACGCCGGGAGACACGGCTCAGGCTCTCAGGAGGGGTTCAGCCCGGGAGGAGGGGTTCAGGCGCTCAGGAGGGGCTCAGGAGCTCAGGAGAGGCCGTCCCGGACCCAGCAGCCGGAGACGTGGTCGTTGACCAGGCCGATGGCCTGCATCAGCGCGTAGGCGGTGGTGGGCCCGACGAAACGGAAGCCGTGCCGCTTCAGCTCCTTGGCCAGGGCCCGGGAGCCGGGTGTCTGGGCGGGCACGTCGGCGTCGGTCCGCGGCGCCGGGGATCCCGGGTCGGCGTAGCGCCAGACGAGGTCCGAGAGGCCGACGTCGAGGGCCACCCGGGCGTTGGCCACAGCCGCCTCGATCTTGGCCCGGTTGCGGACGATGCCCGGGTCGGCGAGCAGCCGGTCGATGTCGGCCTGGCCGAACGCCGCCACGGCCGGGATGGAGAACCCGGCGAAGGCGGCGCGGAAGTTCTCCCGCTTGCGCAGGATCGTGATCCACGACAGGCCCGACTGGAACGCCTCCAGGGTGAGCCGCTCGAACACCCGGTCGTCACCCTCGACCCGGCGACCCCACTCCTCGTCGTGGTAGGCGATGTACTCGGGTGCGGAGGTCACCCATCCGCACCGCGTGATCCCGGTCACCGGGCCTCCTTCACGTCCTCCCGCCCGGTCGCCCGCGTCTCCTCGTCCGCCTCCCCGGCCCGCTCCGCCGCAGAGGCCCCGTCGCCGCCGTCCCGTTCGCCGGCCGGAGCCCGCTCACCGTCCAGGGGCCCTTCCCCGGCCGGGATCGGCTCGTCGGCCGGAGTCCGCTCGTCGGCGGACATCCGCTCGTCGAGGGGCATCGGCTCGTCGGCGGATTCCGCGGCCTGACCGGCGGCCTGTTCCGGCGCCGGGGAACCGGTGCCCGCCCACGCCTCCCCTGCCTCGACGAGGCCGTTCTCGGGCAGCTCGGCGGGCTCCCCCTCCGGGATCACGGGCTGGTGCCGGGTGACCGGGCCGTACGCCGGGCCGGCGAGCGCTTCCTGGCGGGCCTGGAGCTTCCCGGCGAGCAGCTCCGCCACCCGCTGCTCCAGAACCGCGATCCTGGTGTCACGCTCGCTCAGTGCGTTCGCGACCCGCTGCAGCGTCTCGTCCACGCTCTGCGTGTGATAGCCGACCAGGCTCACGGGGAGCTGCAGGGCCATGAAGTCCACGGCGCTGAGCTGTGCGGCGTCGGGCAGGGTCAGAGGGGGGACGTCGGGGGCGAACTCGGTCAGCTCCCCGCCCCTTCCCATGGCGACCGCCACCACACCGGCGAGAATGGCGAGAGCGGCAAGGGCGAGTACGACCAGCACACTACGAATCGTGCCACAACTCCTGGCTTAGGATCGCGCCATGGTGGCTCTCATGGTGATCGGACCGGACGACGACGGCGAACCCGGCTGGGTGGAGGCCCGTTCGACAACCGAGATCGAGCGGCTCGCCCAGGCCGGGCGCACCGTTCTCGTCACGCCCGCGAAGCTGGCCGGGGAGACTCCCGCGAAGCCGGCCGGGGAGGGCGGCGCGTCCGCGGAGCCCGGGAAGCCGGGAGAGCACGAAGAACCGGGAGAGCACGAAGAAGAGGCCGCGGAACTGGCCGCGGCCTCGATCTGCGCCTGGCTGGGCGCCCGTGTCTTCCGTACCGGCCGTCCCGACCAGGTACGGCTCGCGGTCGAGATGACCGAGTCCCTGGCCGGTCGCCGTCCCCCCGCACTGGCCCGTCGCGGCCTCGCCTGACCCGCTCGCCTGGCTCGCCGGCGCTGCCCGGTCACCCGGCCGAGGCCTCGCCCACCTCCTCCGGGGTGGGGCTCAGGTGCCGGGTCCTCTTCTCCAGGTGCTCGAACGCCTCCTCGACGGTGGTGGTCCAGGAGATCGCGTCGAAGACGTCCGGACGGGTGAAACCCGCCTCGTGCATGTTCCCGACCAGTTCCCGCAGCGGGGCGTACAGGCCCCACGGGTCCAGGACGACCAGCGGCTTGTCGTGGAGTCCGAGCGTCCGGGTGGTCCAGATCTCGAAGAGTTCCTCCAGCGTGCCGATGCCGCCGGGCAGCACCAGGAAGGCCTCGGAGCGGGCGTCCATGACGCCCTTGCGCTCGCGCATGTCGGCGGTGACGATCAGCTCGTCCGAGTCCTCGTCGGCGACCTCGATGTCCACCAGGGCCTGCGGGATCACTCCCACCGTGCGGGCGCCCGCGGCACGGGCGGCGCGGGCCACCGCGCCCATGCACGACACCCTGGCTCCTCCGCTGACCAGGGTGTGCCCACGCCGGGCGAGTTCGGTGCCCACCTCCTCGGCCAGCACCAGGTATTTGTCGTCAATCCTCTGACTCGATGCCAGGAATACGCAGATGAACACAGACCAACCCTATTGGGCGTCGGCGACCGTCCGCTGAACCGACTCCTCCTCGTCCTTGCGCTGACCGGACCTCCCCCGGTCCGCCTCGGCGATGATCCGTACGGCCTCGTCCGGGTCATCGGTGACGTGGATGAGATCCAGGTCCTCCGGGGAGATCTTCTTGGTGGCCGCGAGGGAGGACCTGATCCATTCGATCATCCCGCCCCAGAACTCGCTGCCCATCAGGACCACCGGGAAGGAGGTGACCTTCCGGGTCTGCACGAGCGTCAGCGCCTCGAACAGCTCGTCCAGCGTGCCGAAGCCGCCCGGCAGCGTGACGAACCCGCAGGAGTACTTCACGAACATGGTCTTGCGGACGAAGAAGTAGCGGAACTCGATGCCGAGGTCCACGTACTCGTTCATGTGCTGCTCGAAGGGGAGCTCGATGCCGAGCCCGACCGAGATGCCACCCGCCTCGGCGGCTCCCCTGTTGGCCGCCTCCATGCAGCCGGGACCCCCGCCGGTGATCACGGCGTATCCCGCCTCGGAGAGCTTCCTGCCCAGTTCCACCCCCAACCGGTACTCGGCCGAGTCCTGCGGGGTCCGGGCCGAGCCGAAGACGGTCACCGCCTGGGGGAGCTCGGCCAGCTGCCCGAAGCCCTCCACGAACTCGGCCTGGATGCGCAGCACCCGCCACGGGTCCATGTGGAGCCAGTCGGCCGGCCCTCGCCGATCGAGAAGTCGCTGGTCGTAGGTTGAATCGGGGACGAAGTCGCCGCGGACCACGGCGGATCCCTGACGGCGTTCCGGGCGTGTTCTCTTCATGCCGATCACGCTAGCGCCCCCTTGGAAAAAATCTTGAAAATTCCCTCTGAAAACACGGAACCGGATTTCGACGGGGCTGCGTCTAACTGCCGAGGGTGCTGCTCGGGACTGAAAGTGGCTTTCCCCGCCAAATGGCCGGCGAGGAAAGCCACTTTCTTTTGTGCGGCATCCCTCCGGCGGTTCCGCCTCAGCGTCGCCATCGACCCGCGAGGAGGCGCCGGTGCGCTGGACCGAGGAGGACGTCGGAGCGCAGCGACGCAAGTCCGACGAGGGAAGGCACCGGTTACCAGCCCCCGAGCCGCGACGCCCAGCGTCGCCATCGACCCGCGAGGGGGCGCCGGTGCGCTGGACCGAGGAGGACGTCGGAGCGCAGCGACGCAAGTCCGACGAGGGAAGGCACCGGTTACCAGCCCCCGAGCCGCGACGCCCAGCGTCGCCATCGACACAGCGTCGCGGTCAGCCCAGCCAGGCGAGCATGCGGCGCTCGCATTCGGCGATCTTCTCCAGGGACACGAACTCACCGCGCTGGTGGGCCAGGTTCGGGTCACCGGGACCGTAGTTGACGGCGGGGATGCCGAGGCCGGCGAAGAGGGAGACGTCGGTCCAGCCGAGCTTGGCCCGCGGCACGCCGCCCACGGCCGTCACGAACGCGGCCGCCGCCGGGTGGGTCAGGCCGGGCCTCGCGGCCGGAGCCCCGTCCGTGAAGCGGACCTCGAAGCCGTCGAACACCTCGCTCACGTGGTCCCGCGCCGCCTCCAGGGACAGGTCGGGGGCGAAGCGGTAGTTGACCGTCACCACGCACTCGTCGGGGATCACGTTGCCCGCGACCCCTCCGGCGACGCCCACCGCGTTCAGGCCCTCGTGGTACTCCAGCCCGTCGACCACCGGCATCCTCGCCTCGTAGCCCTCCAGGATCTCCAGCACCGGCCGGGCCGCGTGGATCGCGTTGACCCCGAGCCAGGAGCGGGCGCTGTGCGCCCGCCGGCCCCGGGTGACGACCTGCGCCCGGAGGGTGCCCTGGCAGCCGCCCTCGATCGTCCCGTCGGTGGGCTCCATGAGCACCGCGAAGTCCCCGGCGAGCCACTCGGGACGGTTCCGGCTGAGCCGGAGCAGCCCGTTGCGCTCGGCCTCGATCTCCTCGCAGTCGTAGAAGACGTAGGTCACGTCCCGGCTCGGCGCCTCCAGCGCGGCGGCCAGCTTCAGCGCGACCGCGACGCCGCTCTTCATGTCCGAGGTGCCGCAGCCGTACAGCAGGTCGCCCTCGACCCGGCTGGGCAGGTTGTCCGCGACCGGGACGGTGTCGAGGTGCCCGGCGATCACCACCCGCTCGCCCCGGCCGAGG
This sequence comes from Planobispora rosea, assembly GCF_014648175.1. GTDB lineage: Bacteria > Actinomycetota > Actinomycetes > Streptosporangiales > Streptosporangiaceae > Planobispora > Planobispora rosea. The sequence continues at coordinate 93,234 of NZ_BMQP01000010.1, forward strand.
CGGGTGCGGGCCACGACCGAGTCGCCGTCGCGGTCCACGCTCAGGTGCGGCAGGGCCCGCAGCGCCTCCTCCACCGCGTCCGCGAGCGCCTTCTCCGCGCCGCTCACCGACTCGATGTCCACGATGCGCGCGGTGAGCGCCCCGACGTCCTGAGTGAGATCCAGCCGCGTACTCATGCCAGCGACCCTATCGCCGCCGCTGTGCGCGCGCTCCCCGCGATCTCCGCGCTCCCTGCCGGTACGGCTTACCCGAACTCCACGAGCCGCGCGACGGCCGGGGGGCATGTAGGTTCTTCACCGTGCAGCGGCGGCTTTCCAGAGGTGTCATCACGATCATCGTGATCGTGACCGTGCTCGCGGTGGCCATCACCGCGGGCGTCTTCGTGCTGATCAACCGGTTCACCACGCTGACCGAGGCGACCGAGGGCTGCACGATCACCACCCCGGACGGGACCCTGGAGCTGGAGATCGAGCAGGCCCAGGTGGCCGCCGCGATCGCCGGGGTGGCGCACCGCCGCAAGCTGCCCGAGCGGGCCGTCGTGATCGCCTACGCCACGGGCATCCAGGAGTCGAAGCTGCTGAACCTCGAATTCGGCGACCGCGACTCGCTCGGGGTGTTCCAGCAGCGTCCCTCGCAGGGGTGGGGCACGCCGGAGCAGTTGCTCGACCCGGTCTACGCCTCCGGCAAGTTCTTCACCGCGCTGGTCAAGGTGAAGAACTACCGGAAGATCCCGCTGCACGAGGCGGCCCAGGAGGTGCAGCGCTCGGCTGACGGCTCGCTGTACGCCCAGCACGAGGAGAACGCGAAGATCCTGGCTGCGGCGTTCACCGGCCGGGTGCCCCGCGCGGTGCACTGCTGGTTCTCTCCCGAGGGCGACGAGGAGACCCCCGCGCCCGCCCCCTCCCCGGACGAGGCCAGGCGGGAGCTGGCCCGCACGCTCGGCGCCGGGACCACCCTGGACGTCTCCTCCCGCAAGCGCGGCTGGCTGATCGCCACCTGGTCGCTGGCCCACGCCCAGAAGTACGGCCTGCGCCGGATCCGGTACGACGGGCACGCGTGGAACGTGACAGCGGGTGAGGAGAACGCCTGGCAGGCCGACGCCGGAGCCTCCCGGGAAAGGGTCCAGATCTCCTGACCGCCCGGTCCCTCAGGTCTTCTCCCCGCTCACGCCTTCTCCCCGCTCACGCCTTCTCCCCGCTCACGCCTTCTCCCCGCTCACGCCTTCTCCCCGCTCACGCCTTCTTCCCGATCAGACCTTCTTCCCGATCATGATCGAGCCCGGGGGCAGCGGCTGGGCGTAGGCGGAGGCCCACGGCTCGCCCTGGATCCGCTCGAAGGAGAGCAGGCGGCCGTCGGTCGCGCGGTAGTCGGCGAAGTCGAGCAGTCCGCGCTCCGGCGTCCCGGTGAAGCCCTCGGAGCGGAAGGCCGCGGTGCCCCGCTCCCCCGGGAAGAACTCCACCCCCTCCACGATGATCATCGTCTTGGCGGGAACCATCCCCTGGGTGGGGACCGGCGTCCACAGCAGCACCTCGAGATGGGGCGCGTCGTCCGGGGTGAGGCCGGCTCTCGTCTCGACCGAGAGCCAGCGGTGGCGGCGGCTGCCGTCGTCCAGCAGGTACTCGGTCCACTGGACTCCCTGACACGACAGATACAGCGCGCCGAGGACACGGCTGCGCGCCCCCTGGCACTCGATGGTGTCGCCCACCTTGATCGTGCGCGGGTCGGGATAGTCGATGCCGACGTGGCCCGTGTCGGGCAGGGGAGGAAGCGGCGACGGCCGCTCGGCCTCGGCGGGTAGGGGGGTCTCGCCGGAAGACTCGGCCACGGACGTCTTGCGGTCCTGGCGCGTGGTCGCGTAGAACGCGCCAAGCAGCAGAATCGCGGTGATCGCACTCAGTCCGAGTATCACGGCGACCGCAGGGGTCATGCCGCGGGATCCTACTGGAGGCGGCGCACCGCCGCATCGACACGTTCGTCACTGGCCGTGAGGGCGACGCGGACATGCCGGTTCCCGGCCTCGCCGTAGAAGTCGCCGGGCGCGACGAGGATGCCCTTCTCCGCCAGGGCGCGCACCTGGTCCCAGCAGCTCTCGCCGTTGGACGCCCACAGGTACAGGCCCGCGGTGGAGTGCTCGATCCGCCAGCCGGCCGCCTCCAGGGCCGGGCGGAGCGCCGCCCGGCGCGCGGCGTAGCGGCCCCGCTGCTCGTCGGCGTGCGCGTCGTCGTCCAGCGCCACGGCCATCGCCGCCTGGACCGGGGCAGGCACGATCATCCCCGCGTGCTTGCGGACCTCCAGCAGCCTCCGGATCAGCGCGGGATCCCCGGCAGCGAACCCCGCCCGGTATCCCGCCAGGTTGGAGCGCTTGGAGAGCGAGTGCACCGCGAGCAGCCCCTCGTGCGAACCGCCGCACACGTCCGGGTGCAGGATCGAGATCGGCTGCTCCTCCCAGCCCAGCTCGATGTAGCACTCGTCGGAGGCCACGATCGCGCCGCGCTCGCGCGCCCAGGAGACGACCTTGCGCAGGTGCTCGGCGGGCAGGACCCGGCCGGTCGGGTTGGACGGGGAGTTCACCCAGACCAGCGGCACCCGCTCGGGGCCGAGCGCGAGCAGCCCGTCGGTGGCGTACGGCTCCGCGCCCGCCAGGCGCGCGCCCACGTCATAGGTGGGGTAGGCCAGCTCCGGGAAGATCACCCGCTGGCCGGGGCCGATGCCCAGCAGCGTGGGGAGCCAGGCCACGAACTCCTTGGAGCCGATCAGCGGCAGCACGGCCGCCTGGTCGAGGACGACCCCGTGCCTGCGCCGGAACCACCCGGCGGCGGCGGTGCGCAGCCGTTCGGTGCCGTAGGTCAGCGGGTAGCCGGGGCTGTCGGAGGCGTCGGCCAGCGCCCGCCGTACGACGTCGGGCACCGGGTCGACGGGGGTGCCCACCGACAGGTCGACGATCCCGCCGCCGTGCGCCTGCGCCATCTCCTTGTACGGCGCGAGCCGATCCCACGGAAAGTCCGGCAGCCCGATCACAGTTCTCCCAGCCAGGCATGCCCCGCCCAGGGGGAGCGGGGAAGGTCGTCGACGAAGCCTCCGTGAACGGGACGGCGCGGCGGCCGTCCCGTTCACGTCGGCGTTGGGTGTGCCCGCCGGGCCCTCGCCTCGGCGAGGACCCGGCGGGACGGGCCTCTAGTGGTCCTCGGCCTGCGGGGGCAGGGCCGCGACGATCGGGTGGTCCTTCTCGATCTTGCCGACCTTGGAGGCGCCGCCGGGCGAGCCCAGGTCCTCGAAGAAGTCGACGTTGGCCTTGTAGAAGTCCTTCCACTGCTCGGGAAGGTCGTCCTCGTAGAAGATCGCCTCAACGGGGCAGACGGGTTCGCACGCGCCGCAGTCCACGCACTCGTCGGGGTGGATGTAGAGCATGCGCTCGCCCTCGTAGATGCAATCGACGGGGCACTCCTCGATGCACGCCTTGTCCAGGACGTCCACGCAAGGCTGCGCGATGACGTAGGTCACCTCGGGCTCCTTCTTCTTTACGCACCTAGGCACGACTTCGACCGCGGGTTGCTACGCCCTAGTATTGCCGTGCCCGCCACTTCTCTGAAACGCGAGGGGGTCCTCTACGGTGTCTCCCGCCTTCGGAGCTCGGCTGAGTATCACCATAACCCCTGCTGACGTGGGGAAAAGGGTGACGACCCGGCGACGGGTCCCCGAGGGGTTCCGCGACGCCGTGGGCGAGCTGGAGTTCTGGCGGGACGGCGTGCTGGGCGTGCGCAAGCGCGACGGGACCCTCGTCGAGATCCCCGAGGAGTCGCTCGCCGCGGCCAAGGTGGTCGCAGGCGGGGCGTAAGCCGTTCACCAAGAAAGCTCGCGCCTCCTCGACCCCGTCGGCCGCCGCCATAAGTATCCGGCACGTGACTGTACGCAGCATCGCCGCCGTGGCGCTCTCCGCCGTGACGCTCTCCGCCGCGCTCGCCGGATGCGGGGCCGCCGAGGTTCCGGCACCCCGGAGTGATCAGCCCTCCCAGGTGAAGGTCCAGGCCGCCTCCGTGCGAGAGGGCTTCACGAGCATGGACGGGCTCATCGAGGCGGCCAAGCGGGAGGGCTCGCTCACGGTGATCGCGCTGGCGCGCGACTGGGTGAACTACGGCGAGATCATCGAGGCATTCTCCGACGAGTACGGGATCAAGGTCACCGAGCTCGAACCGGGAGCGAGCAGCACGCGCCAGATGGAGGCCGCCGCGCAGCTCAAGCCCGACGTCTTCGACCTGAGCCTGGAGGTGGCGGTGGCCAACGCCGACTCCTTCGCCCCGTACCGGGTGCACGGCTGGCAGGACATCCCCGACGATCTCAAGGACACCGAAGGGCGCTGGTACGCCGCCTACGGCGGGTACATGTCCATCGGCTACGACTCACGCCGGGTCGCGGCCCCGGCCTCCTACGCCGACCTGCTCAAGCCCGGCTACAGCGTCTGGCTCCCGGGCGACCCGCGGCGGAACGCCGCCGCCTTCGGCGGCGTGATGGCGGCCTCGATCCGGGACGGCCGGGCCGATGCCGAGCGGGGCGTGGAGTTCTTCGCGCGGCTGAAGGAGGCCGGGAACCTCGCCGCACCGGGGCAACCGCCCACCGCCGTCCTCGACTGGGACTTCCTCAACGCCGCCCGGGCCGCCGAGGACGCGGACGACGGGCCGGGCTGGAAGGTCACCGTCCCGCGCGGCGCCGTACTCGGGTCCTACTACGTGCAGGCGGTCAACAAGGACGCCCCGCACCCGGCCGCGGCCCGGCTCTGGCAGGAGTTCCTCCTGTCCGACCGGGGCCAGAACCTGTTCCTGAAGGGCTTCGCCCGGCCGGTCCGGACGGAGGCCATGCGGATGCGCGGCACCCTGGACTCCGAGCTGGCCGGCAGGCTCCCCGCGGCGGACGGCACGCCGGTGATCCTGACCATCCCGGAGGCCGACGCGGCCAAGGCATACCTGCAGCGTGAGTGGGCCGGGACGATCGATCACCAATGATGCTGGTGAGACTGATATGTCGGGACATGCTAAAGGCTCTAAAGTGATGGGAGAGCACCGGAACGGGGCCACCCTGTCTCAGAATGTGAGCTGATCGTCTTGCGATACGACACACCGAGCTTGATGAGGTGGACCGCTCGCACTCATGACACCGGCTTCGGATACGTCTCGGCACACGGCGCCCCCCTGGTCGACCTCCTCGACCCGCAGCCCGGCGAGCGCATCGTGGACCTCGGCTGCGGCACCGGGGTGCTGACCGCCGAGATCGCCTCCCGGGGCGCCCACGTGCTCGGGATCGACGGCTCCCAGGCGATGATCGAGAAGGCCCTGGCGCAGTATCCCGGCCTGGACTTCATCGTCGGCGACGGGCACGACTTCGTACTCGCGCAGCCGTACGACGCGGTCTTCTCCAACGCGGCTCTGCACTGGATGAGCCGCCACCCGGACGCGGTGATCGCCAGCGTCCGCGAGGCCCTGGCCCCGGGCGGGCGGTTCGTGGCCGAGATGGGCGGCGCGGGCAACTGCGCGGCGCTGACGGCCGCGGTGTCCACCGCGTGGCGGGAGTACCGGCTGCCCGACCCCGACCTGCCGTGGTACTTCCCGACCCCGGCCGAGTACGCCACCCGGCTGGAGAAGGGCGGGTTCGCCGTCCGCATTCTCGAGTACTTCGACCGGCCCACGCCACTTGACGAATGCCCCGACGGGGCGGCGGACTGGGTGCGGATGTTCGCCGGATCGTTGCTCCACGGGGTGCCCGCGGACATCGTCGAACCACTGCTGCGCCGGGTGAACGAGCTGGCAGCACCGGCTCTGCGGCGGGAGACCGGCTGGATGGCCGACTACGTCCGGCTACGCTTCGCCGCGGTACGTCGCTGACCAGATCCGTGCGCTGGGGTGATTTGCCAGACTATGGTCTGTTCTATGAATCTCGCTCTCCAGCGATGAGGAGTGGATTGGGCGGCTTGAGGGGCTGGTGAAGGAACGGATGAACTTCTGTCTGAGTGACCTCGTGCCACCGCTACGCTGGAGCGACGCGGCGACGATCCCGGTCCTGCGCGACCAGCCCGGCCTCCCGGACGCCTGGTGGCGCGCCCTGCCGCTGTCCCGGGTGCTCGCCGTGCTCGGGCCCGAGCGGCTCGCCGGGACCCTCTCGGAGATCGCGCTGACGCACTGGCCCGCCGCCTGCCTGGGCGACGTCCTGCCCGCCCTGTACGTCCTGGACCCCGACGAGGCCGCGGAGCTCGACGAGCCCTGCACGGCCATCGCCCTGGACCGGGTCGGAGGGTCCTGGCCCGCGCTCCTCGCGCTCACCGGCCACGACCTCCGCGACCAGCCCTTCGTCAACACCCGGCTCCTCCTCGACACGCTCTTCGGCGCCGTCTTCACCCGCCTGGCCCCCGGCACCGCATCCCCCGCCGAGCCGGTGACCTCCTCCGCCACGGCTGAAGCCCCCCTCGCCGCCGAGCCCGCAGCCTCCCCTGCCGCGGAGCCAGCCATCGCCGAGCCGGTGGCGTCCTCCGCTCCGGCGGACCGGCCCGTCTCTGAGACGGAGGTGAAGGCGAGCGCACCGGCGGGCGCCGAGGCCTTCCCCGAAGCCGGGGCCGAGGCCGAACCCGACACCGCCGCCGGAACCGAGGCTCCCGCCGCGGCCGGGGTGGAGAGCGCCACGGCCGGGCTGCGGATCGAGGACGTCAACCCCGAGTCCGAACCCGAGTCCAAGCCTGAGCCCGAGTCCAAGCCTGAGCCCGAGTCCAAGCCTGAGCCCGAGTCCAAGCCTGAGCCCGAGTCCAAGCCCGAACCCGAGTCCAAGCCTGAGCCCGAGTCCGAGGCGGCCCCCGAGCCGGAGGCCGTCGGCGCCGCGACCGGCGTGGAGGCACGGGAGGCGCAGGGCCCGCAGGACCTGCACGCCCTGATCGACGCGGTGTTCACCGGCCTGGACGACCTGAGCTGGGCCGTCGCGCAGAACCGGGTGTTCGGCGACGAGCCGGCGGCCGTGGAGGCGCTGGCCAAGCTCTTCGCGGTCCAGCCCGAGGTCATCCAGGACGCCGAGGCCGGGTTGCGCAGGCGGCTGGACGGCTGGCTCGCCTCCGCCGCGGCGGCGCCGTACCGGGAGCACCTGGCCCGGATCAGGACGGGTCTCGGCAAGGCCGCCCCCAAGAAGCGGCTGGTCGAGGCGGCCGACTGGCACGCGCGTGAACTTCTCTCCCTCAACGTGCCCGCCTGGCAGTTCGTGCTGGGAACCCTGCCCGACTACTACCTGGTCGACGGCTGGCTGGTGGACGGCGACATCGCGGAACTGCGGCACCGTACCCGCGACCTGATCAGCGGGGCCGAGCGTCCCACGACCGTGAGCAAGGCCCTCGAACTGGTCTCCTCTCTCGGTATCCACCCCGACGTGGCCAAGGAGTGGCTGGAGAACGTTCCCCAGCTCCGCATCCTCGGCACAAACGGTACGAGCAGCACGAACGGCACGAACGGCGCGGCGGCCCAGCCCTCCGGCAGCGCACGCCCCGCCCCGCCCGAGACCGCGGCGTGGTTCACCAGCAGCACGCCCCTCGGCCCGCCGGAGACCGCCCAGGCGCCCAACGGCGCTCCCCCGGTCCCGCCCGAGGCCGTCCAGATCTCCGGCGGCGTGCCTCCCATCCCGTCGGCCGCGGCGCTGGCCCGGCCGTTCGTGGCGGAGCCGCCCGCCGGTGAGGCGGGAGGCGAACCGGACCAGATCAAGTCCCCGGTCCGCCCGCTCAAGGACGTGGCGCTCACCCGGCGCTGCTTCCGGCAGCCCGACGGCCGGTGGTGGCTGAGGATCGACATCACCGACGAGCACATCGAGGGCGCCGAGTGCCCGTTGCCCGGAGGGTTCGCCGCCTACCTGGGGCTGGGGCCCGGCGACAGCCGAACGGTCAGCAGCGCGGCGGGTGAGCTGACCCTGAGCTGGCAGGACCGGCCGGTCCTGGAGTCGCTCGGCCCCCTCCTGCGGGACGCGGGCGCCAAGGAGGGAAGCCATCTGTTCCTGACGCTGTCCGAGGGTGGGGTCCTGCGGGCCAGGCACCTGCCCGCCGCCGGACCGGGAGTGGAGCCGATCATGCGGGCGCTGCGCCTGGTGGGCTACACCGCTCCGTACGAGAACGCCGAGCACGCCGCGCGGGTGATCGCCACCCGGGTCGGGATGGCCGGGCCGGTGAGCCTGCCCGGCCTCCTCACCCGCCTGCGCGAACGTGGGGACCGCGACCTGCACTCCCTGCTGGCGTAGCCGATGCCGCGACTCGCCCTCTCCCCCGAGTTCCCCGCCGAACTCAGCGCCCTGGCCCCGCCGGTGCGCCGGGATGTGGTGACCTCCGTGCGCCGGTTTCTGCAGAACGTGTCGGGCGCCCCGCATCCGGAGCGGGTCAGGGGCGCCAGGGACGACCGGGTCGCCACGCTGCGCCTGGCCGACCGGTACCGCGGCGTCGTGGTCAGGCAGCGGGACGTCTACTGGCTGCTGACCGTCCTGTCGGACGCCGACGCCTGGTCCTACGCCCAGCGTTACCGGTTCGGGGTCAACAGGGCGCTGGGTGTGGTCGAGGTGTGGGACGCGGCGGCGCTGGAGCGGGTGGAGCCGGCGATCCGCAGGGCGGCCGGGGCCTGCACGGCCCGGCTGTTCGCCGACATCTGCGACACCGACCTGGCCTCGCTGGGCATCGACCACCGCTTCCTTCCCCTGCTGCGGCAGATCGCCGATGAGCTGACCCTGGAGGCGCTGGAGCCGCTGCTGCCCCCGACGCAGTACGCGCCGCTGGCCGCGCTGGCCCGGGGGGAGTCGGTGGCCGGGGCCTGGCGGGAGCTGGATCTCTGCCGCGCGGTCACCCCCGCCGCGGGAGACGGGGAGCCCACGGGGTCCGGAGGGTCCGCGGAGCCCGTCGAGCCCGTGGTGGACCCCGACGACCTGACCACCGCGCTCCTGCGCAGCCCGGACCGCGCCGTCTTCGTCGACGGCCCGCGTGAGCTCAACCACGTGCTGGACGCGCCCGAGTGGTGCGTGTTCCTGCACCCCCCGCAGCACCGCCTGGCCCGCGGCGGCCCCTACGACCGGCCGGTCCTGGTCACCGGCGGCGCCGGCACCGGAAAGACCCTCATCGCCCTGCACCGCGCGGCCCACCTGGCCCGGGGCGGGGCGGGCCAGGTCCTGCTCGTCACCTTCTCCCAGGGGCTGATCTCCGATCTCTCCGCCAAGCTCGACCTGCTGATCGAGGACGAGGTGGTGCGCAAGCGGATCGAGGTCGGCAACGTGGACCGGCTCGCCCACCGCATCGTCTCCGACGCCGAGGGGCGCTCTCCCGTGCTCGTCGGCGCCGCCGAGCTGACCGCGCTCTGGCGGGAGGCGGAGAGCGATCACGGCCCGGCCTTCCTGCTCCGCGAGTGGGAGCAGGTGATCCTCGCGCAGAACCTCCGCACCCTGGACGAGTACCTGGCCGTCCCGCGCCCCGGCCGCGCCGTCGAGCTCTCCGCCGAACAGCGCGCCGACGTCTGGCGGGCCGTCGGGCACGTCACCGGCCGCCTGGCCGAACGGGGCAAGCGCACCCTGCTCCAGCTGGCCGCCGAGGCGGCGACCCTGCTCGGCCGGTCCACCGGGGACCTGCTGGAGGAGGCGGAGCCCGGGCGGGAGCCGTACCGGCACATCGTGGTGGACGAGGCGCAGGACCTGCACCCCACGCAGTGGCGGCTGCTGCGCGCGGCGGTGCCGTACGCGCCGGACGACCTGTTCATCGTGGGCGACCCGCACCAGCGGATCTTCGACACCCGGGTGGCGCTCGGCTCGGTGGGCATCGACGCGATCCAGCGGCGGCTCCAGGTGTCCTACCGGCTCCCGCAGGAGATCCTCTCCTGGGGGGTACGACTGCGCGGGGGCGGACCGGCCGACGGTCTGGTGGCCGGGGTTCAGGAGTTGTACGGTTTCCGCGCCACGCGGCACGGCCCGCGCCCGATGGTCCGCGCCTACGATTCGCCGGAGGACGAGCTGAACGGTCTGGTTACGCACGTCTCGCAGTGGCTGGAGGACGGCGTCCGCCCGGAGGAAGTCGGGGTGGCCGCCAGGACCGCGGAACTGGTCCGGGACGCCAGAGCCGCACTGCGTGATTCGGGGGTGCGGGTCACCACGCTTCACGGTATGAAAGGTCTGGAGTTCCGGCGGGCCGCCGTGATCGGCGTCGCCGACGGAATCGTTCCCGCTCCCGGGTCACTCACCCCGGCCGAGGAGGATCCCGCGGCCCGGGCGCACGACCTCCAGCGCGAACGCGGCCTTCTCTACGTAGCGTGCACGCGGGCTCACGAGCTGCTCTACGTGTCCTATTCCGGTCGCGCAAGCCCCTTTCTCCCTACCTGACCACATACTCTGAACTGCGGATACATTCCCCTTTGCCGGTTGGACCCCAATGAACCTCAGCCTGAGCGACATCGCGCCACCCCTGCGCTGGACCTCTCCCGGCCAGGTAGCGCCGATCGCAACCGACACCCGTCTTCCTGAGGCGTGGTGGCAGGCAATTCCGCTGGAGCGGGCCTGCTCCACCATCGGGACCTCCGAGGTCGCCGGTCGGCTCGCCGACCTCGCCTTGGCCTGCTGGGGTCATCTGGTGCTCGGGGACGTCCTGCCCCTGCTCAGGTTCTCCGACCCGGCTGCGAGCGCGCAGACGCCGGAGGCGCTCGGCCGGGAGGCGGTGCACCGGCTCTTCGCCGACGTGCTGCAGCGGTTGCTCGAACCCGTTCCCGAGGACGGTGCCGCGCCGGGCCGCGCCACCCGCCCGGACCGGCCGCTGCCCGACCTGATCGACGGGGTCTTCTCCGCTCTGGACGAGCGGCAGCGCGCCATCGCCAGGGACCGGCTCTACGCCTCCCAGCGGGTGACGCTGGACGAGCTGGCCCAGCGGTTCTCGGTGACGCGCGAGCGCATCCGGCAGATCGAGCGTGACCTGCGCGACCACGTCGAGGCCTGGCTGGCGACCCCGGAGGCCGCCCCGCTGGTGGCGCACGTGTCGTGGCTGCGGGGCCGGCTCGGCTCCGCCGTGCCCGCCGACGACCTGGCCGCCGCGGTGCCCTGGCACCGTACCGACCTGGCCACGCTGGGCATCCCGGCCTGGCGGTTCGTGCGCACCCTGCTGACCGGCTACGAGCAGGTGGACGGATGGCTGGTCGCGGGCGGCGCCGACGAGCTCCGGGAGAAGACGCGGCAGCTGTTCACCGACGGGCCGCGTCCCCTGGCGGAGGCCATCACGCTGGTCAGCCAGCTCGGCATCCGCGAGGACGTGGCCGAGCGCTGGCTGGTCTCCGTGCCGCAGCTGCGGGTCCTGGAGGACCACGTGGTGCCGTGGCCGCGCAGCGTCAACGACAAGGCGGAGGCCGTGCTCGCGGTGGCCGGCAACGCGCTGACGCCCGAGGAGATCCAGGAGCGCATCGGCGAGGACTACAGCCTGGTGGGCATCCGCAACCAGCTCACCGCCGACGACCGGTTCCTGCGCCTGGACCGCAACAAGTACGGCCTGACCCGCTGGGGCGGCGAGCAGTACCTGGGCATCCGCGAGATGATCGTCCGGGAGATCGAGCGGGCCGGTGGCGAGGCCTCGGTCAACACGATCGTGGCCAGCCTGACCGGCCGCTACGACGTGAGCGAGAGCTCGGTGCGCGCCTACGCGGGCGGCCCCGGGTTCGAGCGCACCCAGCGCGGGTGGATCCGGGTGGCCGGGACCGAGCCGGCCGACTACCAGCCGCGCCGGGACGTCTCGGCGACCCGCCGCTGTTTCCGCAGCCGCGACGGCCGCTGGTGGCACCGGGTGGACGTCAACGCCGAGCACCTGCGCGGCTCGGGCTCCCCGCTGCCCACCGGTTTCGCCGCCTACCTCGGTATGGCCCCCGGCGGCCAGCTCACCGCCTCCACCCCGGCGGGCGATGTGGTGATCAGCTGGCACAACCAGCCGACCATGGGCTCCATCCGCCCGATCCTGGCCTCCTCCAACGCCGCCGAGGGCGACCACGTCTTCCTGACGGTCTCCGACGGCGGCGAGCTGCTCACCCGCTACCTGCCCGCGGCGCTGCCCGGCATCCCCGGCCTGAACCGGGCCCTGCACCTGATCGGCTACACCGCCCCGGTCGCCTCCGAGGCCGAGGCCCTGCGGCTGATCGGCACCCGGATCGGCCTGCCCGAGGGCGCCGCCCGCGAGGAGGTCCTGGCCCGCCTGCGCGACCGCGGCGACCGCGACATCCTCGCCTACCTGGAGGGAACCGCCTGACCGTACGTACCCCGAACCCCGCACGAGATGGTGGCGCGCCGTACGGGACGGTGGCGCCGGATGGGGTGCCGAGTGTGTCCGTGCTCGTCTTTCCGGGTTCAGGGAGTGCTTTGCCGGGCGACGATGTGGCGGGCGCGGGGGCGGTGGTCCCACCGGCCCTGTGGGGCGCCCCGCAGGAACTCCGCGCGGAGGCCGGCCACGAAGGTGTCCCCGCGGGCGATGGCGAGAGCGCTCAACGGCCCTGACCGGACGTAGGCGTCGAAGAAGGCCGGCGCGTCGGGATGGGACATCGGGTGGGATGGACGGTCGTCCCGTTCGATGACCGCGCCCTGCGCGCGCAGCGTGGGCACGAGCTCGTCCTCCCATGCGCTGTCCCCGGCCGGCACGTGCCGGCGGACCACCGCGTCCATCCGGGCGAACGGCCCGTCGGACTCGGTGACGTCCGGCCAGTAGACGACGGAGAGCACTCCCCCGGGGCCGAGTGCGGCCAGCCATGACGTGATGGCGTGCTCCGGCCGGGGAAGCTGCTGGAGGCCGAACACGGAGACCACGGCGGCGCAGTTGCCCGTCCAGCGCGGGTCGAGGGTTGAGGCGTCCCCCTCGACGACGGTGACGCCGGGCCGGTCGCCCGCCCGCAGGCGTGCGCGCCGGACCATCTCCGCGGACAGGTCGATGCCGACGATCTCACGATCGGGGAAGAGCTCGATCAGGGCGTCCAGCTCGGGGAACGTCCCGCAGCAGGGCACCAGGACCGGGCCGGAGCGGGTGTCGTCGATTTCGACAGCCTGCACCGCAGCGGTCACCCAGGGGGCGAAGCGGGGGACGAAGTAGGCGTCGTACCCCTCCGCAGCTCCGTCCCAGCCGGCGGCGATGCGTTCGAGGCGGTCGTTCACAGCCTGGTCGTTCACAGCGTGGCCGCGATCCTTTCCGCGCCTCGTCCGGACAGTCCGGCGAGCCCGGCGGCGCGGCCGGTCGCCAGCAGGAGCAGGTCGCCCACCGGGCCGCGGATCTCGTCCGGTCCTTCGCCCGCGGACCAGTCCAGGTCGGTCGCGACCAGCCGCATGCCCTCGAAACGGCGTCGGGCGCCGTAGAAGAGGCTGACGCGGACGTGGTCGAGGGCGGCGGCGGCCTGCTGTGTGGGCATCTCCCGGGTACGGCCCAGCGGGCGGGCGATGTCCTGCCCGTGCACCAGCGCGTCGACCAGCGGGTCCAGCGGACCGGCGCCGGGCGCGCGGTGGTCCGAGCCCGCCGTCGCGCGCACCTGCTCGATGAACTCCGCGGGCCGGTACCGGGCAGCCCGCTGCCGGGCGGCGGTGGAGGTCATCCGGTCCCAGTCACCCCGCGCTCTGATCATGCCCGTGATCGTACCCAGCAGGGTGGTGCGGGTGGACAGCGTCAGGTGGGCGGCCACGTCATGGACCGTCCAACCGGGGCACAGCGAGTCCGCCGCCCACTCGTGCGGTTCCAGCTCGTCCAGGAAGTCGGCGAGGCTCAGGCGCTCGGCGGTCAGCCAGGTCATGATCGTGTTGCTGTCCATGGTCGGTCCTCCGTGTCATGTCCGCACCGGCGTGGCGCCGTACAGCATCACTACGAACCGGGCCCGGCTGGATGGACACCGTCCCCGAGAATTTTTTCGGCCCTCTGATCACCCTCCCGTTAGGCTCGGGGCATGTTGCGGCTCCATGACGCGGTGCGGCGGCGGGCCGAGCCGGTCGTGCCGGAGGGCGCCCGTTCCCTGCGGCTGTACGCCTTCGGCCCGCCCGCCGGGCACCGGCTCCACCTGGGGGACCTCCGGTCGTTCCTGCTGGCCGACCTGGTCGGGCGGCTCGCTGGACGGCGCCGGGTGCGGGTGCTGACCTGCCACGTGACCGACGGGGAGGCGTTCGCCGACGACCTGCCTGCGCTGAACGTCCGGCCTCCGGACCGCTCGCTGCCGGTGGATGAGGCGATGGCGCTGTTGTCCGGATCTGCCCCCGGGGTGACCGAGCCGGGCACGCCTCCCGGACTGATCGTCCTCGATCCGGGCGTGCCGGGGACCGCCCGGTGGACCGGGAGCGGGCGGCTGTCCTTCGAGGGCCGGGAGCTCCTCCCCGGGCAGGACGGATCCGGTTCCGTACGGCTCCGGGACGTCGCGGAGGCGGACCTGGATCCGCTGGCCGTACGGCTGGCGCTGCTGGGACACCGCTACCGCGAGGACGCGGAGCTCACCTGGGACGCCCTGCGCGCCGCCGACGGGACCCTGCGGCTCTGGCGTTCCCGGGTCGCGACGTGGTCGGAGGCGCCGAGCGCCCCGATGCCCGCCGACCGGGTCGCCGCGATCGAGGGCGCCCTCGACGACGATCTCGCCACCCCGCTCGCCCTGCGGCTCATGGACGAGCTGGAACGGGACGAGTCACTCGCCCCCGGCTCCCGCTTCGAGGCGTTCCTCCACCTCGACCAGATCCTCGCCCTGGCCCTCCCCTCGGAGATCGGCCGCCCCCCGGCCGGTTAAATGTCGGTGCCGCCCGATAGCGTCGCGATCATGAGTGAGAACGGTGTCGCCGTGCGGCGGGCGCAGGCGCGGGATCTGGACGGTGTGGTGGCCTGCAGTGCGGCGCTGTTCGCCGAGGACGCGGGCGCCCGCGACCCGGCGCTGAACGTGAACTGGCCCCGGGAGTACGGCGCGGCGAAGTTCGCCGAGGCCATCGGCGACCCCGGCCGCCTGGTGCTGGTGGCCGACGACGGCGGGCAGGTCATCGGCCACCTGACCGGTTCGGTGTCCGGTCCCACCCCGATGCGCCCGGTCGTGGTGGCCACCCTCGGCAGCGTCTACGTCCGGCCCGCCTACCGCGGCCAGAAGATCGGCGCCCGGCTGGTGGCGGAGTTCCGGGCCTGGGCCCGCGAGAACGGCGCGCAGTACGCCGGGGTGACCGCGTACGCGGGCAACGAGGGGGCGTCCCGCTTCTTCGAGCGCAACGGCTTCGGGATGCACGCGGTGGTCCGGGAGACGGCCCTCATCTGACGCGGCACTTAACTTACGAGCCACGTGACTTACATTTGATGCTACTTACCTCTGACGTAAGTTACGTGGCATGTTAGTTTGAGTTATGGCCTCTCAACGTTTTGTCGGTCGCGCAGCGGAGCTGGAGGCGCTGGAACACTGGTGGGAGAGCCCTTTCCCACGTCCCGGGCTGGTATGGGGTCGCCGTCGTGTCGGCAAAACCGCCCTCATCGAACACTTCGCCGCCGGACGACGTGTCGTCTTCCACACGGCGGCGCGGCGCCCCGTCCTGGACGAACTGGCGGAGCTCTCCAACCGGATGGCGGCCACCGTCTCGATCTCCGGACGCGACCTGCGCACGCGGCCGTACGAACGCTGGGAGGACCTGCTGGAGGAACTCGCCCTCGCAGCCCGCGACGAACCGCTCCTGCTGGTCCTCGACGAGTTCCCTGAGCTGATCGCCATATCTCCGGCGCTGCCGGGAATCCTCCGGGCGTTCCTCGACCGGTCACGCGGGAAGACACAGTTGCGCATCCTGATATGCGGATCGTCGGTACGCACGATGGAGGCCATCCAGGACTACCGGGAGCCGCTCTACGGACGGTTCGACCTGACCCTGCTGCTCCACCCTTTCCGCCCGCACGAGGCCGCAGCGATGCTGCCCGGGCTCCGGCCCGCGGAGCGCGCGCTGGTCTACGGAATCGTCGGCGGAATGCCGCAGTATCTCGAATGGTGGGACCAGGACGCGTCGGTGACCGACAACCTCCGGCGACTCGCCTGTCGTCCGGGCTCCATACTGCTCACCGAAGGTGACCGGGTGGTCAATTCCGAAGCCGAGGCCGGCAGCCTTCCCGCCGTGGTGCTCTTCGCCATCGCCTCCGGCAAGACCAAGCACCAGGAGATCGCTGACGCGATCAAGACGGAACCGAGCCGTACTCTGGACCGGCTCATCCAGATGCGGCTGGTGGAACGTCAGATTCCAGTGACCGAAGACCCCCGGCGCAGCCGTAAGAGGATCTACCGCATCGCCGACAACTTCCTCGCCTTCTATCTGGGTGTGCTCGAAAGCTATCGAGCCGAGATTGAGCGTGGACTCGGCCCTGCCATCGTCGGCGAGATCGTCTCCGATCTGGACGACCACATGGGGGCGGTGTACGAGGAGGCTTTCCGGGAGCACCTCAGACGCCTGGCAGTGGCCGGGCGTCTGGGCCCGTCCGTCGTCGCGGTGGGCCCGTGGTGGCGCACCGATGGGCAGGATCAGATCGACGCGGTGGTCATCGGGCGGCGCAACCGTACGAAGGTGCCCGTCATGGTAGGTGAGTCCAAGTGGGCTCGCGAGGTGGACGCGGCACGGCTCTGCCGCAAGCTCGCCGCCAAGACAACCGAGTTGACCGCGGCCCCAGACGATCTCACCTATGCCGTCTGCGCCCGCGAGTCGATCGTCAACGCCTCTCCCGAGATTCTCACCGTCACGGCCACCGACATCTTCGCCTCGGACCTCACCTGACCGGCGGACGCGTCAGAGGGCGTGCGGGGCGACGACGATGCCGTCCTCGTCGCTGTAGAGCCAGGAGCCCGGGGCGAAGGTGACCTCGCCGAAGGTGACGGGGACGTCGATCTCGCCGGCGCCGTCCTTGGCGCTCTTGCGGGGGTTGGAGCCGAGGGCCTTGATCCCCAGGTCGAGAGTGGCGAAGGCCGCGGTGTCCCGGACCGCCCCGTTGATCACGACGCCGGACCAGCCCGAGGCGACGGCGGAGGCGGCGATCAGGTCGCCCATCAGGGCGGTGCGCAACGAGCCCGCGCCGTCCACGACCAGGACCCGGCCCTGTCCCGGCGTCGCCAGAACCTGCTTGACCAGGGCGTTGTCCTCCAGGCAGCGGATGGTGGCGATGGGGCCGGCGAAGCGGGGGCGCAGGCCGTACGAGCGGAACTGCGTCACGCAGCTCGCCAGGATGTCGCCGTGGGCGTCGATGAGATCGGCGGTCGTGAACTCCATGCGCCGAATTCTGGCGGATACGACAATGGCGCCCCTACGTCGGGGGGCTGACAGACTTGCTGGGACATGTCACCTAGGAGGTCTTTGTGAGGTTCCGGCCGTATGCCTGGATGCCCCGATCGCTGAAGTGGCTCGCGCGGGCGGTCACCGTCATCGTGGTGCTCGGGCTGGCTCTCGGCGGGGTGGTCGTGTGGAACGTGCGGGCGTCCTTCCCCCAGCTCTCGGGCGAGCTCAAGGTCGCCGGCCTGGCCGGAAAAGTCACTGTATACCGTGATAAAAACGGCATCCCGCACATTTATGCGGACTCCTCGGAGGACCTCCTCCTCGCCCAGGGATACGTCCACGCCCAGGACCGGTTCTTCGAGATGGACTTCCGGCGGCACCTGACCGCCGGGCGGCTCTCGGAGATGTTCGGCTCCTCGACGCTCGTCGAGGACAAGGTCATCCGGACCATGGGCTGGCGGAGGGTGGCCGAGCAGGAGCTGCCGATGCTGACCGAGCAGACCAGGCACGCCCTCGACTCCTACGCCGCGGGCGTGAACGCCTGGCTGGAGAGCCGCCGGGGGGCGGCGGACAGGAGCCTGGAGTACGCGGTCCTGAAGCTGACCAACTCCGGCTACCAGCCCGAGCCCTGGACCCCGGCCGACTCCCTCTCCTGGCTCAAGGCCATGGCCTGGGACCTGCGCTCCAACATGTCCGACGAGATCAGCCGGGCGCTCGCGGCGACGAAGCTGCCCGCCGAGCGGGTGGAGCAGCTCTGGCCGGAGTACCCCTTCGGCACCAACCGGCCGATCGTGACCCGGGGCGCGGTCTCCGGCGGGAAGTTCGACCAGGACGCCGACCCGCGCGAGGAGCGCGAGCGGGAGAACGAGAACGCCACGCGTCTCGACGCCGACGTGCTGACCCGCGCCTCGCGGGCCCTGCGGGCCGTGCCGAGCCTGATGGGCGACCCCGCGGGCGGGAACGGCATCGGCTCCAATTCCTGGGTGGTGAGCGGCGAGCACACGGCCTCCGGCAAGCCGCTGCTGGCCAACGACCCGCACCTGTCGGCCGCCCTGCCCTCGGTCTGGTACCAGGCGGGGCTGCACTGCCGTACGAAGAGCGCCGCCTGCCCCTTCGACGTCACGGGGTTCACCTTCTCCGGAGTGCCCGGCGTGATCATCGGGCACAACGGGAAGATCGCCTGGGGCTTCACCAACCTCGGTCCCGACGTCGCCGACCTGTACCTGGAGAAGATCAAGGACGGCTCCCACCTGCTGAGGGGCGAGTGGAAACCGCTCACCACCCGGACCGAGACGATCCAGGTGGCCGGGGGCGAACCGGTCCGCCTGCAGGTCCGGGAGACCACGCACGGGCCGATCATCTCCGACGTCATGACGGACGTGCGCGAGGCGCTGCCCGGCGCGACGAGGACCGCGGGTGAGCAGGCCGACGCGGTCGCGCTCCGGTGGACCGCGCTGGAGCCCGGCCCGACCGCGGATGCGATCTTCGCCCTCAACACGGCGCAGAACTGGCAGGAGTTCCGCGCGGCGGCCGCCAAGTTCCAGGTGCCCGCGCAGAACATCGTCTACGCCGACACCGAGGGCAACATCGGCTACCAGGCGCCCGGCCGGATCCCCGTCCGCGCCCGCGGCGACGGAACCTGGCCGGTGCCCGGCTGGACCGGCGAGTACGACTGGAAGGGCACGATCCCCTTCGACGAGCTGCCCAGCCTCTACAACCCGCCGGAGGGCTACATCGTGACCGCCAACAACGCGGTCGCCGACCCGGCCGTCTACCCGCACCTGCTCACCCGGGACTGGGCGTACGGCTACCGCTCCCAGCGCATCCGGGACCGCCTGACCGCGGCGCTGAAGGAGGGCAAGGTGGACGCCGCCGCGATGAGCGCCCTGCAGCAGGACACCCACAACGGCTTCGCCCGGTTCCTGGTGCCGAAGCTGATGGACCTGGACGTGGCCGGTCCCGCGAAGCAGGCCCGCGAGCTGCTGCGCGGGTGGGACGGCTCCCAGCGGGCGGACTCCGCCCCGGCGATGTACTTCAACGCCGTCTGGCGGCACCTGCTCATCGCGGCCTTCAACGACGACCTGCCCGAGGGCGCCCGGCCGGGAGGCGGCGACCGGTGGTTCGAGGTGGTCCGCGCGATGCTGGAGCGGCCCGGCGACCCGTTCTGGGACGACGTCACCACGGACGGCGTCAAGGAGGGCCGGGACGACATCCTGCGCCGGGCCATGGGCCTGGCCTACGACGAGCTGAACGAGCGTCTCGGCCCGGACCCCCGGGACTGGCGCTGGGGCGACCTGCACGCCCTGAAGCCGACCCACCAGTCGCTGGGTTCCTCGGGCGTCGCCCCGATCGAGTGGCTGTTCAACCGGGAACCGCTCCCGGTGGCCGGAAACGACGACGCGGTCAACGCCGCCGGCTGGGACGTGCAGGAGGACTACGCGGTGGGCTGGCTGCCGTCCATGCGGATGGTCGTCGACCTGGCCGACCCCGACAGGTCCCAGTGGATCAACCTGACCGGCGCGTCCGGGCACGCCTTCCACGCCAACTACGCCGACCAGGCGCCGCTGTGGGCGAGCGGGCGGACCACCCCGATGCACGCCCGCGAGGAGTCGGTGCGGAAGGCGGCGGCGAACACGCTGACGCTCGTCCCGTGAGGCCCCGAAGAGACGGCCGGGAGTCACTCCCCGCCGGAGCGCCTCCGCGCCGCCCTGACCCACCACGGCGGGACGCGCGGGTAGTTCCCGTCCTCCAGGTTCGCCAGCCGCTCGAAGACGTTCCACGACGCCTGGTTCCCGCAGACCAGCATCGAGACGATCACCGCGACGACGTAGAGCGGGAGCATCACGGGGCCCACGCAGACGGCGTACTGCGAGGCGTGCCGGTCCTCGTGGCGGAGCAGGGCGCCGCTGAGGTAGCCCTCCGCCTCATCGTGCCGGGTCAGGACCACGTTGCCGACGGTGAACGCCCCCGCGACCGGGAACGGGATGCGGTAGCCGTGCGCCAGGATCAGCCCGTCGGGCCCCGGCGTCACCCGCGCGCGGCCGAGGCGGGCCACCAGCAGCCCCAGGGGCGTGGACAGGTTCACGTAGTTGATCGTCCGCCGCATCCGGTGCCATCGCCGCATACGGTGATTGTGGGCTATCCCGACAGCCGACGGTAGCGGCCCTCGTGGTAGAGCAGGGGCGAGCCGTCGGCCGGAGTCGCCACCGCGACCACCTCACCGACGACGATCGAGTGGTCGCCGCCGTCGTGGACCGCGGCCGTCCGGCACTCGACGGTGGCCAGGGCGTCGTCGAACAGCGCGACGCCGAGCCGGCCGTGGTGGTGCGGGTGTCCCTTGAGCCGGCCCTCGATGGGACGGCCCCGGTGGGCGAAGAAGCGGGAGGCGTCCTCGGCGGTGTCCCGCAGGACCGACACCCCCCACACCCCGGCCGAGAGCACGGCGCCGTGGAAGCGGGCGATCTTCTCCACGCAGAACAGTGCGAGCAGGGGGTCGAGGGAGACCGAGGCGAAGGAGTTGACGGTCATCGCGTAGTCGGTCCCGCCGAGCCGGGTGGTGACGATCGCGACGCCGGTCGCGAAACGCCCCACCGCCCTGCGGTAGGCGTCGCGATCGACCCGTTCCTCTGACTGCACGGAGGCCACCCTATGCAATCAGGACGGATCGGGCTTCACCCGCCCCAGGCCGTACGACCGCCCGGTGAGGAGCCACGACCCGCCGCCCCCGGAGGGGACGAGCAGGACGCCCGCCAAGATCGAGAGCACGCTCCCGTAGAGGTAGACGTACCCGGAGACGTCGTTGGCGATGATCACGTCACCCTCCGGGCGCTCGGCCAGCCAGAGCATGGTGGCCAGGAGCCAGCCCACCGCGGGCGTCAGCGCGGGCGCCTTGCCGCCCATCATCCGCCCCGCGCCGTAGCAGACCGCGAAGAGCAGGGCGACCCAGCCGACGGCCGAGACCGGGACGGGCCGGATGTACCACGAGTGGTGGAAGCCGCCGAGCAGGCCCGCCAGGACGCCGAACAGGGCGAGCACGGCGTACGTCAGGACGGTGAGGGCCGCCGGGCCCCGCTCCGCGCCGCGGACCCGTCCCCGGGCGTACCCGGGGATCTGCCCCGGGACCTGCTCTGTCACATTCACCGAGGCTATCCGATCCCGGCGAACAGATCGTCTTCGCGGTCGTACGGCTCGCCGATGCCGCCCGCCTCGACCGGCGCTCCCTTCCCCGCCGGGCCGGGCACACCGGCGCGGAGGATGAAGTGCTCGACTCCGAGCGCCTGCTGGCCGACGTTGTTGGACAGGGCGAACCAGGGCGCGTCCACGCTGATCTGGGTGGCGTGCGCGCGCATCGCCTCCAGCTTCGCGCCGACGTGCTCGCGGGCGTCGATCTCGGTGGTGACGTCCTCGTCCGCGCAGCCGTACGGCAGATCGTCGACGTCCTCGATGAGGAACCCGACCCCCGCCTCGCGCATCGCCTCGGTGGCCTGGCGTATCGACGACCTGGTCATCGCGGTGAAGTAGAACTTGGCGACCCGCCACGGCTCGCCCTCGCCGAACGCCGGGTCCGCGGCCAGTTCGAAGGCCCGCCGGGAGACGCGGTGGGCCTGGATGTGGTCGGGGTGGCCGTAGAAGCCGTTCTCGTCGTAGGTGACCAGGACCTGGGGCCGTACCTCGCGGATCACCTTGACCAGCTCCCCCGCGGCCTCGTCGAGATCGGCCTGCCAGAAGGCGTCCGGCCGGCCGTTGGAGGCGGCGCCCATCATGCCGGAGTCGCGCCAGCGGCCGGGACCTCCCAGGAAGCGGTGATCGGTGACGCCGAGCGCCGCGCAGGCCGCGGCGAGCTCGCCGACGCGGTGCCGGCCCAGGGTGTCGTCGCGGTCGGCGGTCAGGTGCGCCAGCTCCGCCGGGATGACCTCTCCCTCCTCGCCGAGCGTGCAGGTGACGAGGGTGACCCGGGCGCCCTCGGCCGCGTACTTGGCCATGGTCGCCCCGGTGCCGATGGTCTCGTCGTCGGGGTGGGCGTGCACGAGCAACAGACGCCGATCATTCATGTGCCAGAGCGTATCGGCGGCTCATCCGGCCGCCCCCACAGACCTGGCAGGATGGTGCCATGAGTGAGAGCTTCCCTCGTCTGCACGCCAGGACCCGCCGTTTCACCCTGGGAGTGCCGCGTGGTTTCACGATCGCGCCCGACGGCTCCCGGATCCTCTTCCTGCGGACGAAGGGCGGCTCGGACGCCGTCACCTGCCTGTGGGAGTTCGACGTCGCGAGCGGCCGGGAGCGCCTGGTCGTCGACCCGCGCACGCTGGACGCCGACGAGGAGAACCTCCCGCCCGAGGAGCGCGCCCGCCGCGAGCGCAGCCGGGAGCAGGCCGGCGGCATCGTCGGCTACAGCACCGACAGCGCGGTGACCACGGCCGCCTTCGCCCTGTCCGGCGCGCTCTACGTCGCCGACCTGCGCACCGGGGACACGCGCCGGCTCGCCACGCCCGGCCCGGTGATCGATCCGCGCCTCTCCCCCACCGGCGGCCACGTCGGCTACGTGACGGGTGGCGCGTTCCACGTCCAGGACCTCGACGGCGGCCCCGGTGACGGGGCCGGCCGCGCGCTGGCGACCCCGGAGGCTCCCGAGGTGACCTACGGCCTGGCGGAGTTCGTCGCGGCCGAGGAGATGGGCCGCATGCGGGGCTACTGGTGGTCCCCCTCGGGCGACGCGGTGCTGGTCGAGCGGGCCGACGAGTCCCCGGTGCGCACGTGGTTCATCGCCGACCCGGCCAACCCGGACCGGCCCGCCACCGAGCAGCGCTACCCCGCCGCGGGCACGCCCAACGCCGTGGTCGAGCTCTTCGTGCTGGGCCTGGACGGCTCGCGCGTGCCCGTCCCCTTCACCGACGAGTACCTCGTCACGGCCCGCTGGGACGCCCACGACCTGCTGATCGTCACCATGTCGCGCGACCAGCGCTCGATGAGCCTGTTCCGGGTGGACCCCGCGACGGGCGCGACCGCTCTCGTCCGCCGGGACACCGACGACGCCTGGGTGGAGGTCGTCACCGGCGTTCCCGGTCACCTGTCCGACGGCACCCTCGTCTGGGTCGCGGACGCCGACGGCGGACGCCGCCTGATCATCGGTGACGCGCCGGTCACCCCGCCCACCCTCCAGGTCCGCGACGTCCTCGACGTCGAGGGCGACGCGGTGCTCTTCCGGGCCAGCGGCGGCGACCCCGCCGAGATCGCCCTGTGGGCCTACCGCGACGGCGGCATCACCCTGGTCAGCCCGGCCGAGAGCGGCGTCTACAACGGCCGCACCGCGGGCGGCACCCTCCTGGTCACCGCGCAGACCCTCGGCAGCGAGGGCACCACGGTGCAGGTCTCCCACCACGGCGCGCCGCGCGGCCACATCTCCTCCCACGCCGAGCGTCCCGGGCTGGACCTGCGGGTCTCCCTCATCCGCGCGGGCGAGCGCGAGCTGTCCACCGCGGTGATCCTCCCCTCCGGCCACGTGCCCGGCTCCGCGCGGCTACCGGTCCTGATGGACCCGTACGGCGGGCCGCACGCCCAGCGCGTCCTGGCCGCCTCCGGCGCCTTCCTGACCAGCCAGTGGTTCGCCGACCAGGGCTTCGCGGTGGTCGTCGCCGACGGCCGGGGCACCCCGGGCCGCGGCCCGGCCTTCGAGCGGGCCATCCTGCACGACCTGGCCACCCCGGTCCTGGAGGACCAGGTGGACGCCCTGCACGCGGTCGCCGCCCAGTACCCCGACGACCTCGACCTGTCCCGGGTCGGCATCCGCGGCTGGTCCTTCGGCGGCTACCTGGCGGCCCTGGCGGTGCTCCGCCGCCCCGACGTGTTCCACGCCGCGGTGGCCGGGGCGCCGGTGACCGACTGGCGCCTGTACGACACCTGCTACACCGAGCGCTACCTCGGCCACCCCGACGAGGGCCACTACGACGCCTCGTCGCTGTTCGGCGACGCGGGCAAGCTCGACCGCCCGCTCCTGCTCATCCACGGCCTGGCCGACGACAACGTGGTCGCCGCGCACACGTTGCGGCTGTCGTCGGCGCTGCTGGCCGAGGGCCGCCAGCACAGCGTGCTCCCGCTGTCCGGCGTCACCCACATGACCCCGCAGGAGGTCGTGGCCGAGAACCTGCTGCTGCTCCAGGTCGACTTCCTCAAGAGGTCCCTGGGGATCACGGAAGATCTCGGCTGAGGCCTACCGGGACGTGCCGTGCCAGCTGCTCCACAGGGCGGCGTAGGAACCTCCCGCGGCGACGAGCTCGTCGTGGGAGCCCAGCTCGCTGATCCGGCCGTCCTCGACCACCGCGACCCGGTCGGCGTCGTGCGCCGTGTAGAGGCGGTGCGCGATGGCGATCACGGTGCGGCCGTCGAGGACCGCCGCCAGCGAGCGCTCCAGGTCGCGGGCGGCCCTGGGGTCGATCAGCGAGGTGGCCTCGTCGAGGACCAGCGTGTGCGGGTCGGCCAGGACCAGGCGGGCGAGCGCGAGCTGCTGCGCCTGGGCCGGGGAGAGGGTCTCCCCGCCCGAGCCGACGACGGTGTCCAGACCGTGGGGCAGGGTCTCGACCCACTCCCAGGCGTCGACCGCCTCAAGGCACTCCCGGACCCGGGCGTCGTCGGCGTCCGGGCGGGCGATCAGCACGTTGTCGCGGAGCGTGCCCCGGAACACGTGGTGTTCCTGGGTCACCAGGGCGACGTGGCCGCGCAGGTCGTCCAGGGGGAGTTCGACGAGCGGGGTGCCGCCGACCGTGACCGCGCCCTCGCGCGGGCCGTGGACGCCCGCCAGCAGGCGGCCGAGCGTGGACTTGCCCGCGCCGGACGGGCCGACCATGGCCAGCCGCTCCCCCGGCCGGACCGTCAGGTCGATGCCGTGCAGCACGTCGTGGCCCTCGCGGTAGGCGTAGCGCACGCCGTCGGCCCGCAGCTCCTCCCCGTCGGGGACGCCGGAGCCGGCCTCGCGGTCGTCGGGCACCTCTGCCACGCCCAGCAGGCGGGCCATCGAGGCCCCGCCGACCTGGAGCTCGTCGATCCACATGAGCAGCCGGTCGAGCGGGTCGGCGAGCTGCTGCACGTAGAGCACGACCATCGTGATCTGGGCCAGCGAGACCCACTCCTCGATGTAGAGCAGGCCGCCGGCGACCAGCGTGACGGCGATGGGGATCACGTAGCTGAAGTCCACCGCCGGGAACCAGACCGTGCGCAGGCCGAGCGTGTAGCGCTCGGCCGCCCACGAGCGGGCGATGTCGGTGTCGGTACGCCGGTGGCGGCGCTCCTGCAGGCCCAGCGCCTCGACCGTGCGGGCGCCGTTGACCGTCTCGGCCAGGCCGTCGGTCATGTCCGCGTAGGCGGCGCTCTCGCGGAGGTAGCCGGCCGTCGCCCGCCTGAGGTACCACCGGGTGGTGAACCACAGCAGCGGGGCCGACGAGAGCGCGAGCAGCATCAGCAGCGGGCCCGCCAGTACGAGCGCGCCGACGCTGATCGTGATGGTGACCATCGCGATCAGCGTCTCGGGCACGGCGTACCGCACGGTCCGCGACAGCGCGTCCACGTCCCGCGAGGTCCGGCTGATCAGGTCGCCCGACCCGGCGCGCTCGACCGTGGACAGCGGCAGGCCGAGCACCCGGCCGACGAACTCCTCGCGCAGCTCGGCGAGGACCTTCTCGCCCAGCCGGGAGGAGGTCAGGACGGCGAACCTGACCAGCAGGGCCTGGAGGGTCAGGAACCCCGCGACGGCCAGCGCGACCGCCGCGACGTCGACCCGGACGCCCTTCTCGATGTCGTGGACGAGCCCGCCCAGCAGCCACGGCACCGTCAGGCCGGCGACGGCGGCCAGACCGTGCAGGGTCAGCGTCACCGCCAGCTCCCGCGGATACCTCAGCGTGAGCCGCCGGGCGTAGGCCCGGACCTGTGCCTGGTCGGCGACCGGCAGGATCTTCCTGCTCATCCGGCTCAGCCCTCCTCTCGGGTGACGGTGGCGGCGTAGGCGGGCGCGGTGGCCAGCAGCTCCCGGTGGGTGCCACGGGCCCGCACGACCCCCTCCTCGACGTAGATCACGTGGTCGGCCCGGTCGAGCACCAGCGGGCTGGTGGTGCAGACCAGCGTGGTCCGGCCGGACCGGGCCTTGGCCAGCCGGTCGGCGATGCGGGCCTCGCTGTGGGCGTCGACGGCGCTGGTGGGCTCGACCAGGATGAGCACCTCCGGATCGGCCGTCAGGGCGCGGGCGAGCCGGAGCCGCTGCTGCTGTCCGCCGGAGAACTCCCGGCCGGCCTCGGCGACCTCGCTGTCCAGGCCGTCCGGCAGAGCGCCGATGATGTCCTCGGCGCACGCGGTGTGCAGCGCGGCGGCGAGATCCTCCTCCGACGCCTTGCCGGTGGTGTCCAGCTCGTCCCGGAGCCGCCCGGCGAACAGCGCGGCGCCGTTGTCGGCCACCAGGATCCGGCGGCGGACCTCGGCCAGCGGCAGCCTGTCCAGCGGCACGTCGCCGAAGTCCACGTCGCCGTCGGTGTAGCGGCCGAGCCGGTCGGCGATGGCGATGGACTCCTCGGGAGAGGCCGCCGCGACGGCGGTGAAGATCCCGGGACGGACCGCGACCCCGGAGGCCACGTCGCGCAGCAGGCCCCCCTGGCAGGCGGCGCCGGAGTCACCGGTCCCGCCGGCCACCTCGGGTTCCAGGTTCAGGATCCGCACCACCCGGCCGGCGGCGACGTGCCCCTTGGCCAGCTTGTCGGCCGCCTCGGTGAGGGTCCGCATCGGGGCGATCAGGAAGACGGCGGCGCCGTAGAAGGCGACGAGGTCGCCGGTGGTGATCTCGTCCCGGAGGGCGAAGGTCGCGCCCAGCCAGGTGACCCCGGCGATCAGGAGGCCGGGCAGCAGGATCTGCGCGCCCTCCAGCACCGACTGCACCGAGGCCACCCGCACGCCGGCATGCCGCACCTTCTGCGACTCCCCCGCGTATCGGTCGGCGAAGACCTGCTCGCCGCCGCCGACGCCGCGCAGCACCCGCAGGCCGGCGACGATGTCGGCGGCCCGGGTGGAGAGCTCGCCCTGCAGGTCGCGGTGCTCGTGCTGGCGCCGGTGGAGCGGACGCAGCAGCGGCGCGACGGCGACCGTCATGATCGGCACGCCGACCAGGACCGTCAGGCCCAGCGGCACGGAGGTCCTGATCAGGATGACGGTCACCGTGACGATGGCGAAGACCGAGCCGACGGCGCGGAGCAGGATGTCCAGCGCGTTGCCGATGTGGGCGATGTCGGAGTTGCCGACGCTGACCACCTCGCCGGTGGACACGCGCTTGGGCAGCGTCGCGCCCAGCCGGGTCGCCTGCCTGGCGATGACCTGGACGGTCCGGTAGGCGGCGCTCAGCCAGTTGAAGACGGCCATCCGGTGCCGCATGGTGCCCGCCACCGCCTGCACGGTGCCCAGGGCCAGCACCACCGCGCCGCAGATCAGCAGCGCCGAGGTGTCCTCGGCCCGGATGGCGTCGATCCCCGCGCCGACCGCGATGGGCACCAGCGCCATCGCGATCCACCACACGATGGCGTAGCCGATGCCGACGGCCAGGGGACCCGCCTGGCGGCGGGCGACCCAGAGCAGGTAGCGGATCGGCGATCGGGCGTCGGGGGTGCCGGGGTCGGCGACAGGTAAGGAACGCATAACCGTTCCAGGCTGGCAAGGTCCGCCCTGGTCAGGCAAACCATTTTCCGGCCTCCGTCAACTCTCGTTGACATCTCGCTGGCGTCAACATAGATTGACAGCATGAGCGATACGGCGCAACTGGCCTCCGACGCCGGCAGCCGCGACCCCGCCGTCGGCCTGCGGGCCGTGCGGGCCCTGCGGATGCTGGTCGAGCGCCTGGAGGCCCTCCAGGTCGAGAACGCGCGCGAGCAGGGCTGGTCCTGGCAGGAGATCGCCCACTGCCTGGAGGTCTCCCGGCAGGCGGTGCACAAGAAGTACGCGGGGGGCCGGGGGCTCCTGAGGAGGGAGAAATAGTCATGTTCGAGCGGTTCACACGGGACGCCCGCCAGGCCGTCAAGCTCGCCCAGGAGAACGCCCGGCGGCTCAACCACCACTTCGTCGGGAGCGAGCATCTCGTGCTCGGCCTGCTCGACCAGCCGGACAGCGTCGCGGCCCGGGTGCTGGCCCGCCACGGCCTGGACCACGAACGGGCCTACCGGGCCGTGTTCGACATGATCCCGCCGCACGCGGGCGACCGGCTCGACGCCGACGCCCTGGAGGCGATCGGCATCGACCTGTCCGCCATCCGGGAGCGGGTCGAGGCCGCCTTCGGTCCCGGCTCCCTGGACCGGCCGCCGCAGCGCGACCGCCAGGGCCGCCTCTTCAGCGGGCGGCACGTCGCCTTCACCGGCCCGGCGAAGAAAGCCCTGGAGCTGTCCCTGCGCGAGGCCGTCCACCTGAAGCACAACCACATCTCCGACGGCCACCTCCTGCTGGGCGTCCTGCGCGCCGGCCCCGGCCCGGCCCACCGCGTCCTGTCCCAGATCGACGTGGACCTGGAGATCCTGCGTCAGGAGGTCGTCACCGAGATGGCCTGACCCGGCGGGCGGGCCGTACGGCAGGGTAGAAAACGGTTTGAACCTCCAGTGACTGGAGGATTGAGGATCGCCTCGTGACCGACCGCACCGAGCTGTTCACCATCGGGCAGCTCTCCCATCACACCGGCCTGGCGGTGCGCACCATCCGCTTCTGGTCCGACACCGGCCTCCTGCCGCCGGCGCGCCGCTCGACCGGCGGCCACCGGCTCTACGACGCCGCGGCCGTGGCCCGCCTGGACCTGGTCCGGACCCTGCGTGAGCTGGGGCTCGGCCTGGACACGGTCCAGCGGGTCCTGGCCGGGCAGGCCACGGTGACCGATGTCGCCAGGACGCACGCGGACGCCCTGGACGCGGAGATCCGCGTCCTGCGGCTGCGCCGCGCGGTGCTGCGGTCGATCGCCCAGCGTGGAAGCACAACCGAGGAGATCAGACTCATGCACGAGATGGCCCGGCTGTCCGCTCAGGAGCGGCAGCGCCTCATCGACGACTTCGTCGACCGCGCCTTCGAGGGCATCGACCCCGACGCGCCGGGAGCCCGCATCGCTCAGGCGATGCGGAGACTCCCGGCCGAGCTGCCCGACGAACCCGCTCCCGAGCAGGTGGACGCCTGGATCGAGCTCACCGGGCTGCTGGCCGATGAGGGCTTCCGGCAGCGGGTGCGCCAGATGGCGGTGGCGGGCGCGGCCGGAGGGGAGGAACGGGAGCCGTACGACTCCGCGCCGATCGTCGAGCACGCCGGGGGCGCGGTGAGGGCGGGTATCGCCCCGGACGGCGCCGAGGGCCGCGCGGTCCTGGAACGGATCATCGCCCCGGACACGCCGGCCGAGGAACGCGTCCGGCGGGCGGAGGAGATCGAGATGTTCACCGACCGGCGGGTGGAGCGTTACTGGCAGCTGATGGGCATCCTCAATGGCTGCGAGCCGTTCCTGCCGGCCGCCGCCGCCTTCGAGTGGTTCGCCGCCGCCCTGCGCGCCCATTCCTGAACCGCGGGCCGGGAAACGGCTGCGGGCCGTACCTCCCCACGAAGGTACGGCCCGCACCTGGCGCCGGGGACAATCCCCGGCAGGAAGACCCTACGGCCTCCGGGTCACTTCGACGCCCTGAGGTAGTCGCGGTTCATCCGGGCGATGGTGTCCAGCGGGATGCCCTTGGGGCAGACTGCCGTGCACTCACCGGTGTTGGTGCAGCCGCCGAAGCCCTCGGCGTCCATCTGCTCGACCATGGCCTTGGCGCGGGAGTCGCGCTCGGGCTGGCCCTGGGGGAGCAGGGACAGGTGGGTGATCTTTGCGGCGGTGAAGAGGGAGGCCGAGCCGTTGGGGCAGGCGGCGACGCACGCGCCGCAGCCGATGCAGGTGGCCGCGTCGAACGCCGCGTCGGCGTCGACCTTCTTCACCGGGACGCTGTGCGCGTCCGGGGCCGAACCGGCCGGGACGGAGATGAAACCGCCCGCCTGGATGATCCGGTCGAACGCCGAGCGGTCCACGACCAGGTCCTTGACCACCGGGAACGGCGCGGCGCGCCACGGCTCGATGGTGATGACCGCGTTGTCCTCGAAGTGCCGCATGTGGAGCTGGCAGGTGGTGGTGGCCACCTGCTCACCGTGGGCGACACCGTTGATGACCATGCCGCACATGCCGCAGATGCCCTCGCGGCAGTCGTGGTCGAAGGCGATCGGGTCGTCGCCCTCCAGGATGAGCCGCTCGTTGAGCACGTCCAGCATCTCCAGGAAGGACATGTCCGGGGACACGTCCTCGACCCGGTAGGTGACCATACGGCCCTTGTCCTGGGGGCCGTTCTGGCGCCAGACCTTGAGAGTGAGGTTCATACCCTTGGCTCGCTCGCTCACTTGTAGCTCCGCTGGCTCATCTTGACGTACTCGTAGTCCAGCGCTTCCTTGTGCAGGATCGGCCCCTGCTCGCCGTACTCCCAGGCCGCGACGTAGGCGAAGTTCTCGTCGTCGCGCAGGGCCTCGCCGTCGGCGTCCTGCGACTCGGCGCGGAAGTGGCCGCCGCACGACTCGGTGCGGTGCAGCGCGTCGATGCACATCAGCTCGGCCAGGTCGAAGAAGTCCGCGACCCGTCCCGCCCGCTCCAGCGCCTGGTTGAGCTCCTCGGCCTGGCCGGACACCTTCACGTTCTCCCAGAACTCCTCGCGGAGCTCGGGGATCCGCTCCAGGGCCTTGCGCAGGGACTCCTCGGTGCGCTCCATGCCGCAGTAGTCCCACATGAGGCGGCCCAGCTCACGGTGGTAGGAGTCTGCGGTGCGGGTGCCGTTGACCGAGAGCAGCTTGTCGATCTTGCTGCGGACCGCGGTCTCGGCCTCGGCCACGGCCTCCTCGTCGACCTCGCCGTAGGGGCCGTTGGCCAGGTAGTCGCCGATCGTGGTCGGCAGCACGAAGTAGCCGTCGGCCAGGCCCTGCATCAGCGCGGACGCGCCCAGGCGGTTGGCGCCGTGGTCGGAGAAGTTCGCCTCGCCGATCACGAACAGGCCGGGGATCGTGGACTGCAGGTCGTAGTCCACCCACAGGCCGCCCATCGTGTAGTGGACGGCCGGGTAGATGCGCATCGGCTGGGTGTAGGGGTCCTCGCCGGTGATGCGCTCGTACATCTCGAAGAGGTTGCCGTACTTCTTCTCCACCGCGTCCCGCCCGAGGCGCCTGATCGCGTCGGCGAAGTCGAGGTAGACGCCCAGACCGCCGGGACCGACGCCGCGGCCCTCGTCGCAGACGTTCTTGGCGGCGCGGGAGGCGATGTCACGCGGGACCAGGTTGCCGAAGGCCGGGTAGATGCGCTCCAGGTAGTAGTCGCGCTCCTCCTCCGGGATCTCCGCGGCGGGACGGGTGTCGCCCGCCTTGACCGGCACCCAGACACGGCCGTCGTTGCGCAGCGACTCCGACATCAGGGTCAGCTTGGACTGGTAGTCGCCGCTGACCGGGATGCAGGTCGGGTGGATCTGCGTGTAGCAGGGGTTGCCGAAGTAGGCGCCGCGCCGGTGCGCCCGCCAGATCGCCGTGGTGTTGCAGCCCTTGGCGTTGGTGGACAGGAAGAACACGTTGCCGTAGCCGCCGGTCGCCAGCACGACCGCGTCGGCGAGGTGCCGCTCGATCTCACCGGTGACCATGTCGCGGACGATGACGCCGCGCGCCCGGCCGTCGCTCACGATCAGGTCGAGCATCTCGTGGCGGGTGTGCATCTTCACGGTCCCGGCCGCGATCTGCCGCTCCAGCGCCTGGTAGGCGCCGAGCAGCAGCTGCTGGCCCGTCTGACCGCGGGCGTAGAAGGTACGGGAGACCTGGGCGCCGCCGAAGGAGCGGGTGTCGAGCAGGCCGCCGTACTCGCGGGCGAACGGCACACCCTGGGCCACGGCCTGGTCGATGATGTTCACGCTGACCTGGGCCAGGCGGTAGACGTTCGACTCGCGGGCACGGAAGTCGCCGCCCTTGACGGTGTCGTAGAACAGCCGGTAGATCGAGTCGCCGTCACCGCGGTAGTTCTTGGCCGCGTTGATACCGCCCTGCGCGGCGATGGAGTGCGCGCGCCGCGGCGAGTCCTGGTAGCAGAACGAGGTGACGTTGTAGCCCAGCTCGCCCAGGGTCGCGGCCGCCGAACCGCCGGCCAGGCCGGTGCCGACCACGATGACGTGGAGCTTGCGCTTGTTGGCCGGGTTGACCAGCTTGGCACTGAACTTCCGCTTCTCCCAGCGGTCCTCGATCGGGCCCTCGGGAGCCTTGGTGTCCCGGATCGGCTCGCCCTCGGTGTAGAACACGCCGCCCACGCGGCCTCCCTCTCCGGTCACGTCCGCAGAGGTGCTCTGCTCGCCGGCTCGCTCGTTGCGCTTGCTCACTTGATCACTCCGATCATGACCGCGACGGGGACCGTGAGGAAACCGAGGACCAGCACCGCGGAGACCCCGGCGGCGGTCAGCTTCAGCGGCCGGTAGCTGCGGCCGCTCGCCAGGCCGAGGGTCTGGAACGCGCTCCACAGGCCGTGGCGCAGGTGCAGGCCGACCATGAGAACGGCGACCACGTAGAAGGCGGTGACCCACCAGCGCTCGGGGGCGAAGCTCGCCACCAGCCGCTCGTACGGCGTGCCGTCCCAGCCGGCCGGGTTGACCGTGCCGAAGGTCAGGTCGAGCAGGTGGTAGATCACGAACAGCAGGATGACGACGCCGCCGTAGCGCATGGTGTGGACGGCGTAGCCGCTCGCCTGGGCCTTGCGCCTGGCCGCGTACCTGACCGGACGGGCCTTGCCCGCGCGGCGGGCCAGGGAGATCGCCGACCACATGTGCAGGATGATCGCGACACCCAGCACGACCTCGACGATGGTGAGCGCGACCCGGCCGGGCAGGAGCGGCTCGCCCATGGTGCGCAGGAAACTCGCGTACTCGTTGAACGAGTCCGCGCCGAAGAACGCCTTGAGGTTGCCGGTCATGTGACCGACGAGGAAGAGCACCAGGATGGCGCCCGTGACGGCCATCACGGCCTTCCTCCCGTTGGAGGAGCCCAGGAACCCGCCCCGCCGCCCGGGCGTCGGGGTCGGAGGAGTCCGCTTGGGCGTCACCGGCGTGGCGGGAGTTCCCGCTGGGGGGTCAACCGGCGCGGTGGAACTTCCGCGCTCAATCATGGCAGTCACGTCCGCAACCGTAGGAAAAGGACTTAAGTCCCGTCCAAGTCATCACAGGTGTGGTTTCCATAGCCTGTGGCTATCCCCTGTGTTTACCCGGGGCTTACAACCGGTGGTCAGCGGCACGAGTGCGAGCAAATTCACAGTGTTCATGGCGATGCTGACGCGTCGCGGCTCGGGGGCCGGTAACCGGCTCCTGCCGTCGTCACGCTTCGTCGCTGCGCTCCGGCGCGCTCCTCCGTTAGTCCACCGGCGCCCCCTCGCGGGTCCATGGCCGTGCTACGCACGGCGGCTCGGGGGCCGGTAGCCGGTGCCGGCGGGAGGGCGGGCGGGGGCGGGGATCGTGGCGGCCGTACGCTTGGGAAACGTGCAGTTCCAGCAACTGGCCTACTTCGTGGCTGTCGCCGAGGCCCGGCACTTCACCCAGGCCGCCGAGCGGATGCGCGTCGCCCAGCCGTCGCTGAGCAAGCAGATCAAGGCGCTGGAGACCGACCTCGGCGCGCCGCTGTTCAGCCGTGCCCGGGGCAACGTCACGCTCACCCCCGCCGGAGAGGCTCTGCTCCCGCTGGCCCGCCGGATACTCGCCGACGCGGAGACCGCCCGCCGGGAGGTCGCCGAGCTGGCCGGGCTGCGCCGGGGGCGGGTACGGCTGGGCGCCACGCCCTCGCTCTGCGCCGGGCTGATGGCCGACGCGCTGGCCAGGTTCCATCGCGCCTATCCCGGCATCGAGCTGCTGGTGGAGGAGGGCGGCTCCCGTGACCTGGTCCGCGCCCTGGCCCGCGGTCAGCTCGACCTCGCCCTGATCATCATGCCGCTGCAGAGCGACGACCCCGCCCTGGTCACCGAGGAGATCCTCCGGGAGAACCTGGTCGTCGTCTCCCCCTCGTCCTCGCGTGCGCGCCGGCCGTACCTGCGCATCCAGGAACTGCGCGAGCAGCCGATGGTGATGTTCCGACGCGGCTACGACCTGCGCGAGGCCACCCTGGGCGCGTGCCGCCAGGCCGGGTTCGAGCCGCGCTTCGCCGTGGAGGGCGGCGAGATGGACGCCGTGCTGCGGTTCGTGGAGGCGGGGCTGGGCGTCGCGCTGGTCCCCTCCATGGTGCTGGACGGCCGCCCCGGCCTGACCGGGACCCCGCTGGCCCCGCCGGGCCTGCGCCGTACGATCGCCATCGCCCACCGCAAGGACGTCGAGCCCACCCGCGCCGCGCAGGCGTTCCGCGCCACCCTGCTGTTCTTCCTCGCCGAGGCCGCCCACGACGGCAGCCTCCCCGAGGGCGTCGAATTGCTCCCGGGTGGTCCCGAGCGGTAAGCCCTAGATCAGGAATCAATCACATGTCCTCCTCCGAAGGACTGGCCCGTTATTCTTCAAAGGTCGAACAAGTGTCCCCTCGAACATGCGAAGAGGCGTAGTGACCGCTCCGCCCAACGAAACACTCACGCTTCTCCTCGTCGAGGACGATGCTGGTGACGCCTTCCTGGTGGAGGAGCTTCTCGCCGAGGCCGAGAACCCCCCGAAGATCATCTGGGTGCGCAGTCTGGCCGAGGGACGGATCCGCCTGACAGACGAGGTCAAGTGCGTGCTCGTGGACCTCTCGCTCCCCGACGCGTCCGGGCTGGAGGCTCTGGAGCAGGTGCTCGCCATGGCGCCGCACGCAGCCGTGCTCGTGCTGACCGGCCTGAACGACTCGCACGTGGGCGTGGAGGCGGTCTCCGCCGGAGCCCAGGACTTCCTGGTGAAGCAGGACATCGACGCCCGGCTCCTGATCCGGGCGGTCCGCTACGCCATGGAGCGCAAGCGCGCCGACCTGGCCCAGCGCAAGCTGGTCGAGGTCGAGCTGACGACCAAGGAGAACTCCCGCCTGGAGCGCGGGCTGCTCCCCGTCCCGCTGCTGGAGCCGGGGGCGCTCCACCACGAGGCCCGCTACCTGCCCGGCCGCCAGCGCACGCTCCTCGCCGGCGACTTCTGGGACACCGTGCAGAGCCCCGACGGCGCCGTGCACGTGGTGGTCGGCGACGTCTGCGGGCACGGACCGGACGAGGCGGCGCTGGGAGTGGCGCTGCGGATCGCCTGGCGGACCCTGGTCCTGGCCGGGCACACCGGCAACGACGTGCTGCGCACGCTCGACTCGGTGCTCCGCGTCGAGCGCAAATCCTCGGAGATCTTCACCACGCTCTGCACGATGACCGTGGAGCCGGGACTGCGGCACGCCCGCATGCACGTCGTCGGCCATCCGCCGCCCCTGCTGATCCGCGACGGTGCGATCGAGGTGACGCCCGGAACGCCGTCCGGCCCACCCCTGGGGATCTTCCAGGGCGTCGAGTGGTCCCCCATCGACGTGCCGCTCGGCGACGAGTGGTCCGTCCTGCTCTACACCGACGGGCTGATCGAGGCCACCGTGGGCGGAGGCCCCGACCTGCTCGGCACCGAGGGCCTGGAGCGGCTGGTGCGCGAGCAGGGCGGCATCCACCTCGACCGGCTCATCGAGCGCGTCATCGAGCTGAACGAGGACCCGCTCAACGACGACCTGGCCGCGGTCCACATCTCGCGGAACGGCAGGCGGTGAGATGACGGGTGGTGAGATGCCGGGCGGTGGCGGACTCCGGCGGTGTGAGCTCCCGGCCGGCGCGGACCGCGGGCCGGTGACGGA
Source organism: Planobispora rosea (assembly GCF_014648175.1). GTDB lineage: Bacteria > Actinomycetota > Actinomycetes > Streptosporangiales > Streptosporangiaceae > Planobispora > Planobispora rosea. Next base: position 129,297 of record NZ_BMQP01000010.1, read on the forward strand.
CTGCGGGCGGTGAAGGACTCCGGATGATGAGCGACCGCACGCGACCGCGCCCGCTTCCCGACCCGCCGCCCGCCAGGGGCTTCGGCAAGCTGCCGGTGGGGCGATGGTTCCTGCTCGCGAGCTCGGCCGTGGCGCTGATGTTCGCGATCGCCGCCGCGGTCACGGTCGTCGCGATCGGCGCGGCCCGCGAGGCCAAGACGGTCGTCGTCGACGTCGTCGACCCCGCGGCCCTGCGCACGCTGGAGCTGTCCGGGGCGGTGAGCACGCAGGAGAGCGCGGTGCGCGCGTACGGCAGGACCGGCGAGGCACAACACCTGCGGGACTACCGGGCCGCGGTCGAGAAGGAGACGGCCGCGCTGGACGCCATCGGTGAGCTGCTGCCCCGCATGCCCGAGCCGGGCGTCATCCGGGCCGAGCTCGACGCGATCAGGCAGGCCACCACGGCCTGGCGGAGGGAGTACGGCGACGCCGTCATGGACGCCGCCAAGCCGGGTAGGTCGGAGGAGATCCTCACGGAGGACGCCAAGTCCGGCAGCGAGCACTACGCCGGGGTCCGTGCCTCCCTGACCGCGCTGGAAGACCACCTGACCCGGGCGCACACCGCCGCGGGCGCCCGGCTGGACCAGTCCTGGCAGTCGGTCTACGCCGCCGTCGGCGGGGTGGCCACGGTGCTGGTCCTGGCCTTCGTCGGCTTCGCCGTCATCGTCCGCTACGCCGTGCTGAGACCGGTGGCCGAGCTGACCGGACAGGTCCGCGCGGTCGCTCAGGGCGCCTTCGACCACCGGCTCAGGGTCGAGCGCCCCGCCGAGCTGGCCGAGCTCTCCGGTCACGTGGACGCCATGCGCCGCCGCATCCTCGCCGAGTGGCACCGGGCCAGCGAGGCGCAGGCCAGGCTGGAGGAACAGGCGGTGGAGCTGCGCCGGTCGAACGGAGAGCTGGAGCAGTTCGCCTACGTGGCCAGTCACGACCTGCAGGAGCCGCTGCGCAAGGTCGCCAGCTTCACCCAGATGCTGGAGCAGCGCTACGGCGACCAGCTCGACGACCGGGCCAAGCAGTACATCGCGTTCTCGGTGGACGGCGCCAAGCGCATGCAGTCGCTCATCAGCGATCTGCTCGACTTCTCCAGGGTGGGCAGGCTCGGCGGCGAGCGCTCCCCGATCGACAGCGCCATCCCCCTGAAGGAGGCGCTGGACAATCTGTCCGCCCCGATCGAGGAGACGGGGGCGACGGTGACCTTCGACGAGATGCCGGTGGTGTACGGCAACCGCCAGCAGCTCACCCAGCTGTTCCAGAACCTCATCGGCAACGCGGTGAAGTTCCGCTCCCGGCAGCCGCCCGTCGTGCACATCGGGGCACGCCCGGCCGGGGACATGTGGGAGTTCTCCTGCAGCGACAATGGGATCGGCATCGAGAGCAAGTACACCGACCGGATCTTCCTCATCTTCCAGCGGCTCCACGGCCGGGACGTCTATCCGGGCACCGGCATCGGGCTGGCGCTGTGCAAGAAGATCGTCGAATACCACGGTGGAGAGATCTGGGTGGACGCCAAGGATTCCGACAACGGTCATGATTCCGGCGCTTCCCGCCAAAAAGATGCAAAAGATGTTAAGCAACTGGAAAGCGGGACGACGTTCCGCTGGACCCTTCCCCGAGGAGACACCGATGAATGACTTCCGCTGGATCGACGTCCTCCTGGTCGAGGACGACCCGGGAGACGTCCTGCTCACCCGGGAGGCCTTCGAGCTCAACAAGGTCAAGAACAAGCTCCACGTCGTCAACGACGGCGAGCAGGCCATGGCCTTCCTCCGCAAGGAGGAGGGGTACGAGGACGCCCCCACGCCCGACCTGGTCCTCCTGGACCTCAACCTGCCCCGCAAGGACGGCCGCGAGGTGCTCCAGGACATCAAGTCCGACGAGAACCTGCGCCGGATCCCGGTGGTCGTGCTGACCACCTCGGAGGCGGAGGAGGACATCCTGCGCAGCTACAACCTGCACGCCAACGCCTACGTCTCCAAGCCGGTGGACTTCGACCAGTTCATCAACGTGGTCCGGCGGATCGACGACTTCTTCGTGACGGTGGTGAAGCTGCCCCACTCGGTCTGACGTCGCCCCAGCCCATCGCTCTGGAATTTATGTGGTATTCGTCGCGATTTACACTTTTTATGGCAGCTAGTGCCTTTTGAGGCTTTTGGGGGGGCTATCTGACCTCTCCGCGACCTCTCGCTTGCCCGACGTGACGGGAATCACACCGGCTCTGCGAAAATGTGAGTGACGCTTCTCACACAACCGATGAGCCGCGTCGTAACGTATCCCCCACCAATGTGTGCGCGCACGCCTGAGCCGGCGCGACCGCGGCCCGGCGGGCGGCACAGCTGAAGCGACCCGGACCCCCTTTGCCGAACGGGGTCCGCGGGAGGTGGAGAGGTCTCGCATGACCCAGACAACGGCCGACAGCTCGGCCCCGGCCAGAAGGCAGCGCGCGCAGATCAAAGAGCGCACCCTGCGAACCGACCAGTGGTGGCGTTATCCCCTGGTCACCTTCATCATCTTCACGGCGTTCCTCGTCTACGCCACGTGGGCGATCTTCGATAACGACTTCTTCGTCGCGCCGTACCACGCGCCGTTCGCCTCGCCCTGCCTGGCGGAGGCGGTCTGCGAACCGGACGCGCGACTGTTCGGCTGGGCGCCCCTCGGCGACTGGTACACCTGGCCGCCGGGCCTGCTGATCCTCGGCCTGCCGGCCGGGTTCCGCTTCACCTGCTACTACTACCGCAAGGCCTACTACCGCGGCTTCTGGCTCTCGCCCCCGGCCTGCGGCGTCAACGAGCCGCACAGCAAGTACACCGGCGAGTCCCGCTTCCCGCTGATCCTGCAGAACATCCACCGCTACTTCTTCTACGCGGCGATCGTGATCGGTCTGATCCTCGCCTACGACGCGGTCAAGGCGCTCATCGAGAAGCCGGGCGGGATCGGCACCTGGGTCCTGATCGGCAACGCGATCCTGATCAACCTGTACACCCTGTCGTGCCACTCGTGCCGCCACATCACCGCCGGACGCCTGAACCACTTCTCCAGGCACCCGGTCCGGTACCGCGCCTGGACCTTCGTCTCCAAGCTCAACTCCAAGCACCAGGAGCTGGCCCTGATCTCGATGTTCTCGGTCATGGGCGCCGACCTGTACGTACGGCTGGTCGCCAAGGGCGTCCTCTCCTTCCCGTTCGCGTAAGGAACTGTGGAACCTCACATGGAAATCGAGCGTCACGAATACGACGTCGTCGTCATCGGGGCCGGCGGGGCGGGGCTGCGGGCCGCCATCGAGGCCCGGCAACAGGGCAAGCGCACCGCGATCGTCTGCAAGTCGCTGTTCGGCAAGGCCCACACCGTCATGGCCGAGGGCGGCGCCGCCGCGGCCATGGGCAACGTCAACAGCGACGACAACTGGATGGTGCACTTCCGCGACACCATGCGCGGCGGCAAGTTCCTCAACAACTGGAGGATGGCCGAGCTGCACGCCAAGGAGGCCCCGGACCGGGTCTGGGAGCTGGAGGCCTGGGGCGCGCTGTTCGACCGCACGAAGGACGGCAAGATCAGCCAGCGCAACTTCGGCGGGCACGAGTACCCCCGGCTGGCCCACGTCGGCGACCGTACCGGCCTGGAGATGATCCGCACCCTGCAGCAGCGCGTGGTCGCGCTCCAGCAGGAGGACGAGAAGCTGCACGGCGACCCCGAGGCGTACATCAAGGTCTTCCAGGAGTGCACGATCACCCGCCTGCTCAAGACCGGCGACAAGGCCGCCGGCGGGGCGGGCAGGGCGGGCGGCGTCATCTCCGGGGCCTTCGGCTACTGGCGGGAGAACGGCAAGCTCATCCTGTTCGACGCCCCCGCGGTCGTGCTCGCCACCGGCGGCATCGGCAAGTCCTACGTGGTCACCTCCAACTCCTGGGAGTACACCGGGGACGGCCACGCGCTGGCGCTGCTGGCCGGGGCGAAGCTGATCAACATGGAGTTCATCCAGTTCCACCCGACCGGGATGGTCTGGCCGCCGTCGGTCCGCGGCATCCTCGTCACCGAGTCCGTCCGCGGCGACGGAGGCGTGCTGCGCAACTCCGAGGGCAGGCGCTTCATGTTCGACTACATCCCGGACGTGTTCAAGGACAAGTACGCCACGACCGAGGAGGAGGCCGACCGCTGGTACACCGACCAGGCCAACAACCGCCGGCCTCCGGAGCTGCTGCCCCGCGACGAGGTGGCCCGGGCCATCAACGCCGAGGTCAAGGCCGGGCGCGGCTCACCCCAGGGCGGCGTCTACCTGGACGTCTCCACCCGCCTGCCGGCCGCGGAGATCGTCCGGCGGCTGCCGTCGATGCACCACCAGTTCAAGGAGCTGGCCGACGTCGACATCACCGCCGAGCCGATGCAGGTCGGCCCGACCTGTCACTACATCATGGGCGGCGTCGAGGTCGACGCGGACACCGGGGCGGCGTCCGTGCCAGGCCTGTTCGCGGCGGGTGAGGTCTCCGGCGGCATGCACGGCTCCAACCGGCTCGGCGGCAACTCCCTGTCCGACCTGCTGGTGTTCGGCCGCCGGGCAGGCGCCGGAGCCTCGGCGTACGTGGACGGCCTGAAGGCCCGGCCGGTGGTCTCGGAGGAGTCGGTGACCGCGGCGAGGGCCGAGGCGCTGGCCCCGCTGGAGCGCAGCGGCGAGAACCCCTACGAGGTCCACCAGGAGCTGCAGCGGACGATGAACGACCTGGTCGGCATCATCCGCAAGGCCGAGGAGATCACCGAGGCGCTGGAGTCCGTGGGCAAGCTCAGGGAGCGGGCCAAGGGCGTCGGCGCCCCCGGCGGCCGGATCTACAACCCCGGCTGGCACCTCGCCCTGGACCTGCGCAACATGCTCCTGGTCTCCGAGTGCGTGGCGCGGGCGGCACTGCTGCGCGAGGAGAGCCGCGGCGGCCACACCCGCGACGACTTCCCCGGCATGTCCCCCGAGTGGCGGCGCAAGCTCCTGGTCTGCGGCGCCTCCCCGGACGGGTCGGAGGTCACCGTCGAGGAGAGGACCCAGCCCGCCATGCGCGACGACCTGATCAGGCTGTTCGACCGGGCCGAGCTGAAGAAGTACATCACCGAGGAAGAGCTGGCCGACTTCGACGCGCTGGTCAAGGAGTAGAGCCATGGGTTACAAGGCGAAGTTCCGCGTGTGGCGGGGCGAGGGCGGCGAGGGCAGGCTTGAGGACTTCACCGTCGAGGTGAACGAGGGCGAGGTCGTCCTCGACATCATCCACAGACTCCAGGCCACCCAGGCCCCCGACCTGGCCGTACGGTGGAACTGCAAGGCCGGCAAGTGCGGTTCGTGCTCGATGGAGATCAACGGCAAGCCCCGGCTCGGCTGCATGACCCGGATGTCCACCTTCGCGGAGGACGAGACGATCACCGTGACGCCCATGCGGACGTTCCCGGTGATCAAGGATCTGGTCACGGACGTGTCGTTCAACTACGCCAAGGCCCGGGAGATCCCCTCCTTCACGCCGCCGGCGGACGTCCAGCCGGGCGAGTACCGCATGCAGCAGATCGACGTCGAGCGGAGCCAGGAGTTCCGCAAGTGCATCGAGTGCTTCATGTGCAACAACGTCTGCCACGTGATCCGCGACCACGAGGAGAACAAGCCGGCGTTCGCCGGGCCGCGCTTCCTGATGCGGATCGCCGAGCTGGACATGCACCCGTACGACGTGGCCGACCGCAAGGACGCCGCGCAGGAGGAGCACGGGCTGGGCTTCTGCAACATCACCAAGTGCTGCACCGAGGTCTGCCCCGAGCACATCAAGATCACCGATAACGCGTTGATCCCGATGAAGGAGCGCGTCGTCGACCGCAAGTACGACCCGCTGGTCTGGCTCGGGGACAAGATCTTCAGGCGTTCCCGGACGACGAAGAACTGACCCTCCTCGCCGTACCGGACCGTCGGCTCCGGTACGGCGAGACGCGGTTAGGAGCGCAGGGCCGCTCACGGCTCGCCGCTCGCCTTGACTTCCGTCCTCATCAGCGATGGCCCGTCTCATGTCTTGCGGAGGCACCGAACCGGGTCTGGATCCCCACCGCTCCATGGGCGCAACCAGGACCTCTTTACCGCGTCGTGGGAGGGAGGGAGTTCACGCGCGGCTGTGCCCAGCCTAGGTTGGAGATGAGACGGGGGAAATGTCATGCATGTCGTGGTGAGCGCAGAGACAGGACGGGATGACCAACTCAGGGATCTGTACGCGTGGCTGCAGGAAGAGACGGACCTGCGCGGACGCGTGGTAATGGAGGAGCGGCCTCCCGATCCCGGAACACTGGGACCGGGCACCGGGGCGCTGCAGGTCCTGCTGGAATCGGGAGGCGCGCTCGCCTCGATGTCCGCGGCGGTGGTCTCCTGGCTGCGCACCCGGACCGGAGAGGTGAGCGTCAAGATCGTCGACGGTGACAAGGAGATGGAGGCCACCGCAGGCGGACTGAGGGATCTCGACCACGCCCGGGTCGACGAGATCACCGAGCAGGTCGTCCAGACGTTCCAGAGGGTCGACAGCCGGGGATAACCCGCGGCCGAGGCCCGGGTCGTCCGGGAGGACGGCGACTGAGCGGTCCGCGCACCTCGGGCGACTACGCCTTCGACGCAGCCTGGTCGGGCGCCTACCTGCTCACCTCGTCCAGCAGGGACGAGGCGTCCCGGCTCACCCCGCGGTTACTTGCCCTTACGGCGGAACAGGCCGCGCTTCTTCTCGCCCGGTCCCGATCCGGGGATCGGGTGAACCGCCGTGCCGGTGGGGCCCTCCAGAGCTCTCGGAGGCGGCGGACCGGCGGGCGGGGCGAAAGGAGGTGAGGGCGGTTCCTGTCCCTGGGGAGGCATCGGCGGCCCGGGGAACGGCATCGTGCCACCGGGACCGTTGAGAGGGCCGCCGGGGAAAGCACCGGGGCCCTGGGGACCGGCGTGGAGGTGGCCGGAGTTCTGGGGCGGCTCGGGCGGGAGACCCGGAGGTGGATCGGCGGGACCCTGCGGAGGGCCGATGCGCAGATCACTGGGGCCCGGGGGCGGGGTGGGGGCGGACCAGGGCTCGGAGCCGCCGGGGAGGCCGGGGTCCGGGGGGAACCCGTCCGGGGGCGGGAATGCCGGATCCTGGAGGGCGGGGTCCTTGGGGAACGGGCCGGGGTGCGGTTCGGGATGCGGTTCGGGGGTGAACCACGGCGATTCGGGACCGGAGGAGTGCGGCCGGGCCGCCGGGTCGTGGGGATGGGGCGCGTAAGCCGCCGGGTCGTGGGGATGGGGCGCGTAAGCCGCCGGGTCGTGGGGATGGGGCGCGTAAGCCGCCGGGTCGTAGGGCTGGGGGTACTGCTCGGTCGGGTAGACCGGCGGGTACATCTGCATCGGGACGAAGCTGATGATCGGGGCGTAGGCCGTACCGCCCTGGTAGACCGCGTGCAGGCCCGGTGCGGAGGCGTAGCCCGGACCGGCGGGATAGCCCTCGGCGACCGTCGGGCGGGGGCCGGCCCGGCGGACGGCGGCGGCGTGGGCCATCCGGCGCAGCCTGCCCTCGAAGATCAGGACGGCGAACAGCACGAGCAGGACCAGGATCAGCGCGGGGATGCCGAGCTGACGGCTGAGCGTGGTCGCGTCGTAGTCCGAACCGGCGTTGCGGATCTCGTACGGCACCGCGGCGGAGTCGTCGGCGAACGTGCTGTCGGACGTCTCGGGTGACGGGGAGGCCGTCGGGATCAGGGAGGGCGTCTGCTGCGTGGTCGGGAAGACGACCTCTTCGTCGGGGGTCGAGGCGGTCGTCGGCGGCGGCTCGACGACGGGTGCCGAGGTCGGCACCTGGACCGGCGGAGGCGCCGACGTCGCCGGGGGTGTGGGGGGCTTGGTCGTCGCCGCAGGCGCGGGGGGCTTGGTCGTCGCGGGGGTCTTCGACGGCGTGACGGTGACCCGCACGGTGACCGTCTCCTGGTCGGGCTCGGGCTCGGGCTCCGGCTCGGGCTCACCGGGGGTGTGAGTGATCGTGACGGTGACGGTCGGGGTCGGCTCCTCCTCGCACGGGGCCGAGGGATCGACGTCGCATCCCGGAATCGAGGAGGGGTCGAGGAGGACGGCCCGGGTGGCCGCGTCCGCCCGGCCGGGGCCGGTCAGCGACGCGGTGGCGAGTATGACCGCGCCGCTCAGGCCGAGGGATACGAACACGGCCGAGACAGCTGCCGTACGGCGGGATCTCGTCACCGGTGCCTCCGTGCATTCCCCGAGCGACTCACATCGAAGAAATACTAGTCGGAGAAAAGTAACAGCAAAGCAGCCTTTACCATACAGATCACAATCTCGCTGACGGCGCTGTCACGCGGGCCCCGGTGACCCTCAGAACATGCGGCCCCGGCGGAGTCTGGCCTGAAGCCAGAGCAGGCAGAGCAGCCCCCCGATGGCCACCCCCGCGACCGGCAGGCCCCGGATCCCGCTCAGCGGGCTCGACTGTCCCACGACCTCCAGTTGCCGTTCCGGCTCCGCCGTCGCCGGGCCGTGGTGGATCTCGCGGGGCAGCGGGGCGCCCAGAGGCTGCTCCGCCTCGGGCCGGTGCTGCGGTGCGACCGGGGAGGGCACGGCCGGTGGCATCCGGATCGACGGGGTGTTCCAGACCGGCGCGGGCGCCTGGCCGACCACCGTCCACCCCGGCGGCACGAGCACGGGCGCGGGAGTGGGCGTGGGTACCGGCGGAGCGGTCGTCGGGCTCCCGCTCAGATCACCGGGAGCCGTGGGACCCGGTGCGGGGCTCGCCCCTCCCCGTCCGGGCCGCCTGGGCCGCTTCTTCTCCGACCCGGAGTCGGCGCCGCCGCCGGGAAGCACCTGCTCGTTCCTTCCCCTGCCGTCGCCGCGAGGCCGCTTGGGGCGGTTCTTCGCGGGTGCGGCGTCCGGCCGCGCGTTCTCCCCCGCCGCGGAGGGTGGGGGAGACGGCTCCGGCGTCTGCTCGCGGGGCGGTTCGGAGGGTACGCCCCGCGGCTCGCATTCCTCCGGCGCCTGCTGGTCCTGTGTGCCCGGTGGACGGCAGTCGTCCATGGTGGGGTGCTCCTTGCCCGGGCTCGGAGGGGACTCCGGGTCCTCCGAAGGCTTCGGCGCGGCCGGCGCGGGTGTCGCCGGAGGCGTCCGCGGCCTGGGCTGCGGCTTGCCCGGGACCTGCGGCACCGGGGAGACCGGGGGAACGGGCGGGACCCCGCTCGGGCCGCCCGCGGCGGCCGCCCCGGCGTCCACGAGGCATTCGAGGAGGTCGGAGTGGACCGCCGGGAACGGCCACGCGCCGGATCCCGGCTCACCCGGCGCGTTCGACTCACCCGGCGCGTTCGGTTCACCCGGCGCGTTCGGTTCACCCGGCATATTCGGTTCGCCTGCCGCGGCGGCCCCGCCGGGCAGCTCCGGCCAGGCGGACCAGACGCCCTGGGAGTCCGGGTCCGGCCGTTCCAGCCGGATCCAGAACCCGGTCGTCTCGCTCAGCGGCACCCAGGCCCACAGCGGGAGCGTCCCCGTCTCGGCCACCGGAGGCGCCTGGGAGAGGCAGGACAGGAGGGGATCGTCCTGCCCGAACGCGCCCGCCGACGCGCCGCCCACCGTGACCGCCCCCGACCCCACGGCCGATACGACCAGGGCATGCTTCAGCCACCCGCCTTTTACGCCCACCGCACGTCTCCGATCCCCTGACCCGGGCGCGCGATAAATACGCCCCGTAACTGTTATGTCACGGTGCGCTATCTTTCAATCCTTGACGAGCACGTCTCGTACGGCATGCACGATCGGCAGGTCCGCGGGGAGCCAGGCCACCTCGTCCAGCCGGTCCATCGAGAGCCAGCGCAGCCCCAGGTGCTCCTTGGCCTCCGGATCCCCCTGCGCGATCGTCGCGATCCACACCCGCAGGACGTAGCCCTCGCTCAGCGGCCAGTCGCCGCCGACCCGCTCCCCCACCTCGATCAGGACCCCCAGCTCCTCCTGGCACTCCCGGACCAGGGCGGTGAGGTCGTCCTCGCCCGGATCGACCTTTCCTCCCGGGAACTCCCAGCCGCCGGCCAGCTCCGGCGGCTCGGCCCGTTGCGCGGCGAGAAGCCTGCCGCTCCCGTCGACGATCGCGGCCCCCACGACGACTCTCCTCATGACGTCTGATTCTGTCCCATGACCGGGACCCCTTCGCCCTGAGTCGATCTCTCAGCCCTGTTTCCTCAGTTCGAGCTGGGCCATGACCGAGGGGTTCCGCAGGGGGCGGGTGAAGCCGACGATGCCGGCGCGGTCGCGGTAGGTGGTGACCTTGATCGGACCGCACAGGCGGCACCTGGCCTCGATCATCTTGCCCGGCGCGACGACCATGCCCACGTGGCCCGGCCGGTCGGGGCCGGTGCCGGGACCGGAGTTGAAGAAGACCAGGTCCCCGGCCTGCTCCTCACCCGCGGGGACCTCCACCCCGAACGGCCACTGGCCGAAGGTCGTGCGCGGGATGGACAGGCCGACGCTCCGGTAGGCCATGTAGATGATCCCCGAGCAGTCGAAGGCGTCCGGCCCGGTGCCGCCCCACAGGTACGGCTTGCCGCGCTGCGCCAGCGCGTAGCTGAGGATCCCGGCCACCACGTCGTCGGGTGCCGCCGCCACCAGGGGCGGGTCGCAGGCGGGCTCGGCCTCGGGCGGGGTGCCGACCTCTCCGTCCTCGGCGTACTTCGCGGCGATCTCCATGACCTGGTCCACGTACCACCAGGCCCGGTTGTAGACGAACAGCGCCTGCCGCACGTTCTCCGGCGCCCCGTTGCGCTTGAGCATCTTGGCCGCGCCGAGAATGGCGTCCGCCGGGTTGTAGACGTCGGCCCAGCCGTCGCCGTCGCCGTCGGAGGCGTACCCGTTGAACTCCGACGGGATCTTGATCTTCGCCTTCCCGCCCCACGTGCTGATCAGGAACTGCATCGGCCCGGCGGCTCCGGCGTGGTTGGTCCCGCTCCGCACGCCGGGGAGGGTGGAGCGCCCGTGGTCGGTCTCCCGTTTGCCGACCCCGGCGAGCACGTTCCACTGCACGCCGACCTTCTCGCCGTGCTCGCGGTAGAGCTTGAGGTACTCCTCCGGGATGTCGGAGGTCGCCGTCTCGGACTCGTCGGCCGCCTGCCTGGCGCTCTCCTCGCAGCCGGGGAGATCTCCGCCGCCGGTGAACGAGGGGAAGGTGCTCACCATCATCATCGGAGCCATGATCAGGGTGAGCAGGCACAGCCCCGCGACAGCGAGGATCAGTGTGATCCGGACCGTCCTGCCGCCGTTCACCCGCCCGCCCCCGTGATCTGGTCGTCTCCTTCCTGGCCTGCGTCGGCGGGCTGGAGGTCGTGGACGCGCCAGCCGTCGCCGACCGGGATGAGCGTGACGGCGTACTCGTCGGTGCGGTCCCTCGGCCCGCCCTTGGAGGTGATCCGCTCGGTGCAGGCCACCACGAAGACCACCGAGGAGCTCTGGACCTGCCGGATCTCCTTGACCGTCGCCGAACCGGCGGAGACCACCTCGTCGGCCCGGTTCGCCTCCACGAACGCCGCCGCGGTCCGGGCCCGCACCAGCACGTCGGCGAACTCCGCCGTCGCGTAGCCCCGCAGCCGGTCCCCGTGGGCCACCGGGTCCTCGCGGTGGTCGTAGGTGCCGTACTCGGCGGTGAAGCGCCGCGCGTAGTCGGCGGCGGCGGACAACTCCTGCTTGGTCATCGGCAGGTAGGAGTAGACGTCGAAGGGCGCGTCACTGGCCGTCGCGGCCGGGCGCGACGGCTCCTCGGTCACCCGCACCGGTGGTTCCGGCACGGTACGGCTGACGCCCGCCGGATCGGCCCGGCTCTGGCCGAGGTCCCCGGTGTCCGCCAGGGTCAGGTAGACCCCGACCAGCGCGAGCAGCCCGACGAGCACCCCGAACACGAGCCCCCGGCGGTTCCCGCCCCCGGCCATGGTCAGTCCTTGCCGGGGTCGGACGGGCGGAGCCAGAACGGCACCGGCGCCTCATCGGCCTGCCGGGCGGACCGGCTGGTCAGCCAGAGCGGGGGCGCCTCGGAGGACCGGCCCGATCGCCCGGAGCCACCGGCCGGAGCGCCCCCCGGCGAACCGCTGCCCGACGAGCCGCGCGAGCCACCGCCGCCGAAGATGCTCCCGCCCGAGCTCCGTGAACTTCGCGACCCGGACGAATCGCGCGAACCGCCGCCGAAGATGCTGCCCCCCGAGCTCCGCGAGCCCGAGGAGCCTGAGGAACCGCTCGAAGAACCGCCGCCGGACGAGCCGCGCGAGCCGCCACCGCCGAAGATGCTCCCGCCCGAACCGCCCGAACCGCCCGAACCGCCCGAGCTCCGCGAGCTCCGAGCCCCGCCGGAGGGCGCCGCCGGGGCGGACCCGCCGGAGCGGGACGGAGAGGACCAGCCTCCGCCGGACCGGCCGCCGAACCAGCTGCCGGACCCGCCCGTGCCGGTGGAGGCCGAGCCCCCCGTCCTGGCCGGGGGCACGGTTCCCGCCGTACGGCCGGCTGATCCGCCCGCCGTACGGTTCCCGGAGAGGTTGAGGGGCGGCGCCGCGCCGGTGCGCGGGGCGGTGACCGGACGGCCCGTGTTCTTGCGCCGCCCGCCCGCCGGGGTGTCGGTGTCCAGCGGCGCGGGCTGCGCGGCGACCGGGACCCGGGTGCCCGACGGCGTGCCCGCCGGGCCGCCCTCCTCGCCCCGGACCCTGCCCTGGGCGACGGCGGCCGCCGCCCCGGCGGACGCCCCGCCGGCGAGCGCCGCGGCCTTCAGCATGGGCTCCGCCTTGCGCATGCCCCACCGGCCCGCCCGCGCGGCGGCGACCGGCGGCAGCACGCCCGCGGCGCGCTGCAGGGTCGGTGCGGAGGCGGCCTCGCCCAGCATGCGGGTGGTGAACGTGTGCCCGTCCATCGAGGCGAACAGGTGCTGGAACGGCCGCCGGTAGAAGAAGACCGCGATCGTCAGCAGCGCCATGAACATGACCTGCATGCCCCACGGCATGGCGGTGGAGATGATCAGCGCGTAGCCGTACACCAGCACGCTCAGCACCAGGGCGAGCACCGCCTGCCGCAGCAGCGTGCCGATCAGCATCTCCACCCAGCGCATCGCGATGATCCGCCCCGAACCCGGATGCACGCCGATCAGCAGGAAGACCGGCGCGAGGATCAGCAGCAGCAGGAAGCCGATCTTGAGCGCCAGGAGCGACACCGCCACCAGGAAGATCAGCACCCCGGCGACCATCGCGGCCATGAGCGCGCCGATCGCGATGCCCAGCCGGCTCGTCCAGTCCTTGCCCTGGAAGAGGAAGTAGATCGGGGTGGTCTTCAGGTACTGGGCGACGTCCTCCTCGTAGCGGGCCTGGTGGGCGCTGCTGTCGGGGGTCTGCGCCGCCTGCTGCTCGGCCGCGTCGATCGCCTGGATGTTCAGCAGTTCGGGACCGAACTTGGCCACCACCGGGGCGCCGGCGTCGGCGGTGCCGAACTGGCCCATCAGCCACGGCTTGCAGACCAGCGTGGACCACAGCGCGTCGGCGTTCTGCTCCACCGCCGGGGTGCCGCTCTGGCCGTACCCTCCGGTCATCGCCTGCGGGCTGGTCTCGCCCTTGGCGGGCATGCAGGAGGCCCCGCCCGCGCCGGGCAGGCCGGAGAAGGCGGAGTTGACGACCTCGCCCGTCTTGTCGGTGACGACCTTGCCCAGTCCCGTGAGGTCGCCGGGGCGGCTGAAGAACCAGACCGCGACGGTGACCGCCAGGACCATCCAGATGACGCCCTCGGCGGTCGTGGTCGCGCGCTTGCGGATGAGGCCGTACCACGCCAGCCAGATGGCTCCGAGGATCACGATCGGCCGCAGGAACGGCCAGTACATCGCCTCGGAGAGCCGCTGCACGATGTCGTCGACGACGTTCTTGATCGACTCCAGCGGGCCCTCGGTCGTCGCGGCCTGGTAGGTCGTGATGGTCAGCCGGTCCAGCGCCTTGGCCCAGGAGAAGACCGTGTTGGCCCAGGCGTTGCCGAGCACCGCGGCGACGTCGTCACAGCCGAGCTCGTGGGTGTGCCAGAACAGGCCGCTCATGCCGTAGGTGCCGTAGTTCGTCCGGACCGCCGGGGCCTGCGCCGCCGCACCCTCCGGAGGCGGAGGTTTGACCAGGCCGTCCACGCCCGCGCCGACGACCTCGGGCGCCAGGTCCGGGGAGAGGTCGCACGGGGCCGCGGCGGCGATGGAGCCGCCCGTGGGGAACACCAGCGGCAGGGCCGTGAACGCCGTGAACGCCACGAGCGCGACGGCGATCCGCCTGCCCGGCCGCCACCGCCTCCCGGCAACACGTCTCCCGAGGAGACGCCTCAGCCCCTGGGCGGAGCCTTTCATGAACGCACCTCCAGCGTCGTCGCCCCCGGCCTGCCGACTCTGTCGCCCCCGGAAAGATCATGCACGTTCTCGTCGGGTTTCTCATGGGTGGGGTTCGTGTCGAGCCAGCGCAGCAGCTCGCCGGAGATCAGATCCACCCCGATACGGCCCGCACGGCCGTCCAGATCGCGGAAGATGCACTCACCGTTGCCCAGTGAACGCAGCACCGCCTTGTGCTCTTCGGACGGATCCACCCCGAGCAGCGCCATCACGTGCTCCACCTCGACCCGTTCGGTGGAACGGAAGGCGAACACCGACGACAGGCAGTTCGTCACCTGCTCGTTCAGCAGGTCGCCGGCGTTCTGCGAGACCAGGACGAGCGCGGTGTTGCGCGAGCGGCCCATCCGGCTCACCTCGGGCACCAGCTTGGCGCCCTCCGGCGTGGAGGTGATGGCCCACGCCTCGTCCAGGAAGATCGCCTTGGGGGTCCGCCGGTCGAGGCCGTTCATCAGGCCCCGCGCGAACTGGGCGACCAGGTAGAGCAGCGCCACCGACAGGCGCTGCTCGTAGGAGTAGTCGTCCCGGCCGGTGACGGCGTCCGGCAGGGTCAGCCCGCCGAGGGTGAAGACCGTGGTCCAGCCCTCGGTGTCGATCTGGTCGCCGCCGGAGGGGTCGAAGCAGAGCCGGGCCAGGTGCATCTCCGACATCGAGCGCAGCACCGCGCCCAGGTTCTTGGAGGCGGCGTCCTCGGCCTGCTCCAGGTAGTCGACGACCTTGCCCAGCGACGGGTCGTCGCCGTTGGACACCGCCGCGACCGCCTGGATCATCGCCGACTCGCGCTCCTCCGACATGCGCGGCAGCAGCAGCCGCAGCGTCTCGGTGGCCATCGTTTTTTTAGCCGCGAGGTCGTCGCCGAAGGAGAACGGGTCGAGCAGCCCGGGCGCCGCCGAACCGAGCGGGATGATCCGCGCCTTCCTGCCCCGCTCCTGCAGGAGCCGGACCAGGGACTCCGCGTCGCCCTTGGGGTCGATCACCGCCACCGTGACCCCGCGCATCGCCATCTGGTAGATCATCAGCAGCGCCAGGGTCGTCTTGCCGCCGCCCGGCTCACCGGTGATCGCGATGGCCGTCGGCCGGTTGCGGGCCGCCGCCACCAGCGGGTCGAAGTGCACGATGCTGCGGGCCCGGCCCAGGGTCTCCCCGATGTACGGCCCCGCCCAGCCGGCGTTCGTCTCGTCCTCGCGGTCGCCGAGATCGACCGTGGCCGTGGCCATGCCGCCCGCGATGGTCCGCAGCGGCTGCCGCTGGGCGTAGGCGTTGACCCGCACCCGCTCCCCCGGCAGCGCCTCGCAGAACAGCGAGAACTGGTCACCGGTGGAGTTGACGATGTCGATGCCCATGTCGCGGTAGTGCTCCGCGACCGCCTCGACCCGCTGCACGCAGATCTCCTCGGTCGGCGCGGAGACGATCAGCCGGTGCCAGCCGTACACGAACGGCAGGCGTTCCTTGGTGATGCCGTGCTCCAGCATCCGGGCGGCGTCGATCTGCTCGGCCAGGGCCAGCGGCGCCTCCGCTCCGGCCTCCCGGATGTGGATGTCCATGTCCCGGGCGTGCGCCAGCTTGCGCGCGACGTCCTTGCTGGCCTTGACCGGGGGGATCAGCCGCATCCTGGAGCTGATCTCGACCGGGAAGGGCAGCTGGTCGGCGTAGTGCATCCACGGTTCGCCGTCGGGGAAGGGCATCAGATCGGGGAAGCGGGCGAACGACAGGTGCGCGACGTAGGAGTCGCCGTGCGGCTGCTCGATCCGCAGCAGCGACCTGCCGTTGTGGATCTGCCCCTCGACCAGGGACTCGATCTCCCCCTGACCCCACCGCCGCTTCGGGCTGGCCGAGGCGGGCGGGTCGCCGAGAGAACCCGTCGCGGCGTGCTGGAACAGCCAGGCGATCTCGGTGGAGGTGGCGTGCCGGGCATAGAGGGCGCTGGTCCCCAGCGCCCTCCCGAGCCGCTCGGCCGAGTCGGTCCACCGGGTGATCTCCGCCTTGGGGATCTGGTCGTCCTCGATTCCCAGGGCCTTCTCGCTGCGCTGGTAGAAGCCGAAGAGCTGGGCGAACACCCCAGTGCCCAGCTGCACTCCGCGCGGGCCGAGCCGTACGCCGAGGTAGACCTCCTTGGTCCAGAAGTCCTTGGCCCAGACGTGGCGGTACATCTCCTCCAGGTAGTCACGCCAGCCCGGACCCTCGTCGGAGGTGGCGTTGAGCGCCATCGCCCACTCCGCCGCCGGGTAGGTGCGGTGCGCCACCCGCAGGTGGACCTCGGCGTCCGGCATCCTGATCGCGGCGAGCGCGATCGTGATGTTGGTGGCCAGCGCCTCCCGCTCCTCGGGCGTGACGAACTCGTAGCTCACGGTCGGCAGCCGGAAGTAGGCCCATGCCGACGAGTCGGTCAGCAGGATCCGGTCGTCGAAGTACCGGACGGCGAGGCGGCTGCGCGCCCTCGACCCGCGGCTCATGCGCCCTCCTCCGCCGGCCGCGTGAACCTCCGGCCGCCGTGCTCATCGGCTCGCTCGTCCACAGGCCCTCCGTGTTCTCTCGCGCCCCGGGGGATCACTGGGCCACTTCCTCCTCGCTCATGCGTGCCGTCCGTGCCGCTCCGAAGCCGGCCACCACCACACCGGCCAGCGCGAGGTAGGCGCGGCGTCCCGGCGCCCGCAGGTGGGACGGCTCCACCCGGTCGGACCTCCCGGGAGCCAGTTCGTCCTCCCAGGGCACCCGGACGATCGCCCGGCACCTGCCGCGCGCGACCGCCTCGGCCTGCTCCACGTCGTTCATGCTCCGGCGGCTCACGCCGTTGACGACCATGACCGCCCGCCGGCGGAGGTCCGCGCAGCCGTGGCCGTCGAGCCACTCGTACGTCATCGCGACGGCGTCGGGCCCGTCCTCGCTGGCGGGGACGACCAGGACCAGCTGGTCGGCGTGGGGCAGGACCCGCGCGGCCAGCGCCGCCGCGGGGTCCATGATGATCAGCTTGTAGTGCTCGTCCAGCAGGTCCATGGCCCGGCCGAGCCGCCGGTCGGAGAAGAGCGCGCGATCGGCCATCCGCTGCTCGGCGCCCGCGTCGGCGTCGCCCGCCAGGACCTCCAGACCGGAGGCGCAGCGGCTGGTGTAGGCGCGCATGCCCAGGTAGCCGTGGACGCGGTCCAGCCCGGCCAGCAGGGAGCTCAGCGTCTCGGGCGACTCCCCCTGGATCCGGGAGGACAGGGCGTGGGCCCCGGTGCCGGCGTCGACCGCGAGCACCCGGTCCTCACGGTAGCGGGCCAGGGTGTGGCCGAGCATGAGCGCCGTCGTGGTCTGACCCGCGCCACCGGTGCACCCCAGCACCACCACCCTGCGGCTGCCGCTGAAGACCCCCCTGGCCCGCGCCTCGTCGACCTCGGACCCGTCCGTACGGCCCCCTCCCGGCCCCATCACCACCTGGGCCAGGCGCCGCCATCCTCCCTCGGAGTCCCGGCCGACGACCGACTCCACCCGGCGGACCCTGGTCTCGCCCTGCCCCTGCCCCTGCCCCTGCCCCGGCCCGGGCACCGGCACGTCGGCCGGTGAGGCGTCGCGGGGCACGGCCCGGATCGACACGTTCACCGGGTTCCCCGAATTCGCCGGGTTCGCCGGGTTTCCTGGATTCATGGGGTTGCCCGGCGCGAGTCCCGGCCGTGCCGGCGGCCACACCTTCCGCTCTCCACCGGTGGGGGGCTGCCCCTTCCGGTGCTGGGCCAGGATGCTCTCGTCCGTCTCCGTCCGCGCCTCGGCGGCGTGGGACTCACCCGGATCCGGTACGGCCGGCCGCCGGACAGACGCCCGCTCCGTCTTCCCGGCGTCCTTCCCTGCGGACGTCTCACGCGGCACGGCGCCCCGTCCCCCGTCCTCCACAACGGATGTCTCCTGCTGCCGGGAGGCCGCACGAGTCTCACTCACGCCCTGTACCGCGGCCCGGCCGCCATCCGCTGCGGATGTCCTCTCCCGTTGAGAAGCCACCGACGACTCACTCGCGCCGTGTGTCGCGGCGGCCCGGCCGATATCCGCTGCGGATGTCCTCTCCGATTGCGAGGCGACCGACGACTCACTCACGCCCTGTGCCGCGGCGGCCCGGGTCCTCTCCGGCACGACGGGCACGCCACCCCCACCGTCCGGGGTGACTCCGGGCACCTGAGCCGGAGGCGAAGGCGGGCTGGGAGGCGGCGAGAACCGGTCGGGGCCGGTGGCGGCGGCCAGCTTGCGCAGGCGGCGGAGCGCCTCGGTGTCGACCGGGGTGGCCCGCCCGGCCGGTGCCCGCTTGGCCGGGCGGGTCGTGGCGGGCGTGGAAGGGACGGGCGTGACGGAGGAAGCGGGCTCGGCAGGCTCGGCGGACTCGGGCGCGGTGAGTGTGGACTCGGCGGGCTCGGGTCCGTCTGGCCTGGACTCGGCGGGCTCGGGCTCGGGCTCGACGGAGGTGTCTGGGGCGGTCACCGGGACGGCCGGGGCCGGATCAGCCGGGAGCGGCGAGGGCGGCTCGGAGGCCGCCGTCAGGGGGGTCTCGGGAACCACGGTGAGCGGTCTGTCCGGGGTCCCGGCCGGGGGCGTCTCGTGGAACCGTACCGGCGGCCTCTCCGGGATCCCGGTCTGAGGCCTCTCGGGGAGGGAGGCCGGCGGCCTCTCCCGGATGACGGCCGGAGATTCCGCGGAGGCCGCGACCGCCTGGCCGAGAGCGGGGGCGGTGCCCCTGCGGGGGGCGTAGGCCGATCCCCAGACAACGCGGTCGCGCGTGACCGGAGCCCCCGCCGCGGCGGCCGCGGCCGCCGCCACCGCGGGGCGGACCGCCCGGGACGGTGCGGCGACCCGCTTGGGCTGTGCGTGGCGGGCCTTGCGGGCGGTCTTGACGCGGACCGGAGCGGCCTGCTGGGGAGCCGCCCGCCAGACCCGGCCGGTCAGGGTGATCTCGGCGGGCTCCGCCGCCGGGGCCATCCGGCACCAGGTCCGCGGCTCGCCCAGGTAACGCACCTGTGACTGGAGCAGCTCGGTGAGCCGCTTGTTCTCGATCACCGGCCGGGTGGAGAGCCAGGTCACCACTCCAGGCGGCACCAGGTAGACCACGTGCCAGGGCGGCCCGAAGTCCACGCCGACCAGCCACAGCAGCAACGACCACGGCGCCATCACACCCACGAACACACCGATCCAGACAATCGGAAGCGGCATCGGCAGCCGTAGGTCGTACAGCTTGTAGAGCCGCTTCTCAATCCGCCAGATATTGGTATATGTGGGCAGGTCCACCCGTTCCTCCTCTCCACCGCTCGCCGTCCCGTGCCTTCAGGTGCGCGCTCAGCCTCCCGTAATCCCCAGGGCGCCGGCGATCGCCTTGGCCGTCACCTCGATGATGTTGGGCACGTAGAAGATCACTCCGATGGCGATGGCCAGGATGATGAACTGCACGAACCTGGTGATCTCGCGGGTGAACAGGAAGAACAGCGCCACCACGGAGACGATGACGAGGAAGAGCGGGGCGAAGAACCGGCGGAGGAAGTCAGCCAGGCCCTCGGTGTTCACGCCGGCCGGTGGGGCGGTCGGCTGGCCGGTCGGCTGCTGGGCGAGATCGATCGCACTCATGTCGATCACGCTCAGCAGGATGGTCTTCAGGGTCACGTCTCGTCCTCCGTGCTCACGACCGCGCGCGCCGGGCGGCGACGAGCCCGCGACACGCGGACCGCCTCGCCACCGGCTCGCCGGCCAGGGGGGCTCTGTTCACTGTGGACCGGCACCGTTCGATCATGCGTCACCCCACGGACCGTCCGGCGCCGCCGATGCTCTCGACGAACCACTTGTCGCCCTGTTTGACCACGGTGAGAAGGTAGGACTGCTCCAGCTTCCCGTTCATTTCACCCGGGTCTCCTCCCGAGGTGGAGTCCGCGGTCGGAGACCCGTCTCCGGGCACGCCCCACACGACCGTGGCGGTCACCTTCCGGGAGGCCCCGCTGTCGAGGGGCACGACGAGGTCCTTGAGCTCCACGAAGGTGAACGCGCCCCCGAACCCCTCCAGGGTGACGCCGGCCGCGGCGTACTGCTGCAGGGAGGCGGTATCGCTGGCGGCGTAGGCCTTGAAGAAGTTGGCCATGGACGTACGGAGCTCCTGCTCGGCGGTCGCGTCCCGCTGGGGCTCACCCTCGGCGGGCAGGGCCGCCGAGGCCGGGGCGGGCAGGATGCCCGGCCGCCCGGAGACCACGAACCGCTCCGTCTCACTGTCGTAGAAGACCGGTACGGAGAGCAGCTGGCGGCGGTTGCCCGCCTGGAACATCAGGGTCACCACGGCGTTCTGCGCGTCCTCGGCCTGCACGTCGTACGGCTGGATGGCCCCGGCGCTCATCCTCCCGAGCCCGTCCCAGCCGAACTGCGGCTCGGCGCCGTCGGGCAGGAAGGGCGCCAGCCGACCGGCCCGTTCGGAAGCGCGCACCGCGTCGAAATTCAGGTAGACGGCGGCGAACTGGCTGGCGAAAGAGGTGGCCTGGGTTCTGGGGAATCCCTGGTCGGCGGGGGCGGGAGCATTCTGGCCGGTCGCCCCTTGCCGAGTAAACCTCTCAAAAGGTGCACGGACCCCATTCACCACGATGACCACAATTAACGCCCAGAGGACGGCGCGACCGACCCACACCAGCCAGCGACCACCCCCTCCGGACCAGCCGCCGCGGCGCGGCACGCGCCGCCCGCGCGCCGGGGCGCTCCGGGGCCCGGGATCGTCGAACGCATCCGGGTATGCCGAAAGCTCTGGGTCATCGGAGATCCGAGGATCCCGCTGGACCGCCGACCTTCGAGCCATCACGCCTCCGCTCGCGCCGATTCCCCCGGCTGGCGCGGTGTCGTATTACTCCCGATCCCATTAGTCATGGCGAGGCAATTACCCTAACCGCTCAGCTGATTCTTCCAGGAAAACCACGCCCATGCTGCAGGCATCGCCCTCACTGAGCAAACCGGATCTGAGACCGGGCGAGAGCAGTTACCCCCTCGAGAGGGACGAAAGGAGCACATCACCCCTGGCCAGCGCAGGCGTTGGTTACCGAAAAGCCACCCATTGCTATCCATAGGGCGCCGGGAGTGTCGCGACCTGCGCCTTTAGAAGAGGGTCAGCCCGGGAGACGTGACGGAGCGTCACAACGCGATGCCTCCACCAGGCCCACGGATGAGGACCTGTCATGCCGGGCCGACCCGAGCCGGCCCGGACCGACCCGGAGAGCTGCGCGGGGACCGGCGCGGAGAACGGCACGGGGACCGGTGAAGGGCGGCACGGGGTCGCCGGAGGCACACGGGTCAGTCGTCGGACGGGTCGAAGCCCGTGCACGGCTGGAACGTCCACGCGCGGGGCATCCGCGCGCCGAGCAGCTTCCGCGCCAGACCGGGGTCCATCTCCTCCAGCACCCGGAGCAACGGGCCGCCCGTCTCGCGCGGATCGGGCGGCTCAGGGGTCTCACGTCTGTGCGAGGTCATATTCGCAGCGTGCGCCACCGTCCCCCCGGATGTCCAGAGAACCCGGGGACGGGGAATGCCGATGTCCCCCCGCGGGGACATCGGCAGCCGCTGTCTCCGGCACGGCGGACACTCCGCACCGGAGGGGTGTCCGCCATGGTGAGAGCGTGCGGGGCCACACCCTGCGGGACCGGCCACACCCTCGTGGGGGCGGGGCGCACCCTCCGGGGGAGGGTCATACCCTCGTGGGACTACACGTTGAAGCGGAACTCCACGACGTCACCGTCGCGCATCACGTAGTCCTTGCCCTCGATGCGGGCCTTGCCCGCCTGCCGGGCGGCGGCGATGGAACCCGCCTCCACCAGGTCGTCGAAGGAGACGACCTCGGCCTTGATGAAGCCGCGCTGGAAGTCGGTGTGGATGACCCCAGCCGCCTCGGGGGCGGTCGCGCCCTTGCGGATCGTCCAGGCCCGCGTCTCCTTCGGACCGGCCGTCAGGTAGGTCTGCAGGCCGAGCGTCTCGAAGCCCACCCGGGCGAGCTGGGACAGGCCGGACTCCTCCTGGCCCACGGACTGCAGCAGCTCCAGCGCCTCCTCGTCGGAGAGCTCCACCAGCTCAGACTCGATCTTGGCGTCGAGGAAGACGGCCTCGGCCGGGGCCACCAGTCCCGACAACCGGGCCCGCAGCTCCTCGTCGACCAGCTCGTCGGCGTCGAGGTTGAAGACGTACAGGAAGGGCTTGGCGGTCAGCAGGTGCAGCTCGCGCAGGTCCGCCAGGTCGATGCCGGCACTCTTGGCCCCGGCGTACAGGGTCGTGCCGCCGTCGAGGAGCTTGGACGCCGCCTCGGCGGCGTCCAGCGCGGCCTTGCGGTCCTTGTTGGTCCTGGACTCCTTCTGCAGGCGCGGAATCGCCTTCTCCAGCGTCTGCAGGTCGGCGAGGATCAGCTCGGTGTTGATCGTCTCGATGTCGCGCTCCGGGGCGACCGCGCCGTCCACGTGGGTCACGTCCGGGTCGCTGAAGACCCGGATCACCTGGCAGATCGCGTCGGTCTCGCGGATGTTGGCGAGGAACTGGTTGCCCCGCCCCTGCCCCTCGGAGGCGCCCCTGACCAGGCCGGCGATGTCGACGAACTCCACCTTCGCCGGGATGATCTTGGCGGAGCCGAAGATCTCGGCCAGCTTCTCCAGGCGCGCGTCGGGCACACCGACGATGCCCACGTTGGGCTCGATGGTGGCGAACGGATAGTTCGCCGCCAGGGCGTTGGCGGTCTTGGTCAGCGCGTTGAAAAGCGTGGACTTACCGACGTTGGGCAATCCGACGATGCCGATGCTCAGGCTCACGTGACCCGAGTTTACGGGGAACCGCGAAGTGCTGTCCGCCGCAGGCACGTGACCGGACGCTGGACGCCGGGTTCCCGGACCCGCAGGTAGCGGTCCGAGAGCTCGGGACAGCGGCCCCGGGTGGCGGCTCTGGCGGTCACCCGCGCCCAGGCGCCGGCCGAGTCGCACGGCGTCCTGACGAGCGCTTCGCGGCTCACCAGACGACCCGCGGGCCGGGTCACGCAGTCGCCCACCCGGAGTATCCGGCCGCCCCCGGCCAGGCACGCGACCTCCCGCTCACCGACGACCAGCGCGTCGAGCGCACGCGCCGGGCACGCCGCCGCCCGGTCCACCACCGCCAGCACCTTGCCGTACCAGCCGGGCTCGGAACAGGGCCGCTCTCCTCCGCGCAGCGCCAGGCAGTCACCGGGGCGCAGCATCCCGCCACCGCCGCCCGGCTCTCCGGCGTGCGGCGGCCGGAGGGTGCGCACGCATGCCGTACGGCTCGGCTGAGGGCTGCGCAGGACCGCCTGGGCGTCCGCCGCGCCCGCGCCCGGCAGGGGCCTGATCCTGACCAGTTCGTCGGTCTCCACGGGGCAGCCCGCCGCCTCCGCGTCGGCCATGGAGATCACCCTCCCGTCGGCGTCCTCGCAGGCGGCCAGCTCGTATCTGTCGTTCTCCCGCGCGACGCAGGCACCCCGCTCCCAGGCGAACCGCACCGTGGCCGCCGCCGCCCGGGCCGCTCCCGGCTCCGGGCTCGCGCGTCCGGCGACGAGCACGCCCGTCGCGGTGATCACCACCACCATCGCGGCGACGGTCACCCCCAGCGCCGGCGCCATCTTCGTGCCCCACCCGCGTGCACCCACAGACGATCCCCCACTTTCCGTGTTCACTATGAAACTTTGAGTGACAGATTGCCGGTGCGCAAGTGGATTGACCGGTCGTTGCCGAAGGCGTGTCGCGCGGCTGGAAGCCGTCGATCCTGGGATCATGCGGTGAATGGACGTCATGGCACTCGCCTTCCAGCTCGCCGTGGGACTCGCCGCGGGACTCGCGATCGGGTTCCTGCTCGGCCGGGCGCGCGCCTCCACCGGTGCCGCGGACGTCGCCACCCGCCTGGCGGAGGCCGAGGCGCGCGCCAGGGCGGCCGAGGAGAAGGCCGCCTACATCGAGGGGCAGCTCGCCGACCGGTTCCAGGCCCTGTCGGCCCGCGCGCTCGACGTCAACAACCTGCGCTTCCTGGAACTGGCCGAGGGCCGGCTGGCCGCGAGCCGCGCCGAGGCGGCCGGGGAGCTGGAGCAGCGCAAGCAGGCCGTCGAGCATCTGATCGAGCCGCTGAAGGACACCCTGGCCCGGGTGGAGGCCCAGCTGCGCGACACCCAGGCGGGTCAGCGGGCCGCCCACGCCGAGCTGACCCGGCACATCGACATCGTGCGGGAGAGCAACGACCGGCTGCGCGCGCAGACGACCGCCCTCGTCCGGGCCCTGCAGCGGCCCGACGCCCAGGGCCGGTGGGGGGAGATCCAGCTGCGCAGGGTCGCCGAGATCGCCGGCATGCAGCGCTTCTGCGACTTCGACGAGCAGGCGAGCGCGTCCACCGCCGACGGCGTGCTCCGCCCCGACATGGTGGTACGGCTCGCGGGCGGCAAGAACATCGTGGTCGACTCCAAGGTCTCCCTGGCCGCCTATCTGGAGGCCGCGGAGTCCGCCGACCCCGACCACCGCTCCTCCCGGCTCGGTGACCATGCCCGGCACGTGCGCGAGCACGTGGACCGGCTGGCCGCGAAGACCTACTGGCAGGCGTTCAACCCCGCGCCGGAGTTCGTCGTGCTGTTCATCCCGGGCGAGGCGTTCCTCGCCCCGGCGCTGGAGCACGATCCCGGCCTGCTGGAGCACGCCATGCGCCGCCGGGTCCACATCGCCACCCCGACCACGCTGATCACCATGCTCCGCACCGCGCACTACGCCTGGCAGCAGGCCGCGCTCAGCGAGAACGCCCGCGCGGTCTTCGAACTGGGCAAGGAGCTCTACGAGCGGCTGGGCAGCATGGGACGGAACATGGACGCCGTGGGCCGCTCGCTGAGCAGGGCCGTGGACGCCTACAACCGCACCGTCGGCTCCCTGGAGACCCGGGTCCTGGTGAGCGCCCGGAAGCTCAACGACCTGGGCCTGGTCGAGACCGACCTGGACGCTCCCGCCGCGGTCGAGGACCTGCCGCGCACCCTCACCTCACCGGAACTGGTGGGAGAAGAAGAGTCAAGCTCGTCCCTCATCTCCCGGTTGAACGGTAAGTTGGCCAACGACCTGCCTTGAGGGTGTTTCCTGAAACCGGGGGGAGCCGGACACTGGAAACCGCGGGGTGGTGTGAGGGGGCGATGGGCGAGGTGATCGCATGAACGGGCGCAACAGTGAGCGGGACCGGGCCTCCGGCATCCGGCTGACCGCACGGGGCGCGGTGGCGTCCGTGCTGACGCTCACCCTGCTGGGAAGCCTTCTGAACACGCTGTTCGGGCTGCCCGCCGCGGTCGGCCTGGCGTTCCTGGGCGGGTGCGCGGTCGCGGTGGCGCTGGTCAACCCGCGCGACCTGCTCTCGATGGTGGTCTCCCCGCCCCTGGTCTTCTTCTCGGCCGTGCTGATCTCCGAGGCGATCCGCTCCCTGACCGCGCCCTCCCCGGTCCAGGCTTTCGGCCTCGGCATGTTCACCGCGCTGTCCGGCGGGGCCCCGTGGCTGTTCGTCGGCTCGGCGCTGGTCCTTCTCGTCGCCTGGCGGCGCGGCCTGGCCCGGTGCGTCCGCGACCTGCGGGAGGAGATCCGCGCCAGCGCCCCCGACATCCCTCGCCCGCGGACCGGCGGCGACAAGGGCTTCGTCCCCGAGCCGGAGGGATACTTCGAGCCCCGGGTGTACGGCACTCCCCGGGAGCCGTGACGCGGCTCCCGGGGAGGTTCTCGGTCCTCAGACGGTCGCGGTCCTCAGACGGTCGCGGCCCGCAGGTCCTTGCGGAGCTCGTGCGGGAGGGCGAAACGCACGTTCTCCTCGACGGAGTGGACTTCCTCGACGTCGTCGAAACCGTGCTCGGCGAGCCGGGCCAGGACTCCGGCGACCAGCTCGTCGGGGACCGAGGCACCGCTCGTCACGCCGACGGTGGTGACGCCGTCGAGCCATTCGTCCTTGATGAAGGAGGCGTTGTCGACCAGGTAGGAGGCGTCGGCCCCGTGGTCGAGGGCGACCTCGACCAGGCGCTTGGAGTTGGAGGAGTTCTCCGAGCCGACGACGATGACCAGCTGGGCCTCCGCGGCGATCTCCTTCACCGCGACCTGGCGGTTCTGGGTGGCGTAGCAGATGTCGTCGCTCGGCGGGTCGAGGAGGTTGGGGAAACGCTCCTTGAGCCGGGAGACCGTCTCGATCGTCTCGTCCACCGACAGGGTGGTCTGCGACAGCCACACCAGCCGATCGGGGTCCTTCACCTGTACGGAGTCGACCGAGTCGAGGCCGTCCACGAGCTGGATGTGGTCGGGGGCCTCGCCCGCGGTGCCCTCGACCTCCTCGTGGCCCTCGTGACCGATCAGGAGGATGTCGTAGTCCTGGGAGGCGAAGCGCTTGGCCTCGTTGTGCACCTTGGTGACCAGGGGGCAGGTCGCGTCGATCGTCTTCAGGCGGCGCTGGGCGGCCTCCTGGTGGACGGCCGGGGAGACTCCGTGCGCCGAGAAGACCACGATGGCGCCCTCGGGGACCTGCTCCGTCTCCTCGACGAAGATCGCCCCGCGCTCCTCCAGCGTCTTCACCACGTGGGTGTTGTGAACGATCTGCTTGCGGACGTAGATCGGAGCGCCGTACCGTTCCAGGGCCTTCTCGACCGCCTGGACCGCACGGTCGACTCCCGCGCAGTAACCGCGGGGCTTCGCCACAAGTACGCGACGGGTCGCGCGGGTCTCTGAAGTCATGTTCTTATGCTACGTGGAGTGCCCATGGGGACTGCCCATGCGCCCCTTGACCTCGCAAGGCGTCATCTTGCTAGACAATATGTCCAACCAGACCTCCCAGGGAGACGAAATGTCAGTCCCCGATCTCTTCCGTAAGGCGAAGGACCTGCCGCTCCAGATGCTGCAGGCCGCCCTCAGCGGCGTCGGCCAGGCCCTGCTCCTCGGTGACCGCGTCCGCAACCGGATCAAGGGCGCCGGATCCACCGACGAGGAGCTCGACGAGACCCGTACCACGGCCGCCGACCAGCTGGCCGGGAGCGAGGAGAAGTCCGAGGAGAAGCCGGCCCGCCGCGAGCCGGTCATCTTCGCCCCGGCCAAGCCCAAGACCGCCCCCGCCGAGGCCGCCGAGACCAAGCCGGAAGCCCCCGAGACCAAGACTGAGCCTGGGGCCAAGACCGGAGCCAAGGCCAAGACCGGAGCCGAGACCAAGACCGGAGCCGAGCCCGAGGCCGCCGAGGTCAAGGCGGAGGCCGGGCCCGCCCCGGTCGCGCTCGTCCCGGCCGCGCCCGTCGCGGCCGGGACCACGCCGGAGCCGATCACCGAGATCGCCACGCCGCCGGCCGTGGAGGTCGAGGTCGCCGCGGTCGACGTCGCCGAGCCGGATCAGAACGGCGCCGCCGCCGTCGAGGTCGTCGAGACCAAGCCGGCCAAGCCCAGGACCACCAGGGCGAGGACCACGGCCGGGACCGCGAAGCCGAAGAGCGCGACCGCGAAGCCCAAGGCAGCCGCCGGAGCCGGGGCCGGGGCCGCGAAGCCCAAGGCCGCGAAGACCCGCAAGGCCGCCACCACCGCCGAGGCCACCGAGACGGTCGAGACGGTCGAGACGGTCGAGGCCGTCAAGGCGGGGGTCGCGGCCGTGCCCGCCGAGCCGCTGCCCGGCTACGCCGAGCTGACCGTCGCCTCCCTGCGCGCCCGGATGCGCGGCAAGAGCGCCGAGCAGATCAAGGAGCTGATCGAGTACGAGAAGGCCACCTCGGCCCGTCCCGAGGTCGTGCGGATGTACGAGAACCGCCTGACCAAGATCGAAACCGCCGAGTGACCGCACCCCGCGCGGAAGGTCCTCCCGGAGGTTTTTCCGTAAGGTCTTCCGCATGAGCGCGAAGACCACGCCGGAGCAGCCGCTGCCGGTCCGTACCGTGCTGCAGATGGTCGGCGGCTGGATCGGCAAGCTCGGCACGGTCTGGGTCGAGGGCCAGATCACCGAGCTGACCGCGCGCGGCGGCACGGTGTTCCTGACGTTGCGTGACCCGGTGGCCAACATGTCCGCCCGGGTCACCTGCCCGCGCGGCGTCTACGAGGCGACCGTCCCCCGCCCCGTCGACGGGGCCCGGGTCGTCATGAACCTGAAACCGGACTTCTGGGTCAACCGCGGCTCCTTCGCGTTCACCGCGCTGGAGATGCGCCCGGTCGGCGTCGGTGAGCTGCTGGCCCGGCTGGAGCGGCTGCGTCAGGTGCTCGCCGCGGAAGGCCTCTTCAGCGCCGACCGCAAGCGCCGCCTGCCGTTCCTGCCCGGCACGATCGGCCTGATCTGCGGCCGCGACTCCGCGGCCGAGCGTGACGTCCTGGAGAACGCGCGCCGCCGCTGGCCGGCGGTGCGGTTCGCGGTCGAGCAGGTCGCCGTGCAGGGACCGTACGCCGTGGGCGAGGTCACCGAGGCGCTGCGCAAGCTCGACGCGGACCCCGAGATCGAGGTGATCGTGATCGCGCGGGGCGGCGGGTCGATGGAGGACCTGCTGCCCTTCTCCGACGAGGCGCTGGTCCGGACGGTGGCCGCGTGCCGTACCCCGGTGGTCAGCGCGATCGGCCACGAACAGGACAGCCCGCTGCTCGACCTGGTCGCCGACGTGCGGGCCTCCACGCCCACCGACGCGGCCAAGAAGGTCGTCCCGGACGTCGGCGAGCAGCTCACGCTCATCCGCCAGCTCCGCGACCGGGGCCGCCGGGTGGCCGGCGGCTGGCTGGACCGCGAGCTGGCCTGGCTGGCCGCGGTGCGCTCCCGCCCGTCCCTCGCCGACCCGGTCCGCGAGATCGAACGCCGTGCCGAGCAGGCCGAGCAGCTGCGGGACCGGGCCCGGCGCGCGCTCACCGGCTCCCTGGACCGGGCCGAGGCCTCCCTGCACCACCTGCGCGCCCGCCTGGTCGCCCTGTCCCCCGCCGCCACCCTGGAGCGGGGCTACGCGATCGTGCAGCGCCCCTCGGGCGAGGTCGTACGGCGCGCCGCCGAACTCGCTCCCGGCCAGGAGCTCACCCTCCGCTTCCCCGACGACCGGGTCACCGTCAGGAGCGAGGAGCCCGCCACGTGAGCGAGGGGTAGCCGTCCTCGACGAAGCCGAACTCCCGGTAGAGCGGCTCGCCGTCGGAGGTGGCGTGCAGGTCCACCTTGCGGATGTCGTTGGCGCGGTACCACCCCATGAGCGCGCTCATGATGGCCCGGCTGTGTCCCCGGCGCCGGTGGCCGGGGTCGGTGGTCATGCCCTGGATGTAGCCGTATCTGCCGTCGGGCAGGCTCGGCCCGGGGAAACGGTCGAAGATGAGCCCCACCCCGCAGGCGGCCAGACCGCCCGCGGGGGCGTCGACCACGTAGACGGCCGTGTCGGAGGTGCCGAGCCGGTCCCTCAGGCTGTCGGCGTAGGCCTCCTGCCAGCGGCTCTCGACGGGGAGGCTGCCGTCCTGCGCCATGCGGTCGGCCAGGATCTGACGGAGGCGGACCAGCTCGGGGATGTCGTCGGGGGTCGCGTCACGCACGCTCATCGCCTCATCCTCCCACCCGTCCCATCCGTCTCACCGTCTAGGGTTGGGCACGTGGCCGATGACAAGACACCGTCGTACGAGCAGGCGCGCGAGGAGCTGACCGAGGTGGTCCGCCGACTTGAGACGGGCGGGCTGACGCTGGAGCAGTCGATCGAGCTGTGGGAACGGGGCGAGCGGCTCGCCGCGATCTGCGAGGAGTGGCTCCAGGGCGCCCGGGTGAAGCTCGCCGCGGCCATGGCCAAGCGCGGTCAGCCCGACCCCGACTCCCCCTTCTGAGTCTCCGGTCCCGTCGTGAAGGCGGCGGGGCGGCGGGCGGCGAAGGCGCGGCGCCCGGCGACGTTCCCCCGGGCCCTTTATCCGGTGGCGGAGGGGCTGGGCGTGGCGGTGGAGGCAGGAGCCGGGCTGGAGGTGACGGCCGGGCTCACGGAAGGGCTCGCCGAAGGGCTCGCTGAAGGGTTCTCGGTGGGCCTGGGCTGCCGCTTGAGGGCGGTCGCCAGGGCGGTCAGCTCGTCCCAGCCGGCGGTGCCGGTGACGACGACGGTGGAGTCCGGCAGGAGCCGTACCAGTGAGCGCTGGTTCTTGTCCTCCCGGAAGCGCTGCTCCCAGGTCTCGCCGGCGATCTGGACGGTGCCGGTGGCCCGGTTGCTGTTGGCCATCCGGCTGGCGAACCCGGCCGCGGGCTTCTCGTCGCTCTGGATGAGCATGGCGTGCTTGCGGGTGGCGGTGGCGAAGCCGAGCCGCCAGGTCACCACGCCCTTCTGGTTCGTCATCCGGGAGCTGTTGGGCACCCAGTTCGCCGGGACCGGCTCCGGCGTCCACACCTGGTACGGCGCGGCGCGGCGCATGTTGGCCGCGTCGATCGAGTAGTTGATCTCGGGGACGCGGGCGGGCCCGCCCTTCGGAGCCGCGACCAGCAAGAAGGCCACGACACCGACGAGGCAGACGCCCATCGCGAAGACGTAGCCGTAGAAACCCTGGGTGAACCGTTGCACGACTGGCGAGACTACCTTCCCGGTGGACCGGTCGGTCGTCAGGGGCGCTGGATCTGGCCGATGATGCCCAGCACGTCCTCGGCGAGCCTGCGGGAGGCGGTCTCGTCCTCTGAGAGCGCGACCTCGGAGACCGCGGCGGCGAGCGCGCCGGTGAGGACCACGACCAGCGCGCCCTCGTCCCCCTCGAACAGGGCGGCGTTGCGCTTGGCCCACTGGCGCAGCCGGTCGCGCATGATGATCTCGAAGCCGGGCGGTCCGTCGCCGCGGAGGAACAACGCGGCGAGCTCGCGCTCGTCCAGGCAGCCCTCCAGGTACGCGCGGGCGCCGGCGATGAACAGCCGCATCGGGTCGGTCTCGCCGTCGGCCCTGGCCGTCTGGACCGCCTGCTTGGTGCGCTGCGTCTGGCGGGCCTGGAACTCCTCGAAGAGTGTCAGGTAGAGGTCGGCCTTGCCGGAGAAGTGGTGGTAGAGGCTGCCGACGCTCGCACCCGCGCGCGCGACCACGTCGGTGACGCCCGCCTCGGCGAAACCGCTCGTGACGAAGGTCTCCCTGGCCGCGGCCAGAAGCGCGCCCCGCGTGGCGGCACCCCGTTCGGAGGTCCGCGCGGTCGCCTTCGTTACCGGCCGTTCCGTGTCGCTGCTCATAGTGGCCACACATTATCCTCCTCCGCCGGGCAAGGAAGGGACAACTACGATCGGGTTCAGAATCCACGAGAGGGGCTTTCCGCCATGTCCGAGCAGACGTCCGTCCCCGCCGCCCTCGCCACGGGCGAGCATGCGCCTGATCGAAACCTGGCCCTCGAACTGGTCCGGGTGACCGAGGCGGCCGCGATGGCCGCGGCCCGCTGGGTGGGACGCGGTGACAAGAACGGCGCCGACGGCGCGGCGGTCAACGCGATGCGCCAGCTGATCAACACGGTGTCGATGAACGGCGTGGTGGTGATCGGCGAGGGGGAGAAGGACAACGCGCCGATGCTCTACAACGGCGAGTCCGTGGGCGACGGCAGCGGTGCCGAGTGCGACGTGGCCGTGGACCCGATCGACGGCACCCGCCTCACCTCCCTGGGCATGCCCAACGCGATCTCGGTCATCGCGGTCAGCGAGCGCGGCTCGATGTACGACCCGTCGGCCGTCTTCTACATGGACAAGCTGGTGACCGGGCCCGAGGCGGCCTCCTCCGTGGACATCAACGCGCCGGTCGCCGACAACATCGCCGCGGTGGCACGCGCCAAGGGGGGCGAGTCCTCGGACGTGACCGTGGTCATCCTCGACCGGCCCCGCCACGAGAAGATCATCCGGGAGATCCGCGAGACCGGCGCGCGGATCAAGCTGATCACCGACGGCGACGTGGCCGGTGCGATCATGGCGGCCCGGGTGGGCACCGGCGTCGACCTGATGCTCGGTATCGGCGGCACGCCCGAGGGCATCATCGCGGCCTGCGCGCTCAAGTGCCTGGGCGGTGTGATCCAGGGCAGGCTGTGGCCGCAGGACGACGCCGAGCGCCGCCGCGCGCTGGACGCGGGTCTCGACCTGGACGCCACGCTGACCACGGACGACCTGGTCAGGTCCGACGACGTGTTCTTCGCCGCGACCGGGATCACCGACGGCGAGATCATGCAGGG
The DNA here is from genome assembly GCF_014648175.1 of Planobispora rosea. Classification (GTDB taxonomy): domain Bacteria; phylum Actinomycetota; class Actinomycetes; order Streptosporangiales; family Streptosporangiaceae; genus Planobispora; species Planobispora rosea. Next base: position 161,794 of record NZ_BMQP01000010.1, read on the forward strand.
CGTGCGCTACCGCGGCGGCCACGCCGTGACGAACTCCCTGGTCATGCGCGGCCGGTCCGGCACGATCCGCAAGATCGAGTCCGAGCACCAGCTCTGGAAGCTGCGCGCCTACAGCGCGATCAACTTCGACACCGCCGTCTGACCTCTCCGGGTACGGCACCCGCACCGCGGTCGGGCGTCCCCGCCGGACCTCCTGGGGAGGGACGGCGGGCGGTCAGCGGCGGAACCAGGAGCGGCGGGGGCGCTTGGGCGACTTGGCGACGATGCTGCCCAGGGAGACGAGGCCGGTGATCTCGATGACCGGGCCGTCGGGGGAGGGCGGGACCTGGTTCTTCTTCCCGCCCAGGACGGCCGAGGCGGGCATCTCGATCCGCACGCCCTCCGGGACGATCAGCGTGAGCGTTCCCGCCATCACGGTGACCTGGAGGGTGATGTGGCGGGACTGGAGCAGCGCCTCACGCAGGTCGAGGGTGACGTTGGCGCAGACGGCGGTGGCGGAGTAACGCGTGGGCACCACCCACCGGCCGGAGCGCTCCTCCGAGCCGAAGAAGGCCGTCACCGGGCGGACGTCGGTCCGCAGCGGCTGCTCCTCGAGCGGGAGCAGGTCGGCGGTGAGGGCGGCGAGCTCGCCCAGCGTGCGGGTCCGGTAGAGCTGTTCGAGCCGTTCCTCGTGCTCGTCGTGGGTCAGGCGCCCGTCGGCGAGCGCGTCGTTCAGGACCTCGGCCACCCGGTCCCGGTCGACGTCCCCGGCCCGTAGGTCGCCGGGGCGCGGTTCGGGGGTGTTGTCACGGATCGCGGGAGGCCAGGAGAAGTCCACCCTTCGACGATAAGCCCTGCCCGGCCGTGCGTCGGCGGGAGACCGCCCGCCGGGGCCGGCGCACGGCGGCGAGGTCCTCATGTCGGAGGCGGAGCACGGCGATACGGGTCCCGCGTCGGAGCCGGAGCACGGCGGCGAGGTCCCGGCGTCAGGGCCGGAGCACGGCGATGAGGTCCTCGACGTGGCCGCGGAAGACGGCGGCCATGTCCAGCCGCTCGGGATCCAGGAGCCACTGGGTCTGCAGGCCGTCCATCACCGCGATCAGCCGGGCGGCGTGCGCCTGCGGGTCGATGTCCGACCGGAACTCACCGGTCTCCACCGCCCGGGCGAGCACCCTGGCCGTCTCGTCGCGGAGCCGCCGGTAGCGGTCGCGGGCCCACTCGTGGCCGGGGTGGTCCGCGGTGACGGCCTCGCCGCCCATCACGGTGAAGAGCTGGACGAGACCGGGGACGCGGGAGTTGTGCTCGACCACGTCGACCAGGACGCGCAGGGCCTCGGCACCGGTCCGCACGGCGCCGGAACGGTGACGGCGCAGGTCGAGCTCGTCGCGGTATTCGAGCACCTCGACCAGGAGCCGCTCCTTGTTCTGGAAGTGGTGGAGCAGCCCGGCCTGGGAGATCTCGGCCCGCTCGGCGATGCGCGCGAGAGAGGTCCCGCGGTAGCCGTTCTCCGCGAACTCCTGCAGGGCGATCGCCAGGATGCGCTCCCTGCGCGCCTGTCCCGCCGCATATCCACGCCGCTGCCCCGCCGCCCGCACGTCAAGCACCCTACAGCGCGCGGTCAGGCCATTGACCGTGGGGAACGCCGCCCCTACTCTGACGGAAACTTGAACCCCCCTCATGTTCATGGAGGCCGTGGTGCCGACCCCGCGTGACAGGCAGGCACGGGTGGCGACCTGGGCCGCCTTCTTCGTCCAGGGCCTCTGCTTCGCCACGCTGCTCACCCATGTGACCGACCTGCAGCGCAGGTTCGAGCTGAGCGACGGCGACCTCACCCTGGTCCTGCTGCTGGTGCCGGTGATCGCGGGTGTCGGGAGCGCCGCCGCGGGCTTCCTCGCCGCCCGGTACGGCAGCGCCCTGGTGCTGAGGATCTCCCAGCTGGCCGTCTGCGTCATCGTGGTCCTCCTGGGCTGGAACGGCGGCCTCACCGGCCTGTACCTGCTGAGCGCCGCGTTCGGCCTCGCCGTCGGGGCGGTCGACGCGACGATGAACATGCAGGCCGTCGCGGTCGAGCGCACCTACGGCATGAGCGTGCTGACCGGCTTCCACGCGGTGTGGAGCGTCGGCTCGATGCTGGGCGCCGGGGCCAACTCCGCCTTCAGCGCGCTCGGCGTGGATCTCGGCTGGTCCTTCACGGTCCCCGTGGTGATCGGCGCGGTCATCTCCCTGGCCATGCTCCCCCGCCTCTACGGGCGCGAGGAGGAGCGGGCGACCGCGCAGGCCGTGGAGACGGCGGCGGCCCGGGTGCCGTGGCGGCCGATCATCCCGCTCTGCCTGGCGATGGCCTTCCTCTACGTCGGCGACGCGGCCGTCTCCAACTACAGCACCGTCTACATGGAGGGCGCCCTGGCGGCGACCGGCTGGCTGGTGCCCTTCGCCTACTTCGCCTACCAGGCGGCGATGCTCCTCGCGCGGATCCCCGGGGACCTCGCCGTACGGCGGTACGGCCCGGCCCCGGTGGTCCGGCTGGGCGCGGTGGCCGCCGCGCTGGGTCTGCTGGGCGTCGTCGTCGCCCCCGGTCCCCTGGTGGCCGTGGTCTCCTTCGGCCTCGTCGGCGTCGGCCTGTCGATCATCGCCCCGCAGTCGTTCTCCGCGGCGGGCCGCTTGGGCGCCGGGGCCGAGACCGCCATCGCCCGGGTCAACCTGTTCAACTACGTCGGCTTCGTCGTCGGCGCCGCCGCGGTCGGGACGATCAACGACCTGGTGAACGTGCGGGTGGCGTTCATCCCCGCCGCGGTGCTGGTGGTGCTGATCGTGTTCCTGGCGAGGGGCTTCCAGCCCCGGGCCGCCGAGGTCGCGGCGCGTCAGGGATAGCGCCCGCCGCAGTCACTGCGGCCACCGCGGTCACGGGGATCACTGCGGCCACGGCGGTCACGACGGTCGCCGGGAACACCCGCCGGGCCGGGCGCCGCCTCACAGGTAGGGCCGCTGGTCGCGCTTGGCCGCCTCGTAGGCGGCGCGGGCCCGCCGTACGTCCTCGTGTTCGGAGACCTCCGCGACCGGCACGTCCCACCAGGCCGTGGTCGCGGGGCCCGGGCCGGGGACCGTCTCGACGTGGACGACCGTGGTGCGGGTGGACTCTCGGGCCTTGGTCAGGGCCACGCGCAACGACTCCGGGCCGTCGGCGCGCAGCACGTCGGCGCCCAGGCTGGCCGCGTTGGCGGCGAGGTCGACCGGGACGAACACGCCGTCGAGCTCCCCGGTCGCGCCGCGCATCCGGTAGGCGGTGCCCAGCCGCCGCGCCCCCACCGCCTCCGACAGACCGCCGATCGAGGCGAAGCCGTGGTTGTCCACCAGGACGATCACGAGCTTGACGCCCTCCTGCACCGCGGTGACGATCTCCTGCGCCATCATCAGGTAGGACCCGTCGCCGACCAGCACGAACACCTCGCGTTCCGGCGCGGCGAGCTTCACCCCGAGCCCTCCGGCGATCTCGTAGCCCATGCACGAGTAGCCGTACTCCACGTGGTAGCCCTTGGGCTCGCGCGCCATCCACAGCCTGTGCAGATCTCCCGGCATCGACCCGGCGGCGTTGACCACCACGCCGTCCCGGGCGACCTCGTTGAGCATCCCGAGCACGACCGGCTGGGTCAGCTCCTCCCCCGTGGTGACCAGGGAGACCTGCTCGTGCCAGGCGTGGGCGAGCTCGGCGGCCCGGCCGGTCCATCCCTCCTCGGCCCGCCAGTCCCCCAGCGCCCCGAACGCCTCCAGCGCCGCACGGGCGTCGGCGACGAGCATCTCCCCGGCGTGCTTGGCCGCGTCGAAGGCGGCGACGTTGACGTTGAGGAACCGGGCCCGCCCGAACAGCGTCCGGGAGGCGGTGGTGAAGTCGCTGTAGCGGGTTCCGACGCCGATCACTAGGTCCGCCTCCCGCGCCAGCTCGTTGGCCGCGGCGGTGCCGGTGTGACCGACCGCGCCGACCCAGCAGGGATGGTCGTACGGCACCGCGCCCTTGCCCGCCTGCGTCTCCGCCACCGGGACGCCGTGCCGCCCGGCGAAGCGCGCCAGCGCCCCGCCGGCTCCGCCCGCCCCGCTGTAGGCGACCCCGCCCCCGGCGACGACCAGCGGCCGGCGCGAGGCGCGGATCAGCTCCAGCGCGCGGGCCAGCGCGGCGGGCTCCGGCACCGGCCGGGCCACGTGCCAGACCCGCCGGGCGAACAGCTCCTCGGGCCAGTCGTACGCCTCGGCCTGCACGTCCTGCGGGAGCGCCAGGGTGACCGCGCCGGTCTCGGCCGGGTCGGTCAGCACCCGCATGGCCGCCAGCAGGGCGGAGGGCAGCTGCTCGGGCCGGTTGACCCGGTCGAAGAACCGGGAGACCGGGCGGAGCGCGTCGTTGACCGTCACGTCGTAGGAGCGCGGGTCCTCCAGCTCCTGCAGCACCGGGCTGGCGACCCGGGTGGCGAAGACGTCACCGGGCAGCAGCAGCACCGGGATGCGGTTGATCGTGGCCAGCGCCGCGCCGGTGACCATGTTCGTCGCGCCGGGGCCGATGGAAGTGGTGCAGGCCAGGGTGGACAGCCGGTCGCGGGCGCGGGCGTAGCCGACGGCGGTGTGCACCATGGCCTGCTCGTTGCGGGCCAGGTAGTACGGGAGCGCGTCGCCGGTGCCCGCGCCCCGCTCGGCCAGCGCCTGACCGAGGCCGGCCACGTTGCCGTGGCCGAAGATGCCGAAGACGCCGGCGACCAGCCGCTGCTCGACGCCGTCGCGCTCCGACCACTGGGCGGCGAGGAACCGCACCAGCGCCTGTGCCACCGTGAGCCTCATCGTGACTCCTTAGCGGGGGGACTCCCTCAGCGGGGACTTCCCTGGCGGGGGGCCCGCGTCATGGGGACCCGGGGATCGGCCGGCCGGCCCGCCCAGGAGGAGCGGACCCACGCGTGCCGGGGATCGTCGCAGAAGGCCATGGACCGCTTCTCGGCGGGCCCGGCCAGGACGTTCAGGTAGTACAGGTCGTAGCCGGGGGCGGCCATCGAGGGACCGTGGTAGCCGTGCGGGACGAGCACCACGTCACCGCCGTTCACCTCGGCCAGGGTGTCGTGCGTGCCGTACACCCGCTGGTAGCCGGGGCCGCCCTCGAAGTAGTAGATCTCCTCCAGTACGGCCTCCTGCTCCGAGGCCGTGTCGTGCTTGTGCGGCGGGTAGGACGACCAGTTGCCGCCGGGGGTCAGCACCTCGACCGCGACGAGCTTGTCGCAGTCGAAGACGTCGGGCGCGCAGAAGTTGTTGACCTGCCGGGTGGCCTGACCGGCGCCGCGGACCTCCACCGGGACCCGGTCGGCGGGGCCGTACCGGACGGGCAGGTGCCGGGACGCGCGGGCGGAGGGGAAGGCGAAGCGGCCCTCGCCGGTGATGCGGGCCGTGGCCCCGACGGGCAGGTAGGCGAAGTCCGTCACCTCCTCGAAGACGGAGACGCGGCCGTTGAGCGTGAGCCGCACCCCGTCGCACTCGACCGCGCACGAGCCGGACATCGGCAGGACGAGCATCTCCTCGTCGCCGGTGGCGAACTCGACGCTCTCACCGGACAGGTGGAGGAGACGGAGCCCGGTGTAGGTCCAGCCGGCCGACTCGGGCGTGATCCACAACGCCCACGGGGCCAGGGCCGTGCTGCCCGCCGGGATGAACGTCATCGCGCCTCCCCCGGTCTCGGCCCGGCGGTCTCCCCGGGCCGCCGCCCGGCGGGACGTGGCACGGCCGCGCCGTACCGATGTGATCGTTGTCTCATGCCGCCTCCAGCATCGCCGCCGCGGTGTCCACCGCCGCCGCAACATCGTCATCGGAGGGGTACAACAACGCGCGGCCCACGACAAGCCCCCGGACGCCGGGGAGCCGCAACGCCTTGCGCCAGGCGGCGTACGCCAGGTCGGGCGCGTCCCCGGGATCGCCGCCGAGCAGCAGCGTGGGCAGGGTGGTGGCGGCCATCACCCGCTCCATCTCGTCCACCACCGGGATCTTCAGCCAGGTGTGCGCGGAGGTCGCGCCGAGCCCCTGCCCGACGTGCACGGCCCGGATGACGCCCTCCGGGGACAGGTCGTGGGTGACCGCCCCCTCCACCCGCCGCGACCAGAACGGCTCCACCATCGCCACCAGCCCGCGCGCGGCCAGCTCGGTGACCGCCCGGCCGCAGGCTTCGAGGGTGGCGGCGGTGGCGGGCTCGTCGACGCCGATCCGGCAGAGCATCTTGCCCCCGTCCAGGCCCATCCTGGCGATGGTGGCGGCGTCGTAGGCGGTGAAGCGGTCGTCGAACTCGAACGCCGTGCCGTGCACGCCTCCCCGGTTCATCGACCCGATGACGACCTTCCCCTCCAGCGCGCCCAGCAGGAGGAGGTCCTCCACGACGTCGGGGGTGGCCAGCACCCCGTCGACGCCCGGCCGGGCCAGCGCCACGCAGAGCCGCCGGAGCAGGTCCACCCGGCTGGCCATGGCCAGCGGCCGGTTCCCGACGCCGAGCGCGCCCCGGGCCGGGTGGTCGGCCGCGATGATCAGCAGCTGCTCGCGCTTCTCCATCAGGCTCCTCCGGCGCCGCGCCGCGGCCGCCTCGGCGATCCGCCAGGGGTGCCGCGCCCTGGTCTCGATCAGCTTGCGGTAGCCCGCCTCTCCGGGACCGGCCTCACTCATCACCGGCTCCCCCGGCCCGGCCGGTTCTCACCCCGCGGCTCCCCATCCGGCTGTTTCCCGTTCTGCGGCTCCCCGCCCGACTGTTTCCCGTTCTGCGGCTCCCCGCCGGGCCCCTCCAGCAGCTCCAGCACCTCGGCCGCCGTGGGCATCGCGGGCGCGCACGCCAGCCGCCCGGCCACGATCGCCCCGGCCGCGTTGGCGAACCGCAGCGTGCGCTCCAGCGGCCAGCCCGCCAGCAGGCCGTGACAGAGCGCCCCGCCGAAGGCGTCACCCGCGCCCAGCCCGTTGACGACCTCCACCGGGACCGGCGGGACCTCCACCGTCTCGGCCGCGGTCATGCCGAGCACCCCGGCCGCCCCCCGTTTGACGACGGCCAGCTCGACGCCCGCCTCCAGCAGCGCCTTGCCCGCCTGAAGCGGTTCCCGTGTGCCGGTGGCCACCTCCACCTCCTCCAGGTTGCCGACCGCGACGGTGACGTGTCCGAGCGCCTCGCGCACCCGCTCGCGGGCCGTCTCCTCATCCGGCCAGAACATCGGCCGGTAGTCCAGGTCCAGCACCGTGTACGGCCTCCGTCCACGGGCCCGCCAGGCCGCCAGGTGCGCGCCGCGCGACGGTTCGGCCGACAGCCCGGTCACGGTGGCCCAGAACAGCCGGGCCCCGGCGACGGCGGGCAGGTCCAGCTCCTCCGGGAGGATCTCCAGGTCGGGGGCCTTGGGGTAGCGGTAGAAGTAGAGCGGGAAGTCGTCCGGCGGCCGGATCTCGCAGAACGTCACCGGGGTCGGCAGGCCCGGCACCGCGGTGACGTACTGGTCGCCGACGCCGTACCCGCGCAGCGCGTCGTGGACGAACAGCCCGAACGGGTCGGCCCCGGTCCGGGTGATCACCGCGCTGGAGCGGCCCAGCCGGGCCGCGGCCACGGCCACGTTGGTCGGGCTGCCGCCCAGGTATTTGCCGAAGGTCTCCACCTGCCGCAGCGGGACCCCGACCTGGAGCGGGTAGACGTCCACCCCGACCCGCCCCATGGTCAGCACCTCGGGGATCGCACCGGGGCTCACGCCGGAGGCCGCGCCGGGAGTTACGGCGGGCGTCGTGCCGGGGCTCCCGCCGGGGATCACAGTCCCTCCAGGTAGGCGAGGCTCTCCCGCACGTTCCGCGCGGGGTCGGCGTCCCTGGAACCGAGGATGACGTCCTGCTCCAGGACATACCAGCCGGGGTACCCGGCGGCCCTCAGGACGGCCACGATGCCCGCGACGTCCACGTCCCCCTGTCCGAGCGGGCGGTAGATCCCTTCCCGCACGGCCTGGGTGTAGGTCAGCCCGCCCGCCCGGACCCGCTCGGCCAGGCCCGCGTCGACGTCCTTGAGGTGGACGTGGGCGACGCGGCCCGCGGCCCGCCGGGCCAGGTCGCCGGGGTCGGTGCCGCCGATCAGCAGGTGGCCGGTGTCCAGGCAGAGGGGGACCGCGCTGCCGTCGAGGACCCGCTCCACCTCCTCCGCGCTCTCCACCATGGTCCCCACGTGCGGGTGCAGGGTGACGGCGCGGCCGAACTCCCTGGCGTTGCGGAGGATCCTCTCCAGGTTTCCCAGCAGGGTCTTCCAGCCGCGCGCGTCCAGCACCGGCTTGGCGTCGTAGCCGTCGCGCCCGGTGGCGGCGGCCAGGACGACGACGTCCACGTCTCCGTCCCGGAAGGCCCGCATGGTGGCGCGCACCTCCGGGAGCGGGTCGTGGTGGGGGTCGTGCAGGACCACGGGTACGAACCCGCCGACCGCGCGCAGGCCGTACTGGCCGAGGAGGGAGCGGCACCGCGACGGCGAGGGCGGCAGGAACCCCGCCGGGCCCAGCTCGGTGGCGTTCAGGCCCAGCTCGGCCATCTCGGTGAGGACGCGTGAGCGGTCGAGCTGGTGGCCCCAGCCGGGAACCTCGCAGACCCCCCAGGAGATGGGCGCGCCCGCCGTCCTGAGCGCGCCGCCCTCCACCGGGCCCCCCTCCGCCGGGCCCCCCTCCGCCGGGCCCCCCTCCGCCGGGCCCCGCCTCTCCGAACCCCGCCTCATCGCACCACCCTTCATCGGACGACCCTTCACCGGACGACCTCGGCCACGCGGACCGTGCGTCCCTCGCGGAGGGACAGGTCGGCCGCCTCCGCGACGTAGAGCGCGGCCAGCGCGTCCTGCACCGTGCACGGGCTGTCCGTCTCCCCGCGGGCGGCGGCGAGGAAGGCGCCGAGTTCCGCCGCGTAGGCCGGCGCGAATCTGGTGGCGAAGTCGGGCCACGGCTCCGCCCCCGGCTGCAGTCCTTCCGTGCTGGTCAGCGGGGACCGCTGGTCGAGGCCGACCACCTGGGTCCGCAGGGTCCCGGCCAGTTCCATCCGCACGTCGTATCCGGCGCCGTTGTAGCGCGAGCCCTGCAACGTGACCAGGGTGCCGTCGTCCATGGTCAGGATCGCCGCGCTGGTGTCGACGTCCCCGGCCGCGGCGAAGAACGCCTCACCGCGGTTGGCGCCCGTCGCGTGGACGGTCTCGACCTCGCGGCCGGTGACCCAGCGCAGGATGTCGAAGTCGTGGATGTGGCAGTCGCGGTAGATCCCGCCGGACGTCGCGATGTAGCCGGCGGCGGGCGGGCGGGGGTCAGCGGTGATCATGTGGACCCGGTGCAGCACGCCGAGCCCTCCGCCGCGCAGGGCCGCGCGGGCCGCGGCGTATCCGGCGTCGAACCGGCGCTGGAACCCGATGTGCACCACCGTCCCGCTCTGCTTGGCCGCCTCCAGCACCCGGACCGTGTCGTCCACGCCCGAGGCGGCGGGCTTCTCGCAGAACGCCGGGATCCCGGCGGCGCAGGCACGCAGCAGGAGCTCCGCGTGCGTGGCCGTGGGGGTCGCGATGACCACGGCGTCGGTGCGGAATGCGTCCCCGATCCTGGCCCGCGCCCCGAGCCCGGCGGCCACTTCGCCCGCCCGCGCTCCGTCCGCGTCGGCCACCACCACCTCGTCGACGCGGGGATGCGCGGCCAGCGTCGCCGCGTGGAACGTCCCGATCCGTCCGAGACCAACTAGACCAACACGCATATTGACGCCTCCGGTGAAGAGAGCGGCTGGCCTCCAGTTCTAAGCGACGGTTCCGTACTCGTCAAGACTTTGTCATGACATTCGGACTATCTATCAACCCATGCCATATCACCCGTGACACAGGCCACGGCCGCCGGCGATCCCCCGCGTCCGGCGGGAAGGGCGTGATCAGCGGGGAACCCGTTCCGCGACGGCCCGGACCACCTCGCCGGCATGGTGGACCGGGAGGCGGGCGAAGCCCACGACCAGGGCCGGCGGGCCCGGTCTGTGGCGCATCGGGCCCACCGGCTCGGCCGCGAGGCCGCATTCCTGCGCCGCCCGGGCGGCGGCCCGCTCGTCCCAGTCCTCGGGCAGTTCGGCCAGGAGGTGGAGCCCGGCGGAGACGCCGTGCACGGTGATCTCGGGCAGGTGCTCGGCCAGGGCCCGGACGAGGGTGTCGCGCCGGGTGCGGTACTCACGGCGCATCCGCCGCAGGTGCCGGTCGTAGGCCCCGGACCGCACGAAGTCCGCCAGCGCGTACTGCTCCAGCACCGGAGAGCCCATGTCCACCTCCGCCCGCCCCCGCCGCACCGCCCCGGCGATCTCCGGAGGGGCGGCCACCCAGCCGAGCCGGAGACCGGGGGCCAGGGACTTGCTGACGCTGCCGGCGAGCACCACCCGGTCCGGGGCGAGCCCCTGCAGGCAGCCCACCGGATCGCGATCGAACCGGAACTCGGCGTCGTAGTCGTCCTCCAGGATCGTCGCCCCCGCCGCCGCGGCCCACTCGATCAGCTCGGCACGGCGGCGCGGGGAGAGCACGACCCCGGTCGGGTAGTGATGGGCCGGGGTGAGCAGCACCGCCCGGACCCCGGTCGCGGCGAGGGCGCCGACGTCGACGCCCTCCTCGTCCACCGGGACCGCGACCGGGTCGGCCCCGGCCGACCTGAGCAGCGGTAGCTGACGCAGGCCGGTCGGGTCCTCGACCGCGAGCCGGATCCGGCCGGGACGCGGCGCCGCACGGGCGTCACCGTCCACGAACCAGCTCAGGTTCTCGCCGCTCCGGCCGGTCGGCGAGAGCCGTCCGGCCAGCGCCTGGACCGTGAGGCTGAGTCCCTGGGCCACCCCGCCGACGATCACCAGGTTCTCCGGCGTGACGTCGGCTCCGCGGACCCTGCGCAGGTAGCCGGCCAGTTCCTCGCGCAGCTCCGGCACTCCGCCGGGATCGCCGTAGTCCAGGGCGTCGGCGGGCAGCGCGGCGAGCGCCCGCCGCACCGAGGCCAGCCATCGCTCGCGGGGGAACGACCGCAGGTCGGGCGAGGTGGGACGGCGCCCGTAGGCGCACTCGTGGGCGGGCGACCCGGGATCCGGGGCTCCAGGATCCGGGGCTCCAGGATCCGGGGCACCAGGATCCGGGGCACCGCCCGATCCCGCCGGGGCGCGGCAGGCCATGGGGGCGACGCGGGTCCCGGCGCCGACCTTGGAGATCAGGAACCCCTCGGCGACGAGCTGCTCGTACGCCTCCACGACCACGCCGCGCGAGAACCCCAGGTCCCTGGCCAGTTCCCGGCTCGCGGGCAGCCGTTCCCCGGCCGCCAGCCTGCCGTGCCGTACGGCCGCGCGCAGTTCACGGGCGATCTGCCCGGCGATGCCGCCCGCCGCCCGGTCGATGCTCAGGTGCAGATCCGCCAATGTGCCCCGTCCTCAATCGAATGATCGTTAGGCGGGGGCGTCCGCCTGGCCGAGGCCGGAGACGCGCGTCCCGCGCCGGCGATCATGTGGCCGCGATCCGATTGGTCCACTATCTCATCCGCTGATTGGTCTCGGTGGGTGAACCATTCGATCCCTAGCATTCCCGGCATGAGCACAGATGTCATCCCCCGCTCCGGGGAGACCCGGGGACTCACCACCCGCTCCGGGGAGACCCGCGGACTCGCCCAGGCGGGCGGAGCGATGTTCCTGGTGGGCACCCTCGCGGGAGTCGCCGGCGCGATCCAGGACTATCCCCTCTACGGCGGCCAGGCGCTGCGCTACCTCCTGGCCGCCGCCGTCCTGCTGGCCGTGACACGCCTGGCGGGCCTGAGGTTCGTACGGCTGACGCCCCGGGAGACCGCCCTCCTGGTCGCGCTCTCCCTGACCGGACTCGTCATCTTCAACATCTGCGTGATCGAGGCGACCCGGCACGGCGGTCCCGCCCTGGTCGGCACCGTGCTCGGCACCGTCCCGCTGGCCCTGGCCCTGCTGGACGGCCGCCCCTCGCCCCGGGTGATCGGGGCGGCGGCCGTGGTGGTCGCCGGGGCGACGGTGGCCACCGGCCTGGGCAGCGGCGACCTGACCGGCCTGCTGTGGTCGCTGGGCGCGCTGGTCTGCGAGGTCTGCTTCTCGTTGCTGGCCCTGCCGCTCCTGCCCAAGCTGGGCGCGGTGCGGGTCTCGGCGTACTCGGCGGCGCTGGCCGTACCGCTCCTCATGGCGGCCGGCCTGCTGATCGACGGCACCGCGATGGTGCGCGTGCCGACCCTCGGCGAGGCCGCGGGCCTCGGCTACCAGTCGATCATCGTGACGACCGTGGCGTTCTTCCTCTGGTACAACGCCCTGCCCCGGCTCGGCCCCGGCCGGGCGGGCCTGTTCGCCGGGCTGATCCCCGTCGGCGCGATCGCCACCGGCGCCGTCCTCGGCCTCGGCGCGCCGTCGGCCGCCGACCTGGCCGGAGCCGCGCTGGTCGTCACCGGCATCGTCATCGGGCTCTCGGCCCCCGCCCCGTCACGCGTCACCGGCTCTTGACGGGGCGGGGGCGGGCGTTGCGAGGATGGCGGAATGCCGCTACGGACAGCGCGCGCGACGGCGGCGACCATGACGGCCGCGGCGACGACCGCCGTCACGTTCATCGCCACCGTCATCGCCGCCCTCACGGTCGCCGCCCCGCACGCCGGAGCCGCGTCGGCCGAGCCGGTGATCCGCTACGCCGGGCTGGCCGGCAACTGCCTGCGGAGCGACGGCACCCGGCGACCGTGCGGCCCGTGGAAGCTCTGGCTGAGCGACGGCCGCGTCGTCGCGCTCCCCGACGCCCGGCGGATCGCGAAGACCGAGACCGGATACCCGGCCGCCGCGCCCCTCTCGATCTCCCCGCACGGCGCCCGGGTCGCGTACTTCCGGGAGGACGACGGCGCGCTCATGATCTGGGAGGCCGCCACCGGCAGGGCGCGCCGGGTTCCCGGCGTGGGGTGGCCGGGCGACCTCAGGCTCGTCGAGATCACCCTCTCCACGCGCGCACGATTTGTCGGCGTATACGGCCTCCGGGGCTCCCGATGGGTCGACCGGGTCGTCGACACGGTCACCGGCAGGAGTTTCACCCTGCCCGAGGGCCGGCGTTCCTTGAGGTTCAGCCCGGACCTGAAGCACATGCTGGCCGACGGCCAGAGCGTGACGGAGATCTACTCGACCGCGACGTGGTCGGTGGAGAGACGGTGGGTGAAACAGCGGCGGACGGACCACCTGTACGGCGACCTCGCCCCCGACGGCGTCACCGTGGCCACCGCCCTCAGGACGGAGACCCGTGGTTCCGCCGGGAACACGGTCACCCTCCACAACCTCGCCACCGGCGAGCGGAGCACCCTCTCCCTCCGGCTCCGCTCCGGCGAGACCGTCCACCGCGCACGCTGGGACGGGGCGGGCCGCCTCGACGTCCTGACCTTCTCCACACGGCACGTGGCGAACCGGTTCCGCACGACGTACACGTGGTACCGGCTGGACCGCGCGACGCACGGGCTGCGGCGGCTCGACTCCTTCACCGCCACCTCGGCCCTGTGGAACCACCGGCCGGCCTTCTGAGGACCCCGGCGGCGCGGGCGTCAGTGGTGCAGCGGCGGCTGGAACTTGTCCTCGTCGGCGATCATGCGCAGGACGATGGTGAGGAGCGAGCCCACGAGCCCGCCGATGATGAGCACCCCGATGGCGTAGAGCACCACGTACCCGATTTCCATGATTCCTCCTCCGTGGAGACGGACCGAGTCCTCATCTCCATCTTCGTGACCTCACATCGCGGGGACGCATTCTCCGGCCAACGCCCGGTAAAAGCTCCGCCATTTCTCCGGCGCCGGACGGGGTGTCCGCTGGCGCGGGCACGGCGCCGGACGGCGGCGCACCGCCGGTACGGACGGCACGCGGGAGCGCGGCCCCCCGGCGGCGGGTGATCCGTCGGGGGTGGGCTGCTCCGGAACGGCCGGTGGGAGGCCGTACCCTCTATGAGGATCCGGAGAACGGCGAGGATCCGGAGAAGACCCCCGGCACGGAGGATCAACGACGATGCCCGAGTTCGACTACACCGACCTGCTCCCGCTGGGACCGGATGAGACGGAATACCGTCTGATCAGCAGCGAGGGGGTGCGTGTCGTCGAGGCCGCGGGCCGCCGGTTCCTGGAGGTCGAGCCCGAGGCGCTGCGCCTGCTCACCGAGACGGCGATCCACGACATCTCCCACTATCTCCGGTCGTCGCATCTCGCCCAGCTCCGGAAGATCATCGACGACCCGGAGTCCAGCGGCAACGACCGGTTCGTCGCCCTCGACCTGCTGAAGAACGCCTCGATCTCGGCCGGCGGCGTGCTCCCCATGTGCCAGGACACCGGCACCGCGATCGTGATGGGCAAGCGCGGCCGGCACGTGCTCACCGACGGCGCCGACGCCGAGCACGTCTCGCGTGGCGTCTACGACGCCTACACCAGGCTCAACCTGCGCTACTCCCAGATGGCCCCGATCACCATGTGGGAGGAGAAGAACACCGGCTCCAACCTCCCCGCCCAGATCGAGCTGTACGCCGAGGACCCGCACGGCCACCCGGACGAGTACAAGCTGCTGTTCATGGCCAAGGGCGGCGGCAGCGCCAACAAGTCGTTCCTGTACCAGGAGACCAAGGCGGTCCTCAACGAGAAGCGCATGCTGGCCTTCCTGGAGGAGAAGATCCGCTCCCTGGGCACCGCGGCCTGCCCGCCGTACCACCTGGCGATCGTCGTGGGCGGCACCTCCGCCGAGTACGCCCTGAAGACGGCGAAGTACGCCAGCGCCCGCTACCTGGACTCCATCCCCACCTCCGGCTCCCCCAGCGGCCACGGCTTCCGCGACACCGAGCTGGAGGCGAAGGTCTTCGAGCTCACCCAGAAGCTCGGCATCGGCGCCCAGTTCGGCGGCAAGTACTTCTGCCACGACGTCCGCGTGATCCGGCTGCCCCGGCACGGTGCCTCCTGCCCGGTCGCCATCGCGGTCTCCTGCAGCGCCGACCGCCAGGCCCTCGCCAAGATCACCCCTGAGGGGATCTTCCTGGAGCAGTTGGAGACCGACCCGGCGCGGTTCCTGCCGGACACCACCGACGAGCACCTGTCGGACGACGTCGTGAAGATCGACCTCAACCGGCCGATGGCGGAGATCCTCACCGAGCTGACGAAGTACCCGGTCAAGACCCGCCTGTCACTGACCGGCCCGCTGGTCGTCGCCCGCGACATCGCGCACGCCAAGATCGGCGAGCTGCTCGACGCGGGCGGCGAGATGCCGCAGTACATGAAGGACCACGCCGTCTACTACGCCGGTCCGGCCAAGACCCCCGAGGGCTACGCCTCCGGCTCCTTCGGCCCGACCACCGCCGGCCGGATGGACTCCTACGTCGAACGGTTCCAGGCCGCGGGCGGCTCCATGGTGATGCTCGCCAAGGGCAACCGGTCCCGGCAGGTCACCGAGGCCTGTCAGAGGTACGGCGGTTTCTACCTCGGCTCGATCGGCGGCCCGGCCGCCCGCCTGGCCCAGGACTGCATCAAGAAGGTCGAGGTCCTGGAGTATCCGGAGCTCGGCATGGAGGCCGTCTGGAAAATCGAGGTCGAGGACTTCCCGGCCTTCATCGTGGTCGACGACAAGGGCGGCGACTTCTTCCAGGACACCACCGGCCCCGTACTGTCCATCGGCCGCCGCTGATCCGGGACCAACTGAGCACCCTTCCGAGCGCCTTCTGCCCCGCCGTCTCCTGACAGATCACGATATCGTCCTGCCGTGTCGATCACACCTGGCTATCTGTCTGGCGGGGCGCTACCGCCTGCTCTCGGTGATCGGTCAGGGCGGGATGGGCACGGTGTGGCTCGCCCGGGACGAGCGTCTCCGCCGCGAGGTGGCGGTCAAGCAGCTCCTGCTCCCGCCGGGCCGGAACGCGGCGGGGACGGCGCAGCTCCGCGAGCGGATGGAGCGCGAGGCGCTGGCCATGGCCCAGGTACGGCACCGGGGCATCGTCACGGTCCATGACGTCCTCGCCGAGGACGACCAGCCGTGGATCGTCATGGAATACCTGCGGGCGGACTCCCTGGACGAGTTCGTCCGGAGCCGGGGTCCCCTGCCCCCCAGGCTCGCTGCCGAGATGGGCGGGCAGGTACTCGACGCGCTCGTCGCGGTGCACCAGTCGGGCATCCTGCACCGCGACATCAAGCCGAGCAACGTGCTCCTCACCCGGGACGGCCAGGCGGTCATCACCGACTTCGGAATCGCCACCTTCGACGGCGCGGCCACGCTCACCGAGTCCGGCCAGGTCATCGGGTCGCCCGCCTACATGGCTCCCGAGGTGGTCAACGGCCACCGCGCCACGGCCGCCTCCGACCTGTGGTCACTGGGCGCCACGCTTTTCTTCACCGTCGAGGGAAGATCCCCGTACCAGCGCGAGACGGCGGTCGCCGTCCTGGCCGCACTGATCATCGAGGAGCCGCCGACGCCGGAGAACGCCGGCCTCCTGGGCCCGGCGATCGCCTCCGTGCTCCGCCGGGATCCCACGGAGCGCGCCTCCGCCGCCGAGCTCGCCCTGCTCCTCGGCGCGGCGGCCGCCCCGGCGGGAGCCGTCCCGTCCCGTCCCGATCCCGAACGGACGGTTCGGGTCAGACCGGCGTACGGCGCCACGCCGGATCGGAGCACTCCCGTCAAGGAGCCCGGACAGTCCGCTCCGGCCCTCCGGAACCGGCGGTCGGGGAAGACGGACCAGGACTTCGGGCGTTTCTGGTCGAGTCCGGTCAAATGGAGCGGGGCGAAGAAGGCGGCGGCCGCGCTCGGCGTCTGCGCCCTGGCAGCGAGCGTCTTCATCGCCTGGCTGAACGGCGAGCGCGATGATTCTTCTCGGCGGCCCACGGCCGTCTCGGCCACGCCGGCGCCGAAGGGCACTTCGGTCGCCGGGCGGGTCCCCACCCTCCGCATCACCTGTGTGCTGGACACCTGCGCCCATGTCCTGGTGCGTGCGCAGGACGTCGGCGCGCTTCTCGACCGGGAGCTGACGGCCGGGGAGCAGGTCCAGTTCTTCGACGCCCGTCTCGACGTGGTACTGGAGGACGCGAGTCTCCCCGAGGTCGACGTCAACGGCGTGCCGCGGGATTGGGGGAAGCCCGGCGAGCGGCAGGAATTCAGCGTCACCCGGGAGTGACAGAACCCGCCGCGGGACTCGGGAACCGGCGTACAGGATCATCCTGATCCGCATGCGCTCCCTCGCGTATCCGACGGCCTGCCCGCCCAGTAGTCCGAGTATGAGCGTCCCGCCCTGCCGGCGACGGCGGTAGCGGGGCCCCAGCGTCGCTCCATGCCGCTGTGGGCCGCGTCGGTGCCGTATTTCGTGGCGGTAACACCCTTTTCTCCGCAGGAGGAGCAGGTAGAGTCGGGCGCCGAGGTGACAAATCGCGTCTCCACGATTACAAGACAGAAAATCTGACCACATTAGGCAAGAAACTTCGGGCCTGTCTCTACTGGTCACATTGCGCGAATAGGTAAGCTGCCCCTCATGCGTGCGCCGTCCGGATACCTTCTTGCCGCGCGCTACCGGCTCGTCGAGCCGGTCGGGCGCGGCGGCATGGGCACCGTTTGGCGAGCGCGCGATGAGCTCCTCGGGGGCGAGGTCGCGGTCAAGGAAGTCCGGCTGCCCCTGGTCCTGGACGAGGACCTGCGGGCCGAGCTGTGCGCCAGGACCGAGCGCGAGGGACGGGCGACCACGATGGTCGCCCACCCGTCGGTGATCACCGTCTTCGACGTCGTCACCGAGGACGACCGCCCGTGGATCATCATGGAGCTGCTCCGGGCCAGGTCGCTGGAGCAGCTGATCAAAGAGGAGGGCCCGCTGCCGCCCCGCCGGGCGGCCGAGATCGGGCGGCAGGTGCTGGGCGCGCTGCGCGCCGTGCACGCCAAGGGCATCCTCCACCGCGACGTGAAGCCCAGCAACGTGCTGGTGACGGAGGAACGCGCGGTCCTCACCGACTTCGGCCTCGCGGCGCTGGAGGGCGAGGTGTCGATCACCCAGGCGGGCATCGTGCTCGGCTCGGCCGGATACATCGCGCCCGAGCGGGTGCTGGGCTCCAAGGCGAGCCCGGCGGCCGACCTGTGGTCGCTCGGCGCGACCCTCTACACCGCCGTCGAGGGCCGCGGCCTGCACGGGCGCCGTACGGCCGC
The DNA here is from genome assembly GCF_014648175.1 of Planobispora rosea. GTDB lineage: Bacteria > Actinomycetota > Actinomycetes > Streptosporangiales > Streptosporangiaceae > Planobispora > Planobispora rosea. The sequence continues at coordinate 179,926 of NZ_BMQP01000010.1, forward strand.
CGCCGCACTGGCCGCGCTGACCAGCGGTGAACCGATCCCGATGGAGAAGGCCGGGCCGCTCGCCCCGGTCCTGCAGGGCCTGCTCACGATCGACCCCACCACCCGGCTGGACGCGGTCCGCGCCTCGCTGATGCTGGCCCGGGTCGCGGCCGGAGGGTCGGCCGAGGAGCCGCTCGCCCGCGCGGCGGGCAAGGCCGTCCGGAACACTCCGATGATCGGCGCTGCCCAGTTCCCCCCGTTCGGCCGCAGGCCGCAACATCGGGGGCTGCACCGTGCGGGCTCGGCCCCGATCGCGGGCCCGCCGCCCGTCCCGACGCCGGTGCCGATGCCTCGCGCGCACCGGCGTCCCGCCGAGGGGGTGCATCGCAAGCCGCTGGATCCGTGGCCCACACCGCGCCCTCTTGTGAGATTTATGTCACCTTTTATTCGCCTGATGCTCCCGCGTCGCCTATGGCCTAGGGAACTCCGCAAGCGAGGGTAAAGCGGTGCTCAAGGAATAATCGCTATCTTCTTCTCATGCCGGAACAGCAGATGCGCGTGCTCGCTGACCGCTACGAGCTGGTCGCACCGCTCGGCCGAGGAACGATGGGCACCGTTTGGCGTGCCTACGACCGATCCCTGGGCCGCGAGGTCGCGATCAAGGAGATCCGTCAGGAGCCCGGGCTCAGCGAGGCACAACGCGCCGAACTGCGGGAGCGCATGATCCGCGAGGGTCGTACCGCCGCCCGCATCAGTCACCCCTCAGTCGCCACCGTCCACGACGCCATCATCGAGGACGGCAGTCCGTGGATCATCATGGAGCTGGTCCAGGCACGCTCACTGGAAGAAGTGGTCGAGGAGGAGGGCCCCCTCCCGCCCCGCCTGGTCGCCGAGATCGGAGTGGACCTGCTGGGCGCGCTGCGCGCCGCGCACGCCCAGGGCATCCTCCACCGCGATGTGAAGCCCGGCAACGTGCTGATCACCGAGAACGGCCGGGTCGTGCTGACCGACTTCGGCATCGCCAAGGCCGAGGGGGACACCAGCCTCACCCAGACCGGCATGGTCATCGGTTCTCCCGGCTACACCGCGCCGGAGCGGGCCCGGGGAGAGCACACCGGGCCCGAGTCGGACCTCTGGTCGCTCGGGGCCACGCTGTACTTCGCGGTCGAGGGACGCCCGGCCTACGAGCGCTCCTCGGTGGCCGAGACGCTGGCCGCGCTGATGACCGAGAGCGCCGATCCGCCGGTCCAGGCGGGTCCGCTCCGTCCCGTGCTCGAACGGCTCCTGGAGAAGGACTACACGACACGGCCCACGCCCGCCCAGGCCACCGCCATGTTGCGGGCCGTGGCCGACACCCCCTCGGGGACCGAGCCTTCCGCCCTCACCGAGTCCTCCGCCCCCGCTGTTCCCGTTGCTCCCGTGTCACCCGAGCCGCCCGAGCCGCCCGAGCCGGCTGAGGCCCCGGAGAGCCCGGCGTCCTCTGGCGACGAGCCCGCCCCCGCCCCCGCAGGCGGTGACGGGCCCGCGGCGGACGAGGAGTTCGACGCCGATCGCACCATCGTGGTCGCCCGGCCCAGGAACGGCCTCCGTCTCCCCGAGACCGGCGAGACCCCCGTCGTCGCCATGCCCCCGGCGGCGCCGTCCGCGGCCCCGGCCCGGTCTGCCGCCGAATCGGTGCCCCCGGCGGCGGAGGCGCAGACGTCCGGCGGCGCGCTGCCCGGAGCTCCGATCGACGACGCCGCGGCGACGCCCCCGCAGGGATTCCCGATCACGCGGGAGCCGGGCACGCTGGTGGCCGGCAGGCCGGGCGGTCCCACGAGGCCGTCGGCCCCCGCGTCGCAACCGGCCGGGCTCTCCGCGGACGACGAGCCGACCGAGACCGGGATGCTGCCCGGTCGCGTGGGACCGGCCGGGCCCGGCGAACCGCTCCCGGGGCAGGGCACCGGTCCGGGTACCGTCCCCGGTCACATGCCGGGTCCGGGCTCGCACCCGGGGCCGGTCGCCGGTCCGCCCCCGGGCCCGTACGGAGGTCCCGTCGCCGGTCCGCCCCCGGGCCCGTACGGAGGTCCCGTCGCCGGTCCGCCTCCGGGGGGTCCGCACCCGGGCCCCGTACCGGCCCTTCAGGGAGGCTGGCAGCACCCTCCCCCACCGGGTTCGGTGCCGCCCAACGGCGGGTTCGCCCCGCCGTCCGGGCTGGGCACGGACCTGTTCGCCATCACGGGCGGGCAGCAGCCCGCCACGCCGGTCAGGCCGCGGAACGCGCGGATCGGGATCCTCGTGCTGCTCGGCGTGGCGGCCGCCTCGCTGGTGATCATCATGATCCTGGTGGCCGCGGCCTTCGCCGAGACCAAGGTGAACGGCGCCGCCACCGCCCCGGACCCGTCCTCCACGGTGGAACTGCGGCGGCACCAGGATCCCTCCGGGTTCACGATCGACGCACCGGCCGCGTTGAAGACGTCGGCCAAGGGGGACGACGTCGTCTTCAGCGCCGCCGACGACGTCCGCTACATCCGGGTGAACACCGCGGCGCACCGCTCCGACGACGTCAGGGAGGCCGTCACCGCCGCGGAGAAGGCCGCGGTCAAGGCCGGGGACTTCCCCGGCTACCGGCGGATCGGCGTCACCGAGGTCGAGGGCGGCCCGTACCCCGGAGCGCAGGCGGCCGACTGGGAGTTCACCTACGTCGCCAACGGCGACACCGTGCGCGTCCTGGCCCGCTTCGTGAGCGTCCCCGGGGAGAGCGACCACACCGTCTACTGGGCGGTTCCCCAGATCTCGTGGGAGGGACAGGCCGGGCTGCGCGAGCTGGTGCTCTCCTCCTTCCGGCTCACCGGGCAGGGGGGCACGGACGACGCCTGAGCGCCGGACGCCGATACCGGGGCCGGCCGGCCGGTACCGGTACCGGCCGGCCCCGGGGCGGCGCATGAGCGCGCCCCGGGCGGCGGGGGATCGCGACGGCGAAACCCGCGGCGGCGGAAATCGTGACCGTGAGAACCCGACCGCCGAACGGTCCCCTTATCCCGCGCGTTGCAGACTGAGTCCATGAGCGAGTATCGGATCGAACATGACTCGATGGGTGACGTGCGTGTTCCGGTGAACGCGAAGTGGCGGGCCCAGACCCAGCGGGCGGTCGAGAACTTCCCGGTCTCGGGGCGAGGGCTGGAGAGCCCGCACATCGCGGCCCTCGGGCTGATCAAGGCGATCGCCGCCGAGGTCAACGCCGAGCTGGGAGTGCTCGACAAGGAGCTGGCCCAGGCGATCGCCGAGGCCGCCACCGACATCGCGGAGAACGAGTGGGACAGCGAGTTCCCGATCGATGTCTTCCAGACCGGTTCCGGAACCTCCTCCAACATGAACGCCAACGAAGTGATCGCCACCCTGGCCGAGGAGCGGCTGAACCGCCCCGTCCACCCCAACGACCACGTCAACGCCTCCCAGTCGTCCAACGACGTGTTCCCCACCTCCATCCACGTCGCCGCCCTGACCGAGGTGACCTACCACCTCGTCCCGTCCCTTCGGCACCTGGCCACCGCCCTGCGGCAGAAGGCGATGGAGTTCGAGCAGGTGGTCAAGGCGGGCCGTACGCACCTGATGGACGCCACCCCGGTCACGCTGGGCCAGGAGTTCGGCGGCTACGCCACCCAGATCGACAACGCCGTGGCCCGGGTGCGCAGCGCGCTGCCCCGGCTGGCCGAGCTCCCGCTGGGCGGGACCGCGGTCGGCACGGGCATCAACACGCCGCCGGGCTTCGCCTCGAAGGTCATCGAGAAGCTCCGCGAGGCCACCGGGCTCCCGTTCACCGAGGCCCCCGACCACTTCGAGGCCCAGGGGGCCCGGGACGCGGTCGTGGAACTCTCCGGCCAGCTCAGAACCGTCGCGATCTCCCTCAACAAGATCGCTAATGACCTCCGCTGGATGGGCTCGGGCCCGCGCGCCGGGCTCGCCGAGATCAACCTCCCCGACCTGCAGCCCGGTTCCTCGATCATGCCCGGTAAGGTCAACCCGGTCATCCCCGAGGCCGTCTGCATGGTCGCCGCCCAGGTCGTGGGGAACGACGCCGCCGTCGCCTTCGCCGGGGCCTCGGGCAACTTCGAGCTCAACGTGGCGCTTCCCGTCATGGCGCGCAACATCCTGGAGTCCGTACGGCTGCTCGCCAACGTCTCCCGGCTGCTGGCCGACCGCTGCGTCCACGGCATCACGGCCAACGCCGACCGGCTGCGGGAGTACGCCGAGTCGTCTCCGTCCATCGTCACCCCGCTCAACCGCCACGTCGGCTACGAGGAGGCCGCGAAGATCGCCAAGCAGGCGCTGGCCGAGCGGAAGACCATCCGCCAGGTCGTCATCGAGCGCGGTCACGTGGCGGACGGCACCATCACCGAGGAGCAGCTCGACGCCCTGCTCGACGTGCTCTCCATGACCCGTCCCCCGGCGTAGCCGGGAGCCCCCGGACACCTGGAAGACTCGGCCCATGACGCAGATCAAGTTCTACGGTCGCCGCGACGTCTGGGCCCCGCTCCGGCGGGAGCTGTCCGACGTCGTGCACGACTGCCTGGCCGAGGTGTGGAAGCTCCCGCAGGACAAGCGGTTCCACCGCTTCCTGCTGCTGGACGACGACGACCTGCTCTGCCCGCAGCGGAGCGAGCGCTACCTGATCATGGAGATCGTCTGCTTCTCGGGCCGGTCGGACGAGGCCAAACGCGACCTGATCCGGACGTTGTTCGACCGGACCGGGCAGGCGCTCGGCCTCGACCCGGAGGACCTGGAGATCGTCATCCTGGAGGCGCCCAAGGTGAACTGGGGCATCCGCGGCGTCCCGGGTGACGAGCTGGCCCTGACCTACCCGGTCACGCTCTGAGCTCACGGAGCTCCGGGAGCTCCGGGAGCTCCGGGAGCTCGCGGGGCTCCCGGAGCCCGGCGAACAGGTCGGTCTCCGGGAGCTCCGTCTCGACGTGGGAGCGGGCGAGCTGGTAGTCCTCGGTGGGCCAGATCTCCCGCTCCAGGTCACGGGGGGTGGCGAACCAGGGCCCCTCGGGGTCGATCTGGGTGGCGTGCGCCTTGATCGCCCGATCCCGGGTCTCGAAGTAGTCGTCGCACGTGATCCGGGTGGTCGTGGTCAGCTCGGGCATGCCCTCGAACCAGTCCTCCGTGATCACGTCCGCCAGCGGCGACTCCAGCCCCCGGGCGAGGAGCCCTTCGTGGATCGCGGAGAACCACTCACGGGAGAAGGAGACCATGTAGTAGAGCTTGAGCGGCTGCCACGGCTCGCCGGCGCCCGGGTAGCGGCCGGGGTCGCCCGCCGCCTCGAACGCCTCGACGGACACCCGGTGGGTCATGATGTGGTCGGGATGCGGATAGCCGCCGGTCTCGTCGTAGGTGAGGATCACGTGGGGCCGGAACTCGCGCACCGCCGCCACCAGCGGCGCCGCGGCGACCTCGAGATCCTGTACGGCGAAGCAGCCCTCCGGCAACGGCTCCCCCTCCCCGGGCAGGCCGGAGTCGACGAAGCCGAGCCAGCGGTGCCCGACGCCGAGGATCGCGGCGGCCTCGGCCATCTCCGCGCGCCGGATCTCCGCCATGTTCTCCAGGACCCCGGGCCGGTCCATGGCCGGGTTGAGCACGTCGCCGCGCTCCCCGCCGGTGCAGGTGCAGACCAGCACGTCCACCCCCTCGGCGGCGTAACGGGCCAGCGTCGCCGCCCCCTTGCTCGACTCGTCGTCGGGATGGGCGTGCACCGCCATCAGCCGCAGAGTGTTCGTGCTCACGGTTTCTCCTTAAGGTGGGGGTCGGCCGCGTCGCCAGCCGAGATGGTCGCCAGCCGAGATGGTCGCCGGCCGAGATGGTCGTCAGCCGAGGTAGCCGCGCAGGGCGCGCGACCGGGACGGGTGGCGGAGCTTGGACATGGCCTTGGCCTCGATCTGGCGGATGCGCTCCCGTGTCACACCATAGATCTTGCCGATCTCGTCGAGGGTGCGGGGCCGCCCGTCGTCGAGGCCGAAACGGAACGCGACCACGCCGGCCTCGCGCTCGGTGAGGGTGTCCAGCACCGAGCGCAGGTGATCGCGCAGGAGATCGGCGGCGACGGCGTCGTCGGGCGTGACGGCCCCGGTGTCCTCGATGAGGTCGCCGAACTCGCCGTCGCCCTCCGTCCCCAGAGGGGTGTGCAGGGAGACGGGCTCACGGTCGTAGCCCTGGATCTCGGCGACCTTGGCGGGGGTCAGGTCGAGCGCGCGGGCCAGTTCCTCGGCGGTGGGCTCGCGGCCGAGGTCGGCCAGGAGCTCCCGCCGGGCGCGGGTCAGCCTGTTGATCAGCTCGACCATGTGCACCGGGACCCGGATGGTCCGGGCCTGGTCGGCCACGGCCCGGCCGATGGCCTGCTTGATCCACCAGGTGGCGTAGGTGGAGAACTTGAACCCGAGGGTGTGGTCGAACTTCTCCACGGTGCGGATCAGCCCGAGGTTGCCCTCCTGGATCAGGTCCTGCAGGAGCAGGCCGCGGCCGGTGTAGCGCTTGGCGACCGAGACGACCAGCCGGAGGTTGGCCTCCAGCATGTGCTCCCTGGCGCGCAGGCCGTCCTCGGCGATCCGCTCCAGCTCCACGCGGGTCTCCGCGGCCAGCCCCTCGCCCGCGGCCTCCAGCCGCTCCCGGGCGAAGGCGCCCGCCTCCATCCGGCGGGCGAGCTCGACCTCCTGCTCGGCGGTGAGCAGGGGGATCGTGCCGATCTGCTTGAGGTAGTCCTTGACCGAGTCCGTGCCGGTGGTGATCAGGGGCGTCTCCTCACACGAAATTGTGTCTATCCTAAATTTAGGATCAACACACCTATCCGCCAAGTCAAAAATATGTCGAACCCAAAAATCGACCGGATCCCCGAGCCCGTCCTCTCATCGAACACGGTTTCGATCGTACGCCGATCGACTGACATCGCGGCGGCTTTCGGGCGGCGGAAACGACCGCCGCCACCGCTTCCCGCGCGCACCGCCGCCGCTTCCCGCGGAGGAGGACCCCACCCTCGGCCATCGCGAGGGGCCCGCTCACCGGAACGCGCGCGAGCACCGCACATGAGCGCCACACATAACCCGTAAGGGCAGTGTGTCGGCCGGCTACATGGGCGGGACCCGGGTGGTTGCCTAGATTCACACCATGATTGACCTGACGGGGCGGCGGGCCGTGGTGACCGGCGCGGGCAGCGGGATCGGGCACGCCTGCGCGCGGCGGCTGGCCGCCGCGGGAGCGCACGTGGTGGTGGTCGACGTGGACGCCGAGGCGGCCGGGAAGGTGGCCGCGGAGGTGGCGGGGACACCGGCCGTCGCGGACCTGTCGGATCCCGGCTTCCTGGACGCCCTCCCCCGCGACCTCATCGACGGCACGGACGTCGTGGTGAACAACGCCGGGTTCCAGCACGTGGCCCCGGTCGAGGCCTTTCCTCCGGAGATCTTCACCAAGATCCTCAAGGTCATGGTCGAGGCGCCGTTCCTGCTGGTCCGCGCGGTCCTGCCGGGAATGTACGAGCGGGGATGGGGGCGGATCGTGAACATCTCCTCGATCCACGGCCTGCGCGCCTCGCCGTACAAGGCCGCCTACGTCACCGCCAAGCACGCGCTGGAGGGGTTGTCGAAGGTCGTCGCCCTCGAAGGCGCGCCGCACGGCGTCACCTCCAACTGCGTGAGCCCCGCCTACGTGCGCACCCCGCTGGTCGAACGGCAGATCGACGCCCAGGCCGAGACCCACGGCATCGGCAGCGACGAGGTCGTCGAGCGGATCATGCTCGCGTCCGCCGCGATCAAGCGGCTGATCGAGCCGGAGGAGGTGGCCGAGCTGGTCGCCTACCTGTGCGGCCCGCACGGTTCCTTCATCACCGGCGCCTCCCTGCCCGTGGACGGCGGCTGGACCGCCCGCTGACCCCCGCCACCGGCCTTCCCACCGGTCACCGACCGATATGTCTGTTATGGACCCCACAATGGACGACATGAGCGCACGGGTGTTCCTCGACCTGCTGGCCAGGGAGGCGTCGGCGGTGGAGTTCGAGGGCCCCGTCCTGGCCGCCCGGACCGCCGGCGCGTCCCCCCGGGCCCTGGCGGAACTGGAGGAGGCGAAGCTCACCGCGCTGAAGGTGCGGGAGCTGCTGCGGCGCCGGGCCAGGCGCGAGGCGGAGCTGTCGGCGCTGTTCGACACCGCGGGCGACCTGGCCGGTCTGCGCGACCTGGACGCCGTCCTGGAGGCCATCGTGCGCCGGGCCCGGCAGCTGCTCGGCACCGACGCCGCCTACATGACCATGCACGACCCCGTCCGCGGCGACACCTGGATGCGGGTCACCGACGGCTCGGTCTCGGCCAAGTTCCGTGCGCTCCGCCTGGCCATGGGGGCCGGGCTGGGCGGGCTGGTGGCCCAGACCGCCACGCCGTACGCCACCGCCGACTACTTCGCCGACGAGCGCTTCCGCCACATGACCGACATCGACGACGCGGTGAAGGAGGAGGGCCTGGTCGCCATCCTCGGTGTGCCGCTCAAACTCGGCGGGCGGGTCATCGGGGTGCTGTTCGCGGCCAACCGGAGCGTGCGGCCGTTCACCCAGGACGAGGTGGTGCTGCTCGGCTCGCTCGCCGCCCACGCGGCGGTGGCCATCGACAACGCCCGTCTGCTGCAGGAGACCAGGAACGCCCTGGAGGAGCTCAGCGAGGCCAACCGGCAGGTCAACGCGCACAGCGAGGCCGTGGAGCGCGCCGCGCTCGCGCACGACCGGATGACCGGGCTGGTGCTGCGCGGCGGCGGGGTCGAGGACGTTGCCGCCGTGGTCACCGAGGTGCTCGGTGGCTCGCTGGTGGTGCTGGACGGCGGCGGGCGGCCGATCACCGGCGACGTGGGCGATCTGGAGCCGGGGACCGGGCCGGACGACGGGGACGGCACGGGCCCGCGCCGGCACCGGCCCGGGGAGGGCGCGCGCGGCCCGGCGGCGACCGCCGCGATGATCGCGGACGCCGCGCAGGCGTCCCGGGCGCTGGGCCGTACCGTCCGCAAGGACAACCTGCTGGTCGCCTCGGTGGACGTGGGAGCCGAGCCGCTGTGCACGCTCGCGCTGCGGGCCGAGGGCCAGGTGGCCGACACCGACCAGCGCATCCTGGAGCGGGCCGCGCTGGTCACCGCGCTGCTGCTGCTGTTCCGCCGTACGGTGGCCGAGGCGGAGGGCCGGGTCCGGGGCGAGCTGCTCGATGACCTGATCTTCCATCCCGAGCTGGACGGGCTGGCCGACCGGGCCCGGCGGGTGGGGGTGGACCTGGACCGCGACCACGTGGTGATCGTGGTCCGCCACGAGGGACGGCGCGAGCGCGCCGCGTTCTGGGCCTCCTCCCGGGCCACGCTGGAGCACGGGCTCGCCACCCAGCGGGGCGACGAGCTGGTGCTCCTGCTCCCCGGTGACCGGCCGGGACCGCTCGCCAAGCGGATCGCGGCCGAGCTGAGCGCGTCCCTCGGCCATCCGGCCACCGCGGGCGCCTGCGGCCCGGTCCGGGGCCACGCCGGGGTCGCCGCCGCCCACCGCGAGGCGCGGCGCTGCGCCGACGCGCTGCTGGCCCTGGACCGGGCCGGGGAGGGGGCCGGCGCCGCCGACCTGGGCTTCGTCGGGCTGCTCATCGGCGACGGACGCGACATCGGCTCCTTCCTCGGCACGGCGCTCGGCCCGGTGGTCGACTACGACGCCCGCCGCGGCACGGCGCTGGTGCGCACCCTCACGGCGTACTTCAGCGCGGGCGGCTCGCTGTCCCGGACGGCCGACGCCCTGCACATCCACGTCAACACCGTCACCCAGCGCCTGGACCGGATCTCCCAGCTCCTGGGGGCCGACTGGCAGGAACCGGAGCGCGCGCTGGAGATCCAGCTCGCGCTGCGCCTGCACCGCCTGCGCGGCTGAGCGGGACACCCCGAACCACCCACATAGCGGTCCCGCCGGGTATGGGGGCCGGCCCCATAGGAGTGACGCCGGTCACTACGTACGGTGAGCCGACATCCCCCAACGGCGACTCCCCATGGTGAGTGAGATGGCAGAAAAATCCCGCACCCCCATCAAAAAGATCGTCGGTGCCAGCCTCGTCGGCACCACGATCGAGTGGTACGACTTCTTCCTGTACGGCTCCGCCGCCGCCCTGGTCTTCCCGGCGCTGTTCTTCCCCAAGTCCGACCCGCTCACCGGCACGCTGCTGTCGTTCCTCACCTACGCGGTCGGCTTCGTCGCCCGCCCGCTGGGCGCGCTGGTCTTCGGCCACTACGGCGACCGGCTCGGCCGCAAGAAGCTGCTGGTGATCAGCCTGCTGCTGATGGGCGGCGCGACCTTCCTGATCGGCTGCCTGCCGACCCACGCGGCGATCGGCTCGGCGGCCCCGCTGCTGCTGACCGCGCTCCGGCTGGTGCAGGGCTTCGCGCTCGGCGGCGAGTGGGGCGGCGCGGTGCTCATCGTCTCCGAGCACGGCGACCCCGCGCGGCGCGGCTTCTGGGCCTCCTGGCCGCAGGCCGGGGCGCCGGGCGGGAACCTGCTGGCCACCGCGGTGCTGGCGGTGCTGGCCGCGGTCCAGTCCGACGAGGCGTTCACCGCCTGGGGCTGGCGGATCCCGTTCCTGCTCTCGGGCCTGCTGGTCCTGGTCGGCCTCTGGATCCGGCTGTCCATCAGCGAGTCGCCGGTCTTCCAGCAGGCCGTGGCCAACGCCGAGCCGAGCACGACCCTGCCCATCGTCGAGGTCTTCCGCCACCACTGGCGTGACGTGATCACCGCGATCGGCGCCCGCTTCGCGGAGAACGTCTCCTACTACGTGATCACCGCGTTCGTGCTCGTCTACGCCGTGGAGGCGGCCAAGCTGCAGAAGGGCTTCGTGCTCAACGCGGTGCTGATCGGCTCGGCCGTGCACTTCGCCTCGATCCCGCTGTGGGGCGCGCTCTCCGACCGGCTGGGCCGCCGCCCGGTCTACCTGCTCGGCGCGGCCGGCGTCGGCCTGTGGACGTTCGCCTTCTTCCCCCTGATCGACACGGGCAACTTCGCCGCGATCACCCTCGCCGTCACGGTCGGCCTGGTCCTGCACGGCGCGATGTACGGCCCGCAGGCGGCGTTCTTCTCGGAGCTGTTCGGCACCAGGATGCGCTATTCGGGCGTGTCCTTCGGCGCCCAGATCGCCTCGATCATCGCCGGCGGCCTCGCCCCGCTGATCGCGGTGGCGCTGCTGCAGGCGTACGGCTCCGCGGTGCCGGTCATGCTCTACGTGGCAGCGGCCGCCGTACTGACGTTGATCACCGTCTTCGTCGCCAAGGAGACCCGGGGCCGCGACCTCCTCACCCTTGAGGCCGGCGCCGGTGAGACCACCGGCGGGATCGCCTCCTCCACCGCCGCGGCCGAAGGCGTCAAGCCGTGAGCCGGCCGCGCGGGCTGACCCCGCTCGCCTCCGGGCTCGCCGTCGCCGCCACCGCCGTGCTGGTGGTGGGCACACCGGCCGTGAGCGCGGAGGCGGCGGCCACCGGCCCGGAGAGAACGGCGATCGCGGACACGCGCACCGCGAGGACGACCGGCACGGGCGGGCACTGCGACCGGCAGGGCAGGATCGTGGTCCCCGGGGCGGAGAAGCAGATCGTCTCCTGCCTCGACGACCTCACCACCGCGGGGACCGCGGTCTCGGGGCACACCGACCCCGCCGACTGGGCGGGGCTGCACCCGGCGGGCGCGGTCAACCCGACGGGCGTGCCCGGCATCCAGGTCGACGGATACTTCCCGGACACCTCCGCCACCAACACCAACCACGGCTGGAAGCACGACTCCCAGTTCGTGCTCCGCCTCCCGGACGACTGGAACGGCGGCCTGGTCGTGGCGGGCACGCCGGGCAACCGGGAGCAGTACGCCAACGACTTCACCATCTCCGACTGGGCGCTGGCCAAGGGCTACGCCTACGCGGCGACCGACAAGGGCAACACCGGCCTCGCCTTCTACAAGGACGGCAAGGAGCCCGGGGACGCGATCGCCGAGTGGAACCACCGGGTCACGCAGATCGCCGTCGCGGCCAAGGCCGTCGCCGGGCAGCGGTACGGCAGGCTCCCGAAGCGCACCTACGCGGCGGGCGTCTCCAACGGCGGCTACCTCGTCCGCTGGCAACTGGAGAACCGGCCGTGGCTGTACGACGGCGGCATCGACTGGGAGGGCACGCTCTGGCGGGTCAAGGGTGACAACCTGCTGAACTTCCTGCCCCCGGCGCTGCGGGCCTACCCCCGGGGGGACGACCAGGCGATGTACGACGCCGGGTTCGCCAGGGGCTCGGAGTTCCTGTGGCCGTTCCACCACCAGGTCTACTGGGACCTGACCCAGCGGGTCTACCGGGAGGAGCTGGACCCGGGCTACGACGGCGACACCGACGCGGGCACGCCGTACTGCGCCCCGGGCACCCCGGCGTGCGACGCCGACTACGACTACGACGCGCGCAGGCCGTACCGGGCCGTCCGGAAGATCGCGCTGACCGGGCGGATCGGCAAGCCGCTGATCACCGTGCACGGCACGCTGGACGCGCTGCTGCCGATCTCCCGCTCCAGCGACGTCTACGCGGAGATGGTCGGTGACCGTCCCTTCCGCTACTACCGGATCACCGACGGCACCCACACCGACGGCCTGTACGCCGCCTATCCCGACCGGCTCCGGCCGCTGCTGCCGTGTTTCCGCAGCGCGTTCGAGGCCATGGAGGGCTGGGTGGAGCGGCGGCAGAGCCCGCCGCCGAGCGCGACGGTGCCGCGCCCGGCCGGCGGAGACCTCGTCAACGAGTGTCAGCTGGGCATGTAGCGCTGCTGCATGGTCCGGGTGGCCCGGATCATGTTCCGGGCGCCGGGGATCCGCTGGGCGAGGCGCCGCAGCCGCGGGTAGCGGCGCTCGGGGACGGCGGGCGCGGCGGCCCGGCGGATCTCCACCCGGCCGCCGCGGCTCACCTCCACCCCGAAGCGGAGCCCGATCTCCTCGTCGTCCACTCGCAGGAACGGCATCCACTCGCCGGGCGCCAGGTAACCCTGCCGCGGCAGCCGCCGCATCGGGATCCTGGCGATCAGCCGCCCGGCGGCCAGGCCGGGCACACCCGGCTCAACCAGGGCGGGCGCGCAGACCTCGCGTGTCCCGCCCGGTGCCTGCCGCAGCACCAGCTCGGCGGGCGGGCCCCCGCTCGGCGGCATGTACGGCACGGGCACGACGACGAAGACGTGGTCGCGCTGCCGGGTCAGCGTGGTCCCGGGCGAGACGAGGACGACCGACTCGGGGAACGAGCGGGGTTCCACACAGATCCCCAGCTCCCCCTGGTCGGACCACCAGGGCACGATCGGCCGCCGGGCCTGGTCCGCCAGGGTCGCGGTGCAGTCGACCGGTGAGCCGGTCACGCGGGCCCGGGCCTGGTGGACCCCGCCGTGCACCCGCATGTGGACCTCCCACAGACCGGCCGGGAGCGGCCCTGCGGGAGCGGCGTCGTCGGCGTCGAGCGTGGCCGTGCCGGTGACCTGGATCCGGACCCCGTCACCGTCGGGCACGCGGACCACCGCGCAGGTCACCGGGAGCCTGCGGACCTCCCCGGTGGCGCCGTTGCGCAGGTAGACCTCGAAGCGCGTGCTCGCCACCGCGGCGGTGACGTCGGCCACCTCGGGCGGGAGGTCGAGGCCGTTCAGGGGCAGCGGCGACGTCCACAGCAGGCGGTCCCGTCCGTGCGGGAGGAACCTCACCGGATTGCCGTCGCCCCAGATGATCTCACCGGTCACGCTCATGACGAGGGCGCCGTCCCGCCAGGAGACGTCCTTGACCTCGGCCTTCAGATGGGTGCCCTGCGTGGCCTGGGCCAGCGCGACGAGCAGGTCGAGCCGCCCGGCGCGCAGCAGCGCGGCGCGGGCCCGCAGGCTGACCGGGAGGTAGTGGTCCAGCCGCTCGGGGAAGCGCTGGACGGTCAGTTCGCGCAGGGTGGTGAAGGTGACGGTCCGTTCCGAGGAGGACGCGACGAACCGGGTGCCGCCGAGCCTGCGGATGACCGCGGTGCGGAACCAGTGCGCGTACAGGCGGTCGCGCCTGCGCCCCCGGGGGACCGACTCGTCGATGACGTCGAGCAGCTTGCGCAGCTCGGTCACATGGACGTGGGGGGTGACCGGCGGCTCCGGTCTCCGCCCGAGGTAGCAGCAGGCCGGTCCCGCCATGACGGTCACGGCCGCGGCCCGCAGGTAGGCCCGCAGGACGAAGGACTGCTCGGCCAGGATGCCGCCGGCGCCGGGGAAGGCGAGCCCCTCGGCCACCAGGAAGGCCCGGCGGTAGAGCTTGTGCGGGGTGAGCAGGGACAGCAGCCGGTCGCCCAGGATGTCGGCGTGCTCGCGGTCCCTGCTGAAGACGACCGAGGGCGGCCCCCACTCGCCGGCCAGCGGGGCGACCAGGACGTCGGCGCCGGTCTCCACCGCGCGCCGGTACATCCGTTCCAGCGCCGTGCGCTCCAGGTGGTCGACCTGGTCGAGCATGTAGACGTACTCTCCGGTGGCGACCTCGAGGGCGGCGTTGCGACCGCGCATCGGCGAGCCGATGTGCTTCAGTCGCAGGACGCGGACGTTGGGATGCGTCCCGGCGATGGCGTCGAGACGCTCCTCGATCCCGTCGTCCGACCCGTCGTCGGCGAAGATGACCTCGTAGTCCTCCGGAGGCATCGACTGCTCAACCACTGTGCGGAGACACGCGTCGGCCGTGCCCCCAGGGTTGTGAACCGGCACTATCACGCTGACCTTCGCACCCATACGTCCAGGATGCGTCACCGGTCGTGTTCAACCGGCTTGACCAGCCGGTCTATAGTCTTTTCAGGGGATTTCCAGAGGTTCTCCGGGAGTCCTCAGTACCAGCCCTTGGCCTGGGAGTGAGCCCACGCGCCGCAGGGCGAGCCGTAGCGGCCCTTGATGTAGTTCAGGCCCCATTCGATCTGGGTGGCCGGGTTGGTCTGCCAGTCGGAGCCCGCGCTGGCCATCTTGTGGCCGGGCAGCGACTGCGGGATGCCGTAGGCGCCGCTGGAGCGGTTCATCGCCCGCTCGTTCCAGCCGCTCTCCTTCATCCAGAGCTTCTCCAGGCAGCCCCACTGGTCGGCCCAGCCGCGCGCCTCCAGCATCTGCTTGCCCAGCGCCTTGTTCCCGGTCGGGTTGGCGCTTCCGGGCGGGAACTGCGTCGGGTCGAACCCACCCCCGCCGGGCGCCTCTTTGACGATCTTGATGGGGTCGAGGGGATCGCGCCCCTCACGCTTGCGCTTGAGCTCGTCGGCCTTGAACGCCTGGACCGCCTGGGCCTTGAGCGCGTCGGCCTCGGGGTCGGGGCCGAAGGGGTCGCCGCCGCCGCCGAACACCTTCGCCACATCACGGAGGGTGAGCGTGGTCTCGGTCGCCGCCGAGGCGTTCTGGACGGCGGTGTAGACGGTGAACCCGCCGCCCCCGACGACGACCGCCGCCGTCAGGCCGAGAACGGCGGCACGCTTGGGAGACAGCCGGCCCCGCTTCTTGACCGCGGGCGGCGCCTCTGCCGCGGGGGGCTTCCCGGTGGCGGCGGGTCTCCTGCCGGCACGGCGGGAGCTGGACGCCCTGCGCCCCCGGGAGGGGGAATTCCCCTGCTCGGGGGACGATCCTGAACTCACGACCTATGAGCTTGCCGTGAACCGGGGGGTGCTTCGCAACCGGAACGGGGAATTAGGTCGGCATCCAGGGGTGATGGCGTGCGACACGGAGTACTGATCCCCTGGTTAAAAGGACTTTTCCGACACTTGACCGAGCAATGTGATTTTCGTCACAACAGCACGACGGACCCTGCCCCCGCAGGCCCCTGTCCTCCGGGGGAGAGCCTTCACCAGGCTTTCCGACCACCGTGACGGCGGCGTGGCCCCTGTGTCACATTTTCATGACATAGCGGGTGTTATGAGGTGATAGAAGAATAATGACCAGGTGGCCGGCATTCTCCTCGTTGAAGACGATCCCTCGGTCCGCACCGCTCTTGAGCTGGCGCTGGCCCGTCAGGGGCACTCCGTCACCTCCTGCCCCACGGGCGAAGAGGCGCTGGACCATATCCGCTCCCGCCGGCCCGAGATCGCCATCCTCGACGTCATGCTGCCCGGAATCGACGGGGTCGAGGTCTGCCGCCGGATCCGCAAGATGGACCAGCTCCCGGTGATCCTCCTCACCGCCCGGGGGGACGACCTCGACGTGGTCGTGGGCCTGGAGGCCGGAGCCGACGACTACGTGGTCAAGCCGGTCGAACCCCGTGTGCTGGACGCCCGGATCCGCGCGGTCCTGCGCCGGGTGGAGTCCGTCGTCTCCGACCGCATCACCTTCGGCGACCTGGTCGTGGACCGCGGTGCGCTGAAGGTCTCGCTGGCCGGCAGGGAGATCCACCTGACCCCCACCGAGCTCCGGCTCCTGCTGGAGCTGGTCCGCCACCCCGGCCAGGTGCTCAACCGCAGATACCTGCTGCGGGCCGTCTGGGACCACACCCACGCCGCGGACTCGCGGCTGGTGGACGCCTGCGTGCAGCGGATCCGCGCCAAGATAGAGCCGGTGCCGGCCGAGCCGGAGTTCATCCACACGGTGCGCGGGTTCGGCTACCGCTTCAGCCCGCCGTGAAGCCCTGCGAGACCGCGACGAGGCCGCTGTGAGGCCGCTGTGAGGCCGCTGTGAGGCCGCTGTGAGGCCGCGATGAGGCGCCTCTACGCCAGCCTGCGCGGGCGCCTGGTCATCGCCTTCACCCTGATCGCCGTCGCGGCCTCGGCTCTGGTCGCGGGGATCGGTTACGAGCTCGTCAAGCAGCGGGTGATGGAACGCGCGGAACAGGACGCCCTGGCGGACGTGCGGGCCACCCTGGAGGGCACCCGGGTGCCCATCGGCGCGTTGTGGCCGGGGGACAGCCCGCCGACCGACATGGAGATCACCGTCCTGCAGAAGAGCCTGCGGCCGCAGAACGGGGCCGTGGTGGTCCGGTACGAGGAGTATCTGTACCCCGACGGCGACTTCGCCATGGGCGACGTCCCCCCCGACCTCCGGGCGCGGGCCGCCGACCGTACGGTCTCCAAGCGCGAGCGGCTGCACGGCCGGATGTGGCTGGTGATCGGCACCCCCGTGTGGCGGGTCGAGCCCATCCACCTGCCGCAGCCCACCGGAATGAGCGTCTTCGTGTTCGCCCCCCTCGACGCGGAGGAACAGCTCCTGAGCGGCATGCGCAGGTCGCTGGCCACCGCCGGGACCATCATGCTGGTCGTCGCGCTCGCCGTGGCGCTGGTCTCGGCCCAGGGGGTGCTGCTCCCGGTCCGCCGGCTGGGCTCGGCCGCCAGGGCGCTCGGCGCCGGGCACCTGGACACCCGGCTCCCCGTCCACGGCCAGGACGAGCTGGCCGAGCTCACCGCGACCTTCAACGACACCGCCGCCGCGCTGGAGCGCAGCGTGTCGGAGCTGCGGGCGCTGGAGGCGATGTCCCGCCGGTTCGTGGCCGACGTCTCCCACGAGCTGCGGACTCCGCTGACCGCGATGACGGCGGTGACCGACATGTTGTCGGAGGAGGCCGACCGGCTGCCCCGGGAGTCGGCCGCGGCCGTACGGCTGGTGCTGCGCGAGATCGAGCGGTTGCGCACCATGGTGGAGCAGCTCATCGAGGCGAGCCGGTTCGACTCGGGCACGGCCACCCTGAGCCTGGAGGCCGTGAACGTCGCCGACGCGATCCAGGACTGCCTGGAGATGCGCGGATGGTCGGAGAAGGTGGAGGTGAAGGCTCTGCGGGGGCTGGCCTTCACCCTCGATCCCCGGCGCTTCGACGTCATCCTCGCCAACCTGGTCGGCAACGCCCTGCGGCACGGCGAGCCGCCCGTCGTCGTGACCGCCCGCGTCACGCCCCACGGTCTGGAGGTGAAGGTGCGCGACCACGGCAAGGGCATCCCCCCGGGGGACCTGCCCCACGTGTTCAACCGCTTCTACAAAGCCGGCACCGGCGGTGACGGCAGCGGGCTCGGACTGTCCATCGCCCGCTCCAACGCCCAGCTGCACGGCGGCACGATCTCGGTGCGCCGGCAGGAGCCGGGCACGCTCTTCACGGTCTGGCTCCCCCCGGTATGAGAAGGATCGCCTGCCTGCTCGCCGCCCTCGTCCTGCTCGCCGGGTGCGGCGTCACGCCCACCGAGGTGATGGACCGGGGACGCCCTCCGGTGATCAGCTACAGCCCGGCACGGGTGACCGTCTACCTGGTCCGCGACGGACGGCTGGAGCCCGTCCAGATCCCGGTGATCTCCGACTCCGCCAAGAACATCGTCACCACGCTGTTCCGCGCCGGGCGGCAGCCGCCGAGACCGGGGCTGACGAGCGAGCTGAACCGGTTCAGCCACTACGACAGCAAGACCACCCGCTACAGCGACGTCTCCCAGCGGGACGATCCGGCGGGGGACCTGGGGTACCGGCTGAACGTGGTCATCTCCGGCGAGGGCCGGCTCTCCCGGCTGGGCCTCGCCCAGATCACCTGCACGGTCCGGCAGAACAAGCAGGAGAGCATCTGGAGCGTCGAGATCACCCGGCTTTTCCCCGGGGTTCCGGAGTCGCTGGGCGAGCACAACTGCTTCGACTTCCGCGACCTGGCCGCCGAGGGAGTACGGCTCCCGCCGTGATCCCCCGGCGGCCCCGGGGTCACATCGTCACGTCCTCCAGCATCTCGGTGACCAGCGCGGCGATCGGCGAGCGCTCCGAGCGGGTCAGCGTGACGTGCGCGAACAGCGGGTGGCCCTTGAGCTTCTCCACCACCGCGACCACGCCGTCGTGCCGGCCCACCCGCAGGTTGTCGCGCTGGGCGATGTCGTGGGTGAGCACGACCCGGGAGTTGGCGCCGATCCGGCTCAGCACGGTGAGCAGCACCCCCCGCTCCAGCGACTGGGCCTCATCGACGATCACGAAGGCGTCGTGGAGCGAGCGCCCCCGGATGTGGGTGAGCGGGAGCACCTCCAGCATGCCCCGGTCGATGACCTCCTCGATCACCTCGGGCGTGGTGATGGCGCCCAGGGTGTCGTAGACGGCCTGGGCCCAGGGGCCCATCTTCTCGTTCTCGGTGCCGGGCAGGTAGCCGAGTTCCTGACCGCCCACGGCGTACAGCGGGCGGAAGACGATGACCTTGCGGTGCTGGCGGCGCTCCAGCACCGCCTCCAGACCGGCGCAGAGCGCGAGCGCGGACTTGCCGGTGCCGGCCCGGCCGCCCATCGAGACGATGCCGACCTCGGGGTCCATCAGGAGGTCCAGGGCGATGCGCTGCTCGGCGGAGCGGCCGTGCAGGCCGAACACCTCGCGGTCGCCGCGGACCAGCCGCACGGACTTGTCCGGCATCACGCGGCCCAGCGCCGACCCCCGGCTGGACAGCAGCCGCAGGCCGGTGTGGGTCGGCAGGTCGCGCGCCTCGGCCAGTTCCACGCTGCCGCGGTCGAAGAGCGTCTCGATGTCCTCGTCGGGCACCTGGAGCTCGTCCATCCCGGTCCAGCCGGACTCCACGACGAGCTCGGCCCGGTACTCCTCCGCGGCGAGCCCGATGGACGCGGCCTTGATCCGCATCGGGAGGTCCTTGGACACGAGAACCACGTCGAGTCCCTCCGCGGCCAGGGAGCGCGCGACGGTCAGGATGCGGGTGTCGTTGTCGCCGAGCCGGAAGCCGGCGGGCAGGATGGACGGGTCGCTGTGGTTGAGCTCGACCCTGACGGTGCCGTCGCCGATCGGCATGGGCTCGTCCAGACGTCCGTGTGTCACCCTCAGGTCGTCGAGGTGCCGCAGCGCCTTGCGCGCGAAGTAGCCGAGCTCGGGGTGGTGCCGCTTGGCCTCCAGCTCGGTGATGACGACGATCGGGAGGACGACCTCGTGCTCGGCGAAGCGGCTTATGGCCGCGGGATCCGCCAGGAGGACCGAGGTGTCCAGGACGTACGTACGCCGACCGGCGACCGACGACGTGGATGAGGACGAAGGGTGTGCCACGCGTTCTCCCCCGGGCGCCGTGGGCGCCCTGCCATGAGCTGGGATGCGGACCGGACCCGGGCCCACGCTCGCGACGCGCCGAGCAGGGACCGGAGACCGGCCCTTCTTCGCGGGTCGTGACGCAAAGGCGGGCCCTCTCCGGAGTAGGCGGGGTTTATCCGCCTACCTCTTACGGTACGTCCTGAATTCCCCCATTCCAATGGGATAAGCCTGACCGAAAGGGGGTGTTCACGTTGCGTTTCAGGTGCCGTACCGACGGTGCCGCGCGGCGTACGAGCGGAGCGCCCGCAGAAAGTCGACCCTGCGGAAGTCAGGCCAGTAGGCCTCGCAGAAGTAGAACTCGGAGTGGGCGCTCTGCCAGAGCAGGAAGCCGGACAGCCGCTGCTCCCCCGAGGTCCGGATGACGAGATCCGGGTCGGGCTGGCCGCGCGTGTAGAGATGCTCCGCGATGTGCTCCACATCGAGGACCTCGACCAGGTCCTCGATGGTCGCCCCCTTGCTGGCGTGCTCCAGGAGGAGGGAGCGCACCGCATCAGCGATCTCACGCCTTCCTCCATACCCAACCGCAACGTTCACAATCAAACCGGGACGGTGCGCTGTGGCTTCTTTTGCATTTTTCAGGACATGTGCCGTGTGATCCGGCAGAAGATCGAGTGCCCCCATCGGCTTGATGTGCCAGCCGGCGTCCACGAGCTCCTGGACCACGTCCTCAATGATCTTCATGAGGGGTTCGAGCTCGTCCTTGGAGCGGTTGATGTTGTCGCTGGACAGCAGCCAGACCGTGACGACCTCGACGCCCGCCTCCCGGCACCAGCAGACGAGTTCGGAGATCTTGTCGGCGCCCTTGCGGTGGCCCCGGCTGACGTCCTCGATGCCCATGGCCCGGGCCCAGCGGCGGTTGCCGTCGACGATCACACCGACGTGACGGGGGACCATGTCCCGCTCCCGGGACAGCTTCGCCTCAAGCCGCCGTTCGTACAGCCGGTAGACGAGATCACGCACGCCCATGTGGAGTCCCTCCCCTCAACGCCCGCCGTCGAGGGCGCTGACAGGCAATTATCGCCGCCCGGCGGACCCCTCGGCCCCCTCTGGGGATTCTTCCGGAGAAGACGGACTTTTCGGTCCGGCTATTCCCTCGCCCGACCTCCCCGGCCGCACGGCTCTGCCCGCCCGGTCACACCCGGCACGAGCCGGTCACCGCCCTCGGAGGCGGACCCACCACCGGGGCCGCGGGACCGGCTCCGGGACCGGGACCGGCTCGGGAGCCGGGTCGAGAGCCGGGTCTCCGGCGATCCGCCCCGCCGCCCTGAGCGCCTCGGCGAAGTCCCGCGCGTCGGCCCGGGATCCCCCGGGCGGCTTGGGCCGGCCCCTGGCATAGGCGGCGAACTCGGCCGCGAAGTCACCGCCGAGGGCCCTGACCAGGTCGGGCCGGAGCCGGGCCACCTGACCCCGCCGTTTGGCGATCAGGCTGGAGGCCTGGATCCGCAGCCGTTCCCCGTCGAACCCGGCGGGCGTCTCCCCGCCCGCCACCAGGGCGGCCAGCAGCTCGGCCTGCGCCCTGGCCAGCGCGTCCCGCGCTCCGGGATCGGGCGGGGGGCCGGGAGAGGAGCCGGAGGCGGGCTGCGGACCGTTTTCAGACACGCGCCATCGCCCCGCGGATCCGGCCCAGCTCGGTCTCCAGCGCCTCGTCGCTGGGATAGTCGTCGTCCCATTCCAGCAGCACGCCGGGCGGGTCCACCCGGGCGCACAGCTCCGACAGGATGTCGAGGACATCGTCGGGGACGCGGGCGGTGTGGGTGTCGTGCCAGACGCCGCCGTGCGAGTGGCCGCCGGCGACGTGGACGTAGGCCAGCTCCGACAGCGGCAGGCCGTCCAGCGCCTCGACGGCGGACAGACCCAGGTTGACCTGGTTGGTGTAGAGGTTGGCCACGTCGATCAGGAGCTTCACCCCGGTCGCGGCGACCAGCTCACCGAGGAACTGCGCCTCCGTCATCTCGTCCTCGGGCCAGCCGAACAGCGCCGCCACGTTCTCCAGGGCCAGCGGGACGTCGAGCGCGTCCTGCGCCCGCCGTACGTTCTCGATCACCACTCCGAGCGCCTGGCGGGTGCGCGGCACGGGGAGCAGGTGACCGGCCTCCAGCCCGCCCGCGCGGACGAAGGCCAGGTGCTCGCTGACCAGCGGCGCGCCCAGCGCCCCGGCGCACGCCGCCAGGTGCGCCAGCCGGGCCGGGTCCGGCGGCTCCGCGCCGCCCACCCCCAGGCCGACCCCGTGCGGGATCACCGGCACGCCGCGTGCGCGCAGCACCCGCAGCGACTCCGGGAGCCGGTCGGGACGGATGTTCTCCGCGATGACCTCGACGAACCCGATGTCGGGCAGCCGCTCCACGGTGAGGTCGATCTCCGGCCGCCAGCCGATGCCGACGCCCAGGCGTTCAGTCACCCCGCCTCCCCCGCAGCTCGCTCCACCCCCGCCTGTCCGGTCATCCGCCGCCGCACCCTCCGCCGCAGCCACCACCGCCGCCGCAGCTCGATCCGCCACCGCCCGAGTCACCGCCCGAACCGCCGCCGGAGTCGCCGCCCCAGCCGCCGGAGCCGAAGTCCCCGCTGCCGTAGGAGAGACCGTCGCCGGAACCGCCCGATCCGCCGCCGCAGGAGCCGCCCACCGAGCTGGTGGCCTGGTCGCGGCGCTCCAGTTCCGCGGACAGGGCCGGGTCGCCGAGCTCGCCGAGGCCGTACAGGGCGACGGGCGCGCCCACGGCGAAGGCCAGGTCGCCGGTGACGGGACGGGCTCCGCGGACGTGGACGAGCCGGGCGGAGTTGAGCACGTCGTGCCCGGCCTTGCTGAGCGCGTCGCGCAGGGCCCGCTTCTGCCTGCGGTAGGAGAGCAGCCCGATCAGCGCAGAGAGGGCGCCGCCCAGCATCGCGACGACGGCCAGGCCGCTGGACAGCCCGATGACGAGCGTGCCGACGGTGAAGAGCACCGCGAGCACCGAGACGGTCAGCAACCGGCTCAGCCGGTTCTGCGCCCCGGCCAGGGCCCCGTCGGGCACCAGCAGGCCCATGCTGAGCAGGCGGTAGCGCAGGCCGTTCATGGCCGCGCTGTCGGCCACCGTACGGCGCAGCTCCCCGGCCGGGCAGGTGCCCGAGCGGGCGGCGAGGGCGTCGAGGACGGCCTGCTCGATCGGGTCCGGGGACGGCGGCGCCCCGGCGATGAGGGAGAGCTGGCCGCCCCGGGCGACCCGGATGCCGCCGCCCCTGGCCAGCATGCCGAGCGCGGTGTTGATCGTACGGAGCGGCCCGCCGGCCAGATAGGCCAGCTCGTAGGGGCTGAGCGGGCCGCCGCGATGGCCGGCGGCGGCGTTGCGGACCCTGCGGTACTCGGTGCTCACAGCCGTCGCCGTGGTGGTGACCACCACGAGGAGGATCACCGCGATGACGACCAGGACGATGTCCATGCCCACCTCCGGGGAACGCCGGGGGCCCGTGCCCCCTTCGCCAGATAGACGTACGGGAGGGCACGGAAGTTGCGACCTGTGTCACGGTCCAACAAGGCCCGCGACCAGGGTACGCAGCCGGGACGCCACCTTGAACCGCCACGGACCAGCCTTTATCAGCTTGTATCAGCGTAAAGACCCTGGAGACGCCGGGACCCCGCCCTCGCGCGGTGCGAGGACGGGGTCCCGGTACGGCCGTCAGCCCAGGCGGTCGACCAGGGCGTTGTACTCGTCCCAGAGCTCCTTGGGGAGGTGGTCGCCGAAGGTCTCGAAGAAGGCCGGGATCAGCGCCGCCTCCTCCTTCCAGACCTCGGTGTCCACGCTGAGCAGGGTCTTCAGGTCCTCGGCGGGCATGTCGAGGCCGTCGGTGTCCAGCTCGGCCGGGAGCAGGCCGATCGGCGTCCGGACGGCCTCCGCCTCGCCGTTGAGACGCTCCACGATCCACTTGAGGACGCGGCTGTTCTCACCGAAGCCGGGCCAGATGAACTTCCCGTCGGCGTTCTTGCGGAACCAGTTCACGTAGTAGACGCGCGGCAGCTTCGCGCCCTCGCGCTGACCGATCTTGATCCAGTGGGCGAAGTAGTCGCCCATGTTGTAGCCGCAGAACGGGAGCATCGCGAAGGGGTCGCGGCGCAGCTCGCCGACCGTGCCCTCGGCGGCGGCGGTCTTCTCCGAGGCGATGTTCGCCCCGATGAAGACGCCGTGGTTCCAGCTCAGCGCCTCGGTGACGAGCGGGACCGCGGTGGCGCGGCGGCCGCCGAAGAGGATCGCGGAGATCGGCACGCCCTTGGGGTCCTGCCACTCGGGGGCGATCGTCGGGCACTGCCCGGCGGGCACCGCGAAGCGGGCGTTGGGGTGGGCGGCGGGCTCGTCGCTGCCCGGGGTCCAGTCGCGGCCCTTCCAGTCGGTCAGGTGCGCCGGGGGCTCCTCGGTGAGGCCCTCCCACCACACGTCGCCGTCGTCGGTGAGGGCGACGTTGGTGAAGACGCTGTTGCCCCAGAGCGTCCTGATCGCGTTGGCGTTGGTGGACTCGCCGGTGCCGGGCGCGACGCCGAAGAAGCCGGCCTCGGGGTTGATGGCGTACAGGCGGCCGTCCTCGCCGAAGCGCATCCAGGCGATGTCGTCGCCGATCGTCTCGACCTTCCAGCCGGGGATGGTCGGCTGGAGCATGGCCAGGTTGGTCTTGCCGCACGCCGACGGGAAGGCCGCCGCGACGTAGCGGGTCTCCCCGCTCGGCGGGGTGAGCTTGAGGATGAGCATGTGCTCGGCCAGCCAGCCCTCGTCGCGGGCCATGGTGCTGGCGATGCGCAGCGCGTAGCACTTCTTGCCGAGCAGGGCGTTGCCGCCGTAGCCGGAGCCGTACGACCAGATCTCGCGGGTCTCGGGGAAGTGGCTGATGTACTTGGTCGGGTTGCACGGCCAGGGCACGTCGGCCTGACCGGGCTCCAGCGGGGCGCCGACCGAGTGCACGGCCTTGACGAAGTCGCCGCGCTCCTCGATGAGCCGCAGGGCGCTCTCGCCCATCCTGGTCATGATCCGCATCGACACGGCCACGTACGGCGAGTCGGTGATCTCGACGCCGAGCTGGGAGATCTCACCGCCGAGCGGGCCCATGCAGAACGGGACGACGTACATGGTCCGCCCGCGCATGGACCCGGCGAAGATCTCGGCGAAGGTCGCGCGCATCTCGGCGGGGGCGATCCAGTTGTTGGTCGGGCCCGCGTCCTCCTCCTTCTCGGAGCAGATGTAGGTGCGGTCCTCGACGCGGGCGACGTCGCTCGGGTCGGAGGCGGCGTAGAAGCTGTTCTGCCGCTTGCTCAGCCGTTTGAAGGTGCCCTGCTCGACCAGCAGGTTCGTCAGGCGCGTCCACTCGGCCTCGGAGCCGTCGCACCATTCGATCCTGTCGGGCCGGGTGAGCTCGGCGATCTCCCTGACCCATGCCGCGAGTCCCTCGTGGGTGGTCGGGGTGGAGGTGGATACGTCAACGGTTGCGGTCACTGTGGCAGCTCCTCACGCTTCTCAGGGCCAAATCATCATTGACGACGAAACCGGACTTAATCCAATTGGCGTAGACCAGTGAATGCGTCCGGCCGGGCGTCGTAACGACCCCGGTCCGCACCCTGTCATCGGGCGTATGCCCTGGCAGAGACCGTGGTGTTCGGAGAGACCTACCCAGAGGAGAGGAGTTTAAAGAAAGCGTTTCCGGCAGTGGTATAGGCCAATGACGGAGGTCTAAACCATTATTCAAAGTGGTTCAGACCAATTTCTCGCCGGTTTCCCCTGTCCAGCGTCAGGAACTCAGGTCGGGCCCGGAGGCGCGGACCCGGTCGACCTGCTGCAGCGCGTCGCGCAGGTCGGCCAGCCAGGTGTCGGTGTGGGCGCCCACCAGGCGCACGCACCAGGCGAGCGCGTCGCTGCGGCTGCGGGCCACCCCGGCGGCCACCAGAGTGTCCAGCACCCGGCGCTCCTGCTGCCGCAACCTCGTCATAACGGGAACCGACAGTGTGGTGAACATCACCGTCCGGTCACCCACCCGCACCCCCCAGGACACCTTCCGCCGGAAGCGGTGCTCCGCCTCCCGGGCGATCTCGATGCGCCGTTCCCGGGTCTCCTCGCGGAAGCGCTGCACCCCGCCCTCCACGGCGGCGGCCCGCTCCACCTCCGAGGCGTCCTGCGCCGAGGCCGGCGGCCGGAGCGTGCCGATCACCGAGATCTCCTCACGGTCGAGCACGATCTCCGGCGGGCCTTCGAACCACTCCTCGGGCAGCCGGCCGGAGAACCAGCCACGGAGTTTCTCACGTGCTTCTTCATTTTCCATGTAATGAAGATTACAACTCCTTGACTCACCGGACCAGGTTGCTCCGAGGACAGATGTCAGTTCCGCATCGGAGACGCGCCGGAGAGGGGCGACAATCTGCAGATGGACTCTCCACCGCACGCCGAGGGGCTGCGTGAACGCAAGAAGGCCAGAACCCGGCGGACGATCCAGGAACACGCCCTGCGCCTGTTCGCCGAGCAGGGCTACGAGGCGACGACGGTGGAGCAGATCGCCGAGGCCGCCGAGATCTCGCCCAGCACGTTCTTCCGCTACTTCCCCGCCAAGGAGGACGTGGTCCTCCCGGACGACTACGACGCGCTCGTGACGGCCCTGCTGGCCGCCCAGCCCGCGGACCTGGAACCGGTGCCGGCGCTGCGCGCCACGATGCGCGGGGCGTTCGGGCGGATCTCCGCGGAGGAGGAACGGAGGATCCTCGCCCGCGCCGAGCTCCAGCTCGGCCATCCCGCGCTGCGCGCCAGGACCGTCGACACCCTCATCGGCACCATCGACATGCTCGCCGCGGGCGTCGCCGGACGCCTGGGCCGGGACGCGGCGGACCCGCTCGGCCGCACGGTCGCCGGAGCCGTCGTCGGCGCCCTGGTCCCGGCGCTGTTCTCCTGGGTGGCCGGCGGCGGCGCCCGGCGCCTGGCCGACGTGGCCGACGAGGCCCTCGCCCTCCTGGAGTCCGGTCTGCGCCCCTGACGGCCCGCGCCCCTGACGGTCGGGCCCCCGAATCCCGCCGGCTTCCGCCGACGCCGGCCGGCGACGCCGGGCTACCGCACCCGGGCGGCGATCTGGGGGCTGATCCGGACGGCTCCGGCGAAGTTCTTCGTGGTGACGGGGACGAGCTTGACCACGTCGCCGGTCCGCGGGGCGTGCAGCATCTTCCCGCCGCCCCAGTAGATCGCCACATGGGAGACGTAACCGGGGTTGGTCGGGTCGTGGCGCCAGAACAGCAGGTCACCCGGCTGGGCCTGGTCGAGGGGGATCTGCGGGCCCGACACGAACTGCTGGTGCGTCACGCGGGGCACCCTGACGCCCGCCTGGGCGTAGGCCCACTGCACCAGGCCCGAGCAGTCGAAGGTGTCCGGTCCCTCGGCGCCCCACACGTACGGGCGGCCGAGCTTGCCGATCGCCGCCGTGAGCGCGGCCCGCACCTGGTCGGCGGTCATGAACGCCTCCACCGGCCAGACCTTGCGCGGGGACGGCGCGAAGACCGGGTTGACCGTGGCGACCTGGCTGCCCCTGGGCAGGACCTTCAGCAGGGCGGCACGGAGCCTGGCCGTGTCGGCCCCCGGGGCGCTGATCACCAGCGCGTTGTCCTCGGGGATCCCGAGGGCGCGCGCGGTCGTGCGGGAGACCACGGCGTCGATCGCGCCCATGCCCATCGTCGCGTAGGCGCCCACCCGCAGGGCGTGCCCGGGGGCGGTGACGGTCTTGCCCAGCGTCATCCCCCCGTCGTTGCCGAGGACGAAGGAGACCGCGATCTCTCCGCTCGCCAGGCTGTTCCAGAGCCTGTCGGAGGTCGCGGTGGGCCGGGGGGTGTAGGCGCGGAACGTGGAGGGGTCGACCCCCAGCGTCTGCACCCGCTTGCCGTCCAGGACCACCTCGGCCGCGTCGGCGCGCTCGATCGCGCGGACCCCGGCGACCCGGGCGACCTTCGCCACCGCGGCCGAGCTCAGCGGCCGGTGCGCGACCACGAAGAGGTGCGGTTTACGGATCACGGTCAGCGGCGCGACGGGCTGCGGGGCCGGCTCGGCGGACGCCTGGACCGGCGGCCGGACGGGCTCCCCCGCCGCGTCGCTCCCCGCCCCCGGCTCTCCTGTCCTCGGCTCTCCTGTCCTCGGCTCTCCGGTCGCGGGCCTGGTCAGGGCGACGTTCTCCCGGTTCTCCCGGCTCCCCCGGTCCTGCTCCGGCGGCAGCTGGGCCAGGACCATCAGGTCGGCGGCGAGGACCGCGACGAGAAGGACGGCGATGACCGGGACCGCCCGGGCCGCCATACGGGTGGAGCGGTGGCCGTACCGGATCCGGGGCCGGTAGGCGAAGTCCTGGCGGATCTGGCGGATCAGACCGGGGCCGCGCGCCCGCCGATCGAACACCTCAGTCCCCCTTCCGCCCGTGGGCCGTGAGGAATCCCGCACCACGGGGCCGCCGTACATCGGAGCTTGCCGTACATCGCCCCCGGGCGCATGCGAACCCACCGAAAAGCGGTCCACTCGTGACACTACGAAGAGGCCCGGAGAACACTACGGAGAGACCCCGGAGACACGGCGATCCGCCGGGACACAGTCCCAGCGGATCATCTGTTTCCGTCTCGCGGGGCACGACGCGTGTGCGCGCCGGGTGGGTCAGTTACCCCCGTTGTACGGCACCGCCTCAAGGATCTCCACGGTGTTGGAGCGGCCGTTCGGCATCGTGTAGGTGGCCTTCTCGCCCACCTTCTTGCCGTTGATGGCCGCGCCCAGCGGGGACTTCGGCGAGTAGACGTCGATCGGCGCGCCGCTCTCCTCCCGGGAGGCCAGCAGGAACGCGACCTCCTCCTCGTCACCCTCGAAACGGACGGTGACGGTCATGCCGGGCCCGACGACGCCCTCGGTGCGCGGCGCCTCTCCGACCTTGGCCGTGTCGAGGATCTGGCGGAGGTGGAAGATGCGGGCCTCCATCTTGCCCTGCTCGTCCTTGGCGGCGTGGTAGCCGCCGTTCTCCCGGAGGTCGCCCTCCTCGCGGGCCGCCTCGATCTTCTTCGCGATGTCCACGCGCCCCGGCCCCGAGAGGTATTCGAACTCCGCCTTCAGGCGGTCGTACGCCTCCTGAGTGAGCCAGGTGACGCTCTCGTTCTGGGAGTCGGCCACGGGTTCTCCTTGCTTCCTCTGTGGGGCTTCGTGCTGGGTAGCGGACGGTCGAATCTCGACAGGCTAGCAAGTTAACGGCTCGAACGCTTCCCCAAATGTCTCACTATACGAGATAGCAGTACTCCACGTCGCTGGAAGTGGCCTGGGCACTGGTCTCTATCCGTTCGGTTAGCCGGACATATCCCTCACCAGCCGGAATATCCACATCGCGGCCTCCGACTTCGATGTGGTTGACGTCCATGGCGTGCAGCCGGCAACGGGCCGCGCGGTCGGCGGACTTGACGACCTCGAAGGTGATCTGGACGTGGTCGGGCCGGGCGAGGTCGAAGGCCACGACCTGGCTGATGACCTCGGTGTCGCCTTTGGCCGCCCACATGATGTAGCCCCAGCCGCCGGCCAGCACCGCGCAGAGGATCGCGATCACGCCGTGGACCACGAAGCGCCCCCTGCGCTGCGGGCGGTCGGGGAAATCACCGGGGGTGCCGAGCACGGGACCCTCGAATCGGCCCTGCTCGGCCTCACTGGTGGCCATGGCGGAATCTCCCTGCACTTCTCCGGCGTTATCCGAGACAATTGTCCCGCGCGGGGGCCTCGCCCCCGTCACCGCCTTAGAGAAACTAACCTCTTCCTGGAGTGATCCACACCAACCAGGGAGCGGAGCTACCGGAGCTCGTTCCGCGGACGGCGCCCAGAGCGGCCACCCGTGGAACCGGGCGAGGGTCAAGCGCGACCGTCACAGAGGAGACACCGAGCCCGTGAGTGCACCGCTGAGGCTGATGGCCGTTCACGCGCACCCCGACGACGAGTCCAGCAAGGGCGCCGCCACGATGGCGCGCTACGTGGCCGAAGGCGTGGACGTGCTCGTGTGCACCCTTACCGGAGGGGAACGGGGCTCGATCCTGAACCCCAAGATGGACCGCCCCGAGATCCTTGCGAACATCGCCGAGGTCCGGCGGCTGGAGATGGAGCGCGCGCGCGAGATCCTCGGCGTCGGGCAGCGTTTCCTCGGCTTCGTCGACTCCGGCCTCCCCGAGGACGAGAGCGAGCCGCTGCCCGAGGGGTGCTTCGCCCTGCAGCCGCTGGAGGTCGCCGCGGCGCCCCTGGTGGCGGCGGTGCGCGAGTTCCGGCCGCACGTCATCCTGACCTACGACGACGACGGCGGCTACCCGCACCCGGACCACATCATGACCAACCGCGTCTCGGTGGAGGCGTTCGAGGCGGCCGGCGACCCCGACCGCTATCCCGGGGCGGGCGAACCCTGGCAGCCGCTGAAGCTCTACTACCACATGGGGTTCACCAAGGAGCGTTTCGAGGCGCT
Organism: Planobispora rosea; assembly: GCF_014648175.1. GTDB lineage: Bacteria > Actinomycetota > Actinomycetes > Streptosporangiales > Streptosporangiaceae > Planobispora > Planobispora rosea. The sequence goes on from NZ_BMQP01000010.1 coordinate 210,361, forward strand.
GCACGAGGCCATGACCGCGCGCGGCATCGGCTCGCCGTACGCCGACTGGATCGCCCGCTGGGAGGACCGCCCGCAGAAGTGGGAGGTGACCACCCGCGTCCCCTGCGGCGAGTACTTCGAGACCCGCGACAAGGCCCTGCTCGCGCACGCCACCCAGGTGGACCCGGACGGGTTCTGGTTCGTCTGCCCCTGCGACCTGCAGCGCGAGATCTGGCCGACCGAGGACTACCACCTGGCCCGCTCACTCGTGGACACCGAGCTTCCCGAGGACGACCTGTTCGCCGGCATCCACGCCGACGAGGTGTCGCACGCCTGCTCCTGACACGACCATGAGGGGGCGGTGGCAGACTTGAGCTGTGATTGCATTCGACACCGTCCCCAAAGGCGACGTCAGCCCGGGCCTGATCGGGTTCCTCGTCGTGGCGGCCCTGGGATTCGCGCTCTTCCTCCTCATCAAGTCCATGAAGCGGCAGATCTCGAAGATCGAGGTCCCCTCCGAGGCGGAGCTGCGCAAGGTCCCGGCCCAGGCCGAGCAGCGTACGCCGGAGGGCGGCGACCGGCCGAGCTGACCCTCAGTCCGAGGACGACCAGGCCCGCTCCAGGGCCCGGGGCAGCCCCCAGTGCCCCAGCGGGGTCAGGACCTCGCTCTTGTCGACGATCCCCAGTGACGCCCACAGCGGCGTCACCGAACCGAACAACATCTCGGCGGCCTCCAGATCCTCCGGGTCGTCCAGGTCCACGTCGATGTCGTCGGACTCGGCGATCAACCGGGCGATCCGCTCCGGCGAGGCCAGCACCCCCGGGCCACGCCGTGCCAGGGCGGCGACCACCGCCAGCCAGTCCGCGTGGTGGATGGCGCACAGCGCGGCCAGCACCGAGTCCTCATGGCTGAGCTCAGCCTCCAGGTCGGCGAACTCCTCCAGCGTGTCGTCCTCCTCCGGCAGGTCGGAGACCGGCCCGGCGATACCCGCCACGACGGACAACCAGAGATCCTCGTCGTCCTCGGGCAGCGGCTGCCCCTCGTATCCGGCGCACGCCCGCAGCACGTTCCCGGGATATCCGGGCGCGGCCAGCATCTCGCGCAGCTGCGCGCACGCGGCCCGCAGCTCCCGGGAGGGCCGCGCCGGCTCGGGCAGCTCCGCCAGGATGCGCCGCAGCTCGGCGAGGGCGTAGGCCTCCTCCTCGTCCCAGGCGGCGAACATCTCCTCGTCCTGCTCGTCGCTCACCACCGTCCTGGGGATCCGGCCGTCGGGCAGCGGGGTGCCGAGCCAGCGCTCCTGCAGCTCCTCGTAGGTCTCACGGGCGTTCCCGTCCCGGCGGGCGAGGGCGTCCGGATCGATCTCACCCGCGGCGACCCGCTCCTCCAGGTGGGCGACCAGCCGGCGGTACATCTCCTCGGCGACCGGACCCCGCTCGTCCTCCTCCGGCCAGACGAAGAAGCTCCGGGTGAGCAGCAGCGGCTCGGTCCCGGTCGACTCCAGCCACCACTGCACGTCGCCCACCGTCGCGTTCCCCGCCTCTATCGCGCTGAGCGTCGCCTTGGCGGACTCCCAGAAGGCCACGGACAGCGGGTTGCCCGCCGCGAACAGAGCGCGCCGCAGGTCGGGAAGGGCCACCAGGGCGACCCCCGAGGGCACGGCGAGAAGGGCACGCGCCACATCGCGCCGCGTCAGCTCGGCGGCCGGACGATCGGAGTACGCGCAGACGAAGTCGAGATCCACGCTCCGTGAGCCTACGCCTCCCCCGGGGTCCGCGGGAGATGGCGGGCACCCCGACCACCCGACGGGCAAACTCCCGGTACGGAAATCCACAAAACGGGAAACATCTTCAGGGTCGGACAACGGGGAGGTCGGCCTTGACGGCACTGGTGCACACGCCGGACGGAAGGATACTCGGGGTCGAGGAGAGCGGAGTGCCGGACGGGAAACCGATCTTCCTGCTGCACGGCACCCCCGGCAGCAGGATCGGGCCGTCGCCGCGCCCCACGATCCTCTACCGCATGGGAATCCGGCTGATCACCTACGACCGGCCGGGATACGGGCTCTCCGACCGGCTCGCGGGCAGGAGCGTCGCCGACGTGGCGGCCGACGTGGCGGCGGTGGCCGACGCCCTCGGGATCGGGCGCTTCGCGGTGACCGGCCGCTCAGGCGGCGCGCCGCACGCGCTGGCCTGCGCGGCGCTGATGCCGGAGCGGATCACCCGGCTGGCCGCGCTGGTCCCACTGGCCCCGCGCTGCGCCGAGGGGCTCGACTGGTTCGAGGGCATGTCGCGGTCGAACGTGATCGAGTACACTGCGGCGGCCCGGGACCCGGTCGCGCTCACCGCCCTGCTGACCGGCGTCGTCGACCAGGTCAGGGCCGACCCGACCAGGCTGGTCCCGGCGTTCGACACCGAGCTCCCCGAACCCGACCGGCACGTCGTCGCCGACTTCGGGATCCGGCGGATGCTGGCCATGAACTTCGCCGAGGCACTCCGGCAGTCCGCGGGCGGCTGGGTGGACGACGCCGTCGCCTTCAGCGGGCCGTGGGGCTTCGACCCGGCCGCCATCTCCGTGCCGACCCTGCTCTGGCACGGGGACGAGGACGTCTTCTCCCCCGTCGGCCACGCCCGCTGGCTGGGGCAGCGGATCCCGGACGCCACAGTGATCATTCAGGAGGGCGCCGCCCACTTCGGCTCACTGCGCGTCCTTCCCGACATCCTGAGCTGGCTCGCCGACGGGTGACCCGGCCCTCGCCGGGGACCGCTCCACTCCGGCCGGAGCAGAGCGGTCCCCGGCCGCCGGAACGGCGTCAGAACGGCTGAGGTTCGAGGTCGCGGTTGATCCGCCGCCACTGCCGCAGGTGGGCCAGCGTGGGATGATCCTCACCCAGCACGCGGGCCTTGACCGCCAGCACCCGCTCCCGCAGCCGCTCCGCCTGCGCCGTACGGTCCGACGCGCGCAACGTGATCGACAGGTTGGCCTCACACGTGAGCGTGTCCGGATGCTCCGGGCCGAGCGTGTCCCGCAGCGCGTCGAGCGTGCGGCGCTCCAGCGCCTCCGCCTCCGTCGTCCTTCCCTCGTCGGCCATGCAGTTGGCCAGGTTGATCGCCGCGGACAGGGTGAAGGGGTGGGTCTCGCCGAGCCGGTCGGACAGGCCGCGCAGCACCTCCCCGGCCTGTCCCGCCGCCCGGCTCACCTCTCCGGTGCCGCGCAGGTAGATCGCCAGGTTGTTGCGGGCGATCAGGGTGCCCGGATGGGTCTCACCGAGACTCTCCCAGTAGATGCGCACGATGGCCGCGGCGCGGTCGCGGGCCCCCTCCTTGTCGTTCAGGGCCGACTCGCAGCAGGCCAGCTCAAGAGTGGCGGCCAGCGCGTCGGGGGTGCCGGGGTAGCGCAGCCGGTAGCGCTCCTCGGTGTCCTTGGCCAGCTGCCAGGCCTCGTCCTGGTCGCCTGCCCGGCGCAGGGAGACCGCCAGGCTCTTGGCCGTCCTGAGGGTGTCGACGAAGTTCTCCCCCAGGGTCTCCCTGTAGTGCTGGAACGTACTCTTGAGGATCTCCACCGACTCGCGGTAGTTCCCGAGCTCGCGCAGATCCCGGGCGAGCTGGGAGGCGGAGTAGAGCGTGTAGGGGTGGATGGGGCCGAGCACCCGGCTACGCCGCCGGAAGGTCTCCTCGTCCAGCTCGCGGGCGTTGCGGCTGTCGCCGACGAGCCGGTAGGACAGCGCGAGGTTGTGCGCGGCCGCGAGGGTCCGCGGGTGGTCCTCGCCGTACAGCGTCTTCCACCGGTCGAAGGTCACCCGGTCCATCTCCAGCGACCTGGTGTAGTTCCCCAGGCCGCGCAGGTCGGCGGCGAGACCTCCGGCGGTCATGAGCGTGTGCGGGTGCCGCTCGCCGACGACCCTGCGCTGCATGTCCCTGACCCACTCGTCCAGGTCGTGGGCCTCCTGGTACTTGCCCTGGGAACGCTTGACGTTGGCCACGTTGAACAGCAGGTGCAGGCGCTGGCGGTCCTCGACGCCGAACTTCTCCTCCCAGTAGTTGGCCAGGAGGTCGCCCAGCACCAGCGCGCTGTCGAAGTCGCCCCGCTTCCACAGGTAGCGCACCCGGTCCGTGAGGAGCTGCCGGGTCTCCTCCTCCACGCACTCGGTCGCGCGGGACGGCTGCAGGTGCTGCCAGATGAGGTCGTAGCGGGTCCAGTTCTCCGGGTCGTCCACCTCGCCCTGACGCGGCCTGGCGCCCACCAGGATGGTGTGCACCTCGTGGCAGGCCTCCTCCTGCTCCTCCCGCGTCATCTGGCTGCGGATGACGGACTGCACCAGCCGGTGCACCTGGATCGTGTTGTTCCCCTGGTCCACCCGGCCCAGCGCGAACCTGCCGATCTCCTGGATCACCTGGCCGAGCACGAGCTTCTCGCGCAGGGAGTCGTCGTACGGCAGGAGCGAGCGGATCATCTCGTCGCTGTAGAGCAGGGACATCGAGATCGGCTCGGGGGCGAAGAACGCGCACAGCTGCAGCAGCCGCACCGCCGCGGGCGAGTTCTCCCGGAGCTTGCTCAGCGACAGGTTCCAGGTGACCGCCACGGGGTGGGGGTAGTCGGCCGGCTGCCGCATCGACAACACCCGGGCGGTCTCCGACTCCAGCTGCTCCACGAACGTGGCCGCGGGCATGCCGGTCTCGGCGAGCCACGCCGCGGCCTGCTCCACCGCGATCGGCAGGTGGCCCAGGGCCGCGGCCACCTCCAGCGCGTCCTCCGCCGCCAGCCCGGGGACCCGGCGGCTCAGGTGCTCCAGGCTCTCCTCCCGGCTGAAGACGTCGACCTCCAGCGGGGCGGCCACGCTCGACCAGGCCTGGTTCCGCGAGGTGATCACCACGTGGCCGGTGCCGCCGGGGAAGAAGTCCCGCAGGTCGTCGGGGTCGCCGGCGTTGTCGAAGATCAGCAACCAGCGGGAGTGCGGGCTCCCCAGCCGCAGCGCCTCCCGCACCGCCCCCACGACCTCGGCGATGTTCTCCCCGACCCGGATGTCGAGTTCGCGGGCCAGCTCCTCGAAGGAGGAGTTGATCCGCTCGCGGTCCTCGGAGGGCACCCACCAGACCAGGTCGTAGTCGGCCTTGAAGCGGTGGGCGTACTCCAGCGCGACCTGCGTCTTGCCCACGCCGCCCAGGCCGTACAGCGCCTGCGGCAGCACCACCGCCGTGCTGCCGCCCGTCAGGTGCTTGCGGAGGGTCTCCAGCACGGTGCCGCGGCCGGTGAAGGCGGCGTTGCGGGTGGAGACGTTCCACACCCGGGGCTCGCTGCCCGGGAAGCGCGCGCCCACGGCGGACAGATCCGCCGCCGCCAGCGCCTCGTTCCCGCCGAAGGCCTTCAGCAGGGTCTCGGCGGCAGGGCGTTCACCGAGCCTGGTCAGGTCGCTCAGCGCCCGGTCCCCGAACGGCGGCGGGAAGCGGGACTCCGTGACCCGCACCGGGACCAGCTCGCCCCGGCCCGCCGCCTCCACGGCCGCCGCCTGCGTCCACACCTCCAGCGCCCGGGGGGCGCGCACGTAGGCGTCGGAGAGCACCACCAGGGTCCGGGGGGCGTCCCCGTCGGCGTCCGCGGCCTCGTCCACGTCGACGCCGCGCAACATGACCCGGTAGCCCTGGCGGTCGAGGACCGCCGCGATCCAGTCCGCCCACATCCGGTCCTCGTGCGCGTAGCTGACGTGCACGTCGGTCTGGAGCGCCGGGTGCCGCCGGACGAACATCTCCAGGTGGCGGAGCCGTACGGACTCCTCCATGCGCGGGAACGCGGAGACCTCGCCGTTGGTGATCACCGCGGTGAGCCGCTCGAAGGCGGCCAGCAGCGAACCCGGGCGCGCCGCGTCGTCGCCGAAGGTCGAGAGGATCTCCTCGAAGGCGTAGAAGGGCGTGTAGGGAATCTCGACCGCGCCCCAGTACTCGTCCGCCTCCTCCGTCGTCATGCCCCTGGGGAAGCCCTCGAACTTGCGGCGCGCCAGCGCCCGCCCGACGTCGCACCGTTCCTTCTCGCCCATGTCGATGCGCATGGGGACGGGAAGGATCCTGATGTTGCGGTCGCGGTAGCGCTCGCTGATGTCCCTGGCCATCTGCGAGGCTCCGTCGATGCCCTGGTTGGCCAGCGTGAAGCAGTCGACCAGGACGTCGGGCATCTGGACCGTGCAGATCCCCGCGATGTCGCTGGTGCCGGTGCGGCTGTCGATGAGGATGTAGTCGTAGCAGGCCTTCATGTCGGCGCGCAGCGCGTCGAAGAACTGGCCGCCGCCCTGCCGGTCGTAGAAGTTGTCCCAGTTGAACCCGGACACCGGCGAGGAGTAGTCGCGGTTGACCCGGCCGGGTGAGAGGTAGTCGAGGCTGCCGCCGTCGGGGAACTCCCAGTCGAGGGAGATCGCGTGCTTCTCCGCCTTGGCGTACTCCTTGTGCCAGTCGCCGGGGCGGGGCTCGTTGCGCATCGCGGCCCACTGGTAGTCCGCGATCAGGTCGATGACGCCCGCCGTGGTGGCGGCCACCCCCGGCGCGAGGAACGGGTTGAAGAACTTGTGCAGGCCCGGGGACTCCAGGTCCCAGTCCACCACGAGCACCCTCTTGCCGGCGCTGGCGAGGATCCACGCGGTGTTGGCCAGCGCCATGGTGCGCCCGGTACCGCCCTTGTATGAGTAGAAGGTGATGACCTGTCCTTCGCTCATGGTCACTCCTCGGGCCTGGTCAGCTTGGGACGATCGATCTTGTCCCCCTCGGGCGGGTAGGCGGGAGCGCGGTTGAGATAGCGCTGCTCCGCCCTGCGCAAGACGTCCGGCAGCATGTCCCTGAAGTCGTCGAACGTGGGGATGTACGGCCTGGCCTCCGGCTCGGCCAGCTTGTTGCCCAGGGCCGCCCGGAGGTGGCTCCTGAGCAGCTCCTGGTGCTCGGTCGTCTCGGGATCGTCCCGGTTCCAGGGGACCATGACGGTCACCCAGGGCCGGCCCGTCCGGTCCACCGGGCCCAGCACCCGCCTGCACGCCTCGCCGGGGGTCGCCCACGGGTCCACCAGCACCACCCCGGGCGCGTGCGAGTCGTCCGCGGAGAGCATCTCGGCGTGCTCGTCCAGGGAACCGATCTCCGGCAGGAACCCGCGCGAGCGCGCCACCTCCGCGACGCAGGCGGCCAGCGGCCTCGACTCGTCACCGCTCCGGTAGGGGTCCCACTGGGACGGCGTCTCGCCGTAGTAGAAGGGGCTGCGTCCCGGCGGCATGCTCCCGTGGTCGGGCGCCACGACCGTCACCGTGATCGGCCGCTCCGGCGTGCTGTCGGCGAAGACACTCCGTGCCTCGGTGAAGTTGGGGATGTCCGCCCGCGGCATCGGGGTGTTCTCCGCCACCTCGATGATCCGCCGCCCGAGCTCGTGGACGGCGTTCTGGTAGTGGTCGCGGTACTTCTTGAGCTTCATGATCCCGTAGAAGCCCTTCTCGGCGTAGTGCCTGCCGAGATCGGCGTGGTTGAACTGGATGTCCCGCGCGACCTGCGGCATCCACTCCACCCGGACCGGCGTCCAGAGCGCGGGCACGATCGCGTCGGGCATCACCCCGCCGGCCGCGACATGGTCGCTGGCGCGGTTCACGAAGGAGGCCCACTCCTTGCCGCACGCCTCACTCTCGAAATACCGGGGCGAATAGAGAGGGACGAACACCCGGCAGCTGGAGAGCTGCTCGGACAGGGTCCGCGGCCAGTTCTCCCCCGTCCGCAAACCCCGGTCCATGTATCCCGCCGCACCGGCGGGCAGGCCGGTGTGATGCATGATGTAGTCGCAGAGCGCGCGGAAGAGTTTCTCGACCCACTGATTGGGATCGCCGTAGTCCGTCCCGTCGTGCGGGGGGACGTGGGCGTAACTGAGGAAGAAATACGGCCCTGGAGAACCCCCCGCAGGGTACGGCGCAGTCATCCGCCTCCTCCCGTATGGAATCACTATAGAAACGCGACATTTATTGGAAAAGTGTCAGGCGCGCGTTTTCCGTGTTTCCTGCGGGGATCGGGAGATCTCCGGGATTACGGGCGTCCCGGGGGCGAGGTGGCGGCCGTCCATCTCCGCCGGTGATCGCGCGCGGAACGGGCCGCGGCCTCCAGGACCGCCGCCGGGACCGGTTCGTCCAGCCACGGGGTGACCGCGTGCCGCATGCTCTCCACGAAGCGCGCGCCCAGCGGGGTCAGCGCGCCGGACAGGGCGAGCGTCTCGATGGCCTCGGCCGTGTCCCGCCGCCAGCGGGCGAACTGCGCCTGCGCCGGATCGGGCGCCGAGTGCCTGCGGGCCCGCCAGAAGTCGGTGACCGCGATGTGCGCGTAGGTGCCCTGGAGCAGGCCCTCCAGCGGCCGGGGGTCGTCCCGCCAGGGCGCGTAGAACAGCCGGGTGTCCTTCTCGTCGTAGAGATCGAGGATGTCCAGGATGGCGCCCATCTTGACGTGCTGGAACTCATGGATGACGAGGAGCGCGAGCGTGGCGGGGTCGTCGGGCAGCGCCGCGGCGACGGCGCCGAAGGCGTGCCGCGCGGTCGAGCTGACCTCCCGGCCCTCGGGCGCCGGGGTGAGCGGCATCAGCGTGGTGAGCCCGGCGCGCAGGCCCGGGGCGTACTCGGGGTGGTCGGACTCGATCAGCGCCCACGCGCGCTCGAACGCCGACTGCCAGGCCGCGGCCTCCTCCCCGGTGAGGCGGGCGGCGGCGGGCCACTGGTGGCAGTCCCGGAACGGGTCGGTGTCCTCAAGCGCGACGGAGAAGTCACCGGCCGAGAGCCGCCGGACGGGGTGCCAGGCCGGCCCGCCGCCACCCGGAGTGATCACGCCGAGAGCCCCGTGCCCGGGGAGCCGGAAGGAGCCCCCCTCCGCCTCCAGCCGCGCCGTACGGCGGGAGCCCGGTTCCGCGCCTCCCGGGTCCACCTCCAGGACGCCCAGCGTGGGCAGGTGCACCGAGCCGCCGAGCACCTGGACGTCGAGGGCGGCGGTGACGCCCGCGCGGATCGCGGCGGCGGCGGCGACGTTGGCCAGATGGCCCGCGTGCCCGCGGTCCCTCAGGCACTCGGCGGCCCAGACCCGCACGTAGGGGTGGGCGAGCACGGCGTCGACCACGCCGGGATGCGTGCCGTCCAGCGTGGCGATCAGCTCCCACGCCCCCCGGGCGGCGGTTCCGTCGCCGGCGGCCGGGCTCACAGTCCGGTTCGCAGCCGGGTTCGCAGCCGGGTTCGCAGCCGGGTTCGCAGCCGGGTTCGCAGCCGGGTTCGCGGCCGGGTTGACGGCCGTGTTGACGGCCGCCAGCAACGCCCGCCGCAGGCTGCGCTGCGACTCGGCCAGGTGGAAGACCTCGTGCCGGCCGCCCCGCCCGGAGGCCAGTGCGTCGACGGCGGCGGCGGGAACGGTGTGCGTGGGAGCGGACATCCTCTTCCTGCGGCGGATGTGGGTGATGAGTTTGAACAGGTCGGCGGAGAACACGCTGGGGTTGGCGAAGCCCGAACCGGTCCGGTAGCGGTGGGCGTAGAGCCCGCCCCCGCAGCTGTCCACGACCGGACACGCCCGGCACTCGTCACAGAGACCGTCGAGGCCCTGCTGCCGGGCCAGGATGCCGGTGTGCCGGGCGACCTCGTCGAGGGTGTGGCGCAACACGTGCAGGCCGGTCCCGGGCGCCCCGTCGAAGGCCGTCTTCAGCGAGTCGGCCTGCTCGTAGCTCCCGTCGGTCTCGATGACGACCAGGTCGGACGGTTGCAGGCCGAGCGACTCGGTGAGACTCGACCCGCCGCCGAGGGTTCTGATGATCGACTCGAACATCCTGACCGGCGGGGAACCGCCCTCGGCCGTCCACGCCTCGAAGACGGTGATCAGCCAGTCGGCGTAGGCGGTGGGCGCCGGGCGCGGCGGCGGGTCGTCCCACGTGGCGTGCGGGAGGAGGAAGTCGATGTGAGGCGGGTCGAGCGCGGCGAGCGCGCGGTAGACCGCGACCGGGTCGTTGGCCACGTCGATCGTGCACAGCAGCCCGGCGTACAGCTCGGGCCGGGAGCGCAGCATTTCGACGGCGCGGACGACCAGGTCGTAGCTGCTGCGGCCGTCGGCGAAGCGCCGGTGCCTGTCGTTGGCCGCCCGGTCGCCGTCGAGCGAGACGCCGACCTTGATCCCGTACTCGGCGAACACCTCGCAGAAACGCTCGTCGAGCAGGACACCGTTGGTGTGGATGCGCAGGTCGAGCTCGCAGAGCCCGCCGAGCCGGGACCGGAGCTCGGCCGCGATCCGGCCGAGCCGGTCACGCCCGGCCAGCAGCGGCTCGCCGCCGTGCATGACCACGTGCACGGTGTCGAGCCCGTGTTCCTTGACGTGTTCGGCGATACGCAGTGCGGCCCAGAAGACGATCTCGTCGGAGATCACCTTGGGTCTGCCGCGCCAGCTCTGGTCGGCGTGCTCATAGACGTAACAGTGGTCGCACGCGAGGTCGCACCGGCTGTGGACCTTGAGGACGAACTGCCGGAACGGCACGAAGGGCCCGCTCATGGCGGTGGCCCTCCCCGCCCGTCAGATCGACGAGTTGAAGGCAGCCACCGGAACGCGCCGGATCTCCGACGCGTCGGGAAGGAGCCTGCGCACGATCTCGTCGAACTCAGCCTCACGGACGAGCGAGAGCGGGACATCACGCAGATCCCGGACATCCGATGCGATTTCGGTCTGCTTCTCATCCGTCGCGTTCATATCCTCAAACCGCTCTATGGGCCGACCAGGCACGACAGGAGCCTGGATCGGGGGGATGTAAAGAAAAGTGAGAACTCAAGCGAATTCTAACGCGGCAAAGGTACATCCCCTCAGAGGGGGCGAGCGGGAAGACAGTGAAACATTACACACCCGTTACACGGACCTGCCTAGCCCAAGCGACTAAGGAGCCGTTCGTCCTTTTTGTTAGTTCTTGCGCATCTAGTACCTCACTGATGAGGTAAGAGAGATAGGGGAGAAACAGGGCACGTTTTGCCGAACCTGCGAACTTCCCGCAGCCGGGACGGCCCATGGGACGCCCGGGACGCCCCGTCCGTCCGGACGGCCCCCGGGATGGCGCCGCACCGGCCCTCCCGGCCAGGTGTCCGCGGTATCCGCGGTATCCGCCTCCCCGTTTAGCTGGAACGGCCCCATCCGGGAAAGACTCTCTGGCACGGCCCTCAACGCCTCGCGCCGCGAGAGCACACGCACCACGCACCCAGGAGCGCTTGATGAACAGGCTCAAGGACGCCACAAGTCCCTACCTGCTGCAGCACGCCGACAACCCGGTCCACTGGTTCGAGTGGGGCCAGGACGCCTTCGACGAGGCCAGGCGCCGGGACGTACCGCTGCTGATCAGTGTGGGCTACTCGGCCTGCCACTGGTGCCACGTCATGGCCCACGAGTCCTTCGAGGACGAGGAAACGGCCACACTGATGAACGAGCACTTCGTCAACGTCAAGGTGGACCGCGAGGAACGGCCGGACGTCGACGCCGTCTACATGAACGCCACGCAGGCGATGACCGGTCACGGCGGGTGGCCGATGACCGTCTTCGCCACCCCGGACGGCCAGCCCTTCTACACCGGCACCTACTTCCCCCGGCCTCACTTCCAGCGCCTGCTGACCGGAGTGTCGAACGCCTGGAACGGCGACCGCGAGGCCGTCCTCACCCAGAGCGGGAAGATCGTCGAGGCGCTGAGCGAGCACGCGGCGTTCCCGGCGGGCCCGCTGCCCACACAGGAGATCCTCACCGGGGCGGTCCGGAACCTGGCCGCCTCCTTCGACCCCGGCCGCGGCGGATTCGGCGACGCCCCCAAGTTCCCGCCCTCGATGGCCCTGGAGTTCCTGCTGCGGTACGGCGCCGCCGCCGGGACGCCCGAGGCGGAGACGGCACTGTCGATGGCCGGGCGGACGCTGGAGACCATGGCCCGGGGCGGCATCTACGACCAGCTCGGCGGCGGGTTCGCCCGCTACAGCGTGGACGCCGAGTGGGTGGTGCCGCACTTCGAGAAAATGCTCTACGACAACGCGCTGCTGCTGCGGGTCTACACGCACTGGTGGCGCTCCACCGGCTCGGACCTGGCCAGACGGGTGGCGCTGGAGACCGCCTCCTTCCTGCTGGCCGAGATGCGCACCCCGGAGGGCGGCTTCGCCTCGGCGCTCGACGCCGACAGCGAGGGCGTCGAGGGCAAGTTCTACGTCTGGACCGTGGACGAGCTCCAGGAGCTCCTCGGCGAGGAGGACGGCGACTGGGCCGCCGGGGTGTTCGAGGTCACGGGCGCCGGGACGTTCGAGCACGGCACCTCGGTGCTGCAACTGCTGTCCGACCCGGACGACCCCGCACGGTTCGAGCGGGTCCGCGCCGCCCTGCTCCAGGCCCGCTCCCACCGGGTACGGCCCGGCCGCGACGACAAGGTGGTCGCCGCCTGGAACGGCCTGGCCATCGCCGCCCTCGCCGAGACGGGTGCCCTGTTCGACCGGCCCGACCTGGTGGAGGCGGCGCGGACGGCGGCCGTCCTTCTGGACGAGCTGCACATCCAGGACGCGAGCGGCCCCGGCGGCCTGGGTAACCCGGACAGCGCGGAGACCGCCGGCGTCTCCGGGACCGTCCGGCTGCTGCGCACCTCCCGCGACGGACGGGCCGGAAGCAACGCCGGCGTGCTGGAGGACTACGCGGACCTGGCCGAGGGCCTGCTCACCCTGTACGGGGTGACCGGGGAGACACGCTGGTTCCAGCGGGCCGACGAGTTGCTGGAGACCGTCCTCACCCACTTCCCCGACGGCTCCGGCGGGTTCTTCGACACCGCCGACGACGCCGAGCGCCTCTTCCAGCGCCCGCAGGACCCCACGGACAACGCGACCCCCTCCGGCCAGTTCGCCGCCGCCGGGGCGCTGCTGTCACACGCGGCGCTGACGGGATCGGCCCGGCACCGCGAGGCGGCGGAGGCGGCGCTGGGCACGGTGAGCGTCCTGGCCGCCCGCCACGCCCGGTTCGCCGGGTGGGGCCTGGCTGTGGCGCAGGCCGCCGTCTCCGGTCCCGTCGAGGTGGCCGTGGTCGGCCCCCGCGACGATCCCGCCACCGCCGCCCTGCACCGAACCGCCCTGTCGTCCACCCTCCCGGGCCTGGTCGTCGCCCTCGGCGAGCCCGGCCTGTCCAGCGTTCCCCTGCTCGCGGGACGTGGTCTGGTGAACGGCTCCCCGGCGGCCTACGTCTGCCGGGGCTTCACCTGCAGACTGCCCGTGACCACTCCTGCCGCCCTGGAGGAGGAACTCAGCCGGTCCTGAAATCTCCACGGCTTAGTGACTGTTGCGAAACGTCCTCCAAGAGAGTGAGCGTTCGTTGAAGATCACTCTC
>NZ_BMQP01000011.1 GCF_014648175.1 Planobispora rosea
GTTCCGCGCCTACCGCCCCGTCAACATCCACTGAAGCGACACCCACCGAGCCGGCACCCACCGGCCCCCCTCACGGCAGACCGGTGCACCCGGATATCCCCCGGCGCGGCGGGGGCGGCCGGGAGGCGGGCTAACGCTGGAAGGAGCTGCCCAGGTCGATGCTCTCCATCGCCTTGCGGATGCGCTTGTCGGAGACGGGGTACGGCGTGCCGAGAGTCTGGGCGAAGTAGCTCACCCGGAGCTCCTCGATCATCCAGCGGATCTTCTGGACCTCCTCGTCGCCGCGGCGGGCGGGCGGGAGCTTGTCCAGCAGGTCGTGATACTCGTCCTCGATGTCGTGGACCTTGTGCATGCGCTCCTCGTCCCGGTACGGATCGTCGGGGAGCTTCTCCAGGCGGCGCTCGGCCGCCCTCAGGTAGCGCAGCAGGTCGGGCAGGCGCCGGTGGCCGGTGGCGGTGACGAAGCCGGGGTAGACCAGGTTCCCGACCTGCTCGCGGATGTCCTCCACGGCGGGGGTGGGGCGCGCCTCGGCCAGACGGGTGCCGAGGCCGTGCCAGACCGCCAGGATGCTCCGGACCCGGTCGACCACCTCGGCGGCGGTGTCGAACAGCTCGGCGCGGACCTTGTCGTGCAGGGCGGTGAAGGCGGACTCCTCCCAGACCGGCCCGCCGTACTCGCCCATGAGCTTGTCGGCGGCGCAGGCGACGCAGTCGTCGAACAGCGCCGTGGCTCCGGCGTGCGGGCTGCGGCTGAGCGTCAGCTTGGCCTGGTTGTCCAGGCGGCCGAGGATCCACTTGGCCGGGGAGGGGGTGTTGAGCAGCAGCAGTCTGCGGGTGCCCTCCCACATGGCGCGGCGCTGCTCGGCCTCGGTCTCGAACATGCGCACGGCCACGCTGGCGCCCTCGTCGGCCAGGGCCGGGTAGGCCTTCATCCGCCGCTGCTCGAACGTCCTGGGCAGCGCGCCCACGCTCCACGTGGTCAGGCCCGACTGCTCGATCCCGGCGGCCTTGGAGAGGGTCTGGCGGAGCTTGGGGGCCAGCCGCCGCTTGAGCTCGGCCAGGTCCTTGCTCTCGGCGAGCTTGTGCTTGCGGCCGTCGACCACCCGGAAGGTGATCTTCAGGTGGTCGGGGACGTTCTCGAGCTGCCAGGCCTCGCGCGGGACCTGGATGCCGGTGAGGTTCAGCAGTTCCCGCTCCAGTACGGCCAGCAGCGGTTCCTGGGTGGGCTTGGCCCGCTGGAGCACCTGCTTGGCGTAGTTGGGGGCGGGCACGAAGTTGCGCCGGATGTTCTTGGGCAGGGAGCGGATGAGCGCGGTGAGCAGTTCCTCGCGCAGGCCGGGGATCTGCCAGTCGAAGCCCTCGACGTTGACCTGGTTGAGCAGCGAGAGCGGGATGTGCGCGGTGACGCCGTCGGCGTCGGCTCCCGGCTCGAACTGGTAGGTCAGCGGGAAGCGCAGGCCGCCCTGCCGCCAGACGTCGGGATAGTCGCGCTGGCTGACGTCCCCGGCCGTCTCGCTGATGAGCATCGACTTCTCGAAGTTGAGCAGGTCGGGATCGGCCTGCCTGGCCTTCTTCCACCAGGAGTCGAAGTGGCGCCCGGAGACGACCTCCTGGCCGACGCGCTGGTCGTAGAAGTCGAACAGGGTCTCGTCGTCGACGAGGATGTCGCGGCGGCGGGCGCGCTCCTCCAGCTCCTCGACCTCCGAAAGGAGCTTGCGGTTCTCCCTGAAGAAGGCGTGGTGGGTCTCCCAGTCGCCCTCGACCAGGGCGTGCCGGATGAACAGCTCGCGGCTCGTCTCCGGGTCGATGCGGCCGTAGTTGACCTTGCGCTGGGCCACGATCGGCACGCCGTACAGGGTGACCTTCTCGTAGGCCACCACGGAGGCCTGCTTCTTCTCCCAGTGCGGCTCGGAGTAGGTGCGCTTGATCAGGTGCTGGGCCAGCGGCTCGACCCACTCGGGCTCGATCTTGGCGTTGACCCGCGCCCAGAGCCGGGAGGTCTCCACCAGCTCGGCGGACATCACCCAGAGCGGCTGCTTCTTGGCCAGCGCGGAGCCGGGGAAGATCGCGAAGCGGGCGTTGCGGGCGCCGACGTACTCCGTCATGGGACGGCGCGGGCCGTCCTGGGGGCCCTTCTTGTCGATGTCCTTGACGCCGATGTGCGACAGCAGACCGGACAGCAGGGAGACGTGGATCTTCTGCTCGTCGCCGGGCGTGCTGTTGAGCGTGACACCGAGCGACTTCGACATCTGCCGGAGCTGGCTGTAGACGTCCTGCCACTCGCGTACGCGCAGGTAGTTGAGGAACTCCGCCTTGCACAGCCGGCGGAAGGCGCTGGAGGACAGCTCCTTCTGCTTGTCCTGCAGGTAGTTCCAGAGGGTCAGGTAGGTCAGGAAGTCGGACTCCTTGTCGGCGAAGCGCCGGTGCATCTCGTCGGCGGCCTGCTGCTTGTCGGCCGGACGCTCGCGCGGGTCCTGGATCGACAGGGCGGCGGCGATGACCATGACCTCGCGCACGCAGCCGTTGTGGTCGGCCTCCAGCACCATCCGGGCCAGGCGCGGGTCCACCGGGAGCCCGGCGAGCTTGCGGCCCAGCGGGGTGATCCGCCTGGCCTCGTCGAACGCCCCGAGCTCGCGCAGCAGGTCCATGCCGTCCTTGACCTGGCGCTGATCCGGCGGCTCGACGAACGGGAAGGCGGAGATGTCGCCCAGGCCGATGGAGGTCATCTGCAGGATGACCGAGGCGAGGTTCGTACGGAGGATCTCCGGGTCGGTGAACTCCGGCCGGGCGAGGAAGTCCTCCTCCTCGTAGAGCCGGATGCACACGCCCTCGGAGACGCGGCCGCAGCGGCCCTTGCGCTGGTTGGCCGAGGCCTGGGAGATGGCCTCGATCGGCAGGCGCTGGACCTTGGTCCGGTGGCTGTAACGGGAGATGCGGGCGAAGCCGGGATCCACCACGTATTTGATGCCGGGCACGGTCAGCGAGGTCTCGGCCACGTTGGTGGCCAGCACGACCCGGCGGCCCCGGTGCGGCTGGAAGACCCTGTGCTGCTCGGCGGCCGAGAGCCGGGCGTACAGCGGGAGGATCTCGACGTCCTTGCGTTTGGACAGGGCGTCGGCGGTGTCGCGGATCTCCCGCTCGCCGCTCAGGAAGACCAGGATGTCGCCGGGCCCTTCCCGGCAGAGCTCGTCCACCGCGTCGCCGATGGCCTGGATCTGGTCGTCGTCCTCGCCGACCGGCCGGTAGCGCACCTCGACGGGGTAGGTCCGGCCGGAGACCTCCACGATCGGGGCGTCGCCGAAGTGCCGGGAGAAGCGCTCCGGGTCGATGGTCGCCGAGGTGATGATCACCTTCAGGTCGGGGCGGCGCGGGAGCAGTTGCTTGAGGTAGCCGAGGATGAAGTCGATGTTGAGGCTGCGCTCGTGCGCCTCGTCGATGATCAGCGTGTCGTACTGGACGAGGTCGCGGTCGCCCTGGAGCTCGGCCAGGAGGATGCCGTCGGTCATGACCTTGATGAGCGTGCCGTCGCCCACCTGGTCGGTGAAGCGCACCTTGTAGCCCACCGCGTCGCCGAGCGGGGTGCCGAGCTCCTCGGCCACGCGCTCGGCCACGGTCCTGGCCGCGATCCGGCGGGGCTGGGTGTGCCCGATCAGGCCCTTGACGCCCAGGCCCAGCTCCAGGCACATCTTCGGCAGCTGGGTGGTCTTGCCCGATCCGGTCTCACCGGCGACGATCACGACCTGGTGGTCGCGGATGGCCTCCAGGATGTCGTCCCGGCGCTGGCTGACCGGGAGGGCCTCGGGATAGGTCACCTCCGGCACGCCCGCGCGCCGCGCGGCGATCCGCTGCTCGGCCCGGCCGATCTCGGCGCCGACCTCCTCAGCGATCTTCTGCTGGACCGCGCGGTTCCTGACCTTGCGCACGCCGTCGAGTCGCCGCCCCAGCCGCCGCTGGTCGCGGAGCGTCAGCTCGGGCAGGCGGGTGCGGAGCTCGTGGAGCTCGGCGAGTGGAGATGTCAACGGAGGCGTTCCCATGTTACTTGCCAGGATACTTTCGGCCCATCGGTCAGGAGCCAACCGCCCATGGTGCCTGACTTGTTCCCCGTACGCATCCCAATATCCGCCGCTCCGCCCTGGCCGTACGGTACGGCCCCGCCACGCGGTACGGCCCCGCCGCCCCCTCTCGGGGGCGACGGGGCCGCGCTCTACCGTGCCGTGTCAGCGGTGGGGGCTACTGGACGGGCGGGTAGGCGTTCTTCAGCAGCTCCCGGAACTGGGCGGAGAACCACTGGCCGGAGATCGGGGCGTCCGGCAGGGCGCCGCTCTTGTTGAACTTGTTGCGCTCGTTGCCCTCGTAGGTCGGGTCGCACATCCGGTCGAAGCCCTTGCCCTCGTCGTTCGGGATGAACTTGCTGGAGCCGTCGGACTCGCCCGGAGGCTTGATCCAGACGTAGGCGTCCAGGCCGGGGGCCGGGTTGGCCTGCGGCCGCTCGCCGAGGCCCGCACCGGCCTGGTTGCACCAGTTGCCGGCGTGGAGGCGGCGGTCGACCCGCGACTCGTCGACGAAGGTGTCGACGTTGTTGGAGGTGCTGGGCTTGGTCGGGCGGGCGGTGCCGCCCCAGCCGTTGCGGGAGGTGTCGATCAGCATGCCGATGTTGCTCTTGAAGCCCCGCCGGATCAGCTCCTGCCGGAAGGCCTGGGCGAAGGAGAGCTCGTCGACGTAGAAGTTCCAGTCGAGCCACCTGGACTGGCGGACCGTCTGGCCGTTGACGGTGGTGCTGATGGTGAAGTGCGGCTCCTTCAGCGCCGAGTAGTTGGCGGTGTTGGTGATGAAGCCGTCGACGCTGTCGAAGCCCTTGGCGGTGCCGGCGACGGTGGTGGCGAACAGCTCGGCCGAGGGGCCGAAGTTCGTGTCCCAGCCGATCCAGCCATGGTGGGCGGCGTCGATGTAGGTGTAGACGTTGGGGATGGCGTGCAGCTTGTCCAGGGCGTAGCGGACGCCGTTGACGTAGGCGCCGCTGTCCTTGGCCTCCTGGCACTTGGCCACGTTGAGGTTGGTGACCAGGTTGGGCAGCGAGTCGATCTCGATGATCGTCACGATCCGCAGGGCCGCGTACTTCGGGTCCTTCATGATCGCGGCGATCGGGTCGATGTACTCGGTCTTGTAGCGGTTCAGACCGTTCTCTGCGATGAGCAGCTCACCGTTGGAGGCCAGCGCCGAGCAGTCGCGGTTGGGCAGGTTGTAGATGACGATCTGGATCGTCAGCGGCTTGTTGCCGTTGGCGGCGTCCTGCTTGAGCGCCTCGTCGAGGTGGGCGCGCAGGCCCATGGCCGAGGAGCTGCCCGCGATGGCCGCGATGCGGTCCAGCCACACGCCGGTGGAGATGTTCGCCACCGCGTCGCCGCCCGGCTCGGCGGCGGCCTTGGCCGACCACTGCGGGTTCACGTAGCCGGTCGCACCGTCGTAGGGGTTGTCGACGTGCTCGCCGACCGGCGGCGTGTCGCCGTCGTTGTCCTCCTCGGTCGCGGTGACCGAGACGCCGGTGTGACCGGTGGCGGCGGCCGCGATGGTGGCGGTGCCGTTGCTCTCGTCGGAGTCCTCCGCGGCGGAGACCGTCACGTTCTGCGCGGTGTTCCAGTTGGAGGCGGTGAAGGTCAGCGAGGAGGGCGCGATGGTGAGGTCGGCGTCACCGGTCTTGGTCAGGTTGACCGTGACGTTGCCCGACGGCGCCTGGCTCAGCTTGTACCCGACGGTCTTGCTGCCGCCCTCGGGAACGCTCACCGAGGCGGACGAGGCGACGATCGACGGGTTGCCCGTTCCGCCGACCGTGAAGGGAACCCCGGCGCTCTCCTTGCTCAGGACCGGGGTGCCGTCGTCGTAGGCCTTGGCCGTGGCGGTGTGGGCGCCGGAGGACAGGCCGGTGGCGGAGTGGGAGTAGGGGGCGCTGGTGTCGGTGCCGACGAGCGTGCCGTCGACGTAGAACTCGACCTTGCTGACCGCGCCGTCGTCGGAGGCCGTCGCGGCGAGCGGCACGGCCGCGCCCGCGGCGTGCGTGGAGCCGCTCGCCGGACTGGTCAGGCTGACGGTGGGGGCCTGGTTGACCGGGGGCTGGCCGCCGCAGGCGACGCCGTTGATCGAGAAGTCGGTCGGCTTGGGGTTGGAGCCGCTCCATGAGCCGTTGAAGCCGACGCTGGTGGAGGCGCCGGTGGCGAGCTTGCCGTTCCACTCGAGGTTCTTCGCGGTGACCTTGTCCGCTTCCTGCTTCCAGGTCGCCGACCAGCCCTGCTGAAGCTTCTGCCCGGCGGTGAAGGTGAAGCCGAGGGTCCAGCCGTCGATCGCGTCACCGAGGTTCTTGATGGTGACGTTGGCGGTGAAGCCGCCCTGCCAGTCGTTGGTGGAGTAGGCGACGTCGCAGGTGACGGCCGCGTGGGCGGTCGCCGCCTGGCCGGTGGCGAGGCCCGCCGCGGCGACCAGTACGGCCGCCGTGGTCGCAGCCCGGTTCCGCCAGGCTTGGCGGCGCGGATGTGCTCTCATGGGTGTCATCTCCAGGTGGGGGTGGGAGCGCTCCCATCGTCCGGATGTTTCCGGCGTGTGTACAGAGCCCAACCTCCGGCGGGCCGGCCGGTGACGTCCTCACCAAC
Source organism: Planobispora rosea (assembly GCF_014648175.1). GTDB lineage: Bacteria > Actinomycetota > Actinomycetes > Streptosporangiales > Streptosporangiaceae > Planobispora > Planobispora rosea. The sequence continues at coordinate 6,641 of NZ_BMQP01000011.1, forward strand.
TCTGACCTGAAGGAACGTCCGGACAACCCGATGAAAGTTTCACCGGCGCGCCCGCCGTCCGGCCGTCCTCCCGCCGTTCCGGCCGCCCGCAAGCCGTCCCGGGCACCGGCCCGCCACCCGCCGAGCGCGTCCGGGCGGCCCCCGGGACGCGTCCGGTCCGCCTCACCCGCCGGGGAAGTCCGACAGCCGGTACCAGGCGGCGAAGTCGCCGTAGACGATCAGGTTGTCCTCGTAGGACTGGCGTTCGTGGTCGTAGCGGCCCCCGCAGGTCACGAGCCTGATCGTCGGGTACGGCAGGACCCGGTAGACCCGGCTCACCGGGAAGGCCTCCTTGCGGGCCCGCTCGACCGACGACACCCGGAAGACCACCACGGTCCCGTCCGAGCGGACCACGGCCACCGCGTCGCCCCGCGCGACACCCGGCAGCCGGGCGAACACCGCGGGACCGGTCCTGGTGTCGAGGTGGCCGACGATGACCGCCGGACCGGCCTCGCCCGGCGCCGGGCCGGACCGGTCCCATCCCACGAGGTCGGCCCGCCGGAGCGGCGGCGCGTCCAGCACCCCGTCGTGCGCCGGGCCGATCCAGGTGATCGGGGCGTTGACCCCGGCCCGCGGGACCACGAGCGCCACCGGTTCGGCCGGGCCCGGCCAGCCGGGCAGCGGGTCCGGCCAGCCGGACCTCGGGGCGGACCCGGTGCCCCTCTTCTTGCGGGCGGGCGTCCCGGCCGTGCCGGCGCCCCCGGGGTCCGCCGGCCTGTCCGCCCTCCCCGGCGACGGGGAGGCGGCGGATCCCGCCGGCGGCACGGGCGCGGCGGTCGGCAGAGAGCGGACCAGAGCCGGGTCCGCCTCCTCGCCCGTCACCCCCCGGCACCCCGCGACCAGCAGGACCATCACGAGACCCAGCGCCGGGACGGCTCTCCCGGCGTCCCTCACCTCGCGTTCCGGCGCCGCCGTAGCAGGAGCAGCGCGCCGCCGGCGAGCCCGGCGACGGTCCCGCCGACGGCCCAGATCTTCGCCGCTCCGCCCTCCCCGCCCGTCGCGCCGGTCCCGCCGTCCGTCATGCCGCCGGACAGGGCGAGGCCGCCGCCGCCGGTGTCCGGGCCGTCTCCGCCGACGACCTCGAAGGTTCCGTAGAGAGTGACGCCGTTGCCCTCGCAGACGACCTCCACGACCTGGCGGCCGGGTTCGGCCCCGGAGGAGACCCGGGCGGATCCGGACGGGTTGCCCTCACTTCCGCCGGTGAGCTCGGCATCGGCCTGGAACACCTCCGACGTGGCGACGGCCGGTGCTCCGCAGTCGTGCGCGGTGACCTCGAGGCTCCCGCCGGCCTCGACCCGGGACGGCGAGACCTCCACGTCCTCCGCCGCCGCGGGCGAGGCCGCCGCCCGCGGAACCGCCGCGTCACCGGAGAACACCGCATCACCGGAGAAAACCGCGCCTGCGGAAGGCACCGCTGCCGGGAACGCCGCCCCGGCGGGGAACGACGCCACCGTGATCGCGGCGACCGCCGTACCGACCCAACGCCCGGCAACATCCATCGGCCGCATCGTGTCTCCCCGTCCCGTCGGCTCCGATCTCCTGGCTTCGGCTACCTACCCAGGCCAGAGGACGTGTCCGGCAAAACACGATCAAAGTCTGAACGGCCTTTCCGCATGTGCCGGACAAGACCGTCGAAGGGCTGCGGCTGCTCGAAGGGCTGCGGCTACAGCGCCGCGGCGGCCATCGCGGCCCCGACGATCCCGGCGCTGTTGAGGAGCGCGGCCGGCACGACCCGGGTACGGACCCTCACCAGCGGCAGGAACTTCTCGGACTTCTTGCTGACCCCGCCGCCGATGATGATCAGCGAGGGTGAGAACAACATCTCGACGTGGCGGAGATAGTCCTCCACCCGTTCCGCCCACTCCTTCCAGCTCAGGTCGTGATGCTCCCGAGCGTGGTCGGACGCCCGCTTCTCGGCCTCCTTGCCGCCGAGCTCGAGGTGTCCGAGCTCGGTGTTGGGCACCAGCCGCCCGTCGATGAACAGAGCGCTGCCGATCCCGGTGCCGAACGTCAGCATCAGCACCACGCCCGCCTCCCCCTTGGCGGCGCCGGCCGCCACCTCGGCGAGTCCGGCCGCGTCGGCGTCGTTGAGCACGGCCACGGGTCGCCCCGTCGCGGCGGAGAACAGTCCTCGCGCGTCCGTCCCGATCCATCCGGAATCCAGGTTGGCGGCGGTCATGGTGATGCCGTCCAGCACGACCCCGGGGAAGGTCACCCCGACCGGCCCGATCCAGGAGAAGTGCCCGGCGATCCGCCCGACCACCTCCGCCACCGCCTCGGGTACGGCCGGAACGGGGGTCGGAATCCGGAAGCGCTCCTCGATCAGCTCGCCCCGCTCCAGGTCGACCGGGGCGCCCTTGATTCCGGATCCTCCGATGTCGATTCCCAGTGCTCGCATGGTCTGCCTCCTTTGCCCGCCCTCTACCCGAACAAAGGTGGCAAAATCGCATAGTGATCAAGGTTCTACTGGCCGAGGATCAGCGCATCCTGCTGGAGGCTCTGGCCGCCCTGCTCGACCTCGAAGTCGATCTCACCGTCGTGGCCCGGGTGGGTCGCGGCGACGACATCCTGCCCGCCGCGCTGGAGCACACTCCGGACGTCGCCGTGCTGGACATCGACCTGCCCGGGATCGACGGGATCACCGCCGCCGCCGAGCTCGCGGAGCGCCTGCCCGCCTGCCGCACGATCATCCTGACCGCGCTGAGCCGGCCCGGCCACCTGCGGCGGGCGCTCGGCGCGGGCGTGGCGGGCTTCCTCCCCAAGGACAGCGATCCGGTCCGGCTGGTCGCCGCGATCCGCGACGTCGTGGCCGGTGAGCGGGTGGTGGACCCGCGGCTGGCGGTGGCGGCGCTGGACGCGCCGGACAACCCGCTCACCTCCCGGGAGACCGAGGTGCTGAGGCTGATCGCGTCCGGGGCCGAGCCCGCCCAGGTCGCCGCGGAGCTGTTCCTCTCCCACGGCACCGTGCGCAACTACCTCGCCTCGGCGGTGAGCAAGCTGAACGCGCGCAACCGGATGGACGCCGTACGGATCGCCACCGAGGCCGGGTGGCTCTGACGGCGGTCCGCCCCCACGCCGTCCTCAGCCGGGCGGCGGCTCCTCCCGCGGGACCGGCGCCTCCCCCCGCGGGGCCGCCGCTCCCTGCTGCGGGACCGGCACCACGGCCACCACGCTGAAACGGTCGCATTCCCGCTCCGTGAGGAGCCTCCCGCCGACGGCCGAGACCCGGGCCTCCAGGTTGGCCAGGCCGGTGCCCTCCCGGGCGGCGGAAGAGGCCGCGGCTCCGTCGTTGGTGACGCGGAGCCGTACGGGGCCGTCGGTCACGCAGGTGATGACGACACGGCGCGCGGCGCTGTGACGCAGGATGTTGGTCACGGCCTCGCGCAGGACCGGGGCCAGCACCGACCCCGTACAGGCCGGGACGGCGCCGGAGATCCCGGCCCGCACCTCGATCCCGGCGGAGGCGAGGACCCGGCGGGCCGCGGCGATCTCCTCCTCCAGCGACAGCTCCCGGTCGCCGCGGGCCAGCGAGGCCAGGTCCCGCCCGGCCTCCCCGGCGATCCGCAGCGCCTCGGCGAGATGGGCGCGGGCCGCCACGGGGTCGGTGGCGAGCAGCCTCCGCGCCAGGTCGCACTTGAGCGCGACCGCCGACAACCCGAACCCCATGAGGTCGTGGACGTCCTTGGCGACGCGCAGGCGCTCGGTGAGGACCGTCATCCGCACCACGCGCGCCCGCGCGTCGGCCAGATCGATCAGGAGCCGGGTCAGCTGGGAGAGGACGGCGAAGGCGATGATCCACAGCCAGGTCGGCAGGAGCCGGTGGAGATGGTCGATCCCGTCCATTCCGGCCTGGGGCCAGAAGGCGCCGAGCGCCCCGGCCGCCGCGGCCAGCGGCCAGGCCCCCGGGCCGCCCTGCGCGACCAGGATCGACGCGCCGAGCAGGGCCGTCGCCGCCATCCAGTCCGGGCCGAAAAGGGGCAGGGGCGCGAGGGCCAGGAGAGCCTGGAGCGGCAGCAGCCATCCGGCCCGGTGCGGGCGGGCGACCATGGTGATGTGGACCGCCGCGATCGCCACGAGAACGGTGAGGGCGACGATCCGGTGGTGGGGGATGTCGAGGATCGGCCAGATCACCAGGGCCGCCGCCGACATGCCGATGACGATCCATCCCGCCCGCGGGGCGTCACCGTCCTCGTCCGGCGGGGACACCACCGGTTCGCGGTAGCTGTCGGCCGTCTCCCGGACCCGGGAGAGCGTCTCGCGTGCCAGCGCGGAGACCGTCTCCAGACCGGTCTCCACCCCGTGGAGCGCCGCGGCCGGGATCACCGCGGGAGCGTCCCAGTCCTGCCGCCGGGCTCCCGGCGTCACGGGGACGCGGGAGGCCGTCTCGTGAACCCTCAGGGCGGCGTGCAGACGCCGGGAGGTCCTGCCGAGGGTGACGGTGACGGTGGCCAGGCTCGCGCCGAGGACCTCGTGCAGCCGGGTGGAGGACCGCAGGCGCTCCTGCACCAGCGCCAGGCGCGCCAGCTCGTCGCGGGTCTCGTGGAGCCGCCTGACCAGCCCGGCCAGGCGCGGGACGCCGTAGGCGAAGGCTCCGACGTTGAGGATGGTCCACAGGGCCGCGAGCTCCTGACCCGCCTCGGGCCACGGCATCGGGAACACCCGGGCGTGCAGCGCCGTCCCGGCGGCGGCGGCCAGGACGAACAGCGGCCACCGGAGCACGCGGTGGCCGGCCCCCAGGACGGCCGCGGCCAGGAACCCGTCCAGGACCACCCAGTTCCCCCGGAAGACGACCACCGGGGCCCAGCAGAGGACTCCCTGGACGGCGACGGCCCGCCAGGACCGTCCGCGCAGGGCGACGAGCACCTGCGCCGCGTAGACGGCGATGACGAGGAACGCGGACATGGGCGCCCCGCCGACCGGCATGGGCTCCATGCGGAACAGGGCGACGAAGGCGCTGACCGCGCCGAGCAGGACGAAGAGCACCGGGGAGCACGCGCCGACCAGTGGCGGCAGCGCTCCGGCCCTCGGGCCCCCGCTCCCTCCCATCCCCTGCTATCACCACCCCGTTTTTCAGACAATATGCAGAATGCACCTTATGGGGATGCGCCGTGCATGGCCACCCGGCGCACCACGCACTACGGCCCCCCGCGTCCGGTACGCAAGGATGATCCTCTGATGGGAGGCCCCTCTCTCGGACCGGCCCACCTCCAGCCATGTCCGAAAGAACCCCCGTGTCCGGTGTTGTCCGCAGCTCACCGGTAGGAGTCTCCCGTCCGGTGGCCCGGCGCCACCACCGCGCCGCCCGCAGTCCGGCCGACGGCCCGCACGCATCACGGGGGCGTGCGTCCGGCCGCCGGACTGCGGGCGGCCGGACCCCTCCGGCGGGTCAGGCGAGCTGGGCGCCCTGGAGCCCGGCGTAGACGCCGCGCAGCCGTACCAGTTCCTCGTGGGTGCCGATCTCCTCGATCCCGCCGTCCCGCATCACCACGATGCGGTCGGCGCCCCGGATGGTGGACAGGCGGTGGGCGACGACGAAGACCGTGCGCCCGGCGACCAGGCGGGCCAGCGCCTGCTGGATGAGCGCCTCGGACCGGGTGTCCAGCGCGGAGGTCGCCTCGTCCAGGATCAGCACGCGCGGGTCGCGGATCAGGGCGCGGGCGATGGCCAGGCGCTGCCTCTGCCCGCCCGACAGCCGGGCGCCCCGCTCTCCGACGACCGTGTCGAGCCCGTCCGGGAGCCGGTCGACGAACTCCGTCGCGTTGGCGTCCTCCAGCGCCCGCCGTACCCGCTCCTCGGACACCTCGGGCAGGCCGTAGGTGACGTTCTCCCTGATGCTGCCCTCGAACAGGATGGACTCCTGCGGCACGACCGACAGGAAGCGTCGGTAGGTGCGCAGGTCCAGGGTCTCCATGTCCCGCCCGTCGAGCAGGATCCTGCCCGCGGTGGGCCGCAGGAAGCCGATGACGAGGTTGAGCACGGTCGACTTGCCCGCCCCGGACGGCCCGACCAGGGCGATCGTCTCGCCGGGGGCCACCTTGAGGGTGAAGTCCCGTACGGCCGGGGCCGCGCCGTCCTCGCCGTAGCCGAACGCGACGTCGCGGAACTCCACCTCGCCCCGGACCGCGGTCACCTCGGTCTTGCCCGCATTGTGCTCCAGGTCGGGGGCCTGGAGCACCTCGCCGACCGACCGCACCGACGCCAGCCCCTTGTTGATCACCGGAGTCAGGCTGAGCAGGGAGGTGACCGCCGAGGTGAGGATGGGGAAGAAGGTGCTCAGCATGACCACGTCCCCGACGTTGATCGGGATGACCCGGTAGTAGGCCACGAGCGCGGAGCCGGCCAGGACGGCGGCGCCGATCGTGTTGAGCAGGATCCAGGCCAGCGCGCCGAAGCTGCCGTTGAGCAGGTCGAGCCGGAGCCCCTTGCGCAGCACCCTGGTCAGGGTGCCGTCGACCCGGTGCAGCGCGTCGCGCTCCAGGCCGTGCGCCCGCGTGATGGGGATCAGCGTGGTCATCTCGCTGACCCGGGCGGACATCTTCTCGACCTCGCGGCGGAAGCTCTCGTTGTCCTCGCGCATGCGGGTACGGAGCCTGATGACCAGGAACGCGGCGGCGGGCACGACCACCAGGAAGACCGGGATCGCGAGCGGCACCCGGAAGGCCACCATCACCAGGCCGCCCGCCAGCGTGGTCAGCGCGGACAGTCCCATGTCGCTGGTCTGCTGGCTGGTCTGCTCGATGTTCTCGACGTCACGGATGACCTTGGTCTGCAGTACGGCGGCGCTGACCCGCGAGTGGTAACCGATGGACAGGTGCTGCATGCGCCGGCAGAGCGCCGAGCGCAGGCTCGTGCCCACCCGCCGGATCGCTCCGTGCAGGCAGCGCACGTACAGGAGGTGGAGGGGGTAGTTCAGCAGGAGCAGGGCCAGCAGCGCCCCCGTGTTGACCCACAGGCTCGCGACGCCGCCGCGGCCCTCCACGACGTCGATGATGTTGGCGGTGACGAACGGCAGGACCCAGATGGGGCTGTGCTTGACCAGGAAGGCGAAGACCGCGACGAGGAGCTTGAGGCGTTCCTCCGCGAAGAGGTAGACGAGTGTGCGGATGGGGTGCTCGCCCCGGTAGCGATGATCGAGAGCGCTGACCACAAATCCCCCAAATCAGGATAGAACTCGTCACATCTTCTCGTGTGGGAGATTTCACCCGTGTTTCGGCCTTCACCCGGCCCTCCCGCCCCCGTCTCCCCCGCTCAGCGGGTGCGCGGCCGGGCCGGTTCAGACGTCGTACGGCCTGGCCGCCCGGGCCTCCCGCAGCGCGGTGCCCCACCAGATGAGCTGGTCCAGCAGGACCTTGGCCGCCCCGTTGACCCCCGCCGGATCGACCGGCTCTCCCGCCGCGTCGAACTGGTTCTCCACCCGGTGGAAGCTCACGGTGTCGCGCAGGGTGACCACGTGCAGCTCGGCGAAGACGAGCCGGAGCTGCTCCACGGCCCGCAGGCCGCCGGACTGCCCGCCGTACGAGACGAACCCGGCGGGCTTGGCGGCCCACTCGTGCCGGACCGCGTCGACGGCCAGCTTGAGCGCGGCCGGGTAGGCATGGTTGTACTCAGGCGTGATCACCACGAACCCGTCGGCGGCGCCGATCCGGGCGGCGAGCTCCCGCGTGGCCGCGTCGGTCTCGGCGGGCGGGCGCCGGGGATGGAGCGGCGGCAGCGCGATCCGGTTGAGGTCGATGACGTCCGCGTTCAGATCCGTGCGGAGCCCGGCCTGCCCGAGGAACCACCGGCTCACGTTCGCCCCCGAGCGGCCCTCGGGACTGGTGGCGGTGATGACGGCGATGTCGAGCATGGCGTTACTCCTGGCTGCGCGGCGTGTCGCCCGTCAGCCTGCAACCTCGAGCGCACTTGAGGTCAAATTCTCGGGCCACCGACCCCATGGCCGCAGGGGCCGGCACGACGCCCGCTTGGTAGATCTTCACTTAGATGGTATGAGCACATAAGGGCGTTTTATAGATTTATGTCCGCTTTACGGATCCCTGACCCTAGGACTTCGATGCTCGCCCTCGTGCTCTCCCTCGCCCTCGTCAGCCCCCAGCCCATCAGCGGCCCCCAGTCCGTCGTCGGCCCCGAGCCCATCAGCCACTCCGTGTCGGAGACGACCGCCCTGAGCGCGGTCTCCGGCTACTGGACCACCGCCCGGATGAACGCGGCCCGCCCGGCCGCCCCGCGCAAGGGCAGCTCCACCCCCGCCTTCCGGCGGATCGGCGTGCCGGCCGCGACGGCCAAGACCGTCGAGCCGCTGGCCTTCAGGAGGACGACGGCGCAGCCGCGCAGCATCGGCAGGGTCTTCTTCACCCTGGGCGGCCAGGACTACTCGTGCTCGGCGAGCGTGGTGAACTCCCGGGGCCGCAACCTGCTGGCCACCGCCGCGCACTGCGTGTACGGCGAAGGCCGGTGGGTCAGGAACTGGATCTTCATCCCCGGTTACTCCTCCAGCGGGGGCCGGCACGTCAAGCCCTTCGGCGTCTGGTCCCTGACCAAGGTGGTCATCGAACCCGAGTGGGCCAAGCGGTACGACCCCGACTTCGACTACGCGTTCGTGACCGTCGCCAAGCTCCGCGGCAAGAACATCGCGAACGTGGTCGGCGCCCAGGGCATCCTGTGGAACCAGCCCGCCAAGGTCGGCATGCGGATCTTCGGCTACCCCGCCGAGCATCCGTGGGCCGGCACGAAGGTGGTCAGCTGCGGGCAGACCACCGCGCTCTACCGGGTGGCCTCCGCCGGCATCTCCCAGCACCGGTTCGCCCGCTGCACGCTCAACGGCGGTTCCAGCGGCGGCCCGTGGGTCCGGGGCTACTCCGCGGCCACCGGGACCGGCTACCTCGTCGGCGTGCAGAGCATGAGGTGGATGGACTACGACGGCGCCACCGTCTGGAACTCCTCGCCCTACCTCGGCGACCGCGCCTACAGCCTCTACCTCAAGCTGGGCCGCTGACCCACCCGCCCCGCCTCACGCCGGACCGCCGGAGGGAGGGAGGTCGCCTCAGACCTCCCTGACCTTTCCGTCCTCCACGTGGAGACGGCGGGTGGTGTGGACGGCCTCCAGCATCCGGCGGTCATGGGTGACCAGCAGGAGCGTGCCCGGGTAGGAGGCCAGCGCCGACTCCATCTGCTCGATGGCGGGCAGGTCCAGGTGGTTGGTCGGCTCGTCCAGGACGAGCAGGTTCACCCCCCGCGCCTGGAGCAGCGCGAGGGCGGCCCGGGTGCGCTCACCCGGGGAGAGGGTCGCGGCGGGGCGGAGCACGTGGGCCGCGCGCAGGCCGAACTTGGCCAGGAGCGTACGGACCTCCGCCGGGACCATCCCGCCCGCGGCCGAGGCGAAGGCGTCCAGCAGCGCCTCCTCGCCGAGGAAGAGCCCGCGCGCCTGGTCCACCTCGCCGACGACCACGCCGGGACCGAGGGCGGCGTGACCCCCCTGAAGCGGGAGGCGGCCCAGGAGGGCGGCCAGCAGCGTGGTCTTGCCCGAGCCGTTCGCCCCGGTGATCGCCACCCGCTCGGCCCAGCCGATCTGGAGGTCCACCGGGCCGAGGGTGAACGCGCCGCGCCGTACGACCGCCTCGCGCAGCGTCGCCACGACCGCCCCGGCCCGGGGCGCCACGGCGATCTCCATGCGCAGCTCCCACTCCTTGCGCGGCTCCTCGACCACCTCCATGCGCTCGATCAGCCGCTCGGTCTGGCGGGCCTTGGCGGCCTGCTTCTCGGTCGTCTCGACGCGGGCGTTGCGGCCGATCTTGTCGTTGTCGGGCATCTTGCGCCGGGCGTTCTTGACGCCCTTCTCCATCCAGTTGCGCTGCTTCAGCGCGCGGGCCTTGAGCTCGGCCACGTTCTCGGCGTACTCCTCGTACTCCTCGCGTGCGTGCCGCCGGGCGACCTCACGCTCGGCGAGGTAGGCCTCGTAGCCGCCGCCGTAGGCACGGACCTGCTGCTGGGCCAGATCGAGCTCGACGATCCGGTTGGCCGTCCGGGCCAGGAACTCGCGGTCGTGGCTGACCAGGACCGTCCCGGCGCGCAGGCCGGTGACGAAGCGTTCGAGCCGCTCCAGGCCGTCCAGGTCCAGGTCGTTGGTGGGCTCGTCGAGCAGGAAGACGTCGTAGCGGCTGAGCAGCAGGGAGGCCATGCCGGCGCGGGCGGCCTGGCCGCCCGACAGGGCCGTCATCGGGCGGTCGAGGCTCACCGACAGGCCGAGGTCGGCGACGACCTCGGCGGCGCGGTCCTCCAGGTCGGCTCCGCCCAGGGTCAGCCACCGCTCCAGTGCGACCGCGTACTCGTCGTCGGCTCCGGTGCGGCCCTCGACCAGCCCCTCGGTCGCGGTGTCCAGGGCGCGCTGCGCGTCGGCCACCCCGGTCCGCCGGGCCAGGAAGGCGGCGACCGTCTCACCGGTCCGGCGCTCGCGCTCCTGAGGGAGGTAGCCGACCGTCGCCGTGGGCGGGCTGAGCCGTACGGCCCCGTGCTCGGGAGGGAGCAGCCCGGCGAGGATCCGCATCAGGGTGGACTTGCCCGCCCCGTTCACGCCGACCAGGCCGACGACGTCGCCCGGGGCGACGACCAGATCCAGACCGGAGAACAGGGCGCGATCACCGTGTCCGGCGGCCAGGTCCTTGGCGACGATGGTGGCGCTCATGAGGGGAACGCTACCGGCCTCCGGCGCGGATGCCGAACGGGTTTCGAAGCTCCCCACAACTCATATTCCCGGCAAATCGGACAGTTTCCGGGTTTTTTCCGGCGGTCGGGCCCTCCCGAAAAAATCTCAGTCGACCTGCGATCTTGCGACCAAATCGTGATCATTTAGATACTTGACGCCTGATTTACGGAGCTTTTATCTCACCTCTCCCTTCGTACCCGCGCGTTAACCGAACGGAAGCGATCACCCGAGCGTCGCTTCCGAAGCAACGGGGAAAGGAATGACCTTGTTCAAGAGAATCGCCGCCGGCGCCCTGGCCACCGCCGCGGGTGCCTCCCTCGTCCTGGTCGCCGGAGCCGGTACGGCCTCCGCCACCCAGGCCGAGCTCAGTGTGAACATCAGTGAAGTGAGCCCGAACCCCGTCGTCGTCCGGGGCCACCGCGACGCGAGGGTCGTCATCGAGGTCCGCACCACCGCGGCGGAGCGCGTCGAGCTCCGCCTCCGGCCGGACACCGACGAGCCTCACACCCTCGTGGCGAAGGAGGCCAAGCTCGACCGTGACGGCGAGCTGTGGCGCTTCGTCACCAGCTTCGACAAGTCCGACTACCGGGGCCGCTGGATCGCCACCGCCGACGCGTACGACAAGGACGGCAAGAAGCTGACCGACACGGCCGGCTTCACCGTCAAGTACGTGCACGGCTGGAGGAAGGCCGACACCCGCCTGGTCGGATTCGACGCCGGTCCGGAGCCGGTCCGCAAGGGCCGCACGCTCTACTTCTCCGGTCGTCTGCTGGCCCACCGCCACGGCGACTGGCACGGGGTGCGCAACGAGGAGGTGGAGATCTACTACCGGCGCAACGAGCACAGCGGCTGGAAGTACGTCACCTCGGCCGACACCCGGTGGGACGGCAAGTTCAGCGCCAAGACCCGCGCGTACCGCAGCGGTGAGTTCCGCGCCGTCTTCGACGGCGACCGGAGGCTCGACGACAGCTCCAGCCGCCCGGACTGGGTCAAGGTGCTGCGCTGGCACCGGTGACCGATCGGCTCGGGACTCTGACCGGTGGCCGGGAGGCGACCGGCGGGGCCCGATCACCGATGGCCGCGAGGCCACCGGTCCGTCGATGAGTAGATGATGAGTAGATGACAGGTGAGGCCCGGGGTCGCCCCCGGGCCTCACGTGTTGTCGGCCCCGGCCGGGCACGCCGGCACCCCGGGCCGGTGATCACCCCGGCGGTCGCCCCGGTTGACGTCCTCCCCCGTGGGCAGAGGAGCGGGCACACGCCGCAGAGGGGAGAACGACACGATGACGACCGGTGACTTCTACGACTACGCCGACCTGCTCGACGAAGCCGAGAAGGAGGTCCTGCTCCGGGTGCGGCAGTTCATGACCGAGCAGGTCGCGCCGGTGGCCGACGAGATGTGGACGCAGGCCCGGTTCCCGCACCACCTCATCCCGGAGCTGGCCAAGCTGGACATCGCGGGCCTGCCGTACCGGGGGGCCCGGAGCCTGCTGACCGGGTTCGTGGTGCTGGAGATGAACCGCGTCGACCCGTCGATGGGCACGTTCTTCGGTGTGCACAACGGGCTGGCGATGGGGAGCATCGACCGGCTGGGATCGGAGGAGCAGCGGGACCGGTGGCTGCCGCCGATGGCCGGTATGGAGAAGATCGGAGCCTTCGCCCTGACCGAGCCCGAGGGCGGCTCCGACGTGGCCGCCGGCCTGCGGACGACGGCCCGGCGCGAAGGCGACACCTGGGTGCTCAACGGCGCCAAACGGTGGATCGGAAACGCGACCTTCGCCGACCTGATCGTGGTCTGGGCCAAGGACGAGGCCGACGGGCAGGTCAAGGGATTCGTGGTCGAGAAGGGCACCCCCGGCCTCACCGCCACGAAGATCGAGAACAAGATCGCTCTGCGGACGGTGCAGAACGCCGACATCACCCTGACCAACTGCCTGGTCCCGGAGACCAACCGCCTGCAGAGGGCCGACAGCTTCCGCGACACCTCCGCCATCCTCCGCCAGACCCGGGGCGGGGTCGCCTGGCAGGCGGTGGGCTGCATGATGGGCGCCTACGAGACGGCTCTGGCCTACGCCAGGGAGCGCGAGCAGTTCGGACGGCCGATCGCGGGCTTCCAGCTGGTGCAGGACCTGCTGGTACGCATGCTGGGCAACGTCACCTGCTCGCTCGGCATGGTGGTCCGGCTGGCGCAGCTGCAGGACGCGGGCGTCTACCGGGACGAGCACTCGGCCATGGCCAAGGCCTTCTGCACGGCCCGGATGCGTGAGGCCGTGGGCTGGGGCCGCGAGATCATGGGTGGGAACGGGATCGTCCTCGACTACGGCATGGGCCGGTTCGTGGCGGACTCGGAGGCGATCTACTCCTATGAGGGCACGCGCGAGATCAACAGTTTGATCGTCGGCCGCGCGATCACCGGGCTCGGCGCCTTCGTCTGAGAACCCCGTCCGAGGACTCCGCCCGGGAGCCCCCGGCCCCCTCGGCCGGGGGCTCCCGGGGGCTCCATGGTCAGGATGACGGGCCCATCTCCGGTTCCGGGGTCGCGGTGTCGTCCCCGGCCGCCTCGGCGTCGCCCTCCGGAGGGGAGGGATCGACCGGATCCGCCGGGAGCGGCCGGTCGGGGAAGCCGGTGTCGGCCCCCGATCGCGCCGCCACGGTCCGGCTCTCACCCAGGGCCGCCTCCGGAGCGGTGGCCGGCGGGTCGCCGTCCTCGCGCGGCGACCGCCCGCTCTCCGTCTCCGGCTGCGGGGAGGGGGTCTCGGCGGAGTCACGTTCGTCGTTCATACCGGCCCCCTCCCCCGAAAGGGGCACGTCACACCCTCGGGATCAGCCGGGTACGGTCCCGGTCCCGCGGACCGGCCGGGCGGGGCATCCGGTCATGGATCAGTCAGACGGGGATCCGGTCCCGTGGCTCAGTCGGGCCGGGCCTCGTGCCCGGGACGGCCGCGTGTGCGGCGCTGCTCCTTCATCTCGGCTTCGTAGAGGTGGCGGCGCCCGCCCGCCAGCGCGTTCCTGACGCGCTCCTCCAGGTGGCGGAAGCAGCGGTAGTAGCCGTCGTCGTAGTCCTCCACGATCTGGAAGGTCCAGCGTCCCTCGATCACGTTGCGCCCGATCAGCTCGGCGGAGACCGCGTCGGCGTACTCCCCGTGCCCGGCGGCGCGCAGCAGCTCCACCGCCTCGTCGAGCATCAGGTCGGCGTGACCGGTGAGCTGATGGAAGGTGTACAGGTGCCCGCGGGCGCGTTCGGTCGTCTCCAAAGCCTCCGACAACTTGCCCAGCGCCTCGACGGTGGCGTCGTCGAGGCCTTCGGGTCTGCGGTGCTGCGGGTCAGGACGGTCCTCGCTCATGACGCCGCGGTACCCGGCACGACGTGCGGTAGTCCTCACCGGGCCGATCTTTCCGAACTCCCCCGACCCCGCACGCTCCGCCGGATCCGCGGGCTCTGTGCTTCCACGGTTCCGCGGGCTCAGTGGTTCCGCGGGCTCAGCGGTTCCGCGGCCCCCGCGGGTTTGGCCGCCCCCTGCCAGGTCAGGAAAAGCCATAAATCATCGCCGGCGTTCCGCAGGAGCCGCCCGTACGCCGGCCGCGCTGTCGACGGGAGTGGGGCCATGCCCGGCAATGTGATCGTCATCGGTGCGGGCCTCGCCGGCCTGGCCTGCGCTCTGCGGTTGCGCGCGGCGGGAGTCGCCGTCCGCGTACTGGAGGCCTCCGACGGGGTCGGCGGCCGGATGCGGACCGACCTGGTCGAGGGCTTCCGTCTCGATCGCGGATTCCAGGTCTTCAACACCGCCTATCCCGAGTGCCGCCGCGTGTTCGACATCGGTGCGCTGGACGTACGGGCGTTCAGCTCCGGACTGCTGGTCTTCCACGGCGGGAAGAAGGAGCGGGTGATGCTTCCCTGGAGGCATCCCCGGCACGCTCTCAGCGGCGCCCTGGCGGACGTGGGCTCGATCCGCGACAAGGCCGCCCTCGCCGCGCTGACCGCCCGCGACATGGCCCTGCCCGCCTCCGTGCTCAAGGGCGGCCCCGAGCGCACCACGGCCGAGGAGCTCCGGAGCCGGGGCATCTCCCCCAGAATGATCGAAGTCCTGCTCCGCCCCTTCCTCTCCGGCGTGCTGCTGGAACGGGAGCTGGAGACCTCCAGCAGGATCTTCCACCTGTTCTGGCGCTCGTTCGCCCGGGGCACGATCGGCCTGCCCGCGCTGGGCATGGGACAGGCCCCGGCCCAGCTCGCCGGCCGTCTCCCCGAGAAGGCGATCTCGCTGGAGACCCCCGTCGAAGCCGTGACCGGGGAGGGGGTGACGCTCGCCGGGGGCGAGGAGATCCATGCCGACGCGGTGGTCGTGGCCACCGACCCCAGGACGGCGGCCCGCCTGGTCCCGGGGCTGGAAGCGCCCGCGATGCGCGCCGTCACCACCTTCTACCACGCCGCGCCCGAATCTCCCCTGGGAGAGCCCACCCAGGTCATGGACGCCGACGGAGTGATCACCGACACGCTCGTCCTCACCGACGCGGCCCCCGCCTACTCCCCGGACGGCCGGGCGCTGATCGCCACCTCGGTCCTGGGTACGGTCTCGGACGCCGACGAACCACGGGTGCGCGCCCGGCTGGACGAGATCTACGGCACCACCGCTTCGTGGGAGCACATCGCCACGTACCCGATCGAGGCCGCCCTGCCCGCGATGTCGCCGCCGATGCCGCTGCGGCGTCCGGTCCGGCTCGGCCCGGGCCGGTACGTCTGCGGGGACCACCGCGACACCGGATCCATCCAGGGCGCGCTCGTCTCCGGGCGTCGAGCCGCACAGGCCGTACTGGCGGACCTCGCCGAACCCGCGAAGCTCAGGAAACCCACGGAGCTCGTGGAGCTCGCGGAGCTCGCAGGGCTCGCGGAGTCCACGGAGCCTGCGGAGCCCGGACACCGGGCGGGGTGACCGGCCACGGGCGGGTGGCCGGCCACGCCGCGGAGCGGGCCGGACCCGGTTACCGCGACGTGGCCTCGATCAGCTTGCGGCGCTGCTGGGCGCCCAGGCCGCCGATGCGGCGGGCCTCGTCCACGTCGGCCTTGGCCATCAGCTGCGCGGCCTTCACGTTGCCCACGCCGGGCAGGGCGCGCAGCGCCTGGGAGACCTTGATGCGCTTGGCGATGTCGTCGTCGCGGTCGAGCAGCTCTTTGAAGGAGATCGCGCCGGACCTGACGTCGGCCAGCAGCTTGGCGCGGGCCGCCCGCGTCTCGGCGGCCTTGGCGAGGGCGGCCTGGCGCTGTTCGGGGGTAAGAGTGGGGAGAGCCATGGTTTACTCCTTCATTTCGTGGGCGTGACCATCCTGCTACCCACAACGACCAGGGTAATCACGCGTGCTCTCCGAGCAAGCGGAAATGGTCAGGCTCGCCGTACGGCGCCCCGCCGCAGGAAACGGCGGGTGCCGCGCCCCAGAAGGCGGCGGACGGCCCGCGAGGGGAGGGACGCGGCGCCGGCGGCGACCGCCAGGACCAGCACGAACAACACGGTCGGGCGCCAGGGCCAGGCGGTTCCGGTGAGCGTGAGGTGGGCCGCGGGATACTCGGTGAACTTGGCCGTGGCCACGGCGGTCGCCCGGTCGGCGCGGACGGCCAGGTCACGCAGTACGGGGTCGAACGCCGACTCCCCCGGTGCGCGGTCGCGGTGCGGCAGCTCGACGGTCAGGCCGCGCCCGGCCGCCCAGGCGGTCAGCTCCGGGCCCGCCTCGCCCGGGTTCCGGGCGCCCGGCACCACCAGCCGGTCCACGGGGGTGGTCGCCGCCCCCGCCGGTTCGGCGACCAGGATCATCCCGTGCCGGGTCCTGACCGTGTGCCCGGCGGCGACGGGAACCGCGCGGGCGGCGAAGGAGGTGCCCGAGTAGATCTCGAAGGCCGCGGCGGCGTCGGTCTCGCCGACGCCCTCGACCAGCCCGACGCCGAGGGACGGGCGCCCCCACGGGAAGGCCGCGTTGAGCCCGTACGGCAGGTCGGCCAGGGCCAGGGCGTTGACCGGGATCCCCGTCGGCCCGCCCGGCGACCACCCGGGGTAGGCCAGGTCACGGCCGATCCGCCCGGCCTCCTCCGTCCCGGCCAGCTGCTCGACCAGCCGCAGCGCCCCGGCCATGCCCGAGGTCACCCCGGCGGTCGTGGTGACCGGCCCGTCCTGGACGTAGCGCCGGCCGCGCACCCACTCCACCCGCGGATAGGCCGACTGGAGCGAGCCGATCCGGTCCCAGAACGAGGTCGCGGCGCGGCCGTCCAGCACACCGGTCGCGGCCAGCAGGTCGGAGCCGGCGCACACCCCGAGGATCCGGGCGCCGCGCCCGGCCTGCCCGGTGATCCACGCGCGCAGCGGCGCCTCCCGCTCCCCCCGGGGCTGGACCACCGCGGGCACCACGACCACGTCCGGCTCCGGTGCCGTGCCCGCCCCCACCTCGTCGAACGTGTGGTCGGGCAGCACGTGCAGACCTCCGGAGAGCGCCACCGGCTCCCGGCGTTCGGAGACGGTGTAGACCGCGAACCGTTCGGACCGGGCGAACACCTCGTACGGCGGCAGCACGTCACCGACCACCGAGCCGGTCGTGCCGAGCACCACCGCGACGACCGTGCGCCCCTCCTCGACCGGCTCCGGCGCGGGCCATCCCCGCGCGGGCGGTCCTGCCGGCGCGGCCGGGAAGCTCTCGCGCATCGTCGCCGTCACCCCGGCCGCTCCCGCCCCGGCCAGGACCGCGGCGGCCAGGGCGAGACCGGACACGACACGCAGCGGCGTGCGGGCATGGCGGAGGAACGCTCGGGACATCATGACTCTCCTGAATGCGACTGTGGATACGGGAGGGGCCGCCGGTCAGCGGGTGGCGGGGCGGCCGGCGCCGGGGCCGCGCCGGGACTCCGAGGGCGGCATGCCGTACCGGGTGGTGAACAGGCGCCGGAAGTGGCGCGGGTCGCGGAACCCGCACCGGGCGGAGATCGCCTCGACGGTCAGGCCGGTCTCGGCGAGCAGCGTCGCCGCCAGCTCCAGCCGGAGCCGCTGCCGGTACTCCAGGGGGGTGATCCCGATCGTGGCGGTGAACGCCCGGCTCAGTCCGCGCGGCGACAGGTTCGCGACGGCGGCGAGCTCGGCCAGGGTGTGCGGGGCGCCGAGGTTCTGCGCCAGGTGGTCCTGCACCCGGTGGACGGCGGCGTTGAGGTGCGCCCGGTGCTGCAGGAACACACTGATCTGCCCGTCCGTCCCGGACCTGCGCAGGTAGACCACGAGCTGGCGGGCGACGGCGGCGGCCAGCTCGGGGCCGTGGTCACGCTCGATGAGTGAGAGCGCCAGGTCCACGCCGGTGGAGATCCCGGCGCTGGTGCTCACCGGCCCGTCGTGGACGTACAGCACCGCGTCCTGCACCCGGGCGGCGGGGTAGCGCCGGCGCATCGCGTCGATCAGCGACCAGTGGGTGGTGCACCGGCGGCCGTCCAGCAGCCCGGCCTCGCCGAGCGCGGCCGCCCCGCTGCAGACCGAGGCGATCCGGGCCCCGGCGCGGCAGGCGGCGCGCAGCCACTCCACCACCGTCGCCGAGACCATGAGCTCCCCGGGCGCGGGCGCGCGCACCCGGTGCCCCGGCACCAGGACGAGATCGCCCTGCCCGGTCTCTCCCAGCGGTCCCAGCCCGGCGAACCGGAGCCCCTGCGCCGACACCACCTCCGGCGTGTCCGCGGCGTACTCCACCCGGTACGGCGCCCCCAGGTGGGCCGCCGCGTCGAACGCCTGAACCGGACCGGCCAGATCGAGCAGATTCACCTCCGGCAGGACCAGTACGACCACCCGTCCGCCACCGCCCCGCTTCACCTTCACGACCTCCACGCTAGGCCGCGCGAGGCGGATGCGCTCAGGGTCGCGTCGGCCCGGTACCGGACGGATCAGGTCAGCCGGTCCGGGCCGGAGGGCGCTCCGGGACGCGGTCGCCGGTTTGTCCCCCGGGACGCGGGGCATGGCGGGGTGCCTGACGACCTGAGGAGGTGCGCATGGTCGCGAAGAAGAGCCTCGGTCTGGCCGCGCTGGCGGCGGGAGGGGCGATAGCCGCCGGATACCGCAGGCGGAAGGCGGTGCGGCCCGGACCCGCCGAGTGGTTCGCCGTCACCGTCGACTGCGACCCGGGAGAGCTGAGCGGCGAGAACCGCCCCGACGCCCTGGGGCGACTGGCCGAGCACCACGAGGTACGGATCACGCCGGCGCCCGGCGGGCGGGGCACGGAGATCGCCGTACACGCCGCGGACGGGAAGGCCCGCGAGCAGGTCCGGGCGCTCAAGCAGTTCCTGGAGACCGGCGAGGTCCTGCGCGTCGAGGGCCAGCCGGAGGGACACCGGACCGTGCTGGGACGCGCCGCCATCCCGGTGTCCCGGCAGCTGATGAGGAGGGGGGTGCGATGAAGGCGCTGTGCTGGACCGGAGTCAACGAGGTCGCGGTGGAGGAGGTCCCCGACCCCCGGATCCTCAACCGCCAGGACGTGATCGTCCGCGTCACCGCCAGCTCGACCTGCGGGTCCGACCTGCATCTGCTGGACGGATACGTGCCGACCATGATGGCCGGGGACGTCATCGGGCACGAGTTCCTCGGCGAGGTGGTCGAGACGGGCCCGGACGTCCGTGACCGCCGGGTCGGCGAGCGGGTGGTCGTGTGCTCGATCATCGGCTGCGGCCGCTGCCGCAACTGCCGCGCGGAGATGTGGTCGCTGTGCGACAACAGCAACCCCGACCCCGGGTTCCTGGAGACCCTCAACGGGCACGCGACGGCGGGCATCTTCGGTTACTCCCACGCCATGGGCGGCTTCGCCGGAAGCCACGCCGAGTACGTCCGCGTGCCGTACGGCGACGTGAACGCCTTCCCGGTCCCCGAGGGGGTGCCCGACGCCAGCGCGGTGTTCGCCTCCGACGCCGTGCCCACCGGGTGGATGGGCGCGGACATCGCCGGAATCCGGCCCGGCGACGTGGTCGCCGTGTGGGGCTGCGGCGGGGTCGGCCAGATGGCGGCGCGCGCCGCCTTCCTGCTGGGCGCCGAGCGGGTGATCGCGATCGACCGTTTCCCCGAGCGTCTGGAGATGACGTCCCGCCACACGGGCGCCGAGACGCTGGACTACGAGAAGGTCGACGTCCTCGACGCGCTCAAGGAGATGACCGGCGGCCGGGGTCCCGACGTGTGCATCGAGGCCGTCGGGATGGAGGGACACGGCACCGGCGCGCAGTACGCCTACGACCGGGTCAAGCAGGCGGTGCGCCTGCAGACCGACCGGGGTCTCCCCCTGCGCCAGGCCATCCATGCCTGCCGCAAGGGCGGCACCGTCTCGGTGCTGGGCGTGTATCTGGGGTTCGTCGACAAGTTCCCCATGGGCGCGGTGATGAACAAGGGCCTCACCCTGCGCAGCGGCCAGCAGCACGGCCAGCGCTACATCCCGATGCTCCTGGAGCGCATGGCCCGGGGAGAGGTGGACGCCAGCCACCTGCTGACCCACCCGATGGCCCTGGACGACGCCCCTCGCGGCTACGAGATGTTCAAGAACAAGGAGGACGGCTGCGTCCGCGCGGTCTTCACCCCCTGAGCCGTCCGAGGCTCGGCACCTGAACCGTCGTCCGAGGCTCGGAGTCCGAGCCCCGCGGGGCTCGGCACCTGAACCGTCCGCGGCCCGGAGCCCTCCGGGCCGCGGCGCTCCACGCCTCCCGGGACCCGTCCCGCGGGCCCCCTCGGTCCCGGGAGGCGCTTCGGAGCCCGGACGACCTCTCCTGCGGTCACCCCTCCGGGTCCGGCATCTCCGAGCGGCCGGCGGCCTTGCGGTCGTCGGGGACGTCCGCGGGGGGACCGGTCGGGTCCTCCCCGTCGGGGACGTCGGTCCCCGCCGACTCCTGACGATCATCCGGCACCTGGGCCGGAGGCTCGTACGGCACGGCGGGATCCGGCGTGTACTCCGGGTCCGTCTCGGTCATGCGACGCTCCCCTCTCCCCGTCCGGTTCCGTCTGCCCGTCCGCTTCCCATCTCCGTGCCGACCGTGACCCAGTCACCCTGCCGCCTCGGCCGTACGGGCAGGTGGACGGTCTGGCCCCGGGCGACGTAGCGCACCCGGTCGGCCATCCGGACCCGTTCGATCTCGCGCCGGAAGTCGTCGAGCGGGGAGGTGAACGCCTCGTAGTCGTCGTAGTGCACCGGGATGACGGTCCGCGGGTTGAGCAGGTAGACCCAGTCGGCGCCCTGCCTGCCGTCCATGGTCACCATCGTGCCGAGGACCCTGGTCCCGCCCAGGTGGACGAGGGCGGCGTCGATGTCGGGATACCGGCGCGGGATCGCCTCCAGTTCCCGGTGCATCAGGGTGTCGCCGCTGATGTGCAGGCGGAACTCCACCCGCCCGTTGCGGGAGAACTCCAGCATGCTGCCCATGACGGGCGGGAGCAGCGCCCGCAGCGGGCTCGGCGCGTGGCATCCCGGCAACGAGGTGATCGTCAGCGTGCGGTCGCCCCGGTGCAGCTCGTGCTGCTGCCAGGTGTTCAGTCCGCGGGCCTGGCCGAACCCCTGGCGGCGGAGCCGGCCCGCGGCCTGGGTGGTGGTGACGATGGGGACGTCCTTGTCCAGACCCCGGCGAGCCACCCGGTCCCAGTGGTCGCCGTGCATGTGAGACAGCACCACCGCGTCCAGCGCCGGCAGTTCCCCGATGTCCACCGCCGGATCGGTACGCCGCCGGGAGCTCAGCCCGTAGCCCAGGTAGGCCCGCTGGCCGCGGTGGAGGAAGTTCGGATCGGTCAACAGGGTGAACCCGCCGTAGCGGATCAGTGTGGTCGCGTTCCCGATGAAGAAAACGCTTGCGGCCTCAGGATCGGTCATGGCCCCTCCTATCTCCGGGAGCCCTACTTACCCCGGAGACCACTGATCACCCTGCCGACCTGGTGGAAATCCACAGATTTCCACCATGCCCGCCGTCCGAGGACGGAGCCGTCGTGCGGGCCGGACCTCATCCGGAGGCGGTGCCGGGGCCCGATCCGTTGACCGCCATCGCCGGCTCGGGCACCTCGATCGCCGGGAAGGTCCCGGTGTCGACGATCCCGTGCGCGCGCGCCGCCTCGATCAGCGCGTGGGCCCGGGGTTCCAGCTTCCACTGGGCACGGCACTCCCGGGCGGTGGACAACGGCATTCCGGTCTCGTGGGCCAGGTCGGCGGCGCGGGGGACGAACCTGCGCTCGATCTGCTTGTCCCAGTACTCCCGGGCCGCGCGGATCAGGGCCGCGCGCTGGGCGGGGTCGAGGAGCTGCGCGGCGTCCTCCGCCGCGACCGCCTCGACCTCCTCGTCGTCGTCGTCGAAGACCCCCGCGGCGGGGAGCGCCGGGGACGGAGCCGGCGAGGCCGTCGAGGTCTCCGGCTCGGGGGCCCACGGGACGGGTGGGCGCAGGTCGATCAGGGCGGAGGTGTTGTAGAGGGCCCCGATCTGCGCCAGCAGCGCCTCTTGGCGGGCCGGGTCGGCCGCCAGCCCGGTGTGCTCCACCGCCCGGTCCATCTCCCGGTCCAGCTTCGCCAGCGCCGCGCGCATCTTCCGCTCGGACGCTCCGGCCTCACGGAGCGCGCGCGCCTTCTTCGCGGCCAGCGCGACCCGGGTCAGCCGCCGGTGGGCGTCCACCTCACTCGCCGTACGGTCGCTGACCTCGGCCAGCCCGACGCGGACCAGGAGGCGCTCGGGGGTCACCCGCCAGTGGATCCGCCCCCGCCCGGTGATGCGGTGCCGCTCGATCGCCATGCCGCGCTCCCAGAGCCAGGCGGCCACCAGCGGGGCGGCCAGGCGGAAGACGGCCTCGGCGGGGCTGCGGGCGTCCATGCTGGACAGCACCGCGGTCAGGCAGGTCAGCGCCCACACGGCGATGCCGTCGATGCCCGCCGAGAAGTTCTCCCGCATGTTGCGCCGGGCCCGGACCGCGCTGGTGATCACGGCGACCTCGATGAACGCGAAGAGCAGCAGCCGCAGCGGCCCGTCGAACCCGAGGACGTCGCTGGAGAAGCGCCACATGCCCTGGGCGGACACACCGGTGGCGATGCTGGCGGCCACGATCGTGAGGATGTCCTCCACCGGGCGGGGCGCGACGTAGCGGTGGAAGAGCCGGGTCGCCACGCGGGCGGCGGCGCGGACGATGAGATAGCCCGCGACCAGGATGATCAGAGCGGCCACGCAGATGATGGCGGCCCCGACCGGCTTTTCGGTCACATAAGCGGCGATCTCATCGATAAGGGGCATCAGTATTGGTCCGTCAGCTCGCTGTCCTACGGGATACCAGGAGGATCATTCCAGAACGACGATGTCCTGTTCGCCAAACGGCCACCCGTATGTGTTACGAGAGAGACACGAGCGCACGGTCCGGTGCCGCGGGGGAGCACCCGCTCCCCCGCGGCACCCGGCCGCAACGGCCGGCTCGCCCGGAACGGCAGAAGCCACTCAGAGCAACAGACACCGCCCAGAACGGTGGGGACCGCTCAGAACGGCCAGCCCGCTCCCGTGCCCGTCTCCAGCAGCGGGATCATCCGGAACGTCGCGTCGGAGAACCCGCCGAACTCGTGACGGTTCCCCGAGCCCGTCGGCATCGCCGCGTTCCGGTACCCCTGCAGATTGAAGCCGTACATGGGGACGTGCGCCGGGACCGCGTCGGTGACGCCGCCGCCGTGGTAGCCGCTCATGGTCTGCATGTCGGACAGGATGACGACCCGGTCATGCCCGGCGTAGGTACGGCGGACCGAGTCGGCGATCTGCGTGCCGTGCCCGACCTCGCCGATCCGCGCGCAGAACCGCTCCACCTCCTTCAGCACGGACGCGCCGCGGCCGATCCTGTGCCGGAACACGCCGTCGGCGAATCCGTACAGGTCGACCCGCTCACCGCGGGCGGTGAGCGCGACACCGAACAGCGCGGCGGCCTGGACCGGCGTGACCGTGCTGCGCGCGGAGATCCCGCCCGAGCTCATGGACGCCGAGGTGTCCACCAGGACGAGGGTCCGGCCGCCGAACGACGGCACGTTGCCCGTCGCCAGCGTCAGCGCCCTGTCCAGCGCGTGCCCCCAGCGCTGCGACGGCGCGGTCCGGTGCGCGGAGTAGAACCGGAACGGCAGCTGCCGCGACCGGGCGACCTCGCCCGGGTCGGCGAGCTTGGCGGCGACCCGCGCGGCGACCTCGTCGGAGATGCCCGCCCCGTCGAGATTCCTGAGGTTCCTCAACAGGGCCATGTAACCCATCGACGGGATGACCGCCTCCCAGGCCCGGGCGTCCATCGGCCCCTGCAGCCATCCGGCGAGCGCCTCCCAGGTCATGCCCGCGGCGGCCAGCCGGCCGGGGTCGGCCAGCACGGCGCGGCGCTCCCCCACCGGCAGAGCCGTCAGCTCGGCGCGGGCACGCAGCGTCGTCAGCGCCTCGGGGATCGGCTTGTCCCGGTCGTGCCCGCGGTCCAGCGCGTGCGTGAACAGCTCGCCCTGCCAGGGCTTGTCCGCGGCCGGCGCGGGGTGCACGAGGTCGATCACGTCGCCGAAGCGGAAGCCCCGGGCGTCGCCGTCGTACTTGAGCAGGCTGCGCTCGCCGTACAGCCGCCGGACGGCGTCGGCGATGCCGCGCTTGACCGGCTTGGGCACGGCGCGGCCGTAGCGGGCCATCCAGTAGGCGAGGGCCTCCCCCGGCTCGTCGGCGCGCTGCAGGACGCTGTCCACCAGCTGCCGGTTGAGGCCGTGCCGCCCGGCGTCCAGCCGCGCCCGGACCGACTCCAGGGCGGCGACGATCGGCGCGGTGCGCATGTTCGCCACGCCGCGCAGCCACGGCAGGAAGCGGGCCATCCACGCGCCGTCCTCGACCGCGACCCGGTGCACGAGGGTGCGGAACCGCTCGTCGCGGTCGCCGGCCTTCTCGTAGAAAGTGTCCTCGCCGACCATGTTCGACACCGCGAGGAGGAAGAGCTCGCTCTTGGCGTCCCGGGCGTATCCGGGGGCGCCCTCATGGGTGCGGCCGGACGGCGTGCGCTCGGTGCTGATCGGACTGGAGACGGCGGAGCGGGCGCTCCCCTTTGCGGACGTGTTGAACTTGGACATTGGGCGCGGGCTCCTTTCCACGATTTTCCGGAAGGCTTCTGAGGGTTTTCCGGGACGGACGGAGGAAGGAACCCGAGTTCACCGGGAACGCGCCCGAGATCGAGGCGGCGAAGGCACACAGGTGCTCTGCCAATTGAGCTACGGGGCCGCGGCGGCCCCGGCCGGACTCGAACCGGCAACCACCCCGTCAACAGTGGAAGTATCCCTCGCCTGCGCACCGGGCGCGTTCTGAAAGCGGTGTTCCTCCCGAGATCGGAATGGCGGCGGCGCTGCCCGCCACCGGGCTCCGCCCCGAAGGCCGAGGTGTAAGGAATCGAACCTTGAAGTATCCGCCGCCGTCGCACCGGGAGGTGCGTATGAAGTTGAGGCTTCCCCGAGATCGGAGTCGGTGACGGGTCCACGTGACCTGGGCCGCTGGTCGACACCGGCCGGAGCCGGCGGCGGGATTCGAACCCGCGTCTCGCTCTTGAGAGGAGAAGAAGTAACCGTCGCCTTCGCACCGGGGAAGCAGATATTCGTTTTTAGTTCGTTGTTCGTTTCGTCGTCTTCCTGCGCCGCAGAGGTCGGAATCGAGCCCGGCACGGTTTCTTTCCCAAAAAGAAGTAGCCGGTCCCTTCGCACCTGCGACGTTTTCAACGGTAGCGACGATCACCCGGAATCACATCTGATTATTCGCGGGCCGACCGGGCGGGCGGATCAGACGGGCGGGTCAGGCAGGCGGATCAGACGGCTCGCAGCGCCGCGTCGTGGTGCCCGCCGGGAACGGTTCCGCCGTACTGCCTCGTCAGACCCGAAGACCCGAAGACCCGAAGAACCACTGCCATGCTCCGAGGAGAACGATCCCCTCTGCCTCCGCGGGGGCTCGTGGCGTGGGCACGTGCTCAGGAGGTCGGGCGCGGGACGGCGCCGTCTCCCACGACATCGGTTCGCGGAACGCAGGAGGAGCCGTCGGGGTGGAACTCGTGCTTGGCCAGCAGGTGGCGCCGGATCCTCCGGCGGTCGATCCAGGCGAGAACGTAGGAGGACGCCGCCCAGCCGAACAGGATCTGCGCATTGTGGACGGTGACGCCGAAGGCGCTCAGTGCCAGCAGCGACAGGAGGAGCAGGAGGATCCAGGACAGGACGAGGCGCTCGACGAAGAACCGGCCGATGATGTCGTCACGGGCCCACCAGCGGTGGCGGAAGGGCAACCGCCGGTAGAAGAGCCGGTAGAGGACCCAGTCCCACAGCGGCGGGCGCTCGCGCAGGCGCAGCGCCGCGCCGCCGCGCAGCACGTCGAGCACGGTCCGGGCGCCGGGCCGGGTCCGGCCGGGCTCGGCGAGGTCGAGGAGCGTGCCGAGCACCTCCTCACCCCGCGTCTGGAGGAAGCGGGGCGGGTAGGCCAGCCGCAGCAGGCGGCGGCAACGGCGTTCGTACGCCTCGCCGGGGCCGGGGCCGGCGACGCCGTGGACGCCACCCGGTCCGGCGATCTCGGGCGAAGGCTCTGTCATCGTGCCTCCCACGCGGGCCGGAGATTCAGGCGGTGCTGGGCGGTGGCGGCGAGCCGGGCCAGCCGGGCGGTCTCCTCGGCCAGCACCGTGCGGCCGTGGCCGGTCAGGTCGTAGTAGCGCCGGTGGCGTCCGGCCACGACCTCCTCCTTGACCACGGCCACCAGGCCGTCGCCGGAGAGCCGGTCGAGCGCGCCGTACAGCGTGCCCGCGCCGAGCCGTACCCGCTCCTCCGACAGCTCCCGCACGGCCTTGATCACGCCGTAACCGTGCAGCGGGCTCTCGGACAGGGCCAGCAGGATCAGGTAACTCTGCTCACGTAGCGCCATATCCGATATATAGCGCTAGCCGTACTATTGAGCAAGACTCTGAGCAATGAATCGCGCAAACCGCCTCCCCGAGGGCGGGAGACCATCACAATGACTCGCAGTCACCGCCGGAACTTCAGTCACCGCCGGAACTCCAGTCACCGCCGGAACTTCAGCGTCGGCGGGATCCCCGTCACCATGGGAACCCGGCCACCGCCGGAACTCCAGTCACCGCCGTCCGAGGAGGAGCCCGTGACCGTCCCGCAGGAAAGAGACAACCTCGACCTCGCCGCGACCGCCCAGGAGATCGCCGACGGCGCGCAGGCCGGATCGCTCGACCACGCCGCCGCCGCGTCGGTGGCGATCACCTGTGCGACCACACGGGACCTCGCGCACGCCAGGTCCGTGCTCGACGGTGTCACCCCCGACGATGTGCGGCGGGCGGCGCTTGAGCTCTTCGAGCGGCTCAGTGTGCAGGACGGGCGAGGACCCGGGTGAGGACGCCTTCGAGCGCGCCCTCCGGGTCCCCGGCCGCCTCGCGGGACCGCCAGGCGACGTAGCCGTCCGGGCGCACCAGCACCGCGCCGTCCGCGCGCACGCCGTACCGGCGTTCCCAGACCCCGGCCGGATCGGTCAGGTCACCGCCGATCCGGTACGGCGTGAGCCGGACGCCCAGCCGGTCCGCCACCGCGGCGGCGGCGCGCGCCCACTCCCCTCCGTCCGCCCCCGTGAGCAGGACGAAGCCGGAGCCGAACAGGTCGTGGGTGGAGATCGGGCCGCCCTCCCGCTCCAGCGCGACGTGCGGTGCGCGGCTGCCCGGCCGCCCGGTCGGCTCGCGCGGGTCCTCCAGGAGGGAGCCGTCGTCGTCCGCCTCGGCGACGACGGCCGCCGAGTGGTAGCGGTAGCCGAGGATCGCGGCGAACGGGTCGGCGAGCGGCTCCGGATAGGCGGCACGCGCCGCCGGGGGCATCCGGACGGCGAGGTTGGCCAGCTGGGCGTCGGCGGTGAGTGCCCCGATCGGGCGCCGTTCGGCGTCGTAGGTGTCCAGCAGCCCCTCCCCGGCCTGGCCGGAGATCACCAGCCAGAGCCGCCAGGCCAGGTCGCAGCCGTCCTGCAGCGCGGTGCTGCCGCCCTGCCCGCCGGTCGGCGGCATCGTGTGCGCCGCGTCCCCGGCGAGGAAGACCCGGCCCTGGCGGTAGCGTCCGGCCAGGACGTGGGCCATGGCGAAGGCCGTCCGGTCGAGGAGCTTCACCTCCAGGCCGGGCAGGCCGGTCGCGCGCCGTACCAGCTCCACGCAGCGCTCGTCGGTGAAGTCCGCCTCGCTCTGGCCGGCGGCGGGGTCGTAGTTGACGCCCAGCACGTGGGAGCCGACCCCGGTCCCGGTGACGATGACGCCGCTGAACGTCTCGTTCCGCAGGTACCAGAGCGTCACCTCCCGATCGGGGGCCAGCCCGGTCAGATCGGCGTCGAACATGATCGAGTAGAGCCGGCCCAGCTCTCCCCTGCCGGTCACCGGGATGCCGAGCAGCTCGCGCACCGGGCTGCGGTGCCCGTCGGCGGCCACCAGGTAGTCGGCGCGCACGCGCGTCTCCACTCCGGTCGCGAGGTCGCGCAGCAGCGCGGTGACGCCGTCGGCGTCCTGCTCCAGGGAGACGAGCTCGGTGGAGAACCGGAGGTCGGCCCCGAGCTCTTCGGCGGCGGCCCGCAGCGCCCGCTCCACCTGCGCCTGGGGCGCGCCCACCGTCGGGACCGGGGTGACCCCGGCCAGGAAGTCGTAGTCGCCCTCGTGGGTGTTGAAGATCATCTGTGGCTCGGGGTCGCTCAGGCTGGAGGCGATGGCGATCCGCATGCCGCCGTCGCCGACGCCCTCCGCGATCTCGACGAGGGCCCGTTCGAGGCCGGGGACCGGGCGCAGCAGTTCCATCGCCCGCTGGTTGACCCCGAAGGCCTTGGGCTGGACGGACGTCCCGGCGTGCCGCTCGGCCAGCAGGACGGGAACACCGCGCCAGGCCAGCAGCGCCGCCGCGCTCAGCCCGGCGTAGCCGGCGCCGACGACGAGGACGGGTACCCGCTCGACGGGTGTCCGCCCGCCGGACGGGTGCCCGCCGGTGTGCTCTACGGGCGTGCGCCCGCCCGTGGGACCTGCCGTGCCGTACGGCTCGGCGGAGTATCCGGAGTTCGATGGCATGATGCCTCCACTTTCGATCGCACTCGATGCGTGGAGGCCGCGCCCGTTATGGTGGATCGAGCCTTGTGACGAGGCCGGGTCTCGCCTCCACGCGGGACCTTCCGGTCCCGGCGCGGTGTTGCCGCACCCGCCGGGGCCGTTCTCCTTCTCCGGCCGGCTCCTCACCGGCCCTTCTCCGATCTCCGATCCCCGATCGCCGACCGGTCGTCGTGATCCGGTCCGATCGGCCCTTTCCGTCTCTCCTCCCGGGATCGGTCATCGCGAGATCTTCGAATATCCGACTTCGAGTATTCATCAAGACGCGATACATCTCAATGCCTTCTCCGTTTTTCCTTCCTCAGGACGGGATCACGGCCTGGCCGTCCCGTGGATCCGGCCCTCGGTACGGCTCAGCGGCATCCCGGTCCCGCCCCACCGGCTCTGGGTCAGCTCCGCCGCGATCGACACCGCCGTCTCCTCCGGCGTACGGGCGCCGATGTCCAGGCCGATCGGCGACCGCAGCCGCCCCAGTTCCCCCTCGGTCAGGCCCGCCTCCCGCAGCCGCTTCATCCGGTCGTCATGGGTACGGCGGCTGCCCATGGCGCCGATGTAGCCCGCCGGGGTGCGCAGCGCCACCTCCAGCAGCGGGACGTCGAACTTGGGATCGTGGGTCAGCACGCAGATCACCGTGCGGCCGTCGACCTCGGTCTCCCGGAGATACTGGTGCGGCCAGCGCACCACCACCTCGTCGGCGTCCGGGAACCGCTTGCGGGTGGCGAACACGCCGCGGGCGTCGCAGACGGTGACGTGGTAGCCGAGGAACTTGCCGACGCGCGCCACCGCCGCGGCGAAGTCGATCGCCCCGAACACCAGCATCCGGGGCGGCGGCGCGAACGACCGCACGAACACCGCGACCTCGTCCATGCGCCGCTCCCCGTGCCGCCCGTAGTGGCGCTCGCCGGTCAGCCCCTGCGCGAGCATGCCGCGCGCGTCGTCGTCCACGGCCACGTCGAGCCCCCCGGCGCCGAGGGTGCCCGAGGCGCGGTCCGGCCAGATCACCCGGCGCCCGCCGACCGCGACGGACGTCCCGTCCGCTCCCGGGCCCCTCTCCGCCTCGGGCACGGTGACGACGGTCGCGACGGCGACCGGGCGCCGTCCGGCGACCGCCGCCGCCACCTCGGCCAGTTCGGGGAAGGTCCGGCGGTCCACCGGCTCGACGAAGACGTGCAGGACGCCGCCGCAGGTGAGCCCGACCGCGAAGGCGTCGTCGTCGCTGACGCCGTACCTCTCCAGCACGGGCCGCCCCGACTCCATCACCTGCCGGGCCGTCTCGTACACGGCGCCCTCCACGCAGCCTCCGGAGACGCTGCCGACGACCTCGCCGTCCGCGGACACCGCCATCGACGCGCCCGGCTCACGAGGCGCGCTCCTGAAGGTGCTCACCACCGTGGCCAGCCCGAACGTCCGCCCCGCCGAGTACCACTCCAGGATCGTGTCCAGGACATCCCGCACCGCCGGCTCCCCTCACAGATCAGCGGACCACCTCAATCTGGACACTTCCCCCCGGACGTTCAGGTCGTCAAGACGCAGATCACAACCGGCAAAAAGACCCTCTGTGCATTGCGGCACAGACCTCTTCCGGTGACAGCCGCTTCCCTGGAGCGGTCCACAGCGCCGGTGCCGCCCCGGCCGGGACGCCCTCCCCTGACCGGCGCCCCCGAGTGCCTCGGTTTCCCTGCAGGAATTGTCACCCTGAATGCCACCGGGGCACTTATCCGCCGCTATTAAACCGGAATATTTACATATCCCCTCATTGTCCAGGTAAATCATCCCAGGTACGTCGGATGATTACCCTTCCCAGGGCCTCGGGTACGAACCTCATGCAATGCGGACGGACGTTACAGCCGCTACCAGCCGGGATGGAATTTTCCGTTGCGTTCGGGCTGTCGGGGGAAGGAGGCCCTGTTTCCACGGAACGGGTGTTGACCTGCGATCTCCCGCCCGCGACGTCCGTCCTCCCGCTCCGCGAGCGAAAGGTTCTCCGTGAGAGGTACTCTCCGTGCGTTCCTGCTGACCGGCACCGCCCTCGCCACCGGCACCGTCCTCACCGTCTCCCCCGCGCCCGCCGCCGCTGCCGCCCCGCACGGGCTGCCGAAAGGCGTGCGGAAGGCGATCGTCCTGCGCATCGTCGACGGCGACACGATCATCGCCCGGCTGACCAGGAACGGCCCGGGCGTCCGCATCCGCTTCCTGGGCTTCGACACGCCCGAGGCCGGCCGGTGCTGGTACGCGGCCTCCACCAGGTACGCCGCCAGGCTCATGCCTGTCGGGAAACCCGTCTACCTGCTGCGGGACAGGGACGCCAGGGACCACTACGGGCGCCGCCTCTTCTACGCCTGGAACTACAAGGGCCTGTCCGTGGGCCGTAACCTCATCCGCCACGGGTACGCCAAGGCCCTGCTCTACCGCTCCAACGA
Source organism: Planobispora rosea (assembly GCF_014648175.1). Taxonomy (GTDB): domain Bacteria; phylum Actinomycetota; class Actinomycetes; order Streptosporangiales; family Streptosporangiaceae; genus Planobispora; species Planobispora rosea. Next base: position 37,881 of record NZ_BMQP01000011.1, read on the forward strand.
CCGGTACATCCGGGCGATGCGGATCCAGCAGGCCAGGGCGCGCAAGGACCGGCTGAGGATCTGGTCGGGCCGGTGCGACCGGCCGGCGAACACGGTGGAGCCGAACCCCTCCCGGTGACCGGCCGTCTCCCGGTGACCGGCCGTCTCCCGGTGACCGGCCCTTCCGGGAGTCCCCGCGAGAGCGGAGAACCCGCCGTATCCCCCCGAGTGGAAGACCAGCGGCTCACCCTCCGAGCGGCGGAAGTGCTCCACCTCCCCGACGAAGATGAGGTGGTCCCCGCCGTCGTGGGCGGTCACCGTACGGCAGGCGAAACAGGCCAGGGCCCCGGCCAGCGCCGGAAGGCCGCCGGGCAGCGGACGGGTCTCCACCCCGGCGAACTTGTCCGGTGACGGCGTGGCGAACCGCCGCGACAGGTGGTCCTGGTCCGCGGCCAGGACGTTGACCGCGAACCGCCCGGCCTCCAGGAACACCTGCGCGCTGGGCGCCCGCCGGGACAGGCACCACAGCACCAGCGGCGGGTCGAGCGAGACGGAGGTGAAGGAGTTGACGGTGACCCCGGCGCGGTCCCCGCCCGGGGTGGCGGTGGTGACCACCGCCACCCCCGTCGCGAACTGCCCGAAGGCGTCACGGAGCGAACGCACGATAGCCTCCTCGGTCCCGGCGCCTTCTCAGGAACCGGTCCGCGCCAGATAGTCGCGCGCCCCGGCGGGGTCCATGAACCAGTCCGCGTAGTCCGACGGGTCGTCGAAACCGTTGACGAACCTGGAGGCCACCTCGGGCGACCGGCCCCCGGCCTGCAGGATCTCCAGCACGTGCGGGGGCGGCGGCGCCAGGAGCGCGTTCGTCCAGGCGGTGACGTGCCGGGCGTCCCGCCAGTAGCGCTCGAACGCCCGCTCCATCCAGGCCGCGTCGAACGGCCGCCCGCCGTGCTCCAGGATGGCGGCGAGGTAGGCGGCGGCGCACTTCGCGGCGTTGTTCGCGCCCTGCCCGGTGATCGGGTCGTTGAGCACGACGACGTCACCGGCCCCGAGGACCGCGGCGCCGGAGGGCAGGGTGGCGACCGGCCTGCGGACGGCCGGGGAGAACCGGCCGGACAGGACGCCGCCCGCGTCGGTCAGCTCGGCGCCGCGGCAGCGCTCGGCCTCCCACGGCAGGAAGGTCTCCAGGATCCACCGGCTCCTGGCCAGGTGCTCGGCGGGGGTGCGCACGTCGGACCAGCAGTCCATCGGCCCGCCGGGCAGCCCCTCGAACACCATGATCTCGCAGGGTCCGCCCACGGTGAGCGCGGGGAAGACGAAGTACTCGCCGACCCCGGGGACCAGGTTGAAGCACACCGCGGAGTACTCCGGGCGCGGGGCGAGGCCGGTGACGTAGGTCAGGGCCAGCGCCCGCTGCGGGGTCTCGTACGGCGAGCGTGCCGGGTCCCGCTCGAACAGCGAGGCGATCGGGCCCTTGCCCGCGGCGACCACGATCAGGTCGTACTGGGCGGCGTAGGACTCCAGGTCCGCCACCGTCGCGTCCCGGATGACGACCTTCCCACCGAGCCGTTCCACCTCGTGCATCCAGGCGGGCATCTTCAGCCGCTGGTCGACCGAGCGGGCGGGCGTGTGGAGCCGGGCCGCCCAGTGGATCGCCCGGTCCCCGCCGGGGCCGGGCACGGTGAGTTCGATCCCGTCGATCGGCGGGCAGTCGTCCGCCCACAGGTCCAGGCCGAGGGCGCGCTCGTGGCCGAGGGCCGTCCCGAACATGGCCTGGCTCGACATGACCCGGCCGTCGCGGATGTCGCCGGGGGTCCGGTTGGAGACGACGGTGACGTCGTACCCGTTGCGCAGCAGGCCGACCGCGAGATGGAGGCCGGCCTGCCCGGCGCCGACGATGAGGATTCTGCGCATGACGGTGTTCCCCTTCCGAGGGTGCAGACAGTGGAGAGATGGTCGATCGGCGCCTGGAAAGAAGGTACGACGGGCGCCGCCGTACGGGATATCCGCTCAGCGCGGGTTCCGTCCGCCTGGCGCGGACTTCCTCCGGTCCCGGCCGTACGGACGCGCCCGCCGGCGCCGTCCGTCAGTGCCGTCAGTGCCGTCAGTGCCGTCAGCGGTCATCAGCGGTCATCAGCGGTCATCAGCGGTCGTCAGTGCCCGCGCAGCGTCTGCGAGGGCGTCTGCCCGTACCGCGCGCGGTAGAGCGCGGCGAACCGCCCCTGGTGCGGGAAACCCCACCGGACGGCCACCCCCGTCACGGTGCACCGAGCGGGGTCGCCCGCCGCCAGTTCCTCGTGGACCCGGCCCAGCCGCACGTCCCTGAGGTACCCCATGGGAGTGAGGCCGAGATGGCGGCGGAAGCCCTCCTGGAGCGAGCGGCCGCTGACCGCCACGGCGCGCGCGACGTCGTCGGTCGTCAGCGGCTCGTGGGCGTGGCCGTCGATGAACTCCATCGCCCGGCGCACCACCTTGGGCACGGCGGGCGGGCGGGGGGCGTTCAACCGCGCCAGGTAGTTGGACGGCTGCATGGTCAGCAGGGAGGACAGCAGCGCGTTCCCCAGGTGGGCGGCGGCCAGCGGCTGCGCGGCGAGGCCGTCGTCACGCTCGGCGTCGCCGACCATCAGGTCGATCATCGCCCGCCACGACCGCGCCCAGCCCGCGGTGAGGTCCAGGCCCAGATCGAAGACGACGGGCCGGTCGAGCCGCTCCCCGAGCATCCGTTCCAGAGCGCCTTCGACAACCGGCCGGTCGAACTTGACGATCAGCTGGGGACAGCCCGCCTCCCAGCGCATGTCGAGGTGCTCCGACGGCGACGGCAGGGAGGCCAGCCGGGGCGTCGAGACGATCTCCTGGTCGCCGCACCGGATCAGGCTGCGCCCGGCCAGCGGGATCTGCACGAGGAAGAACGACTCCAGCTCACCGGGCTCGATGCGGACGTCCGCCCCGTAGTCCAGGTAGCTCAGCCGCACGGCGCCGAACCGGGCGGAGTTGAACCGGGCGGCCAGCCGCGCGAGGCCTCCGCCCGGCTCCAGCCGGTGCGGGCAGAACACCCGGGCCACCTGCTCGCGCGCCTCGTCGACGTCCTCGGTGGCGAAAAGCGCCCTGCTGCCGAGCGGAACCCGCTCCCCCGCCTCACCCATCGGCGTCCCCGTCCTCGGATGCCCGTCTCCGGTGCCCGGCGCGCGGTCACGGCCGGTTCACCGATGATCACAGAGGGGGACGGCTCTGACCATGTAAAAATGCACACGGATACCCCCGCCCGGCGAACCGCATGTGAACGCCGGGGCGCGGTGGGCGTTGTCTCCGCCGGGGGGATTACCTACCGTTGCAAGATGTACGCCGAGCCGAACGACCCCGCGCTCGCCGTGGCGTCGGCCTCCGTCGACGGGGAGCGCACGGTGCTGGAGGTGTTCCTGGAGTCCACATGATCGAGGAGACCGCCCGGCACGCCGGGCACGCCGACATTCTGCGCGAGCTGACCGACGGCTCGACCGGCGCCCTCGGCTGAGCCCCCGGCCCGCGCCCGCCGCGCGGACCGCGGTCCCCGTATGGCCCGCGCGCCCTCCCCGGCCCGCTAGGGTGCCGCTGTGATCGACGCGATCGGCGCGCTGCTCCGCCGCCACCTGCCCGGCTACGAGATCGGGTCCGCCGTCCGGCTGGGTGAGGGCTGGGACAACGTCGCCTACGAGGTCAACGGCGAGTTGATCGTCCGGTGGAGCAAGGAGGAGGACCCCCTCCTGCGGGCCGAGGCGGTGCGGCGCGAGGCGGAGCTGCTCGGCGCGGTGGTCCGGCTGTCCCCCCTGCCGGTCCCGGAACCGGTCTTCGCCGACGCCGAGGCGGGCGTCATGGCCTACCCCAAGCTTCCCGGCCTGCCCATGAGCGAGCGCCCGGTGGCGGACCCGGCCCGGCTGGCGCCCGTGCTCGGCGCGTTCCTCGGCAGTCTGCACCGCGCTCCGGTGGCGGAGATGGAGAAGCTGGCCGAGCGGGACTTCCGGGCGGCGGAGGAATGGTTGCGCGAGGCGCGGGAGGACTACCGGGAGATCGCGGAGCTGGTGTCCCCGGCGGCCCGCCGTACCGTCGAGGACTTCCTCGGGCGCACGCCCCCGGCGGCGGGACCGCGCACCCTGGTGTTCTGCCACAACGACCTGGGCGACGAGCACGTGCTGGTGGACCCCCGGACGGACGCCGTCACCGGGGTCATCGACTGGACCGACGCGGCCATCGCCGACCCCGCCTACGACTTCGCGCTCATCCACCGGGACCTCGGTCCCGAGATCCTCGACCTGACGCTGGGCTGCTACGAGGGGCGCTGGGACGGGGCCGACCGCGAACGGGCCCTGTTCTACGCACGCTGCACCCTGCTCGAGGACATCGCGTACGGCGTGCGCACCGGTTCCCGCCACTACACCGAGACCGGCCTGGCCCGCCTGGACATCACCTTCGCCCCCGCCTGACCGGGTACCCCGCCGGGTCCCGCCGAGTCCGGCGACCCCTGACGCCACGACGGCTCCGGGCCGTCATCACCCGGCCCCGGCGGTCCGGCGCGTTATCGCCCGGCCCCGCCCGCCACCCCCAGCTCGGCCTCGAAGGCGTCGACCATCTGCCTGGGCGCCGTCAGGCACCACGCCTCGGCGACCAGCTCGAACAGCTCGTCCTCGTCGATCCTGTCCAGGTGGACCACGACCCAGCCGAACCGGCCCGCGGTGAACTGGACCTCGAACACCTCCGGCCGCTCGGCCACCAGCGCCATCTGCTCCTCGATCGTCGCCTTGAGTCCGACGGTCTCCGTCCGCTCCCACAGGTAGCCGAACCCCTTGCCCCGCACCTTCAGCGAGACCCATTCGCCGCCGTCGCTCTGCGAGACCTCCGGCAGTCTGTTCAGCATCTTCAGGAACTCATCGACGCTCACACCCATGGGCCCACATGTACCAGAACACTCCGACACTTTCCCGTGCTCGTCCCCCGCGGAGCGGCCGGACCCCTCCGAGCCGGTCGCGCAGGTGTGAGCTCCCCTCCATGGGGCAGCGAATTAATGCAGCTCAGCGTGGCTGGGCGGACCGTCGCCGGCGGAGGGGGTACAGAAGTGACTCGCGGACGCTCGGCACTTCCGTGGACGGGCGGCGGCGTGCCTGCCGGCCACGGCACCGGCCGGAGCGGTCCGCCCCGGCCCGGCGCGGAAGCCCTCCCGGTGGGCGTGGAGGAGGAGTTCTTCCTCTTCGACCCCCGTACCGGCCGGACGATCCCACGCGCGGCCGGCGTCCTGGACGCGGTGCGCGACCCCGACCGGGTGCAGCGGGAGTTCGCGGCCTGCCAGGTCGAGACCGCCTCCAGTCCGCACACCGATCTCGGCGAGCTCCAGCGGGAGCTGGTCCGGCTCCGGTCCGAGCTGTCCGGCGCGGCACGGCGGGCGGGTTGCCGCCTGACCGCCTGCGGATCGGCCCCCTTCGAGAACTCGGCCACCGGGGCGACCGTCACCGACATCCCGCGTTACCTGCGGATAGCCCGCGCCTACGGTGCCATCGCCCGCGGGGAGAAGTGCTGCGGCTGCCACGTCCACGTCGAGGTGCCCGATCGCGAGGAGGCCGTGCAGGTCTGCAACCATCTGCGGCCCTGGTTCCCCACGCTCCTGGCGTTGACGGCCAACTCCCCGTTCACCGCCGGCCGCGACAGCGGGTACGCCAGCTGGCGCACGATCGCCTGGGGGCGCTGGCCCACGGTCGGCCCGCCCCCGCTGCTCGACTCCGCCGCCGACTACCGGGCCACCGTGGACGCGCTGGTCCGCTCGGGCGTCATCCTGGACGAGGCGATGGTGTACTGGCTGGCGCGGCCCTCCCACCACCTGCCCACGGTCGAGGTCCGGGTGGCCGACGTGTGCGCCACCGCCGAGGAGACCGTCGCCTACGCCGCGATCGTGCGGGCGCTGGTGACGACCGTGCTGCACGACATCCGCTCCGGGGTGCCCGCGCCCCGCCCCGTGGAGGCGCTGCTGGAGGGCGCCCACTGGCGGGCGGCGCGGGACGGGCTGGAGGGCCAGGGGGTGGATCCGTTCACGGGGGCTCCGGTGCCCGCCTGGCGGCTGGTCGACGAGCTCATGGCCCGTATCGGTCCGGCGCTGGCGGCGGCGGGGGACTTGCCGATGGTGACCGAGCGGCTCTTCCTGCTGCGCTGCCTGGGGTCGGGGGCCGCACGCCAGCGCGCGGTGTACGGCCAGCGGTCCAACCTGCAGGACGTGGTGGCGTGGATGGGACGCCAGACCGCTCCCGTGACGGTCTGCGACCTCCCGCTTCTCACCTCACAAGGAGATTTTTCCGTCATATGAGTGCAAAAGGTGATTTTTAGGGCAGAGAACAAAAATTCCATTTAATTCGGTGCTTTTCTGGGGTGAAGAGAGATGGCGAACCGCGAGGAGCTCATCACAGTCGGCGTCGAGGAGGAGTTCCACATCGTGGACGCCGGGACCAGACGCCTGGTACCCCGGTCCGGCGTCCTGCTGGAGCAGCTGCCCGCGGACCGGTTCACCCCTGAACTGCAGCGTTCGGTGGTGGAGGTCAACAGCAGCCCCTTCACCCGCCTGGACGATCTCGCGGGCGAGCTGACCGGGCTGCGCCGCCTGGCGGTCCGGGCGGCGGAGGGGCTGGGGCTGGGGATCGTGGCGGCCGGGAGCGTGCCGCTGGTGGATCCGGAGCTGATGAAGATCTCCCCGGACCCCCGCTACGAGCGGATGCTCGCCGACTACCAGGAGCTCACCCGCGAGCAGCTCATCTGCGGCACCCAGGTGCACGCCCAGATCGAGGACCGGGACCTGGCGGTCGCCGTCGCCCACCGGCTGGCCCCCTGGGTGCCCCCGCTGCTCGCGCTGAGCGCCGGCTCGCCGTACTGGCTGGAACGTGACACCGGCTACGCCGCCTACCGCCCGCTCGTCTGGCAGCGCTGGCCCACCGCCGGCCCCATGCCCGCGTGCGCGTCGGCCGCGGAGTACGACGAGATGATCGACGAGCTCATCCGGTCGGGCACGATCAGCGATCCCGGCATGATCTACTTCGACATCCGGCCCTCGGCGCACGTCCCCACCGTGGAGTTGCGGATCTGCGACTCCTGCCCCCGGGTGAGCGACGTCGTGCTGATCGCCGGGCTGTTCCGCGCCCTGGTGGCCCGCGAGCTGGAGGCCGTACGGCGGGGGCGCCCCGCCGAGGTCCGCCCGGAGCTGGTGCGCGCCGCGACGTGGCGGGCGGCGCGGTCCGGGCTGGAGGGCGAGCTCGTCGACCCGGACGCGGGCGCTCCCCGGCCGGCCGCCGAGGTGATCGGGCGGATGGTGGACGGCCTCCGGCCGGAGCTGGAGCGCTCCGGCGACTGGGAGCTGATCGCGTCCCTGACCCGGGAGGCGCTGGCGCGGGGGAGCTCCGCGGCCCGCCAGCGGGAGGCGTTCGCCCGCAACGGCGACCCGGCCGACGTCGTCGATCTCCTCCTGGCCGAGACGCGGAACGAGGAGTGGGCCCCCGTCGCGCCAGCCGCGTCCGGCGTCACGACCGGCGCGACCGGCGTCCCGGGCGGTGGCCACGCCGAGGCGGCGTGAGCATCCCCGCGCGAGCGGGGATCCAGGGGATCCAGGGGATCCAGCGACTGCGGAACGACCATGACCATATGAGGGATGACCTGTGTGCGGACTGAGCGGTGAGATCCGATTCGACGGGCGCACGGCGGACATCGGCGCCGTGAGCCGGATGACCGAGGCGATGCACGACCGCGGACCCGACGGCTCGGGGCTGTGGTCGCTGGGGCCGGTCGCCCTGGGCCATCGCCGCCTGAAGATCATCGATCTGTCGGAGAAGGCGGCCCAGCCCATGGTGGACAGCGCCCTGGGCCTGGCGGGAGTGTTCAACGGCTGCCTGTACAACTACCGGGAGCTCCGCGAGGAGCTGCGGAACCAGGGATACCGCTTCTTCTCCACCTCCGACACCGAGGTGCTGATGAAGGCGTTCCACCACTGGGGTCCCGGCTGCGTGGAGCGCTTCAAGGGGATGTTCGCCTTCGCGGTCTTCGAGCGGGACGCCGGCCGCCTGACGCTCGCCCGGGACCGCCTGGGCATCAAGCCGATGTACCTGGCCCGGGACGCCGGCCGGCTGCGCTTCGCCTCCTCGCTGCCCGCGCTGCTGGCCGCCGGAGGAGTGGGCGGCGACATCGACCGGGTGGCGCTGCACCACTACATGACCTTCCACTCGCTGGTGCCGGGCGAGCGCACGATCCTGGCCGGGATCCGCAAGCTCCCGCCGGCCACGGTGCGGACCGTCGAGGCGGACGGCACGACCCGCGACCACCGCTACTGGCAGCCGCCCTACACCCGCTCGGCCCTGCCGGAGTACGCCGGAATGGGCGCCGACGACTGGCGCGAGGCCGTGCTGGAACGGCTGCGCACGGCCGTACGGCGCCGCATGGTCGCCGACGTGCCGGTGGGCGTGCTGCTCTCCGGCGGCCTGGACTCCAGCCTGATCGTCGCGCTGCTGGCCGAGGAGGGCCAGGGAGGGCTGTCGACCTTCAGCATCGGGTTCCAGCCGGCCGGCGGTCTCGACGGAGACGAGTTCGTCTACTCCGACCTGGTCGCCGAGCGCTTCGGCACCGCCCCCCACCGCCTCCGCGTCGAGGACGCAAGGCTGGTGCCCGCCCTGGAGCGCGCGGTGCGGGCGATGAGCGAGCCGATGGCCAGCCACGACTGCGTCGCCTTCCACCTGCTGTCGGAGCAGGTCGCCAAGCACGTCACGGTCGTGCAGTCGGGTCAGGGCGCCGACGAGGTCTTCGCCGGGTACAGCTGGTTCCCGCCGCTGGCCGGTGTGGCGCGCGAGCAGGCGGCCGACGTCTACGCCCGCGAGTTCTTCGACCGCCCGCACGCGGCCATGGCCGAGGTCGTCTCCCCCGAGTACCTGATCGGCGAGGACGCCAGCGGCGCGTTCGTCCGGCGTCACCTGGAGGCGCCCGGGGCCGAGACCGCGCTGGACGCGGTGCTGCGGCTGGAGACCGAGGTCATGATGGTCGACGACCCGGTCAAGCGGGTGGACAACATGACGATGGCCTTCGGGCTGGAGGCCCGCACCCCGTTCCTCGACCACGAGCTGGTCGAGCTGGCCGCGGCCTGCCCGCCGGAGCTCAAGCTGGCCTCCGGCGGCAAGGGCGTGCTCAAGGAGATCGCCCGCAAGCTGCTGCCGGCCGAGGTCGTCGACCGGCCCAAGGGGTACTTCCCGGTGCCCGCCGTACGGCACGTCGACGGGCCCTTGCTGGAGCTCGTCCGCGACGCGCTGAACGCGCCCGCCGCCCGGGCCCGCGGCCTGTTCGACCGGTCGTATGTGGAACGGCTGCTCGCCGCGCCCAACGAGCACCGTACGCCGGTCGGCGTCAATGTGCTGTGGCAGCTTGGACTCCTGGAGCTGTGGTTGCAAGCCCAAGGAGTCTGATGACGCATATCCTCGGCCTCCGCCCGCACCTTCCGGCGGAGGCGAGCCTGACCGCCTGGCACTGCCGGGCGCCCGCCCTGGCGCCCGACACGAGCGCCGTCGCCTTCGTCGGCGACTCCGGGGGCTCGCCCCGCGTCTGGATCCAGCCCCTCGACGGGCAGGCGCGGGCGTGGCCGGTCGACACCGGGCCGGAGCCCGTCGCCGACGTGGGCTGGTCCCCCGACGCCAGGCGGCTGGCGGTCCTCGTCGTGCCGGGCGGCGGGGAGCACGCGCAGGTCTGGACCGTCCGGCCCGACGGCTCGGATCTGCGGCCGCTGTCCGCCCCCGCGGGCGGGACGGCGGCGTTCGTGCGCTGGACCGGCCGGGGCGAGCTCCTGCTCGTCACCGAGACCTCCGCGTCGGGCGTGACCGAGACGGTGCTGATCGACGCCGACTCCGGGAGCCGGGAGGTCGTCGCGGCCGGCCCGCTGACGCACCCGGCGGCGATCAGCCGCGACCACCGGCGGATGCTGCTGCGGCGCGGCCCCCGTGGCATGCGGAGGATGTCCGTGGCGGACCTGACGGGCGGCGGGGCGTGGCACCTGCAGAACGGCGGGGCACGGCACCCGGCGGGCGAACGGATCCCGTCCGGGGAACGGCCGCTCCCGGGAGAACGGCCCCTGCTCGCGGGGCTGCCCGGCTCCACCGACTACGGCATCCTCTCCCCCGACGGCGCGACCGTCTATCTGCTGTCCGACGCGGGCCGCGATCGGGCCGCCCTGGTCGCGGTGCGCGGAGACGACCGGGCGGTGACGCTCGCCGAACGCCCGGACGCCGAGCTGGACCAGTTCGCGCTCAGCGCCGACGGGCGCCGCGCCGTACTGGTGTGGAACGTCTCCGGCAGGTCGGAGCTGGGGCTGATCGAGATGGACACCGGCACGGTCTGCCCGCTCCCGCCGCCGCCCGCCGAGCTGGTGACCTCGATCAGGGTGTCGCTGGACGGGCACCTGGCCGTGCTCGCCGCCGAAGGGCCGGGCGACCCTCCCCACGTGCTCCTGTGCGACCTGGAGACCGGCGGCTACCGGCGGGTCGCGGGAGCGGACCCGCTCGCCGAGGCGGTCCGGCCGGAGCTCGTGCGGTTCCCCGCGCGTGACGGCGTGGAGCTGAACGGCTGGCTCTACCGGGTCCCGGGAACGCACGCGCCGGTGCCCTTCCTCATCTACCTGCACGGCGGCCCGGAGGACCAGGAGCGGCCCGCCTTCACCCCGCTGTACCAGAACCTGCTGGCCGCCGGGATCGGCGTCTTCGCGCCCAACGTCCGCGGCTCCTCCGGCTCGGGACGGGCCTTCCGCGACGCCGACAACCACGCGCTGCGCTTCCGCGCGATCGACGACGTCGCCGACTGCGCCGACGAACTGGTACGGCTCGGCCTGGCGAATCCGGCCCGGATCGCCTGCATGGGATGGTCGTACGGCGGCTACCTGACCCTGGCCGCCCTCGTCTCCCGCCCCGACCTCTTCCGGGCCGGGGTCGACTTCTGCGGAATCGCCGACTTCGAGACCTTCTACGCGCGCACCGAGCCGTGGATCGCCGCGGCCGCCGTCAGCGAGTACGGCCACCCGCGCGACGACCGCGAACTGCTGCGCGCCCTGTCGCCCCTGCGCTCCTTCGACCGGCTGGCCGCCCCGCTGCTGGTCGTGCACGGCGCCCATGACACCAACGTCCCGGTGCACGAGGCCGAGCAGGTGGTCCGGGCCGCGCGGGGCCGCGGAGTGCCCTGCGACTACCTGCTGTTCGAGGACGAGGGGCACCAGATCAGGAAGCCCGCCAACCGGGCGGCCTTCGTCAGGAACGTCGTCGCGTGGCTCGGGCGGCACCTGACCGTCCCCGCCCCGGCGTGACGGTGCCCCGCGGATTCCGTCCTCCGGAAGCCGCGGGGCACCCGGCCCGTACCCGGCGCCGGTCAGTCGCCGTCCCCGTCGTTGTCCGTCTCGCCGTCGTTCTCGACACCGGGCGCTCCGGTCGTCTCGACCACGTCCGGGGTGTCCCCGTCGCCGCCGTCTCCGCCCCCGCAGCCCGCGGTCAGTACGGCGAGCGCCGTCACCCCGGCGGCCAGCAGCGCCTTGCTTCCGGTCCGAGCCAGCATTCACAGTCTCCAATCGTCCTGCGGCCGTAGCGAGGGCGCCCCGTCCGCTCCGCGGTGACGGGGCGCCCCGTCCGCTCTCTGTCTGCCATCCGCCGACGTGCCCAGCCTCCCGTGCCTCTAACGTCCCGGCCGCACTGAGGATCACTCCCGGGAGAGGTGCCGCGGCACCGAGGCGACGGCGGCGCACCTGCCGGGCCCTCCGGGAGCGAAAGGGAGATCAGCTATGTACAACGTTGAATACAACGTTGTACAAAGGGCTGGCGGAAGGATCGCAAGCATCGTCCAGCCAGGGCACGGGGGCCGGAGCGGAAGAGGTCTTCATGGGCATCAGAGTCGTCCAACGCGTGATCGTGGCACTGGCGGGATCGGCCTGCCTCCTCGCGGCGGCCCCGGCCACCGCGGCCCCGGGCGGGCCGGCCTCGCGCGCACCGGCCCCGGCTCCGCCGTCCGTCCCCGCGCCGGGCGATCCGGCCCCGGGCGCACCCGCCGGGGCCGCCGGCGGGAGACCGGGGACCTACACCAACCCGGTCAGCCGCGCCTTCGCCGACACCTACGCCGACCCCGCGATCATCCGCGGCGAGGACGGCTGGTGGTACGCGGTCGGGACCAGCGACCCGCTGCGGGAGGGTGAGGGCAGGCGCCACTACCTGCCGATCTCCCGGTCGCGGAACCTGACCGACTGGAGCTACGTCGGCGACGCCTTCACCGCGGAGACCCTCCCCGGGTGGGCCGACACCGCGGCGGGCGCCAGCCTGTGGGCGCCGGACATCCGGCGGGTCGGCGGCGAGTACCGCCTGTACTACGTGGTCACCCAGACCACCGTCACACCGGAGCAGAACGACAACGCGATCGGGATGGCCACCGCGCCCACACCGGCCGGCCCGTGGACCGACTCGGGCGCCCCGGTCGTGGACCCGCGCAGGGGCGGGGGCGGGCCCGGCGACTTCAAGTGGACCTTCGACCCGAGCCATGCCGTCGACACCGACGGGACCGAGTATCTCGTCTACGGCTCCTACTACGGCGGGATCTTCATCACCCGCCTCGACCCCACCGGCAGGAGGGCCGTCGGCGAGCCCACGATGATCGCCATCGACAACAAGTTCGAGGGCGGTTACCTGCTGCGCCGCGGCGGCCACTGGTACCTGTTCGCCTCCTCCGCCGACTGCTGCGCGGGCCCGACCACCGGATACAGCGTCTACGCCGGACGCTCCCGCTCCATCACCGGGCCCTACACCGACCGGGAGGGCGTCCCGCTGGTCGCGTCACGGGCCGGCGGCACGATCGTCATCGCGCCGAACGGCAACCGCTGGGTGGGGACCGGGCACAACGCCGTCGTGACCGACCCCGCCGGGCAGGACTGGCTGGTCTACCACGCCATCGACCGCGCCGACCCGTATCTCGACGAGCCGTACGGGATCAACGAGCGGCCCATGCTGATCGACCGCCTCGACTGGATCGGCGGCTGGCCGACCGTCCGGGGCGGCGCGTGGGCCTCGGAGGATCCCCAGCGGGCGCCCGGCCGTGCCGGGCCCGTGAAGATCGCGCCCACTCCCCGGCCCGGCCCGGTCGACCCCCGCGACAGCGACGAGTTCGACGGCACGCAGCTGCGCCCCGGCTGGAGCTGGGTGCGCGCGCCGCAGGGAGAGCTCACCGGCGGGGCGCTGCGCTGGCCCACCCAGGACGCCGAGCTCAACCGGGAGACCAACACCGCCTCGGTGCTCCTGCGCGAGGCACCCGAGGGCGACTGGACCGCCGAGACCAGGCTCCGCATCGACCTGGGCACCGACACCGTACGCAACTACCAGCAGGCGGGCCTGATCGCGTACGCCGGGGACGACCTCTACACCAAGCTCGTCCACGTCGCGATCTGGAACACCCGCCAGACCGAGTTCGGCAAGGAGATGCCCTACGCCGGCCGGATCGCCTACGGCGGCACGATCGTCGGGCCGCCGGCCGAGGAGACCCGGCTCCGTCTCGTCCACCGCGTCGACCCGCGCAACGGCGAGCACGAACTCCGCGCGGCCACCAGCCGCGACGGCCGCACGTGGGTCTTCGGCGGCGTGTGGACGCTGCCCGCCGAGGCCGACCTGCGTGTCGGGCTCATCTCCCTGGGAGGCGCCGGCGCCACGGCCGAGTTCGACTACTTCCGTCTGCACCGGCGCTGACGGGCCGGCCGCGCCCCTCCGGGAGGAGCACGCGGAGGGGCGCACGGGACGGACGGGCCGTTCGAGACGTACGCGCGCGGGCAGGACGGCCTCATGAAGGTAGCGGTCCTGTCCGACACCCACGCGCCGCGGCGCTGGAAGTCCTGCCCGCCGCGGGTCGCGGAGCACCTCCGCGACGCTGACCTGATCCTGCACGCCGGGGACGTCTGCACCGCGGGCGTGCTCGGCGAGCTGGCCGCCTACGCGCCCGTTCACGTGGTCAAGGGCAACAACGACGGGGCCGACGTGGTCGCTCCCGAGACGCTCGAACTCGACCTCGGCGGGCTCCGGGTGGCGATGGTCCACGACAGCGGCGCGGCGCGGGGGCGGCTGGCCCGGCTGCGCCGCCGGTTCCCCCGGGCCGACCTCGTCGTCTTCGGGCACTCGCACATCCCGCTCGACGAGAGCGGCGACGGCCTGCGCATCTTCAACCCCGGGTCGCCCACCGACCGCCGCCGCCAGCCGTACGGCACCATGGGCCTGCTGCGGATCGAGAACGGGGCTCTGACCGAGGCGAGGATCGTGCCGGTCACATGAGGGCCGGTCACACGAATGCGGGTCACATGAGGATGTCCCGGTCGGCTCGCGCGAGCCGACCGGGACATCAGAGTTCCACGCCCCCGGAACCTCGGGGCCTCACGCCCCCGGGATCCCGGGACGCCATGATCAGACCAGGTCGAACCGGTCGGCGTTCATGACCTTGTTCCACGCCGCGACGAAGTCCTTCACGAACTTCTCCTTCGCGTCGTCGCTGGCGTAGACCTCCGCGAGCGCGCGCAGCTCGGAGTTCGACCCGAAGACGAGGTCGGCCCGGCTGCCGTTCCACTTGACCTGGCCCGTGGCCGCGTCGCGGCCCTCGAACACGGTCGCGTCCTCGGACGTCGCCTTCCACGTCGTGCCCAGGTCGAGCAGGTTGACGAAGAAGTCGTTGGTCAGAACGCCGGGGGTCTCGGTGAAGACGCCGAGCGGCGACTGCTGGTAGTTCGCGCCCAGGACGCGGAGGCCGCCGACGAGGACCGTCATCTCGGGCGCGCTCAGGGTCAGCAGGTTCGCCTTGTCGATCAGCAGGTACTCGGCCGGCAGGCGGTTGCCCTTGCCGAGGTAGTTGCGGAACCCGTCGGCGGTCGGCTCGAGCGCGGCGAACGACTCCACGTCGGTCTGCTCCTGCGAGGCGTCCACGCGGCCCGGGGTGAAGGGGACCTGGACGTCGTAGCCGGCCTTCTCGGCGGCCTGCTCGACGGCCGCGGCACCGGCGAGGACGATCAGGTCGGCCAGCGAGATCCGCTTGCCGCCGGTCTGGGCGGCGTTGAAGGCCTCCTGGACGCCCTCCAGGACGCGCAGCACCTTCGCCAGCCGGTCGGGCTCGTTGACCTCCCAGCCGATCTGCGGCTGGAGGCGGATGCGCGCGCCGTTGGCGCCGCCGCGCTTGTCACTGCCGCGGAAGGACGAGGCCGACGCCCACGCGGTGGACACCAGCTCGGACACCGACAGACCCGAGGCGAGGACCTGGGCCTTGAGCGCGGCGACGTCCTCGGCGTCGACGAGCTCGTGCGTCACCGGGGGAAGGGGGTCCTGCCAGATCAGCGTCTCGCTCGGGACCTCCGGGCCCAGGTAGCGCACGACCGGGCCCATGTCACGGTGGGTCAGCTTGAACCACGCCCGGGCGAAGGCGTCGGCGAACTCGTCGGGGTTCTCCAGGAAGCGGCGCGAGATCTGCTCGTAGATCGGGTCGAACCGGAGCGCGAGGTCGGCCGTCGTCATCCCGGGGGCGTGACGCTTCGACGGGTCGTGGGCACCGGGGACGGCGTCGGCCCCGGCGCCGTCCTTCGGCATCCACTGGTGCGCGCCGGCGGGGCTCTTGACCAGCTCCCACTCGTAGGCGAAGAGGGTCTCGAAGAAGCTGTTGTCCCACTGGGTGGGGGTGGGCGTCCAGGTGACCTCGATACCGCTGGTGATCGTGTCACCGCCCTTGCCGGTGCCGTGGGTGCTCTTCCAGCCGAGACCCTGGTTCTCGATCGGGGCGGCCTCGGGGTCCGGGCCGACGTGCTCCGACGGGCCCGCGCCGTGGGTCTTGCCGAAGGTGTGACCACCCGCGATCAGGGCGACCGTCTCCTCGTCGTTCATCGCCATCCGGCGGAACGTCTCACGGATGTCGCGGGCCGAGGCGAGCGGGTCCGGGTTGCCGTTGGGGCCCTCCGGGTTGACGTAGATGAGGCCCATCTGGACCGCGGCGAGGGGGTTCTCCAGCTCCCGGTCACCGCTGTAGCGCTCGTCGGCGAGCCAGGCGGTCTCGGGGCCCCAGTAGACGTCCTCGTCGGCCTCCCAGACGTCCGCGCGGCCGCCGGCGAAACCGAAGGTCTTGAAGCCCATGGACTCCAGGGCGACGTTGCCGGTGAGGATCATGAGGTCGGCCCAGGAGATCTTCTGGCCGTACTTCTTCTTGACCGGCCACAGCAGGCGGCGGGCCTTGTCGAGGTTGGCGTTGTCCGGCCAGCTGTTGAGCGGGGCGAAGCGCTGCTGACCGGCGCCGGCGCCGCCGCGGCCGTCGCTGATCCGGTAGGTGCCCGCGCTGTGCCACGCCATCCGGATCATGAGCGGGCCGTAGTGGCCGTAGTCGGCCGGCCACCAGTCCTGGGAGGTCGTCAGCACCTCCGCGATGTCCCGCTTCACGGCCGCGAGGTCGAGGCTCTTGAACGCCTCGGCGTAGTCGAACTCCTCACCGAGGGGGTTGGCCACGGCGGGGTTCTTGGCGAGGATCTTCAGGTTGAGCCGCTCCGGCCACCACTGGCGGTTTCCGCCGCCCTGGGTCGGGTGCGCGGCGCGCCCGTGCGCGACCGGGCAGCCGCCTTCGCCTTCCGGCTTCGGGTCGGTGACGATTGCGTCATGGTTCTCGGACATGGGAATCCTTCTGGACTAGGGATCCTGATGCTCAGGAACTACGGGCGGTGGAACATGCGGGGCACAGGCCCCAGTAGATGACCTCGGCCTCGTCGATGGAGAAGCCGTGGTCGTCGGACGCGTGCAGGCAGGGCGCCTCGCCGACCGCGCAGTCGACGTCGGCGACCACACCGCACGACCGGCACACGACGTGGTGGTGGTTGTCCCCGACGCGCCCCTCGAACCGGGCCGGGCTGCCGGCCGGCTCCATGCGGCGGATGAGTCCCGCCGCGGTGAGCGCGTGGAGAGCCTCGTACACGGCCTGGAGGGAGACATGGCCTACACGATCGCGCACCCCGGAGGCGATCCCCTCGACGTCGAGATGGTCACCGTCGCGGACGGTCTCGAGCAGCGCGACGCGGGCTGCCGTGACCCGCAGGCCTGCACCGCGCAGTTCCTCGGCGGTGGTCGGAGTCCTGGGTGCGGTCATGGGCCAAACCTACCGTCATAAACACGAACGATACAAGATAACGAATGATCCCAGTTTAGCCCTGAACCAGAGAGGTTTGTCCGATTTTGAGGGATTCGCTCTCCGCTCGGCGCGACCGGACCGGCGGGCTCCGCCGTAGCCTGGATCTCCCACGCGGTGGACAGGAGGCTGAAGTGGCCGAGACGGCGCTGACCGAGACAACTGCAGCCGAGGTGATGGCCGAGCTGGCCGGGCTCGAAGACCCGAAGATACGCGAGGTGAACGAGAAGCACGGCGACGATCACGGGGTGAACCTCGGCAAGCTGCGCGCGCTCGCGAAGCGGCTGAAGACGCAGCAGGAACTCGCACGCCGGCTCTGGGAGACGGACGACACCGCGGCGAGACTGCTGGCGATCCTGATCTGCCGCCCCAAGGCGTTCGAGCGTGACGAACTGGACGTCATGATCCGCCAGACGCGGGCGCCCAAGGTGCACGACTGGCTCGTGAACTACGTGGTGAAGAAGAGCCCGCACGCCGAAGAACTGCGCCTGGCCTGGTCCGCCGATCCGGATCCGGTGGTCGCGAGCGCCGGCTGGGCGCTGACCGCCGAACGCGTGGCGAAGAAGCCCGAGGGCCTCGACCTCGCCGGGCTGCTCGACGTCATCGAGGCGGAGATGAAAGACGCCCCGGATCGCCTGCAGTGGGCGATGAACCACTGCCTGGCCCAGATCGGGATCGAGCACGCCGAGCACCGCGCCCGCGCCATCGACATCGGTGAGCGCCTGCAGGTGCTCAAGGACTACCCCACCTCCCCGGGCTGCACGTCCCCGTTCGCGCCCGTCTGGATCACCGAGATGGTGCGCCGGCAGCACGCCGGGACGTGACCCCCCGCCAGGATCCCCCGCCGCTCCGGCCGGCCGAAAACCGGGTGCGGGCCGGCGGGGCGGTGATGTGTGATCGGGGACATGACGATCGTGCTGAACGAGCCGGGAGCCGACCGGCTGGGCGAGGTTGCGGGCGCGCTGCGGGAGTGGCAGCACGACGGGACGCCGGTTCAACTGCATCCGGGGGATCTGGGCTGGTTCTGGCGGTTCGGCGCCGAAGCGACGGCCGCGGCGGTCCGGACGTGGAGCCGGGACGGGCGGATTCTCGCCGTCGGACTGCTGGACGGTCCCAGGTTGTTGCGGCTGGCGATCGCGCCGGCCGCTCGGCGGGACGGGGAGCTGGCGCGGCGGCTGGCCGAGGACGTGACCGAGCCGGAGCGTGGCGTACTGCCCGAAGGGAGGGCGAACGTCGACGCGTCGATGTACCCGCTGGTCCAGGACCTGCTGGTCAAGGACGGCTGGAACGCCGACGAGCCGTGGACGCCGCTGCGCCGCGACCTCACGCGGCCGGTGGAGGACCCGGGCGTGCGGATCGAGGTGATCGGGCCGGAGCGGGTGCACGTGCGGACCGCCGTACAGCGGGCGTCGTTCGAGGGGTCGACGTTCACCGACGAGCGCTGGCACGCGATGGCGGCCGGATCGCCGTACGCCGACGCCCGGTGCCTGGTCGCCTACGACGACCGGGGCGAGGCGGTGGCGGCGGTGACGGTGTGGTCGGCCGGCCCGGGCAGGCCCGGGCTGCTCGAGCCGATGGGCGTGCACCGGGAGCATCGCGGTCACGGCTACGGCAGGGCGATCACCGTCGCGGCGGCGGCCGTACTCCAGGAGCTGGGGTCGTCGAGCGCGGTCGTCTGCACCCCCAGTTCCAACACCGGCGCCGTCGCCACCTACCGGTCGGCCGGCTTCCAGCCGCTCCCCGAGATCCGGGACCACTACCGGGACTCCTAGACGGACACGATCGCCTATGACCGCCGGCCGGGCTCCGGGCGTCAGGCGACGTGGTCCCACCGGGTCACCGGCCGGCCGGGAAGCCCGCGCATCGTGAACGCATCGCGGAGGTATCAACCAGGACTCGCAGGATCGGCGGCACAGGAAAGCACCAACCAGGGAGTGTCCGCCATGTCCACCACTGCCACCGTCGTCACCGTCCTGACCGCCCTCTGGGTGGGGTTCTCGGCCTTCTCCCTCCTTCGCCGCGCCGAGTGGGTCGTGAAGCCGCTGACGGACTACGGCGTTCCCCGCTCGTGGTGGCCCCGGCTCGGCGCGGCCAAGGCCGCAGGGGCCGCAGGCCTGCTGGCCGGCCTGTTCGTGCCGGCCGTCGGCGTCCTGGCGGGAATCTGCCTGATCCTGTACTTCACCGGAGCCGTCATCACCGTGCTCCGGGCGCGCTCGTACTCGACCGTCGTCTTCCCCCTGCTGTACATGGGCCCGGTGATCGCCGCCCTGGTGCTGGGACACCTCGCCTGACACCCACGACGCCACCGATCGGAAACGAAGAGCCGCCCGCCTTTCGGTAAAGGCCGGCGGCTCTTCCGCGGGCGCCACCGGGTCCGGACCGGGGGCGTCCCGCCCGTCGGGCGTCGGGACGGGCAATCCTGCGCCGGCCGACCACTTTCCGGCGTCGGCGGTGTCCATCCATACGAGAGACTCAGGAGAGAAGGAGCCACCATGCGAGGGATTCCGCCGATCGGGGAACCCGGCGCCTCGGCCCATGCCCGGCGCTCGGCCGGCGATCTGCTGGCGCTGGCGCGAAGCGGGGACGGTGAGGCGTTCCGCGAGCTCGTCGAGCCGTACCGGCGTGAGCTCCAGGTGCACTGCTACCGCATCCTCGGCTCGGTGCAGGACGCCGAGGACCTGCTGCAGGAGACGCTGCTGGCGGCCTGGCGAGGGATCGGCGGCTACGCGGAACGCGCGTCGGTACGGACGTGGCTCTACCGCATCGCGACCAACCGCTGTCTCAACGCGCTGCGGGCCGACGCCCGTCGCCCGCCGGGATACGCGGCCTATCAGCCGGAGGTCCCGTTGCCCGAGCCGTCGCGCCTGCGGGCGGAACCGAGCTGGCTGGAGCCGTACCCCGATGTGCTGCTCGACGAGATCGCCGACCGCCTGCCCGGGCCGGAGGCGCGATACGAGATCAGGGAGTCGGTGTCGCTGGCGTTCCTGGCGGCACTGCAGCGACTGCCGCCGAGGCAGCGAGCCGTACTGGTGCTGCGGGACGTACTGGCGTTCCGGGCCGTCGAGGTGGCGGAGATCCTCGCCACGACCGAGAACGCGGTGACCGGCGCGCTGAAACGGGCGCGGGCCGCGCTGGCGCACGAGCTGCCCGGCCCCGACCGGGAGAGCGCTCCGCTGCCGGACTCACCGGAAGAACGCCGGATCGTGGATGACTTCGTCCGCGCGTTCGAGGCCGGAGACGTCGATGCGATCGTGGCCATGATGACGGACGACGCGTGGCTGACCATGCCGCCGCTGCCGCTGGAGTATCAGGGCCCTGACGCCATCCGCAACTTCCTGGCCACCGTGGCGTTGCGCAACGGCCCCCGATACGTGCTGGTCCCGACGCGGGCGAACGGCCAACCGGCGTTCGGCTGCTACGTACGCGACCCGCGGACCCCGATCATGCACGCGCACGGAGTGCTCGTACTGACCCTGACCGGCGGTCGGATCTCCGTGCTGACACGGTTCATCGACAACTCGCTTCTGCCGGTCTTCGGGCTCCCCCGATCACTGCGCGCCTGATCAGACGGGAGCACCGTGGAATCCCCGAGAACAGCATCTGCTCCCGTGTCCAGGAAATTCCGAGAAGAAGGAGAGACGGTGGGTGGCGGCGGAGGGATGACGTCCAAGCAGGCGTGGGTGCTGGGGCTCGCCTCGCTGGCGTCGTTCATGATGTCCCTGGACAGTTTGATCGTGACGACGGCGTTGAACACGATCCGGCAGGATCTGGCGGCGTCCGTCGAATCACTCGAGTGGACCGTCAACGCCTACAGCCTGACGTTCGCGGTACTGCTGCTGACGGGGGCGGCGCTGGGAGACCGGTTCGGTCGCCGCCGCGTGTTCGTCACAGGGCTGGCACTGTTCACCGTCGCGTCGGTGGCCTGCGCGCTGTCGCCGGACATCGGGGCCCTGATCGCGTCCCGGGCGTTCCAGGGCGCCGGTGCCGCGCTGGTGCTGCCGCTGTCACTGACCCTCATCAGTGCGATGTTCCCGCCTCATCAGCGGGGCAAGGCGATGGGGTTGTACCTGGGCATCACCGGTCTGGCGACGTTCGGCGGCCCGTTCCTCGGCGGCGTCGTCGCCGAGGAGCTGACGTGGCAGTGGATCTTCTGGCTGAACCTGCCGATCGGGGCGGTCGCGATCCTGCTCACGGTGCGGCACGTCGACGAGGTCGTCGGCCCGGACGGCCGGCTCGACCTGGGAGGGGTCGCGCTCGTGACCCTGGGCGCGTTCGGCGTCGTCTGGGGTCTGGTCCGCGGGAACGCGGCGGGCTGGGGCAGCGCGGAAGTATTGGGCGCGCTGGTGCTCGGCGCCGCCCTGGTGGTCGCCTTCGTGCTCTGGGAGCAGCACGCGCAGGCGCCGATGCTGCCGATGCGGTTCTTCCGGTTGCGGGCGTTCGCCACGGCCAACCCGGCGAACTTCTGCGTCTTCGCCTCGCTGTACGGCACGCTGTTCTTTCTCGCGCAGTACTTCCAGACCGTGCACGGCGAGGGACCGTTCGGCGCCGGCCTGCGGCTGATGCCGTGGACGGCGACGCTGATGGTGTGCGCGCCGATCGCCGGCCGGCTGGCCGACAAGGTCGGCGAGCGGACGTTCGTGGTCGGCGGGCTGCTGCTCCAGACCTTGAGCATGGGCTGGATCGCCGTGGCCGCCGACACCGGCACGGGCTATCTCGAACTGCTGCCCGCGCTGATCGTCGGCGGTGCGGGACTGACCATGGCCATGCCCGCGGCGCAGAAGGCGGTGGTCGGAGCGGTGCAACCGCGGGAGATCGGTCAGGCGTCCGGCGCGTTCATGACGCTACGGATCTTCGGCGGGGTGTTCGGTGTCGCGGTCACGGTCGCCGTCTTCGCGAGTACCGGGGGCTACACGTCAGCCGGGGAGTTCAGTGAGGGGTTCACCGCGGCGATGGGCGCGGTCGCCGCGTTCGCGTTCGTCGGCATGCTCATCGCCCTCGGCATGCCCGGCGGACGACTGACCGCCGTGACCGCACCGGCGCAGGCGCAGGCGCAAAGCGCCGCGCCTCAGGGTGAGAGCGTCCCGTAGCCCGTACGTCCCGTCCCGTAAGCCGGTCACGTCCCGTAACCCGCTACATGGAGGATCCCATGACTGACCCGTCCCGCCCGGAAGACCGTGACGCTTCGCCGTCAGGGGGGAAGGCCGCCGCACTCCGCCGTCTGCACGTGGCCGGTGATCCGCTCGTGCTGCCCAACGCCTGGGATGCGGCCTCGGCCCGGATGGCCGAGGCGGCCGGGCTGCCGGCCGTGGCCACGAGCAGTGCCGCGACGGCCGCGGTACTCGGCTACGACGACGGTGAGGCGGCGCCGGTCGAAGAGGTGCTGGCCGCGGCCGGACGGATCGTCCGGGCGGTGAGCCTGCCGGTGACGGTCGACTTCGAGCGCGGCTACGGGCTCGCACCGGCTGAGCTCGTCGAGCGGTTCGCCGCGACCGGGGCCGTCGGGCTGAATCTGGAGGACTCGAACCCGCCGGACGGGAACATGGTCGACGTCGCCGAGCAGACGGATTTCCTGGCCGCGGTGCGCGACGCGGCGGTGTCGCTGAACGTGGACCTGGTCATCAACGCGCGCACGGACGCGTTCCTGCGCCGGTCCGGACCGCCGGAGGCGCAGCTCGCCGCCACGCTCGACCGCGGCGCCCGGTACCTCGCAGCCGGTGCGGACTGCGTCTATCCGATCGGCGTCGGCGATCCCGACGTGATCCGGGTCCTGGCCGAGGGCATTCCCGGTCCCGTCAACGTCGCATACGGACTCGGGAAGCTGTCACTGGCCGAGCTGGCCGCGCTCGGCGTCGCGCGGGTGAGCTTCGGACCGGCCCTTCAGCGGCACCTGTACACCACGTTCGGGTCCGCGCTGTTCTCGGCCGTCGCATCCGGCGAGAATCCATTCACGCCCTGACTCGATCCCAGCCGTCGCCGTCCCGATGACGCTGGCTGGATGAGATCTCCTGCGTGTCCTTCCTCCGGGATCTCACCCCGGAGGAAGTCCTCCGCCGCTTCAGCGGAGACGAGAGCACCGTGGAGGAGTACGACGCAGCCGATCACGTCAGCACCGGGAAGGTCCATGACCGGACCCTGGGCATTGCATCTGAGGATGGCTGCATATTGCCGACCATTCCGCCATTACCTCAGCGGCCGTTTCACCATCACCTTGGCGACCATCCAACCACGTTGATGGCGGCTGACTCACCGTCCCTGACGCAAGGTGGAGGTCGACGCCGTCCTGGAGACCCGCCAGGGCCAGGTGGTGGGTGTCGAGGTCAAGGCCGCGTCCACCGTACGGCCGGAGGACTTCAAAGGGCTTCGTCACCTCGCCGAGCGCGTCGGCCCCGACTTCGTCGCCGGCCTGGTCCTGCACACCGGCACCCACACCTTCTCCTTCGGAGACCGCCTGCTGGCCGTCCCGGTAAGCGCGCTCTGGGAGACCCACCCGTAGCCGACGCGATGGACGGCAAGGCCTCGGAAGTCCGCTCGGACGACGACGGCGACAATGGATCTCCTCCGGCCGAGCGTCCGGCCTTCTACGCCGGTGACTGCTGCGATCACACTATGCTCATGATCGATAAAGGACTGACAGGTGCGGCGAGAACCAGGGGCTTCAGGAACCAACAGCGGTACAGACACGGCTCACCTGACCGTACGCGCCCGTGACAAGCGTGTCAGCGTCCGGCTGACCGTGGCGAGCGATCCCGCCACGCCTCCGGAGATCCTCCAGGCCATGGCGGCAGATCCTTCCCGCACGGTCAGGCGTGCCCTGGCGGCTCGAACCGACGCATCCGGCGAACTGCTGCGTGAACTCGCCCGGGACCCGGATCTGAAAACCCGCCAGACGCTTGCCGAGAACCCGGCCTGCCCGTCTGATGTGCTGATCCTCTTGGTGGACGACCCTCACGGGTCGGTCCGGTGGTCGATGCCGGACCATCCGGGCGCCGACATCGAGGTCCGCCGTGCCATCTGCCGATCCGCCGATGAGGATCTGCGTCGGCTGCTCGCGGAGAGAAGTGGGCTGGACAAGGAGACGAACGCGACGCTCGCTGCGGACCCCTCTCCGGCTGTTCGAGCAGGATTGGCAGCGTACACCGACGATCCGGACCTCCTCGCCACCCTGACAGCCGACCTCGATCCCAAGGTCCGCATCGGTGCCACTCAGAACCCGCGTACCACAACACAGCACCGTCGCCTCCTCGCCAACGACAAATCCATGGCCGTCCGTGCGGCCGCAGTGCAGTCCGGGCGGCTCCCCTATGACGAGTTGCAGCGCCTTGCCCATGATCGGTCGATCAACGTGCGCTGGTGGCTGGCCACATGGCCCACGACACCGGAATCCATCGTGCGGATTCTCGCTGACGATCCCCATCCCGACGTAGCGACCCAGGCTCAGGCGAGGCTCCGATGAAGGACACGGCTCGTTCCCGCGACCAGAGCCACGGCCGTCCAGGACGGGTACAGTGCCAGTCTCCGGACGTGCGTGCCGTCGTGGCACGTCAACACCTCGGAGAGCAGATGCCAACGATCACGGACGGGCTTGAGCCGGAGGAACCGGGCTGCTGAGCCCTGCTGGGACGTGGCAGGCGGGACGATCACGCCCGGCCGAGCCGCCTACGGCTCCACCGGCGCGTCCGGGTGATCATCCTGGAGTCGAGCACCCCCGCCAGAAGAACCTGTCGCGCCTGTGTTGTACCTCTCCCGCCAGGACAGGTACAACAGCACCCCCAACGCGATCACAAGGAAGATCGCTGCGGAACCGGCGACCATATCACCGTAATCATCGAGCTTAGGCATCATGACGGCCCCCGTGATGAAAGTGATCCACCACGCCCAGTCATAGACACGATGCTTCTTCGCCAGGCTTGCCTTTCGGCGCATTCTCCGAGGTTATGTGTCCTCACGACGTGCGATGGTCAGGGCTGGGGCACGATCGAACCGCGATGCGGGGGTGCGGTCCATGCACGGCGGCTGGGAGTGGATGCGGCGGGGGCGGCGGGCGGCTCCGGCTGTGACCTGCCCTCAGGCACGGACGATGACGACGGATCTTCGGGAGTGCTCGCCCGGGTCGGCCAATGGCACGTTAATGGCACGACGCCCCGTTTCCTTGATTGGAAACGGGGCGCTTTCACTGGTGGGCGCTACCGGGTTCGAACCAGTGACATCTCGCTTGTAAGGCGAGCGCTCTACCGCTGAGCTAAGCGCCCGGGAGGTTCCCTACGGAACAGGCGGGACACAACCTTACGACACTGTCGGGGTTTTCGGCACATCGGGCGACCACGACGCGCCTGCGTGCGGGAATCCGGCCGCGCGCCAGCCGAGCAGGGACGCGCCCAGCATGCCCGCGTCGACGCCGAGAACGGCCCGGCGGAGTGGGGGCGCGGCACGGAAGGCCAGGCGTTCCGCCAGGCGCTTGGCCAGGGGGTCGGACAGCAGAGAGCCGGCCTCGGCCAGGCCGCCGCCCAGGACGATCGCGGAGGGGTCCAGCAGGAGCGTGTAGGTGGCCAGGGCGAGGGAGAGGGCTTCCACCGCCTCGTCCCACACCTCCGCCGCCACGGGGTCGCCGGCCGCGGTCAGCGCGGCTACCTGCTCGGCCGTGGCCGGAGAGGCCGCGCGGGCGGAGTAGCGGCGGCCGACGGCCGAGGCCGAGGCGTAGGTCTCCAGGCAGCCGATCTGGCCGCAGGCGCACGCCTCGCCGCCGGGGAGGACCGGGATGTGGCCGATCTCGCCTCCCCAGCCGGAGGTCCCGCCGTACGGCTCGCCGCCGATGATCATCGCGCCCGCGATGCCGGTGCCGATGGGCAGGAACAGGAAGTCGGAGATCTCCCGGCCGGCGCCGAGGACGCTCTCGGCCAGTCCTCCGGTGCGCACATCGTGGCCGAGCAGGGCGGGGACGTCCAGGGGGACGAAGTCCGCGGCGGGGACGTCGCGCCAGCCGAGGTTGGCCGAGTACAGGGCGGTGGCGGTCGCGTCGTCCACGAGGCCGGGTACGGCGATGCCGACGGCGGCCGGCCCGGCGCCGAGGATCTCCTCGCCCCGGGCGGCCAGGTCCCCGACGAAGGAGCGGATGGTGGCGACGACTGCGGCCGGGCCGCCCTCGCGGCCGGTGGGGCGGCGGCCGGTCGCGGCGACCTCGCCGGACCTGGTGACGATCCCGCCCTTCATCGAGGTGCCGCCGACGTCGACGGCCACCACGTAGTCGCTCATCCAGCCCTCTTCACGATTGTCGGCGCGGGAACGCCCCTTCCGGGAAAGGACAGCGTGACATGGCGATCATCTGCCCTTTTTGTGCCGACTTACCCTAACCCAGGGCAGAGCTGGAAAGCAGCCGGTGTCAGGCGTGCGAGGTGAGCCGCCCGAGTACGCGGTCCAGTGCCGCCGCGACCTCATCCGCCAGTCCTTCCGGTCCTTCCGGCCGTTCGGGGCAGTCCGGGCGGTGCCCGGCGAGCCGCACCTCTCCGCAGGCGCGGCACTCCACCTCGCCGAGCCGGCAGATCAGCGCGGCGGAACCGCACGCGGCGCAGGTGTCGAGGTCGAGATCGGTCATTCGCTGGCAGTCCGGGCAGATGAGGACCTGGGCATCCTGGCGTACCCCGCGCTTCCACGGGCTCGCGCCGCGTACCGGGTCGGTCTGCCGGGCCCCGCACGAGAAGCAGGGCATGATCGCCTCCGAGTGGTCGAGACCGGCGGGCGCTCGGATCGCGTCCACCGGATCACCGCTGAGAAAAGTTCGGCGAGTACCTCGCGGCACTCGGTTCAGGAAAGCCCGGCGAGCGCCGTACGGTACTCGGCGATGTCGCGTGCCTCCGGGATCGGGTTCACGACACACCAGCGGACCACGCCCTCGCCGTCGATGATGAAGGTGCCCCGCCTGGCGACGCCCCTGTCATCGTCGAACACACCGTACGCCCGCGCCACCTGTCCGTGCGGCCAGAAGTCGGAGAGGAGCGGAAAGGTGTAGCCCTCCCCGTCGGCCCAGGCCCGCTGGGCGAATATCGAATCGACGGAGACGGCGAGGATCTGGACGTCGTCCGGCAGAGTGGCGACGAGCCCGTCCCGGACGGCGGAGAGCTCGCCGTGGCAGACGCTGCTGAAAGCGAACGGGTAGAAGATCAGCACGATCTTCCTGCCCCGGTGGCCCGAGAGCCGCACCGGAGTCCCGTGCTGGTCCCTCAGCTCGAAGTCCGGGGCCAAGGAGCCCACCTCGACCGTCATGGCCGCTGGTCCTTTCACACAGATGACGGACGGACGCCATCATCCTGCCGTACGGCTCACGCGAGCCGTACGGCAGGGCGGACCCCTACCGGCGCGCCTTGGGCGTGGCGAGGCGCGTCCCCGACCAGTCGGGAGCGGCACTGATGCTGCTGGTCTGCGAGAGACCCGCGGTCGTGGCATCCTCACCGATGTCGCTGGGCTCGACGTGCCCTTCCCGGCCGGCCTTCGGAGTGAGCAGCCAGATCTGGCCCCCGTCGGTCAGGTTGGTCACCACGCTGCTCAAGGCGTCGAACAGATCGCCGTCCCCGTCACGCCACCACAGCAGCACGACGTCGACGACGTCGTCGTAGTCCTCGTCGACCAGTTCGTTACCGGTCAGCTCCTCGATGGATTCGCGCAGATCGTCGTCGGCGTCCTCGTCCCATCCGACCTCCTGCACCACCTGACCCGGCTTGAGGCCGAGTCGTTCGGCCAGGCTGCGTTCGCTCTGCGCCTGACCCGCGGTCGCGCTCACGTTTATCCCTCCTGCTTCGACGGCCCCGCCCTTGCACGGTGCTCACAGTGCTTCGGCACAGTCCACACGCTGTGACCCTCAGTCGTCAACGGTCGCCACGGCAACGACTGGGCCACGTCTGGATCAGTCCGACAAAAATGACAGGCGCACCTGGCGTTCCCTGTTGTCAATGTTGAGATCCACCACGGCGATGGACTGCCAGGTGCCCAGCGCGAGACGTCCGGCGAGCACCGGGACGGTGGCGTACGGAGGAACGAGAGCAGGCATGACGTGCGAGCGCCCGTGCCCGCGGGATCCGTGCGCGTGCTTCCACCGGTCGTCGGCCGGGAGCAGTTCCGACAGCGCCTCCAGCAGATCGTCGTCGCTGCCCGAGCCGAGCTCGATCAGCGCGATCCCGGCGGTCGCGTGCGGCACGAAGACGTGCAGCAGCCCGTCGCCCCCGCACGACCGGACGAAGCTCTCGCACTCGGAGGTGATGTCGTGCACCCGCTCGCGGGAGCCCGTCACCACCTCGATCGTCTGAGATCTCACATAACGAATCCTACGATCCGCGCTGCGCCGGGACGACGACCGCATCCGGACCGGGGAACACCAGGCCGGTGTGACCGTCCTCGAAGCGCACCAGATAGGGAGGTTCTCCCCCGTCCCCGCGCACCTCGACGATCTCCCCACGCCGGTTGCCGTGTCCGGTCGTGTGACCGTGGACCAGGATCTGGTCCCCCACTGTCGCGCGCATCTCTCGTGCCTCCCTCCAAAGGCGACAAGTTCGGACATCTCCAGATTCGTACGGCGGCGCTCTCCAGAAAAGGGGGACCCCCATGTAATCTTCCCCAGGGATTCGTCCTACCATCGGTGGTCTAGGCCACTTTCCTACCCCTGCCAGCAGGGACATCGTGGTTACCGGTCAGTAGAGATGCACTTTCCGGAGGAAGAGACCAGGATGGAAGACGACCTACACCAGACAAAAGCCCATCCTCGGAAGGCGAGACCCAGTGGCTTCCGGACGCCAGCGTTTCTCGATCATCAGCGACGGCCTACCCAGCCAGCTCCCTGATGTCGACCCCAGCGAGACCCAGGAGTGGCTCGAGTCACTCGACAACGTCATCAAGACGGAGGGCCGCACCCGGGCGCGATACTTGATGCTCCGGCTGCTCGAGCGGGCCCGTGAGCGTCAGGTCGGCGTGCCCGGTCTGCGCAGCACCGACTACATCAACACCATCCCTCCGGAGCGCGAGCCCTGGTTCCCCGGCGACGAGCACGTCGAGCGGCGGATCCGCGCCTACATCCGGTGGAACGCCGCGGTCATGGTGACCCGGGCCAACGCCCGCACCAACGTCGGCGGGCACATCGCCACCTACGCCTCCGCCGCGTCGCTCTACGAGGTGGGCTTCAACCACTTCTTCCGCGGCAAGGACCACGGCGAGTCCGGCGACCAGGTCTTCTTCCAGGGCCACGCCGCCCCGGGCATCTACGCCCGCGCGTTCCTGGAGGGCCGCCTCAACGAGGCCCAGCTCGACGCCTTCCGCCAGGAGCTGTCGCACGGCTTCAAGGGCCTGCCCTCCTATCCGCACCCGCGTCTCATGCCGGACTTCTGGGAGTTCCCCACGGTCTCCATGGGCCTGGGCCCGATCGGCGCGATCTACCAGGCGCGGTTCAACCGCTACCTGCTCAACCGCCAGATCAAGGACACCAGCCGCAGTCACGTCTGGTGCTTCCTGGGCGACGGCGAGATGGACGAGCCGGAGTCGCTCGGCGCGATCGGCCTGGCGGCCCGCGAGGAGCTCGACAACCTCACCTTCGTCATCAACTGCAACCTGCAGCGCCTCGACGGCCCGGTCCGCGGCAACGGCAAGATCATCCAGGAGCTGGAGTCCTACTTCCGGGGCGCCGGCTGGAACGTCATCAAGGTCGTCTGGGGCCGTGACTGGGACCCGCTGCTGGCGGCGGACGTCGACGGCGTGCTCGTCAACCAGATGAACACCACCCCCGACGGCCAGTTCCAGACCTACTCCGTCGAGACGGGCGAGTACATCCGCGAGCACTTCTTCGGCGGAGACCCGCGCCTGCGCAAGATGGTCGAGCACCTGACCGACGACGACATCCGCAAGCTGTCGCGCGGCGGCCACGACTACCGCAAGGTCTACGCGGCCTTCAAGGCGGCCCGCGAGCACGTCGGCCAGCCGACGGTCATCCTCGCCCAGACCATCAAGGGCTGGACGCTCGGCAAGGACTTCGAGGCGCGCAACGCGACGCACCAGATGAAGAAGATGTCCAAGGTCGAGCTGAAGGAGTTCCGCGACCGGCTCTACCTGCCGATCCCGGACTCGGCGCTGGACGCCGACCTGCCGCCCTACTTCCACCCGGGCGAGAACGACCCCGAGATCGCCTACATGAAGGAGCGCCGCGCGGCCCTGGGCGGCGTCCTGCCCAAGCGCGTGGTCCGCGCCAAGCCGATCCGGCTGCCCGGCGACGCGGCCTACGCGCAGCTCAAGAAGGGCTCCGGCAAGCAGAACGTCGCCACCACCATGGCGTTCGTCCGCCTGCTCAAAGATCTCATGCGCGACAAGGAGATCGGCCACCGCTTCGTCCCGATCATCCCGGACGAGGCGCGGACCTTCGGCCTCGACGCGATCTTCCCGACCGCGAAGATCTACTCGCCGCACGGCCAGACCTACGAGGCCGTGGACCGGGAGCTGCTGCTGTCCTACAAGGAGTCGGCCGAGGGTCAGATCCTGCACGAGGGCATCAGCGAGGCGGGCTCGATGGCCTCGCTCGTCGCCGCCGGCACGTCGTACGCCACGCACGGCGAGCACATGATCCCGATCTACATCTTCTACTCGATGTTCGGCTGGCAGCGCACCGGCGACCAGATGTGGCAGCTGGGCGACCAGATGGGCCGGGGCTTCCTGCTCGGCGCCACCGCGGGCCGCACCACCCTGAACGGCGAGGGCCTGCAGCACGAGGACGGGCACACCCCGCTCATCGCCTCGACGAACCCGGCGGCGGTGTCCTACGACCCGTCGTGGGCCTTCGAGATCGGCCACATCGTCCGCGACGGCCTGCGCAGGATGTACGGCGAGCGGCCCGAGGACGTCTTCTACTACCTGACCGTCTACAACGAGCCCTACCTCCAGCCCGCCGAGCCGGAGAACCTCGACGTGGACGGCCTGCTCAAGGGTCTCTACCGGTTCGCGGCCGCACCGGCCGGGGTCTCCGGCCCGAAGGCCACCATCCTGGCCTCCGGCGTGGCCGGCCCGTGGGCGATGGAGGCCCAGCGCATGCTCGCCGAGGACTGGGGGGTGGCGGCCGAGGTCTGGTCGGCCACGTCCTGGTCGGAGCTGCGCCGCGAGGCGCTGGCCGTCGAGGAGCACAACATGCTCAACCCCGACGCCGAGCAGCGCGTGCCGTACGTCACCCGGGCCCTCTCCCAGGCCCAGGGCCCCTTCGTGGGCGTCAGCGACTACATGCGCGCGGTGCAGGACCAGATCGCCCAGTGGGTGCCGGGTGACTGGACCTCGCTCGGCACCGACGGCTTCGGCCTGTCGGACACCCGCTCGGCGCTGCGCCGCCACTTCCACGTGGACGCCGCGTCCATCACGCTGGCGGTGCTCACCCAGCTCGCCAGGCGCGGCGAGGTGGAGGGCGAGGTGCTGCGCGAGGCCATCGCGAAGTACCACCTGAAGAACGGCGTGACCGAGGCCGGCGGCGCCGAGAGCAACGACACCCAGTCGATGGGTCTGTAGGAGCCGCCCCGCGCGGGAACCCCTTCCCCGACGTAGCCTCCGGTTCGAGGCCCGCCGGGGAGGGGGTTCCCGTGTTCCTGCCCGGGTAGGGATTTCTACCGTCCGGCCCGGGTGAGGTTGAATCTCTTCCCCTGGGAGCGATTCGAGGGGAGCACATCGTGCGAAGGATCCTGGCGGCCGCCGCCGCGGTGGCACTGTCCGCCGGGCTGGCCGCGTGCAGCGGGGACGACGCCGCCGCACCGGGCACCACGGCGCCCGGCACGTCCGGGCCGCAGGGCGCGATCGCCTGGGACACCTGCACCGACATCAAGCGCCCCGACGGCGCCGCCCCGGCCTCGCCGGACCCGAACCTGCAGTGCGGGAAGCTCGCCGTCCCGCTCGACTACGCCGAGCCCGACGGCGAGAAGATCGATATCGCCCTCCTGCGCATCAGGGCGACCGGTCCCGGCGAGCGCATCGGCTCCCTGCTGTTCAACTTCGGCGGTCCCGGCGCCTCCGGGGTCGACACCCTGGCCCAGGCGGCCAAGGCGTTCGGCTCCCTCGGCGCCCGCTACGACCTGGTCGGCTTCGACCCTCGCGGGGTCGAGCGCAGCTCCGGCGTCCGGTGCGGCGGCAACGAGATGATGGACCGTTACACCGCCACCGACAGCGCGCCCGGAGACGAGACCGAGCGCGCCGAGATCGAACAGATCTACAAGGAGTTCGCCTCCGCCTGCCAGGAGACCTCCGGCAAGGTCCTGCCGTACGTCGGCACCGTGAGCGCCGCCCGGGACATGGACCGCATCCGCGAGGCGCTGGGCGAGGCGAAGCTCAACTACTTCGGCATCTCGTACGGCACGCAGCTCGGCGCGGTCTACGCCACGAAGTTCCCCGGCAAGGTGGGCCGCTTCGTGCTGGACGCCCCGCTGGACCCGAGCGTCTCCATGCACGAGCGCACCCTCGTCCAGACGGCCGGCTTCCAGCAGGCCTACGAGTCCTTCCTGGAGGACTGCGTCAAGGACGCCGGGCAGTGCGAGATCGGCCCCGACAAGGAGACCGCGAACGCCAACATCGGCAAGCTCCTGGACGAGCTGGACACCACGCCGCTGGCGGTCGGGGACCGGCGGCTCACCCAGGGGCTGGCCGTCACCGGCATCGCCGCCGCCCTCTACTCGGAGCTGAGCTGGCCCTTCCTCGACCAGGCGCTGGGCATGGCGATGAAGGGCGACGGGCAGGGCATGCTGGCCCTGGCCGACAGCTACAACGGCCGCAATCCCGACGGCTCCTACACGACCATCATGAGCAGCTTCCCCGCGATCAGCTGCGTGGACACCGCCGAACGGCCGGACAAGGCGCAGCTGGCCAAGACCGAGGCCGAGGCGCTGAAGATCTCCCCGCTGTTCGGCAGCGGCGGGATGGGGACCATCTGCTCGACCTGGCCGGTCGCGGGGAGCGACGAGGCCATGAAGGTCGACGCCACCGGTTCGGCCCCCATCGTGGTGATCGCCACGACCGGCGACCCGGCCACGCCGTACGAATGGGGCCCGAAGCTGACCGAGCAGCTCAAGACCGCGACGCTGGTGACCTACAAGGGCGAGGGCCACGGCGCCTACCTGACGGGCGACGCGTGCGTGAAGAGGACGACGGACGCCTATCTGCTCGACGGGAAGGCCCCGGCGGAGAACACCACCTGCCCCGGCGCCTGACCCGCCCCCGCCGCCCGCCGGACCCGTACGGCAGGCGGCGGGCGGCGCCCGGCCCGGTGGGCGTTCCCGGTCGCCGCCCTAGCGGCAGCCCACCGGCCGGGGCCGCTTGGTCTCATAACGGAAGTCCACGGCGGCGAAGTGATATCCGAGCCGCTTCTTGATCGTCCCGTCCTCGTACATGGCGCCGATGATCTCATTGAGCTTCTCGCAGGCCACCGGGTCGTCCTTCCGGAAGGCGAGGCCGTACGGATCGTCGGTGAGCCTCGCCCCGACGATCTTGAGGTTGCTCTTGCGGGCGCCGAACCCGGCGATCACCAGATCGTCGCCGACCAGGGCGTCGGCGCTGCCGTCGAGCACCTTGTCCGTGCACCGTGACATGTTGTCGGCTTCGACGACCTTGAAGGAGATCCCCTCGTCCACGAGGACTGCGGCGGCCTCCGAGCCATCCGGCACGCAGACGACCCTGCCCCGCAGGTGCCCCACCTTGGTGATCTTCGAGCTGGCGCGCACCAGGATGTCCCGGTGGGCCAGGTAGTACGGCCCCGCGAAGGAGACCTGGGCGGCTCTGCCGTCGGTGATGGTGAAGGTGGAGATGACGAGGTCGACCCGCCCGCGCTCCAGCGCCGACACCCGGTCGGTGTGGCCCACGGGGACGAACTTCAACCCGCCCTTGGGCACGCCCAGTTCCTCGGCGATGCGCCTGGCGATGTCGACCTCGAATCCCGCGAGCGGGCCGCCGCGCGGGCCGAGGGCGATCCCGGGCAGATCCTCGCGATAGCCGATCCGCAGCTTCTTGGTCGCCCTGATCCGGTCGAGCAGCTTCGAACCGGTGGTGACCGTCGGGGTCGGGGTCGGGGTGGCGACCGGCGTGGGCGTGGGCGAGGCCGTGACGCCGTCGCCGAAGGTCGGGCCGAGCTGGACGAAGGCGAAGGCCGCGGCCAGGCCGACGGCCGCCACCCCGCCCGCCAGCGCGGGCCAGCGCCGCCCGGCGGCCCGGCCGGGCCGGTCCGCCTGGGTCAGGTCGACCGTGGCCGCCTGGACGCCCTCGGCCAGCACCTCGTCGGAGACCTCGGCGTCCTGGGCCGGGTGGCCGAGCAGGCGCCGGAGCACCTCGTCGGCGGTGGGCCTGCGCGCCTGGTCCTTGGCCAGGCAGGCGGCCACGACGGGGCGCAGGTCCTCCGGGAGCGCGCTCAGGTCGGGTTCGTGGTTGACGACGCGGTTGAGCGTCGCCACGATCGTCTCCTTGGCGAAGGGGGCCTGGCCGGTGGCGGTGAAGACCATGGTCGAGCCCCAGGCGAACACGTCGGCGGGGCAGCCGACCTCCTCCCCGGCGATCTGCTCGGGCGCCATGTAGGCGGGGGTGCCGACCGCGCGGGTGGTGATGGTCCCGCTCTCATCGATGATCTTCGCGATGCCGAAGTCGACGACCCGGGGGCCGTCGGTGGCCAGCAGCACGTTGTCCGGCTTGAAGTCGCGGTGCGCGATCCCGGCGTGGTGGATGGCGGCGAGCGCGGTGATCGTGCCGATGGCGAGCTTCTCCAGCGCCTCCCCGGTCAGCGGCCCGTCGCGTTCGACGACCTGGCGGAGCGACGGCCCGTCGATCAGTTCGCTGGCGATGTACGGCGTCTCGCCGTCGAGGTCGGCGTCGAGCACCCGGGCGGTGCAGAACGCCTCCACCCGCCGGGCGGCGGCCAGCTCCCGCGCGAAGCGGGAACGGGCGTGGGCCATCCCGGTGAAGCGCACGTGCAGCAGTTTGATCGCGGCACGTTCGCCCTTCTCGGACTCCCCCAGGTAGACGACCCCCTGACCCCCCTCCCCCAGCCTGCCCTTCAGCTCGTAATCCCCCAGCCGCGGTGGATCCCCCGGCCGCAGCGGTGCTGTCTCCGGCATCGCCGACCCCTCGTGCTACGGCGTTTTGCCAGAACATTACACACCTCCGGCCCGGACCACCGCCTCCGGGCTGGCCGCCGGATAAGAACGGGTTAAACGAATTCGCTTAAGGAGTGTTTAACAGGGCTTCCGTTGAATCTGTGGCGACAGGAAGGGAAGCCTCATGAAGAGAATCCGGATGGCGGCGGCACTCGTCCCGCTCGCCATTCTGACCGCGTGCGGCCAGGCTCCGGAAGCCGAGGTCGCCACGGCGGGAGGCGCGGCCTCCTCGACCGGCCCATCGGCGTCGCCGTCCGCGTCGGCCCAGGAAGACGGTGTGAAGTTCGCCCGTTGCATGCGGGAGAACGGCATCGACATGCCCGACCCGGAACCGGGCGGCGAGCGCGTGAAGATAACGGGGAAAGTCGACAAGAATAAGCTCGACAAAGCCCATGAAGCCTGCCGGGAATACGCCCCGGAGGCGATGAGGAATCCGGTGGACGACCCCGGGGCCCGTGACGCGCTGCTCGCGTTCGCCCGCTGCATGCGGGAGAACGGCATCGACGTCCCCGATCCCGACTTCTCCGGCGACGGCGTCGGGATCAAGATCGGCGGCCCGGAGCTGAACCCCCACTCTCCGGAGTTCGAGAAGGCGCACAAGGCCTGCGAGAAGCTCCTGCCCGGCCGGCCCTCGGGGCGGTCGTGAAGCGCGGCGGGGTGGTCACCGGCGCCGCCGCGGCCGTCCTGCTGGCCGGGGGCGGCGCCGCGGCGTTCGTCATGGTCGGCGAGGAGAACACCCCGGCGGCGGCCTCCTCCGCCGCCCCCGCGGCGACCGCCGAGGTGACCCGCTCCGACCTGGTCGACACCGAGGCGGTGGACGGCACGCTCGGCTACTCGGACCGCCTGGCGCTGCCCAACCACGCCCGGGGCACGGTCACCCGGGTCAGGAAGGAGGGCGGCGTCGTACGGCGCGGCGGCTGGCTGTACCGGGTGGACGGCCGGCCGGTGGTCCTGATGTACGGCGACATCCCGGTCTACCGCACGCTGTCGTCCTCCACCTCGGGCAAGGACGTGCGCCAGCTGGAGCGCAACCTCAAGGCGCTCGGCTACGACCCCGGAACCGTGGACGAGGACTTCACCCGGGAGACCGGGCAGGCCGTACGGGAATGGCAGGACGACGCGGGCCTGGAGGAGACCGGGACGGTCGGCGCGGCCCAGGTCGCCGTCGCCCCGGGCGCGGTCAGGATCGCCGAGGTCACCGCCGCGGCCGGGACGTCCGCCGGTCAGTCCGTGGTGACCACGACGAGCACCCGCAGGACCGTCCACGTCGACCTCGACTCCGCCGACCAGCGGCTCGCCAGGGCGGGTGCCCCGGTGACGGTGGACCTGCCGGGCGGCGTTTCCGTCAGGGGCCGCATCGCCGAGGTCGGCACGGTCGCCGAACCGGTCGAGCAGAACGGCCAGCCCACCGGCGAGTCCACGATCGACCTGGAGATCACGCTGGACGACGACGGGGACCTCGGCCGTCTCGACCAGGCCCCCGTCACCGTGAACCTCCGCAGCCAGGTGCGCGAGGACGTGCTGTCCGTTCCGGTCGAAGCCCTGCTCGCCCTGCGCGAGGGCGGGTACGGCGTGCGCCTGGCCGGCGGCCGGGTCATCGCGGTGGAGACGGGGGTGTTCGCGGCCGGGCGGGTCGAGGTGTCCGGCGGGGGCCTCGCCGAGGGGGCGAAGGTCGAGGTGCCGGAGACATGAGCGGTCTCGCGGACGGAGCGGAGCCCGCAGCCCGGCCGGGCGGCCCCGGGCACGGGACGGGACCAGTGGTGGAGCTGAGCGGCGCGGAGAAGAGCTATCCGGGAGGTGTCCGGGCGCTGCGAGGGGTGGACCTGCGGATCGACGCCGGGGAGCTCGTCGCGATCGTGGGCCCCTCGGGATCGGGCAAGTCGACCATGCTGCACCTGATCGGCACGCTGGACCGCCCCTCGGCGGGGACCGTCAGAATCGCCGGGCACGAGGTGGGGTCGCTGACCGACCGGGAGCTGTCGGCGCTGCGCGCCCGCCACATCGGGTTCGTCTTCCAGCACTTCCACCTCGCCGACGGCGTCACCGCGCTCGACAACGTCGCCGACGGCATGCTGTACGCCGGGGTCCCCCGGCGGGAACGGCGGCGGCGGGCGGCCGCGGCACTGGAGCGGGTCGGGCTCGGGCACCGGTTGCGCCACCGGCCGAACGAGCTGTCCGGCGGGGAACGGCAGCGGGTGGCGGTGGCCAGGGCCGTGACCAGGATGTCGGCCGGAGGACCGGCCCTGCTCCTGGCCGACGAGCCGACCGGCAACCTCGACACCGCCTCCGGCGGCGAGGTGCTGGCCGTGCTGCGCGAGCTCAACGACTCCGGCGCCACCGTCGCGATCATCACGCACGACGAGGAGATCGCCGCGGCGGCGCGGCGCAGGATCCGGCTCCGCGACGGTCTGATCGTCGCCGACGAACGGACATCCCGGGAACAGACATCCCGGGAACGGACATCCGGCGGGCGGGCACTTTCCGGAGGTACAGGATGAAGCTGCGGCGATCGGGATCCGTGGAGATCACGGAGCCCGCGGCACCGGCCGGGCGACGGTCCGGGCGGGCGGGGGCCGTACGGGATCGCGGGCGGGGCGCGCCGGCGCCCGCGCGGCTCGGCTGGACCGACCTGGTCCGCGTGGGGGCCTCGGGACTGCGGACCCGGCCCGGCCGGGTGATCCTGTCCGCGCTCGGCATCGCGATCGGCATCGCCACCATGGTCGCGGTCGTCGGGATCTCCTCCTCCAGCAAGGCGCGCCTGCTCGGCGAACTCGACCGGCTCGGCACGGACCTGCTCACCGTCTCCCCCGGCCGGACCCTCTTCGGCGAGGACGCCGTGTTGTCGGAGAAGTCGGTCGCGATGACCGCCGGGATCGGTCCCGTCACGGCCGTCGGCGCGACGAGCGGCACCGGCCAGAGCGTGCGGCGGACCGACCGGATCCCGCGAGGGCAGACCGGCGGGCTCAGCGTCCTGGCGGCCTCCCTCGACCTGCCCGGCACCCTGCGGACTCCGGTGGACCGGGGCGTGTGGCTGAACGAGGCGACGGCGGCGCAGCGCGCCGCGGTGCTGGGCTCGGTGGCCGCGCGGCGGCTGGGTGTGCGGGAGACGGGCGACCAGGTGTGGATCGCCGGACAGTGGTGGACGGTCGTCGGCGTGCTGGAGCCGTCCACGCTCGCGCCGGAGATCGACCGGTCGGTGCTCGTCGGGTTCGAGGCCGCCCGGCGGCACCTGGGCTCGGAGGGGAACCCGACCACGCTCTACGTCCGCTCCGACGACGCGTCGGTCACCGCCGTACGGGACGCGCTGCCCAGGACCGTCAACCCGGAGAATCCGGAGGAGGTCGAGGTGAGCAGACCCTCCGACGCGCTGGAGGCCAAGGCGGCGGCCGACGGGGCGTTCACGAACCTGCTGCTCGGCGTCGGCGCGGTCGCGCTGCTGGTCGGCGGGGTCGGCGTGGCCAACACGATGGTCATCTCGGTGCTGGAGCGCCGCGGGGAGATCGGGCTGCGCCGCTCGCTCGGCGCGACCCGGGGCCAGATCCGCGTCCAGTTCCTGGCCGAGTCGCTGCTGCTGTCCGGCATGGGCGGGGTGGCGGGGGCCGTGCTGGGGACGGCGGTCACGGCCGGCTACGCGGCCGTGCGGGACCTGCCCGCGGTGGTCCCGGTGTGGGCGCCGGCCGGGGGTCTGGCGGCGGCCCTGCTCGTCGGGACGGCGGCGGGGGTGTACCCGGCGGCCCGCGCGGCCCGGATGTCCCCCACCCTCGCGCTGAACACGGCCTGAGCGCGGAGGCGGCGACCCTTACGTGATGTTTAACCGGCGGGCCCGAGGATGACCGCCATGCGGGTTCTCATCGCGGAGGACGAGCGGGTGCTCGCCGACATCGTCGCGACCGGGCTGCGGCGCGAGGCCATCGCCGTGGACGTGGTCTACGACGGCGACGCGGCGCTGGAACGGGCGGCGGTCAACGACTACGACGTGATCGTGCTGGACCGGGACCTGCCGGTGGTCCACGGCGACGACGTCTGC
The DNA here is from genome assembly GCF_014648175.1 of Planobispora rosea. GTDB lineage: Bacteria > Actinomycetota > Actinomycetes > Streptosporangiales > Streptosporangiaceae > Planobispora > Planobispora rosea. The sequence goes on from NZ_BMQP01000011.1 coordinate 77,196, forward strand.
CGCCACCTGGTGTCGGAGCGGGTACCGGCGCGGATCATCATGCTGACCGCCGCCGCGGACCTGACGGCGAAGGTCGAGGGGCTGTCAATCGGCGCGGACGACTACCTGTGCAAGCCGTTCGACTTCCCCGAACTGGTGGCCCGGGTGCGCGCGCTGGCCCGCCGTACCCCCCAGGCGGTCCCGCCCGTGCTCAGCCGGGCGGGCATCACCCTGGACCCGGCCCGCCGCGAGGTCTTCCGGGACGGCCGGTACGTCGGGCTGAGCCCGAAGGAGTTCGCCGTCCTGGAGATCCTGCTGCGGGCCGACGGCGCCGTGGTCAGCGCGGAGGACCTGCTGGAGAAGGCATGGGACGAGAACATCAGCTACTTCACCAACTCGGTGCGGGTCATCGTGATGAACCTGCGCAAGAAGCTCGGCCCTCCCCCGGTGGTGGAGACGGTGACGGGTTCGGGGTACCGGCTGCTGGAACGCGGGGCGACGCCGGAAACCCGCCGGTGAGCGCGGGCGGCGGGACGCGGCCCGCGGACCCCCGCGGCGGCGGAGCGGGGCCGGTGAGCGCCCGGCGGATCTCGGTGCGGCTGCGCCTGACCCTGGTCTACGGCAGCCTGTTCTTCGCCGCCGGCGTCATACTCGTTCTGGTCAACTACTTCTTCGTGGAGCGGGTGATCTCGCAGACCGTCCTGACGGCCAAGCCGGGCACGATGTTCAGGTCCGACGGCCCCGCCATCCCGATCCCCCTCGACGCCGACGCCGTCCGGGCTGTCGCCGTGACCAAGGAGACGTACCGCGAGAACGTCATGACCTCGATGTTCCGGTGGTCGCTGGCGGCCGTCGTGATCGTCGGGTGCGTCGGGCTGGTCATCGGGTGGATCGTGGCCCGCCGCGCGCTGGCGCCGCTGCACACGATGACCGAGACCGCCCGGCGCCTCTCGGAGAGCACCCTGCACCGGCGCATCGCCCTGGACGGCCCGCACGACGAGCTGCGGGAGCTGGCCGACACCTTCGACTCCATGCTGGGGCGCCTGGACCGGGCCTTCGACAGCCAGCGCCGGTTCGTCGCCAACGCCTCACACGAGCTGCGCACCCCGCTGGCGATCGACCGGGCGCTGCTCCAGGTGTCCATGACCGACCCCGAACTCCCCCGGCCGGTCAGGCGGGTCGGCGCCGAACTGCTGGAGTCCAACACCCGGCAGCAGCGGCTGATCGAGGGCCTGCTCCTGCTGGCGCAGAGCGAGCGCGAGCTGACCGACCGCCGCCCGGTGGACCTGGCCGAGCTGGCCGGGAGCGCGCTGACCTCGGTCCCCGAGGCCGTCGCCGACCTGCGCCCGGCCCGGGTGGAGGGCGACCCGGTGCTGCTGGAGCGGATGATCGGCAACCTGCTGGACAACGCGGTGAAGTACAACGACGAGCGCGGCCTGGTCGTCCTGCGCACCGGGCGGGACCGCCGGGGAAGCGTCGTCACCGTCGAGAACACCGGCCGCGTCGTCCCCGGAGGCCGGGCCGACGACCTCTTCGAGCCGTTCCGCCGCCTGGACCGCGACCGCACCGGCTCGGCCGCCGGCGCGGGCCTCGGCCTGTCCATCGTCCGCGCCATCGCCCAGGCCCACCGCGGCTCCGCCGAGGCCCGCCCCCGCCCTGACGGCGGCCTGCAGGTCACCGTACGGCTCCCGTCCGCCCCCTGACCGCCCCGTCGCCGATCCGCCGGTCACCGTACGGCCCCCTGACCGCCCCGTCGCCGATCCGCCGACCCCGTACGGCCCCCGTCCGTCCTCACGATGGGACGGCCGTCCTCCTCTCCCCTGCCCCGGCCACGACGTGGGCCGCCGAGCGGGACGCGAGGGTGAGCGCCCCGGGCGGGTCCGCGTGGAGCAGGCGGCCCGCGTACTTCACGATCCGCCCGGTGACCAGCACGGTGTCCACGTCGCCCACTCCCGCGGCGGTGACCACGGCGCCGACCGGGTCGTGGACCGGGGCCAGGCCCGGGCGGTCGGTGCGCAGCAGCACGAGGTCGGCCTGCTTGCCGGGGCGCAGCGACCCGATCCGGTCGTCCATGCCGAGGACGGCGGCGCCCTCGATCGTGGCCGTGCGCAGCACGTCGGCGACGGTCAGCGTGCCGCCCCCGAGCCGGTCCGCCGCGAAGGCGGCGCGCATGGCGGCGAACATGTCGCCCGGGACGTTCGTCACCGTGTCGATGCCCAGGCCGGTGGGGATGCCCGCCGCCCGGAACCGGCCGGTCTCCGGGGCGCCGAAGCCCATCTGCATCTCCACCGCCGGGGTCACGGACGCGACGCCGCCGCCGGCGGCCAGCAGCTTCACGGCCTCGTCGGTGAACCCGTTTCCGTGCACGACCATGACGTCCGGTCCGAGCAGCCCGGCCGCGTGCAGCCGCTCGACCGCGCCGGTCCCGGTGGCGTGCAGGCTGATGCGGAGGCCGAGTTCGCGGGCGAGCCGCCAGTCCGCCCCGGCCCCGGCCGCCGAGCCGTAGACCGGGCCCCAGGCGGCGAGACCGGGGGTGACGAGATCGGAGGATCCGAGCAGCGCGGCGATCCGCCGTACCTCGTCCTCCCGGCGCGCGGCGTCGTCGCTGCGGGGGTGCGCGTAGGCGAAGACCGCCCTGATCCCCGACTCCCGCAGGCCCTGGATCGCGGCGTCGGTGTGCTCGGGGGTGAGCTGGATGTGGGACCAGTCGTGGACCGTGGTGATCCCGGCGTCGAGCGCCTCCAGCGCGCCCCACAGGTTCGCGGCGTAGACGTCCTCGGGGCGGAAGGCGGGGGTCAGCCGGCCGAGGACGAGGTCGAGGTAACCGCCCAGCGTCATGTCGGCCGCGATGGACCGCAGGACGCTCTGCCAGACGTGCCGGTGGGTGTCGACGAAGCCCGGCAGCACGATCATGCCCGTCGCGTCGAGGACCCGGACGTCCGGGGCTCCGTTCGCCGGGGACTCGGCGGACGCCTCCGGCTCCACGGGCCCAGGAGGCTCCGGATGCCTCCGAGGCCCGGCGGTCCCCGCGAGGCCGGGTCCCACGGCGGTGATGACCCCGTCCTCGACGAGCACGTCGGCCCCGGGCAGGACGCGCGGTTCCGGCTCGGTGTCGATCACGGTCCCACCGGTGATGAGGGTGCGCACGAACAGACCCCTTTCGAGATAGCAATCCAGAAAGCTTTCTTAAAAGCTATCAGGTGAGGGAGATACCCTCAATGCCATGCCGAGAGGAGAGAGCGACCACGTCGACGAGATGATCGAGGCGTGGCGGGCCGAACTGCCGCAGACCGCGACCGTGCAGCTGGAGATCGTCAAGCGCGTCGGGCGGCTCAAGGGCCGGGTCGAGGAGGTCACCCAGGCCGTGCTCGGGGAGCACGGCCTGACCTACGCCGACTTCGACGTCCTGGCGACGCTGCGCCGGGCCGGGGCCCCGTACCGGCTCAAGCCGAGCCTGCTGGCCGCACGCTCCTCGCTCACCACCGGCGGCACGAGCAACATCCTGCAGCGGCTCACCGCCGCCGGGCTCGTCGAGCGCGAGCCCGACCCGGCCGACGGGCGCAGTTCGTGGGTACGGCTGACGCCGCTGGGCGTCCGGCGCGCCGAGGAACTGGCCGTGGCCACCACCGAGGCCCACAGAGCCCTGTTCGCCGCCATGCCCGAGGACACCGCCCGGGCCCTGGCCGACCTCCTGCGCGAGGCGCTCCTCGCCCTCGGAGACCGGCCGGGCCCGTCATCGCGTCACCGGTGACCGGCGGCGCGGACGTCCCGCGCCCGGCGGGCGCACCCCCGGGCCACCGCTTCCCGGCGGGCGCGCTCCCGCACGGTCACGCCCCGGCGGGGAGGTTCGGCGGGGTGAAGACGCCGAACAGGTTGCCGGAGACGTCGCGGATGTAGGCGAAGTCGGGCCCGTGGGGGTTGTCGAGCAGCTTGAACACGACCTCGCCCCCCAGCTTCTCCGCGTGCTCGCAGGTGGCCGCGGTGTCGGCGACGACCACCGAGAAGACTCCGTGGTTGGGGAACCGGCCGCCGTTGCCGTACACCCCGCCCTTGGGACCGTCGGCGCCCGGGTAGTCGATCAGCCGGTAGTCCATACCGCCCTTGGCGGAGTCCTCGTCGACGGAGAACGTCCAGCCGAACAGGCCGCCGTAGAACTCCTCCGCGGCCTTGGGGTCGTCGGTGGCGATCTCGAACCAGGCGACGGTGTTGATCATAAGGTGTCCCTTCGGAGTGCTTTCCTCGAACACCTCCACGATGAACCCTGTCGACGACACCCCTATGTCGGTGTTTTCACTCGAGTTTCGGATTTCCGAACACCAGCCCCGGCACCTCGGGGGAGAACCGCTCCGGCGGGTGCTCGGGAGAGGGCTCGTCGGTCTCCTCGGCCCTGGAGATCCGGTCGAGCCGGAAGATCCTGACGTCGCTGCGGTTGCGGCACCAGCCCACGAGATACCAGTGGCCGCCGCGCCCGCCCACGAAGACACCGGGCTCCACCTCGCGTTCGGTGGCCTGGCCCTTGGAGTCGGTGTAGGCGATCCGCAGGACGCGGCGGTGCAGCAGCGCCTGCTCGATCACCCGGGAGACCCGGGGGTACGGCTCCGGCTCGACGAGCAGGTGCACCCGCCCGGCCAGCTCCCTGGCGCGGTCGCCGTCGAGCTCGGGCATGGCGGCCACCAGCTTGCGCAGGGCGCTGCGCGCCTGCCCGGCGAAGGGGCCGTCGCCCGCGCGGCTGAGCGCCACGGCGACCGCGACGGCCTCCTCCGGGGTGAAGTTCAGCGGCGGCAGGGACTTGCTCTTGTCCAGCACGTAACCGCCGCGCCTGCCGGGCTCGGCGTAGATCGGCACGCCGGACTGCTGGAGCGCGGAGATGTCGCGCTCGACCGTGCGCACGCTGACCTCGAACCGCTCGGCGAGGTCGCGGGCGGAACGGGGCCGGGGAGAGATCGCGCGCAGCTCCTCAACCAGGGCGTAGAGCCGGTCGGTACGGTTCACGCCCCCGACGTTACTTCCCGGTGCCGACAACCTCGCCGACCGGGGAACCTAACAGGATGGTCACACAGTTGAACAGGTAAAACGCCCTGGATACGCTGTCCTGACACATCTCATTGGAGCTCAATGGCGCAGAAACACCCGATGGCGCAGAACCCCTCCGGCAAGTCCGGGCCCCAGGCGAAGAAGCAGGGGAAGTCGGGCGTGAAGGCGTCCACGGTCGTCACCCTCGGCACGATCGGCGTCATCGCGCTGGCCGTCATCGGCGCGTGCGCGGCCGATGACGACGACTACGAGGAGATCAACGCCGACTGTGTCGACCTCGGCAACCAGCTGCCCGACGGCTCCTACGAGGTCGTGGACGAGGACTACTGCGACGACGGCTACCACGGCTCGCGCGGCGCCTACGGCTGGTACTACGGGGGACTCCTCGCCGGGACCAGGGTGTCGAAGGGCACCAGCGTGAAGCCGTCCGACGTCTCCATCGTCAGCCGCAACGGCACCGTGATCCAGCGCGGCGGCTTCGGCGGCCGCGGCGGCTCCGGCGGCTGACCCCCGGCCGATGCGACGAGAGACCTCGCTCCCCCGCGACGGCTGGGAGCGCATCATCGAGAGTCAGGGCCTGGCCTACCACCGCACGGCCCACCCCGGCGGCCTCGACCGCCCCTACTGGGACGAGAGCGCGCACTACGTCTTCTCCATGGAGGAGGTCCTCTCCCTGGAGGAGCAGGTCGAGGAGCTGCACCGGATGTGCCTGCACGCGGTGGAGCACGTCGTCGAGCGGGGCCGCTACGCCGACTTCGCCATCCCCGAGTGGGCCGCGCCGGAGATCGCCCGCTCCTGGGAACGGCGCGACCCGCACCTGTACGGCCGCTTCGACCTGCGCTACGACGGCACCGGCCCGGCCAAGCTGCTGGAGTACAACGCCGACACCCCGACCAGCCTGCTGGAGAGCTCGGTCGTGCAGTGGTTCTGGCTCAAGGACCGGTACCCGGACGGCGACCAGTGGAACTCCATCCACGAGCGGCTGATCGACCGCTGGCGGGACATCGCGAAGGTCATGCCCACCGGTCCCGCCCACTTCGCCTGGACCAACCGGGACGAGACCGGCGAGGAGGCCATGACGGTCGCCTACCTGCAGGAGACCGCCGACCAGGCCGGGCTCACGACCGTCGCGGTGGCCATGGAGGACATCGGCTGGGACGGCCTCAACCTGCGGTTCGTGGACATGGAACGGCGGATGATCCGTACGCTCTTCAAGCTCTACCCGTGGGAGTGGGCGATCGCCGACCCGTTCGGGGAGCGGGCCGTGCGCCAGCAGATCTCGATGACCTGGATCGAGCCGCTGTGGAAGATGCTCCTGTCGAACAAGGCGCTGCTCGCCGTCCTGTGGGAGCTGTACCCCGGACACCCGAACCTGCTGCCCGCCTACCTCGACGGCCCCCGCGACCTGCCCGCCCACATCGCCAAGCCGCTGCTGGGGCGGGAGGGCGCGAGCATGCGGATCGTCGGCCCCGGCCGGCATGTCGAGACCGGCGGCTCCTACGGCGCCGAGGGCTACGTCCACCAGGCCTTCGAGGCGCTGCCGTCCTTCGACGGCAGGCGGCCGGTGCTGGGCGCCTGGATGGTCTGCGACGAGTCGGCCGGGCTCGGCATCCGCGAGACCTCGGGACTGATCACCGACGACACGTCGTCCTTCGTGCCCCACCGCATCGAGCTGTGAGGGCAGGATGGTGACGCTCCGTACCCCGGCCCCCGCAGCCTCCTCAGCCCCACGTCCACCAACCTTCACCGCCCGGAGAGAACCCATATGAGTCCCGACTCGCAGCTGATGCGATTTCCCCAGACGGCCGACACCGTGTCCCTCGCCGAGACACTCGCCCGGGACGCGCTCGCCATCGCCTCCTACGCGGCGCTCGGCGTGCTCCTGCTGATCATCGGCTTCTACGTGATCGACCTGGCCACTCCCGGCAAGCTCAGCCGGCTGATCAAGACCGACCGCAACCCCAACGCCACCCTCCTCGCCTCCTCCGGCCTGGCCGCCGTCGGCCTGATCGTCGCGGCCTCCATCTGGTCCTCCGGCGGGGCGCTGCACGAGGGACTGCTGGCGACGCTGGTCTACGGGCTGGTCGGCATCGCCGTACAGACCGTGGCGATGGTCGTCTTCGACCTGGCCGCCGGGATCTCCGTCCGCAAGCTGGTCTCCGAGCCGGAGCTCCAGCCCGGCACGCGCCTGCTCGCCGTCACCCACCTGGCCCTCGGCCTGATCACCGCCGTCGCCGTGATCTAGGGGTGCCCACGACCCGGACGGGCTGGCGCATTCCCGGCGACCTGGCACTCTTTATTCCGTGAACGATCGGATCCGCGAGGACACCACACGCAGGCTGGAGCGGGCCATGGGCGCCCTGGGCACGGCCGCCATGGCCAGGATGGACGAGCGGCTGCCGTGGTTCCGCGCCCTGTCCGCCGAGGACAGGTCCTGGGTGGGACTGGTCGCCCAGGCCGGGATCGCCGCGTTCGTGGAGTGGTTCCAGCACGCCGGGAAGGGACAGCCCGCGCCCAGCATCGAGTTCTTCGGCACCGCGCCCCGGGAGCTGAAGCGGTCCATCTCCCTGCAGCAGACCGTGGACATCGTCCGGACCGTGGTCGAGGTGGTCGAGGCGCAGACGGGAGAGCTGGCCGCGCCGGGCGGAGAGGACCAGCTCCAGCAGGCGATGCTCCGCTACACACGGGACGTCGCCTTCGCCGCCGCGCACGTCTACGCCCGCGAGGCCGAGGCGCGCGGCGCGTGGGACGCGCGGCTGGAGGCGCTGATCGTGGACGCGCTGGTCCGCGGCGAGGTGGACGACGGGCTGCACTCGTGGGCCGCCGCGCTGGGCTGGACGTCCTCCCCGGTGGTGGTGCTCGCCGGACGGACGCCCGACGGCGACCCGCAGGAGGTGATCGACGGGCTGCGCGACCGGGGCCGCAGGGCCGGGCTGGACATGCTGGCCGGCGTCCAGGGGGACCAGCTGATCGTCATCGTCGGGGGCGCCGACAGCGTCGGCGCGGCGGCCAAGCACGTGGTGCCGCGCTTCGGTCCCGGCCCGATCGTGATCGGGCCGGAGGTGAACGACCTGCACACGGCGGCGCGGTCGGCCCGGGCCGCCATCGCCGGGCTGCGGGCCGCCCCCGGGTGGCCGGACGCGCCCCGGCCGGTCCACGCCGAGGACCTGCTCGCCGAGCGGGCCATCGACGGCGACGCGGACGCCAGGGCCCAGCTGGTCGAGAACGTCTACCTGCCGCTGGTGGGCACGCCGCTCCTCGACACGCTCGCGACCTATCTGGAGCAGGGCACGTCTCTGGAGGCGACGGCCCGGCTGCTGTTCGTGCACCCGAACACGGTGCGCTACCGCCTCCGTAAGATCACGGAGATGACCGGATACCAGCCCACGGAGGGGCGCTCGGCCTTCACCCTCCAGGTGGGTCTCATCCTCGGACGGCTATCCGAGCCGACCGTAATATAGATGTCCTTACTTAATTCTTACGAAACCTCCCCTGTATGTTCCCTACAAAAGATTGCGGACAAAGTTCATCCTGATCTCTATCCGTGTGGTGGACCTCTACAGGGCAGGCTGGATTTCGTGCTCGTCATCGTCGCTCCGGGCCAAGGCGCCCAGACCCCAGGCTTCCTGACCCCCTGGCTTGAGATCCCCGGCCTCGCGGACCGGCTGTCCGCGTGGTCCGAGATCGTCGGCCTCGATCTGATCGCCTACGGGACCACCGCCGACGCGGACGAGATCCGTGACACCGCGGTCGCCCAGCCGCTGCTCGTGGCCGCGGGCCTGGTGGCCGCCGAGGCCCTCGGCGTCCTGCCCGGCTCCGGCGCGGCCGGTCCGGGTACGGCCTCGGGCGCGGCAGGTCCGGGCGGGCCGGGCATGGTCGCCGGGCACAGCGTCGGCGAGCTGACCGCCGCCGTCCTGGCCGGCGTCCTCTCCGCCGAGCAGGCCCTGACCCTCGTCCGCGAACGCGGCCGGGCCATGGCCGAGGCCGCCGCGATCACCGAGACCGGCATGGTCGCGGTGCTCGGCGGGATCGAGGAGGACGTGCTCGCCGCGATCGACAAGCAGGGGCTCACCCCGGCCAACATCAACGGCGCCGGGCAGGTCGTGGCCGGCGGCACGCTGGAGCGGCTGGAGGCGTTCAAGGCCGAGCCCCCGGCCCGGGCGCGCCTGATCCCGCTCTCGGTCGCCGGGGCCTTCCACACCGCCCACATGGCACCGGCCGTCGACCGCATGCGCGAGGCCGCCGCCTCGCTCCCGCCCCGCGACCCGTCCGTCGCGCTGCTGTCCAACGCCGACGGCGCCGTGATCACCAGCGGGACCGCGTTCATGGGGCGCCTGGTCGACCAGGTCGCCAACCCGGTGCGCTGGGACGCCTGCATGGCCACGATGGCCGAGCGGGGCGCCACCGCGATGATCGAGCTGCTGCCCGGCGGCACCCTCACCGGCCTGGCCAAGCGCGCGCTGCGCGGGGTCACCGCCGTCGCGCTGAAGACACCCGACGATCTGGACTCCGCCAGGGAGCTCCTCGAGCGGTCCGGGTCCGGCACGACCGGGGAAGGGTGATCGGCCGATGAAGGTCTCACAGGGCGCCCCGGGCGCGAAGATCCTGGCCTTCGGCCATTACCAGCCCTCCAACGTGGTCACCAACGACGATCTGTCGAAGACCATGGAGACCAGCGACGAGTGGATCCGCACCCGGGTCGGCATCCAGGAGCGCCGGATCGCCTCACCCGGCGAGTCCGAGATCGACCTGGCCGTGCAGGGCGGCGGCAAGGCCATCGCGGCGAGCGGGCTGTCGGCCGCGGACATCGACCTGGTGATCGTGGCCACGTGCACCCTGGAGACGCAGATCCCGAACGCGGCCGGCCGGGTGGCCGCCCGGCTCGGCATCAACGCCCCCGGCGCCTTCGACGTGAACACCGCCTGCTCCGGTTTCTGCTACGCGCTGGCGGTCGCCAACGACGCGATCCGGGCGGGATCCGCCACGAACGTGCTGGTCGTCGGCGTGGAGAAGTTCTCACCCTGGATCGACTGGACCGACCGGGCCACCGCGGTGATCTTCGCGGACGGCGCGGGCGCCGCGGTCGTCGGCCCGTCCGACACCCCCGGCATCGGCCCGGTGGTGTGGGGCAGCGACGGCGACAAGTCCGACGCGATCATCGTCAGGGACCGCAACTCCTTCCTGCACCAGGAAGGCCAGACCGTGTTCCGCTGGGCTACGACGTCGCTTCACCCGGTGGCCAGGCAGGCGTGCGAGCGTGCCGGAGTGGATCCCGCCGATCTCGCGGCCTTCGTGCCCCACCAGGCCAACGTGCGCATCATCGAGGCCATCGCCCGAAAGATCGGTGCCGACAACGCCGTCGTCGCCAAGGACATCGTGCTGGCGGGCAACACCTCCGCGGCCTCCATCCCGATGGCCCTGTCCCGGATGATCGAGCGCGGCGAGGTGTCCTCGGGCGGGCTCGCCCTGCTGCTGGGCTTCGGCGCCGGGCTGACCTACGCCGCCCAGGTCGTCGAGATCCCATAGCTGCAGATCCCTGACGCCCAACCCCCTACAGACCTCACATTCCACAATATTTCGCGACATTCGAGATCCTTTCCAAGGCTTGCGCGGTTCCGCCGCGCAGAACGAGAAGAAAACCGACCCAAGGAGAACAAGCGACATGGCCATGACCGAGCAGGAGATCCTCGCTGGTATCGGCAAGATCATCAACGAGATCACCGGCATCCCGGCCGCCGAGGTCACCCCGGAGAAGAACTTCGTGGACGACCTCGACATCGACTCGCTGTCCATGGTCGAGATCGCCGTCGCCGCCCAGGACGAGTTCGGCGTCGAGATCCCCGACGACCAGCTCAAGCACCTGAAGACCGTCAAGGACGTCATCAACTTCATCCAGAGCTGAGGGACACCCTGTGAATCCTCCCTGCCGCGGTCGCCCGGACGGCGCCTCGCCGCGGCGAGGATTCGCAGGACACCCCCCGGTCTCCGTCCGGGAACGGGACGCGGCCCGCGGATCCCCACCCCGTGGCGGGGATCCGCCCACGACCCGCCGACGACCCCCCGGTGGCGCCGTTTCTCCCCGGCAGGCGGCGCCGTACGGCCTCCGCACCTCGCCGCCCGAGGACGCCGGGGACACGACCGGGGACGCCATCCGGCGACGACAGGTCCCGGAGACCCCGCACCGACCCGCGAAATCCAAGGAGTGCAGAACGTGAGTACAGACCGGGCACGTGTCGTCGTCACCGGGTTCGGCGCGACGACGCCCCTCGGTGGGGACGCCGCCTCGACCTGGTCGGCCCTCCTCGCCGGTCAGTCCGGGGTCCGCACGCTCACCGAAGACTGGATCGACTCGGTCCCGGTGAAGTTCGCCGCCACGGCGGCCGTGGACCCGACCGAGGTGCTGCCCCGGCCGGAGGCGCGGCGGCTGGACCGGGCCGAGCAGCTCGCGCTGGTCGCGGCCCGTGAGGCCTGGGCACACGCCGGGATCGAGAAGGTCGACGCCGAACGGCTCGGTGTCGTGGTGGGCAGCGGGATCGGCGGAATCACGACGATCCTGTCGGCCTACGACACCTTCAAGGAGAAGGGCTGGCAGCGGCTCTCGCCGTTCACCGTCCCGATGCTGATGCCGAACGGCCCGGCGGGCTGGATCGGCATCGAGATCGGGGCGCGGGCCGGCGTGCACGCGACCGTCAGCGCCTGCGCGACCGGCGCGGAGTCGATCGGCTACGCCATCGAGATGATCCGCTCGGGCCGGGCCGACGTGGTCGTGGCCGGCGGCACCGAGGCCGCCATCCACCCGCTGAACATCGGCTCCTTCGCCGCGATGCGCGCCATGTCCACCCGGAACGACGACCCGCAGGGCGCCTCCCGGCCGTGGGACCGGGCGCGTGACGGATTCGTGCTCGGCGAGGGCGCCGGCATCCTCGTGCTGGAGTCGGAGGAGCACGCCCGCGCCCGGGGCGCCACGATCTACGCGGTGGCCGCCGGCGTCGGCTACTCGGCCGACGCCCACCACATCGCCCAGCCCGAGCCGACCGGCGCCGGCGTCATGCTGGCCATGCGCCGCGCCCTGGAGAACTCCGGCCTCACCGGCCAGGACGTCAAGCACGTGAACGCGCACGCCACCTCCACCCCCGCGGGCGACGTGGTGGAGACCATCGCGATCAATGAGATCATCGGCGGCCACCCGCTGGTGACCGCCACCAAGTCGATGACCGGCCATCTGCTCGGCGGGGCCGGGGGCATCGAGTCGGTTTTCACCGTCCTGGCATTGCACGAGCGGATCGCCCCTGCAACGATCAACGTGGACGACCCCGACGACGGCATCGAGGTGGAGCTCGTGCTCGGCGCCCCGCGCCCGCTGCCGGACGGCCAGATCGCGGCGATCAACAACTCCTTCGGGTTCGGCGGACACGACGTCGCCGTGGCCTTCACCAGCGTCTGACAGGAGCTCCGTATGACCGTGCTCGACAACAGGGTGGTGACCGAGCCCTCCGACCAGGAGGCCGCTGATCCCCGGGATCCCCAGGTCCGCCTGGCGTCCCTCCTCGACGAGGGGTCGATCCGGCTGATCACTCCGCAGGACCGCAGCGGCGTGCTCGCCGCGATGGGCCGTGTGGAGGGCGTGCCGGTCGTGGTGTTCTGCAGCGACGCCCGCGTCCAGGGCGGCGCGATGGGCAGCGAGGGCTGCGAGCACATCGTGCACGCCTACGACGTCGCGGTCCGCGAACGGGTGCCGGTCATCGGCGTGTGGCACTCCGGCGGAGCCCGTCTCGCCGAGGGCGTGGAGTCCCTGCACGCGGTGGGCCGCGTGTTCGCCGCGATGACCCGCGCCTCCGGCGTGGTGCCGCAGCTGTCGGTGGTGGTCGGCCCCGCGGCCGGCGGCGCCGCCTACGGCCCGGCCCTGACCGACATCGTGATCCTCGCCGACGAGGGCCGGATCTTCGTCACCGGGCCCGACGTGGTCCGCAGCGTCACCGGCGAGCAGATCGACATGGCGGCGCTCGGCGGCCCGGAGCCGCACAGCAAGCGCAGCGGTGTCGTGCACGTGGTCGCCAAGACCGAGACCGACGCCTACCTCCAGGCCCGCCGCCTGGCCGTGCTCCTGGGCCACCAGGGCCGCATCCGCACCGAGGTCGACGAGGTCGACTTCTCCGACCTGCTCCCGGAGAGCGCCCGCCGCGCCTACGACGTCAAGCCCCTGGTCAAGGGATTGCTCGACGAGCCGGGTGTGGAGCTGCACCCCAAGTGGGCGCCGAACGTCGTCACCACGCTGGGCCGGCTCGGGGGCCGGACCGTCGGGGTGATCGCCAACAACCCGATGCGCCTGGGCGGTTGCCTGGACGCGGCCTCCGCCGAGAAGGCCGCCCGGTTCGTCCGGATGTGTGATGCCTTTGGTGTTCCGCTGGTCGTCCTGGTGGACGTCCCGGGCTACCTGCCGGGCGTCGGCCAGGAGCACGACGGCGTCGTCCGGCGCGGAGCCAAACTGCTGCACGCCTTCGCCGAGGCCTCGGTGCCGCGGGTCACGCTGGTGACGCGCAAGGCGTACGGCGGCGCCTACATCGCGATGAACTCCCGCTCCCTGGGCGCGACCAAGGTCTTCGCCTGGCCGACCGCCCAGATCGCGGTCATGGGCGCGGTCGCCGCGGTCCGCATCCTCAAGCGCCGCGAGCTGGCCGCGGCCCCGGAGGAGGAGCGCGCCGCCCTGGAGACCAAGCTCGCCGAGGAGCACGAGGTCCTCGCCGGCGGCCTCGACCGGGCCATCGAGCTCGGCGTGGTCGACGAGGTGATCAAGCCCGAGGAGACCCGGGGGGCCATCGCCCGGCTCCTGGCGCAGGCCACCCCGGCTCGCGGCGCCCACGGCAACATCCCTCTCTGAGCCGCCCCGCCGCCCGCTCGGCCGGGCTCATCGGCACCCATCGAGGACCGCCCCGCACGGGAGTTCCGTGCGGGGCGGTCGTCGTCTGCGGGGCGCCGGGCTCCACGGGCCGGGGAAGCCGGCGGGCGCGGGTGCCGTACCGGGAAGGCGTCGGAGGCGTCGGGAGACTTCGGGAGGCTCCGAAAGGCGCTGCCGCCGGGAGGGGGCGGAAGGGCTCAGACGGCGGCGTGCAGCCAGCGGACCGGCGCCCCCTCGCCCGCGTAACGGAACGATTCAAGCTCCTCATCCCACTGCCGGCCCAGCATCCGGTCCAGCTCTTCCTCCAGCACCACTCTGCCCTGGCGTGCCAGCAGCATGGCCGAACGCAACCGGTCCTCAGGGATCATGATGTCACCGTTGGCCCCGATCACCGCCGTGAAGGCGCCCAGGGCCGGGGTGTAGGCGTGGCGGGACCCGTCGGCCTCGGGGGAGGCGTCCTCGGTCACTTCGAAGCGGATGCGTTGCCAGCCCATCAACGATGAGGTGATGGCCGCGGCGGTCCCCGGCCTGCCCTGCCATTCGGCCTGTGCGCGCACATGACCGGGCGCGGCGGGCTGGGGCGTCCACGTCAGGTCTACAGGCACGCCAAGGACGCCCGCGACCGCCCATTCAATATGAGGGCACAGCGCGGGCTGAGCCGAGTGGACGTAAAGCACGCCACGAGCAGACACCGGACCTCCCGTTTCGTACGAGGTGCGCCTTCCCCAACGGCCTCGTCCGCGGATGATCACAAGTGACTGTAGGAGAGACTACCGTCGGTTGTGACATCACACCAGAGGGCGGTCATACCAAGATGGCGCTTCCCGTGCGCGCACCGGACGGGCGGACCTGGATTTCACCATCCCATCCCGGGAACGTCGTGCGGTTTTAAGTTTTGTTCGATCAGCTTCTCGAACGGAAGGTAAAACTCAGAATCTCACCACGTGCACTGCGCCGCAGCACGTCACAACGGGCGCAGGTGCTCGATCGTGGCGCGTCGGGGCGAGCCGCCGTCCGTGCCGCCTCCGGCGGCTCTGCCGGAGGCGGCGGGATCGCATCAGGCGACGGCGGTCCCCTCAAGCTCGACCATCAGGCCGGGGATCGCCAGCCGTGTCACTCCGAGCATCGTGGTGGACGGCGCCACCCCGGCGGCGCCCAGCCGCGACGCCAGCACGCCGTAGTGCTCGAAGAGCCGGTCGACGTCGGTGGTGTAGACGTTGAGCCGGACGAGGCTCGCCAGGGACATGCCGGCCTCGCCGAGCACGGCCTCCAGGTTGTCGAGGCTCAACGCCAGCTGCGCCGCCATGTCATCGGCGTGCTGGGGCTTGCCGTCGCCGCTCATCGCGGTCTGCCCGGAGCAGTACAGGGTCCGGGTGTGTCCGGAGACGACCTCGCCCTGGTTGTAGCCCAGCTCCACCGACCAGGGCCACGGGTTGACCGCCGTCCGCTCCATCGTCATATCAGCTCCATTCGATTCACCGGCGTCGCGTACGCCGGCCGGTCCGGTAACCGCCGTCTCTCCGGCGGCATTGATCAGCCTCCCGGCAAATCACGACATCCTGTGTCGTGTATCTCGATAGAGTTTTCGCATGCGCGCCGACCGTCTGGTCTCACTGGTGCTGCTGCTGCGACGGCACGGCCGGCTGTCCGCGACCGCGCTGGCCCGCGAGCTGGAGGTGTCCACCCGCACCGTGCTGCGCGACATCGAGGCGCTGTCCGCGGCCGGCGTCCCGGTCTACGCCGAACGCGGCCGGCACGGCGGTTTCGCGTTGCTGCCCGGTTTCCGGACCGAGCTCACCGGGCTGAACCGCGACGAGGCCCTCGCGCTGCTGGTCGCCGGATCACGGCGCGGCGCGCAGGCGTTCGGTCTCGGCTCCGCTCTCGCCTCGGCGATGCTCAAGGTGGTCGACGCGCTGCCCGAGAGCTATCGCGGCACCGCGGCCGGCGCGGCCGAGCGACTGCTCATCGACCCGGAGACCGACCTGCTGTCACGACGGCTGGCCGCCGAGGAGGCGCCCGACGCCATAGTGGCCGAGGTCCTGCGCGCGGTGGTCGCCGGACACAGGCTGCGCATCCACTACGCGGCCGCGGGCCAGAGCCCGCAGTGGCGCACGGTGGACCCGATCGGCCTGGTCACCGTACGCGACCGGGGCTACCTGCTGGCCACGAGGTCCGGCGCGGACCGCACCTACCGGCTGTCCCGGATCCTGGCCGCCGAGGAGCTCGCCGAACCCGCGCAGCGACCGGACCGGGTCGATCTGGACCGGGCCTGGCAGGAGCGCAGCACGCGGTTCCGGACCGGCGGCGAGCAGGTCGCCGTACTGGTAAGGGTGGCCCCGGCGCGACGAGAGGACCTGGTGGGCACCGCGCTGGCCGTCCGCGCCGAAGAGGCCGACCCGGACGGCCGGCTCCGGATGGAGGTGACCTTCCAGGACCCCAGGCACGCCGAGTGGGCGCTGTGGCAGCTCGGCACGGACGCCGAAGCCCTGACCCCGCAGTGGTTGCGCACCGCCCTGCGCGACCGCGCCACCGCGATCGCCACCCGCTACGGGATGCCGCCCTGAGATACGGAGATCGGCGCCGGGACGCCGCGACCCCGGCCGTGCCTCCACGCGCGTCCCCGGCCGTGTCCCCAGACGGACGTGGCGGAAATCCGGAAGTTCCGCGTCCCCCGTCATCCGTATGCGGCATCGTTCGGAAAGAAAAATCTCAACGAGCACCGGACCGGAGGACACATGGACGCCGACATCGAACGGGTCCAGCCCATTCCGGGCTCGCCCGCTCTGATCAGGCCGGGTCAGCTGCTGACCGACGCCTCCGGGGCGCAGGCCGCGTCCCGCTGGGCCGCCGCGGTGACCGAGGCCGACGGTGTCTTCCGCTTACGGCTCTCGCCCGGCGTGGACGTCTGCGACCTGGTGATCACGCTCCGGGACCGGGGCCACCGGGCCTCCGCCAACCACGTCCTGCGGGGCCAGCCTCTCTTCTTCGGAGGCCCCGCCTCCCGGCCCTTCCCGGCCGATCCGATCCCCGCACCGCCGGCCGGTGAGGGCCACGTGACCGTGGCGGTGCCCGACACCGGCGTGGCCGCGCACCCGTGGTGGCGGGAGAGCCCCTGGTTCCGGGGAGGCGGTCACGACGCGCCGGAGTCCCCGGACTCCGACGGCGACGGCGAGCTGGACGCCCAGGCGGGGCACGGCACGTTCATCGCCGGGCTGGTCCTGCGCTCGGCCCCGGGCGCGCGACTGCGCCCGATCCGGGTACTGGACGGCCACGGCATCGGGGACGAGGCCGGTCTGCTGCGGATCCTCGCCCGGATGCGGGACTCCCCACCGCAGGTGCTCAACCTCTCCTTCGGCGGCCACACCTTCGACGACCTTCCCTCTCCCCTGGTACGGACGGCGGTGGAGGAGCTGACCGGCACGGCGGTGGTCGCCTGCGCGGGCAACACCGCCTCGGACCGCCCCTTCTGGCCGGCGGCGCTCCCCGGAGTGATCGCCGTCGGCGCCCTGGACGCCGCGGAGGAGGCCCGGGCACCGTTCTCGGCGTACGGCCCGTGGGTGGACGCCTGCGCGCGGGGGGAGTGGCTGTCCAGCACCTTCCTGGCGCACGGGGCCTTCCGCGGCTACGCGCGGTGGAGCGGGACCTCCTTCGCCGCCGCCGCGGTCAGCGGCGCGATCGCGGCGGCCGCCGCCACGACGACGCCGCAGGAGGCGGTGGCCCGCGTGCTGGATCCGGAGCACGCCCGGCGGATCCCCGGGCTGGGAACCGTCGTGCCGATCCGACGGTAAAGTGTCACCCAGAGTAATGCCATGGACACGGTGTGCACCTGATGTGATCATGGAGGACCGGGTGATCGACCGGCACACGATCGACGCCGTCCTGGCCGGCGACCAGGCGGCCTGGGACGCGATGGTCAAGCGGTTGAGCCCGCTCGTCTGGTCCGCGGTCCGCGCCTACGGCCTGGGCGCGGCGGACGCGGCCGACGCGGCGCAGGGGGCCTGGCTGCGGCTGGTCGAGCATCTGCCCGGCATCCGCGATCCCGAACGGATCGGCTCCTGGATGTTCACCACCGCCAGACGGGAGGCGTCGCTCCTGCGCAGGCGCAACCAGGACGAACGGCTGGTCCCCGAGCCGGTCGAACCGGACGACCGGGTCGACGCCGGGCACGCGCACGCCGACCCGGCGCTGGCCGTGCTGACCGCCGACGAGGGACGCCGCCTCTGGCGGACCGTCGAGAGCATGCACGAGCCCTGCCGGTCCCTGCTGCGCCTGATGGCGCAGGCCCCCGACGCGGGCGTGCGCCAGCTGGCCGGCCGTCTGGGCATGCCCACCGGCAGCTACGGTCCCACCCGGGGCCGCTGCCTCGACCGGCTCCGCGCCATGCTCGCCCCGGAGGGCATGCCGTGACGCCATGCCCTCCCGACACCATGCCCGCTCCGGAGGCCGCCCCGTGACGCCGCAGCCTCCTGACGACGAGGCCCTGATCGCCGCTCTCCGCCTGGCGTCCGGGAACGACCCCGTGCCCGAGCACGTCTCGGCCGCCGCCCGGGCGGCCTTCGCCCTCCGGCTGCCCGGCGCCGCCATGGCCCGGCCGGTCGCCGTGCCCGCTCCGTCCGGCGTACGCTCCGCCGAGCGGGCCCGTCTGATCCGCTTCGACGCGGGCGACCTCGTCCTCGACCTGGAGATCGACCCCGCGGACGGGCTCCTCGACCTGGCCGGGCAGCTCCTCCCCCACCCCGGGCCGGACGCCCGGGTCGAGATCCGCACCCCCCGCCTGACCGAGTCGCGCGCGCTCTCCCCCGCGGGCCGCTTCGCCGTGACCGGCCTGCCTCCCGGCTGGTTCAGCGTGGTCTGCCACCGCCCGGGCCGTTCCCCCGTCGCGACGGTCTGGACCCGGATCCGGCCTTGACCGCCGCCCCTCACGACCTCGCCGGTCCCACAGCCGACCCTCCTGACCGCACCGCCGGCCTCCTTTCCCCCGTCCGCACCGCCGAACGCGCCGTCCGCCTGGCCGCGGGTGACCCGGCCGCCTCGCGGGATCTGGCGCGCTCCGTGCTGGCCGCGCTGGGACCCGCCGCGCCGGGCCCTCTGGAGCCCGCCGTACTGGACGCTCTGGAGCCCGCCGGAGGATCGGGAACATGCCTCGGGACGGCCCGCGCGGGCTCCGGTTCCGAGGCGGAGGCGAAAGCAGGAACGGAGGCGGAAGCGGGGGCGGAGGCTGCCTCGGTCGCCTACCGGGCGCTGGCCCTGGCCGCGCGCGAGCTGGGCGACCTGCCCCTGGCCGAGGAGCACCTGGACCGGGCCGTGGGCATCGCGCTCGCGGCCGGGCTGCCGCACCGGGCGGCCCAGGCCCGGCTCTCGCTCGTCGCCGTCCGGGCCGAGCTGGGCCGGCCCCTGCAGGCCCTGACCGTCGCCGCGGAGGCCGAGCCGTACCTCGCACCGGACGAGGTGGCCAGGCTCGGCGTGAACCGGGCGGCGGCCCTGATCCGGCTGGGCCGCCACGAAGAGGCGATCCGCCACTGCGACGGCGCCGAAGGCCTCCTCGACGACGATCCCGGCTTCCTGGCCGGAGCGATGCTGAACCGGGGACTCGCCCGCATCTACCTGGAGCGGTTCGCGGCGGCCGAGGCCGACCTCGCACGGAGCGCGGAGCTCGCGCGGGCGGCGGGGCTGGAGCACGTGCTCGCGCTGGCCGAGGGCAACCTGCCGTTCCTGGCCGCGCGGCGTGGCGACCTGCCCGCGGCGTTCACCGCCTACCTGCGCGCCGAGCGGAGCCTGTTCGGTTGCCCGGAACGGCTGGCCACGGTCCGCTGCGATCTCGCCGGGGCGCTGATCGACGCCCATCTGCCCGGCGAGGCGCGGGTGCTGCTCGACCTCGCGGTGCCGGAGCTGGCGGCGGCGGGCGCGGAGACCGCGCTGACGGAGGCCCGGCTGATGCTCGCCCGGGCGCAGCTGCGCGCCGGTGACGCCGGCTGCGCGCTCGACAGCGCGCGGTCGGCGCGGGCGGAGCTGACCCGCCAGGGGCGGACGGCCGAGGTCCCGCTCGCCACCGAGATCATCCTGCGCGCCCGGCTCCACCTGGACCCGCCCGGTGCCCCCTCCCCCGACCGATCACATCCCGCGCGGGAACCGGCCGGTGATCCCCCCGCCGGTGCCATCTCGGACGGTGCCATCTCGGACGGCGCGCGCCTGCTCGCCGAGATGGTGGCGTGCGCGGCCGACCTCGACGGCGCCGGTCATCCGTCGGGCCCCCTCCGTCTCACCGCCGCGGAGCTCGCGCTCCGCCTGGGTGACGGCCGTACCGCGGACGAGCAGTTCGGCCGGATCGCCTCCGCCGGGCGGGGAGCGGTGGCCCGGCACGCGGTCGCCCTGCGGCGGGCGACGGCCGGAGACCGGCGCGGGGCGCTCGCGGCGATCCGTGCGGCACTGGCCGAGGTGGGCGCCGACGCGGCGCGGCTGCGGGATCCCATGGTGCGGGCGCACGCCGTACGGGCCGGTGAGCCGCTGGCCGCGCTCGGCCTGTCCCTCGCGCTGGAGACCGGCCGGGGTGAGACGGTGCTGGCCTGGGCGGAGCGGTGGCGGGCGGTCGTACGCGGCGGAGGGCGGCCGTCCGCCCCCGATCTCGGGGAGCTGCGGGCGGCTCTGGGCGACACCGCGCTGGTGGAGTTCGTCCGGGACGGCGACGGCCTGATCGCCGTGGCCGTCACCTCCGACCGGATCACCCTGCGCCGGCTGGGCTCCTGCGCCGCGGTCGCCGAGGCGACGGTCAGGCTCCGGTACGGCCTGCGCCGGGCGCACCTGAGGGACGGCCCCGCACCCGGCGCCGCCGGGGAGGCCGCGTCGGTGGAGCGGCTGGTCCTCGGCCCGTTCCTGGACGGGCTGGGCGAGCGTCCGCTGGTGATCGTGCCGGCCGGGGTCCTGCACACCCTGCCCTGGCCGCTGCTCCCGGCGAACGCGGACCGGCCGGTGACCGTCGCGGCGAGCGCCGCCGCCTGGCTGGCCGCGCGCCGCGCGCACGCCGTACCCGGCGCGGGGACCGTGGTGGTCGCCGGACCGGGGGTGCGGTGCGCGGAGGCCGAGGCGGACATGGTCGCCGCGCACCGCCCCGGGACCGAGCGGATCGCGGCGACACGGCCCGCGGTCACGGCGGCGCTGGAGCGGGCCGCGGTGGCGCACCTGGCCGCCCACGGCACGTTCTGCGCGCACAGCCCGCTGCTGTCCGGCATCGACCTCGACGACGGCCGGCTCATGGCCTACGACCTGCTCCGGCTCCGCCTGCCGCCGGCCCTGGTGGTCCTGTCGGCGTGTGAGACGGGCATGGCGCGCGCGCCGGCCGACGGGGCGCCGCTGGGGCTGGCCGGGACGTTCCTGGACCGGGGGGCGCGGTGCGTGGTGGCGGGTCTGGTACCGGTGCGCGACGAGGAGACCCTGACGCTGATGACGGCCTTCCACGGCCTGCTGGCCGCCGGTCACCCGCCCGCCCGGGCGCTGGCCCTGGCGGGCCGGAGCACCGGGCTGGGCGGGGTCGCCGGATTCGTCTGCTTCGGGTACGGCGATCAGCCCGTGGCGACCGGCCGGGAGGGGTCGGCCACCCAGTTGGACCAGGACCCCACGTAGAGGGCGGCGGGGATGCCCGCCACCTCCAGGGCCAGCACCTGGTGGGCGGCCGTCACTCCGGAGCCGCAGTAGGTCCCCACGTCGACGCCGGGGACCGCGCCGAGCGTGTTGAACCGCTCGCGGAGGAACTCCGGCAGGTGGAAGCGGCCGGAGGGGTCCACGTTCTCTCCGGTGGGGGCGCTGACCGCGCCGGGGATGTGCCCGGCGACGGGGTCGATCGGCTCGACCTCGCCCCGGTAGCGCTCCGCGGCGCGCGCGTCCAGCAGCAGGCCGTCGTAGGCCAGCTTCGCGGCCGCACCGGCGTCGAGCACGGGCATGCCGCCCGGGCGCGCGGTGAAGTCGCCCGGCGCGGGATCCGGCGTGTCCGTGGCGAGGGGGCGACCCTCGGCGCTCCAGGCCCGCAGCCCCCCGTCGAGGACCCGGACGTCGGGATGGCCGAAGTAGCGCAGCATCCACCACGCGCGGGCCGCGGCCGTGGAGTCGGCCTCGTCGTAGACGACCACGGGCCGGGAGCCGCAGACGCCCAGGCGGCGCATCGCCTCCTGGAAGCGGCCGGCCTCCGGGAGCGGGTGGCGGCCCTCGGGCCCGGGCGGGGCGGCGAGGTCGGCGTTCATGTCGCAGAAGACCGCGCCGGGGATGTGCCCCTCGCGGTAGGACTCGGCCCCGGGCGGCCCGCCGAGTCTCCAGCGCACGTCGAGGACGGCGGCGCCGTCCAGCGCGGCCAGGTCCGCGGGTGTGATCAGCGGGCTCATCGGGTGCTCACCTCCAGCATGGGGACGTACTGCTCCTCGGGGGTCAGCGAGCCGTGGTAGCCGATGAACGACGACTCCTTCGGCTCGGTGACCGAGGCGGTGATGACCGCGTCGCCGGACGGCACGGCGATCACGTCGCCGATCCTCGGCAGCCACTCGTCACGCACCCTCGGGCCGAACCAGCCGGAGGCCACGGCCTCCTCCCGGGAGACCACCCACGCCTTGCCCGCCAGCAGGTCGCGCCAGGTCTCCAGGACCGCCCCGGCGGCTCCGGGGGCGGCGTAGACGTGCCGCGCCCGGGCTTCGCCGCCGAGCAGGGCCACGCCCTCGCGCAGGGCGGGGACGGCGTCCACGTCGATGCGCCGGGTGGCGTTGATCATGCCGTGGTCGGCGGTGACGTACATCGCCGAACCGGGCGGCAGGAGCCCGGCCAGCCGCTCGGCCATCCGGTCCACCCGGGCGAGCTGGTCGAGCCAGGCGTGGCTGCCCCAGCCGTGCTGGTGCCCGGCGGAGTCGAGGTCGCCGTAGTAGACCGTCACGTGGGCGCGGGGCTCGGCCAGCGCCCGGCGGACCCCCTCGATCCGGTCGTCGATCTCGTCGGCGCCGACGAAGCGCACGCCCCGGTAGACGGCCTCGTTGAACCCGGTGCCCTCGAAGGAGGCGGGACCGACGTAGCTGACCGCGACCCCGGCCGCCGCCGCCCGTTCGAAGACGGTCGGGGTCGGCTGCCACTCCTCGGGCGGGATCGGCCCGCCCGGGCCGTCCCAGCGCAGGCAGTTGAACAGGTAGTCCCGGCCGGGCACGGCGACCTGGTAGCCCAGCATGCCGTGCTCGCCCGGCGGGAGCCCGGTCCCGAGCGTGCCCAGGCTGGTCGCGGTGGTGGCGGGGAAGCCCGCGGTCAGGACGCGGCCGAGCCGGGCCGCCAGGAACGGCGCCCGCGCCGGGTAGGTGAGCAGCAGCTCCGCTCCCAGGCCGTCGACCAGGAACACCAGGACCCGCTGGGCGGGGGCGAGGCCGAGCGGGTTCGCGCCGTCGCCGGACTCCACGCCCAGCACGGCCAGCAGCGAGGCGGACAGGTCGGCGAGTGAGGCCTCGCCGTACGCCGGTACGAGGGGGGTCATGAGGCGTTGCGGGCGGTGGCCTCCGACAGTGCCTTGGCGAAAGCCAGCACGTGGGAGACCGCCTCGGGTCCGTCGGCCGCCTCGCTCACCCGCAGGGAGAGGTCGTCGGCCGTGATGGCGCCGGTGTAGCCGTGGTCGGCCTCGCAGTTCTCGTCACCGCAGGTGGCGGGCTCCAGGTCGACGTGGGAGATGGCGCCCCAGCCGATGGTGAGCGTGACCTCGGTGGGCGGCACGCCCGGCACGTAGGAGGCGGGGTCGGGGACGACCCGGGTCACGGCGACGGACTGGATCCGGCTCAGGCGCACGGCCTCGGTGGTCGTGGAGGCGTGCGCGGCGGAGACCCCCTCCACCGCGGGATGCTCGTCGGTGTGGCAGACGAGCAGCCGGGTGGGCGAGAGCACCAGCACGGTCACGTGCCTGCGCACCTCCATGGCTGGGTCGAACGTGGCCTCGTGGTGCACCACGTAGGCGTTCACCTGCTCCTTGCCCAGGGCGGATTCGACCGCGTCGGCGACCAGGTCGGGGTAGTAGCCACTGCGGTCGATCGCGTCGCGCAGGCCGGCGGACGGGAGTCGGGTTTCCCTCATGGGTCCATCCTGCCCTGTCCGGGGTGACGGTTTCATCCTGAGCACCACTCGGTGCGGCACCGCCGGCCCCGGACCGCCCGTCAGGCGAGGCCCACCAGTGAGGTCCGTCAGCTGAGGCCGTCAGGTGAGATCCGTCAGGTGAGATCCGTCAGGTGAGGCGGCGCGGGCCGTCGTCGGGCCGGGGCCCCTCGGGACTGCGCAGGACGGCGCGCGCGCCCAGCACGATCACCCCGGACTCCCCCACCAGCACCGGGTCCAGATCGAGCCGCGCCACCTCGGGCAGGTCGTCGGCCAGCTTCCCGACCCGGGCCAGCAGGTCCTCCAGCGCCTCGACCGCGACCGGCGGGTAACCGTACTCGCCGAACAGCAGCGGGGCCGCGCGGGGCGTCCGCACCAGCGCCGCCGCGTCCTCACGCGTCAGCGGGGCGAGCCGGTACACCTCGTCGCGGAGCAGCCGGGCCGTCACCTCGCCGAGCCCGAAGGCGACGACGGCCCCGAACGCCGGATCGTCCACGACGCTCACCACGGTCGGCACCGCGGGCTGGGGCACCATGCGCTGCACCGCCAGCACGGCGTCCGGCCCGAGCTGGCGCGTCAGGTCGGCGAAGGCGTCCCGCACCCCGTCGG
This sequence comes from Planobispora rosea, assembly GCF_014648175.1. Taxonomy (GTDB): domain Bacteria; phylum Actinomycetota; class Actinomycetes; order Streptosporangiales; family Streptosporangiaceae; genus Planobispora; species Planobispora rosea. The sequence goes on from NZ_BMQP01000011.1 coordinate 101,809, forward strand.
GCCCGGCCAGGCCCAGCCGGACCGTCCCGGCCCGCTTGGCCGCCTCCGGGTCGGCGGCCTTCAGCACCACCGGCCAGCCCAGCCGATCGGCCGCCGCCACGGCCTCCTCCGGCGTGGAGACCACCTCGGCCGGCCAGACCGTCAGCCCGTAACGGGCCAGCAGCTCCGACGCCTCGACCTCGACCGGGACGTGCTCCCCGGGGATCCCCCGCAGCGGACCGGCGTGCGGCGGGTTCTCGATCGTCCGCTCCACGAACTCCCGCGCGGCGGCGGTGTCCACGTCGCCGATCTCCACCGGCGTCCCCGCGGGCTGCTCGCGCCAGCGCGCGTACCGCACGACGTGGGCCAGGGCCCGGACCGCCTCCTCCGGCGCCGCGTAGGACGGGATCGACCCCTGCTCGGGTGCCGCGCCGGCGCGCAGCTCGGGCGGCATGCCGAGCTTGCCCTCGAAGGTGGTCAGGACCGGCTTGCCGCTCTCCCGGGAGACGCGCAGCAGTTCGGCGGCGACCTCCGCGGCCCGGCCCGGGATCGGCGGCATGTAGATCGCGACGACGGCGTCCACCTCCGGCAGCAGGGAGGCCAGGGCCGTGCCGAACTCGGCGGCGCCGGCCCGCGCGCCGAGGTTGATCGGCGGACGCGGTTCGAGACCGGCCCGCACGCAGGCGTCGACGGCCAGCAGGGCCAGCGCGTCGGAGTTGCTCACCAGGCCGACCCGGGGCCCGGCCGGCAGCGGCTGGTAGGCCAGCAGCTGCGCCACGTCGAACTGCTGGATCAGGTCGTCCACCCGGATCACCCCGGCCTGCTCGAACAGCGCGCTGAGCGCGGTGTCGGGCAGGCCGAGCACGGGGGCGGCGTGACCGGTGGGCACGCCCTGGGTGGTGCCGCCGCTCTTGACCACCACGATCGGCTTGCGCCGGGAGATCCGCCGGGCCAGGCGGGCGAACTTGCGCGGGTTTCCCAGGGACTCCAGGTAGAGCAGGATCACGTCGGTGGCCGGGTCCTCCTCCCAGTACTGGAGCAGGTCGTTGCCCGAGACGTCGGCGCGGTTGCCCGCCGAGACGAACGAGGAGATGCCCATGCCCCGCTGGGCGACCCGCTGCAGCAGGGCCGTGCCCAGGGCGCCCGACTGGCTGAAGAAGCCGACCCGGCCCCGACCGGGGATGGTCGCGGCGAGGGTGGCGTTCAGCCGGACCGCGGGGTCGGTGTTGGCGATGCCGAGGCAGTTGGGACCGACGACGCGCAGGCCGTACGCGCGGGCGATGCGGACCAGTTCCTTCTGGCGGGCCCGCCCCTCGGGCCCGGTCTCGCCGAACCCGGAGGAGACCACGACCAGCCCGCGCACGCCCTTCTCCGCGCACTCCTTCACGACGTCGATCACCGCGTCGGCCGGTACGGCGAGCACGGCGAGGTCCACCTCGCCGTCGATGGCCGTGACGTTCGGGTAGGCCCGCACCCCGGCCACCGCCCGCGCCTCGCGGTGGACCGGGTAGACCGGGCCGGTGAAGTCCGCGCCGAGCAGGTTGCGCAGCACCGTCTGGCCGATGCCGCCCGGGTCCCGGCCCGCGCCGACGACCGCCACCGAGCCGGGGTTGAGCAGCCGCTCGATGGAGCGGGCCTCGGCCCGGTGCTCGCGGGAGGCGGTCACCGCCTGCGAGGTCTCGGTCGGGGTGAGGTCGAGGGTCATCCGCACGACGCCGTCGGCGAAGCGGCTCTGCGCGGTGTAACCGGCCTGCTTGAGCACCGCCATCATCTTCTGGTTGGCGGGCAGCACGTCGGCCACGAACTTGGCGATGCCGTTCTCCCTGGCGGTCTCGGCCAGGTGCTCCAGCAGCACCGAGGCGACGCCGCGGCCCTGGTGGGCGTCCTCGACGAGGAAGGCCACCTCCGCCTCCCCCGGCTCGATCCGGTCGTAGCGGATCACCGCCACCATCTCCGTGCCGATCGTGGCGATCAGCGCGACCCGGTCCACGTAGTCGACGGTGGTGAACCAGGTCACCTCCCGGTCCGACAGCCGGGGCCGGGGCCCGAAGAAGCGGAAGTAGATCGACTCCTCGGACAGCCGCGAGTAGAAGGCCCGCAGCCGATCCGCGTCGGCGGGCTTGATCGGGCGCACGTGCGCGGTGCCCCCGTCGGACAGGACGACGTCCGCCTCCCAGTGGGCGGGATACTGAGCATCCACAGTCCCGAGAGTAGACGCGAATCTCACATGTGGGATCAGCCGGGCGGATTCACGCAACGCTTGTGCATCGACTACGACCCGGTCTTCGATCCGAGCCCCATTCCCTGGCCGGAAGCTGTTAGGTTTTTGACGGCTTCATAAGCAGGTCGGCCTCAAGGCAACAAGGTGGTGACATCATGACGCGGGTGGTCGTGGTGGGCGATCTCATGACCGACGCGGTCGCGCGGGCCCGCTACCCACTGGCGAGAGCCAGCGACACACCGGCCATCGTCACGATGCACGGCGGCGGGTCCGGGGCCAACATCGCCTCCTGGCTCGCCGTGGAGGGCGCGGAGGTGGCCTTCATCGGCCGCCGGGGCGCCGACATCACCGGCCGCAACCGCGACATGGAGCTGATGGGGTACGGCGTGGACGCCCGCCTCGTCATGGACCCCGAGCGCCCGACCGGCACGTGCGTCGTGCTCGTCACGCACAAGGGCGAGCGCACCATGCTCTCCGACCCCGGCGCCAACGCCGCCCTGTCCCCCGAGGACCTCCCCCGGGACCTGTTCACCCAGGGCGGGCACCTGCACGTCTCGGGCTACACCCTGATCAACGAGGGGTCCCGGGAGGCCGGTCTCGCGGCCCTGGAGATGGCCCGCCGGGCCGCGATGTCCATCTCGGTCGACTGCTCCTCCTCCGCGCCGCTGGAGCGCACCGGGGCCGAGCCGTTCCTGGAGTGGACCCAGAACGCCAAGCTGCTGTTCGCCAACGGCGACCAGGCCAAGGTCCTGACCGGCCGCGACGACCCCGAGGCCGCCGCCAAGGTGCTCACCGCCTGGTTCCCTCAGGTCGTGATCAAGCTCGGTGCCGAGGGCGCGATGTGGTACAGCGCCAGCAACCGCGGCGAGCCGGTCCGCGCCCCCGCCGAGCCGGTGGAGCGCGTGGTCGACGGCACCGGCGCGGGCGACGCCTTCACCGCGGGATTCCTCCCGGCGTGGCTGGAGGGCAAGCCCCCGGCCGAGTCCCTCGCCGCCGGCAACAGCCTGGCGTCCAAGGCCCTGGCCCACCTCGGCGCCCGCCCGCGCCTCTGAGGCCCCCGGCCGGGCCCGCCCCGGCGCCCGGCTCCGTCCCCGTCTCCGGACCGTCAGGCGGCCTTCCCGCCGATCACGTCCAGCGCGCCCGTGGGCGCCCGGCCGAGCAGCGCGCGCAGATCGCCCGCCGTGCCGTCCATGAATCCGTGCGCGATCGCCGAGTACGTCCCCACCAGCATCGGCACCTGGAACGGCGCGGCGCCGGAGGCCGCGACGCGCTCGCGGGCCTGCGCCATCGTGCCCGGCGTGTAGACCGCGCCCAGCGCCTCGGCCAGTTCCGCGCCGCCGACGGCCTCCTCGCCGACCAGGTCGTACACCCTGCCCGCGTGCGGCGCCGGGTCCAGGGCGACCCGGCACGCCGCCTCGGCCAGGTCCCGGCGGGCCACCGCCGCCAGCTTCCCCCCGCCCAGCGGCGCGGTGATCCGTCCCTCGGCGTCCGGGGCGGCCAGCCACGCGAGCAGCTCGGCGTACAGGCCGTTGCGCAGGACGGTCCAGGCGGCCCGGCCGGAACGCAGCCGCCGCTCGGTCCAGCGGTGGGGCAGCGCGTACGGCAGGTGGTCTCCGGCGGAGGCCAGACTGGTGTAGACGATGTGCGCCACCCCGTCGCGCTCCGCGGCGTCGATCACCGCCCCGTGCCGGGTGATCACCACGTCGTCCTCGCCGTACCCGGCCGAGATCAGCAGCAGCGTGGCCACGCCGGTGAAGTCCAGGCTCGCCGGATCGTCGAAGTCGATCCGGCGCTCGCCGTACTGCGGATCCCTGCTGGCGAGCACCGCATCCGCACGCCCGGCCAGCCCCGCCGCGATCAGTTTGCCCAGCGCGCCCGAGACGCCCGTCACCAGAAGCATTCTCATCCCCCTTAGGGTGGTTCTCCTGGAGAACCACCCTGGCGCTTCCAGCCGCGCCCGCGTAAGGAGGCACATTCATGTCAGCCACGCACACAGCGGTAACCACCCCCGAGCCGGTCGTCTCCTGCGCGGAGGACTGCGGCATCCGCGACGTGCTCGACCGCATCGGCGACAAGTGGTCCGTGCTCGTGGTCGTGGAGCTGGCCCACGGCAGACGCCGCTTCCGTGAACTCCTGCGCGCCGTCGACGGCATCTCCCAGCGCATGCTCACCCTGACGGTCCGCCGCCTGGAACGTGACGGGCTGGTCAGCCGCACCGTCTACCCGACGGTCCCGCCGCAGGTGGAGTACGAGCTCACGGCCACCGGCCACAGCCTCACCCACCTGCTCAAGGCCCTCGCCGACTGGTCGGCCGAGCACCGCGAGACCATCGCCGGATCCCGTCGCCGCTGGGACGCCGAGAACCCCGGCGCCGGCATCCACTGACACCGCCGCGACGGCAGCCGACCGGCCGGTCACCCGCTGTCGGCAGTCCGCCGTCCTCCCGGGTCCGGGGAGCCCACGGAAATCATTCGCCGCCGCCCGCCCGCCGTTCCTAGGGTCACCCCATGGAGATCTCATACGAATGGCGTGGTCACTTCGGCAACGGCGAGGTCAACGCGCTGCACGCGGAGGGCTTCGAGCACGCGCTCCTCGAAGACGACTGGTGGGCGCAGGTCAACCGGCACAGCCTCGGCTGGGTCTGCGCCAGGGAGGGCGGCGAGCTCGTCGGCTTCGTCAACGTGGCGTGGGACGGCGCCATCCACGCCTTCATCCTCGACACCCTCGTGACGGAGAGGTGCCGGCGGCACGGGGTCGGGACCGGGCTCGTCGCCGTGGCCGTCCGGGAGGCCCGCGCCGCCGGGTGCGAATGGCTCCACGTCGACTTCGACGACCATCTGAAGGACTTCTACTTCGGCGCGTGCGGGTTCCAGCCGACGAACGCGGGCCTCATCGCCCTGTAGGCGGTCCACGGGCCGGATCGGGTACGTCCGGGCGGCCCGTCGGCCCCGGGACGCGCCGCCCCGGGACCATGCCCGGCACGCGGCGGGCACACCCGGGGCGGTGGGATCACTCTCTGCGGCCGGCCGAGCCTCTGTCCGCCTCGTCCGCATTCACGTCGGCCCCCTCGCCGGTCGTCTCGCCCAGGCCCGTCGCGCCGGGCGGCATGCCGGAGCCGACGCCGTGCGCCCGGTCGGCCGGATTGCTCTCCGCGTCCGGATAGGACGTCTCCAGCACCGAGCCCGCGCTGCCGACGGCGTCCTCCATCCGCTGGTCGGCGGGCAGGTCGGACTCGGAAGCCCAGCTGTCTTCACGTTCGGTGTCGCTCATGGCACTCCCCTACCCCGGCGGTCACGCTTCTACCGGGGCCCCGATCAGGGCGTACGGCGCGCGGAACGCTAGCTCGTCACCGCCAGGGCCAGGGGCAGCACGGCGGGGGCTCCGGCGTGGCGGAGCAGGGCGGCTCCCAGGGTCATCGTCCAGCCGGTGTCGACGCGGTCGTCCACCAGCAGGACCGGGCCGCCGGCCGCGGCGACCGCCGGGCCCAGGGCCGAGGGCATGGCGAGGGTGGCCCGGACGGCCTGGACCCGCTGGGCGCTGTTGAAGCGCCGGGCGGGCGGGCCCGACCGGTAGCCCAGGTCGCCCAGGTAGGACAGCCGGCCCACCTGGGCCAGCCGCTCGGTCAGGCTGCGGACCAGCTGGGGACGGGTGGCCGAGGGCACCCCGACCACGGCGACCGGGCGCTGCTGCCACTCCCAGGACGACAGCACCGCGACCACGGCGGCGAACACGTCGTCGGGGACCGGGCCGTCGGGGGCGCCGTCGGCGAGCAGGCCGCGTAGGCGGTTGCCCCAGCCGATGTCGGTGAGGCGGCCCAGCGCCCGGCCGGGCTCGGCGCCCAGCTCCGGCTTGATCCGTCCCTTGAGGTCGCTCAGCCCGGTCGGCCACTGCTTGCGCGTCTCGATCTCCACGCCCGGCCGGTGCAGGCTCCGGGTCGCGCGCTCGACCGCCTCCGCCTCGACCTCGGGCGAGCGGTGCACGCCGGTGCAGTTGTCGCAGCGCCCGCAGGGCGCGGCCGACTCGTCGTCCAGGAGGTGGCGCAGGAACTCCTCGCGGCAGCCGGTGGTGTCGAGGTAGTCGAGCATGGCCTTCTGCTCGGCCTCGCGCGCGGCCGCGACCCGGGCGTAGCGATCGGCGTCGTAGGCCCACTCCTCGCCGGTGGCCTCCCAGCCGCCCCTGACCCGGCGGACCGCGCCGTCCACGTCGAGGACCTTGAGCATGGTCTCCAGGCGGGTGCGGCTGAGATCGACCCGGCTCTCCAGGGCGGCGGTGGACATCACCCCGCCCTCGGCCAGGGCGTCCAGCACGCTCCGCACGACCGGCTCCGGCGGGAAGGCCAGCGAGGCGAAGTAGGCCCAGATCTCGCGGTCCTCGGCGCCGGGCAGCAGGATCACCTCGGCCCGCTCGACCCCGCGCCCTGCCCGGCCGACCTGCTGGTAGTAGGCGACCGGCGACTGCGGGGCGCCCACGTGGACCACGAACCCGAGGTCGGGCTTGTCGAAGCCCATGCCCAGCGCGGAGGTGGCGACGAGAGCCTTGATCTTGTTGTCCAGCAGGGCCTGCTCGGCGGCGAGCCGCTCGGCCTGCTCGGTCTGGCCGGAGTAGGCGGCCACCTCGTGCCCCTGCTCGCGCAGGTAGGCGGCGATCTCCTGGGCGGCGGCCACGGTGAGGGTGTAGACGATCCCGGAGCCGGGCAGCTCGTGCAGGGTGCGGGCGAGCCACGCCAGGCGCTGCTCGGCGCCGCGCAGCCGTACCACGCTCAGGTGGAGGCTCTCGCGCTCCAGCGGCCCGCGCAGGACGAGCGTCTCGTCGCCGAGCTGCTCGGCGACGTCACGGGTGACGCGGGCGTTGGCGGTCGCGGTGGTCGCCAGGACCGGCACGCCCTCGGGGAGGTTCTCGAAGAGCGTGCGCAGCCGCCGGTAGTCGGGGCGGAAGTCGTGGCCCCAGTCGGAGATGCAGTGCGCCTCGTCCACCACGACCAGGCCCGCGCTCTCGGCGAGCGCGGGCAGGACCTGGTCACGGAAGTCGGGGTTGTTGAGCCGCTCGGGGCTGACCAGCAGCACGTCGACCAGGCCGTCGGCGACCTGCCCGTAGATCTCCTCCCACTCCTCGGGGTTGGCCGAGTTGACGGTGACCGCGTGGATGCCGGCCCGCTCGGCGGCGGCGATCTGGTTGCGCATCAGGGCCAGCAGCGGCGAGACGATGACGGTCGGTCCCTCGCCCAGCTCGCGCAGGAGCGCGGTGGCCACGAAGTAGACCGCCGACTTGCCCCAGCCGGTGCGCTGCACCACGAGCACCCGGCGCCGGTCCATGACCAGCGCCTTGATGGCCGACCACTGGTCCTCGCGCAGCCGCGCGTGCTCTCCGGCGAGCGCGCGCAGCCTTTCGGCGGCCTCTTCCCGCAGCATCAGCTCTTCGCTCACCGGTCCTTGTTATCAGGTCCCGGTGACGGTTTCGCCTCGACGCCGGATTTCAGCTGTTGCGGTACTCGGGGTCCAGGTGCTCGGGGAAGGCGTTGATGGTGACGCGGTGCATGCGCCGCCGCTCGGTGTAGTCGGCCACCGCGTAGTGCTGGGTGCTGCGGTTGTCCCAGAAGGCCAGGGTGCCCGGACGCCAGTTGAGCCGGACCTGGTACTCGGGGGAGCGGATGTGGTCGATCAGGTACGGCAGCAGCGCCTCGTTCTCCCTGTCGTTGAGCTGCACGAGCCGGGTGGTGGAGGCGCGGTTGACGAACAGCGCCTTGAGACCTGTCTCCGCGTGCACGCGTACGACCGGCCGCTCGATCGGCGGCCATTTCGCCTGGATCTCGGCCAGGTCGAAGTCGTGCCCCTTGGAGATGGCCTTCTTCATGGAGGCCGTGATGTCATGGACGGCGGTGAGTTCCTCGCAGAGCCGCTGGATGGGCGGGGAGAGGGTCTCGTAGGCCAGGCAGGCGTTGGCCCACAGGGTGTCGCCGCCGACGCTGGGCAGCTGGACGCAGCGCAGCAGCGAACCCATGGGCGGGATCGGCTCGAAGGTGTTGTCGCTGTGCCATTCGTCGCCGCCCTCGCCCTTGGGGTCGGTCTGGTCGAGGACGTGGATGGCCGAACCGCTGTCCTTCTTGAAGGCCGGATGGTTGATCGTGCCGAAGTTCTCCGCGAAGCGGATGTGCTCCTCGTCGGTGATGTGCTGGTCCCTGAAGAACAGGACCTTGTGCTTCAGCCAGCCCTGTCGGATCTCGTCGACCTCGCCCTGTGACAGCGGCTTGCGCAGGTCGACGCCGGTCACCTCGGCGCCGATGTGCTTGGTCACCTGCTTGAACTCGATCATGTCCGGACGCTCCTCCGTCGGTGGCCGCATGCCGGTCACGGAGGCGGCGAGGCCGCGCGTGACCGGTTGTCCCAAGCGGAGCCCGACCGCGCCAATCAAGCAACCGCTTGGTCAAGCATATGCCCGAACCGCATCCCGGGAGAGAGTGACGTAGGTCACTCGGAGGCGAGAGTCCCCTGCGCGGATCGCCGGGTCCGTGCCGTCCGGCGGGACCGGACGGCACGGACCCGGCCGGGGCGGAGGGACGGCGGGGAAGACCCCTCAGATCTCCTCAACCGATCCGCACTCCCCCTCCTTCATCGGAGCCGACTCCTCGCCGTAGGCGTCCGTCACCGGGCCGTCCCCTTCTCCCTGCAGGCTGAAGTCGGGCCGCAGGAAGGCATCGGTGGAGTCGCACCGTATTCCGGCGCTCCACGCGTCCGCCGTCTCGCCGTCCCAGTTCCGGAGCCTGCCCTTGGGCCTGTCCCGCCAATACAGGTGGTGCGCCTTGATGTAGCTCATCACCCGGACGATGGGACCCGGCCTGCCCGCGGGCCGTACCGCGTAGACGAACCGGGCCTCGTAGTCCACCCGCAGCTCCGGGTTGCCGTCGGCGTCCTTGGCCGCCGCCGGGGAGAGCTTCCCCTGCACCTTGATCACGTCACCGACCAGCTCCGTCGTCCCCGGCGCGAAGCTGTTGACCCATCCCCGGGTGTCCTTCTTCGGATCCTTGTGATCGAGATCTTTCAGGAAGGTCTTGCGCTGCTCCGGATCGAGCAGCGCGGCATAGGCGTCCGGCTTCCCGCCGAGCAGCGTCTGCCGGTCGAGGTAGGCGGCCTGCAGCAGGCGGCTGCTGGTCTCCATGGCCGCGCGGACGTCCTTGGCGGAGAAGCTCCCCACGGCCCCGGCCTCGGGGATCACGATCCCCGAGGCGCCGTCGGCGAACTTCTCCGAGGGCGAGCCCCTGAAGGGCGCGTCGGCGGCGATCACCGTCGGGTCGGCCATCTCCCCCAGGACGCTCCCGGCCATCCCGCAGCCCGTCAGCGTCCCCGCGAGGCACACCCCCGCGATCGTCATCATCATTCCGCGTTTCAGCATGGCGGGATATTAGTGACAGATCATCCAGCCCTCCGTGCAGCCGGGTTCCCGGGCCGTGATTTCATGAGGGCCACTATGGACGTCACCACCTGGTATCTCGAGCAGACCTCCCCCGCCGACCTGATCCCCGCCAAGCCTCCGGCGATCGAGCTGGACATCGTCCGCGCCGAGATCCCCTCCCCCGAGCTCAACCGCTTCCTCTACACCGCCGTCGGCGGCGACTGGCAGTGGACGGAGCGGCTGCCGTGGACCTGGCGGCAGTGGAGCGAGTGGCTCGGCCGGGGCGTGGAGACCTGGGTCGCCTACCACCGCGGCACGCCCGCCGGATACGCCGAGCTGGTCCCGCAGGACGGGGCGGCGGTCGAGGTGGCCTCCTTCGGCCTCGTGCACTGGGCGATCGGCAAGGGCGCGGGCGGACACCTGCTGGAGTTCTGCACGGCCCGTGCCTGGGACCTGGCCGAGCGTCACCCGGACCGCGAGCCGACCCGCCGGGTCTGGCTGCACACCTGCTCCCTCGACGGCCCGGCCGCGCTCCCGGCGTACAAGGCGCGGGGGTTCCGGATCTACGACACCAGGCTCAACGTTCCCGGCGACGAGGACGAAGGCGTCACCCCTGGTCCCTGGCCCGGGGCCGGTCCGCGCGTCCTCCGGTGAATCACCACCCCATACCCCCACATAACGGTCCGTCCTCACGGTGAAGTCGCGGGCACCCTCCAGACTTCGGCAGAATGTTCGACATGGCCCGACGGACGACCACACCCCCGCCTGACGAGGACTTCGAGGAGCGGATCGTCGATATCGACGTGTCCGCGGAGATGCGCACCAGCTTTCTGGAGTACGCATACTCGGTGATCTACCAGCGCGCGCTGCCCGACGCCCGCGACGGTCTCAAGCCGGTGCAGCGCCGCATCCTCTACTCGATGAGCGAGATGGGCCTGCGGCCCGACCGGGGACACGTCAAGTCGTCGCGGGTCGTCGGCGACGTCATGGGCAAGCTCCACCCGCACGGTGACACCGCCATCTACGACGCGCTGGTCCGCATGGCGCAGCCGTTCTCGATGCGGCTCCCGGTCGTCGACGGGCACGGCAACTTCGGCTCCCCCGACGACCTGCCCGCCGCGATGCGCTACACCGAGGCGCGCCTGGCCGCCGCGGCCATGGCCATGGTGGAGTCGATCGACGAGGACACCGTCGACTTCAAGCCCAACTACGACGGCCAGGAGACCGAGCCCACGGTCATGCCGTCGGCGTTCCCGAACCTGCTGGTCAACGGGGCCACCGGCATCGCGGTCGGCATGGCCACGAACATGGCGCCGCACAACCTCGTCGAGGTGATCGCCGCCGCCCGCCACCTGATCAAGAAGCCGGACGCCACCCTCGACGAGCTGATGCAGTTCGTCCCCGGTCCCGACCTGCCCACCGGCGGCATGATCATGGGGCTGGACGGCATCCGCGACGCCTACGCGCGCGGCCGCGGCACCTTCCGGATGCGCGCCACGTGCGCGATCGAGCAGGTCAGCCCCCGCCGCAAGGGCATCATCGTCACCGAGCTGCCGTTCAACGTCGGTCCCGAGCGGGTGGTCACCAAGATCCGTGAGCTGGTCACCGCCAAGAAACTCCAGGGCATCTCCGACCTGAAGGACCTCAGCGACCGGCACCGGGGCCTGCGCCTGGTCATCGAGATCAAGAACGGCTTCATCCCCGAGGCCGTGCTGGAGGAGCTCTACCGGCTGACGCCGATGGAGGAGAGCTTCGGCATCAACAACGTGGCCCTGGTCGACGGCGAGCCCCGCACGCTGGGCCTGCGCGAGCTGCTCCAGGTCTACGTGGACCACCGCCTCGACGTGGTCCGCCGCCGCTCGACCCACCGCCGCAGCAAGCGGGAGGCCCGGCTGCACCTCGTCGAGGGCCTCATCATCGCCCTGCTCAACATCGACGAGGTCATCCGGATCATCCGTTCCTCCGACGACTCGGCCCAGGCCCGCCAGCGCCTGATGGAGACGTTCGAGCTCTCGGAGATCCAGGCCAACTACATCCTCGACACCCCGCTGCGCCGCCTGACCCGCTACGACAAGATCGAGCTCGACCGGGAGAAGCAGACCCTGCTCGACGAGATCGCCGAGCTGACCGAGATCCTGTCCTCCGAGACCCGGCTGCGCAAGGTCGTCTCCGGCGAGCTCGCGCAGGTCGCCAAGACCTACGGCACCCCCCGCCGCACGGTCCTGCTGGAGTCGTCGGGAGTGGCGAAGAAGGCGCCGGTCGCGCTCGAGGTCGCCGACGACCCGTGCCTGGTGCTGTTCTCCTCCACCGGCCTGCTGGCCCGTACGGCCGACGCCACCCCGCTCCCGGGCGAGGGCAAGCGCACGACCCACGACGTGCTGGTCTCGGTGGTGAGGAGCACCGTCCGGGGCGAGGTCGGCGCGGTCACCAGCGAGGGCCGGATGATCCGCGTCCAGGTGGTCGACCTGCCGACGCTGCCGCCGTCGACCGGCCTGCCGTCGTTGTCCGGCGGCCATCCCGTCTCCGAGTACGTCACGCTGAACCCCGGCGAGACGGTCGTGGGCATCGGATCCCTCGACCCGGACGGGCCCGGCCTGGCGTTGGGCACCGCGCAGGGCGTGGTCAAGCGGGTCGTGCCCGACTACCCGCCCAACCGCGACGAGTTCGAGGTCATCGGGCTCAAGGACGGTGACACCGTGATCGGCGCGGTGGAGCTCGCCTCCGAAGACCACGACCTGGTCTTCATCACCTCCGACGCGCAACTCCTGCGCTACCCGGCCTCCGTCGTCCGGCCGCAGGGCCGCCCGGCGGGCGGCGTGGCCGGCGTCCGTCTGGACGACTCGGCCCGGGTCATCTGGTTCGGCGCCGTGGACCCGGCCCTGGAGTCCCGGGTCGTGACGATCGCCGGATCCTCCACCGCCCTGCCCGGCACCCAGATCGGCGGGGCGAAGGTCTCCGACTACGCCGAATATCCCCCCAAGGGCCGCGCCACCGGAGGCGTGCGCGCCCAGCGGTTCCTCAAGGGCGAAGACGTGCTGCTGCTCGCCTGGGCGGGTCCCGGCCCGGCCCGCGCCGTCTCGGCCACCGGCAAGCCGGTCCCGCTCCCGGAGGAGCTCGGCCGCCGCGACGGCTCCGGCGTCCGCCTGACCCACACCGTGGCCGCGGTCGGCGGCGCGCTGGGCACGACCGTCGGCGTGCCCTCCGACGAGTCCGGACCCGCCGGGGAGCGTGAGGAGTAGCACCCCCGCGGGGACGCCCTCCATAGGAGGCCGTACGGGGCGCATACAGCCCCGTACGGCCTTCCCGGCTGGGGGGAACCTCCGGCGCCGACAGGCCGCTCTCAGGACTGCTGAGACCTCAGGGCAGGCAGAGGCAGAAGGGGTGACCGGCGGGGTCGAGGAAGACCCGGAAGTCGTCGTCCTCGCTCGGCTGGTGGGTGTGCTTGACCGCCCCGATCGCGAGCACCTCGGCCTCGGCCTTGTCCAGGTCGTCCACCCTCAGGTCCAGGTGGACCTGCTGGGGACGGTCCGGGTTGGGCCAGTCCGGCGGCTGGTGGTCGGGCGCCTGCTGGAAGCAGATCCGTACGGGCCCTCCGTCGGAGAGCGTCACCCAGTCGTCCTCGACATTGGTGATCTTCCAGCCGAGGAGCTCGCCGTAGAAATCGGCGAGCCCCTTCGGGTCGGGACAGTCGAGGACGACGGACCGTATCCGTGCGATTGCCATGATTCCTCCCATCTGAGACACCACTGAAGGCTCTATGACGGTGTTCCGATCATCTCAATGGGAGACTGCCCCAGCCGTGCACGGACATGCGGGCGCCCCTCAGACCGGTGAGCCGTGGAGGGCGGCGGCCATCGCGGCGAGCAGCTGCCGAGGCTCGCCGGTCTCCCAGAACCGCACCAGCTTGGCGATCCCGTCTCCGGGCTGGAAGTCGCCGAAGCCGTGCGGGCCGAAGCGTCCCGCCGCCGCCAGCGCCTCCAGGAACGGGTCGTCATCGGCCAGCGTCTCGACATAGGCGGTCGCGTCGAGCAGCGCCAGTGCCGAACGCGCGTTGCGTCCTCTGTCGCGGACCTCCACCCGGTCCAGCTTTCTTCTGGCTTGCTCGCGCAGATAGCCGGCCAGGGATTCGCTCCTGCTCATGACTCTCTCCATGTGATTGCTTTGCGTCACGGCATCATTACGCATGGCGGGTGATGATCGCGCGATCTTCTGCAACTTGGCCGCCGACGGCCCCCCGGAAATATCGATGAAACGGGTATGGGGGATCATTAACGGGACGATTCCGCCGACTGAGAGGTGTACCAGGTGACCGCCTTCGACGATCTGCTGGCCGCCAACGAGGAGTTCTCCGCCACGTTCACGAACGCGGAGCTGACCGGGAGGGCAGCTCGCGGACTGGCCGTCGTCACGTGCATGGACTCCCGCATCGACCCGCTGGGGGTGTTCGGCCTGAAGCCCGGTGACGCCAAGATCCTGCGCAACGCCGGGGCCCGCGTCACCGACGACGTCCTGCGCACCCTCGTCCTGGCGGTCACCCTGCTGAACGTGAGCCGGGTGCTGGTCATGCCGCACACCGACTGCGGCATGGCGAAGGTCACCGACGACGACGTGCACCGCCTCGCCGCCGAACGGGGGGTGGACACCCGCAGCCTGGAGTTCCACACCGTTCCGGACCAGGACGCCGCCCTCCGGCACGACCTGGTGCGGATCAGGACCAGCCCGTTCCTTCCGCAGGGCATGCCCGTGGGGGGCGCCATCTACGACGTGCGCACCGGGAAGATCCTGCCGGTCGAGCTGTGATCGCCTCGGCCGTACGGCGGCCGCCGGGCGCCTCAGCCGCCGGATGCCTCCCCTTCAGGCCCGGAGCCGTACGGAATGCGAGGAATAGGGACGCCCGTGCCGGGAACGGGCAACGGTAATCATCCGGTCAGTTCCCGGCAAGGAGTTATTTCATGGCAGCGCGGTACGTGGTGAAGAAGACCTCTGCGGGGTTCCGCTTCAACCTGGTGGCCGGCAACGGTGAGATCATCGCCACCAGCGAGTCGTACACGACGAAGGCCGGCGCGCTGAAGGGCATCGAGGCCGTCAGGGCCAATGCCGACGCCCCCGTCGACGACCAGACCGGCAACTGACACCGGTCCGGGCGACGGCCCGCACCGCGTCCGTCGCCGGGCTCCGGCGCCCGGCGACGGACGCGGTGCGGGAACCGGCGCGGCGTCCCTCAGGGACTGTCTCCCGGACCTCCGCCTCCCGAACCTCCGCCGCGGCGAGGCTCCGTCCGGGCGACCGCAGGAGACAGGACGATCCGGGAGGCGGGTCCCAGGCGTCGATCAGGCGTCGATGTGGTCGCGGTCGATCTCGGCCGCGCTGCTGACGATGAACTCCCGGCGCGGCGCCACGTCGCTGCCCATGAGGAGATCGAAGATGCGCTCGGCCGCCTCGACGTCCTCGATCCGGACCCGCCGCAGGGTGCGGTGGCGGGGCTCCATGGTCGTCTCGGCCAACTGGTCGGCGTCCATCTCGCCCAGGCCCTTGTAGCGCTGGACCGGGTCCTTCCAGCGCTTGCCGCGGCGCTCCAGGTCACGCAGGACCCGGTGCAGTTCGGCGTCGGAGTAGCAGTAGACGTATCTGGCCTGGCCCCGGCCCGGGTTGGTGATCTCGATCCGGTGCAGCGGCGGAACCGCGGCGAAGACACGCCCGGCCTCGACCAGCGGCCTCATGTAGCGGTGGAACAGCGTGAGCAGGAGACAGCGGATGTGCGCGCCGTCGACGTCGGCGTCGGCCATCAGGATGACCTTGCCGTAGCGGGCGGCCTCGATGTCGAACGACCGGCCCGAGCCCGCCCCGATGACCTGGATGATCGCGGCGCACTCGGCGTTCTTGAGCATGTCCGAGACCGAGGCCTTCTGCACGTTCAGGATCTTGCCGCGGATCGGCAGCAGGGCCTGGAACTCCGAGTCGCGGGCGGCGCGGGCGGTGCCCAGCGCCGAGTCACCCTCGACGATGAACAACTCGCTGCGGTCCACGTCGTCACTGCGGCAGTCGACCAGCTTGGCGGGGAGCGCGGAGTTCTCCAGGGCGGTCTTGCGCCGCTGGTTGTCGCGGTGCTCGCGGGCGGCGATGCGGGCCTTGGCCGCCGCGACGATCTTCTCCAGAGCCGCGCGCAACTGCGGCTTGAGCGTGCGCGAGGGGTTGGCGAACAGCTCCTTGAGCTCGCGGGAGACGACGTGGGAGACGATCCTGCTGGCCGCCGAGGTGCCCAGGACCTCCTTGGTCTGCCCCTCGAACTGCGGCTCGGGCACCCGGACGGTCACCACGGCGGTGAGGCCCTCGAAGATGTCGTCCCGGGTGACCGGGGCGTCGCCGTTCTTGAGCAGGCGGATCTCGCGCAGTTGCTCGTTGACCGTGCGGACCATGGCCCGCTCGAAGCCGTTGACGTGGGTGCCGCCCTTGGGAGTGGCGATCACGTTGACGAAGGAGCGCACGGTGGCGTCGTAGCCCTTGCCCCAGCGCAGCGCGACGTCCACGGTGAGCTCGCGCTGGACCTCGGTGGGGGTCATGTGCCCCAGGTCGTCCAGGACCGGCACGGTCTCGTGGAAGTGGCCGACTCCCTGCAGCCGCAGCACGTCGCAGACGGCCTCGTCACGGGCGAGGAACTCGGTGAACTCGGAGATGCCGCCGTCGAAGCGGAACTCCTCCTCCACGGGCTCCTCGCCGCGGCTGTCGCGCACGGACAGGGTGAGGCCGGGCACCAGGAACGCGGTCTGGCGCAGGCGGACATGGATCTCGTCGAGGGAGACCTCCGCCTCCTTCAGGAAGATCTGGCGGTCGGCCCAGAACCGGACGCGGGTGCCGGTGCCCTTGCGGGCGAGCGGGCCGCCGTCGCGCAGGCCGGACTTCTTCTTGAACTTGGCGGTGGGGCCGTCGCCGTCGAAGACGCCCGGGACGCCCCGGCGGAAGCTGATCTCGTGGATCCGGCCGTCGCGGTCGACCTCCACGTCCAGCCGGGAGGACAGGGCGTTGACCACCGAGGCGCCGACGCCGTGCAGGCCGCCGGAGGCGGCGTAGGAGCCGCCGCCGAACTTCCCGCCCGCGTGGAGCTTGGTGTAGACGAGCTCCACGCCGGCCAGGCCGGTCTTCGGCTCGATGTCGACGGGGATGCCGCGGCCGTTGTCGCGGACCTCGATCGAGCCGTCGGCGTACAGCTCGACCTCGATGCGATCGCAGTAGCCCGCCAGCGCCTCGTCGACGCCGTTGTCCACGATCTCCCACAGGCAGTGCATGAGACCGCGGCTGTCGGTGGACCCGATGTACATGCCCGGGCGCTTGCGGACGGCCTCGAGGCCCTCCAGAACCGACAGATGACGAGCCGTATAACCCGTCTCCGTAGTAACTGCGGTCACACCCACTCCCTCTGCTCGAACACTTGTGCGCAGCCTACCGTCCTTCCCGGTACGGCGCGTCATAGCTTGCCATCAGGGACCTGTCAGCGTTACATCGGGCGCGATTCCCATCACTAAGAGATACATTCCGCTCTCGGCGTACTCATGGGTCGGTTGGGAACGCCCGTATCCGGTTAGATGTTGTCTCAAGTGACTGACGCCAGATCCCCCTCCCCGGGGATGACCCGAAAGGCGATACGTGACTGGAGCCCTCGCCCCCGCCAAGCCCCTGAAGGCCACGGACCGCTGTGACCGGTGTGGCGCCCAGGCCTACATCCGCGCGACCCTTCCCGTAGGTGGGGAGCTGCTGTTCTGCGCCCACCACGGGCGTCAGCACGTAGCCGTGCTGCGCGACAAGGGCGCAGACATCCAGGACGAGTCCGCGCGCCTCAGCGCCACTCCCGCGGTCGCGCCCAACGACGAGAGATGACCGAACGGCGGAGGTCATCCGCGGACCCGATAGTGATATCGGCCCGCCACCGTGAAGCCCAGCCGCTCGTAGAGCGCCCGGGCGCCGGTGTTCGCCTCCGTCACGACCAGATATGCCTGCTCCGCGCCCTGCTCTCGCCCGTGTGAGAGCAGGGCGCCCAGCAGGCGCTCCGCATGACCTCGGCGCCGCGCGTGCGGCACCGAGGCCATGCAGTAGATCCCGAACCACTCCCCCTGCGGCACGCCCCTGCCCACGGCCTCCTCGCCCAGTGAGGCGTAGGCCGCGGGCACACCGGTGAGGATCCGCGTCGCCGTCCCCCGGCCTGAGCCGTACCTGCCGTCCACGCTCCACCAGACGTCCGTCCACTCGCGCCCCGGTGCCGCCGCGATCCGGACCTCCGGCCCGGCGTCCCCGCCGCCCGCGCCTTTCCCGGACCGTTCCGGTACGGCCTCCGCCAGGGACGCGGTCATCACCAGCGTGGGATCGGCCAGCCGGTAACCACGCGCCTCCAGCAGACCGTCCAGCCCCGGCGTGGCACCCCCGCCGACGGAGAACACGCACGGCTGCCCCCTCCCGGCGTAGAACTCCTCCGCCTCCTCGACCGCGTCCTCCAGGTCGGCCCGCGCCCCGAGCGGGAGCACCGAGTTGGCCCGCCTGGTCACCCCGCCCGCGGCCCGCAGCGTCCAGCCGTCCCGGTCCACCCGCTCGAACGCGGGCCATGCCTGGTCGACCAGCCGGTCGAACGTCTGACTGATCACATCAGGAGATCCTAGAACCTTCCCCGCGGCGGGCCGGAGGGGGACGGCGATCCGTGATCCGCGACCCACGGGACGGCCGCGGTCGTCCGCGGGAACGGCGCGACGGTGATCCGCAGTAAGGCGGTGGTCTGCGGGAACGGCGGGGCCGGGACCGGGCGGGGAGCCCTCACGCACCGCCTATGCTCGGAGACCGTGCTGATCCTGCTGCCCCCGTCGGAGGGCAAGGCCGAGGCGGGCGACGGTCCCGCCCTCGACCTGCCCGCCCTGAGTTTTCCGTCCCTGCCCCGGCAGACCGTCCTGGATGCGCTGGCCGCACTGTGCGAGAGCCCGCAGGCGCAGAGCGTCCTCGGCCTCTCGGACGGGCAGGCCGGTGAGATCGAGAAAAACCGGCGGCTGCGGACCGCGGCCACCCTGCCGGCCGGAGAGCTCTACACCGGAGTGCTCTACGACAATCTCGGACTGGCCTCCCTGTCCCCGCGGGCCGCCGCCCGCGCCGAGGAGAGCCTGCTCGTCTTCTCCGGGCTCTGGGGGCTGATCAGGATCACCGACCGGGTCCCGCCGTACCGGCTCTCCATGGGCGTGAAGCTCCCGCCGCTGGGCGGGCTGGGCGCCTTCTGGCGCCGCTCGATCACCCCGCTCCTGGACGCGCGCCCCGGCCTGGTGGTGGATCTGCGCTCCAGCACCTACGCCGCCGCCTGGCAGCCGGGCGACCGCGCGGTGGCGGTGCGGGTGCTCAAGGACGGCAAGATCGTCAGCCACATGGCCAAGGCGACCCGAGGCGCGGTCGCCCGCTCCCTGCTGGAGGGCGACGCCGACCCGCAGACCCCGGACGAGCTCGCCAAGGTCCTCGACGACCTCGGCCACACGGTCAGCCTCGGCCCCGCCCCGTCCGGCAGGCGCCCATGGGTCCTCGACGTGCTGGCCTGACGGCGCTCAGCCCCGGCCCGGCCCCGTCGAACAGACCCATGGGCTCTCCGCGTCCGGCACCACGAACGCGAGAGCCTGAATCTGCAACCCGCGACAACCCCCGTGAAACCACGGGAACCCGCATGACACCGCGAGCGGCCCGCGCCTGATGGCGCGGGCCGCTCGTCGGTTGTGCTCGCGGACCCCGTTGCCCGCGCCGGCAGGGTCACCGGCGTGGTGCGAGGGCCGGTCCCGGTCCAGCGTCCCGGCCCGGGAGTCACCGCCCAGGGGCCTGGCCGGTCCTAGTCCAGGTAGTCCCGCAGGACCTGGGACCGGGACGGGTGGCGGAGCTTGGACATGGTCTTCGACTCGATCTGGCGGATCCGCTCGCGCGTCACCCCGTAGACCTTGCCGATCTCGTCCAGGGTCTTGGGCTGTCCGTCGGTGAGGCCGAACCGCATGGAGACGACCCCCGCCTCGCGCTCGGACAGGGTGTCCAGCACGGAGTGGAGCTGCTCCTGCAGCAGCGTGAAGCTGACCGCGTCCGCGGGGACGATCGCCTCGGAGTCCTCGATGAGGTCACCGAACTCGCTGTCGCCCTCCTCACCCAGCGGGGTGTGCAGGGAGATCGGCTCGCGGCCGTACTTCTGAACCTCGATGACCTTCTCGGGGGTCATGTCGAGCTCGCGGGCCAGTTCCTCCGGGGTGGGCTCGCGGCCGAGGTCCTGCAGCATCTGCCGCTGGACGCGGGCCAGCTTGTTGATCACTTCCACCATGTGGACCGGGATGCGGATGGTCCGCGCCTGGTCGGCCATGGCGCGGGTGATCGCCTGCCGGATCCACCACGTGGCGTAGGTGGAGAACTTGTAACCCTTGGTGTAGTCGAACTTCTCCACCGCGCGGATCAGGCCCAGGTTGCCCTCCTGGATCAGGTCCAGGAAGAGCATGCCGCGGCCGGTGTAGCGCTTGGCCAGCGAGACCACCAGGCGGAGGTTGGCCTCCAGAAGGTGGTTCTTGGCCCGGCGGCCGTCCTCGGCGATCCACTCCAGTTCGGCGCGGACGTCCACCGGCAGCTTGTCGCCGTCGGTGCCGAGCTGTTCCTCGGCGAACAGGCCGGCCTCGATGCGCTTGGCGAGCTCGACCTCCTGCTCGGCGTTGAGCAGGGGAACCTTGCCGATCTGCTTGAGGTAGTCCTTGACCGGGTCGGCGGTGGCTCCGGCGGCGGCGACCTGCGCCACGGGGGCGTCATCGTCGTCGTCGGAGAGGATCAGGACCTCGTCGTCGCTCTGGACGACGGCGGGGTCGGGCTCGGCCTTGGCCTCCTCCTCGACTTCCGCCTCGGCCTCGGTCTCGACCTCGACCTCGTCGGCCTCCACCTCGAGGTCGAAGTCCTCGAGCTCGACGTCCTCGAGGTCGATCTCCTCCTCGTCCTCGGAGTCGATCACCTTCGGCTTGGGCTCGGCCTTGGCCGCCGGAGCGGCGGCGTCCTGGGGCCCGGTTCCCTTGGCCGCCGGGCCGGGGACCGGCTTCTTCGCCGGAGCGGCCTTCTTCGCCGGGGCGGCCGGCTTCTTGGCCGCGGGCGCGGGCTCGGAACCGCCGACGACCGCGGTGACGGTCTCCGGCTGCTCCTTGGCCGCCGCGGCGGCGGTCTTGGTCTTCTTGACGGGGGCGGCGGGCGTGGTCCGCGGGCGCTTGGCCTGGGGCCGCTTCTTGGGGGCCGCGGAGTCCTCAGCAGTCAGCCGTACGGTGATGCCCTCTTTGCTGAGGCTGCGCAGGATTCCAGCGACCTGCGCCATCGGAATGTCCGCTTCCTCGACGGCCTTGCGGACATCCTCGGACTCGAGGAACCCCTGCGAGCGCCCCCGCTCCATCAGCTGCTGAATGACGGGCTCGTTCAGCTCGGATGGCTTCGAGCGAGTCGAACTTGCAGGCGACACGAACACCTCTCGAAGGAAAGCGAGACGAGAATGGACTCAGATGCCCGCTAGGGGCGGATGCCTCTAGGTTGTGGTCAGCGAGGCCGTGCGAACCGCGACGCACCTGCCCAGCATTCTGGCATGACACCGTGATCCATACGGCCGCCTCCTGGCGGTTGCCCTCCACCCTAGGCCGACGAAGACAGTAGTGCGTACGGAAGCAGGGCACCGATACCCGAAAGCAACCCTTATGACTGTTTCATTCAGTCACTCTTCGTCGTCGGAGGGACATGAATTGCAAGCACCGTGACGTCATCATCCTGCTCATACCCCGCCAACATGCGATCCACCAGGAAATCCAACAGCATATGCGGACTTCCTACGACTTCCGGAGGCGCTTCGGTCACAACAGAGCAAAGTTCGGCAAGTCCGGCGTCCAGTCCACGCTTCCGGTTCTCCACCAGACCGTCCGAGTACAGGACCGCGGTGTGCCCGGGCGGGACGCAGAACCGGAACTGACGGCGGCTCGCCGGCCAGCCGAGCGGGGTGCCCGGCTCCCCCTCGCACAGCAGCGGCACGCCCTGGGGCGAGACCAGCAGGGGCGGCGGATGACCGGCCAGCGCCAGCGTGCCCTCCCCCGTGCCCGGCTCGACCACCATGTAGGCGAGGGTGGTGACCTGCTCCTCCTCCTCGGTGGCCTCGAAGACCCGGTCCAGGCCGGTGAGGACCGCCGCGGGCGGCGGGTTGGTCAGGGCCAGGGCCCGCATCGCGTTGCGGATGCGGCCCATCCCGGCCGCCGCCTTGACGCCCTTGCCCATGACGTCGCCGACCACCGCCGCGACCCGGCCGTCCTGCAGGACGAACGCGTCGTACCAGTCGCCGCCGACCTGCACATGGCGGCTGCCCGAGCGGAAGCGCTGGGCGAGCGTCAGCCCGCGGACCACCGGCAGGCGGTCGGGCAGCAGGCTGCGCTGGAGCGTCTCGGCGGTGCGGTGCTCCCGCTCGAAGAGGGTGGCCCGCTCGACGGCCAGGGCGCACTGCCCGGCCAGGGCCTCCAGGAAGACGCCGTCCTCCTGGGAGATCTTCTGGGGGCGGGTGAAGGAGAACCGGAGCGCGCCCAGGGCGCGTCCCGCGGCCAGCAGCGGCAGGCCCACCCATGCCCGCTCGTCGCTGTGCGAGATGAACCCGCTGATGGCCTCCTCGTCCCCGCCCGCGTCCACGAGCTGGGACAGCAGGCTCTCGGGCGACTCGGCGAAGACCGGGCGGCGGCTGTTGACCGCCATGGTCATCACGCTGGAGTGCGAGAGCGGGATCTCGTCGCCGGGCGCACCGGGGACGTCCGGGATGCCACCGCTGTTGACCAGCTTCAGCACGGCCCGGTCGGCGTCGAGCAGCGCGACCGCCGAGCGGTCGGCGGCCAGCGCCGTACGGCCCACGTCGATGATGACCTGGACGACCTGCTCCACCGTGAGCGCCTCGGCGAGGATCGCCGTGGCCCCCTGCAGCCGCGCCGTGCGCAGGGCCGCCGCGCCGAGCTGGTCGGTCAGCCGGCCGCGCATCTCCTCGGCCTCGCGCTGCGGGGTGACGTCGGTGTTGGCGCCGACCCACTCGACCACCTTGCCGTGCCGGATGATCGGCACGGCCCGCACCTCGAAGTGGCGGTAGCCGCTGGCCCGGGTGCGGACCCGGTAGCTCCACTCGAACATCGTGCGCCCGCGCAGCGCCTCGCGCCACGCCTCCTCGGTGTGCGGGCGGTCGTCGGGATGGACGGCCTCCAGCCAGCCGTAGGCGAAGTAGTCCTCCAGCCCCTGACCGGTGATGGCCCGCCACTGCGGGGCGTCCTCCACGATCCCGCCGTTGGGCGCGGTGATCCACACGAGCTGCGACTGCGCCTCGACGAGCGAGCGGTAGCGCTCCTCACCGCGCCGCAGGTCCTCCTCGGCCTGTTTGCTCTCGGTGACGTCCGCCCCGACCAGGCAGACCGCGCGGAGCACGCCCTTGTCGTCGTGGACCGGCGAGAAGGTCAGGGACCAGTGGCGGGTGTCGCCGCCCGCCGTACGCACCCGGATCCGCTGGTCCCCCTCGATCGGGGCGCCCTCCACGACGGCACGGACCGAGCCCGAGATCAGGGCGGTGAGGTCGGCGGAGAGCATCTCGCCCGGATCACGGCCGGCCAGCCGCTCGGCGGCCAGGCCCACCAGCCCGGCGAAGACCTCGTTCACCCGCTGGAAGCGGCCGGCGGGGTCGAAGAACGCGAAGGCGAACGGCGACTGCGACAGCAGGCCCTGCAACAGACCGGAGTCTGAGATGTCCACACCCGACTCCCGGGGACGGGGCACGGAGGTTTCGGCGCTCATGGTCGGCACCTCCGTCGCGTGCCAGGGTCTCCCACGAGGCACATCTCCAAACTTGCGAATTCGGCGTAGCAGAGCTCCGGGAAACCGGACCCCGCCCTACATCATCGGCGATTGGCGCCCATGGACGGAAGTCCCGCCCAAAGTGCGATGAACCAGAGTGCGATGGAGCCGCCCGGCCCGAGGACCGGGATGCCCGCGTTGACCTGCTCTCCCCGTCTGCGAGGACGGGGATTCCCGTGCCGCTCACACGGCGGCTCACGGCGCGCCGCGAACCGCGGAACGGGCGCTTGACGCTTCACCGGCCCGGGCAACCCCTAAAGCCTCCACGTCCCGAGACGACCGGCCCGGCCGCCTGCCCGCTTCGGACTCGAACACGTTAGCGTCCAAGTCATGATCCAGAAGGTTCCGGAACCATCTGTCTCACCGCCCCCCACCGCACCGGCGCGATCATCTCCGGCGTCTCCGAGCGCTCGCGGCCAGGACACTAGCAGGATCGAGCCGGACCGTCCCGACAATCGCCCACCTCGCCTCCGCCGACGCCCCGGACAAGATCAGGCTACTCACTTGCGACTGATTCGGTGCCCGCTTCCAGAAGACCCATTTACCTTCGTGACACCGCCTTGAGTCAAGATATGGGTCAACTTTCCCCCCCGCCCATCGGAGGCTTGACACCACCGCGATACGTTGTGGAATGAAAAGCGCACGTCCCCGCCGTCCATCCGGGGTGTCCTCGGTAATCGGGAGGAATGTGACACTCATGCCCGCTCTCGCCATCCACGCCGCCGGCGCCGCCACCATGACGCACGAGCCCGTGAGCACCCGCCTGGCCGCCGAGTTCCTCACCGTCCCCCTTGACACTGTGGACAGGTGTGTGGCCGACGTCCGCGCGTGCACCGAGCATCTCGGCGTCGAGGCCACGCCCGAGGTGGTCGAGCGCGTCGCCCGCGAACACCTCCTGGCCATCGTCAACTCCGCCCCGCCGCCGCGAGCGTTCCGGTAGGCGCGGGCGTTACGGCGTTCCCCCGCCCCGCCCCGGGCCATCCCGGCCCGGCCCGGCGGGCGCGAACGGGCCCGGGGCGCGCTCCCGGCTCGGGACGCGCTCCCGGCGCGGGAACCGCCGGGTTTATCCGGCGGGAGAAGCGCTCCCCTGTTATGGTTCTGGTGTTTGAACGATCAGGGCTTAGCGTGGAAGTCGGGGCTCGGTCGCCGTCTCCCTCCCCCGGGAGTGAGAAGCCGCTCCCTCCGAGGAACAGGTGATGTCACCACCCGCGGAGCCGCGTCCCGAGCGATGCGGACGCCGTGCATATGATGTTGGTCCGGGCGGGTCTCGTCCCGGCTGGTACTGATCGCGTAAGACTTGATCGTCGGCCGATCGATCGAGCGGCGTGAGCCAGGAATCCCTTTCGGTTCACGAGAGGGAGGAGTCAAAATGAGCGAGCGAGCCCACAGGCACGACGCCCTCCGCAGACCCGGGCTCACATCGCCGGTGGAGGAAGCCGCTTGAGCCGCCGACATCGCAGGGACCCCCGGGAGACCCAGGCACCGGACGAGGTCTTCTCCGAGATGCTGCTGGCCGCCCGCGAACTGCTGGCCGTGCGCAGCCCGCTGGACGCCGAGCTCATGGTCTCCGACATGGTCGGGGCGTGGTGGGGACGGCGGTTGCGGCGCGGGGACGCCGAGCAGGTGCTCGGCGAGGGACTGGTCGACTACGCCGCCAAGGCCGGCTCTCCGGCCGCGCTGACCCTGCTGATCGCACTGGCCTACCTGGGCACCGCGCGCCAGGCCGCCAAGGCCGAGGGCGCGGCCCTGGCGCTCATGGAGCGCGGCGTGGCCCGGCCCCGCTGGGCCGACCGGCTGGGTGTGGTCAAGCCGACCGGCTGCTACGTCTCCCGCGACTCCTACGGCGACCAGGACACCGTGGTGTGCACCTTCGGCTACCGGGGTTCCGACAGCGGTGAGGACCGGCACGCGCTGGTCGTGGTCGTCGACTACAACATGCGGGGCATGGCCCGCGACGCGTGGGTCTCCTCGCAGGTGGACAAGCTGCTGGAGCAGGCCCGCGCAGAGGCCGAGGCCAACGCGATGCTCCGGTTCGAGGAGATCGAGCCGCAGCAGGCCAGGGCCCTGCTGGAGTCGGCCATGAAGGCCACCGCGGAGTACGGCGACCGCAAGACGACCGCCCCGGTCAGCGACAGCTACAGCGCCTACCACGCCTTCGCCCGCTCCCGGATCAAGGCGCTCCCGCCCGGCCGCAAGCGCCCGGCCCCGCTGCACAGCGAGGCCCCCTACAGCCGTGACCGCCGGGCGATGCTGGCCGCCGAGTTCCTCTCATCGGACGCCGCCGAGCACCTGTCGGACCCGTCGGCGGCCTCCCGCTGCGCCGACCACATCATCGACTACGGCTGCGAGCAGGACTTCGGCCGCCCGCTGCGGGTCAGCCCGACCAAGTGCGAGACGTTCCTGCTCGACTGGCTGCCGCGCAAGGTGATGCTGAGCCCGGCCGAGCAGGAGGCGATGCCGCACGTCCTGGGCGCCTGGGCGCGCTTCGCCGCGCGCCGTACCGGCCTGGCCGAGGAGGGACTGCGCGCCACCCTGGACGGCGTCTGGGAGGCGACGGCGAGGTTCGCCGAGACCTACCGCGACCCGACGAGCTTCGGCCTCGACCGCGGCCTGGTGGAGCGGCTGCTGCCGGACGGGGACCTGTCGGCGCTGGCCCGGCGGGTCTTCGCCTTCCCGTTCCTGCAGGGCATGCACGGTGAGATCAAACTGGACCTGCTCAACCCCTCCGACGAGACCGACCGCAGGGTCCTGCTGGAGATCGACCACGCCGACGACCGCGACCGGTTCGACTACGACGAGCACCTGGCCTGGCACGAGGAGATCGCCTCGCGACTGTGGGAGGGCGACCCGCCGCAGCTGTGGGAGGCGGCCCAGCGGCTGCTGGACCTCGGGCACGACCGGCACGAGGTGCTCCACGTGCTGATCGAGATAGCCGAGCGGATCGGCGACGACCCGGAGGAGCTCGCCATCGCCCTCGACGACATCGCCGACATCCCCGACGGACCTCCGGTATAGGTGAGCCACGGTGACCGACATGGAGATCGACCTCAACGCCGACCTCGGTGAGGGTTTCGGCATCTGGCGGCTGGGTGACGACGAGGCCCTCCTCGACGTGGTGACCAGCGCGAACGTCGCCTGCGGGTTCCACGCGGGGGACCCGGTCACGATCCGCCGCACCTGCGCGGCCGCGGTCGACCGGGGCGTGGCCATCGGCGCCCAGGTCTCCTACCGGGACCTGGCCGGGTTCGGCCGCCGCGAGATGGAGATGGACCCGGAGGACCTGTGCGCCGAGGTCCTCTACCAGCTGGCGGCGGTGGACGGCATCGCCAGGGCGATGGGCGGGCGGGTCTCCTACGTCAAGCCCCACGGCGCGCTCTACAACCGGATCTGCCGCGACCCGGAGCAGGCCGAGGCGGTCGTGTCGGCCGTCCTCGACTACGACCAGAGCCTGCCGCTGCTCACCCTGCCGGGCTCGGCCGTCCACGAGGTCGCCGCCCGGGAGGGGATCACCACCGTCACCGAGGCGTTCGCCGACCGCGCCTACACTCCCTCCGGCGCGCTGGTCCCCCGCCGTTCCCCGGGCGCGGTGCTCCACGACCCCGGCGCGGTCGCGGCCCGGGCCGTGCGCATGGCGACCGGGCACGTGGTGACCGCCGTCGACGGCTCCCAGGTCCCGGTGGAGGCCCGCTCGATCTGCGTGCACGGCGACACCCCCGGCTCCGTGAGGCTGGCGCGGGCGATCCGCGACAGCCTGGCCGAGGCCGGGGTGACCCTCAAGGCGTTCACCTGAGGCCGGGGCGGCGGTGAACGACGGAGGGGGCGGAGAGGCCGTGATCAGGCGAGCCGGGGAGCACGGGCTGCTGGTGGAGACCGGAGCGCTGGAGATCTCACACCGGCTGGACGCGCTGCTGCGGGCCGACCGCCCGGCCGGGGTGACCGAGATCGTCCCCGGCCCCGCCACCGTGCTGGTCGTCGCGCCGGGCGCGGACCCGGCCCGGCTCCGCTCGTCGTTGTCCCTCCTGGCCCGTACGGCGCGCTCCCCCGGCGCGGGGACCGCCGCGCCCGAGCGGACCGTGACGATCCCCGTGATCTACGACGGCGCCGATCTCGCCGAGGTGGCCGCGCTGGCCGGGCTCACACCGGAGGAGGTCGTCGAGCGGCACACCCGCCGGGAGCTGGTCGCGGGCTGGCTGGGCTTCGCCCCGGGCTTCGCCTACCTCACCGGCCTGGACCCGGCCCTCCACGTGCCGCGGCTGGCCACGCCCCGGACCTCGGTTCCCGCCGGGGCGGTGGCGATCGCCGGCCCCTACTCCGCGGTCTACCCCTCGGCCTCGCCGGGCGGCTGGCGGCTGCTGGGCCGCTCTCCGCTGCCGGTGTGGGACGTGACCGCCGACCCGCCCGCGCTGCTGACCCCGGGCACGCGTGTGCGCTTCCAGGCGGTCCCGGAATGACCACCCGGCCTGCCCCCGCGCATCCCGTCTCCCGGACGACCATCCGGCCCGTCCCCGCGGACCCGGCGATCGCATGATCGAGGTGATCGCGCCCGGCCCGTACGCCACGGTGCAGGACCTCGGCCGCCCCGGATACGGCCACCTCGGGGTGCCCCGTTCCGGCGCCGCCGACGCGCCGAGCCTGCGGCTGGCCAACCGCCTGGTCGGCAACCCCGAGGACACCGCCGGGATCGAGCTGACCTTCGGCGGGTGCCGCCTGCGTTTCTCCGCCGGGACGTGGGTCGCGCTCGCGGGGGCGCCCTGCCCCGTCGGACTGCTCCTGCCCGAAAGAGGGGGGGACCGCCGGGACCCGAGGGCGGGGATGCTCGCGCCCTTCTGGGTTCCCGCGGGCGGGCAGGTCCGTGTGGGGACGCCTGTGACCGGGCTGAGGACCTATCTCGCGGTCCGGGGCGGCGTGGACGTGCCCCCGGTCCTGGGCAGCCGCTCGACGGACTCGCTCTCGGGCCTCGGCCCCGCCCCGCTCGCCCCCGGCCTGGCCCTGGCCGTGGGCCCGGCCCTCGGCCTCCCGCCGATCGTGGTGGACGCCGCCCCGCCCCGCCCCGCCGAGTCACGGCCGCTGCGCCTGATCCCCGGCCCCCGGGACGACTGGTTCGTCCCGGGGGCGCTGGCCGCCCTGTGCGCGGGGCCGTACGAGGTGAGCCAGGACAGCAACCGGGTCGGCGCGCGGCTGCGCGGGGCGGCGCTGGAACGGGCCCGGGACGGGGAACTGCCGAGCGAGGGCATGGTCGCCGGAGCCCTGCAGGTGCCGCCGGACGGGCAGCCGATCGTCTTCCTCGCCGACCACCCGCCCACCGGCGGTTATCCCGTCATCGCGGTCCTGGCCCCGGCCGACCTGGCCCGCGCCGCGCAGCTCCGCCCGGGGGACACGGTCCGTTTCCGCCTGTGACGGCCCGCCGCGCCCCGTCCGCCGGGCGATCGGGACGGCGATCCGGGGCCTCCGGGAGGCCGCCCTCCGCCGGAATCTCCCCTACTCGGCAGCCCCGCGAGACCCCAGCAGCGCCGTGACGCGCTCGGCCTCGGCCCTGAGCGGCGCGGGCGGCACGTCCTCGAACAGATCGAAGGCGATCTCACCGTTCCCGGCCTCCCAGACCCCGGCGACCCGGCCCCGGTGGACCACGACCGGGGAGATCCATCCGGCGGCGCGGCTGACCTTCGCCCTGGCCTCCTTGGGCAGGAGGGGTTCGAGGTCTCGGGGGGCGCCCAGGATGTACTGGTCGAAGCCGGGAAGCAGGTGCACGCCGCCGGCGGGCTCCGTCGCCGCCAGGTCGTCGAGGTGCTCGGCGAGCACGACCATGGGGCGGCCCTCCACCTCGACCTCGGCCAGCTCGGGGGCGAGATCGCGGAACCAGCCCCGCAGGGTCGCCTTGCGGGCGGCCCCCCGGTAGAGCCAGGCGTCGAAGGTCTCGGGAGCCCCCGGCCCGTGGGCGCCGAGGAAGGACCGGACCAGGACCAGACCGCCCTCCTCGGCCGTGGGCAGGGCGGCCGGCCAGCCCGGCACCCGGTCGCGCGGGGCGGCGAAGGTGACCCGTCCCTCGCGCGGCGGGCCGTAGCAGAGCTCGCCCAGGAAGCTGAGCGGCTTGAGCAGCGCTCCCCAGCCGGAGGTGAGCACCTCTCGCAGATGCTCGTCGCCGGTCACCTCGATGACGGCCTCGACCAGCTCCTCGCGGGTGAGGGTCCGTCCCGCGAGCGCCCGCGGGACGGCGTCGAGGATCGCCTCGACCTCGGCGGCGGTCACCCCGTGGCCGCGCTGCCAGGACCCCTTCTCCCAGTGGCGGAACGAACCCAGGACCGCAGCGTAGGAGGGCAGCTCGTCGGCCGGCACGAGGTGGAGCGTGCCGCGCGCCGTCCAGGTCTTGGCCAGGGTGCGCTCCTGCCACAGGGCCCGGCCGATCTCACCGCGCCGGGGTCGCGCCTGCCGTACGGCGACCGCCAGCTCGGCCGAGGACGCCACCTGGGCCTGCACCCCGGTCAGCCGCCGGACCACCGAGACCGCGTCCGCCCCGGCCGCCGGATCGACGAACTGCCGCTTCAGCCGCCACGCGAGCACCTGGGGCCAGGTCACCGAGATCGTCATGTCCTCATTCCTATACCCGGGCGCCGACAGTTCCCCGGGGACGTCAGCGGCATCCGGGGGTCGTCAGCGGCCGGAGATCTCGTCCACGGCCGCGCGCACGTCGGCACCGGTGATGGTGGTCAGCTCGGCCGCGCTGGCGGGGCCGCCCAGGGCGGCCAGCCGCACGTCGCGGCGCATCGCGGCGCGCTCGAACAGGGACCGGGCGAAACGGCCGTTGCCCAGGCCGTCGATCAGGCCGTTCTCGCACACCCAGGTGAAGACCTCGGCCAGGTTCTGCCGGGCCTCGTCGTCGAACCGGTCGCCCGCCCCCTCGGCGAGCAACCCGGCGATCTCGGCCAGCTCGTCCGGGGCGTAGGAGGGGAACCGCACGCGCTGGTTGAACCGGCTGGCCAGGCCCGGGTTGGTGGTCAGGAAGGAGGTCATCTCACGCTCGTATCCCGCCAGGACGATCACCAGCCGGTCGCGGTCGTCCTCGGCCCGCTTGAGCAGGGTCTGCACGGCCTCGGAACCGAAGGCGTCGCCCCCGGCGTAGCCGCTGTTGACCAGGCTGTAGG
This sequence comes from Planobispora rosea, assembly GCF_014648175.1. Classification (GTDB taxonomy): domain Bacteria; phylum Actinomycetota; class Actinomycetes; order Streptosporangiales; family Streptosporangiaceae; genus Planobispora; species Planobispora rosea. Next base: position 132,403 of record NZ_BMQP01000011.1, read on the forward strand.
CCTCGTCGATGAACAGCACCCCGCCCAGCGCCCGGTCGACCAGCTCGTTCGTCTTGATCGCGGTGGCGCCCAGGTGCTGGCCGACCAGGTCGGCGCGCTGGGCCTCCACCACGTCGGGCCGGGCGAGCAGGCCCAGGGCCGCGAAGATGCGGCCGAGGATGCGGGCCACGGTGGTCTTGCCGGTGCCGGGCGGGCCGGTGAAGACGAAGTGCCGCATCTGCGGCGGGGTGGGCAGGCCGCGCTCCTGGCGCATCCTGGCCACCCGCAGCTGGGCGGTGATCGCGTGGACCTGCTGCTTGACCGGTTCCAGACCGGCCATCCGGTCCAGGTCGGCCAGGGCCTCCTCCAGGGTCGGCGTGGCCTGGTAACCGCGGTAACGGGCGGTGAGCTCGTCGAAGGCCTTGGCGACGTCCGGCCCGGTGGTGGTCACCAGGTCCTCGGTGGTGGGCGAGCCGCCCGCGCCGACCACCCGGACGTCGCGGGCCTGCGCCGCGGCCTCCACCAGGCTGCGGACGAACCGGGCGTTGCCCAGCTCGTCGACGAGTCCGCGGCGGTGCACGTCGGCGAAGCGGGCCAGCAGGGCGGGCCTGGCGTCCTCGGCCATCCGGTCGCCCCGGCGCCGCTGCAGCAGCCCGGTGATCTGGACCAGCTCGTCGGGGGTGTAGCCGGGGAACCGGACCCGGGTGGCGAACCTGCTGGACAGGCCGGGGTTGGAGGCGAGGAAGGAGGTCATCTCCTTCTCGTAACCGGCCAGGATGACGATCAGCCGGTCGCGGTCGTCCTCGGCCCGCTTGAGCAGGGTCTGCACGGCCTCCGCGCCGAAGCGGTCGGGCTGCCCGTCACCGGAGTTGATCAGGCTGTAGGCCTCGTCGATGAAGAGCACCCCGCCCAGCGCCCGGTCGATCAGCTCGTTCGTCTTGATCGCGGTGGCCCCGAGGAACTCCCCGACGAGGTCGGCGCGCTGGGCCTCCACCACGTAGGGCGTCTCCAGCAGGCCGAAGGCATAGAAGATCTTCGCGACGGTCCGGGCGACACTGGTCTTGCCGGTGCCGGGCGGGCCGACGAACACGAAGTGTCGCATCGGCGGCTCGGTGGCGTAGCCCGCCTCCCGGCGCAAGCGGGACGCCTCGATCGAGGCCGCGATGGAGCGCACCTGCTCCTTCACCGGGTCCAGGCCGATCATGGCGTCGAGCTCGCCGAGCGCCTCCTCCACCGAGATCGGCGGCGGCGCGGACCCGCCGCCGTGGCCCTGGACCTGCGGCCCGCCCTCCTGGACCCGGATCCTCACCGGCTGGTCGTGCTCGGAGACCAGACCCCGGACCCGGCGGGCCGCGATGAAGCGGTGGACCAGGACGGCGGCGGCCACCCCGCAGGCGGCCCACGGACCGGCGGCGGGTGCGATGAAGAACAGCGCGAAGGCGGCCACGGCGGCGGGGACCAGCGCCATCAGGGTGGTCAGCCACGGCGGGACCCAGCGGATGAGGTGGGCGATCCCGGCCACGGCCACGCCCAGGACCAGCAGGAGCGCGGGGGCGGGCGACCGCGGGCCGTACAGGCCCATGAAGAAGCCCAGGACGAGCATCCACCCGGCCAGGACCAGCACGGTGGCGCCGGCGCGGGGGAAGCGCAGGGTCAGCGCCGTGAAGCCGAGCAGCGCGATCGTGACGAGGGCGGTGGTGAACAGGGACCAGCCCAGGATCGCGGCCGAGGTCATCGCGGCGAGGAAGGCCACGACGTGGAGCAGCCTCCGCCCGGCGGGGGGAAGCCGGAAGTAGCGCGCCCGCACCTGTTCGAACAGATCCCGTGCCGCCGTCCGCCCGGCCGGCCTGGCCCTGTCGGAGTCCCGCATCACGCCTCCCCGGTCGCCCCCGGTTATACCGCACCCGGCGGGAGTTTGGGCGTGCCTCGGAACGACGCCACGCCGCCGTGCCGGCACAATCCGATAAACGGACGAGTACGGACGATCCACACGATGAGGAACTGTCACTCCCAGGCAAGTACGCGGCGGACGTCAGCGCACGGGTCTGCCGTCCCGGGGACGGAGCCGACCCTGGTGGCGCCCGGGATAGTCACCGACCACGACGTGCTTGGGAGTGACCCGGAGCACCTCGGCCTCGGCGTCTGCGATCGCGACGCCGCGTACCTCGGCCCAGAAACGGCGATCCAGCGGGTCGGCGACGAACACCGCCACCCTCGGGTCCCGCTCGGCCGCCTCCCACGCGTCGTCGGCGGCGATCAGGCGGAGCTCACCGCCCGGGCCGACCGACCCGACCGAGCCCACGGCCAGCGCCCTCGGTCCCGTCGGGTCGGCGTAGGCGAGCACCACCCCCCGCCCGTCGGCGAAGGCCCGGCGCACCGCGCCGCTGAGTCCCACCGGCGGGCGGGCGTCACCGGGCAGGCGCCGTCCGCAGCCCTCGCACATGATCAATGAGGACCGTCCCGGCCCGGGCGTGCCCTGCCACCACGCCCGGGCCGCCCTGATGACGTAGGCGGCCACCACCGTCACCAGGACCCCGACCCCCACCTGCCACGCCCGGCGGTCGAGGGGATCGGGGAGTCCGAGAACCCGTACGGCCGCCGCCGCGGCGAACAGGAGCGACGTGGTGACGAGCAGGGCCAGCACCCCGGCCAGCCACCGGTCGCGGGCGAGCACCGCGCGCAGGCGGAAGGCCCGCCCGGCCCGGCGGTACGACCAGCCGAGCGCGGCCGGGACGGTCACGGCCGCGAGCGCCCAGCGCGGGTCGTCCAGGAGCCGGGCCGCCGCCGCGGTCAGCACCAGCGCCGACCAGGCCCGGACCGCCACGAGCCAGAGCGTCACGTCGATGTCGCGCCCGGCCGTGCGGTCCTCGTCGGCCGCGGTGAACTCGGCCAGCGCCCTGACCGGCCGCCCCCGCCACGCCTCGGCCAGGGTGCGCAGGACGGGGAGGGCGGCTCCGTTGAGGAGCACCAGGAGCGCGGGACCCGCCCACACGTTGCCCGGCAGCGTCCCCGCCAGGACCGCGAGGCCCGCCAGATCCACCGGGGACGCCGGGGTCACCGGGGTCGCGGTCTCCACCGCCGCCGCGAACTGCTGCGCGGCGCGGGGCAGGGTGGCCAGCGCCGCCCCGTAGGCGGCGACCGTCACCAGGGTGATCACCATGCCGAGGGCGAGCCACGGGTCACGGACGAGCATGCCGGGGACGTACGGCCAGAGCCTGACCCGCCGGGCCCGCCGAAGAGTGATCACCAGGACGACGGCGAGCACCGCCGCCCCGCCGCCCCTGGCGGCGGCCACCGGATCGGGTCCGGCGGCCGCCGCTCCCCCCGCACCGGCCGCGGCCACCAGGGCCGGGCCGAAGGCCGCCGCGGCGACCGCCAGGAGCGCCACCGCGAGCAGGACCCGGACCTGCCGGGACCACACCTCCAGGGCGCGCCGGGCCCGGCCGGTCTCCCGGGGGTCCACCGGCCAGGCGGGGTCGTGGTGCCTGCGGGGCCGTTCCCAGCGCAGCATCGCCAGGCCGAGGTTGATCCGCGCGCCGGGATGGTCGTCCAGGCGGCGCAGCGCGTGCCGGTAGGCGGTCCGGGCCTGGGCGTAGTCCCCGCGCAGAAGTGACAGGTCTCCCACGAGCACGTGCGGGTCGGGCTCCTCGGGGGCGTAACGGGCGGCCCGGGCCGCCTGGACCCGCGACTCCTTCCACCGCCCCGGAATCCGGCGCAGGGCCGCTCCCAGGCGCAGCCGCGCGCTCCAGGAGCCCGGTGCCAGCCGTACGGCCTCCTCCGCGGCGGCCACGGCCTCCGCGTCCCGGCCCAGCCGCTCGAACGCCAGGCTGGCCAGGCGGTATCCCCATTCGGCCCCGGCCCCGGCCCGGGGGTCGAGCTCCACCGCCCGGCGGGCCGCCTCCAGCGCGGCCTCCGGTTCGCCGCGGCCGAGGCGGGCCGCCGCCACGGCGCACCATTCCCGGGGGTCCCCGGGATCTCCCGGGTCCCCGAGGCCGCCGAGCTTCCCGGGGTCCTCGGAGCCGCCGGAATCCGGCGGGAGCGGCCCGGGATCACGACTCCCGGGCCCCTCGTGCCCGCCGGAGCCCGTGTGTCCGCCGGAGCCCTCGTGCCCGTCGGAACCATCCTGCCCCTCGGAGCCCTGGTGCCCATCGGAACCATCCGGACCATCGGAGCCGCTCACCATCGCGGCTCGCGAACCTCGCGCCTGTCGATCATCGGGAACCCACGAACCTCGCACACCCTCACCACGACGGCTCACCCTCGCGCCGACTCCCACGACCGCCATGGTCGGTGCGGCTTCCCCGTTTGCCTAGATCCTCGCTACAGGGCTCTATCTCTCTAGAGAGGTCACGGTTCCGGGCCCCGGATGCGCGTATCGCCCCGGAATCGATCTGCCGATACGTCCTCATCCCGTGCGGAAGTTGCCCTAAGCTGCCACGCATGCTCAACCCAGGCCGGTATCCCCTCAGCCGATGACCGCAGTGGAGGTCGCCGTCCGCGCCACGCACGCGGAGACCGGCCGGCGCTCGTCCAGGACCGGCCGCTGGTCGGTCCTCGTCCTGCTGTGCCTCAGCCTCCTGCTGATCACGGTGGACGCCACCGTCCTGCACATCGCCGTCCCGGCGCTGACCGCGGCGCTCGAACCGAGCGCGGTGCAGCTGTTGTGGATCATCGATGTCTACTCCCTGGTGGTCGCCCCGCTGCTGCTGACCTTCGGGACACTGGGCGACCGCTTCGGGCGCAAGCGGCTGGTGCTGATCGGATACCTGGTGTTCGGGGTCTCCTCGGCCGCGGCGGCGCTCGCGACCACCCCCCTCGCCCTCATCGCGGCGCGGGCGCTCCTCGGGGTCGGCGGCGCGATGATCATGCCTGCCACGCTCTCCATCATCCGGCAGGTCTTCACCGACCGGCGGGAGCGGGCGATCGCGCTGGGCGTGTGGAGCGCGGTCGCGGCGGCCGGCGCCGCGACCGGGCCGCTGATCGGCGGCCTGCTCGTCGAGCGCTTCTACTGGGGCACCGTCTTCCTGATCAACGTGCCGATCCTGCTGGCGCTGCTGCCGGCCGCGGCGCGGCTCCTCCCGGAGTCCCGCCCGCGCCCCGGGCAGCCCTGGGACGCGACCAGCGCGCTGCTGTCGGTCCTCGGCATCCTCGCCCTGGCCTTCGGTGTGAAAGAGACGGGCGCGGGCCGTCCCGGAGGGGTCGTCGCGCTCCTGGGCGGCCTGGCGCTGCTGGCCTGGTTCACGCGCAGGCAGCGGCGGCTCGCCTGCCCGCTGCTGGACCTGGACCTGTTCCGGCGGCGGACGTTCACCGTCGGGGTGGTCGCGGTGCTGCTGACCGTCTTCGCCCTGGTCGGCCTCCAGCTGATGCTCGCCCAGTATCTGCAGCTCGTGCTCGGCGACAGCCCGCCCGGCGCCGCCGTCCGCATGCTCCCGCTGATGGTGGCCTCGGTCGCCGGCGGCCTGGCGGGCGCGCACCTGCTGAGCCGGTTCGGGCTGCGCGCGACGATGGGCGGCGGGCTGGCGCTGACCGCGCTCTCCCTGGCGCCCACGCTCACCTGGGGCACCGAGCGGCACTCCGTGGGGCTGGCGGCCTGCTTCGTCGGCATCGGTTTCGGCATCCAGGTCGCGCTGCTGGCCGCCTCCGACACGATCATGTCGTCGACCTCCGAGGACCGGGCGGGCGGGGCCGCCGCGGTCGAGGAGACCGCCTACGAGCTCGGCGCCGGGCTCGGCGTCGCGGTGCTCGGCACGATCACCACCGCCGTGTACGCCCGCTCGCTGCCGCCCGTCGCGGGCGTCGCGGCCGAGCCGATGGCCCAGGCCCGCCAGTCGCTCGCCGCCGCCGCCCACGTGGCCGGGGAGATCGGCGGCGCTCCCGGGGCCGCGCTGCTGACCCAGGCCCGGACCGCGTTCGTGGCCGGGCTGCACTCCACGATCGCGGTGAGCGTGCTGCTGCTGGGCGCCACCGCCGCCGTGGTGTTCATGGTGCCCCGCGGGCGCCGGAAGGCCGGGCCGGTCCCTGTCGGCTGCGCCCCCGCCGGATCCCTCCCCGCCGGTCCACCGCCGTACGGACGGGATCACTCCATTTCACTCGCCGCGATTCAGACCAATCCGGAATAACAGATTTGGTCGGGCCCTCTCCACTTTCTATGGGCAAGGGCGGCTAATCCGACCAGAATGAGGAGCCGTGCGACAATCCCTCCGCGATCTCGCCGCGCTGGCCGCCAGGCTGGGAGTCGGTGGGATCTTCTTCGCCAACGGCTGGACCAAGCTGAGGGCGGGCCTGGACGCGACCGAGGTCCAGTTCGCCGCGCTGGGCGCGCCCCTGCCCGAGCTCTGGTCCCCCGCCACGATGCTGATAGAGCTCATCGGCGGAACCCTGCTCGTCGCCGGGCTCGCCGTACCCGCCTGCGGGCTGCTGCTGTTCGTCGAGGCCCTGGCGGTGTTCATCGTCGCCAGCGGCGATCGCGGCCTGCCGCTGACCGGCGGCGAGGTCAGCCTGATCGTGGCGCTCGGCGCCGCCTCGATCATGCTGGCGGTCAACGGGGCCGGGCGGCTCTCGGTCGATCACATGGTGGTGATCAAGCGGCGCGAGGCCGAGGCGGCCGAGGACTTCGCCGCCGACTCCGAGGCCGACGACGTCCTCGCCTCGCTGCGCGAGCCGGAGGCGATCACTCCCGCCCCCGAGGAACCGGGCCACCCCTCCGCCGAACCGGAGAGGGAGAGCGCGCCGGCTCCCGGCAAGCGCGTCACCCCCGGGAGCGCGGCGCCGGAGAACAGCGAGGACCCGGAGCGCGACACCGACACCGCCGAGTACCCCGCGCCCCGTCCCCGCCCCCGGCGTCGCAGCGGCACCGAGCAACCCGCTCCCGGCAAGCGCGGTGACACCCTGGTCGCCAGGGGCAAGGACGTTCCGGCGGACGACTGAGTCACGCCGGGCCCCCGGGTCACTGCCGGGCCGCCGTGCGGTGCCGTACGGGCAGACCGCGCGGTGCCGTACGGACAGACCGCGCGATGATCGTTCACGCATAGCGAAGCCAGGGCGCAATCCCCCGCGTCCGGGACACAATGGGCGGCATGCGCCTCCCTGGCTGGTTCGCCGAGCGGGCCGAACCCGCGCCCCCCGAGACCGAACTGAGCGTCTCCACGCTTGAGCTCTTCTTCGACCTGGTCTTCGTCTTCACCGTCACCCAGCTCACCCTGGTGGTCGTCACCGGCATCGAGGAGGGCTCCCCCGTCACGGGCGCCCTGAAGGCGCTGCTGGTGTTCGGGGTCATCTGGTGGATGTACGCGGGCTACGCCTGGCTGACCAACGCCATCCCCCCGGTACGGCCCGCCCGGCGGGTGCTGATCCTGCTGGGCATGGCCGGGTTCCTGATCGTGGCGCTGGCGATCCCCTCGGCCTTCAACGGTGGCGGCGTCGCCTTCGTGGTCGGCTACCTGCTGCTGATCCTGGTCCACGCGGGACTGTACCTCCAGGCGACCGCCGCCATGTCCCGGGTGATCCCGTTCAACCTCGGCGGAGCCGCGCTGATCGGCGTGGCGAGCCTGTTCGACGGCCCCTACGCCTACCTGCTCTGGGGCGCGGCGGTCCTCCTGCTCTGGGGCAGCCCGTACTTCATCGGCCAGAAGGGCTTCGACCTCAAGGCCGGGCACATCGTCGAGCGGCACGGGCTGCTGGTGATCGTGGTGCTCGGCGAGTCGATCGTGGCGCTCGGGATCGGCGCCAAAGACCTGCCGGTCGGCTTCGCCCTGGGCCTGACGGCGGTGCTGGGCCTGGCACTGGCCGCGAGCCTGTGGTGGATCTACTTCGGTGGCGACGACGAGGTGCACGCCGAGCACGCCCTGGCCGTGGCCGAGCCGGTACGGCGCACACGGCTGATCCTCGGCGCCTACTTCTACGCTCACATCCCGATGATGCTCGGCGTCGTCGCGGTCGCCGCCGGAGCCAAGAAGGCGATCGCCCACCCGGTGGACCCGCTGAAGCTCAGCGCCGCCGTGGCGCTCGCCGCGGGTGTCGCCCTGTTCCTGGCGGGCAACGCCTGGTTCCGTCGGGTGCTCGGCATCGCGGGCAACCGGCTGCGCGTCGCGGGGGCGCTGGCCGCGCCGGTGACCGTCCTGCCCGGGCTCTGGTCCGCCCTGGCCCAGCTCGCCGTGCTGGTGGTCCTGGTGACCGCGGTGATCATCCTCGAGTACCGGACGGGCCCGGCCCGTTCCGCCGTCTGAGCCGTACGGCCGGGCCCGTTCGGGCGGCGCTCAGCCGCCGCTGCCGTACGGACGGGTGATGATCTCCAGGTTGTGCCGGTCGGGATCCTCGAAGTACAGGCCGCGTCCACCGTCGTTGCGGTTGATCCGGCCCTCCTGCCGGTGGCCGGGGTCGGCGTAGTAGGTGATCCCGGCCTCCCTGATCCGCGCGAAGATCTCGTCGAACTCCTCCTCGGTCACCAGGAAGGCGTAGTGCTGGGAGGTGATCGGGCCGTCACCGGCGTCCATGAAGTCGAGGGTGACGCCGTTGCCCGTCTGGACCGGGAGGAACGGCCCGTACGGCGGGCCGACCTCCAGCCCCAGGACGGTGGCCATGAAGTCGGCGGACGCCTTCTTGTCACGGGCCATGACGATGGTGTGGTTCAACTCGACCGGCATGACGACCTCCTCCGGGTGAACATCGTGATCTTACGCCCCCGTCCCAGTATGGGAACCGTTCGCCCCAGAGGACAGCGGCCGCGGGAAAGAGGGCCCCACATCCCATAAGTCCAGAAATGTCGGACTGGGGAGCTACGGTGAAGAGGTAGGGGAAGCAGCGGACCCTCTATCAGGCACAGGACATCGCCCCAGGTCAGAGGCGGACACCCGGCACATGACATCACTACACGTAAAAATACGGATTCCCTGAGTTACCAAACCTATTGAACCGGGACACGACACCCCGGTAGGTTTGCCCGCATACACCTCCGGGGAGGCAGCCTCGCAAGCGGTCGCCAACCGGACGTCAAGCGACACGGCGCACAGTGGCAGCGAGGAAGGAGGCAGGACCATGAAACGCATCAGGATCAGGCGGCCGCAGACCCGCCCCGTCCGCGTTCCCGAGCTGGATCTGCGGTCTCCGTCGGGCCGACGGCTGCCCTACTGACGAGATCTTTACGGTCGCCTTACGCGACCGTGCGCATATTTGTATAACGGAATCATCACGCCGGGGGGCTCAATGAAGAGGCTTGTGGCTGTGCCACCATACGTCGAGCGGATCAAGATCAGGGATATCCGCTCCGTGACACGCCGCAGGGCTCCCGGCGATGCCAAGGTCGTCGACCTGCGCGCCTACACCGGCCGCAACGTCATCCGTTTCCCCCATCCGAGCGGTCCCACGCCGGCCGCCTGAAGCCGCGCGGCCTCCCGCGGTCACCGGAGCACCCGCCCGCTCCAGGCCAGCATGACCGCTGGAAGCACCACGACCAGCGAGAGCGTGACGACCTGGCCGATCACGTCGACCGTGGGGAAGTGCCCGAGGTGCCCCAGGTGGAAGGCCAGGTGCGGCACCGCGTAAGCCAGATACCCCGCCAGCACCGTCCGCACGAGCAGCCGCTCCGGCCTCCGCCCCGCCACCGCCAGCATCACGCCCATGCCCAGGTTGAGGCCGCCGAAGTCGAGCAGCATGTGCTCGTTGTACGGCGGCAGCAGCGCCACCCACCGGCGCCCCGGCAGCGGGAAGCCCTCGTAGAACCCGGTCGGGGAGACCAGCGCCCATGTCCCCACCACCAGCTGGATGACCGCCAGGCCGACCAACCCCGCCCGGAACCAGGCCACCGCGCGCGAGCGGGTCTCCGGCGGCCCCGTGCGCCGCGCCCGCTCGTCCGCGCCCCGGCCCGCCTTCCGGCCCCGTCCGGGCCGCACCGCCTCCGGCCGCGCGCTCATCGGCCCGCTCCCGCATATCCCGGACGGCCCGCCGCCGTGGTCAGGAACTCCTCGAACGTGATCCGCCCGTCGCGGTGCTCCGGCGCGAGATGCACCCCCCGCCGGTAGGCGCCGATGACCCCGCCGGGGATCGGGACCGGCAGCACGGGCCGCCGTTTCCCGGCCGACCGCAGGTAGAGGCGCGCGAGCTCGGCCGCGCTGAGGATCTCGGGACCGCCCATGTCGGGCACCCGGCCGGCGGGCTCGCCCAGCGCGAGCCCGGCCAGCCGCGCGGCGACCTCCTCGGCCGCGACCGGCTGGAAGGCCACCCCCGCCGGGACGAACACGATCGGCAGCCTGGCCAGCATCCGCATGCCGTACAGCACCAGATCGTGGAACTGCACGGCGCGCAGGATGGTGTACGGCAGGCCCGAACGCTCGATCATGCGCTCGACCTCGTACTTCGCGCGGTAGTAGGAGTAGGGGTGCCGGTCGACGCCGACGATCGAGATGTAGACCAGGTGCGCCCCCTCGGGTGCCGCGGCGATCAGGCGCCGGGCGGCCGCGACGTCGGCCCCTCGCGTCCTGGGGTCGCTGGCCAGGTGGACGATCGTCCGGACGCCGTCGAGAGCCTCCGCCAGGCCCGCTCCGGTGCTCAGGTCGCCGATGCAGGGCTTGCGCGTACGGCTGAGCACGCGGACGGTACGGCCGGCCCCGGTGAGCCGGTCCACGACGGGACGGCCGAGGACGCCGGTGCCGCCGGTGACGAGGATGTCCGCCGTGCCGCCTTCTGCTGTGGTGTTCTCCGTCATGCAGCTGAGAACCGGCGAGTCACCGCGAACGTGACAGATCTGCACGGATTCGTGCGAGAAATTCTCCGGACGGCCGGTCCCGCCCCAGCCCAGCCCGGCCCGGCCCGGCCCGGCCCCGGGAAGGCTCCACCCCTCAAGCCTGCGGGCCCTGCGGATTATGCGGGCTCCACGGGCTCCACGGGCTCCACGGGCTCGGCGAGTCCGGCGAGTTCCGCGAAGCGGGACAGCTTGTCGGGGTTGGCCACGCTCCGCAGACCGACGACCTCCCCGCCCGCGACCTCCACCACGGAGACCGTGAAGACCTGCCCGGCCAGCAGCATGACGATCGCGTCCTGGCCGTTGACCTCGACGATGCGGGTCTCGCCGCGACCGTCTTGGCCGAGCGCGCCGAACCTGGCCGCGAGCCCCGCCACGTAGCGCAGGACCTTCTCCCTTCCGAGAACGGGCCGCCGCGCCGCGCTGACCTTGCCGCCGCCGTCGGCCCAGGCGATCACATCGGCGGCGAGGAGCCGTTCCAGCCCTTCCAGGTCACCGTTCTCCGCGGCCTTCAGGAACCGCTCCACGATCAGGCGGCGCTGCCCGCCGGGGGCGTCGAACCGCCGGAGCTCCCGGAGTCCGCGGCGCTCGCCGGGTTCACCGCGCTCGCCGGGTTCACCGTGCTCGCCGGGTTCACCGTGCTCGCCGACCCGCTGCCGCGCCCGTCGGCAGAGCTGCCGGCAGCCGGCCTCGGACAGGTCGAGCACCTCGGCGATCTCGCGGTAGCCGTACCCGAACGCCTCGCGCAGCACGAAGACGGCGCGCTCGGCCGGGGTGAGCCGCTCCATCAGGACCAGGAAGGCCATGGAGACGCAGTCGCGCTGCTCGGCGGTCTCCAGCGGGCCGAGCGCGCCGGTCGGCACGGGTTCGGGGAGCCAGGAGCCGACGTAGTCCTCCCGGGTCGCGCGGGCGGCGGTCAGCCGGTTGAGACAGAGATTGGTGACCACTTTGGCGAGCCACGCGCCCGGACAGGAGACACTGCCCGGCTCGGTGCCGCTCCAGCGCAGATAGGCGTCCTGGACGATGTCCTCGGCCTCGGTCACCGAACCGAGCATCCGGTAGGCCAGGCCGAACATCCTCGGCCGGTGGACCTCGAACTCCTCGATCACGTCTCCAGCCTGACAGAAGTCCGGCGAATCCGGGAACGATAGAACGGAATATTATGTTCCGTGAGCTACAGTGATGGTATGGAGACAACGAACGCGGCCCCGATGAGCGGCCGCAAGGCCCAGGCGGCCCGCAACGACCAGACCATTCTCCAGGCGGCGCGGGCGGTCTTCGTCGCCGACCCCGGGGCGCCGATCTCGGCCGTGGCCGAGCGCGCCGGGGTCGGCATCAGCGCCCTCTACCGCCGCTACGCCAGCAAGGAGATCCTGCTGCGCAAGCTCTGCTCCGACGGGCTGAAGCTCTACATCGCCGAGGCCGAGGCGGCACTCGCCGACGAGCGTGATCCCTGGACCGTCTTCGCCGACTTCATGCGCCGCATCGTGGACGCCGACACCCACTCCCTCACCCTCAGCCTGGCCGGGACCTTCACCCCGGACGAGGACCTCTTCCGCGAGTCGGCGTACGCCGAGGAACTGGCCACGCGGGTCTTCGAACGGGCCAGGGACGCCGGAGTCCTCCGCCCCGGCCTGGACGTCGCCGACCTGTCGATGCTCTTCGAGCAGATCGCCGCCATCCACCTCGGCGACGAGGAGCGCACCGCGCAGATGCGGCACCGCTATCTGGCCCTGATCCTCGACGGCCTCCGCCTGACCTCGGCCGAGGCGCTGCCGGGCCCGCCGCCCACCGCCGAGGAGATCGGCCGCCGCTGGATCGTCACCTGACCGCCCGGCCCGCCCGGACCGGGCGGGATGCGGTCCGGCACCGCCGGGAGCCGAGCCGTCAAGGCCAATTCCTCGGATTGGCCCGAGACGGGGTGCCGCCGCTCTCCTACGGTGATCCCATGCATCCACTTCTCGGTGACGACCTCGCGCGCCTGCCCGAACTGCTCGACGAGACGCGGGCCTACGCCGTACGGATCCTGCAGGGCCTGGACGACCGGCCCGTCGCCCAGCTGCCGGTACGGCGCGAGCCCACGCCGCTGCCCGCGGAGGGCTCGGGCCTGAAAGGGGCGATGGAGGCGTTCGCCGAGCGCTGGGAGGCCGGCTTCGCCGCCAGCGCCGGCCCCCGCTACCTGGGCTTCGTCACCGGCGGCAGCACCCCCGCCGCGCTGGCGGGCGACTGGCTGACCGGCGCCCTCGACCAGAACCCCACCTCCCGCGTCGACTCCACCGCCCCCGACCTGGAGCGGGAGGCCGCCTCCTGGCTGCGCGAGCTGTTCGGCCTGCCGGCGGAGCACCAGGGCACGTTCGTCAGCGGCGCGACCATGTCCAATCTCGCGGGCCTGGCCGTCGGCCGCGAGTGGCTGGGCGAACGGCACGGGATCTCGGTGGCCGAGCAGGGAGCCGCCGCGCTCGGCCCGGTCAGCGTGCTCTCCGGGACCCCGCACTCCAGCGTCGGCAAGGCCCTGTCCCTGCTCGGGCTGGGCCGCTCGGCGATCCGCCGGGCCGATACGCTGCCCGGACGGGAGGCCGTCGACGTCGCGCGGCTCGCCGAGGCCCTGGAGGGGCTCGGGGGACGCCCCGCCATCGTGGTCGCCAACGCGGGCACGGTGAACACCGTCGACTTCGACGACCTGCGCGCGATCGCCGCCCTGCGCGAGCGCCACCCCTTCTGGCTGCACGTGGACGCCGCCTTCGGGGCCTTCGCCGCCCTCTCCCCCGCCCACGCCCACCTGGTCGACGGGCTCGGCGAGGCGGACTCGGTCTGCGTGGACCTGCACAAGTGGCTCAACGTCCCCTACAGCGGCGCGGTCCAGTTCACCCGCCGCCGCGACCTGCAGGCCCGGGTCTTCGCCAACTCCGCCGCCGCCTACCTGGGCCCGGTCGGCGACGACCCCGACCCGGTGCACCTGACGCCCGAGAACTCCCGGCGCCTGCTCGCCGTCCCGGCGTGGTTCACCCTCGCCGCCTACGGGCGGGAGGGGCACGCGGAGATCGTCCGGCGGGACATCGCCCTCGCCGAGCTGCTCGGCGAGCGCATCGCCGCACTGCCCGGGTACCGGCTGCTGGCCCCCGTCCGGCTCAACGTGGTCTGCTTCACCCTCGCCGAGGCGCCCGAGCGGACCGGGGATCTCGTCACCGCGATCACCGAGTCCGGTGAGGCGTTCCTCACCCCGACCGTCTACGACGGGGTGCCCGCGCTCCGCGCCGCCTTCAGCAACTGGCGGACCACCGAGGCCGACGTCGAGCGGGTGGCGAAGCTCCTGGAGCGGCTCGCGCCGTAGTGGTTCCGGCGCGGCTGACGCCGTAACGCTCCCGGAGCGGACCATGCCGCAGCCACCCGTCATCCCCCGGCGCGGACGGACCACCTAGGGTATGGATCATGACATATCCGGAACCGAGCTATTTCGGGGACAAAGGTGAGATCAACGCGACCTTCCGTCCCGCGGACCACGAACCCGAACTGACCTACCAGAGCGGCAACACGGTGGACTACCTGGCGACGGGCGCCTCCACCGGCGGCAAGTTCGGCCTCTACCGGTGGAACATGGGGCCGGAGCCCTCGGGCCCCGGCCCCCACTTCCACCGGTCGATCTCCGAGTCGTTCTTCATCCTCACCGGGACCGTACGGATCTTCACCGGCGACCGCTGGATCGACGCCGCCCCCGGCGACTTCATCCACGTCCCCGAGGGCGGGATCCACGCCTTCCGCAACGAGTCGGGGGCACCGGCCTCCATGCTCCTGCACTTCTCCCCCGGAGCGCCCCGGGAGGGTTACTTCGAGGGTCTCGCCGAGTTCGCCGTGTCCGGCCGCCCCGGGGAGGAGGAACTGGCGGAGTTCTTCCTCCGCCACGACAACCACTGGCTCTAGGATCCCCGGCCCGCCGCGCCCGCTCAGGCGGGCACGACTCAACCGCCGACGTGCGACGACGCGGAGGTGAGCGTGTCCCAGGCGGCCATTGCGCAGGTGATGACCCCTTCCAACTCGGCGCGGGTGGCGCCGTCGCGGGCCTGTACGGACAGTCCCTGCACCACGGTGGTGTAGTAGCGGGCGACGGCATCGAGGCCGGCGGGCGGCGCGGCGAGATCGCCGTCGGCGACGCCGCGGGCGAGCCGGTCCTTGATGGCGGCGAGCTGGTCGCGCCGGAGGCCGGCCAGGAACTCCCGGACGGCATGGTTCTCCACGGCGCCGGTCGGCGCGGCCAGGACGAGCATGCAGTAGTGCGGGGCGCCGGGGCGGGTGATCTCATCGGCGGTAGCGCGCAGCATGGCGTGGATCGCGGCGCGGGCGGTCGGTTGTTCACGCAGCGCGCGCCTGGGCGGCTCGCCCGAGGTTGCGCCGTACAGCGCCATGACCTTGCGGAACAGGTCCTCCTTGCTGCCGAAGCAGGTGTAGATGCTGGCCGAGGCGATACCCGTGGCCCGGGCCAGGTCGTTGAGCGAGGTGCCCTCGTAACCCCGTTCCCAGAACAGGTCCAGCGCCTGGCGCAGGGCGGTGTCGGGGTCGAATGTGCGGGGCCTGCCGCGAGTAGCCATCGGGATGCGCCTCCCTATTTGTTTGTCGTTCGATCAAGTTTACCTTGACCGGCGCTGAACGGCGTGCCACGGTTTGTTTGTCGTTCGATAAACAAAGGAGCCCGATCACCATGAGCGTCCCCGCGACTATGCGCGCCCTGCAGCAGACGTCCCTGAACGGCCCGCAGGACCTGCGTCTGGTCACCGACGTGCCGGTACCGAGCCCGGGCCCGGGCGAGGTCCTGATCCGGGTCACCGCCGCCGGTGTCAACTTCGCCGACATCTCGCAGTCCCGCGGCACCTTCGCAGGCGGCCCGCAGCCGCCGTACCCGGCGGGCATCGAGGGCGCCGGCGAAGTCATCGCCGTCGGCGAGGGGGTGACCGATCCGGGACTCGGTGCCCACGTCGTCGGCGTCCGCATCGAAGGCGGCGCCTTCGCCGAGTACGTGGTGCTGCCCGCGGCCCGCGCCGTGCCGGTACCGGCGGGCTGGGCCGACGAGCAGGCGCTGGGCCTGGTCGTGAACTGGCCGACCGCGCTGGCGGCGCTCAAGCCGCTGGGCGGCCTCGCCGCGGGGCAGACCGTGCTGATCCACGCCGCGGCCGGCGGGACCGGCCAGGCCGCGGTGAAGATGGCCAAGCACTACGGTGCGACGGTGATCGCCGCGGCCTCGCCGGACAAGCACGAGGTGGTACGGGTGCTGGGCGCCGACCACGTCATCGACTCCCGCGGCGCCGACCTCACCGCCGAGGTCCTGCGGATGACCGGCGGCGAAACCGCGGTCACCAACTGAGGACTGGTCTACAAGCACCAGGTCCACCTCATCGGCCTGAACCTCGGCGTCCTGATCCAGGCCGCGCCACAGGTCTTCGGCGAGATCATGGCCGAGATGGCCCGGCTCCTCGCGGCCGGGGTGCTCGGCCCCGGCCGGCCCACCGTCTATGAGCTGGCCGAGGGGCCGAAAGCACTCGCGGAACTGGAAGCGCGGGCCACCGTAGGCAAGCTGGCGCTGCTGCCCTGAAGCAGGCCGTGCCGCCGGGTGGCGGGTCCCCCGGCCTCTCCGAGGGGCCCGCTCGACCTCGCCCGGGAGATCAGCTGCAGCCGCTGGTGGAGCCGCAGCCCTCGCAGACGTAGCAGCTGCCCGCCGGGCGCATCTTCGTCCCGCAGGTCATGCAGAGCGGGGCGTCGGCGGTGCGGCCCTGGTGGGACTCCAGGGAGCCGCCGCGCACCGGCTCGGGCAGGGACTCGGTCCTGGCCTGGGCCTCGGCGTCGGACTTGGGCTTCTCGATCGGGGCCGAGGTGGCCAGTTCCGCGATGACGGTGTCGTCGTGGAGCGCGGCCGGATCCTCGCCCCGCTGCTGGGCGGCCCGCTCGGCGGCGGAGAAGATGCCGAGGGCGGCCCGCTCCTCGTAGGGCAGGTGGTCCAGGGCCAGGCGGCGGAAGATGTAGTCCATCACCGAGGCGGCCATGCGGACGTCCGGGTCGTCGGTCATGCCCGCCGGATCGAAGCGCATGTTGACGAACTTGCCGACGTAGGTCTCCAGCGGCACGCCGTACTGCAGGCCGATGGAGATGGCCACGGAGAAGGCGTCCATGACGCCCGCGAGGGTCGAGCCCTGCTTGGACATCTTCAGGAAGACCTCGCCGAGACCGTCGTCCGGGTAGCACGAGGCGGTCATGTAGCCCTTGGCCCCGGCCACGGTGAAGCGGGTGGTGGTGCTGGGACGCTGGTTCGGCAGCCGGCGGCGGGTCGGGCGGCTGATCTCCACGACCTGGATCTCCGGCGCGGCGGCCTCGTCCCCGGCCCGCTCCCCGGCCTTGTCCGCGGCCTTGTCGTCGGCCTTCTTGCCTGCCGCCGAGAGCGGCTGGCCGACCTTGCAGTTGTCGCGGTAGACCGCCAGCGCCTTCAGGCCGAGCTTCCAGCCCTCCAGGTAGACCTGCTCGATGTCCTCGACGGTCGCGGACTCGGGCA
The DNA here is from genome assembly GCF_014648175.1 of Planobispora rosea. Lineage (GTDB taxonomy): Bacteria > Actinomycetota > Actinomycetes > Streptosporangiales > Streptosporangiaceae > Planobispora > Planobispora rosea. Next base: position 149,649 of record NZ_BMQP01000011.1, read on the forward strand.
GGTTGACGGTCTTGCTGATCGCACCCGACAGGAACGGCTGGGTGGCGGCCATCATGCGGACGTGGCCCATCGGGGCGATGGCCCGCTCGCCCATCGCGCAGTCGAACACCTCGTAGTGCTCGGGCCGCAGGCCGGGGGCGTCGACGACGTGACCGTGCTCGGCGATGTACTCGACGATCGCCTCGATCTGCTCGTTCTGGTAGCCGAGCTTCGCCAGCGCCCGTGGGATCGTCTGGTTGACGATCTGCATGGAGCCGCCGCCGACGAGCTTCTTGAACTTGACCAGCGCGAGGTCGGGCTCGATGCCGGTGGTGTCGCAGTCCATCATCAGGCCGATGGTGCCGGTGGGAGCCAGCAGCGAGGCCTGGGCGTTGCGGTAGCCGTTCTTCTCACCGAGCTTGAGGCACTCCGCCCACTCCCGGCTCGCCTCGGCGTGGATGTCGCGGTCCATGACGTCGAGCGTGCTCAGTTCGCCGTTGGCCGCGGCGTGCTTGCGCATGACGCGCTTGTGCGCCTCGGCGTTGCGGGCGTAGCCGTCGTACGGTCCCACGACCCCGGCCAGCTCGGCGCTGCGGCGGTAGGAGACGCCGGTCATCAGCGAGGTGATGGCCGCGGCGATGGCGCGGCCGCCGTCGGAGTCGTAGGCGTGGCCGGTGGCCATGAGCAGCGCGCCGAGGTTGGCGTAGCCGATGCCGAGCTGGCGGTAGGCCCGGGTGGTCTCACCGATCTTCTCCGTCGGGAAGTCGGCGAAGGTGATGGAGACGTCCATCGCGGTGATGATCAGCTCGGTGATCTTCACGAAGTTCTGGATGTCGAAGGAGCCGTCGTCCTTGAGGAACTTCAGCAGGTTGATGCTCGCCAGATTGCAGGAGGAGTTGTCCAGGTGGACGTACTCCGAGCAGGGGTTGGAGGCGGTGATGCGGCCCGTCTCCGGGCAGGTGTGCCAGTCGTTGATCGTGTCGTCGTACTGGACGCCGGGGTCGGCGCACTCCCAGGCGGCGGTCGCCATCTTGCGGAACAGGTCGCGGGCGTCGACCTTCTCGATGATCTCGCCGGACAGGCGGGCGCGCAGGCCGAACTCCTCGCCCTTCTCCACCGCGCGCATGAACTCGTCGGAGACGCGCACGGAGTTGTTGGCGTTCTGGTACTGGACGGAGACGATGTCCTTGCCGCCGAGGTCCATGTCGAACCCGGCGTCGCGCAGCGCGCGGATCTTGTCCTCCTCGCGCGCCTTGGTCTCGATGAACTCCTCGATGTCGGGGTGGTCCACGTCGAGGACGACCATCTTGGCGGCGCGGCGGGTGGCGCCGCCGGACTTGATGGTGCCCGCGGAGGCGTCGGCACCGCGCATGAAGGAGACCGGGCCGCTGGCGGTGCCGCCGCTGGAGAGCAGTTCCTTGGAGGAGCGGATCCGGGAGAGGTTGACCCCGGAGCCGGAGCCGCCCTTGAAGATCACACCCTCTTCCTTGTACCAGTCGAGGATGGACTCCATCTGGTCGTCCACGGCGAGGATGAAGCACGCCGAGACCTGCTGCGGCGAGGCCGTGCCGACGTTGAACCAGACCGGGGAGTTGAAGCTGAAGATCTGGTTGACCAGGGCGTGCTTGAGCTCGTGGTCGAAGATCTCGGCGTCCTCGTCGGTCGCGAAGTAGCCGTGCTCGACGCCGGTCCTGGTGTAGACGCCCACCACGCGGTCGATGAGCTGCTTGAGGCTCCACTCGCGCTGCGGGGTGCCGACGGCGCCGCGGAAGTACTTGGTGGTGACGATGTTGGCGGCGTTGACCGACCAGGTGCTGGGGAACTCCACGCCCCGCTGCTCGAAGTTGACCGAGCCGTCGCGCCAGTTCGTCATGACGACGTCGCGGCGCTCCCAGCTCACCTCGTCGTAGGGGTGAACGCCGGGGGTGGTGAAGACGCGCTTCATCTTCAGCCCCTTGCGCGGGCGCTTGCCTCCGCTGCCCCCGCGCACCGCGCCTCCGACCGTCTCCGTCATGACTTCCCCCTTCCGGACTCCGTACGAGCCCATGAGTCGGACCACATCACCGCGCCGCTTTCGTCCCCCGGCGCCCGGGGATGGAATTCTTCAGTCCTGCTGGGCGGAGCGATCCGCCCGCAACTGCTTGATCTCAGCCTCGAAGTCGGCCAGCGTCTCGAACCCGCGGTAGACCGAGGCGAACCGGAGATAGGCCACCTCGTCCAGCTCCCGGAGGGGCCCGAGGATCGCCAGGCCCACCTCGTGGGCGGGAATCTCCGCGGCCCCGGTCGCCCGGATGCTCTCCTCGACCCGCTGGCCGAGCTGGGCCAGGGAGTCCTCGCTGACCGGCCGCCCCTGGCAGGCCCGCCGGACCCCGGCGATCACCTTGTCACGGGAGAACGGCTCGGTCACCCCGCTGCGCTTGCTCACCATGAGCAGCACGGTCTCCTGCGTGGTGAACCTGCGCCCGCATTCGGGGCACGTGCGCCTGCGGCGGATGGCACCGCCGTCCTCGGTGGACCGGCTGTCGATGACCCGCGTGTCTGGATGGCGACAGAACGGACAGTGCACGCGTCGCCTCCCTGGTCAGCCGAGTGACCCGCCTGCCCCATGTGTCACACGATGCCCGCGCGTAAACTCGCGCACGCCCCTCGGAACACCGAGGTGCGGCGATCGAAACACAACCTGTGGTGGAGCACTCCGACAAAGCCACTAGATGTTGTGGTCCAACCGTAGAAGTGAGCGACCATGAACGCAAGTTAGACACGACCCCCCGGACGAAGTCGCTGATCAGCGCTCCGGACCCGTTCCAGCCGGGCGTGTCGTACCCGGTGGCGCGACCGGCGGCCACTCCCGGCGATCCCCCGGACCGTCCCCGAGACCGTCCCCCGGACCGCCTTCGGACACCCTCCCGCCCTCTCCCGGGCCGCCCTCCCCAGGCCGTGGCCTTCCCGGCAGCCGCTCTCAGCCCGCCAGGCCGCCCGCCAGGTGGAGCCGGTCCCCGGGCCGGACCGTCGGGCCGGGCATCCCGTCGAGGTCCATGATCCGGCGGACGGTCTCGGCGGGGTCGCCCTCCGGGGCCACCGCCCCGGCGATCCCCCAGAGCGTGTCACCCCGGTGCACCATGACCCAGGGCAGGCCCGCGCGGTCGGGGCGCTCGGCGGCCGAGGCCGGGGCGATGCGGGTGCCGAGCCAGAGCATTCCGAGGGCGGCCAGAACGAGCAGGGCCACCACCACGATCTTCCCTCTCCGGGTGAGCCGGACAGGCCTGCGAGGATATCGGATGTTCTCCCCCGGGCCGGGCCTCCGGGCAGGTGCCCGGCGAGGCCGCCCCTGCGCGCGCCGGGGCCCTCCCGTCCGCACGCGCCCGGGTTCTTCCGTCCGGGCGCCCGGGACCCGCCCCTCCTGCGCGCCCCGGGGCTCCACCGCCCGCAGACGCCGAGCCTGCATCGCCTGCATGTATTCCGGCCCCACCACCTGCAGGTGCCGGGGTCCCCGCCCCTGCGCGCGCCGGGATCGTCGTGTCTGCGCAGTCGCCTTCATCATGGCCCCCCATCTCCCCGCCCGGGCCGGACACGGGCGAAGAAAGATCGGCGAATCGAACACGATGTCGATCGAACTCCCGTACGATGTTGTACACCACGCCGTCGCCGATTTCGAGGACAACTCGAACAATTGTTTGAAGATGATCTTCGATGGGAGTACGGTCGCTGTGTGCGACATATGGAATACGGACCGGGAGGCGAGAAGATCACATGAGCGAGCACAAAGAGAACGGCTCGGTTGTCAGCGATCTGGCGGTGCGCAGGCGTGACTCCCTCGGCCTCACCCCCAGGCAACGCAAGATCCTTGAGGTGATCCGCGACTCCGTGCAGCAGCGCGGCTATCCCCCGTCGATGCGTGAGATCGGCGAGGCCGTGCAACTGACCAGCACGTCGAGTGTGTCGCACCAGCTGACGGCGTTGCAGCGCAAGGGCTATCTGAGGCGTGACCCGCACCGCCCCCGGGCGCTCGAGGTCCGCCTGCCCGGCGAGCCCGTCCTCTGGGTCGACCCCGACGCGAACACCGAGGAGGCGTCGGTCAGCCGCCCGACCGCGGCATACGTGCCGCTGGTCGGCCGCATCGCCGCCGGCGGCCCGATCCTCGCCGAGGAGAGCATCGAGGACGTCTTCGCCCTGCCCAAGCAGTTGGTCGGCGAGGGCACACTCTTCCTGCTCCAGGTGACCGGTGACTCGATGATCGAGGCCGCCATCGCCGACGGCGACTGGGTGGTCGTGCGCCAGCAGCCGGTGGCCGACAACGGTGACATCGTCGCGGCGATGATCGACGGTGAGGCGACGGTCAAGACCTTCAAGCGCAGGGACGGTCACGTCTGGCTGGTCCCGCACAACCCCAACTACGACCCGATCCCGGGTGACGAGGCCACCGTGCTCGGCAAGGTCGTGGCGGTGCTGCGCAAGCTCTGACCCCGCCGGCCCGTCGTTCGCGACGGCGGGCCCGGACGGATCCCCCTCCCCGAGCCTCCCCTGCGCCCTGCGCAGTCCCCACGCCTCCCCGCGTTTCGACAGCGGCCGCCTGCCCTCTGAGGACAGGCGGCCGCTGCTTTGTTTACGGGCTTCCGAAACAGTGGATTTTATTCCTCGATAACCCGCCATTCCGCTCTCCCGGAATGACGCATTTCCCCACTCATCGGATGAAGTCCCGTCCTCGGCGCACAGCGGGCGGCAGCGCGCCCTCCGGATCCGCCACACGGCGTTCACCCCGCGGATCCCGTCTCTTGACCCAGCGTGGTCATGGGGATACCTTCGCTTCATTAATAGGAAAGCTTCCTATTAGTTATCACCCCCCACGCAGGTAGGAGAGGTAGTCCTCGTGCGAAACAAACTCGTCCTTAAACTTTTAGGCGCGGCGGGAGCTCTCTTGCTCCCCTTGGGAGCCGCTGTCGCCACGGCGCCGGGCGCGTACGCCGCCGCCGTACCGATCCGCGCCAACTCCGGCGGCGCGGCCCTCACCGACGGCGCCGGCGTCCAGTGGTCCGCCGACAAGGCGTATACCAGCGGTGACTGGGGCTACCAGACCAGCTACGGGACGAACACGACCGGCAGCCCGATCGCCGGAACCGACGACGACGCGCTCTACCAGAGCTACAACACCTTCAACGGCTGGGGCGGCTACCGCTTCGACCTGCCGAACGGCACCTACCAGGTGACGTTGAAGATGGTCGAGGACTGGGCCAACGGCGCGGGACAGCGCAAGTTCGACGTCCGGGCCGAGGGCGCCAACGTCCTGACCGCCTTCGACATCTTCGCCGCCTGCGGCCGCCTGACCGCCTGCGACAAGTCCTTCCCGGTGACGGTCACCGACGGCGCCCTCAACGTGCAGTTCAACATGAACGGCGGGGCCAACTACGCGACCGTCTCGGCGATCTCGGTCACCGGGCAGACCGGCGGGGACACCCCGCCGACCGCTCCCGGCGGCCTGCGCTCCACCGCGACCACCACGACCAGCGTCTCCCTGCAGTGGAACGCCTCCACCGACGACGTCGGCGTCACCGGCTACGAGGTCTACCGCGGCACCACCCTCGTCGCCACCGTCACCGGCACCGGCCACACCGACACCGGGCTGACCCCCGGGACCGAGTACACCTACACGGTCCGCGCCCGCGACACCGCCGGTCAGCGTTCCGGACCGAGCAACGAGCTGAAGGTCACCACCGAGGACGACGGCGGCGGCGACACCGAGGCGCCGAGCGTCCCTGGCAACCTGCGCGCCGGGACCGTCACCGCGGACAGCGCCGAGCTGAGCTGGAACGCCTCGACCGACAACGTCAAGGTCACCGGCTACGAGGTCTACCGCGGCACCACCCTCGTCGCCACCGTCACCGGCACCGGCCACACCGACACCGGCCTGTCGCCCACGACCCAGTACACCTACACCGTCAAGGCCCGCGACGCCGCCGGGAACCGGTCCGGGGCGAGCAACGAGCTGAAGGTCACCACCAAGGAGCGCGGCACCGGCGGGAACAAGCTCGTCGGCTACTTCACCAACTGGGGCGTCTACGGCCGCAACTACCACGTGAAGAACATCGTGACGAGCGGTTCGGCCTCCAAGCTGACCCACATCATGTACGCCTTCGGCAACGTCCAGGGCGGCCGCTGCACCATCGGCGACGGCTTCGCCGACTACGAGAAGTCCTACACCGCCGACCAGAGCGTCGACGGCGTCGCCGACACCTGGGACCAGCCGCTGCGCGGCAACTTCAACCAGCTGCGCAAGCTGAAGAAGGCCTACCCGCACATCAAGGTCGTCTGGTCCTTCGGCGGCTGGACCTGGTCCGGCGGCTTCGGCCAGGCGGCGGCCAACCCCGCGGCGTTCGCCGAGTCCTGCTACAACCTGGTCGAGGACCCGCGCTGGGCCGACGTGTTCGACGGCATCGACATCGACTGGGAGTACCCCAACGCCTGCGGCCTCACCTGCGACACCAGCGGCCCGGCGGCCTTCAGGAACCTGATGTCCGCGCTGCGGGCCAAGTTCGGCTCCGGCAACCTGGTCACCGCGGCGATCACCGCCGACGGCTCCAACGGCGGCAAGATCGACGCCGCCGACTACGCCGGCGCCGCCCAGTACGTCGACTGGCTCATGCCGATGACCTACGACTTCTTCGGCGCCTGGGCCGCCCAGGGCCCGACCGCTCCGCACTCTCCGCTGACCTCCTACAACGGGATCCCGCAGGAGGGCTTCAACTCCGACGCCGCCGTCCAGAAGCTGAAGAGCAAGGGGATCCCCGCGAGCAAGCTGCTGCTGGGCATCGGTTTCTACGGCCGCGGCTGGACCGGCGTGACCCAGTCGGCCCCGGGCGGCACCGCGACCGGCCCGGCCCCCGGCACCTACGAGCAGGGCATCGAGGACTACAAGGTCCTCAAGACCAAGTGCCCCGCCACCGGGACGGTCGCCGGCACCGCCTACGCCCACTGCGGCACCCAGTGGTGGAGCTACGACACCCCGGCCACCATCGGCGGAAAGATGAGCTACTCCAAGAACCAGGGCCTCGGCGGGGCGTTCTTCTGGGAATTGAGCGGCGACACCGCCAACGGTGAGCTCATCAACGCAATGAAGACCGGTCTCGGATGATTTAACTCGCCATTGACTGATAAGCCAGATATCTCCTGATATATCGGTCACCGCCCTGGATAGTCTGGGGCGGTGACCGAGATCTCTTCCCTGAACGCGCTGACGTTGGAGAACCTGACCTCCCGGGACGGGATCAAATGGTCCCACCCGGCACCGGGAGTGATCCCCGCGTGGATCGCCGACATGGACTTCCCGGTCGCCGCCGCGGTGCGCGACGCCCTGGCCCGCCGGGCCCACGGCGACCTCGGCTACCCCGCCTGGGACGAGCGGCACGACGCCGGCCCGCTGGCCCTGGCCTTCGCCGAGCGGATGGAGAGCCGGTACGGCTGGCGCCCCGACCCGGAGCACGTGCGATCCTTCACCGACATCAACCAGGCCCTCCAGGTGATCCTGCACGTCGCCACCCGGCCCGGCGACGAGGTGGCCGTGCACGTCCCGGCCTACCCGCCGTTCCTGGAGACCTGCAAAGAGATGGGCCGTCCGGCGCTTCCGATCCCGATGGAACCGGCCGGCGACTCCTGGGGGTTCGACGCCGAGGCCCTGGCCGTCCGGCTCGCCGAGGGCCGCTGCCGCGTTCTGCTGCTGGTCAACCCGCAGAACCCGACCGGCCGCGTCTTCACCCGCGAAGAGCTGACCGGCCTGGCCGAACTGGCCGAGCGCCACGACCTCCTGGTGATCTCCGACGAGATCCACGCCGACCTGGTCCACACCCCCGGCGAGCACATCCCCTTCGCCACGCTGCTGCCGGAGCGGACGGTCACGCTCACCTCCGCCACCAAGGCGTTCAACCTGGGCGGCGTCCGCTGCTCGGTGGCGCACACCGGTGCGCCCGCCCTGCGCGAGGCCCTGGCCGCCCAGCCCACCCACCTGTACGGCATGGCGAACGTCTTCGGGGTCGAGGCGACCGTCGCGGCCTGGCGGCACGGAGACGACTGGCTGGCGGAGGCCAGGACGGTGCTCGACCGCAACCGGCACCTGATCGCCGAGCGGCTCCCCGACGGCGTCGGCTACCGGATCCCCGACGCCACCTACCTGGCCTGGCTCGACCTGTCCGGCCTCGGCCTGGCGGAGGAGCCCGCCGCGTTCCTGGAGCGCGAGGCCAAGGTCATGCTCAGCCCCGGCCCGCTGTTCGGCCCGGGCGGGGAGGGCTTCGCCCGGCTGAACTTCGCCACCTCCGGCCCGGTCCTGTCGGAGATCCTCGACCGGATCACCCGGGCCGTGAAGACGTCCTCCTGACCGCCTCCGGGATCCCGGCCGCCTTCACCTCCGGTCAGTGCCGCGCGGGCGGGACTCAGGGGGTCGGTGTGGGCACCGGCAGGCGGCTGTCGACCGCCGTGGGGTCGGCGACCGCCTCCAGATCGCGGGTGAGCAGCATCCGGTGCACGAAGGAGGCCGGGGTGCCCGGGGCGAGGGCGAGGGTGGCGCGCAGGACGGTGAAGTCCCCTCTCACCACCTCGTCGTGCTCGATCTCCTCGGCGTGATCCCCGTACCGCGTGCCCTGGGTGGTCGGGGCAGCCGTGGTGAGCTCGGCGGTGAGCGCCTGCCTGACCGCGGTGATCGCGCCGCTCCTGGGCGCCACGCAGATCACGTTGACCGGCGTGTCGCCCGGGGACGCGGGGCGGCGCAGTCCGACGCCGTAGAGGGCCACCGCCCCCGAGCCCTGCGGCACGGTGAGCACCGCGGTGACGACGTCGCCGAGGCAGTCGGCGACGGCGGCGTGCGCGGAGACGTCCACCAGGGAACGCTCACCGCCGAGCACGGCGGAGACCGGCGCGGCGGCCGATCCCACGGCGACCGTGGAGCCGGTGACGACGACCTTGTTGAGCTGGTTCACCAGACCGAGATCGATCAGCGGTCCGTCCGGATCGAGGGCGTGGTCGTCGGCGAGCGACAGGCCATCGTGGTCGCCGATCTTTCCCGGTCTGCCGCCCAGCACGGTCAGCTTGGTCTTGATCGCCTCGACGTCCACGCCGCCGTCGATGCGTACCGCCGTATCCGGCGGTACGCCGATCGAGACGGCGTGGTCGGCGGCGTAAGGGGTGATGCCCGTCCGTTCCGTCAGCGGCCGCCCCGCCCGGACCAGTTCGCCCAGGCCGTACCCGATGACGGGCAGCCAGGTCTTGTCCCGCCCCGGCCCCTGATCGGTGGCGAGACCGATGTCACGCCAGTGGGCCAGGTCACCGTACTCGAAGTGGAGGGCGGCGGGCCCCTCCCCCGAGACCTCGGCCATCGCCGCCCGCAGCCCGGTCGCAGCGGGCGCGGAGGCCGTGGGAGCGGCGGAGGCCGTACGGGCTCCGGGCTTCCCGCCGGAGCGGGGATCGCCGTCGCCGCCGGAGCAGCCCGTCGCGAACAGCCCGCCTGCCAGCAGGAACACACCGATACGTCGCATGCCCGAACCCTAGTGCCAGCCGGACTCAGGACGGGCCGGACTCCTGGTAGTCCTCCGGAGCGAGCGTCCGGAGGAAGAACGAGGCCGAGGTCGCGTCGGTGTGCCTGACCGTGGCCCGGAGCACCGTGAGGTCCTCGAATCCGACCTCGTCGTGGACGATCTCCCCGGCGTGGTCGCCGAACGGCTTGCCCAGGCGGTTCTTCCCCTCCGTGGTGAACCGGGTGGTGAAGTCCCCGCGCACGGCTGCGTGCCCGGCCGCCTGCGGCAGTACGCACACCACGCTGACCGGCCGGTCGGTCGCGGACGCCGGAGGCCGCACCCCCACCCCCTGGAGCCTCACCTCCGGCCCCGAGCCGACCTCCTGGGGATCCATTATGAAAGCGGCGGCGACGTCCCCGAGACAGGTCGCGATCGCGAGGTATCCATCCTTTCCGGCAAGTGTGGGCGATCCGCCGAGCACGTCCCTGACGGCCGACCCGGACGGACTCGCCGCGATGACGGAGCCGGTGACGGCCACGTTGCCGAACGGGTCGTCGGCGGAGGTCTGGACGAGCATGCCGTTCTCCGAGGTGGCGGTGACGTCCTCACCCCGGGTGATCACTTCGTGCTCGCCGAGCCTGCGGGGCGCTCCTCCGGCCGCGACCAGCCTGTCCCGGACGGCGGCGGCGTCGAAGTCTCCGTCCAGTCGTACGGTGTCCGGCGGTATGCCGATGGAGATCGCCCGTTCGGCCCCGGACAGATCGCCGCCGACCGGGTCCCGCCGTTCCGGGACGCCGAACGCGCCGAGACTGAAGGAGGCCATGTCCTGCCAGGGACGCTCCGTCTCCTGTCCGGGGGTCAGGCCGAGGTCCCGCCAGTGGGCCAGGTCGTTGTAGAGGAACGCCTGACTCGCCGGCGCGCTCTCGGCCACCTCGGCCATCGCCTCGGCCAGCTCTGTCCCGGAGGAGTCGCCGCCCGCCTGCGCGCAACCCGCCAGGGCCAGAGCCGCCGCCACCGTGAGCACACCGACACGCCGCATGGGAGAACCCTAGGGGACCTTCGCACCATGATCCGAAGGTCCCTCTCCGATGAGGCTACGGGACGATGTTGACCAGCTTCGGCGCGCGGACGATGACCTTGCGCGGCTCGCCGGACAGGAAACCCCGGACCTTCTCCGAGGCCAGGGCCAGGGCCTTCAGATCGGCCTCGGAGATGTCCGGGGAGACCTCCAGGCGGTCGCGGACCTTCCCGGCGACCTGCACGACGCAGGTGACGGCGTCCTCGACCAGCAGGGCGGGATCGGCGACCGGCCAGCCCGCCCGCGCGACCGAGGCGGAGTGGCCCAGCCGCTCCCAGCCCTCCTCCGCGGTGTACGGCGCGACCAGCGACAGCATGACGGCCAGGGTCTCGGCGGCCTCGCGGACCGCCGGGTCGGCGGCGCCGGGGCCGGAGTCGATGGCCTTGCGGGCCGCGCTGGTCAGTTCCATCATCCGCGCCACCGCGACGTTGAACCGGTGGCCCTCGACCAGCTTGGTGACCTCGTCGACGGTCTTGTGGACCGTCTTGCGCAGGCTCAGGTCGCCGGTGGTGGCGTCCGTCCCCGGGGCGGAGGCCGCCCCGGCCTCGGCCATGACGCGGAAGGCGCGGGCCAGGAACTTCTGCGAGGCGGCGGGCGAGACGTCGGCCCAGTCGATGTCGTCCTCGGGCGGGCCGGCGAAGATCATGGTCAGCCGGACGGCGTCCACGCCGAAGGCGTCGATCTGCTGGCCCAGGTCCACGCCGTTGCCCAGGGACTTGGACATCGCCTTGCCCTGGTTGATGACCTGGCCCTGGTTCAGCAGCCGGGTGAAGGGCTCGGTGAAGTCGACCATGCCCATGTCGTGCAGGACCTTGGTGAAGAACCGGGAGTACAGCAGGTGCAGGATGGCGTGCTCGACGCCGCCGACGTACTGGTCGATCGGGCCCCACTGGCGGACCTTCTCGACGTCGAACGGGCCGTCCTCGTAGTCCGGGTCGACGTAGCGCAGGTAGTACCACGAGGAGTCGACGAAGGTGTCCATGGTGTCGGTGTCGCGCCTGGCGGCGCCACCGCACTTGGGGCACCCCACGTTCACCCAGTCCCCGGCCGAGGCCAGCGGGGAGACGCCCTTGGGCGCCAGGGCCTCACCGCGCAGATCGGGCAGGGTGACCGGCAGCTGCTCGTCCGGGACGGGGACCTCGCCGCAGTCGGGGCAGTGGACGATCGGGATCGGGCAACCCCAGAAGCGCTGGCGGGACAGCAGCCAGTCGCGCAGCCGGTAGTTGACCGCCGCCTTGCCGGTGCCCCGCTCGCCCAGAATCTCGATGATCTTCCGGATCGCGGAGGTCTTGTCCAGGCCGTCCAGCGGGCCTGAGTTGACCAGGGCGCCGTCCCCGGAGGTCGCCACGCCGGTCTCGCCCGGGTCGGCCAGGCCGGTGTGCACGACGACCCGGACCGGCAGGTCGAAGGCGCGGGCGAAGTCCAGGTCGCGCTGGTCATGCGCGGGCACGGCCATGATGGCGCCGTGACCGTAGTCGGACAGCACGTAGTCGGCCGCCCAGACCGGCATGCGCTCGCCGTTGACCGGGTTGATCGCGTACCGGCCCAGGAAGACGCCGGTCTTCTCCTTCTCGGTGGACAGCCGGTCGATGTCCGACAGCTTGGCCACCTCGGCGCGGTAGGCCTCGAAGGCCGCCCGCTGCTCGTCGGAGACGATCTCGGCGGCCAGCGGGGCGTCCGGGGCGACCACGAAGAAGGTCGCGCCGTACAGCGTGTCGGGGCGGGTGGTGTAGACCGTGACCGGCTCGTCGCGGCCCTCGATCACGAAGGCGACGTCGGCGCCCTCCGAGCGGCCGATCCAGTTGCGCTGCATGCTCAGCACGCGCTCCGGCCAGCCGCCCTCCAGCTGCGCCATGTCGTCCAGCAGCCGGTCGGCGTATTCAGTGATCTTGAAGTACCACTGGGTCAGCTCGCGGCGGACCACCTCGGCGCCGCAGCGCTCGCACCGGCCGCCGACGACCTGCTCGTTGGCCAGCACCGTCTGGTCGTTGGGGCACCAGTTGACCAGGCCGCCCTTGCGGTAGGCCAGGCCGCGCTCGAAGAAGCGCAGGAACAGCCACTGGGTCCAGCGGTAGTACTCCGGGTCGCTGGTGTGCAGGCGGGTGGACCAGTCGAAGGAGACGCCGTACCGCTTGAAGGAGGCGGCCTGGGTCTCGATGTTGGCGTAGGTCCACTCGGCCGGATGGGCGTTGCGCTTGATCGCGGCGTTCTCGGCCGGCAGGCCGAAGGAGTCCCAGCCGACCGGGTGCAGGACGTTGTAGCCCTTCTGCACCCAGTAACGCGCCACGACGTCGCCGATGCCGAACGCCTCGGCGTGCCCCATGTGCAGGTCGCCCGAGGGATAGGAGAACATGTCGAGCATGTAGCGCTTCTCGCGGGTGTCGGCGGGGTCGTCCGCGGCCCGGAAGGGGTCCAGCTCCTCCCACCTGCGCACCCACTTGGCCTGCAGCGCCTGCGGGTCGTAGTGCTGCTCGTCGCTCTGTATGTCGGCTCGCTCGCTCACGTTTTCTTCCCTCGGTGTCCGTCCGCACAGATGAACAGATGATCTGAATCATCCGACCCAATAGAAAAACCCTCCGCTCAGGCGAAGGGCAGCCGCACCGGTGGGGCGTCTAGCGCCGGGAAGGCCGGTGCGGCCCGGTAAGCAGCAGGGTCGCGGCACGCATATCTAAAGCCTATCGCAGTCCGTAACGCTTTTCATGAGCACGGTACGGACGCGGCCCCGAACACGGTACGGAGGCGACCGAGCCGAATCCGGGACGCCGGGACCGGGGGGTCGGCACAATGGTGGGACGTCACACGCGGGGCAGTCGGCACCCGGGCCGGTAGATCCGTTGTGACCTCGACTGTCCCTGCCGTTTACCCTTTTCACCGTGGCACACTCAGCAGCGCCGGGGCAGGGCCCTGATCCCACGGAGGCGGGCCTGCCGATGCAGGATCCTCCGACCGATCCCACCGGGCTTCAGTTCAGGGGGGCGTTCTCCCGTTTCCCCGCCGATCCCCCCGCTTCGCATGAGAGCATGCCCAATATTCCCAATTCGGGCACCCATACGAGAGGTAAGGAACCCATGGCCCCGGATGATTCCAGCCGGCCCCACTTGCCTCCGGCATGGGCCCCGGCCCCCGAACCCCCGCCGGCTTGGGCGAACGACCCGCTCGGCACCGGTACGGGCGGCACCGGCCCGCTCGGCACCGGCCCGCTCGGCACCGGCGGCACCGGTCCGGGGCTCCCGCTCCCGCCGCAGGTTCCCGCCCCGGGCGACTCCTCGCGGCAGGCCTCCGTCCCGGGCAGCCGCTCGTGGCAGCAGATGTTCCAGACGCAGTCCTCCACCCCCGCGAATCCCCGATCGGGGGCGCCGGCTGCCGGCGCGCGGGATGACGACGGCCCGTCGTACGGCGGGCCCGCCCAGGGAGATCCCGCCCAGGGCAGCTGGCCGCCCGTGGCCGCGACCGGCAGCTGGCCGCCCGTACCCGCGGCTCCGGCCCAGAGTTCTCGGGGCCCGGAGAACGGTGCACAGGCCCCCTCGGCCGATCCGTTCGCCAGGCACGACCCCTCCATGTCCGGCGATCCGTTCGCCAGGCACGACCCCTCCATGTCCGGTGACCCGTTCGCCAGGCACGACCCCTCCATGTCCGGTGACCCGTTCGCCAGGCACGACCCCTCCATGTCCGGTGACCCGTTCGCCAGGTCCGCGCCCTTCGCGCAGACCTCCACGTTCAGCGTCCCCGCGCCCGCGGAGGCGGGCCGTTCCGGCAACGGCGGTCCGGTCGGCAACGGCGGGAGCCCGGGCGACGGCGGGCATCCCGGCAACGGACATCCGGGTAACGGCGGGCCGGGCCAGGGCCACCCGCAGTCCCCCCAGGTCCCGCCGGGCGGCCACCTGAGCCGGGACCCGTCCGACCCCAACCGGCCGTTCGTCACCGCCGGTCAGATCAGCGGGCCCAAGACCCCGCCGCCGGAGCGCCAGCAGGAGCTGTGGAACACCGTCTTCGGCGAGAACTACCAGGCCATCGGCGACGAGGGCGAGCTGGAGGAGACCGGCAGGCCGGTCTGGGTCTTCGCGCTCGCCGGGTCCGTGGCGATCGCGCTGGTCGGCGCGCTCATCTGGGCCTTCCTGGCCGGGCCGCTGGCCTCCGCCGACGAGGTCACCGAGCCCGTGGCCGACAGCAGCAAGCCCGCGGCCTCGCCGAAGACGACCGCCAAGCCGAAGATCGGCCGCCTGCCGAAGTACCCGGGTGAGGCCTCGCCGGTCGCCGGCACCCTCACCGATGCCAACGCCGCCATCACCCTCGCGCGGCTCGGTGCCCCGTGGCGGCAGGACACCCGCCCGACGATGCCCACGACGTACGGCTTCAGCACCCGCCAGTACGCCCCGGCGGGCCAGGACTCGACCGGGAAGAACCAGTACGCCCAGGTCATGTCCGGGCCGCTCTCACCCCGGCTGCGCAAGCACTACACCTCGCCGGAGAACCTGGCGCCGGTGATCAACGCGGTGGCGAACGCCGCGCGCAACAAGTTCTTCCCCGAGGGCAACAAGGCCCGCAAGACCGCCCAGCAGACCCTGTCGGTCAGCGGCCTCCCGGGCCAGCTGGCCGCCTACGAGATCACCTCCGGCACGGACACGACCACCATCGTCGTGGCCGCGGTGAGCACCGGGGCCGATCTGCCCGCGATCGTCTACATGTCGGTCCCGGAGAGCGGCGAGGAGCTGCTGCCCGACGTCAACACCGTCTTCAAGTCGATCAGGACGGCCGCCGGCTGAGGGCCGGGGACGGCCCCGGCCTCAGAAGCGGCACTCCATGTGCTTGATGCCGTTGATGAAACTGGAGTAGAGCCGCTCGGGGGTGCCGCCCTCGATCTGCGGCACGCGGCGCAGCAGCTCACGGAACATCACCGTGATCTCGCGGCGGGCCAGGTGGGCGCCGAGGCAGAAGTGCGGCCCCGGCCCGCCGAAGCCCACGTGCGGGCCCTCGGTGCGCAGGATGTCGAACCGGAGCGGATCGGTGAAGACCGTCTCGTCCCGGTTGGCGGACCAGTAGTAGAGGACGACCTTCTCGCCCTTGCGGTAGAGGGTGCCGTTCATCTCGTGGTCGCGGGTGAGTTTGCGCCGCATGAAGTTCACCGGGGCGGCCAGCCGGACGATCTCCTCGACCGCGCCGGGGGCGTGGCCGTCGATGTCGGAGAGCCAGAGCGCGCGCTGGTCGGGGTTGCGGGTCAGCAGGCGCAGGCCGTACGAGATGGCGTTGCGGGTGGTCTCGTTGCCCGCCACCACCAGCAGGATGAAGAACGAGCCCAGTTCCTGGGCGGTGAGCCGCTCTCCGTCGATGTTGGCGTTGACCAGTGACGAGGTGAGGTCGTCGGTGGGGTGCTCGGCGCGGTACGCGGCGAGGTCCTGGACGAGCTGGTTGAGTTCCAGTCCGGCGGCCAGCAGCCTCTCTGCGATCTTGGTTATGTCGTCGCCGCCGTACTCCGGGTCGAAGCCGCCGAGGATGACGTTCGACCGGTCGAAGACGAAGCCGTAGTCCTTCTCCGGAATGCCCATCATGTCGCAGATGATCTTCAGCGGCAGCCGGGCCGCGACCTCGGTGACGAAGTCGCAGCCCGGCCCCCCGGCGAGCAGATCATCGACGATCTTCGAGGCCGCCGCGTCGACGTCGGCCTCGAACTGCTTGATCATCTTTGGGGTGAACGCCCGGGAGACGATCCGGCGCAGCCGCGCGTGCCGGGGGTCGTCCATATTGATCATCGAGCCGAAGTACTCGGTGAACTCCGGCGGCATGTCCGGAATGTTGGTGGCGCCGCCGTCGCCGGAGCAGAAGACCTCCGGATTCCGGCTGGCCTCCAGGATGTCGGCGTGCCGGACCAGCGCGTGGTAGCCCGGCCCCGGCGGGGCGAAGTCGATCTCCGGCTCCCGGTAGAAGACCGGATGCTCCAGGCCCCGCAGGAGCTGGAAGGCGTGCTCCCGCTCGTGCATGGGCCTGGCCCAGAAGTCGTAGTCCGACAGGTCGAAGTCGGCGACGGAGACGATCGGCCTCCGCTCGGCTGGCGTCACGCTCATGACCCCGATCCTTTGCAGAAGCAACCACTTACGTCAATGGGGTGATTCAGAACTCGCAGGTCAGGTGCTTGATGCCGTTGATGAAGCTGGAGCGCAGGCGGTCGGGCTCACCGGCGGAGCGGATCTGCGGGAGCCGGGTGAACAGCTCGCGGAACATCACGGCGATCTCGCGGCGGGCCAGGTGGGCGCCGAGGCAGAAGTGCGGCCCCGGCCCGCCGAAACCGACGTGGGGGCCCTCGGTGCGCAGGATGTCGAAGCGGCAGGGGTCGGTGAAGACGTCCTCGTCACGGTTGGCGGACCAGTAGAAGAGCAGCACCTTGTCACCCTCGCGGTAGAGGGTGCCGTTCATCTCGTGGTCGCGGGTGACCGTACGGCGCATCCACGTGACCGGGGAGGCCAGCCGGACGATCTCCTCGACCGCCCCGCCGACGCGGCCGTCGAAGTCCGAGAGCAGCAGCGCCCGCTGGTCCGGGTTCTCGGTGAACAGGTGCAGGCCGTGGGAGATGGCGTTGCGGGTGGTCTCGTTGCCCGCCACCACCAGCAGGATGAAGAACGAGCCCAGCTCCTGCATCGTCAGCTTCTCGCCGTCGATGTTGGCCCTGGTGAGGGTGGCGATGAGGGCGTCATCGGCCAGGTCGCGCGAACCGGCCAGGGAGGTGACCAGGTCCTGGAGGCGCTGACCGGCTCCCAGCAGCAGTTCGGCGGCCTTGCTGAGGTCCTCGATGAACTCGGGGTCGCCGCCGGAGAGGATGACGTTCGAGGCGTCGAAGACCGTCTGGTAGTGCTCCTCGGGGATGCCCATCATGTCACAGATGATCTTCAGGGGCAGCCGGGCCGCGACCTCGGTGACGAAGTCGCCGCCCGGCCCCCCGGCGATGAGGTCGTCCACGATGCGGGTGGCCTCGGCCTGGACGTCGGCCTCGAACTGCTTGATCATCTTCGGGGTGAACGCCCGGGAGACGATCCGGCGCAGCCGCGCGTGCCGGGGGTCGTCCATATTGATCATCGAGCCGAAGTACTCGTTGAACTCCACCGGCAGGTCCTGGACGCTCGTCGCGCTCCGGCCCGAGCAGAAGACCTCGGGGTTCCGGCTGGCCTCGACGATGTCGGCATGGCGCACCAGCGCGTGGTAGCCGGGGCCCGGCGGGGCGAAGGAGATCTCCGGCTCGGCGAAGCGGATCGGGCCCGGCTGCGCGCGGAGTACGGCGAAGGCCGCCTCGCGTTCGGCCATCGGCCGCTCCCAGAACGCGATGTCGGACAGGTTGATCTCCGACAGCGGGATCGCCAGTCCGGGGTCCGAAACCGTCACACCAGCCTCCATTAGAACCGAGTTCGGTTTCTTGCCGATCCTGCCATACGGTCACCGTCCCAACCAGTCCAGAATCAGCGCGTTCACCTCCCGGGGCCGCTCCAGGTGGAGGAAGTGGCCGGCGAGGGGAACACGCTTCATCCGGGATCCCGGCGGCAGGAACTGCGGGGCCGCCATCGTCAGGTCCGGGTGCAGGCAGCCGTCGCGCTCCCCGTGCAGATAGAGGATCGGCACCTCCCCGCCGCCCGCGGCCCCCTCGGCGGCATAGCGGCCGGTCGGCGGCACGGTGCCCAGCATGGCCCGGTAGTAGCCGATCGCGGCGGCCAGGTTGGCGGGGCCGGCCAGGCTCCGCCGTACCTCCGCGACGTCCTGCGCGGCGTCGTAGCCCGGCGACCAGTCGCGCCACAGCCCTTCGATGAACCCCTCCCCGGCGGCCGCCGTCTCGGCCAGGGGCGTCTGGAACAGGAAGATGTAGAAGGAGCGCTTGAGCTGCTCGTAGTCGAAGAAGGCCGAGATCATCGCGGCCGGCGGGGGCACCGCCATGGCGACCGCCGTCCGCCAGCGCTCGGGAGCGAAGGCGGTGGCGCCGTAGACGGGGAAGGCTCCCCAGTCGTGCCCGATGAGCACCGCGTCGCCGTCGCCGCCGAGCGCCTCGTGCAGCGCGCAGGCGTCGGCGACCAGCGCCCCGGGCTCGTAGGCCCCGTCGGCGGGGATCGAGGTGGGCGCGTAACCGCGCATGAACGGCGCGACCGCCCGGTAGCCGCGATCGGCCAGCGCGGGCAGGAGGTGCCGCCAGGTGTGCGCGGTGTCGGGGAAGCCGTGCAGGCAGAGCGCGAGCGGCCCCTGCCCCGTCTCCAGGTAGCCGAAGTCGATCCCGTTGGCCGTGACCGTCCTGATCTCCATGCTCGTGAACCTAGCACTAGCTTGACTCCGGGCAGTGGGCACTCTTCCGCAATCACCCCCCTCCCCCTGCCGCAACAGGACCGCGACCCGCTCCTGGTCGGCCCACCCCGAGGAGATCGACGCGCAGACGGGTCAGGTCGCGTACGGCAGATGCTTGATGCCGTTGATGAAGTTGGACAGCAGGTAGTCGGGCTCGCCGGTGGAGCGGATCTCCGGCAGGCGGGTGAACAGCTCGCGGAACATCACGGTGATCTCACGGCGGGCCAGGTGGGCGCCGAGGCAGTAGTGCGGGCCCGGGCCGCCGAAGCCGACGTGCGGGTTGGGGTGCCGGGTGATGTCGAAGGCGTCGGGGTCGGTGAAGACGGCCTCGTCGCGGTTGGCGGAGTTGTAGAAGAGCAGGACCTTGTCGCCCTTGCGGTAGTCCATGCCGTTCATCGTGTGGTCACGGGTGAGCGTTCGGCGGAACTGGATCACCGGCGTGGAGTAGCGGATGATCTCCTCGACCGCCCCGCCGATGCGGCCCTCGAAGTCCGAAAGGAGCAGCTCCCGCTGCTCGGGGTGGTCGGTGAGCAGTTTCAGCCCGTGGGAGATGGCGTTGCGGGTGGTCTCGCTCCCGGCGACCACCAGCAGGATGAAGAACGAGCCCAGCTCCTGGGGCGTGAGCGACTCCTCGCCGTTGACCAGGAGACTGGTCAGGTCGCCGGTGGAGTTCCCCCGGCGCGCGCGGCCGAGCCGGGCGGCCAGGTGGTTGAGCGAGCGGCCGGCGTTCATCAGCTTGACCAGGCCGCGGGCCACGTTCCAGCGTTTGAACTCGGGCTCGATGCCGGTGTACTCGGGGTCGGCGTTGCCCAGGATGATGTTGGTCGCCCGGAGCACCCGGTCATGAAATTTCGGAGGAATCCCCATCATGTCGCAGATGACCTGGACCGGGAGCCGGGCCGCGATCTGGGTCACGAAGTCGCCGGGTCCCTCCGCGATCGCCTCGTCCACGATCCGGGTGGCCGCGCGCTGGAGGTCCTCCTCCATCTTGGACAGGATCCGGGGCGTGAACGCCCGGGAGACGATCCGGCGCAGCCGCGCGTGCCGGGGGTCGTCCATGTTGATCATCGAGCCGAAGTAGACCGCCATCCACCGGGGCATGTCCACGATGCTGTTGGCCGTCGGCTCACTGCTGAAGATCCCGGCGTTCCTGCTGGCCTCGGAGACGTCCGCGTGCCGCACCAGCGCGTAGTAGCCGGGCCCGTGCCCGACGAAGGGAACCTTGTTCTCCTTGACGAACACGGGCCGGTCCAACCGGCGGAGCCGCCGGAAGGCGTCCGCGCGCTCCGCCTGCGGGAGAGCCCAGAACGGGATCTGCGACAGGTCGATATCCGCCACGCTCACTGTCATAGCCCCAGGCTTGAGCAAGCGCTCACTTACGTCAAGTGTGAGCCGCGGCACACCGCCCGGAGGCCGTCCGGCGTCTCTCGGTCCGGTGGCCGGTCACCACGGCTGCGCGCCTGGATCGCCCGTCCCGGGCGCAGGCACGCGAGGTGACCGCGCCGGCCTCATTCGGCGAGCTCATTCGACGCCCGGCTGCGGCGCGGTGACGGGTTCGAGCAGTGCGGCGGCCGCCGGCTGGTGCAGGTGCCTGGCCCACTCCAGCGGGGTCGCCTCGAAGCGCCGGTCGCGGAGGCCGGGATCGGCGCCCAGGTCCAGCAGCCGGCGGATGAGCTCGACGTCGCCGTTGGCTGCGCCGTGGTGCAGCGCCGTCTCCCAGGCCTCTTCGACCGGCGCGTCGCCGCGCCCGTAGGCGTTCACGTCGAAGCCGAGCTCCGCCAGCAATGCGACCGCCTCGCTGCCGCCCCGGGCCGCGGCCCACACGATGAGCCCGGGGCGGCTGCGGCGGGCTTCCTCCACGGCGTCGGGATGCTCGGCGCGGACGCGGTTCAGTGCGGACCGGTCGGCGCGGAGCGCCCCGGCGATCAGCTCGTGCACCGGGTCGGGTCCGGGCGGCGCGGCCCCCTGGGCGAGGAGATAGCCGGCGATCTCGGTATCGCCGTTCAGCCGGGCCAGCTCGACCGGTGTCCGGCCGTCACCGGGGCTCCACGCGGGCCCGTCACCCTCGAACGGCGAGCGGAAGTCGACGCCGTGCTCGACCAGGAGCCGCACCCGGGCGGGCTGGTGGTGCTCGACAGCCCAGCGCAGCTGGACGCGCAGCATCCGCGCGGGCTCGTCGAGCTCCCCGATCCGCCTCTTCCACGGACCGCCGTCCCCGGTGCCGAGCCCGTATGCGAACAGCAGTTCCAGATGCGAGTCGTCCGGCTCGAACATCCGGTTGTACAGGGTCTGAGCGTCGTTGGGATCGGCGCCCGCGTCGAGCAGCAACCGGCCCAGCGCCTGCCAGTGGGGGTGCGGAGGCTGACGCCGCCGGCCCAGCTCGCCGTGACCGAACACCCCGGTCAGCAACGTGAACGGCGGCGGCAGGGCGTTGAAGAGGTAGCCCTCGTTGGCGTCGGCGCCGGCGCCGAGCAGTTTCCGGGCGACCGCGAGCACCCGCTCGGCCGGCACGGCCGGGTCGAATCGCGAGTAGACGAGGTAGTAGAGCGGTCGCCAGCGGAACGGGCCACCCCGCTCCACCGCCCGCCGCGGCTGCTCGGCGAGCAGCCTGCCGACGTCGTCCGGGCGGGCGGCGGCCGCGGCGGCCCAGATGTTTCCCGTGGTCAGGCCGGGGTGCCGATCGAGCAGTGCGCGGGCTCGCGCCCAGCGCGCCGGCCCGTCCTCGCGGCTGTAGGTCAGGCAGGCGAGGCGGCAGAACTCCTCCGCCGGGTCGGTCACGGGCCTCGCGCCGAGTCTGGCGTCCCAGCCGTGTTCGGCCGCGGTCTCCAGGTACCGCGTGAGCCGGGGCCAGCTGGCGAACCCGTATTCGCGGGCGAGGACGAACTGCGCCGCGCTGAGCCGCAGGCCGCCGACGTCGTCCGGCACCCCGCCGGGATGATGGCGGGCCAGTCGTGCGACGGCCTCGGGGTCCCCGGCCCGAACGGCCCGCTGCAGGGCACGGGCCTGGCGACGGAAACTGTCGAGGTGGGGGCGGTCGGGCATGCCCAGGGTCGGCACAGCGGCCTCCTCTCGTCTGCCTGCTGTCCGCTCGGTCAGGCCGAAAGGAGAACGATGGTGACACGTGGTGCACACGCCAGGTGGGCTGAGCCCATTCCCGCGGACCGGAGGCGCCCTGGAGCCGCCGTCATTGTAATCCGGTCCCGGGGGCGGCGGGCAAGCGTGGAGCTCTTCGGACGGCTGTCCGCTCAGGAGGCCGTACGGTCCGCCGCGATCAGATCGGCCGCCTTCTCCCCGATCATCACGGCCGGGGCGTGGGTGTGCCCCCGGTTGATGACCGGCATGATCGACACGTCGGCGACCCGGAGCCCCGCGACTCCCCGCACCCGCAGCGCGGGATCGACCACCGACTCCGCGTCGGCGCCCATGCGGCAGGTGCCGACCGGGTGGTAGAGGGTCTCGCTGCGCTCCCGGATCCAGCGGGCGAGTTCCTCGTCGGTCCGCGGCCCCCAGTAGGGGTCCATCGGCGGGCCGGCGAACGGCTTCAGCGCCTCGGTGGCGAACAGCTCCCTCGCCTTGCGCAGCCCGGCGACCTGCCGCCGGATGTCGGCCTCGGCCGTCAGGTAAGCGGGGTCGATCACCACCTCCCGGCCGTTGAGGGAGATCCGGCCTCTGCTCTCGGGCTGGAGCAGGATCGAGGCGATGGTCAGGCCGTGACCGGACGGGGGCGTCATGCCGTGGTCGATGAACGGGCCGGGGGCGAAGATCAGCTCGATGTCCGGGGCGGGCTCGTCCGGGGTGGTGCGGATGAAGGCCACGGCCTCGCCGACGTTGGAGGTGAGCATGCCCCGCCCGCGGACCAGGAAGCGCAGCAGGTTGGCGGTGGACTCGGCGCCGGTGAGCGTGACCGGCCGGGGGCAGTTCAGGATGACGCCCGAGGCCAGGTGGTCCTGGAGGTTCCGGCCGACCTCGGGCAGGTCGCGGACCGGCTCGACGCCCTGGGCCCGCAGTTCGTCGGCGGGCCCGACGCCGGAGAGCATCAGCAGGTGCGGGGAGCCGATCGCGCCGGCGGAGAGGATCACCTCGCGGGCCGCGCGGGCCACCGTGCCGCCGCCGGAGGCCCCGCCGCCCGAAGCCCCGCCCGAAGCCCCGCCCGCGGCCCCGTCCGGGCCGTGGCCGTACTCCACGCCGGTCGCGCGCCCGTCCTCGATGATGACCCTGCGCACGTGCGCGGCGGTGACCACGGAGAGGTTGGGGCGCTTCGTCGCCGGCCGCAGGTAGGCGTCGGCGGCGCTCCAGCGGCGGCCCCGGTGCTGGGTGACGGGCGTGGGGCAGTACCCCTCGTTGGAGGGGCCGTTCAGCTCGTCCAGCCGGGTCAGGCCGAGCTCCTCGCAGGCCGTCAGGAACGCGGTGGTGGTGACGTTGGGACTGCGCAGCTCGGAGATGTAGACGGGTCCGGCGGTGCCGTACACGCCTCCGCGGTTGCTGCCGACGCGGCGTTCGGCCTTGCGGAAGTACGGCAGGACCTCCTCGTAGGACCAGCCGGGCACGTCCCAGCCGTCGTAGTCGGCCCGGTGCCCGCGCACCCACATCTGCGCGTTGAGCGAGGATGAGCCGCCGATCACCCGGCCGCGCGGCCAGTAGAGCTCCCGGCCGGACATCTCGGGCTGTTTGGCGGTGGTGAAGTTCCAGTCGTAGTCGGTCTTGAACAGCTTGGCGAACCCGACCGGCATCCGGATCTCCAGCTTCCGGTCCGGCCCGCCCGCCTCCAGCAGGAGCACCCTCGCCGAGGGATCCTCCGACAGGCGGTTGGCGAGAACGCATCCCGCCGACCCGGCGCCCACGATCACGTAGTCGTAGTCCATGTCCACTGACCCTTTCCTCATGAGGCCGGCCAGCTCGCCTCCCCGTAAGCGGGCTCTTACCTGCATACTTCCGGTGGTCATCCCTGTCAATTCGTGACCTGGGCTACCTACCGGTCGGTATGCTCCCCCTGCAAGGATGGGCGGGTCAGAGTTTGTTCGGACGGAGGACCCATCCATGCTCAACCTGTCGATCGTGCTGGAGGACAGCGCCCGGGAGACCCCTGACCGCACCGCGCTCGTCTTCGGTGAGCTGCGCCTGCCGTACTCCCTGGTCAACACCGTCGCGAACCAGGTTGCCAACCTGCTGGTATCCCGGGGAATCGGCAAGGGGGACAAGGTCGCTCTGGCCTGTCCGAACCTCCCCTACTTCCCGTTCGTCTACTACGGCATCCTCAAGGCCGGTGCGACGGTCGTCCCGCTCAACGTCCTGCTCCAGTCGCGTGAGATCACCTACCACCTGGAGGACTCCGAGGCCAAGGCGCTGTTCTGCTTCGAGGGCTCCCCCGAGCTGCCGCTGGGCGAGCGGGGCAGGGCGGGCTTCGAGGGCGCCGCGGGGACGGAGCACTTCTTCGTCCTGCCGGCCACGCCGTTCGCCACCGAGTCGGAGTACGGCGAGACCGTCTGGGCGGCGCTGGACGGGGTCTCCGCGGAGTTCGAGACGGTGCAGACCGCGCCGGACGACACCGCGGTGATCCTCTACACCAGCGGCACCACGGGCCAGCCCAAGGGCGCCGAGCTCAGCCACCAGAACATGCTGATGAACGCCATGGTCTCGGACGAGATGTTCCCGCGCACCGAGGGCGGCGACGCCTACCTCGCGGTGCTGCCGCTGTTCCACTCCTTCGGCCAGACCGTGATCATGAACGCCGGGTTCCGCCGCCGCGCCACCCTCGTGCTCATGCCGCGCTTCGAGCCGGGCCCCGCGCTGGAGCTGATGCGCAACGAGAACGTCACGCTGTTCGCGGGCGTGCCGACCATGTACTGGGGCATGCTGACCAAGATCCACGCCGACGGCGACGAGGTCCCCACCTCGCTGCGGGTCGCGGTGGCGGGCGGCGCGTCCTCCCCGGTCGAGGTGCTCAAGGACTTCCAGGCGACCTTCGGGGTCGGCATCCTGGAGGGCTACGGCCTGTCCGAGACCTCCCCGGTGGCCAGCTTCAACCAGCCCGGCAAGCCCAGCAAGGTGGGCAGCATCGGCACGCCCATCTGGGGCGTGGAGATGAAGCTGATCGACAGCGAGTGGAACACGGTCGAGGGCGAGGGCCCCGGCGAGATCGCCATCCGCGGCCACAACGTGATGAAGGGCTACTACAACCGGCCCGAGGCGACCGCCGAGGTCATGCGGGACGGCTGGTTCCGCACCGGCGACATCGCCACCCGCGACGAGGACGGCTACTACGCGATCATCGACCGCGCCAAGGACATGATCATCCGGGGTGGCTTCAACGTCTACCCGCGTGAGCTCGAAGAGGTCCTGATGACCCACCCGGAGGTCTCCCTCGCCGCGGTGGTCGGGGTTCCCCACGAGTCGCACGGCGAGGAGGTCAAGGCCTACATCATCCGCACGCCGGGGGCGACCGTCACCGAGGAGCAGCTGGTCGGCTGGTGCAAGGAGAACATGGCGGCCTACAAGTACCCGCGGATCGTCGAGTTCCGCGACGCCCTGCCGATGACCGCCACCGGCAAGATCCTCAAGCGCGAGCTCCGCTGACGGTCCCGCTGACGGGCACCACGCCGTACGGCGGCGCCGGAGACGTCCGCGTCCCGGCCCGCCGTACCGGCGCCGGAGGAAGAGGGGCCCGGACGAGACCGGGTGAAGCGGTGCCGGGACCGGGAACACCGAAGGAACGGCGGCATTGCGGCCGGGGACACCGGAGGAACGGCGGCGCTGTGGCCGGGGGCACTCGGGCACCGGGCGGGATTTCCTCAGCCGGGGGTGCGGCGTGCCGATGGAACGGGCATGACGGCCGCCAAATCCTGGGTTTTCCTCGTTGTCGCGAGTGCGGTCTCGGGCGTGACCGCCGCGATCTACGCGTCCGTGCCGGGGCAGATTCTCTATTTCGCTCTCTACGGCGTGATCTGCGCGCTGGCGTGGTGGGCCGCGTTCCGGCTGGTCCCCGCTCAGGACCGGCGGCCGTGGCTGCTCATCGCGCTCGCCCAGACGCTCTGGGTCACCGGTGACGCGATCGAGCTGGCGTTCCTCCATTTCACCGGCGAGGTGCCTCCCGTCGGGGTCAGCGACGCCTTCTGGCTGAGCGGCTACCCTCTGATCGCGCTGGCGCTGACGCTGATGGCCCGCCGACGGGCTCCCGGCCGGTTGCGCGGCGGCGTGCTCGACGCGCTGACCCTGTCCACGGTGGCCGCGCTGGCCTCCTGGCAGTTCCTGATCCAGCCCTTCATCGACGAGTACGGCCTGAGCCAGTCCGTCATCCCCGCGCTGTACCCGGTCGGCGACCTCGTGCTGCTGGCCGCGGTGCTGTTCCTCACCCTGTCGCCGGGGGAGCGCGGCGCCCCGACCCGGCTGCTGCTCGCCGCCGTCTCCACCTATCTGCTGGTGGACCTCGGCTACAACCTCCTGCCGTACCTGGTGGACTACAGCTACGTGGAGAAGCTGGGCGCGGGCCTGCTGCTCGGCCACGCCCTGTTCGTCACGGCCGCGCTGCACCCCCGCCGGGCCGAGCTGACCCGGCCCGGCATGGACATGCGGACGCTGCACCCGGCCCGGGTCGTCTTCCTCGGCCTGGCGCTGCTGGGCACGCCGGCGCTGGCCCTGCGGTACGCCGGTTTCAGCGGGCAGGAGATGGCCACCATCGTGGCCAGCGCCGCCTGCGCGGCGTTCGTGCTGGCCCGGTTCACCGGGGCGGTCCGCGAGCAGGAACGCATCCAGGCCCAGCTCGCCTACCAGGCGCGTCACGACCCGCTGACCGGGC
This sequence comes from Planobispora rosea, assembly GCF_014648175.1. Classification (GTDB taxonomy): domain Bacteria; phylum Actinomycetota; class Actinomycetes; order Streptosporangiales; family Streptosporangiaceae; genus Planobispora; species Planobispora rosea. The sequence continues at coordinate 176,302 of NZ_BMQP01000011.1, forward strand.
TGGCCAATCGGACGGTCCTGCACGAGGCCCTGGAGCAGGCCGTGGAACAGATCGTGGAGAACCTGCCGTCCGGGCAGCCCGCACGGCCCGGCGACGCCGGGGTGGCGGTTCTCTACCTCGACCTCGACGGCTTCAAGGAGATCAACGACGTCCACGGCCACGACGCCGGGGACGCCATCCTGCGCGCGGTCGCAGGGCGCCTCGCGACCGCGGTCCAGGGAGCCGGCCTGGCGGCCCGGCTCGGAGGGGACGAGTTCGTCCTGCTGTGCCGGAACGCGTCCCGGCAGGACGCGGTGCTCCTGGCCGAGCGCGTCCTGCGGGAGATCGCCGAGCCGGTGCCCTTCGGGGAACACCGGCTCGGCGTCGGGGCCAGCGTCGGCATCGCCGTCTGCGGCGCCTCCGGGGACTCTCCCGCAGAGGTCCTGCGCGCGGCCGACTCCGCGATGTATTCGGCCAAGCGCCTCGGCAGAGGCCGCTGGGTCGCGGCCGGCGACGCCGGACCGCTCATGGCCGCCTGAGAACGCCCCGTCCCTCCTCCACGTGACCCGTCCGGCCCCCTCCTACGGCCTACGGCCAGTCGAGGGAGGGCCGCAGGGGCATGTGGGAACCGCCCGCGGAGTCGAGCTTCGTGGCCAGCACCTGGTGCAGCTGGATCTTGTTGCGCTCGAAGCCGACCACGCAGCCGGCCATGTAGAGCCGCCAGACCCGGGCCGTGCCCCGGCCCACCTCCCGGACCGCCTCGTCCCAGTGCTCGTCGAGGTTGGCGCACCAGTGGCGGAGGGTCCGGGCGTAGTGCTCGCGCAGGTTCTCCTCGTGCCTGATCTCGAAGCCGGTGTCCTCCATCTGCCGGATGAGGTGGCCCACCGACTCCAGCTCCCCGTCGGGGAAGACGTAGCGGTTGATGAAGCCGCCCGCGTTGAGGGTCTTCTCCCTCCCCGTCGGCCGGGTGATGCAGTGGTTGAGCAGGCGGCCGCCGGGTACCAGCTTGTTGTACAGGAACCGGAAGTAGAACGGCAGCTGCTCCTTGCCGATGTGCTCGGTCAGGCCGATCGAGCTGACCGCGTCGAAGCCGGTCTCCCGGACGTCGCGGTAGTCCATGTGCCGGATCTCGACCAGGTCGCCGAGTCCGGCCTCGGCGACGGCCTTCTGCCCCCACTCGGCCTGCTGGCGCGAGAGGGTGACCGCGAGCACCTTCACCCCGTACTGCCGGGCGGCGTGCATGGCCATGCCGCCCCAGCCGCAGCCCACGTCCAGCAGCCGCATCCCCGGCTTGAGCCCGAGCTTCTTGGCCACCAGGTCGAACTTGGCGAACTGCGCCTCCTCCAGCGACGCCTCCTCGGTGGGGAAGACGGCGCAGGTGTAGGCCATGGACGGGCCGAGCACCCACTCGTAGAAGGTGTTGGACACGTCGTAGTGGTGGTGGATCACCTCGGCGTCGCGCCGCCTGGCGTGCCGGCTGCCGAGCCGGGCCATCACGCTGCGCCGTACCTCCTGGGGGGGAGGCGGGACCCACATGGTCAGAGGCTTGAGACCGATGGCACGCAGTGTGTCGATCTTGTCACGCATGGGGATGTCGTTGACGGTCAGCGACCACATCCGCGACAGCAGGGTGTACATGTCCCCGTGGACGTCGAGGTGCCCGGAGACGTACGCCCGGGCGAGCCCGAGCTCCCCGGGAGCCTGCGCCAGGTAGGTCACCGCGACCGGGGACCGCACCTCGAGGGTGACGTCGGCGTCGGAAGGACCTGCCTCGCTCCCGTCGTAGGCGGTGAGGCGGATGCCCGCCTCGGGACCGATGACCTTCTCGAAGATCTCAGCGAGCCTCACAGAACGTACCTCCTTAACGCCCCCGTACACACTTGTCGTAGAGGTCGAGCAACCGGCCGCCGGAGTCGTAGGCTCGTTTGACCGGCCAGTAGGCGTCCCCGTTGTAGAGCCGCCAGAATTCGTCCCGGGGGTAGAACGACGTGGAGTACAGCGACTTGTGGCCGTCCAGCGCGTGCACCTCGTGCTCGATGAGACGGTTGTAGTAGCCGTCGAACTGGCCCCTGGGCAGCGGGACGGTCCCCCAGAAGCCGAAGTTCACATACAGCCGGCCCGGCTCCAGCGGGTAGAGCGGCCACCGGTCCGCAGCCTTGAGCGGGCACATCCAGACCGGCGTCATGCCGACCTTCTCATGGAAGAACTCCAGGAAGTCGGCGCCGCGCTCGACCGGCACCTCGATGTCCTGGATGACCGACTCCTGCACGGGCTGGTTCCGCCACCGGTCCAGCCGGGCGATCACCCCGTACCTGCGGTCGAGGCCGACGAGCCTGCGGTAGACGTCCGAGCGCATCCACCGGCGCGGCATCAGCGAGCGCACCAGCGGCGCCTGCACGCCGAAGGCCCGCGAGCACCAGAACCAGTCGGTGTCCCAGCGCCACAGGTAGTCGCGCACGGTCAGCCAGTCGCGGGTCCTGGTCCGGATCGACTGGTAGTAGATCCGCATGCCGGTGTAGTCGGAGACGTACGGCGCGCGCTCGGCGAAGCGGCCGAGGGTGATGTAGAGCTCGCCCGGTTCGAAGAAGGTTCCGTCCACGAAGTCGACCGGCTCGCCGTCGTGCTCGCCGGTCTCGCAGATCTCCTGCATGGCGAGCATGCACTTGTGGGCGTCGGTGAAGCGCACGTGGGCCAGCCGGACGTACGGCTGGACGGGCTTGAGCCTGATCCGGATCCGCAGCGCGTAGCCGAGTGTGCCGTAGGAGTTGGGGAACGCCCGGAACAGGTCGCGGTGCTCGTTGTCGTCCCGCGCGACGACGATGCGGCCGTCGCCGGTGAGGATCTCCAGTTCCTCCACGGACTCGTGCGGCAGCCCGTCGCGGAAGCTGGTGGACTCGATGCCGAGCCCGGTCACCGCGCCGCCGAGGGTGATGGTCTTCAGCTGCGGCACGACGTACGGCATGAGCCCGTGCGCGAGCGTGGCGTCCACCAGGTTCTCGTACGTGGTCATACCCTGGACCTCGGCGGTCATCGTGACCGGGTCGACCTCGATGACACGGTCCAGGTCCCGGGCCGAGAGCGCGGCGGTGCGGGTGCCGTGCCGGAACCGGAACAGGTTGGTGGTGGCCTTCGCCAGCCGGGGCGGGGCGTCCTGCGCCATCGTGGCGTACGACTCCCTGATCTGCTCGACCGCCCGCCGGTGCACCGACATCCGTGTCGTGGTCGTCACAGGACCTCACCCCCAGGGCTCTCGGCCAGAAAGATCGCCTATAGAACGTTATATCCCGAGCATCCCGTAAGCGAGGAGGGGCGCGTTAAACCCCGGAAAACTCTCCAGGGACGCGACACCGCCCTTCCTCCCGCGGGAGCCGGCCCCGGAGGAAGCTCCGCTCCGGTGTGCTCCCGCATCAGGAGTATCCTTCCGACGCCTCGAAGGTCCTGAACACACTGCGCGCCATGTCCGGCAGCACCCGCCACTCCTCCCTGGGCACGACCCAGGTCAGGACGGCGACGTTGCCCCCCAGCGCGATGAACCGCCGCGTCTCGTGGTAGACCACGCCGGGCGCGGCCCAGTCCGACGAGGCTCCCTCCTTGAGGCGCCAGGTGAACGCCCAGTCGAGCGCCTCGTCCGAGGTGTCGGAGACCGGGAGCGACTCCTCGGAGAGGATGGTCGCCTCCTCCTGGACGATCTCCCTGGCGCTGTCGCGTACCGACTCCAGGTCGAAGACCAGGTTCGCCCCGCCCACCGACATGAACGCGCCCCCGCCGGGACGGGTCCACCGGACCGTCTCCGGGTCCGGGAGGCTCTCCATCCAGTCGGAGGGGCACTGGATGGACCAGCCGCCCTCCTGCGGGGCGCACTTCCTCAGGTCCGGCCTGCTCACGATGGGACCGTTCTCGCTGGGCTCCGGCGTGGGAGAGGGTGGGGGCGACTCCTTCTTCTTCTCGTTCTTCCCCGGCTTCTTCCGGCCGGTCGGCGTGGCCTCGGCCTTCACCGGCGCCGCGGTCGTGCCGTCGGCGGCCGGCTGCTCCGTCCCCCGTGTGGCCCACACGACCGTGCCCACGCCGGCCAGGAGCACCGCCACCAGCACGGCGACCAGCGCGGCCGGGCTCCGCTTCGGCTGCCGCGCGGGCGGCGGCGACGGCCGTCCCGGCCCCGGTCCGGGGTGAACGTGCCCCGGATGGACCTGTCCCGGATAGGTGGGTCCCGGATGGCCCTGCCCCGGATAGGCGGATCCCGGATGGGCCTGGCCCGGATAGGTGGGTCCCGGATGGCCCTGCCCCGGATAGGCGGATCCCGGATGGGCCTGGCCCGGATAGGTGGGTCCCGGATGGGACGGGCCCGGCTGCCTCGGGCCGGGGAGGGAGTGGCTCGGATGGGTGCGCGAGGCAAGGGCCTGGTTCTGATAGGTCTGCCCGGTGCGGGCCGCCCCCACCGGGGCCCCGCTCGCCTCGGCCAGCAGCAGGTCGGCCTGCTCGGCGGTGAGGCGGTGCGCGGGCTCGCGCCGGAGCAGGCCGGAGAGCACCTCGTACATCTCCGGGGGCACCCGGCTGAAGTCGGGCTCCTCGGTGAGCAGCGCGCCCAGGGTGGCGATGGCGTCGCGGCGCTCGAAGGGCGCGTGGCCCACCAGCATCGCGTACATCGTGGCGCCGAGCGCCCACAGGTCCGACCAGGCGCCGGCGGGCGCGCCCGTGGCGCGTTCCGGCGCCAGGAAGCTGGGCGAGCCGGTGACCATGCCGGTCTGGGTGAGTGAGACGTCGCCCTCCACGGTGGCGATGCCGAAGTCGGTGAGCACGGCCCTGCCGTCGGAGGTCAGCAGGATGTTGCTCGGCTTGACGTCCCGGTGCAGGATCCCGGCCTGGTGGGCGGCGTGGAGCGCCGAGAGCACCTGGCGGCCGATCTCGGCGACCTGGCGCACCGGCAGCGAGCCGAGCTGGTCCAGCCCGCGCGCCCTGACCAGTTCCATGATGATCCAGGGACGGCCGTCCTCCTCGGCCACGTCGTAGACCGCCACGATGCCCCGGTGGCTGAGCCGGGCGGCGGTCCTGGCCTCCCGGGAGGTGCGGGTCAGCTGGCGCTCGTGCTCGGCCGGGGAGAGGTTCGGCGGGAGCAGCACCTCCTTGACCGCGACCGGACGGTCCAGGAGCGTGTCGTGCCCCTCCCACACCACGCCCATGCCGCCCCGGCCGAGCTCGCGCAGGAGCCGGTAGCGCCCTGCGATCGCCCGTTCCCCGTGCGGGTGTGCCATTCGTGCCCCCAGGTGCCGATCCATCGAGTCGCAAGTTTCCCACAGGTCCCGCCCGGCGGGTGGGGCGTCTTGCCAGCCGGAGCCGAATATTGTTCTACTTGCTCCGGAAGAGGACCGCAGGCTACCAAGCGATTGCTTGTTTACGCCGTGCCGGGCTACAGTCGAGACCGCACCGAGGAGAACGCCGATGGATCACAGGAAGGGCCCGCTGGCCGGAGTCCGCGTGCTGGAGCTGGCCGGTCTGGCCCCGGGGCCGTTCGCCGGGATGATGCTGGCCGACCACGGCGCGGAGGTGCTCCGGATCGACCGGGTCTCCGCCGTGGCCGCCGCGGGCGACAAGCCGCGCGCCGACGTGATGGACCGCGGCAAGCGGAGCATCGGCCTCGACCTGAAGTCCCCCGAGGGGGTCTCCGCCTTCAAGCGGCTGGCCGCGTCCGCGGACGTGGTCATCGAGGTCTTCCGGCCCGGCGTCGCCGAACGCCTCGGCATCGGCCCCGCCGACCTGCACGCGGTCAACCCCCGCCTGGTCTACGGCCGGATGACCGGCTGGGGCCAGGAAGGGCCGCTGGCGCCGACCGCCGGGCACGACATCGACTACATCGCGATCTCCGGCGTGCTGTCGATGCTCGGCCGCGAGGGGGCCAAGCCCACCCCGCCGATCAACATCCTCGGCGACTTCGCCGGCGGCGGCCTGATGCTGGCGTACGGCGTGCTGCTGGCGCTGCTGGAGCGGGAGCGGACCGGCGTGGGCCGGGTGATCGACGCGGCCATGGTCGACGGGGCGGCGACGTTGTTCTCGATGTTCTACCACGGCGTGCAGAGCGGCTTCTGGGGCCCGCGCGGCACCAACCTGCTCGACACCGGCGCCCCCATGTACGACACCTACGAGACCGCCGACGGCAGGTTCATGGCGGTGGGCGCCCTGGAGCCGCAGTTCTGGGCGGAGATGGTCAGGCTGATGGGCCTTTCCGACCTGCCCGACCGGAATGACCGGGCCAACTGGCCCGCGTTGCGCGAGCGCCTGGCCGCGGAGTTCCGGTCCAGGACCCGAGCCGAGTGGGAGGCCGTCTTCGAGGGGTCGGACGCGTGCGTCTCGCCCGTGCTGGAGATGCCCGAGGCCGCCGACCACCCGCACAACAAGGCGCGCGGCACGTTCGTCGAGGTCGGCGGGGTACGGCAGCCCGCACCCGCGCCCCGGCTGGCGGGCGTGCCCGAGCAGGACCTCTCCCCCGCGACCCGGCTGGCCGACCTGTCCTCGTGGGGCCTGCCGGAGGAGACCGCCGCCGAACTGCGTGAGGCGGGAGTGCTGGCCTAGACGAGAGGGGAAGCCCGTGGAGAGTGCCGAAGGCGCCGGGACCACCGGGGACGCCGTCCGGATCGACCTGCTCGACGGAGACATGTACGCCGGGGACCCCGGACCGGTGTACGCCTGGCTGCGCGAGCACGCCCCGGCCTACTTCGACGAGGGCAACGGCCTGTGGGGCGTCTCGCGGCACGCCGACATCTCCGCGATCGAGCGGGACGGCAGGCTCTGGTCCAGCACCGGCGGCTACCGGCCGCAGCTTCCCAGCGACCCGTCGATGATCGGAATGGACGACCCCGAGCACGCCGCCCGCCGCCGCCTGGTCTACCGGCGCTTCACCCCGCGTCACGTCGCGGAGAAGTACACCGACCGGGTCCGGGCCGTGGTGACCGAGCTGATCGACGAGGCGCTGGAGAAGGGCACGGTGGACGCCGTCCCGGCGCTGGCCGCGCCGCTGCCCGGCCGGATGATCGGCTGGCTGCTGGGCTTCCCCGACGAGCGCTGGCCGGAACTGGTCCACTGGTCGGAGACGACGATCGTGGCCGGGGGCGGCCTGCGCTACGTCACCCACGACGCGGCCGTGGCGGCGGGCGAGTTCGCCACGGCCGTGCTGGAACTGGCCGAGGAACGGCGCAGGTGCCCGCACGACGACCTGACGTCGCTGTGGGCGGGCCACCCGGACTACGACGACGAGCACCTGGCCAACGAGGCGCTCCTGCTGCTGGACGGCGGCGCGGAGACCACCAGGACCGTCATCGCCACCACCATCGACGCGCTGATCAGGCACCCGGAGCAGTGGGCGGTGCTCCGGGAGGATCCGGGGCTGATGGAGAACGCGGTCGAGGAGTTCATCCGCTGGACCACCCCCGTCCTCAACATGTGCCGGACCGCCACCCGCGACACGGTCCTGGCCGGCCGCGAGATCTCCGGAGGACAGCAGGTCCTGCTGATGTACGGCTCCGCCAACCGCGATCCGGAGGTCTTCACCGACCCGGACGTCTTCGACGTGACCCGGCCCGCCGGCCGCCACATCGCCTTCGGCCTCGGCACGCACTTCTGCCTCGGCGCGGCGCTGGCCCGGCTGGAGCTGCGGATCTTCTTCGAGGAGTTCGTCCGCCGGATCGGCTCGGCCGCCTGGGCCGACGACCGGGGGCCGCGCATCCTCCCGAACGCCTTCGTACGGGGCGTCACCTCCTTCCCCGTCACCCTCGAACCCCGCTGACGCCTCCCGGACCCCGCCGGCCCCCGTCACCCCCGTGTCCCGCTGACGCCGCCGACTCCCAGGCGTTGCAGTGATCTGGCATTGCAGTGATCTGGCATTGCAGTGATCTCGCAGCGATCCGCAAGCGGCTTGCCATTCGGCTTGGAAAGCATGTGCCCCTTCCGATCATGAGAGGGGTGTGAATTGAGATCATCAGCGTTGTTGCTGAGCCTGGGGACGGCCGGCGTCCTGTTCGCGGGACTGCTGGCCGGGCCCGCGAGCGCGGCGGCCGCTCAGGGCCCGGCCCGGGGAACGGTCCAGAGCGCGGCGCCGGGAGCCGTCACCCAGAAGACGGCCTCCCACACGGTGGCCGCGCCCGCGGTCAAGGTGGCCGTGGGCAAGGTCAAGGCGAGCCCCGCCCGCCACTCCGGGGGATGTCCCGCCACCGTCGACTTCTCCGCCGTCATCGCCGCCAAGGGCACCGGGACGGTGAAGTACCGCTGGGTCCGCGGTGACGGGAGCCGGGGCAGCGTCAAGACCATCAAGGTCCGCGGCGCCACGACCAGGAAGACCGTCGTGCGCGACCGCCAGAGCTTCGACTGGAACGTCAGCGGCTGGCAGGCCATAGAGATCGTCGGCCGCAAGGGACTGTCCAGGAAGGCCTACTTCAACGTCTCCTGCTCCGGCGGCGAGCCCGTCGTCTACGACCGCACCCACCCGCTGCCGCCCGCGCCGGACCCGACCGGCAAGCCCTCCCCCGGGCCGACCGACCGGCCGCAGGAGCCCGTCCGCGCCGCCGCCTCGGTCACCGCGACCCCGGCCGCCTACACCGGCCCCTGCCCCGCCACCGGCCAGCCGGTCCGTTTCGACGCCCTGATCCAGGTCGACCGGGTCCCGGCCCGCGTCGCCTACCAGTGGATCGACAGCGCCGACGGCGCCGGCCCGGTGCAGTATCTGGACTTCGCCGCCGCCGACGCGCGCAGCCGTACCGTGTCCCTGACCCATCCGGTCAAGACCACGGCCACCGGGTGGAAGTCGGTGGACATCATCAGCCCCGCCGGCAGCGTCGACTCCCTGCGCGCGAACTACAGCGTCACCTGCGCCGACCCCGCGCCGGAGCAGAAGATCACTCCTGCCGCCGCAGTCGACAAGCCCTCCTACACCGGCACCTGCCCGGTCGCCCTGACCTTCACCGGCACCATCACCGTCACCAAGGTCCCGGTGAAGGTGAAGTACCAGTGGCGTGACAGCCAGGGCGGCGTCGGCCCCGAGCAGGAGCTGGAGTTCACCGGCACGCCGGGCGGCAAGCCCGTCACCCCGCACACCATGACGGTCCGGTACGACGACGAGGTGCCCACCGTCAAGGGCGCGGGCACGCTGCGCATCCTGTCCCCGGCCGCCGAACCCGACGTCGCCCAGGCCGCCTTCACCGTGACCTGCACGGGCGGGACCACGCCCCCGCCCGCGGTCGTGACCGCGTCGGACATCAAGGTCGAGCCCTCCAGCTACACCGGCCCGTGCCCCGGGTCGTACGGCGTGGCGCACACCGTCTCGGCGAAGATCACGGTCACCAAGCCGATGACCGTCAAGTACCAGTGGATCAGCCACCAGGGTCCCTGGCCGGGGCCTGACTCCGTGTTCTCGGTGACGTTCACCGAACCCGGCAGCAAGACCGTCAGCAACACCTTCGGCTCGGGCCCGAACGGCTACAAGGGCACCAAGCGGCTGAAGATCGTCGACCCGGCCGGCGGCGGCGAGACCGCGGACGCCTCGTTCAACACCGTCTGCGTCAACCCGGACGTCACCGCGTCGGACATGAAGGTCGACCCGGCCCACTACACCGGCCCGTGCAAGACGCCGGCCGATGTGGAGCGCTCCGTCTCGGCGAAGATCAAGGTCACCAAGCCGATGGCCGTCAAGTACCGGTGGATCGACCAGCAGGGCCGCCCCTGGTTCAGCTCGGGCCCGTTCTCCACGACGTTCCACAGCGCCGGGAGCAAAACCGTGGCCAACGGGTTCAAGTCCGTCGCGACCGCCCGGGGCTCCGTGCGGCTTGAGGTCGTCGAGCCCGCCGGCGTCCCCGTGACCGAGGCCGCGGAGTTCAGCACGGTCTGCGTGAACCCGTCGGTGTCCGGGGTGAGCAAGCAGCGCACGGACGAGAACGAGGAGTGCGGCCCCGGCCGGTCCGCCGAGTTCGCGCTCAGCGCGAAGCTCGCCGTGGCCGACGGTCCCGCCTCCGTCGGTTACCGCTGGTACCGCAGGAGCAACGAGACCGGCAACCGGTGGACGCTGATCAGCGGCGGGACCGCGTCGTTCACCGGCACCGGGAAACAGGAGAAGACCATCACCGGCACGTACGGCACGCGGCGCTCCGAGTCCGGTTACTTCAAGGTGGAGCTCACCGAGCCCTACGAGGGGTCGGCGCAGACCGGCTTCCTCGTGACCTGCCAGTCGAGGCACGACCGGTAGACCGGTAACCGGAGACCCGGCAGAGGGGCGGTGCACCTGTTCGAGGTGTACCGCCCTTTGTCGTAGGGATTGATTGGAATGTAGTAGATGTACTACATTCCTCAGCATGAGTACTGCGGTGAGCGTTCGCGGGCTGCGGATGTCGTACGGCACGGCCGAGGTGTTGCGCGGGGTGGACCTGGAGATCCGCCAAGGCGAGATCTTCACCCTCCTCGGCCCCAACGGCGCCGGGAAGACCACCACGATCGAGATCCTGGAGGGCTTCCGGAAGCGGTCGGCCGGAGAGGTGAGCGTCCTCGGGACGGATCCCGACAAGGGCACCGACGCCTGGCGGGCCAGGCTCGGGATCGTGCTGCAGAACTGGCGGGACCACGCCAGGTGGGGGGTGCGGGAGCTCATCGTCCACCTGAGCGAGTTCTACGACCGCCCGCACGACCCCGACGAGCTGCTCGCCGCCGTCGGACTGACGGAGCAGGGCGGTCAGCAGATCGCCCGCCTCTCCGGCGGGCAGCGCCGCCGCCTGGACGTCGCGCTGGGCATCGTGGGCCGGCCCGAGCTGCTCTTCCTGGACGAGCCGACGACCGGCTTCGACCCGGAGGCCCGCCGGGAGTTCCACCGGCTGATCGAGAAGCTGGCGGCCGACGACGGCATGACGGTGCTGCTCACCACGCACGACCTGGTCGAGGCGGAGAAGCTGGCGCACCGGACCGCGATCCTGGCCGGCGGCCGGATCACCGTCTGCGGGACCCCGGCCGAGCTGGCGCAGGCCGTACAGGCTCCGTCGCGGGTGCGCTGGGTGGAGGACGACCGGGAGCAGGTCGTCACCACGCCGGACCCCTCACGGACGGCCTGGGAACTGCACAGGAGATTCGACGGGCCGGTGCCGGGGCTGGAGATCCGGCGGCCGTCCCTGGAGGAGAGCTACCTCGAACTGGTCGGGAGGAACGCGTGAACGCCAAGGCGCTGCGCATCGGGATCAAGCGGGGCTGGACGGAGCACACGCACCTGCTCAAGACCCGCAAGGAGCTGGTCGGCACCCTCCTCGGCACGGTCGGGGTCTTCGCCGCCCTGACCCTGTGGATGGGCGACTCCGTCATCGAGGGGACGGGGGTCTCCAGGCTCACCTTCCTGATGGTGGGTTTCCTGGCCTACACCGTCTTCGGCACCGCGCTGATGACCCTCCCGATGGCGCTGGTCGCCGACCGGGAGGAGGGCACGCTGCTGCGGCTGCGCACCATCCCCGGCGGCATCCTCGCCTACCTGGCGGGCCGGGCGACGACCGCCCTCTGCCAGATCGCCGTGCAGAGCGCGCTGATCGTCGCCACCGGCGTCCTGCTTGGCGGCGCCCCCCTGCCCCACGACTGGCTCACCCTGGCCTGGGTGCTGCTGCTGGGCACGGTCGCGACGGTCCCGCTGGGCGCGGCGATCGGCTCCGTGCTGCCGAGCAAGAACGCCGTGGGGATCGCGACCCTGCCGATGATCGCCCTGATGTTCACCTCGGGCGTCTTCTTCCCCGCGACGATCATGCCTGAGGCCCTCCAGTGGATCGCCCAGACGTTCCCGCTCTACTGGCAGGGGCTCGGGCTGCGGGCGGCGTTCCTGCCCGACACGATGCTCGCCGCGGAGATCGCCGGGAGCTGGCGCCTGCCGTACGTCGCGGCCGTGCTGGCGGCCTGGACGGCGGCCGGGATGCTGCTCGCACCGCCGCTGATCCGCCGGGTCACCCGGCGGGAGTCCGGCTCGCGGCTCGCCGCGCGGCAGCTGGCCGCTCAGCGTTCGTGACCCCCTCACCTGGGATGCTGCTGCGATGAGCGCGGAAGAGGTCTACAACCGGATCCCGATGCTGAGGGCCGAGCGCGGCGTCTCGCGCAAGGAGCTCGCCGCCGCGCTCGGGGTCCACTATCAGACGGTCGGCTACCTGGAGCGGGGCGAGTACAGCCCGAGCCTGCACCTCGCCCTGCGCATCGCCGAGTATTTCGAGGTTCCCCTGGAAGTGGTGTTCTCATTGAAACCGTTCCCCCGGCTGGGCAGCGAGGTCAGACGATGAGTGGGCGCAAGAGCCTCCGGCAGATGAGCTGGGCGGAGCTCAAGCGGATGAGCTGGGCGGAGTTCCGGCAGTCGGGCGGCTGGGCGGAGTTCAGGAAGATGAACCGGGCCGAGGTCATGCAGCTGGACATGATGCCCGCCTGGTACGCCACCCGGGAGCGGCGGCGGTGGCTCGCCGGGGCGGGGATCCTCTCGCTGGCGCTCCAGTGGCTCAACGCGGCCGTCTCCTGGGCCGTCGAGCCCGACGGCGGAGGCGGCTGGATCATCCTCGCCCTGGTGGCGATCACGATGGTGGTCTACCTCCCGGCCGTGACACTGATGAACATCGCCACCCGGGGCCTCGTCGAGCTGGCCGAGCGCCATCTGGACGAGCGGCAGGTGGGCGAGCGGCTGCGCGCCACCACCATCGCCCACCGCATCACGACGGGCCTGCTGGCCGCCTGCTTCGTCGCGGCGGTGACGGCGGGCATGGGCGGCGGGGACGACTACGCGGTGCCGGAGAGGACGGTCATCATGCTGACCGTCGCGCTGGCGATGACCCACTTCGTGCTCCCGCTGATCGTCTCGACCTGGCGGCTGCCCGACCCGCTCCCCGACGACGAGGAGTGACGCCCGGCACCGGGTGTGCGGGGACCCGGCGGGCGGTCGGCTCACGGTCGGCCGCGGTCAGCCCATCGGCGGGAAGACGGCGACGTAGAGGTCCACGCCCTCCGGGTGGTGGACCTCCAGGTCGGTGGTGAAGGCGCGGGCCGGGGTCCCGCCCGACTCGGTGTGCTTCCACAGCTGCTGCCACGACTCGATGAGCGCGCCGGGCATCGGTCCCCGGGCCTCCAGCCGCAGCGCCGGAACCCCGGGCACCCGCACCGCGACCATGCCGTCGGGCAGCCGCGGGACGCTGCGCACGGCCACCCCGACGATCTGCGTGTAGGCGCCGTGGTGGTCGCTCTCGTAGTCGGTCAGGACGGCGTACAGGTTCTCGTCGATCCGCCCCGGCACGTGCGCGAACGCCCCCGGGGCCCCGGCCCGCCGCCACAGCGCCGGCAGCTTCGCCCGTGCGGGGTCCATCTCCTCGGCGTTGGAGGTCCGTACGGCATGCCCCACGACGAGCGACTCCGGCCGATCAACAACGATCACACTGCCTCCCACGACTAATCCGATAAAAGGTGCGAATCGGATCTTAGTCCCCCGCTCGACCGGAAAGCTCTGGTGGTCAGAGCGCAAATGGGGAATGAACACTCATGACCGTTCACCGATAAGGTTGATGCACGTGAAGTTTCTCAATGAGGCGGTCCCGCCCTACGACCTGACCTACAGCGACGTGTTCATGGTCCCGTCGCGCTCCTCGGTCGGATCCCGGCTCGCCGTCGACCTGTCCACCTCCGACGGCACCGGGACCACGATCCCCATCGTCGTCGCCAACATGACCGCGGTCGCCGGGCGCCGCATGGCCGAGACCGTGGCCCGGCGCGGCGGCATCGCCGTGATCCCGCAGGACATCCCGATCGACGTCGTCGCCGACGTCGTCGACTGGGTGAAGAAACGCGACCTGGTCCACGACACCCCGCTCACCCTCACCCCGCACGACACCGTCGGCGAGGCGCTCAACCTCCTGCCCAAGCGCGCCCACGGCGCGGTCATCATCGTCGACTGGGACAACCGCCCGATCGGCGTGGTCACCGAGGCCGACTGCCACGGCGTGGACATGTACACCCAGCTGGCCAACGTCATGTCCGACCACCTGCTCGCCCTGCCCGCCGGGCTCGACCCCCGCGAGGCCTTCGACCGGCTCCACGAGGGCCGCCACCGGCTCGCCCCCGTCGTCGACGGCGACGGCCGCCTGGTCGGCATCCTGACCCGGACCGGGGCGCTGCGGGCCACCCTGTACACACCGGCCGTCGACAGCCGGGGCAGGCTCCGCGTCGCCGCCGCCGTCGGAATCAACGGCGACGTGGCCGCCAAGGCGAAGGAACTGCTGGAGGCCGGCGTCGACTGCCTGGTCGTGGACACCGCGCACGGCCACCAGGAGAAGATGATCTCCGCGCTGCGGGCGGTCCGCGCGCTCGATCCCGCGGTGCCGGTCGCCGCGGGCAACGTCGTCACCGCCGCCGGCGTGCGCGACCTGGTCGAGGCGGGCGCGGACATCCTCAAGGTCGGTGTCGGGCCGGGCGCCATGTGCACCACCCGGATGATGACCGGCGTCGGCCGCCCGCAGTTCTCCGCCGTGCTGGAGTGCTCCGCCGAGGCCCGCCGCCTGGGCCGTCACGTCTGGGCCGACGGCGGCGTCCGGCACCCCCGTGACGTGGCGCTGGCGCTGGCCGCCGGAGCCGCCAACGTGATGATCGGTTCCTGGTTCGCCGGCACGTACGAGTCCCCCGGCGACGCTCGCACCGCCGCCGACGGCCGCACGTACAAGGAGAACTACGGCATGGCCTCCGCCCGCGCCGTGAAGCTCCGCACCGCCGACGACTCCCCCTTCGACCGGGCCCGCAAGGCCCTGTTCGAGGAGGGCATCTCCACCTCCCGGATGTACCTCGACCCGGTACGGCCCAGCGTCGAGGACCAGATCGACGCGATCGTGGCGGGCCTGCGGTCCTCCTGCACCTACGCGGGGGCCGCGAACCTGGAGGAGTTCCACGAGCGCGCCGTGGTCGGCGTGCAGAGCTCCTCCGGCTACAGCGAGGGCATGCCGCTCCACCAGAGCTGGTAGAGGGGCGTTTCCCCGCTCCACCGGAAAACCGGCCCGGGGCGCGCATCGTCGTGCGCGCCCCGGGTAGCCGCCCTTCGAGCACCCCCACTCGGAAGGGCGAAAGGACATGACACAGCTACCCTTCGGCCTGGACACCCCGGTCACCGTCGACCGGAGGGCCCTGGTCGGTTACGACAACTACCTGGCCGCGCAGCGGGCCGTGGACACCCTCTCGGACTCCGGATTCCCCGTCGAGCACACGGCGATCGTCGGCAGCGACCTCCGGCTGGAGGAGACCGTCACCGGCAGGATGACCAACGGCCGGGCCGCGCTCGCCGGAGCCGGCAGCGGCGTGCTCTTCGGCCTCGTGGTCGGGGCGTTCCTCGGCCTGTTCACCTCCACCACGCTCTCCTTCTTCATGCTCGTGCTCTGGGCGGGACTGTGGGGCGCCGTGATGGGCGCCGCGTTCGGGTTCATCAACCACTACTTCACCCGCGGCAAGCGGGACTTCGCCTCGCGCAGCGCCATCGTCGCCGGCCGCTACGACGTGCTGGTCGCCACCTCCCACTACGACCACGCCCGCGCCGTGCTGGAGGGCGCCCCCATGCCGGCCGACACCGTGGTCGTCGAGCCCCCGCCCTCGGCCGGGCTGTACGACCCCGCCATGGGCCGGCCCGCCGACCCGGCCCAGTCCCTCACCCCGCAGCAGCCCGTGGCCGAGAACCCCACCGCTCCGGCGCACTCCATCTCCCAGCAGCAGGTGGCCGAGAACCCCACCGCTCCGGCGCACTCCGTCCCCGAGCAGCACGCCCCCGAGCAGCCGGCGGCCGCGCCGCGGAAGCGCTCCTGACCCGGCGGACCAGACCCGGCGGACCCGGTCAGACGGACTCGCGGATGACCAGCTCGGTGGGGAGGATGACCGGGTCCGTGGAACCGCCGGAGAACAGGCCGAGCAGCAGGCGGACCATCGCGGCCGCCTGCTCGACGATGGGCTGGCGGACCGTGGTCAGCGGCGGCTCGGTGTAGCGGGCCGCCTCGATGTCGTCGAACCCCATCACGGCCACGTCGTCCGGGACCCTCCGGCCCGCCTGGCGCAGCGCCTGCAGCGCGCCGACGGCCATCAGGTCGTTGGCGACGAAGACCGCGTCGAGGTGCGGATCGTCCTCCAGCAGCTGGCGCATCGCCACCGCCCCGGACTCCCGGGTGAAGTCGCCGACCGCGATGATCGAGCGGCGGTCGGAGCCGCGCATGACGTTCCGGTAGCCGGTCAGCCGGTCCTGCCCCCCGATCATGTCCTGGGGGCCGGCGATGGTGGCGATCCGGCGGCGGCCGGAGTCGATCAGGTGGCGTACGGCGAGCTCCGCGCCGCCCACGTTGTCGTTGTCGACGTACGGCAGGTCCACCGGGACGGCGGGCCTGCCGTAGGAGACCACCGGGACGCGCATGCGGGCGATCGCGGCGGGCAGGGGGTCGGCGCCGTGCATCGAGAAGAGCATGACGCCGTCGACGTGGCCGCCGGCGATATAGCGCTCCACCCGGGCGTGGCTCCGGGCCGACCCGGCCAGCATCAGCACGACCTGCTTGTCGGCCGCCTCCAGCTCGGCGCTGGCCGAGCGGATCACCGTGGAGAACATCGGGTCGTCGGAGAAGACCCGGGTGGGCGACTCGGAGACCACCAGGGCGACGGAGTCGGTGCGCTGGTTGACCAGGGTGCGCGCCGCCGCGTTGGGGACGTAGCCGAGCTCCTCCACCGCGCGCATGACCACCTCGCGGATGCCCGGAGCGACCGTCGGCTGGCCGTTGACCACCCGCGAGACAGTGGCCCGGGAGACTCCCGCGCGGGCGGCGACCGCCTCCAGGGTGGGGCGTTTCATCGCGCTCCTCCAGAACAGGAATAGCCATGACGATAACCCATCCGGGCCGCCGTCCGAGGGGGACGGGCGGAGGCACGGATGACCGATCCTTGACGGCCCAGCCTCGACGGCTCAGCCCTTGACACTGCCCGCCAGCAGGCCCCGTACGAAGTACCGCTGCATCGACAGGAAGACGATCAGCGGGATGATCACCGAGACGAACGCCCCGGCCGTCAGGCGCTGCCACTCGTTGCCCTTCGTCCCGGCCATCTGCGCGAGCCGGACCGTCATGGGGGCCGTCTCGGCGGTGCCGCCGGCGAAGATCAAAGCTACCAGCAGATCATTCCACACCCAGAGGAACTGGAAGATACCGAAGGCGGCCAGCGCGGGCGCGACCAGCGGCAGGACGATCGCACGGAAGATCACTCCGTGGGTCGCGCCGTCCGCCCTGGCCGCCTCCATCAGCTCGCCGGGCAGCTCCGACATGAAGTTGTGCAGCAGGAAGACCCCGAGCGGCAGGGCGAAGCACGTGTGCGCGAACCACACCTGCGCGAAGCGGGCCGTGCCCTCCAGCTCCCAGGCGGGCAGGAGCTGGACGCCGGAGACCGAGACCCCCTCCGAGAAGAAGGACAGCAGCGGCACCAGCGCCATCTGCAGCGGTACGACCTGCAGGGCGAAGATCCCGATGTAGACCCAGTCGCGCCCGCGGAAGGGCACCCAGGCCAGCGCGTACGCCGCGAGGGCGGCGAAGGCCAGCGGGAACAGCACCGACGGGATCGTGATGACGATCGAGTTGATCAGGAAGCCGGCCATCCGCCCGGAGGACGAGGAGGTGCCGAAGAGCACCTGCTGGTAGTTCTCCAGAGTGAGGTCCGGAGCGGAGAAGAACGTCCACCAGCCGGTGCTCTTGATCTGGTCCTCGGGCCGCAGCGACGACAGGAACAGCCCGAAGGTCGGGGTGGTCCACAGCAGCGCGATGACGATCGCCACGGCGCTGGCGGTCCGGCTCGTCAGGCTTCTCCGGACGCGCCGGGCGGCGCCCCCGGCGTCCTCGGCGCCGGGCCGCACCACCGTGACGGTGCTCGAAACAGTCGTCATCGGACGGCCTCCCGGCGCTGGCGGATCTGGTAGACGACGATGGGCGTGACGAGGACGAACAGGAAGACCGCGAGCGCCGCGCCCTTGCCGGTCTCGCCGTACCGGAACGCCTGGTTGTACATCTCGTTGGCGATGACGCTGGTGTCGAACTGACCGCCGGTCATGGTGCGCACGATGTCGAACAGTTTGAGCGTGCCGATCGACTGGGTGACCAGCACCACGATCAGGGCCGGGCGGATGCTGGGCAGCGTCACCCGGAGGAACATCTGGACCGGCGAGGCGCCGTCGAGCCTGGCGGCTTCGACGATCTCGGCGGGGATGCCCTTGATCGCGGCAGACAGGACCACGGTGGCGAAGCCCGCCTGGATCCAGACCATCACCACGACGAGGAACAGCGTGTTGAACGGAGGCTCCTGCAACCACTGCCGGGGCGTGCCGCCGGAGGCCACCACGAGCTGGTTGAGCAGGCCGATCTGGTCGGCGCCCTCCGGCCGGTAGGCGTAGACGAACTTCCAGATGATGCCCGCGCCCACGAAGGAGATGGCCATCGGGAGGAAGACCAGCGACTTGGCGAGCGACTCGAAGCGGGTGCGGTCGACCAGGACGGCGTAGAGCAGGCCCACCGCTGTGACCAGGACGGGGACGAGCGCGACCCAGACGAGGGTGGTGCGCAGCACCGTCACCGCTTCGGGCTGGGTGAACATCCAGATGTAGTTGTCGAGCCCCACCCACGCGGTGCCGTCGCCGCTCATGAACGACAGCAGGGTGGTGCGCACCGCCGGCACGACCAGCCCGATCGCGAGCAGGACGAGTGCCGGGGCGAGCAGGACGGCCGCGTGCAGCCGCGCCCGCCGCCGCATCGGCGCGCGGTCGAGCACGAGCAGCAGCAGGGCCACCACCGCGCAGAACGCGACGACGCCCAGCAGCAGCTGCACGAGCTTCGGCTGCTCCGCGGCGAAGTCGAAGTCGAGGTTCATCGAGGGGGACTCCCGAAAGGGTCGTGCGGTACGGGAACGCCCGGCTCCGCCGGATGCCCTCGTCCCGGGGCGGGGTTGTCCTCCCCGCCCCGGGACCCGCCTAGGACTTCGGCCAGGAGGCCTCGATGAAGTCGAGGGTCTCCTTCGTCTCCTTGCCGTTGATCCAGTCGGTCATGCCCTTCCAGAAGGCGCCCGCGCCGACCGCGGCCGGCATCAGGTCGGAGCCGTCGAACCGGAAGACGGTGTCCGGGTCCTGGAGCATCTGGATGGAGAGCTTGTCGATCGGGTTCTGCGCGTTGCCGATGTCGACGCCCTTGTTGGCCGAGACGTAGGTGGCCAGCTTCATGCGGGCGTTGGCGAAGTCACCGGTGGCCAGGTAGGCCTGGACGGCCTGGACCTCGGGGCGGTCGGCGAAGGCCGCGACGAACTCGCCCGCGCCCAGCACCGGCTTCTCGGCCGGGTCGTTGCCGGGCAGGTAGAAGGCGAACACGTCGCCGTCCTCGGCCACCTCGGTGCCCTCGGGCCAGAAGTTGGCGTAGAAGGAGGCCTGGCGGTGCAGCGCGCACCTGCCCTCGGTGATGGGCACGCCGCCCTCCTGGAAGGCGGTGCTGGCGATGCTCTTGACCGGACCGTACCCGCCGTTGACGAAGTTGTCGTTCTTCAGGATCGCGCCGACCCGGTCGACCGCGGCGACGACCTTGGGGTCGTTGAAGGGGATCTTGTGAGCCACCCAGTCGTCGTAGCCCTGGGGACCGAGCTCGCGCAGGAGCACGTCCTCGATCCAGTCCGTGGCGGGCCAGCCGGTGGCCTCACCGGACTCGATGCCCGCGCACCAGGGCTTGATCCCGGCGGCGGCGATGGTCTCGCTGAGCTTCATGAGCTCGTCCCAGGTCGTGGGGACGGCCCAGCCCTTCTCCTTGAACATGCCCGGCGAGTACCACACGAAGGACTTCACGCTGGCGCCCAGCGGGGCGGCGTAGAAGGTCCCGTCGACCGTGCCGTACTCCACCCAGTCCGCCGACCAGTTCTGCTCGGCGAGCTTCTTCACCTCTGCGGGGGCGGGCTTGATCCTGCCTGCCCCGGCGAAGCGCTCCAGCAGACCGGGCTGCGGGAAGAACGCGAGGTCCGGCGGGTTGCCGCCGTCGGAGCGGACCTGGATCTGCGCCTCGAACTCGCCGGTGCCCTCATATGTGATCTTCATCCCGGTGCACTTCTCGAACGGCGCCCAGGCCTGCTGGAACAGGTCGGCCTCGACATCGCGGATCGGCGAGTAGATCGAGACCTTCTTGCCGTCATGCTTGCCGAACTGCGTGAACGGCGCGCAGTCGGCGGATGTGCCGCTGCCGCCCGCCGCCGAGGTGCCCGGCGTGGCCGAGCCGCATGCGGTGACGGCCAGCGCCAGACCCACGCCGCCCGCGACCAGGGCGACACGGGCGGGACGAGAGAGGAGTGACATGGACCCTTCCTCCATTACTTTGCCGGGTCGGACCCGTCCGGCGGGTCGGACCCGTCCGGCGGGTCGACCGGCTACCTCACGACGCCCGCAGGCCGCCGCGCGAGCCCGCGTCCCGCTGTGGTGACCGAGCAGCCCACACGCCGGTGAGAGCGCTCTCTGAGCTTTGCGGTGGGGCCGATATGGTGTCAACGTCCGTGACACTACGGTTACGGACTTGATAAGGCGGAGTTTCACCCTTCTCGCCCCGGGAGGCGCGGAGGAGCGCGGGAGGAGCGGAAGTGAGAGCGCTCTCGAATATACGCCAGGCGGAGCCCCGCTCGACCACCGGCCGGCGGCGTACGGCACGTCGCGCCCCGGGCACCGGGTCGCCCGCGGTGGTGCGGGACACCGGAGGACGACGGAACCCGCCGAGCGGCCGCCACGGGGAGCGGCAGAACCGCCGGAGGAGTCAGCACAGCGTGTCTCCCGATCACCTCACGGAACGGCCCGCCTGGCTCCCAGGGAAAGGAGAGGGTACGCTTCCGGAGTTGTGGGAGCGCTCCCAAAATGCGAGGACGCCGTGGCGGAGCAGGTCGCCGGGGCACCGGAGGGCGTCTTCCCGGCGCCGGGTCCGCGGACGGGCGGAGTCTCCGGCCGAAACCCTTTGAGAGAGCGCTCTCTTATGGGTACCGGGCCGGACGCGGACGCCTCTCCGGCAGGTCTTCCTGGCCTTTCCCAAGGTTCAGGAGCATCCTCCTTGACATGCCCGTTCGGCTGCCCCGATGCTGTGTGAGAGCGCTCTCTGCCGCACGGGGCGAGGCGGATTGACGGCGAGGCGAAAGGGGCGGCGAAGAATGAGCCTGTCCACAGGAATGTCCACTGAGCTATCCGCGGAGACCTCCGGCGAACCCGCGGGCGACCTGACCTTCCCGCCGGGCTTCTTCTGGGGAACCGCGACCGCCGCCTACCAGATCGAGGGAGCGGCGCGCGAGGACGGCCGCGCGCCGTCCATCTGGGACACCTTCTCCCGCACTCCCGGCAAGGTCGTGGGCGGCCACACCGGCGAGGTGGCCTGCGACCACTACCACCGCTACCGCGAGGACGTGGCCATGATGGCCGACCTCGGAATGCAGGCCTACCGCTTCTCGATCGCCTGGCCCCGGATCCAGCCGGACGGGTCCGGCCCGGCCAACCCGCGCGGCCTGGACTTCTACGAGCGGCTCGTCGACGAGCTGCACGACCACGGCATCACGCCCATCGTGACGCTCTACCACTGGGACCTGCCGCAGTCCCTGGAGGACCGGGGCGGCTGGACCAGCCGGGAGACCGCCGAGCGCTTCGCCGAGTACGCCGCCGTCGTGTACGGCAGGCTCGGCGACCGGGTCCAGACCTGGACCACCCTCAACGAGCCCTGGTGCTCCTCCTTCCTCGGTTACGGCTGCGGGATCCACGCGCCCGGCCGCGCCGAGCCGGGGGCCGCCTTCGCCGCGGTCCACCACCTGCTGCTGGGCCACGGGCTGGCCACCGCCGAACTGCGTGCCGCGGGGGCGGCACAGGTCGGCATCACCCTCAACCTCGCCCCCATCAGCGGTCCCGACCCCGAGGCCATCGCGATCATCGACGGCCTGCACAACCGGATCTTCCTCGACCCGGTCCTGAAGGGCGAGTACCCCGCCGACGTCGTCGAGCGCACCCGCAGGTTCACCGACTGGTCCTTCGTCCGCGACGGCGACCTGGACCTCATCTCCGCCCCCGTCGACCTGCTCGGCATCAACTACTACAGCCCCACCCGGGTCGAGACGCGCGCCGGGCAGCCCGCCAACCCGGTCCACCCGGGCAGCGAGGGCATCGCGTTCGTCCAGGGCGAGGAGGAGAAGACCGCGATGGGCTGGTCGGTCGTGCCGTCCGGCCTCACCGAGCTGCTGACCAGGGTCGCCCGCGACTACCCGGGCACCCCCCTGGTCATCACCGAGAACGGCGCCGCCTTCGACGACGTGCTCACCGACGGCCGGGTCGCCGACGAGCGGCGGATCGCCTACCTCGACGGGCACTTCCGCGCCGCGCACGCCGCGCTCACCGCCGGGGTCGACCTCCGCGGGTACCTGGTGTGGTCGCTGATGGACAACTTCGAGTGGGCCGAGGGATACGCCAAGCGCTTCGGCCTGGTCCACGTCGACTACGCCTCCCAGCGCCGGACGCCCAAGGACAGCGCCCTGTGGTACCGGGAGGTCATCCGGAACAACGGCCTGCGGGCCTGACCTCGCCCCGGTCCCGGGGACCGTTTCCGGGAAACGGCCCCCGGGGTCAGACCCTGCGCCAGCCGCCCCCCGCGTTGATGCCCCCGTCGACGTGCAGGGTGGTCCCGGTGATGAACCCGGCCATCGGGCTCACCAGGAACACCACCGCCGCGGCGGCGTCCGCCGGATCGCCGAGGCGCCCCAGCGGCGGCAGCCGTACCGGCTCGAAGGGCAGCGGATCGGCCAGCATCCGCTCCCGGACCGCCTCCTCCCCTCCGGTGGGCAGGGCGTCGGGGGCGACGGCGTTCACCCGGATCCCCAGCGGAGCCAGCTCCAGCGCCAGCGACCGGGTGAGGCTCTCCACGGCCGCCTTCATCGCCGCGTAGACCGCGAACCCGGGGGCGGCCTGGTGCGCCTCGCTGGAGGTCACGTTGACGATCGAGGAGCCCTCGGGCATCAGCCGCAGGAACCTCCGGATCACTGCGGTGACCTGCGTGAAGTTCTCCTCGATCAACATGTTCTCGCCCCGCGGCGAGACGTCGGCGAAAGCCGCGTGGAAGGTGCCCCCCGCGTTGTTGACCAGCACGTCCACCCGGCCGAACCGCTCCTCGACCGCCTGGGCGAACACCTCCAGCGCCATCGGATCACGCACGTCCATGGTCATGGTGAACGCGTCGCCGAACCCGTCGATCGGCTTCCGGTCACAGAGCGCCACCTCGGCGCCGAAACTCCGCAAGATCTCCGCGATAGCCCTGCCCAGTCCCCTCGCGGCGCCGGTCACAACCGCGACCTTCCCGGTGACCAGGATCTCCTCCGGCCCGTACGGCGTACGCATCCCGCCTCCTCACGATCTCCATGAGCGTACGACGCAAGAGCCGTCACGTCCTCCTGTCACCCCCGAGGCCGTGAACCCCGTAGAGTCGTCCGGCCGGTTGGACCTCGGCCGGCACCTATCCGATCAAGGAGAGACCACGTGGCACTGGAGAAGCCGGAGATCGACTTCCCGGAGGGCGACGCGCCCAAGGAGCTGCAGATCATCGACATCGTCGAGGGGACCGGCCCGGAGGCCAAGCCTGGTCACCAGGTGAGCGTGCACTATGTCGGCGTCGCCTTCTCCACCGGCGAGGAGTTCGACGCCTCCTGGAACCGGGGTGACACCTTCGAGTTCTCGCTCGGCTCTGGTCAGGTCATCGCGGGATGGGACCAGGGCGTGGCGGGCATGAAGGTCGGCGGCCGCCGCCGCCTCGTCATCCCGCCCCACCTGGGCTACGGCGACCGCGGCGCGGGCCGCGTCATCAAGCCCGGTGAGACCCTCATCTTCGTCGTGGACCTGCTCGGCGTCCGCTGACACCCCCGGGTGCCCGGCCACCACGCCGGGCGCCCTTCCCTCCTCCCATACACGGCGCCCTTCCCTCCTCCCATACACGGCGCCCTTCCCGCACCGCCCGGCCCCGTTTTCCAGCCCTCTCCCCGCACCGCCCGGCCGCACCGCTCTGCCGCCTCCCCTGCACCGACTGCCGCCTCCCTTGGTGAGGCTCTTCCGGCGCCGGTACGACGAGGTGGGTGACGGTGGTCTCCGGCGCCGCCGTACGGTGCGTCGGCGGCGAAGAACACCTCTCCGCTTTACGGTGTAGATCGATAGGGAATCCCGGGACCGCTCTGCCGGATTGTCGCCCTCAGCTCATAGGCTGATTCCTGTGCTGCTGATCGATCTCGCCCGAACCTCCGCGGCCGTGGCCGCCGACTCCGCCCGGCTGGCGAAGATCCGCCACCTCGCAGAGCTGCTCGGCCGGGTGGAACCCGACGAGGCGGAGATCGCCATCGCCTACCTCTCAGGCGACCTGCCCCAGCGGCAGATCGGCGTCGGCTGGACGAGCCTGCGCGACCTCCCCGATCCCCGGCTCGCCGCGACCGCGACCCTGCGCCAGGTCGACGACCTGCTCAGCCGGGTCAAGGCCCAGGCCGGCCCGGGCTCCCAGGCAGCGCGCAAGGCCCTGGTAACGGAACTGTTCGCCGCGCTCACCGCTCCCGAGCAGACCTTCCTGTCCCGGTTGATCCGCGGCGAGCTGCGGCAGGGCGCGCTGGAAGGGGTGATGGTCGAGGCCATCGCGAAGGCGGCGGGAGCACCGGCCGCCGAGGTGCGGCGGGCCCTGACCCTGCGGGGCTGGCTGCCCGCCGTGGGCGCGGCCGCGCTGAGCGGCGGGGTCGAGGCGTTGCGGGCCTTCCACCTGGAGGTGGGCCGCCCGGTCGCGCCGATGCTGGCGCAGAGCGCCGCCTCCGTCGCGGCGGCGCTGGACAAGCTCGGCGGTCCGGCCGCCATCGAGTGGAAGCTGGACGGCGTCCGCATCCAGGTGCACCGTTCCGGCGACGCCGTGTCCGTGTTCAGCCGCACCCTCGACGAGATCACCGGGCAGGTGCCCGAAGTGGTCGAGGCGGTCCGCGCGTTCCCGGCCGCGGATCTGGTGCTCGACGGGGAGGTCATCGCCCTGCGGCCGGACGGCCGCCCCGCCCCCTTCCAGGTCACCTCCGGTCGTGTGGCCAGCCGGACCGACGTTGACAAGGCCCGCCGGGCCACACCGCTGAGCGTGTTCTTCTTCGACGCGCTGCGGGTGGACGGCGTCGACCTCCTCGATCTGCCCGGCGAGGAACGCCACGCGGCGCTCGCCCGGACCGTTCCACCCGAGCTGGTCACGCCCCGGCTGGTCACCGACGACGCCACGAGCGGCGAGGCGTTCTTCGCCGAGGTGATCAGGGAGGGTCACGAAGGCGTGGTGGTGAAGTCGCTGCAGACCCCCTACGCGGCGGGGCGGCGGGGCGCAGGCTGGATCAAAGTGAAGCCCCGGCACACGCTGGACCTGGTCGTTCTCGCCGCCGAATGGGGCAGCGGCCGCCGGGAGGGCTGGCTGTCCAACCTCCATCTGGGAGCCCGCGACCCCGGCGGCGGCTTCGTCATGCTCGGCAAGACCTTCAAAGGCCTGACCGACGAGCTCCTCACCTGGCAGACCGAACGTTTCCTGGAACTCGCCGAAGGCCCCACCGACGACTGGACCGTCGCCGTCCGCCCCGAGCTCGTCGTCGAGATCGCCTTCGACGGCGTCCAGCGCTCCAGCCGTTACCCCGGTGGCATGGCCCTGCGCTTCGCACGGGTCATCCGTTACCGTCCCGACAAGACCGCCGACCAGGCCGACACCGTGGACACCGTCCGTTCCCTGATGCTCTGACCCCCCGGCCCCTCCACCTCACCCAGGAGCCAGGCCCCCACGACCCAGGCCCCCACGACTCAAGCTCCTGGGATTCGGCCCCGTCTCCTCTCGACCTCCGTGACCCCGGCCCCGCCTTCCCGGCCCGGGCGTTCCCCGCCCCGGCCCCGACGGACCCCCGCACTCCGAACGCTCCCGTCCGCCCGGAGTGACGATCCTTCGCAGCGGGAGGCGGGGTCACTTCACCAGACGAAGGGTGAACGGGTAACGGAAGTTCCCCTCTCCCAGAGCCGCCACACCGCCGACCACGGACAGCACCACGCCCGCGACCCAGAGCACGGGGATCAGCACGGCGCCGACGACCGTGATCCCGAGCAGGACGGAGGCGCCGATCAGGGTCAGCTGGAAGTTGAGGGCCTCTACCGCGTGCCTTCGGATGTAGGGCGAGGTCCTGCCCGCCGCCAGCAGCATGATCAGAGGTCCGAGCACGACCAGTCCGGTCAGCAGCGGGAGCAGGTGAGCCGCCGCCGCTCCCACGCGGTCTCCGCCGCTGCCCGCCCGCGCCCCGCCGCAGCCGGGACCGTTGCCGTAGCCCGGGGCCGGAATGACCGCACTCCGCGTGGGCGGGTACGGTGCCGGCCCGCGAGTGCCGTACAGCTCGTGCATGATCGGCATGAGGTCGCCGTGGACCCGGGCCGTCATCGCCCGCTCCAGCCGGTCGTCGAACTCGAGCTTGTCCAGCCTCCCCTCCGCGTAGGCCGCCTTGACGTGCTCGACCACCTGCTCACGGTCCTGGTTGCTCACTCTGAGATCGGCGTAGCCCGGCCTCGGGCCCGCTGCCGGAACGTGCCCGTGCCATGGATTCGCCGGCGGTGTCGCTGTGCCTGCCATGGAACCGAACTCCCTTTCGTCGTTGTGACCTCCATGTTCGTCCGGCGGGGGCGCCCAGCACATCCGGGTTCTCCCTTACCTGTCCCCGAGAGTCCTCCCTGGAGTCCGCCATGGAATGGCCCAGGGATGTATAAAAAGGAACATGAGATGGCGGGATCGCTATGGGTTGAGGCGTCTGCGCGGACCGAGGATCGCCAAGTTCGATCGTGAGGCGAACGACGCCGACATCGAGGCGCTCATCGCCTTCGCGAAGTCACGGCGGGGTGTGGAGTTCTACGTCGAACCGGAGACCTTCGCCACGGACACCACGGCCGTCGCCGTGGCCGACGACGGCGAGTGGACCCGGCGCCGGGTCGGTTCCCCCGCGGTGATCGGCAAGATAGCCCGCAACCTCGCCCTTCCTGTCTACGACGTGCAGCTCACCGGTTATCCGGCCCGGATGCGGGCCTACAACGAGCGCCGCAAGCGCGAAGAGGGCTGATCGCCGGCCGCCGCCCGCGATCGGCTGGACCCGGTGGTCATCCGGCCAGGGCGATCGCGTCGGGAGGCGCCTCCCCCAGGAAGGCCGTCACCGGAAGCAGCCAGGAGGCCCGGGGAGCGCCCATCTCCTCATCGAGTTCTTCCGGGCTGGGCATCCTGTCGTTGAGCGCCTGCGGCGGGAGCATACGGCGTAGCGCCTGCGTGAGCAGGTTGGCCATGGAGTAGCCGGAGTCGGCGTCCCGGGCCCGGGCCAGAGCCATCCCCGCCAGGGCGGAGTCTCCCTGGCACCAGGCGGTCATGGCGAGCAGGGAAGCGGCCGGAGCCGCGAACTCCGGCTCCAGCCGTCGGGTGAGATCCCGCCAGAGCCGGTGATGGACGTCGCGGTCCTTGCCGGCGATCAGTGCCCAGGCCTCGTCACGGACCCGGATCATCGCGAGATCGAGGCCGAGCCTGGCCGCCTGCTCGTCGTCGAGCCGCCCGCCCGAGGCGTAGACCTCCAGAGCCTCGCGCACCCGGGCGATCCCGCCCGCGACGAACTCCCCCGCGAACCTGTCGGCGTCCTCGCACTCAGCGAGCCGGATGCGCAGTCCTTCCAGGACGCGGGCGGTGGCCCGGCCCATAGCCGCCCGTTCGGGCCCTTCGAGGGGGGCCAGCGAGCGTTCCAGGGCGGCACGGTCGGGCAGGGCGGTCAGCCCGTGCACCGTGGCCTGCGCCGCGATCACGCCGCTCTCCCGATCGTACGGCGTGCCGGAGGGCGGGCAGCAGTCGGCGCGCGAGCAGAGATAGGACCAGTAGCGCCCGTCCTCCACCCGGAGCACGTCGAGGAGCGCGATCCGCTCCTCCCGCAACGACGTGATGACGGCGTCGGCCGCCGGGGTCACCAGAGGCCCCCGGCCGTATCCCACGACGACGGCCCGCGTGATCTCCTCTTTGCCCAGCAGCGAGACGACCCGGTCGACCTCCGGGACGGCCAGCGGCAGGTCCCACCGGGCGGTGAGGTGCAGGCGGGCCCGGGGCGGCGCTCCCCTCAGGCCGATCACGACGAGGCTGTCGGCGGGATGGAATCCCAGCAGGTAGGGCACCGCGCCGAGGAGGTCCTCCGTGGAACCCAGCAGGAGACCGGGACATTGGGCCGGGATGTCGGTTGTCATGGCCGGAAGTCTGGCCGGATCCGGCTACGGCGTTCTCTCCACCCGGGAGTCCTGTGGACGGCCGCCGGCGGTTCAGCGTCCCTGTGGAAAAGCACCACCGGACGGGAACTGCCCGGGCGGCACCGCCCCTGGCCGTACGGTACCCGGCGGGAGGTGTCCGGGCTGCCCGGCCCCGGAGGGGGCGACGGCGGGTGCCAGCCGCGTCCGGACCATGATGGCCGCGCCCGCCACGGCGGCGGGCATCGCGATCACCGCTCCCAGGGGGATGAGGAAGAGCAGGAAGACAAGCACGCCGAACCCGAGGGCGGAGGCCCTGTTCGCACGGAGCACGGCGAAGCGGTTCTTGCGCGCCAGGCCCCGGCGCTCCATGGCCAGCGCGGTGAGCTCCACGGTGAGGAAGAACCCCGAGACCATGGCGCCGAGCACCGGGACCACCGTCTGCCCGATCACCGGCACGAACCCGAGGAAGAACAGCGGGATCGTGAACAACAGCAGGTAGCCGAGGGTGACCAGGCTGTCCTTGATCGACCTGGGGATCGACCGCCACAACGGCACCTCGTGATCACGGGGCACCTCGCCGTAGGACTCCTCCACCTTCTCGGAGAGCTTCTCGTAGAACGGCTCACCGAGGACGAGGGTCACCGCGGCGAAGGTCACCACGGCCAGCACCAGTCCGGCGCCCAGGAACACCACCCCGACCAGGAAGCGGAAGGCGCTCCTGGCCGCCTCGGTCCATCCGTCGGCGAAGGGTGTCGCCCACTCGGCCATGCCTCCCGCGTTGACCCCGAGGAAGTAGAGCCCGACGGCGTACAGGACGAACACGATCAGCGCGGGGACCAGCCCGAACAGCCACCACCGGGGGTGCCGGGCCACCCAGCGCAGTCCCTGGAGGAAAAAGCCGATGCCGTCCTTGAAAGAGCGGATTACACCCATGCCGTGAAGGCTATCGGGATCGGCTGGTCACCGCGCGACGGCGCCGGGGACCGCCGCGCCACGACCCGCCGCACCGGTGCCGGGGCTTGGGGACTACCGGGCCGGGAGAGGGCGCCAGAGGGAGGGGACGGCGACGTCCAAGGCGGCGAAGAGGCGGCGCAGGAGGGGGAGGGAGATGCCCAGGACGTTGCCGTGGTCGCCGTCGATGCCGTCCACGAACCAGCCGCCGGGACCGTCCAGGGTGAAGGCGCCCGCGACCTTGAGAGGCTCCCCGGTCTCGACGTAGGCGGCGATCTCGTCGTCCGTGGGGGTCCCGAAGCGGACGGTGGTGGCGGCGACCTCCGCGACCTCGCGGCCGGTCGAGACGTCGATCACGCAGTGACCGGTGAGCAGGCGGCCGCTCCTTCCGCGCATGCTCCGCCAGCGGGCTGCGGCGTCCTCGGCGGAGGACGGCTTGCCGTAGGCCCTGCCGTCGAGCTCCAGCACCGAGTCGCAGCCGATGACCAGGGAGTCGTTGAGATCCTGTGCCACGGCCGCCGCCTTCATCCTCGCCAGGGTGAGGCAGAGGGCGGCCGGGGTGTCGGCGGTGACGGCTTCCTCATCCACCCCGCTGACGATCACTTTGGGGTCGAGTCCGGCGCTGCGGAGCAGGGCGAGGCGGGCGGGAGACGCGGAGGCGAGCACGATCTGGGTCACGTCGGCCCAGCTTACCGATGGGCGCCGGACTTTCCGCCGGCTCCGGCCGGACCGTTCCGGCAGACCGGGTCGCGGGGTTGCGCGTCTGCGGCGGCCGTCCGGCCCGTCCGCGGGGCGGTGTGATCCGGCCGTTCCCCCGCCCGGGTCACACCGGCCTGATCGACGTCGCCACCGTGTTGATGTCACGCCAGCGGGTGCGCTGGGAGTCGGGGATCGTCACGAAGACGAGGGCGGGCTTCGACCCGGCGACCTCGGTCACCGCGACGGCCGCCATGGAGGAGCGGGCCTTGCCCTTCATCTTGTACACCACCTTGTAGGCGAGCAGCCAGCCGTCCTTGATCGGTTGGGAGGCGACCCAGCTGATCCGGCCGCCCTTCGGGTGGTGGTTGAGCGTCCAGCGGGCCGCGATGAGGGCGGTGTCCTTCAGAGTGGCCTGCACCAGGGTGGGGACCGGGCAGCTCACCAGCATCGCCCGGTGCCCGGCGCCCCGTACCGGCGGCAGCACCTGCCGGGTGGCGAAGGGGGAGGCGCCATAGGGCTTCCACGGCTTGCCGAACCGGATCAGCGACACTCCGGACTTCTCGTCGCTGATGCGGCTCTTGCTGGAGCTCGCCTTGCCGGGGAGACGGCCGAGCCGCTTGTCGGCGGGCAGTTCCGGCACCCGGGGATCGGCCAGCGCCGCTTTGACCGCACTGTCGTCCGGCGCGGGAGCGGCCTCCGCCGTGGGGCTGCTCACCGCCGTGGGGCTGCTCACCGCCGTGGGGTTGCTCGCGGCGGCGGGTACGGCGGCCGACGAGGTGGGACCGGACGAGGGGGCCGCGGTAGATGGCGCGGCGATCTGCCCCGGCCTCCCCTCGTCCGGTTGCTCCGCGGAGCCGGACGGCAGGAGCCCGGCTACGACGGCGACCGCCGCCGCGATCAGCACGACGGCCACCGCGAGGACGCGGTAGACCACTTTCATCCGCAGGTCGCCGATGCGGGAACGCTTGAGGGGCTTCACGACGCGGAGCGCGGGACGTGCCCCGCGAGCGGTGCCGGTCATCTCGGGCGCACCGGTTCCGGCGACCTCGTCCGTCGGAGCGACATCCGTCTCCTGAGTCCCCTGAGTACCGCCCAGCCCATCCAGCACGCTCGGGAGCGTACGACAAATCCCGTTTTCGTGTGTGCAATCCCCATCACACTTCGGGAACGAGTGTCCTCCTCATCCGGTGTTCCCCGTGGTCAGGACGACCGCGACGGCCCGCACCCGGCCGGCCGGAAGTCCTCCCCGCGCAACCACGGGGCGTCCGCGACGACGGTGCGCGAACCGGGCTCGATCTCGGTGAACCCGGCGTCCCGCACCGTCGGCAGGTCCATCCCGCTCAGCGCGGCCCACATCTCCGGCGAGGCGGTCCGTACGGCGAGCGCGAACCCCCGCTCCCGCCACTCCCTCCGCGCGTCCTCTCCGCCGGCCCACCAGGCGAGCTGGGCCGCGTGCCCTGCCTGGGCCATGGCCTTGCCCGCCGACATCGACAGGTCCGGGTTGATCCAGAGCACCGTCTCCCCGCCCTCGGGCGGTCCCGGTGCGGCGGAGTCGACCAGGTCGGTCCCGGAGACCTGGAGCCGGGCAAGGTCCCGGGGCCAGGCGTCCAGCGGGATCGGCGGATGGACACGGACCTCCGCGGTGCGGTGCGTGACCGTGATTCCCGGCAGGTCGAGCGCCCGCCGCCATTCGGCCCCGCGCGCCCGCCGTACGACCTTCCTGATCCTGCCGTTCCCCCAGCTGCGCACCGCCTCGGCCCACTCGCCCTCCAGCGCCCGGGGGTCGGTGAGCAGCGACAGCACGGCCAGCGCCGCCGCCTCCAGGGCGTCGGTCCGTTCGGGCGGGGCGGCCCGCTCGATCCGGACCACCAGGGGGAGCACCTTCTGGTCCGCCAGCTGATCCGCCGGGCCCTCACGCTGATCTGTCATGCCCTCAAGGATGCCCGCACCGGAGAGAGTCCGGACACTGGGCGCAGACCGGCACGGGAGGGACGGAGACGGAGGGACCGAGACGGAGTGCCAGGCGCAGGCCGCGGGGCAGGGATATATAGAGCAACATTCCGTGAAACCACAATACATAGGATGATTCGACCACCCCCGCCTCCCGCACCTCTCACCTCACGGCGAAATCGCTGACAGGGGCCTTCTTTCCGGAACTTTTCCAGCACCATGGACCGACGGCCCCGCGAAAGCCCTCTTCGCAATGACGGGAAGACCGGACCCCCTCCTCCGATCACGGAGCGTCAGAAACGATCTCTCCTTCCGTGACGGCTCCGGCAGGGAAATCACCGGTCGTCCTGGGCGGATTGCCACCACACACCACTGATAGGCTACTCTCTGTCATCTCAAATACTGGGACGATTCGGGCAAAGGTTACGTTTTTCCCGATCCTCACCTATTGCGATGTTTTAGGCTTCACGCCCGAGTTTGTTACAGGTTGGGACGCTGCCGGTCTCAGGTCTGCAACACCACTGTCGTCCTACTTGTCCAGAACAGAGTCACGATGCTCAGCTTTGTTCGACCATAGCTGGCGGCTGACCTCAAACCGGATAACTGAAGGAGTGCTGCCGTGTTCCACACGCGGACATCTGGCAAGTTTCTAGCTGCAGTGGCAGGAGGTGCACTCCTGCTGAGCGCCTGTGCGGGCGAGAACTCCGCGACCGAGCCCGGGGCGACGGGCTCGGCCCCCGCCTCCGCTCCGGCGGCCTCGACGATCACCTATGCCTACGAGCAGGAGTTCCACTCCTACAACAACAACACCGTCGCCGAGAACGCGACCCGCAACGCCGGTCCCCTGCAGCGCGTGCTGACCGGCTTCTGGATCTACGGCGAGAACGGCGAGATCACTCCGAACACGGACTTCGGCACCTACGAGAAGACCTCCGACGACCCGCTGACCGTCGAGTACACGATCAACGACAAGGCGGTCTGGTCGGACGGCACGCCGATCGACTGTGACGACGTCATGCTCTGGTGGGCCTTCAGGTCGGGCAAGGTCAAGGGCTTCTCCTCCGCCGACACCAACGGCGTCCAGGACACCAAGGTCCCCGACTGCGAGAAGGGTGGCAAGAAGTTCACCCTGACCTACAGCAAGCCGTTCGCCGACTGGCACGCCAACGGCCCGGGCACCACCGAGGTCATGCCCGCCCACGTGGTCGCCAAGCAGGACGGCCTGTCCGAGGATGACTTCATCGCGGCGGTCAAGGCCGCCGACCACAAGAAGCTCGCCAAGGGCATCAAGTTCTTCAACGAGGGCTGGGTCATCGAGGGCTCGCTGCCCTCGGAGGACCTGATCCCGTCCTCCGGCCCCTACAAGCTCTCCAAGCTTGACGCCGGCCAGTCGCTGACCTTCGTCGCCAACGACAAGTGGTGGGGCGCGCCGCCGGCCACCCCGACCATCGTCGAGCGCTTCATCGCCCTGGACGAGCAGGCCCAGGCGCTGCAGAACCGCGAGGTCCAGATCGTCGAGCCGCAGCCCGGCCCCGACGTGCTCAACCAGCTCAAGGCTCTGGAGGGTGTGAAGATCAACAACACCACCCAGTACACCTACGAGCACCTGGACTTCAACTTCGACTCCAGCGAGTTCAAGGACAAGGCGCTGCGTGAGGCCTTCGCCAAGTGCGTGCCCCGGCAGCTGATCGTCGACAACCTGATCAAGCCGATCGCTCCCGACGCCAAGACCCTGGACATCCGCAACGTCGCCCCGTTCCAGCAGAACTACGCCACGGTCCTGCAGGCCAGCGGCGGTCCCGGCGCCTACGCGCAGCAGGACATCGAGGGCGCCAAGGCCCTCCTGGAGAAGGCCGGCAAGACGGGCCTCGAGGTCAAGATCGGCTACCAGACCCCGAACCCGCGCCGTACCGCCGCGGTCCAGCTGATCAAGGACGCCTGCGACAAGGCCGGCTTCAAGGTCGTTGACGGTGGTTCCGAGGACTTCTTCGGCACCGTGATGCCCGCCAACAACTACGACGTCGCGCTGTTCGCCTGGTCCGGCTCCTCGCTGGTCAGCGGCTGGGCCTCCACCTTCACCACGCCGAAGAAGTGCGACGGTGAGAGCAAGGGCAACAACAACGGCTGCTACTCCAACAAGAAGGTCGACGAGCTGATCGCCAAGCTGAACAGCACCGTCGACGTGGCCGCGCAGGACCCGATCATCGCCGAGATCGAGAAGACCCTGTGGGAGGACCTCGCCACCATCCCGCTGTTCCAGCACCCCGGTCTGACCGCCTGGGACGAGACCATCCAGGGTGTGGTCCCGAACCCCGCGCAGTCGACCATCACCTGGAACATGGACAAGTGGGCGATGTCGTAACCCGCCTGTCCTAG
Source organism: Planobispora rosea (assembly GCF_014648175.1). GTDB lineage: Bacteria > Actinomycetota > Actinomycetes > Streptosporangiales > Streptosporangiaceae > Planobispora > Planobispora rosea. Next base: position 210,533 of record NZ_BMQP01000011.1, read on the forward strand.
GTCCTCCACACCGCGCGTGCGGTTGACGGAACACCCACCACCCCAGGGCCGGGGCCAGGGAGCACAAGCCCCCGGCCCCGGCCCTGGTCCGCACCTACAGTCCCTCACACAGCAGGAGGTGACGAATGATCGTCTTCATCGCGCGAAGACTGGTCATCTCGTTCTTCGTCCTCCTGGCGGCCACCGTCATCATGTTCGTCCTCACGGCGCTCTCGGGCGACCCGTTGGAAGATCTCCGCCAGGATGCCAGCCCCAACAAGGCCGCGAAGATCGCGGACCGCGTCGAACGCATGCAGCTCGACGAGCCGATCCCCGTCCGCTATCTGACCTGGCTGGGCAACGTCGCCCGCGGCGACCTCGGCGTGAACCGCGACGGTCACGATGTGGCGACCATGCTGGGCGAGGCCCTGTCGGCCACCCTCCAGCTCGTCATCGCCGCCACCGTGATGGCCATCATCATCGGCATCGTCATCGGCATCATCTCGGCCCTCCGCCAGTACAGCGGCTTCGACTACACCGTCACCTTCGCCGCCTTCGTCTGCTTCTCGCTCCCGATCTTCTGGGTCGCGGTGATGCTCAAGCAGTACATGGCCATCGAGTTCAACAACTGGCTGAAGGACCCGAGCATCCCCCCGGTCGTCATCGGCGCCCTGGCCCTGCTCTCCGGCCTGATCTTCGGCGCCCTCACCGTCGGGGACCGCAAGCGCCGCCTCCTGTCCTTCGCCGCCGGCCTCCTCATCGGCGGCGCGCTCTTCACCCTGCTCTCGGTGACCCGCTGGTTCGCCGACCCCGGCTTCGGGCTGCCTCTCATCCTGGCCATCTCGCTCGCCGCGGCCGTGGGTTTCACGGTTCTGTCCGCCGGGCTGAACCCGCGCGGCCCGCTCTACGCCGCCCTCGGCGCCGCCCTGCTCGGCACGGTCGCCTCCGAGGCGCTCAGCCCGCTCCTCGCGGACCCGACCTGGTTGGAGATCATCGGCCTGGCCCTGGTGACGGTCGCGGTCTGCGCCGGCCTCGGCTACGCCCTCGGCGGGCTCCAGCGCCGCCAGGCGATCAACGCCGCCGTCCTGACCGGCCTCTTCACCGGCGGCGTCGTCTTCGTGGACCGCATGCTCCAGGCCTTCAACGGCTACAGCGAGCGCGTCCGCGGCCGCCCGATCTCCACCATCGGCGCGCGCACCCCCAACTTCCAGGGCGACTTCTGGCAGATGAACCTGGACTCCGCCGGTCACCTGCTGCTGCCGAGCATGGCGCTCATCCTGATCTCGCTGGCGACCTACACCCGCTACAGCCGGGCGAGCATGCTGGAGGTCATGAACCAGGACTACGTCCGCACCGCCCGCGCCAAGGGCCTGCCCGAACGGACCGTCGTGGTCAAGCACGCCTTCCGCAACGGGCTCATCCCGGTCACCACCCTGATGGCCGTCGACTTCGCCGGCGTGATCGGCGGCGCGGTCGTCACCGAGAACGTCTTCGGGTGGCAGGGCATGGGCAACCTGTTCATCGAGGGGCTCGACACGGTGGACCCGACGCCCGTCATGGCGTTCTTCATCGTCACGGGGACCGCGATCGTCGTCTTCAACATGATCGCCGACATCCTCTACGCGTACCTCGACCCGCGCATCCGGCTGTCCTGAAAATCGGAGAAGCACCATGACGCTCAATGCGCAGGCGACGGGGCCTGACACCGCCTCAGACGCGCAGGGAATGACGATCGTCGCCCGGACCCAGGGGCAGATGGTCCGCCGCCGGTTCTTCCGGCACCGCGCCGCCCTCGCCGGAATGATCCTCTTCGGTTTCGTGGTCATCCTGGCGTTCAGCTCCATCGGCTTCGCCGGCATCCCCGGCTGGTGGGACAAGACCTACCTCGACACCGGCGCCCTGGTGAACCAGGGCAAGCCGACCCTCAGCGTGGTCCCCGAGTTCCTCGGGGGGGACGGCATCCGCCTCGGCGAGCATCCCTTCGGCCAGGACGACATCGGCATCGACTACTTCGCGCTGACCATGCGCGGCGCCCAGCAGTCGCTCATCATCGCCTTCCTCGTCGGCATCGTCGGCACCGTCGTCGGCACCGTCGTCGGCGCCGTGGCCGGTTACTTCCGCGGCGGGACCGAGTCCGTGCTGATGCGCCTCACCGACGTGATGATCACCATTCCGGTCCTCATCATCGCGGCCGTCATCGGCCGGATGATGGGCGACAGCGGCGCCGTCGTCCTCGGCGTCTTCCTCGGCCTGGTCCTCTGGCCGACGCTGGCCCGCCTGGTCCGCGGCGAGTTCCTCTCCCTGCGCGAGAAGGAGTTCGTCGAGGCCGCCCGGGCCGTCGGCACCTCGGCCAGGCGGATCATCTTCCGGCACATCCTGCCGAACACCATCGGCGTGATCATCGTCGCCGCGACGCTCTCGGTCGCCAGCGCGGTGCTGCTGGAGTCGGCGCTGTCCTTCCTCGGCCTCGGCATCCAGGCGCCGGACACCTCGCTCGGCCAGCTGATCAGCCGCTACCGCAGCGCGATGGTGGTCCGCCCGTGGCTGTTCTGGTGGCCCGGACTGTTCATCATCCTGATCGCACTCTCGATCAACTTCATCGGCGACGGCCTGCGTGACGCCTTCGACCCCCGACAGACCCGGGTGCGTGCCTAATGACGACTCCTCCGAACGTGCCGATCGAGCCCCACACGGTCGACCCGCACACCTTCGACGATCCCGCGGTCGCGGCGGCGTCCGGCCAGATCCTCGACTCCGCCGAGGAGGTGCACGTCGGCCTGACCCTGGACGCGGTGCGCCCGCCCTCGCAGGAGGAGATCCTCCGGGTCGAGAACCTGACCGTGGAGTTCCCCACCGAGGACGGCGTGGTCCACGCGGTCCGCGGCGTCTCCTACAACCTGCGCGAACGCGAGGTTCTGGGCATCGTCGGCGAGTCCGGCTCCGGCAAGTCCGTGTCGTCGCTGGCCGTCATGGGCCTGCTGCCCCGGACGGCCCGGATCAAGGGCCGGATCCTCTTCCGCGGCGAGGACATGCTGAAGATGTCGGCGCGCAAGCAGCGCGGCCTGCGCGGCCGGAAGATCGCGATGATCTTCCAGGACCCGATGACGGCGCTGAATCCGGTGCACACGATCGGCGACCAGCTCGCCGAGGCGGTGCTCGCGCACGAGCTGATGCCGCGCAAGACCGCGCTGGCCCGGGCCCGGGAGATGCTCGACCTGGTCGGCATCCCGCAGGCCGAGACACGGCTGCGCAGCTACCCGCACGAGTTCTCCGGCGGCATGCGCCAGCGCGCGATGATCGCCATGGCGGTCATCAACAACCCGGACGTCATCATCGCCGACGAGCCGACCACGGCCCTCGACGTGACCGTCCAGGCGCAGATCCTGGAGAAGCTCCTGGAGGTCAAGGACGCGGTCAACGCCGCCATCGTGCTCATCACGCACGACCTGGGCGTGATCGCGGGCATGGCCCACCGGGTGCTGGTCATGTACGCCGGGCGCCCCGTCGAGCTCGGCGAGACCGACCCGGTGTTCGAGGAGCCCCGCATGCCGTACACCGCGGGCCTGCTCGGCTCGATCCCGTCGCTGGAGGGCGGCGGCGCGACCCGGCTCCGTCCGATCAAGGGCACTCCCCCGTCGCTGATCAACCTGCCGTCCGGCTGCCCGTTCTCCCCCCGGTGCCCGCTCGCCACGGACATCTGCCGGACCGAGGAGCCGCCGCTGGCCGAGACCGACAGCGGCGGGCACTTCGCGGCCTGCCACCACTGGGACAAGCTGGCCGCGGCCGAGGACCCCACCGAGTTCTTCCGTACCGAGAGCGAGACCGTGGCATGAGCGTGAAGACCGATGTGACGCCCGCGCCCCAGCGCGAGCCGGACACGGGCGACCACCTGCTCAAGGTCCAGGACCTGGTGATGAACTTCCCGGTCCGCGGCGGCGGTTTCCTACGCCGGGTGGTGGCCCACGTCCAGGCCGTCAGCGGGGTGTCCCTGCACGTGGACGAGGGCGAGACCCTCGGCGTGGTGGGCGAGTCGGGCTGCGGCAAGTCCACGACCGGCCGGGCGATCCTCCAGCTGCACAAGCCCACCGGGGGCTCGGTCCGCTTCCAGGGCAAGGAACTGGTCGGCCTGTCGGCCAAGCAGATGCGGCCGGTCCGGCGCGACATGCAGATCGTCTTCCAGGACCCCTACGCCTCGCTCAACCCGAAGCTGCCGGTCAACGACATCATCGCCGAGCCGCTGAGGGTCCACGACCGCTGGAAGGACGGCGGCCCGGACCGGGTGGCCGAGCTGCTGCGCCTGGTCGGCCTCAGCCCCGAGCACGGCAACCGCTACCCGCACGAGTTCTCCGGCGGCCAGCGCCAGCGCGTCGGCATCGCCCGCGCGCTGGCTCTGGAGCCGAAGCTGCTGATCCTGGACGAGCCGGTCTCGGCGCTGGACGTGTCGGTCCAGGCCGGCGTGGTGAACCTGCTGGAGGACCTGCAGGACCGGCTCGGCCTGGCCTACGTGTTCATCGCGCACGACCTGTCGGTGGTCCGCCACATCTCCGACCGGGTCGCGGTGATGTACCTCGGGAAGATCGTCGAGACCGGCCCCCGGGACGACCTCTACGACCGGCCCGCCCACCCCTACACACAGGCGCTGCTGTCGGCCGCCCCCATGGCCAACCCGAAGGAGGAGCGCGCCCGTGAGCGCGTCATCCTCACCGGTGACGTGCCCAGCCCGCTGAACCCGCCGAGCGGCTGCCGCTTCCGCACCCGCTGCTGGAAGGCTCAGGAGATCTGCGCCGTCGAGGAGCCGGCCCTCGTCGACCGCGGCAACGGCCACCCGGTGGCCTGCCACTTCGCCGAGGTCACCGCCCGCTGAGCGCCCCGCGTGCGAGCCGTACGGGATCCTTCCCGTACGGCTCGCCGCGTTGTGCGGGCACCGCTCCCCCGGGTTCTCCGGGACGGCGGGAGAGGGCCCGGGGCGGCCGCGGGTGACGCGTGATCTCGCATCTCCTGGGACAATCCCATCGTGTGGTTCGGCGTTCTGGGGTCCCTGGAGGTACGGCTCGGCGGGCGGTCCGTCGCGGTCGGCGGGCCGAGGCTGCGCGCCCTGCTGGCGATGCTGCTCCTGGACGCGGGCCGGGTGGTCGCCGCCGAACGGCTGGTCAACGGCCTGTACGGCGATGAGCCCCCGGCCAACGCCGCCAACGCGCTCCAGGCACAGGTCTCCCGGCTCCGCCGCCTGCTCGGCGAGACCGTTGACGGCGGTGGCTCCGGCAGCGGCTCCGGCGGTGGCGGCGGCGGTGGCGGCGGCGGTGAACTGATCGTGCACCACCCGGCGGGCTACCTTCTCGCCGTCGGCCCCGACGACGTCGACGCCCACCGTTTCGAGCGGCTGGCCGCCGAGGGACGCGCGGCCCTGGCAGCCGGAGATCACCGGCGGGCCGCCGGCGCGCTGGACGAGGCTCTCGGCCTCTGGCGCGGCCCGGCCCTCGCCGACGTCGGCGACGCGCCCTTCGCAGCGGCGCAGGCCGTACGGCTGGAGGAGCTGCGCGTCACCACCGCCGAGGACCGGGCGGAGGCGCGACTGGCGCTCGGTGAGCACCGCGACCTCGTGCCCGAGCTGCGTGAGCTCCTGCGGATCCATCCCCTGAGGGAACGGCTGGCCGGGCAGCTCATGCGGGCGCTGTACGGCTCCGGCAGGCAGGCCGACGCGCTCGCCGTCTTCGACGACTGCCGCCGGCGGCTCGCCGAGGAGCTCGGCGCCGACCCGTCCGCCGAGCTGGCGGCGGTCCACCTCGCGATCCTGCGGGCCGACCCGTCCCTGGACGCCCCGGCGCCCACGCCTCCGGCCGCTCCCGCGACCCCGGCGTCCGCGTCTCCGGCCGCTCCCGCGACCCCGCCTCCCCCGCCCCCGGCCGCCCCCGTCTCCCGGCGGGGGGTGCCCACCCCGCTCACCGCCCTGGTCGGCCGGGCGGAGGAGCTGGAGCGGATCGGCACGCTGCTCACCGGGGCCCGCCTGGTCACGCTCACCGGCCCCGGCGGCACCGGGAAGACCCGGCTGGCGGCCGAGGTCGCCGGGAGGCATCCCGGCGAGGTCTGCTTCGTGGAGCTGGCGCCGCTCAGCGGCGGGTCGGAGGTGCCGCAGGCGGTGCTCGGCGCTCTCGGCGTCCACGAGACCGGCGTACTCACCGGACCGGGTGCGCAGGTGGGCGCGCCCGATCCGGTGAGCAGGCTGGTGGCGGCGTTGAGCGGGCGGGAGGTGTTGCTGGTGCTGGACAACTGTGAGCATGTGG
>NZ_BMQP01000012.1 GCF_014648175.1 Planobispora rosea
GGTGGCGGCCGAGCCGGTGCGGGCCGGGGGGCGGCCGGTGCCGGTGACCTTCAGCGCGGGGGTGGCCTGCCGGACCGCCGGGCAGAGCCTGGAAGCCGGGCAGACTCTGGGGGCCGGACAGGGTCTGGAGATCGGGCAGGGTTTGGAGGAACTGCTGCATGCCGCCGACGAGGCGCTGTACGCCGCCAAGCGAGCCGGCCGCAACCGGGTCGAGCTGGCCGGAGGCCTCAGCTCGCCCGGTGTCGCGGCCTGACGTTCACTCGCGATTCGCTCCCGGTCAGCTCTCGCTGTCCGTGTCCCCGTCCGTGGCCGCAGCCGCGTTCAGCGGCCGGTAGGTGAGGACGACGACGCCCGACTCGAAGGCCGTCGTGTCGACGAGCTCCACGGAGCCGGTGCTCTCCTTGCGGAACAGGGGCTCGCCCTCGCCCTTGATGACGGGGTAGATCCAGATGCGGTACTCGTCCAGCAGGCCGTGCTTGGCGAGGTCGTCGGTCAGCCGGCCGCATCCCCAGATGAGGATGTCCTCGCCGGGCTGCTCCTTGAGCCGGGTCACCTCGGCGATGAGGTCGTCACCCGGGATGATCGACGAGTTGTTCCAGTCGGCGGGCTTGTCCAGGGTCGAGGAGACCGCGTACTTGGCGATGCTGTTGACGTGGTCGGCGTAGGGGTTGCCGCCCATGTTGGGCCAGGCCTGCGCCATGCCCTCGTAGGTGACGCGGCCCAGCAGCAGAGCGTCGGCCCCGAGCGCGAGGTTCAGCGCGTACGCCATGGCGTCGCCGCTGTTGTACTGCATCGACCACAGGTGGGGGTCGTCGATGAAGCCGTCGAGGGTGGCGTACGTCGAGCAGATGATCTTCCTCATGGTTTCCTCCGTAGGGGGTGGATCGCGTCATCGGAAAGATCTTGCTGGAGCAAGATCTCACACGGCGAGATGTGGTGGGGAGAGGTGACTTATACGGGATAGGCGTGCCTGGCCCGGGCGTCCCGTAGCGCGCGGGCCCACCACGACAGCCGGTCCAGCGTGGCCGCGACGGCGGTGTTGCAGTCCGCGGTGGCCTTGGGCCAGGTGCCGTCGGCGGCGAACAGTTCCCAGTAGCGGGGCAGGAGGACGGCGTCGCGGATGGTGACGGCGTCCAGCTCGGTGAAGATCTGGCACAGCTGGCCGACGGCGTGCAGGCCGCCGGACTCCCGGCCGTAGGCGACGAAGGCGACGGGTTTGGCCCGCCACTCCTCGCAGTACCAGTCGATGGCGGTCTTGAGCGGGGCCGGGAAGCTCCGGTTGTACTCGGGGGTGACCACCACGAAGGCGTCGGCGGCGGCCAGTCGCGCCGCCAGCGCCAGAACCCGTGCGGGGACGGGGTCGTCCTGGTCGATGAGGGTCTGCGGCAGGCCGGTCTCGGCCAGGTCGATCAGGTCGACGTCCAGGTCCCCGCGTCTGCGGGCCCGGGCGGTGAACCAGCCGGCCACGGTGGGACCGAACCGGCCGTTGCGGGTGCTGCCGATGATGACCGCCAGGCGCAACCGGTCGTTCTCCGCCGTCTGCGTCCGCCTCATCTCTCGCCTCCTTCGCGCTCGTCTCCGGTTCGACGTGTCCTACTGTGCCGGGGGCCCTTTACGGCTTGTTTCCGATCGCCTTACGGCTCCCGCCGGACAGGCGGTAAACACCGGTGAACCGGGGCGGCGTGTGGTTATCGTGGCTTTCATGCGTTTTGGGGTGCTGGGGCCGCTGGCGGTGTGGACGGACGGCGGCGAGCCGGTCCCGGTCCCCGGGTTGAAGGTCCGTGCCCTGCTGGCCGACCTCCTCGTGCACGAGGGGCGGCCGGTGCCCGCCGACCGGTTGATCGACGACCTGTGGGGGGACGACCTCCCCGGCAACCCGCCGGGCGCGCTGTCGGCCAAGGTCTCCCAACTGCGCCGGGTGCTGGAGGACGCCGAGCCCGGCGGCAGGGAACTGGTCGCCCACCATCCGGCGGGATACTCGCTCAAGGCCGTCACCGACGCCGACCGGTTCCACTCCCTGATCGCCGAGGCGGGCCGGGCCGGTGATCCCGGGACCAGGGCGGCGCTGCTGGCCGAGGCCCTGGCGGTGTGGCGGGGACCGGCGTTCGCCGACTTCGCCGACGAGGCGTTCACCAGGGCCGCCGCCACCCGCCTGGCGGAGCAGAGGCTGGCGGCGCAGGAGGACTGGGCGGAGGTACGGCTGGCACTGGGCGAGCACGCCTCGCTGGCCGCGGACCTCGGCGAGACGCTGGCGGAGCATCCCCTCCGGGAGAGGCTGCGCGCCGCGCACATGCGCGCGCTCTACCGCGCGGGACGGCAGAGCGAGGCGCTGAACAGCTACGAGGAGCTGCGGACCCTGCTCGCCGACGAGCTGGGGCTGGATCCGGGTCCTGAGCTGGTGGCCCTGCAGCGGGCGATCCTGACCCAGGACCCGGCACTGGCCGCGTCCGCCGTACCCGGCAGCTCCGGGGCGGGGACGCCCGTACCGGACTCTTCGGCGGCGGGATCGGTGGCGGGATCGGCGGCGCCGGGTTCCTCCGCGGCGGGGGCACCCGTGCCGGGCCCCTCCGCGGCGGGGCCGGTGGCGCCGGGTTTCTCGGGGACGGGAGCGGCGAGACCCGCCACGAACCTGCCCGCGCCGGTCGCCGGCCTGATCGGCCGGGAGGACGCGGTCACCGAGATCATCGCCCGGCTGGAGACGGACCGGCTGGTGACGCTCACCGGCCCCGGTGGGGTGGGCAAGACCCGGCTGGCCCTGGAGACGGCCCACCGCCTGGTCGAACGCTCCGCCGGTCCCTCCACCGGTCCCTCCACCGGCTTCTCCACCGATTTCTCCCCCGGCTCACAGGCGTCCTGCGGCCACGCGGCGGTCCACGGCGATCCCGCCGACCGGGCCGCTCCCCTCCCCGACGGGGTGTGGCTGGTGGAACTGGCCGCGCTCGACCGGCCCGCCGACCGGGACGCGGTGGCGAGGGTGGCCGAGGCGGTCATGGTGGTGCTGGGCGTCCGGGACGGCGCGGGCCCCGCCGAACCGGGGGCGCCGGCGACCGCCGCGGACCGGCTCGCCGAGGCGCTGCGCTCCCGGCGGCTGCTCCTGGTGCTGGACAACTGCGAGCACGTGGTGGAGCCGGTCGCCGAGCTGGCGGAGCTGCTGCTCCGGACCGCCCCGGGGGTGCGCCTCCTGGCGACCAGCCAGGAACCCCTCGCCCTGCCCGGAGAGGTGGTCTGGAACGTCCCGCCGCTGGAGGTCCCCGACCGGGCCGCCGGACTCCCCGCGTCCCACGACCATCCCGATCACGACGATCTCGCCGAGCTGGCCCGGGTCGGCTCGGTCCGGTTGTTCGTGGCGCGGGCGTCCGCCGCGGACCGGGGGTTCACCCTCGACGCGGACACCGCCCCGGCGGTCGCGGTGTTGTGCCGCCGGCTGGACGGCATCCCGCTGGCCCTGGAGCTGGCGGCGACGCGGGTGCGGGCGCTGGGCGTGCAGGGCCTGGTCGACCGCCTGGACGACCGGTTCCGGCTGCTGGCCACCGGCTACCGGGGTGCCCCGCCGCGCCAGCGGACCCTGATGGCGATGATCGACTGGAGCTGGGAGCTGCTGACCGATCCCGAGCGCGTCGTCCTGCGCCGCCTGGCCGTACACGCCGACGGCTGCACTCTGGAGGCGGCCGAGGCCGTCTGCGCCGGGGACGATCTCCCGGCCGCGGACGTGCTGGACCTGCTGACCCGCCTGGTGGACCGCTCTCTGGTGGTCATGGCCGCCGGGACCGGAGAGCCCCGGTACCGGCTGCTGGAGTCGGTGGCGGCCTACTGCGCCGACCGGATGCGGGAGGCGGGGGAGTCCGAGCGGGTACGGCGGCGGCACCGCCGTTACTACACCGATCTCGCCGAGCGGGCCGAGCCGCGGTTGTACGGGCACGAGCAGCGGCGGTGGTTGTGCCGGCTCGACGCGGAGGCCGCCAACCTGCGCGCCGCGCTCACCGCCGCGGCCGGGGACGGGGACGCGGACGGTGCGCTGCGCCTGGTCAACGCCCTGGCCTGGTACTGGTTCCTGCGCGGGCGGCTGGGCGAGGCCCGCCGCTCCTTCGCGGTGGCCCTGACCGCGGCCGGGGTCCCCGGTGCCGTCACCCGGCCGCCGGCGTCCCACCCGGGAACCCCGGAGGCCGGTCCCTCCCCCGCGCTCCTGGCCAGGGCGCTGGCCTGGGACACCGGGATCGCGTCCCTCCGCGGGGACGCCGCCGGCTGGGAGGAGCGCCGCCGGGCGGTCATGGACCGCTACGAGGACGTCGCCGACGATCCGGGCGGGCGGGCCAGGGCCGAGTGGTTTCTCGCTTACACCGGGATCGATCTGGGCGATCTCGCGGTGGCCGGTGAGCTGCTGGACCGGGCGCTGCCGGTCTTCGAGCGGCTCGGCGACCGGTGGGGCACGGCCGCCGCCCTCGCCGCCCGGGCGAAGCTCGCGCACGTCCGCGGTGACCTGGAGGTGATGCGGCGGGACGGCGAGCGCAGCGCGGAGCTCTTCGGTGAGCTGGGCGACCGCTGGGGCCGGTTGGAGGCCACGGGCTGGCTCGGCGGGCTGGCCGAGATGACCGGTGACCTGGAGCGGGCCGAGCGGCTCCAGCGGGACGGGCTGCGCCTGGCCGAGGAACTCGGGCTGTGGACGGAGGTCGCCGGGCAGCTGGGCTGGCTCGGCTGGACCGCCCTGCAGCGCGGTGCCTACGCGGAGGCCATGGAGCTGTGTGAGCGGGCGCTGCGGCTCTTCACCGAGCAGGGACACCAGTCCGGGCGGATCTTCGCCCTGATGGGGCTCGCCTTCGCCGCCCGCAGGGACGACGGGCTCGACCGCGCAGAGGCTCACCTGCGCGAGATCCTGGAGCGGACCCCGCAGGACGACGCGGGAGGGACCCCGCCCCCGTACCTGCCAATGATCATGACCGAGCTCGGTTTCGCAGCCGAGGGGCGCGGCGACGCCGCGGCGGCTCTCGGCCTGCACCTGGAGGCCCTTGACCTGGTGGCGAAGATGGACGCCTCCCGGGACATGCCGATCACCCTGGACGGGCTGGCCGGGGCCCTGAGCCTGGCCGGGCACCACGACCGCGCCGCCCGGCTTCTGGGCGCGGCGGCCGCGATCCGCGCGTCGAGCTCCATACCGATCTCCTCCGCCGAACGCGGTGACGTCGACCGGATCACCGCGCGGGTCCGGGACGTCCTGGGCGACGACCGGTTCGCCGCCGAGTCGCAACGCGGTGCCGCGCTGACCCCCGAGGAGGCGCGGTCCCTGGCGATGCCGCCGGGACCGGGCGCGGCGGGCTGACGCGGGTTCACCAGGCCGCGAGGTCCGGTGCCGGTCATGCCGTCCGGTGCCGGTCATGCCGGATGGACGAAGCGGTGATGGAGTCCGGCCGCCTCCCGCGGGTCGAGGAGGAGCCTGACCGCCAGCCACGCGGCGGCCCCGGCGCCGTCTCCCGCGACGGTGACCGGTGCCTCCTCCCACCGCCGCCGGAGGAGGTCCTGTACGGCACGGCGCACGGGCCCCTCACTCGTCAGCACGCTTCCGGCCAGCACGATGGGGGTGCGGTCACCGGGTTCGCGGACCCGGGACACGGTCGCGGCGAGCCGGGCGGCGGCCTCGGCCACGATGGCCTCGGCATCCGGGTCTCCGGCGGCGGCGGCCTCGCTCACCAGCGGGGCCAGTTCGGCCAGCGCGATCGGCGGCCGGGCCTGAACCGCGGTGGCGAGCAGGTCGGCCGTCTCCCTTCCGGGGACGACCGGAACGGCCGTCTCCCGGTCCGCGGTCCCGGGCGTCTCCCGGTCCGCGGCCCCGGCCGTCCCGGTGGCCGGGGCGAGCAGGTGGCGCACCACCGCCCGGCTCAGCGGCCCCGGCTCTCCCGCCGACTGCCTGACGGCGAGGCGTGCCGCCGCCCGGCCGAGCCAGAAGGCGGAACCCTCGTCGCCGAGCAGCCAGCCGTACCCGTCGGCCAGCGCCACCGGCCGGCGGTCAATAATTTTCGCCGCGATGGCCCCGGTGCCGGAGATCAGCACCGTCCCGGACGGCATGGCCGTACCCGCCGCGAAGGCCGCCGCGGCGTCGCCGACCGCACGGGGGGCGACCGCCAGCCCGCAACCGCGCAGGGCCTCCTCGAAGGCCGTGTGCACGGCCGGATCGTGCAGCATCCCCAGGCCGGCGAGCCCGACGGTCACCGCCGTGACCTCGGCCGGATCCACTGACGTCAGGGCCTCGCGTACGGCGAGGGCGAGGTTGGCGAACGCCCGGGGGGCGCCGAGCGCCATGGGGTTGCCCCCGCCCGCCCGGCCCCGGCCCGCCACGGCTCCCGCGGTCGTGACGGCCACCGCACGAGATGATGTCCCACCGGCGTCCACGCCGAGTACCACGGTCATGACAAAAATTATTCACCAAAAGCCTTGACCGCGGGAGAGTCTGAGCATAATTTTCACCATCACGAGGGAGGGGACGACGGTGGAGCTCCTGAGCAGGATCAGGGCCGAGCAGGCCGAGATGCCCGAGGCGCTGCGGAAGGTGGCCGAGGTGATCCTCGCCGATCCGGCGGAGGCCGCGCGGTCGACGATCGTCGACCTGGCCGAGCGGAGCGGCACCTCGACCGCCACGATCACCCGCCTCTGCCGCGCGCTCGGCTTCGGCGGCTACGCCGAGCTGCGCGTCGCCCTCGCCACCGAGACCGGCCGGGTCGCGCAGCAGCCCTGGGAGACCGACATCGGGCAGGAGATCCTGCCCGATGACGGGCTCGACCGGGTGCTGAGCGTGGTGTCGGGCAACGACATCCGGCTGATCCAGGAGACCGCGTCACAGCTCGACCTGGCCACCGTGGAGAAGGTCGCGGGAGCGATCGCCCAGGCCGGCCGGGTGCTGCTGTTCGGGGTCTCCAGCAGCGGGGCGGTGGCCAGCGAGATGGAGTACCGCCTGCAGCGCATCCGCATCCCCACCTGGTGCAGGTCCGACGCGCACAGCGCGCTCACCGACGCCGCGCTGCTCGGCCAGGGCGACGTGGCGATCGGGATCTCGCACAGCGGCAGGACCCGCGAGGCCATCGAGGTGCTCGCCGAGGCGGGCAGCCACGGGGCGATCACCGTGGCGGTCACCTCCCACCCGAGGTCACCGCTCGCCGAGGTGGCCGAGCTGGTGGTCACCACGTCCAGCAGGGAGACGACCTTCCGCGCCGAGGGCTTCGCCGCGATCCACTCCCAGCTGCTCGTCCTCGACGTGATCTACGTCTCGGTCGCGCAGCGCACCTACGAACGCACCCGGAAGGCGTTCGACCTGACCGTCCGCGCGGTGACCGGGCACCGGCTCCCGGAAGGAGACACATGACCGATCTCGCCGAGGTCGTCGGCAGACGCAGCACCGTGGTCACGCGGCCGGCAGAGGAGGGCGCATGACCACGGGAACCGGTGTGGCAGGGGGGAGCACCTCCCCTCCGGACCCGGATCCGCCGGATCCCGGACCGTCGGCCCAGAACCCGGCGGTGCCGGACTTCCCGGACCCCGACGTGTACGTCCGGCACATCGCGGACCTCGTCCGGTCCATCCCCGTCGAGCAGGCGGGACCCATCAAGGCCGCCGCCGCCCTGGTCGCCGGGGCGCTGGACGGCGGGGGCGTCATCCAGGCGTTCGGCTCGGGCCACTCCGAGGCGGTCGCCATGGAGATCGCCGGCCGCGCGGGCGGCCTGGTGCCCACCAACCGGCTCGCGCTGCGGGACATCGTCCTGTACGGCGGAGCCGACCGGAGCGAACTCGGCCGCTACGACCTCGAACGCGACCCCGCGGTCGCGCACCGGATCCTCGACGCCGCCCCCGTCGCGGACGGCGACCTGTTCGTCATCGTCTCCAGCTCCGGCGTGAACGGCGTCGTCGTCGAACTGGCCACCCTGGTGAAGGAGCGCGGTCACGACCTGATCGCCATCACCTCTCTCGCGCACAGCTCCGCCGCGCCGGCCAGGCACCCCTCGGGCCGCAGGTTGTGCGACCTCGCCGACGTGGTGCTCGACAACCGGGCGCCGTACGGCGACGCGGTGCTCCCGCTGCCCGGCGGCGGCGCCGTGGCGGCGGTCTCCACGATCACCTCGGTCCTGCTCGCCCAGCTCGTCGTCACCGGGGCCGTCGCCGAACTGCTCGCCGCCGGCCGGGTGCCGCCGGTCTACCTGTCGGCGAACGTCCCCGAGGGGGACGCGCACAACCTCGCCCTGGAGGCCCGGTACGCGGGCCGCATCCGCCGGGGCGGTTGACGGAAACCGGCGAAGGCCCGCTCCGTCCCGCGGGGAACCCGGCGGAGGGCCCCGCGCACGCGCCGGACATCGGGCGAGGGCTTCCTCGCCGTGCCATCGAACACCTCGGGGGCTGCTCAGAAGGAGATCCACCATGTCCAGAAACCCCCTGAAGGTCATCCTCGCCTTATCCCTCCCCCTCGTCCTGGCGGCCGTCGCCCTGGCCGCACCGGCCTCGGCCGCCCAGGCGCTGCGCCTGCAGTACAGGACCAGTTCCACCGGGGCCGTCACCGCCCAGGCCGAGCCGTGGTTCAGGCTCGTCAACGACGGGACCGCGCCCGTCCCGCTCAGCCAGGTGAAGATCCGCTACTACTTCACGGGCGAGACCTCCTACCGCTTCGCCTGCTCGTGGGCCGTGGTGAGCTGCTCCACCGTGACCGGGCACTTCGTCCCGCTGGCGAGCCCCGCCCCGGGAGCCGACCGCTACCTGGAGGTCGGCTTCACCTCCGGGACGCTGGCACCCGGCGCGAACACCGGCGACATGCAGCTGAGGTTCCACCGCGCCGACTGGCAGAACTTCACCCAGTCCGACGACTACTCCTTCGGCGCGAGCCGTACCTCCTACGCGGACTGGGACAAGGTGGCCGTCTACGTCGGCGGGCAGCTCGCCTGGGGCACGCCCGCGGGCGGCGGGGGCGGGGACCCCACACCGACGCCCACGCCCACCGTCACCCCGACCGGGAACCCCGGCGGGCAGGGCACGCTGTTCGACGACTTCTCCTACACCGGCTCGTCCGACCCCCGGCTGGCGCAGCGCGGCTGGACCGTGCGCTCCGCCTCGGGCGGCCCCGGCGTGCCGGGCGCGACCTGGTCCCCCGGCGCGGTCGGCTTCCCGTCGGTGAACGGCGGCCAGGTCCTGCAGCTCGACTCCTCCACCGACGGCACCGCCGCGGGCACCGTCCAGGCCGAGCTGTCGACCACCGCGCGCAAGTTCCACGAGGGCACCTACGCCGCCCGGGTGAAGTTCAGCGACACGCCGCTGTCCGGCCCCGACGGCGAGCACGTGGTGCAGACGTTCTTCACCATCACGCCGCTCCGGCAGAACATGGACCCGGACTACGGCGAGCTGGACTTCGAGTACCTGCCCAACGGCGGCTGGGGCGAGCCCGCGAACATCCTCTACGCCACCAGCTGGGAGACCTACCAGGCCGACCCCTGGCAGGCCGTCAACACCCACACCGAGGAGCGCACGAGCTTCGCCGGCTGGCACGACCTGGTCATCCAGGTCTCCGGCGGCCGGATCAAGTACTACGTCGACGGGCGTCTCTTCGCCGACCACGGTGACATCTACTACCCCGAGACCCCCATGTGGATCATGTTCAACCAGTGGTTCATCGACCTCCAGGGCGGCTCCGCCCCGCGTACCTACCGGCAGCAGGTCGACTGGGTCTACCACAGCAGGAACGAGGTCGTCGCGCCCGCCGAGGTGCTGAACCGGGTCGGCGCGTTCCGCGCGGCCTCGACGTCGTTCGTCGACACCGTCCCCGGCTCCTGAGCCCCGGCGCGGCCACCCCCCGATGATCCCCCGAAAAGAGAAGGCACCATGAGAAACCGCCTCCTGGCCGCCTCGGCCGTACTGGCCCTGGCCGCAGGTGCCGGCGCCTGCGGCTCCGGCGCGGACTCCGGCTCCGGTTCCGGCGGCGCGCCCGCCACCGGCGCCGCGAGCGGCGCACCGGCCAAGCTCACCGTCTGGATCATGGACGGGAGCGTCACCGACGAGCTGATCAAGCAGTTCGAGACCGACTACGAGGCCGCCCGCCCGAACGTCGACCTCGACATCCAGATCCAGGCCTGGGACGGCATCGGCGAGCGCGTCACCGCCGCCCTGGCCAGCACGGACGCCCCCGACGTGATCGAGGTCGGCAACACCCAGGTCGCCCAGTACGCCGCCAGCGGCGGCGTCAGGGACCTCACCGACAAGGTCGCCGATCTCGGCGGCGCCGACTGGATCCCCGGCCTGGCCCAGCCCGGCAACATCGACGGCAGGCAGTACGGCATCCCCTGGTACGCCGCCAACCGGGTCGTCGTCTACAACAAGGACCTGTTCGCCGAGGCCGGGATCACGGCCCCGCCCACGACCCGCGACGAATGGCTGGAGATCACCGCCAGGCTCAACAAAGGCGGCAACCAGGGCATCTACCTCACCGGTCAGACCTGGTACGCGCTCGCCGGGTTCATCTGGGACGAGGGCGGCGACTTCGCCGTCAAGGAGGGCGACAGGTGGAAGGGCGCCCTCGACACCCCGCAGGCGATGGCCGGGATGGACTTCTACAAGCGGCTCCAGGCGCTCGGCAAGGGGCCGAAGGACGCCGACGAGGCCAACCCGCCGCAGCACGAGGTCTTCGCCCAGGGCAAGGTCGCCCAGATGATCAACGTGCCGGGCGGCGCGGCCCGGGTGCTGGAGGTCGAGCCGGACATGAAGGGCAAGATCGGCTTCTTCCCGATCCCCGGGAAGACGGCCGACAAGCCCGGCGCGGTGTTCACCGGCGGCTCCGACCTGATCATCCCGGAGGCGTCGAAGAACCACGACGCCGCCTACGAGGTGGTCAAGGCCCTGGCGGGCGAGAAATTCCAGACCGACCTGGCCAAGGCGATGAACTTCGTGCCGAACAGGACGTCGCTGGCGCACGTGCTCGACGCCGACGAGGGCACCGCCGCCATGGCGAAGGGCGCCTCCAACGGCAGGGCCACCCCCAACACGCCCAACTGGGCGGCGGTGGAGGCGACGACGGTGATCAAGCAGTACATGACCGCGGTGCTCACCGGGAAGGACCCCGCGGCCGAGGCCCGCAAGGCCAGCGAGATCATCACCGAGACCCTCAACAGCGGGTCCTAGCGTGATGGCGGTCGCCCAGACCCCGGCCCCGCCGCGAGAGCGGCGGGCGCCGAGGCTCCCCGGCCGCGCGCCCCGCCGCCCCGGGGACCCCCGGGGCCCGCGGCGCCTGTGGCCCTACCTGCTCATCGCCCCGGCCGTGGCCGGAGGCGTCCTGCTGCTCCTCTACCCGATGCTGCGCGCCGCGGTGATCTCCTTCCAGCGCTTCCGGATGGGCGAGCTGGTCAGGGGCGGCGCGGCGTTCATCGGCCTGGACAACTACCGCGAACTGCTGGCCGCCGAGGAGTTCTGGGCGGTGGTGGCGCGCACGTTCGCCTGGACCGGGATCAACGTGGTGCTCATCATGGGGATCTCGACCGCCGTCGCCCTCATGCTGCTCCGGCTGGGCAGGCGCATGCGCGTCGCCCTGATGAGCGTCCTCGCCCTCGTGTGGGCCACGCCGGTCATCGCGGCCACAACGATCTTCCAGTGGTTGTTCCAGTCCGAGCTCGGCGTCGTCAACTGGGCGTTGACGAGCCTGGGCTTCGACTCCTTCCGGGGATACTCCTGGTTCGCGGACGGCACGGCGATGTTCGGCGTGCTGGTGGTCCTCGTGGTCTGGCAGTCGGTGCCGTTCGCCGCGCTCACCCTCTACGCGGGCCTGACCACGATCCCGGCCGAGCTGTACGAGTCGGCCCGGATCGACGGCGGCACCGGACGGCAGGTCTTCACCAAGGTGACCTTCCCGATCCTGCGCCCGCTGTTCGCGCTCGTCACCTCGCTGGAGATCATCTGGGTCTTCAAGTGCTTCCCGCAGATCTGGGTGCTCAGCCAGGGCGGGCCCGACGACGCGACGACCACGCTGCCGGTCTACGCCTTCAAGATCGCCAGGGTGCTGCACCGCTACGACCTCGGCTCGGCCGTGGCGATGCTCACCGTCGTCATCCTCGCCGTCGCGCTGGTCGGCAACCTGCGGCGGATGCTCAGACAGGAAGGGGCCGAGTCGTGAGGCCGCGCAGGGTCGTTCTCAACGTCGCGGCGGCGGCGGTGCTCGCCGTGATGATCTTCCCGGTCTACTGGATGTTCGCCACCGCCTTCAAACCGACCGCGGAGATCCAGAGCGAGACGCCCGGCCTGTGGCCCGCGCATCCGACGCTGGAGCACTTCGCCACGGCCGTGGGCGCCGACGGGTTCTGGACGTTCTGGCGCAACAGCCTGGCCGTCACCGGCGCCGCCGTCCTGCTGGCCCTGGTGGTGGCGCTGCTGTCGGCGTTCGCCGTGGCCCGGATGCGCTGGCGGGGCAGGGGTCCCTTCATCGTCATGGTCTTCGCCGCGCAGATGGCACCCTGGGAGGCGCTGCTCGTTCCGATGTTCGTCATCGCCAGGGACGCCGAGCTCCTCGACTCGCTGGCCATGCTCACCGGCGTCTACTTCATGGTCACGCTGCCGTTCACGATCGTGACCCTCCGCGGGTTCCTCGCCGCCGTCCCGGCCGAGGTGGAGGAGGCGGCCCTGGTCGACGGCTGCACCCGGTTCGCCGCCTTCCGCAGGGTGATCTTCCCGCTGCTCGCCCCCGGCCTGATGGCCACCTCGCTGTTCGGGTTCATCACCGCCTGGAACGAGTTCGCGTTCGTCAACGTGCTCATCATCAAGGACCAGGACAAGCGGACGCTCCCGGTGTGGTTGTCGTCCTTCCGCGACGTGTTCGGCACCGACTGGGGCGCCACCATGGCCGCCGCCACCCTGTTCGCCCTGCCGGTGCTGGTGCTCTTCCTGTTCCTGCAGCGCAGGGTCGGCGCCGGCATGATCTCTGGTGCGGTCAAGGGGTGAGCCCGGGTGAGGTCACGGGGTGACCCCGGGCGCGGTCAAGGGATGATCCAGCCTCGGCCACGGCTCGTTCTCGTCTCCCGGAGAGGCCGCCTCCCGTTGTTACAGTCGGTGATCGAATGATCGCGTAGTGACGGAGGGTGGCGGCCGGAGGCCGGCGGCGGTCTTCGACCGCTCGCGAAGGAGGACGGGTGCTCCACAGCCATCCGGGGACCACGCTCGAACCGCCCGCGGACCCGTCGGGGCGGGCGTCCGGTCCCCCGGGGCCGGGCCGTGTCGTACGGCGCCGCCGTCTGATCCTGTGGCTCACCGCCCTCTCCATCGCGCTGGCCGTCCTCGCCGGTCACGACGTGCACGACCGGCTGACCTTCGGCGGCGAGACGGCATCCGGCGCGGAGGCGGAGCGCGCGGAGAGGCTGCTGGCGGAGGGGTTCGGGACGGGCGTGCCGCACCTCGTCCTGATCGCCCGGGGCCCGGGGCCGGTGGACCGCGCCGACGTCGCGGCGGCCGGGAGGGGCGTGACGGCGCGGCTCACCCGCGATCCCGGCGTCATCGACGTCATCTCCTACTGGGACACCCGCTCGCCCACCCTGCGCAGCCGGGACGGCCGGGGCGCGCTCATCCTGGCCCGGCTGCGCGGCGACCACAGGGAGCGGACCGGCACGGCGGACCGCCTGGCGCCCGTCCTGGCCGGTGCGCACGGGCCGCTGACGGTCGTCCTGACGGGGGAGACACAGGTCAAGGCCGAGGCGCGGAGCCGGAGCGAGCGGGATCTCCGTACGGTGGAGTTCATCACCGTCCCGCTGACCTTCGCCATCCTCCTGCTGGTCTTCGGCAGCCTCACCGCCGCCGCGCTGCCGATCCTCGTCGGCGTGTTCGCGGTGACCGGGACCATGGCGGTGCTGCGCCTGCTCACCGAGTTGACCGAGATCTCTGCCTTCGCGATGAGCATCGCCAGCGCCCTCGGGTTCGCCCTCGCGGTGGACTTCAGCCTGTTCATCGTCACCCGCTTCCGCGAGGAACTGGCCGCCGGGCGCGAGGCCGCGGACGCGGTCCGGGTCACCATGCGCACCACCGGCCGGGCCATGGCGTTCTCCGCGCTCACGGTGACGATGTCGCTGGCCGCCCTCCTGCTCTTCCCGTTCATGATGTTCCGCTCGGTCGCCCTCGGCGGCATCGCGGTGACCCTGCTGGCCGCGGCCGGGAGCCTGGTGGTGCTGCCGGCGGCGCTCACCGTGCTCGGCCGGCGCGTCGACAGCCTCGCCGTGCCGGGGCCGTGGCGGGCCGGGCGGGAGCGGGGGACGGGCGGCGGGTGGTTCCGCCTGGCCACGGCCGTGATGCGCCGCCCGCTTGCCGTGGCCGTCCCCACCGTCGCGCTGCTGGCCCTTCTCGGGGCCCCCTTCCTCGACGCCCGCTTCGGGCTCTTCGACGACCGGCTGCTCCCGCCGGACGCCCCCGCCGCGCGGGCGACCGAGGAACTGCGCCGGGACTTCGACGCCCGCGACAGCGTCTCGGCCACCAGAGTGGTGCTGCCCGGGCTCCGGGTGACGAGCGGTGACACGACCGGGTCCGGCGACGGGGTGGGAGGCACGACCGGGTCCGACGGCGAGGCGGGGGGCGCGGGCGCGGCGCACGCCCGGCTGGACGCCTACGCGCGGAGCCTGTCGGCGCTGGACGGGGTCCTCCGGGTGGACACGGTCACCGGCTCCTACCTCGACGGGAGGTTCTCCGGACTGCCCCCCGGCCCGCCGGAGCGGTTCACCGGCCCGGCCGGGACCTGGCTGGCGGTCTCCACGGCGTACGAGCCCTACGCGGTGGAGAACAGCGACCTGGCCCGCGACCTGCGCGCCGTCCCCGCCCCCGGGGAGGCGGCGGTGGGCGGCCCCGGAGCCCAGCTGGCCGACATCCGGCAGGCCGTCGCGGACACCCTGCCGCTGGGCCTCTCCCTGGTCGCCCTGGCGACCTTCGTGCTGGTCGCCGGGCTGACCGGCAGCGTGGTCCTGGCGGTGAAGGCCCTGCTGATGAACGCGCTCAGCCTGGGCGCGACGTTCGGCGTGCTGGTCCACGTCTTCCAGGAAGGGCACCTGCGCGCCCTGGTGGGAAGCTTCACCGTGTCGGGCACGATCGACGCCCTGGTGCCCGCCCTGATGTTCTGCATCGCCTTCGGGCTGTCCATGGACTACGAGATCTTCCTGCTCTCCAGGATCACCGAGGAGTACCGCCGCACCGGGGACACCGTCACGGCGGTGGCCCTGGGGATGGAGCGCACCGGGCGCCTGTTCACCTCGGCAGCGGTGATCTTCGCCGTGGTGATGGCCTCCCTGGCGACCTCCAGCCTCGTCCTGCTCAAGATGGTCGGGGTGGGCCTGGCGCTGGCCGTACTCCTCGACTGCACGCTGATCCGCGGGCTGCTCGTCCCCGCGGTCATGCGCCTGGCCGGCCGGGCGAACTGGTGGTCTCCCCGCCGGTTCCGGAGACCGGTCAGAACAGGGTCGGGGGAGAACCCGCGCTCACCGGTCCCGGCTCGCCGGGCTTGAAGAGCCGGATCGTGCCGAACACACCGTCGTAGCCGGGCTCCCGGATCACCTCGCAACGGCGCAGCCGGGCGACGGCCTCGGCGAGCGGCGGCGAGTGGGCCGCGATCTCGCCCGGCGTCAGATCCTCCAGGATCGTCAGCTCGGGGCCGAGGGCGGTGGTGAGCCGGTCGACCTCCGCCACGACCTTCTTGCTCTTCGGCCCCACGCCGAGGATCTCCCCCACGATCTCCGGGAGCGGGACGGCGCTGTGGAAGCCGGCGGCTCCGGCCGGACGGGCGCCGTCCGGGCGGTCGGCCAGATCCTCGACCCGGCTCAGCACGCCGACCGTGAGCTTCCTGCCGCACACGGGGCAGATCCCGCCGCGTTCCCGTGTCTGCCGGGGCTCCAGCCGGACCCCGCACTTGCGGTGCCCGTCGACGTGGTACTTGCCCTCCTCGGGGAAGAACTCGACCGATCCCGCGTGCCCCTCGCCGGTCCGCAGCGCCTCCAGGACCGCGAAGTAGTCCAGGCCGGTCTCGAACACCGTGGTCTCCCGGCCGAGCATCGGCGGCGAGTGCGCGTCGGAGTAGCTGACCATCCGGTAGCGGTCGAGGCCGGAGACCCGCCAGTTCATGGCCGGATCGCTGGAGAGTC
This sequence comes from Planobispora rosea, assembly GCF_014648175.1. Taxonomy (GTDB): domain Bacteria; phylum Actinomycetota; class Actinomycetes; order Streptosporangiales; family Streptosporangiaceae; genus Planobispora; species Planobispora rosea. The sequence continues at coordinate 16,110 of NZ_BMQP01000012.1, forward strand.
CGGTCTCCAGCGCGAAGATCTGGCCGGACAGGTCGCCGTAGCACTCCTCGATCGAGTCGAACCCCGCCTTGGACCCGAGCACCCCGAACCACGGCGTCCAGATGTGGGCGGGCACCAGGTAGGCGCCCTCGCCGCCGCCGAGGGTGATCTCCAGCAGGTCGCGGGCGTCCAGCCGGAGGGTCGGCCGTCCGTCCTCGTCCAGGTTGCCGAACCGGGCGAGCTCGCGGTTGAGCGTCCCGGCCACGTCGAAGTCCGGCGCGTACAGCAGGTGGTGGATCTTCCGGGTGCGCCCGCCGCGGGCGTAGACCGTGGAGACCTCCACCGAGAGCATGAACCGCACCGGCGCGGACGCGACGCTGGGCGGGAGCGTGCGGGAGATCTCCCCGTCCAGGTCGTCGCGGAGCCGGAACAGTCCGGGCTCCGCGGGCACCAGGTTCTCGCGCAACTCGGCGAACCACACCGGATGGGTGAAGTCACCGGTGCCCATGAGCGTGATGCCCTTGCGCCGCGCCCACCACGTCAGGTGCGTCAGGTCGCTGTCCTTGCTGCAGGCCCGGGCGTGTTTCGAGTGGATGTGCAGATCGGCATGGAAACGCACCTTCACCATCCTGTCGCAGTCCGGTCGGCCACGCCGGGGTGCGGGAACCGCCGTGGCCTCCCCGCTCCGGCCGTCACCGGGAACGTTCCGCCCCGGGGACCCGTCGCAGGCTCTCTGCCCGCGGAACCCGGGTGAATGCCTGATTCAGGGAACCCGCGGCATTCAGGGAACCCGCGGCATCCGGGGAACCCGCGGCATCCGGGAACCCGCGGCGGAAGGCGGGAAGACCGCGGCGAAGTCCTCTCCTCCGGCCAGACGCCCGATCAGACGGTGTACGGCGGCGGGCCCGCCGGCGGCGCTCATCCACCGGCTCACCCGGCAGGCGGACCGGGCGTAGAACCGCTCACCGTCGGTGGCCGCGCGCGGCCGTTCCCCCGGCATCCCGGGAAGGACGACCCCGGGTTCGGCCAGGCACCGGTCCGGGGCCGTCTCCGGCGCGAGGTAGCGCGGGTCGCCGGAGACCACGACGGCCAGGCCCTCGTCGAACCACTTCGGCACACCTGCCGTGCCGAGCCGGCTGTCCAGCTCGACGTGGGACAGCTCGTGCGCGGCGATCACCGGGTGGATGCCGCGCGGCGACAACATCACCGCGCGGTTGAGGATCGCGATGCCCCGCTCCCCGCCCCCGCCGATCCGGCGGTAACAGTCGTCCGTCGCGCAGACCAGGACGCGCGGCGCACTCCCCCGGCCGCCGTAGAAGTCGCGGACGCGCCGCCCGGCCGCCTCCATGATCTCGATCACCTGCCGTCGCCGGTCCGGCGGCAGGTCCGGCTCGGCGTACAGACCCGGCGCCACCTCCTCCAGCCCGTAGCAACCCGGGCAGGTCACGGCCACGACGGACGGGAAGGCCACCGCGACCACGGCGACCGCCGCGACGAGCAGCCCGCCGAGCCCGGCGAGCAGCCAGGCCCACCTCCTGCGCACCACGTCCGCGAGCCGCCGCGCCGGCCACCGCCGGCGCCGGTCCGTCCGGCCTGCCCTCACGCGTCCCTCCGCGTGAAGGAGACCATGCCGGCCGCCACCGCGACGACCGCGTACCCCGCCAGCACGGCCAGCGCCACGAGCGGCGGGAGCGCTCCGGCGCCGGCCTGCGTGGCGACGGGGTCACCGGCGATCTGCCGTACGAGGGCTATCGGGAACAGCGCGAAGACCCGCGTGTTCCACGGCTCGGGCAGGACACCGGCCACGCCGGGCAGGACGAACAGCAGGACGGCGACCGAGGCGACCCCGCCCGCGGTGGACCGGGTGACCGTACCCATCCCCAGCCCGAACAGTGCCAGCACGGTCACCGAGAGCCCGGCCGCGAGCAGCAGGGGCAGGTCGGCGGTGAACGGGCCGGCGTTGAAGCCCATCGTGCGCTCACCCGCGATGATCCGGCTCACCGCGTACGTCGCCAGCAGGACCGCGTGGCCGACGACGAGCGTCAGGACCGTCAGGACGCCCGTCTTGGCCAGGAACAGCCGCCGCCGGTCGGGGACGGCGACGAGACTGGTGCGGACCATCCCCGTGGCGTACTCGGAGGTGATCGCCAGCACGCCGAGGACGCCCAGCACCATCTGCAGGAACGGAAGGAACCCGTCCTCCGGCGCCGCGGCGCGGAAGGCGGCCCGCGCGGCCGGGTCACGACCGTCCCAGACGGTCCCGACGTAGTAGGTCCAGACGGCGCCGAGGAGCACGATCGCGGCGGCGGCGCCGAGCGCGTGGTGGGTGGAGCGGACGGAGCGCAGCTTCAGCCACTCCGAGGACAGGACGCCGGTCGTCTTCGGCCGCCCCGGGGACAGGGCGCCGGTCATCGGGGTGCCCCGTACTCGACGCTCCCGGCGGTCAGTGCCAGGTAGGCGTCCTCCAGCGTCGGATAGCGGCCCGTCAGCTCCTCGACCGTGGTGTCGGCGATGAGCCTGCCGCGGCCGATGACGACGAGACGGTCGGCCGTGAGCGCCATCTCGCTCATCAGGTGGCTGGAGAGCAGCACCGTCCTGCCCTCGGCGGCGAGAGAGCGCAGCAGCTCGCGGATCCAGCGCACCCCCTCGGGGTCGAGCCCGTTGACCGGCTCGTCGAACATCAGCACCTCCGGGTCCCCCAGCAGCGCGGCGGCGATGCCGAGCCGCTGCTTCATGCCCAGCGAGAACCCGCCGACCAGCCTCCGCGCGACCCCCGTCAGCCCGACCGTCTCCAGCACCTCGGCGACCCGCGACGGACCGATCCCGCCCGCGAGGGCCAGGCAGGACAGGTGGTCGAACGCGTTGCGCCCGCCGTGCACCGCGGTGGCGTCCAGCAGCGCCCCCACCGTGTGCGCCGGCCGGGGGAGCGTGGCGTAGCGCCGCCCTTTCACGAGCGCCTCCCCGGAGGTGGGCGCGTCGAGCCCGAGCACGATGCGCATCGTGGTCGACTTGCCCGAGCCGTTCGGGCCGAGGAAACCGGTCACGTGTCCCGGCTCCACCCGGAAGGACAGCCCGTCGAGGGCGGCGGTGTCCCCGTAGCGTTTGGTCAGCTCTCTCACTTCGATCACACACCGACGTTCTCGTACGGCGGGCGCCCCGCACATCGGACCGGGGTATGACCGCCCGGAGGCTGAGGCCGGGCGGCCCGCGGCCGGATACCGTCGGGGATGTGGACACGGCCCCTTCCCCTACCGTCACGCGTGTGGACACCGCCCCTTCCCCTACCGTCACGCGTGTGGACACGGCCCCCTCCCCCTTCGCCCGGCGGCTGAGCCGTGGTCAGCTGATCGTGTTCGACTGCCTGGCGGGAGCGGCCGTCTCACTCTTCCTCCTCACGATCGCGGCCCGTTCCGCCGCCCCGGAGTGGGCCAGGCTCGCGCTGCCCCTCGCGCTCGGGCTGCCGCTGGCCGTGCGGCGGCTCTGGCCGAGGACCGTCTTCTGCGTCGTGCTCGTACCGGCGGTGGCGGCCATGGCCCTCCAGGTGACGGCCGCCGCGTACGTCGCGCCCGCCTATGCGCTCTACACGGTGGCGCTGACCAGCCGGCGCGGCGGGCGGACGCCGTCCCAGGGCGTCACCGGGCTCGCCGTGGCGGTGGTGGCCGGGGTGGCGGTGGCGGGGACGCCCGCCCCGTCGACCGGGCTCTTCGGCGGCGTCATGTTCGGTGTGGCGGCCCTGGTCGGAGCCTGGACGGTGGGACGGGCCGTCGGCGAGCGCCGGGCCTACGCCGCCTGGACCGCCGAGCGGCTGGCCCGCGACGCGGTGGTGGGGGAGCGGCTGCGCATCGCCCGGGAGCTGCACGACGTGGTCGCGCACAGCATGGGACTGATCGCGATCAAGGCGGGGGTGGCCAACCACGTCGTGCGCACCCGCCCCGAGGAGGCGCACGACGCGCTGCGCGTGATCGAGACCGAGAGCCGGAGCGCGCTGGTGGAGATGCGCCGCCTGCTCGGGGTGCTGCGCGCGGACCCGGCCGGTCCGGGTCCCGTCCCGGGCATCGCCGGGCTCCCCGGCCTGGCCGAGCGGGCGGGGTCGGCGGGCGTCACCGTCGAACTCGACGTGCGCGGCGCCGACGGGCTGCCGGAGGGGGTGGGGCTGTCGGTGTACCGGATCGTGCAGGAGGCGCTCACGAACGTGGTCAAACACGCGGCCCCCGGGCACTGCCGGGTGGCGGTGGAGGCCGTCGGCGGCCGGGGCGGCAGGCGGGTGCGGATCGAGGTGACCGACGACGGCCCCGGGTACGGGACACCGCCGTCGGAGGGGGAGGGGCACGGGTTGATCGGGATGCGGGAGCGGGTCATGCTGTACGGCGGCGCGTTCGAGGCCGGTCCCGGGCCGGGACGGGGCTTCCGTGTGGCGGCCTGCCTGCCGTACGAGGAAAAATCGTGATCCGGGTGCTCATCGCCGACGACCAGGCCCTGATCCGGGGCAGCTTCCGGGTGCTGGTCGAGTCCGAGCCCGACCTGACGGTGGTCGGTGAGGCCGGGACGGGGGCCGAGGCCGTCGAGCTCACCATGCGGGAGAGCCCCGACGTGGTGGTGATGGACGTGCGCATGCCCGAGATGGACGGGATCGAGGCGACCCGGCGGATCGACGGCCGGGCGAGGGTGCTGGTCGTGACCATGTTCGACCTCGACGCCTACGTCTACGCGGCCCTGCGCGCCGGGGCCGGCGGCTTCCTGCTGAAGGACGCGCCGCCGGCCGACCTGCTCGCCGCGATCAGGGTGGTGGCCTCGGGCGAGGCACTGCTCGCACCGGCCGTCACGCGCAGGCTGATCGAGGAGTTCACCCGCGTCCCCGTCCAGCCGGTCGTCCGGGGACTGGAGGGGGTGACCGAGCGGGAGCGGGAGGTGCTCACGCTGATCGCCCGCGGCCTGTCGAACGCCGAGATCGCCGCCCACCTGCACCTGAGCCTCGCGACGGTCAAGACCCACATCGGCCGCCTGCTCGCCAAACTCGCCGCGCGCGACCGCGCCCAGCTCGTCATCGCCGCCTACGAGAGCGGCCTCGTCACCCCGGCGCGAGGCGATGTCCGGCCGGGATGAGAGGCGGTCCGCGGGGGCGGCGATGTCCGGCCGGGATGAGGCGGTCCGCCGGGGCGGTGACGTCCGGCAGAGGCGGGTCAGCCCGCCGGGGGCGGGGCGGTGCTGCCGCGGGGGACGAGCCGGGCCGCCCGGTCCTCGAAGCCGGTGATCTCCCCGCCGGTGACCTCACCCTCCCCGGCGACCAGCGAGAGCAGGGTCCTGGCGGCGTGGGCGCCGTAGGCGGGGATGTCACGGCTGAGCGCGGTCAGCGCGGGGCGGACCACCTGGGAGAGCGGGGAGTCGTCCCACGCCACGATGGACAGGTCCCCCGGCACGTCGAGCCGCATCTCCTGGGCCGCGGACAGGCCGGCCACGGCCATGATGTCGTTGTCGTAGACGATCGCGGTCGGCCGGGCGGGCGAGCCGATCAGGCGGCGGGTGGCCCGCGCGCCCTCATCTCCGGTGTAGTCGGTGTGCATGATGGTGTGGCTCTCCAGCCCGAGCTCCCGGCACACGGCGGTGAAGGCCTGGTCGCGCAGGACGGTGTGGACGAGCTCGGGCAGCCCGGCGACCCGGGCGATCCGGCGGTGCCCCAGCGCCGTCAGATACTCGACGGCCTCCCGGACGGCCACGGTGTCGTCGGACCAGACGGGTACGAGCGTGCCCGCCTCCGAGGGGTGGCCGAGCACGACGACCGGCAGCCCGAGTTCCTCCAGCTCGGTGACGCGCGGGTCGGAGAAGCGCAGGTCCACCAGGATCGCGCCGTCCACCCGCCGCTCGCCCCACCAGCGCCGGTAGATCTCCACCTCCTGCCCGGGATCGGTCACCACCTGGAGCATCAACGCGTACGACCGGGCCGAGAGCTCGCTCTCGATCCCGCTGATCAACTCCATGAAGAACGGCTCGACGCCCAGGATCCGGGCCGGGCGGCACACGGTCAGGCCGATGGTGTGGGCCCGCGCCCCGCTGAGCGCGCGCGCCGCGCTGTTGGGGCGCCAGCCGATCTCCTCGGCGATGGCCTTGATGACGGCCCGTTTCGCCTCCGACACCCCGGGGCGGTCGTTCAGCGCGTAGGAGACCGCCACTTTGGACACGCCCGCCCGGCGAGCGATATCGGCGATCGTCGGTCGCTTCACTGAACCCCCTGGTTGAACCGATTAATCATGTGTCGAGCAGACTTTACTCCCGGTGTCCGCGCGCGGTAGCACTCTCTCTGTCCCTTGGCCCGGAGGACCTCCCGGGAGACGTCTCAAACGAGTCACGGCTATTGACGGCGCGGTTACGCGGAATTTACGTTCGCCGTACTTACCCGGTTCACCGTTTCGGCGGCGTGAGCGGGGAGTGCCGACTGCCTGTCCGCGGGTGGTGGGGGACACCCCCCTCCCTGTGGTTCGGGAAAGGGGACGTGCGTGCCTACGACGTGGGAGCGCTCCCACTGCCGGAGGATCTCTGACCTCCGGATTCTCATCGGGGCTGGAAGACGTTCGGACCTCCGCACAGTGCGCGGGGGAAGGAGAGAGACGATGCGAAACCCCGTGCGGATCGTGATCCCGGTCCTGGCCGCGGGCCTGCTCGCCGCGGCCTGTACGAGCGGCGAGCCCACGCCCGCCCCGCAGAACACCCAGGCGGGGAACACGTCCGCCGTCAACCCGGCCAACCCCAACTCGCTGCCGCGCCACGAGACGCTCTACACCAGCGGCACGCAGTGGGGCCCGCCGTCCAACTTCAACCCGATCCGCGAGTGGGACTACGCGACCGGGACGGAGGGGCTGGTCTACGAGTCGCTGTTCCACTTCGACCCGAACACCTCCAAGCTCGTCCCGTGGCTGGCCGAGAGCGGGAGCTGGACGGACGACAAGACCTACGAGATCAAGCTCCGCCAGGGCGTCACCTGGTCGGACGGGAAGCCCTTCACGGCCAAGGACGTCGTCTTCACCCTCGAACTCGGCAAGATGGAGACGGTTCCGTTCCACAACATCTGGGAGTGGATCGAGAAGGCCGAGGCGGTCGACGACCAGACCGTGAGGGTCACCTTCTCCACGGCCAACTACCAGGAGTGGGACTTCCAGCTCTACAGCCGGGCCATCGTGCCCCAGCACGTCTGGCAGGGCCGCTCCGAGCAGGAGGTGCTGGACGGCAAGAACGAGAACCCGGTCGGCACCGGCGCCTACACGTACATGAGCCACGACCAGGACCGGGTCATCTGGCAGCGCCGCGACAACTGGTGGGGCAAGACGGCGCTCAACATGGAGCCCAAGCCCAAGTACATCGTCGACATCGTCAACTCCAGCAACGAGGTGGCGATGGGCCTGCTGCTGCAGAAGGGCATGGACCTCAGCAACAACTTCCTCCCCGGCGCGGCGAACCTGGTCAAGGGCAACTTCGGCATCTCCACCTACTACCCCGAGCCGCCGTACATGCTCTCGGCCAACACCGCCTTCCTGGTGCTCAACACCACCAAGAAGCCGATGGACGACCCGGCCTTCCGCAAGGCCCTCGCCAGCTCGATCAACACCAAGCAGATCGTCGAGGGCGTCTACGGGAACCTGGTCAAGCCCGCCAGCCCGACCGGTCTGCTGCCCCAGTGGGAGCAGTTCGTCGACCAGGGCGTGGTGGGTCAGAGCGGCTTCTCCTACGACGTGGGCAAGGCCAAGAAGATGCTGGCCGACGCGGGTTACCGGGACCGCGACGGCGACGGGCTGGTGGAGAACAAGGACGGCTCGAAGATCGATCTGAGCATCATCGTGCCCTCCGGCTGGACCGACTGGATGGAGGCGATCCGGGTCATCTCGGCCAGCGCGAAGGAGGCGGGGATCAGCGTCACCCCCGACTTCCCCGACTTCAACGCCCTGGTCGACAGGCGGAGCAAGGGCGACTTCGACATGCTCATCAACAACGAGCGCCAGCTGTCGAACACCCCGTGGACCTACTACGACTACATGTTCCAGCTCCCGATCCAGAAGACGCAGAACACGGTCAACTTCGGCCGGTACGAGAACAAGGAGCTCTGGAAGCTGGTCCAGCAGCTCGACCAGGTCAAGACGGACGACGTCGAGGGCATGAAGAAGGCCATCTCCGAGATCCAGAAGATCCACCTGGAGGAGCTGCCGATCATCCCGCTCTGGTACAACGGTCTGTGGTCCCAGGTCAGCAACACGACCTGGAAGAACTGGCCGTCCTCGGTGGGCAACGCGCCCAAGACGGCACCCACGATGTGGCGCAACTGGATGGAGCTGGGCGGGTTCGAGACGCTCACGCAGCTGCAGCCCAACGCCTCCTGACCGAATGACCCCGCCCCCTCCTTCCTCCTCCTCCGGGGGGAGGGGGCGGCCTGTCCTGGGAGACTCCTCGTGCGCCGATACTTCGGTCGGAAACTTCTGGTCTACGGGCTGACGTTCTTCGTCGCCGTCACGATCAACTGGATGGTCCCGCGGTTCATGCCGGGCGATCCGATCTCGAGCATGGTCGCGAGAGCGGGGGCGAGCAATCCCGCGGCGGCGGAGACGATGCGGGCCTACTACACCGAGCTCTTCGGCCTCGACCAGCCGATCTGGCAGCAATACCTCAACTTCTGGGCGGCCCTGTTCCAAGGTGACTTCGGGATCAGCATCTGGGCGTTCCCCAGCCCGGTGAGCGAGGTCATCCTGGGGGCCGTGCCGTACACGCTGGCACTGATGATCCCGGCGGTGCTGCTCAGCTGGGTCGTGGGCAACTGGTTCGGGGCCTTCGCCGCCCGGCGCAAGGCACTGGACAACGCGGTCCTGCCGGTCGGATACGTCCTGACCGCGATGCCGTACATGTGGCTGGCGGTGCTCCTGGCCTGGGGGCTGGGGGTCGTCGCGGGGATCTTCCCGGTCGCGGGGGGCTACAGCTTCTCGATGCGGCCCAACTGGTCCTGGGACTTCATCCTCGACCTGCTCCACCACTGGACGCTCCCGTTCGCCTCCCTCTTCCTGGTCGCGCTCGGCGGCTGGGCGATCGGCATGCGGAACATGATCATCTATGAGCTGGAGTCGGACTACTCGAACTACCTGTCCGCGCTCGGCGCGCCGCAGCGGCTGATCCGCAGGTACGCCTTCAGGAACGCGGTCCTGCCGCAGATCACCGGCCTGGCGCTGCAACTGGGCGTGCTGGTGGCGGGCGCCCTGGTGACCGAGATCGTCTTCTCCTATCCCGGGCTGGGCAGCCTGATCCTCAAGGCGATCCAGAACCAGGACTTCTTCCTGCTGCAGGGCACGTTCCTGTTCATCGTGCTCGGCGTCCTGATCGCCAACTTCATCATCGACATCGTCTACGTCGTGGTCGATCCCCGGACGCGGGCGGGAATGGCGGGTGCGCAGGCATGACGGCACTTCAGGAAGTCCCCGCCCAGGACGCGGCGGCCCCCGCGGCCGTACGGCGTGAGGCCCTGCACTTCGCCCTGCGCAACGGCAAGCTGGTGACCGGCCTGGCCATCGTCCTGCTCCTGCTCCTGCTGGGCCTGCTCGGCCCCGTGCTGATCGGCGGGACACCCAACGCGTACGGCACCCAGCCCATGCAGCCGCCCTCGGGGGAGCACTGGTTCGGTACCACGACGTTCGGCCAGGACGTCTTCACCCAGTTCGTGCACGGCCTGCGCACGACCTTCGCGGTCGGCGTCCTCGGCGGCGGCATCGCCGCGGTCATCGGCATGCTGGTCGGCTTCGTCGCCGGCTACCGGGGCGGGCTGGTCGACGAGGCGCTGAACATGCTCACCAACATCGTCCTCGTCATCCCCACGCTGGCCGTACTGCTGATCATCAACGCCTACCTGGGCGTGCGCAGCGTCGGCGCGCAGGCCCTGTTCATCGGCCTGACCTCCTGGCCGTGGGCGGCGCGGGCGATCAGGGCGCAGACGTTCTCGCTGCGCACCCGCGACTTCGTGGACCTGGCCAGGCTCAGCGGGGCGAGCACCTGGAGGATCATCACCAGGGAGATCGCGCCGAACATGAGCTCCTACCTGTTCATGACGTTCATCCTGCTGTTCGGCGGCTCGATCCTCATCGCCTCCTCGCTCGACTTCATCGGGCTCGGCCCCACCGAGGGCATCTCGCTCGGGCTGATGCTGCAGAACGCCAACCAGTGGAGCGCGATGCAGCTGGGCATGTGGTGGTGGTTCATCCCGCCGGGCGCCGGGATCACCGCGGTGGTGGGCGCCCTGTACGTCGCCAACGTCGGCCTCGACGAGGTCTTCAACCCGAAGCTGAGGGAGACATGAGCCTGCGGGTCAACGATCTGAAGGTGTACTACAAAACCCTCAAGGGCGAGGTGAAGGCGCTCGACGGGGTCTCGTTCGAGGTGGGGGACGGGGAGATCCTCGGCCTGGCGGGGGAGTCGGGCTGCGGCAAGACGACGCTGGCCAAGAGCCTCATCCGGATGGACGGCCGGATGCGCCACACCGGCGGCACGGTCGAACTCGACGGCGAGGAGCTGCCGATCGGGGACGACCGGCGGATGAACGCCTTCCGCTTCCACCGCGTCTCCCTCGTCCCGCAGTACTCGATGAGCGCCCTGAACCCGACCCGCAAGATCGGCAAGATGGTGACCGAGCTCCTGCGCTCCCGCGGGGTCACGCCGGACGCCGGGAAACTGCGCGGGCGGCTGGACGCCGTGGGGCTCCCGCACGAGGTCCTGGACCGCTACCCGATCGAACTGTCCGGCGGCATGAAGCAGCGCATGGTCATGGTCGTCTCCACCCTCCTCGACCCGTCGCTGCTCATCGCCGACGAGATCACCTCCGCCCTGGACGTGTCCACCCAGAAGGCGGTCGCCGGGGCGTTGGCCGGCTTCCGCGACGACGGCCTCGTCAAGAGCATGATCTTCGTCACCCACGACCTCTCGCTGACCTACCAGATCGCCGACACGATCATGATCATGTATGCGGGCAGGCTCGCCGAGAAGGCCCCGGCCAAGGAGATCATCGAGGCGCCCCGGCACCCGTACACCCGCCTGCTGATCAACTCGCTGCCCGAGGTCGGCGTGCGGTACGCCGAGCGGAAGCTGGCCGGCATCGCCGGCAGCCCGCCCTCGCTGCTGAACCCGCCCAAGGGCTGCCGATTCAGGGACCGCTGCCCCCTCGCCTTCGGCCAGTGCGAGCAGGAGCCGCCGGTGGTCGAGGTCGCGCCCAACCACTCCGTCGCGTGCTGGAAGGCCTGATGCTGAAACTCGACAACGTCACGAAGGTCTACCGGGTCGGCGCCTTCGGCGGCAAGACGCTGACCGCGGTCGGCGACGTGAGCTTCGACGTGCGGCCCGGCGAGGTCGTCTCCCTCATCGGGGAGAGCGGCAGCGGCAAGAGCACGATCGGCAAGATGATCCTCGGCCTGACCCCGGTCACCGGGGGCTCGATCACCCTGGACGGCGCCCCCGTCAGGCCGGGCAAGGAGTACTACCGGCACGTCCAGGGCGTCTTCCAGGACCCCTTCAGCAGCTACAACCCGGTGTTCAAGGCCGACCGGGTGTTCCAGATGATCAGGCAGGCGTACTACCCGGAAGTCCGGGAGACGGACTGGGCCGAGCGGGTGCACGCCACGATCCGGGACGTGCGGCTCGACCCCGACCAGGTCCTCGGCCGGTACCCGCACCAGCTCAGCGGCGGCCAGCTGCAGCGCCTCCTGATCGCCCGGGCGCTGCTGCTGGACCTCAAACTGCTGGTCGCCGACGAGATCACCAGCATGCTCGACGCCTCCACCCGCATCGACGTGCTCAACCTGCTGGCCGAGCTGAAGGAGCGCGGCCTGGGGGTGCTGTACGTCACGCACGACCTCTCGCTGGGCACCTACCTGGCCGAGCGCACCGTCGTGCTCCGGCACGGGAAGGTGGTCGAGATGGGGCTGACCGACAAGGTCTTCGGCAACCCCCTGCACCCCTACACGCGGCAGCTGCTGGCCGCCGTCCCCCGCCTCCACGCCCCCTGGGAGGACGCCGAGCCGGTGACGGACTGCCTCTACCACCGGGGCGGGGCGTCCGGAGGGCTGTCCGAGGCCGAGGAGGGGCACTTCGTGGCGTGCGCCCGGCTCGACGGCTGCCCGGAGTGACCGTCCCGCCGGTCCGCGACAAATGATCACGCCGGGCGCCCCGCCGAACCGGGGCGCCGCCGGAAGCGACCCAGAAGGAGCCTCCTTGCGTTCGTACCGTCCGCTGCACGACGGCTGGACCCTCACGGCCGTCTCGCGGGATGCCGGAGTGGCGGGCGTGCCCGCGACCGTTCCCGGCTGCGTGCACACCGACCTGCTCGCCGCCGGGCTCATCGAGGACCCCTACCTGGACGACAACGAGACACGGCTGGCCTGGATCGGCCGGACCGGCTGGATCTACGAGACCAGGTTCTCCTGGACCGCGGACGGGCACGAGCGGACCGACCTGGTCTGCGAGGGGCTCGACACGGCCGCCACCGTGATCCTCAACGACGTGCGGATCGCGGAGACCGCCAACCAGCACCGTTCCCACCGCTTCCCGGTCCGGCACCTGCTGCGCGAGGGCGACAACACGCTCACCGTGCTCTTCGAGTCCCCGTACGCCTACGCCGAGGCCCGGCGGGCCGCGTTGGGCGGGCGTCCGGGCCCCTACGCCGAGCCGTACCCGTTCATCCGCAAGATGGCCTGCAACTTCGGCTGGGACTGGGGCCCGACGCTGGTCACCTCCGGCATCTGGCGGCCGATCGGACTGGAGAGCTGGAGCGGCGCCCGGCTGGCCGGGGTACGGCCGCTGGTGACCATGGAGGGCGCCGACGGCCGGGTCGAGGTGCACGTCACCGTCGACCGCGTCACGGAGGATCCGCTCACGGTCACCGCCGAGGTGGCGGGGGTTCCGGGGGCCCCGGACGTCACAGCGGAGGTACGGCTCGCGGCCGGCGAGCGGCGCGGCGTCCTCACGCTGACCGTCCCGGAGCCGGAGCGGTGGTGGCCGCGCGGGTACGGCGCGCAGCCCCGCTACGACCTGACCGTGCGGCTGGACGAGGCCGCCGCCAAGACCGCCGCCAAGGCCGTCACCGAGGCCGTCACCGAGGCCGTCACCGAGGCCGTCACCGAGGCCGTCACCGAGGCCGTCACCGAGGCCGTCGTCACCGCGGCCGGGACTCTCGGCACGGTGACCAGGAAGATCGGGTTCCGCTCCGTCCGGCTCGACCGGACCGACGGCGCCTTCACCCTGCGCGTCAACGACGTCCCGGTCTTCGTCCGGGGCGTCAACTGGATCCCCGACGACTGCTTCCCCAACCGGGTGACCCGGGAGCGCCTGGCCGGGCGGTTCGAGCAGGCGCTCGACACGGGCGTCAACCTGCTGCGCGTCTGGGGCGGCGGCCTGTACGAGAGCGAGGACTTCTACGACCTCGCCGACGAGCGGGGCCTGATGGTCTGGCAGGACTTCCCCTTCGCCTGCGCGGCCTACCCGGAGGAGGAGCCCTTCCGCTCGGAGGTGGAGGCCGAGGCCCGCCAGAACGTGGCCCGGCTCGCGCACCGCCCCAGCCTGGTGCTGTGGTGCGGCAACAACGAGAACCTCGAAGGTCACGCCGACTGGGGCTGGCAGGAGGAGCTCGGAGGGCGCAGCTGGGGCTCCGGCTTCTACTACGACCTGCTCCCGTCGATCGTCGCCGAGCTGGATCCCACCCGTCCCTACTGGCCGGGCAGCCCTTACTCGGGCGCTCCCGACCTGCCGCCCAACGACCCGGCGAGCGGCACCATCCACATCTGGGACGTGTGGAACCGCGAGGACTACACCCGCTACGCCGCCTACGCCCCCCGGTTCGTCGCGGAGTTCGGCTTCCAGGGGCCGCCCGCGTACGCGACCCTGCGCCGCGCCGTCAGCGGTGAGCTGGTCCCCGACGCCCCGCTGGTGCTGCACCACCAGAAGGCGGTCGACGGCAGCGGCAAGCTCCTGCGCGGCCTGGGAGAGCACCTGCCCAGACCCGGGACGTTCGACGAGTGGCACTACCTGACCCAGCTCAACCAGGCGCGGGCGGTGGCCTTCGGCATCGAGCGGTTCCGCGGGCTGGCGCCGCACTGCATGGGCACGATCGTCTGGCAGCTCAACGACTGCTGGCCGGTGATCTCCTGGGCCGCCGTCGACGGCGACGGCCGGCGCAAACCGCTCTGGTACACCCTGCGGCGCGTCTACGCCGACCGCCTGCTCAGCGTCCAGGGCGACGTGGTCGCGGTGGTCAACGACAGCGCCGAGGCGTGGCGGGGCGAGCTGGAGCTGGTCCGGCACAGCCTGGACGGCGAGCCGCTGGCCAAGGAGACCGTCGCGGTGGAGGTGACGCCGCGGTCGGTGACCAGGGTGGAGGTGCCCGCGGCGGCCGGGACGCCCGGTGACCCCGCGCGGGAGCTGCTCGCGGTACGCCTCGGCGAGGTCCGTACGGTGGCCTTCTTCGCCGAGGACACCCGCGTGGCCCTCCCCGAGGCGGCCTATGACGCGCGGGCCGAGCCGGTCCAGGGCGGCTACCGGGTGACCGTCACCGCCCGCACCCTCCTGCGCGAGCTGGCCCTGTTCCCCGACCGGCTCGACCCCGCCGCATCGGTGGACGACATGCTGGTGACCCTGCTCCCCGGCGAGAGCGCGGTCTTCCACGTCGCCACCGGACGGGACCTGGATCCGGCGGAGCTGACCGGCTTCCCGGTCCTGCGCTGCGTGAACGAGGCGCGGCGGTGACCGCTCCCGGGCGGCCCCGACCGGCGGGCCGCCCGGGAGCGACCATGCCCGATCCACCGTCGGATGCGAACCTCCGTGCGGTCTCCGGAGTCTTACGTATGGAGAAATCACGACTGGGGGAGACCACCCGATGCCGCGCCCGCCCGCCACCGCCGTACCCGCCACGCGTCCGCCCGCCGCCGTGCCCGCCACGCGTCCGCTCGCCGCCGCCGTGTTCACCGCGGCCCTCGCCGCCTGCGCCACCGGTCTGGCCGCCCTGCCCGCCGCCGCCTCCACCGGCCCGGCCGCCGCCGCGCCCGCCGGGTCCGCGCCGTCCGAGGTGCTGTACGGCTTCGCCTGGGCCGACGGCCCCTCCACCCTGCGCATCACGCCGGCGAAGGCGACGCCCGTCAAGCAGCACGGCATCGTGCGCTACAAGCTCACGCCCGTCCCCGGTGCCAAGGAGCGGCGGATCGGCTACGCCGGCGCCGACTTCCGCAGGATCACCGCCGCGTGCGACCTGAAGGAGACCGAGGGCGTCGTCAAGCTCGACAAGAAGGGGCTGGGCAAGACCCGCTGCAAGGAGGACGACCTGTCCTTCGTGCTCAGCCTCGGGCCCGCACCGGTCCGGATCTCGACGGGCGCCGTCCCGCGGGTCCACGAGTTCATCGCGCTGCCGACCGCCGCCAGGACCGCCTTCGGCACGGTCAAGCGCGTGAACGACACGACCGTGGTCTTCGCCAAGGGCAGGTCGCGGGTCACGCTCCACTACACCTTCCTGGACTTCCACCGCGCGACGAGGAGGTGCGGTGACTCCTGGCTGGCCAATCACGTCAACGCCGACCGCGACGGCCTCGGCACCAAGGCGTGCGACACCCGGTCCTTCGCCAGGGCGGTGAAGGGCGCCCGGTACCCCGTCCTCACCAAGGTGGAGTACGACCCGGTCAGCCGGCAGCTCATCCAGGCGTGGGAGGTCTTCGGCGACGCCTGATCTCCTCCCGCCGCGGTGCCCGGCGCGTCCGGGCGGGTTCAGCCGCGCGGGGCGACCAGCCCGGACTCGTAGGCGAAGACGACGAGCTGGGCGCGGTCGCGGGCATGGAGTTTGATCATGGCCCGGCTGACGTGGGTCTTGACGGTGGCCGGGCTGATCACCATGTGCGCGGCGATCTCGTCGTTGGACATGCCGCGCGCGACCAGCGCCGTCACCTCGCGTTCACGGTTGGTGAGAGGATCCAGCACCCGGCCCGAGGGAACGGGACGGCGGGCGACGTACTCGTCGATCAGGCGGCGGGTGATCCCCGGGGAGAGCAGCGCGTCGCCCCGCGCGGCCACCCGGACGCCCTGCAGCAGGTCGGCCGGGTCGGTGTCCTTGACCATGAACCCGCCCGCGCCCGCGCGCAGGGCGTCGAAGACGTACTCGTCCAGCCCGTAGTTGGTCAGGATCACCACGTGGACGCCGCTCAGCCGCGGGTCGGCCGCGATCCGCCGGGTCGCCTCGATGCCGTCCATCACCGGCATCTGCACGTCGACGAGCGCGACGTCGGGAAGGTGCTCGCGGGCCAGGGCGACGCCCCGCTCGCCGTCGGCGGCCTCGGCGACCACCTCGATGTCGTCCTCGGCCTCCAGCAGCGCGCGGAAGCCCGCCCGGATCAGGGCCTGGTCGTCGACGAGCAGCACGCGGATCACGATGTCTCCTCCACGGGGAGCCGGGCGCGGACGGTGAAGCCGCCCTCCGGGCGGGGTTCGGCGTGGAGCAGGCCGCCGAGGGCCGTGACGCGTTCGCGCATGCCGGTCAGCCCGTTCCCGGGGGTCGGGGGCGCGTCCGTGCTCGCGTGGCCGTCGTCGTCCACCTGCACCACCAGCTCGCCGGGACGGTAACCGATGTGCACCGCGGCCGACGCCCGGCCCGCGTGCCTGGCGACGTTGGTGAGCGCCTCCTGGACGATCCGGTAGGCGGAGTGGTCGACGGCGGAGGGCAGGGCGCGGCGTTCGCCGACGACCGTCACGGTGGTGGGCAGGCCGGCCGCACGGGCCCGGTCCACCAGGTCGCCGAGGTGGGCCAGCCCGCTGCCCGGGGACTGGCCGGACGGCTCGCGCAGCACCTCCAGCGTCGCGCGCAGCTCGCGCATCGCGTCGCCGGCGGCCTCCTGGATGGCCAGCAGCGCGTCCGGCGCCTCCTCGCCGCGCTTGCGGGCCAGGTGGACCGCGACGCCGGCCTGCACCTTGATGATCGAGATGCTGTGGGTGAGGGAGTCGTGCAGCTCCCGGGCGATGCGCAGCCGTTCCTCCCCGGCCCGGCGCAGCGCGGCCTCCTCCCGGGTGCGCTCGGCCTCGGCGGCCCGCTCCTCCGCCTGCCTCAGGTAGGCCTGCTGATGCCGGCCGACCGTCCCCATGACGCCGGCCGCGAGGAACCAGCCGAGCAGCAGGATCGTGCTCTGCACGATCTCCTGCGCGGACTGCCCGGAGGCGGTGGCCAGGCGGGAGGCCAGGGCGCCGCCCAGGAACACGGTGCCGGCGACGGCCGCGGGCAGCGGACGGCCCGCCCGGACCACGGTGTAGATGGCGATCAGGACGGGGAAGGACGGCGCCGGGCCCGGGGTGTTCCGCATGGTGTAGAACAGCATGCAGGCCGTGACGGTCAGCAGGACCGCGACCGGGGCCCGGCGGCGTACGGCGAGCGCGAGCGAACCGGCCAGGACGGCCAGGTGGTCCGGGAGGCCGGCGCCGGGCGTGGTCAGTGCCCCGGCCTCCTGCAGGACGGCGATCAGCACCGCCAGTGCCGCGTCCGCCGCCGGAGATCCCTTCCCCGCGGCGCGGACCGCGGTCAGGACCCGGGCCGCCGGGCCCGCTGCCTGCGGGCGCATCCCACGATCGAGCCTCATCCCAGCACCTTAGAACCACTCAGGGCGTAGATCATCCCCATAACGCCGTATTTCCGTGCTACTTCCGGCGTCGTAGACCGGTCGAGTCTGCGCCCGGTGATGTAGTCGGGAAGTCTCCTCCCGGACGACGACCGAGGACGGTTCCCCGAGCGACGATCTCGGACATGGCCGCCGGCTTTGAGATGACCTCTGAAGGAGAAGCTCCCATGGCATCACCACGTTTCCTTCCGCTGCTCCGCGTCGCGGTCGTCCTGCAGACGGTCGCGATCCTGGTCCAGGCGATCACCGCGGGCCTGTTGCTCTCCTCACCCGGCGGGCGGACGCTGCACGCCGCCTCGGCGGGGATTCTGCTGCTCGCCGTGCTGCTGCACCTGGTCGCCGCGGTCCTGGTGTGGCGTCCCGGCGGCGGCTCGCCGCGCGCCATCGCCTCCGCCGCGGCGTTCCTGGTCGCCACGCTGGTGCAGATGGCGCTCGGCATGGCGCACCTGAAGACGCTCCACGTGCCGCTCGGGGTGCTGATGTTCGGCGGGAGCGTCGTCGGGCTCGTCCGGCTCTGGGCGGACCGCCGTTCCGATGTGGCCGTCGCGGCATGACGATGACGAGACGGCGGGCACTGGGCCTGCTCGGGCTGGGGGCGGTCGCCGCGGTCTCCGGCCTCTCCGGCTGTTCCCTGCTCGCCGGGACCCCGCAGCCCAAGCTGCTGCCCAGCACCGCGCCGCTGCCCGCGCCGTTCACCGTGCCGCTGCCGCTGCCGGAGGTGGCGGCGCCGTACCGGACCGACGGCCGGGCCGACTACTACGAGCTGACCCAGAGCGTGGCCGAGGTGGAGATCCTGCCCGGCCTGCGCACCCGGGTCTGGGGGTACGGCGGGAGCTTCCCCGGCCCGACGATCGAGGCGCGCAGCGGGCGTGAGACCGTCGTGCGGGTCTCCAACGGGCTCGGCGCGCCGACCGTGACGCACCTGCACGGCGGCCGCACTCCGCCGGAGTCCGACGGGTACCCGACCGACCTGGTGCAGCCGGGCGCCCGGCGCGACTACGTGTTCCCGCTCGACCAGCGGGCGGCCACGCTCTGGTACCACGACCACCGCATGGACTACACCGGGCAGCAGGTGTGGCGCGGGCTGGCGGGCTTCTTCCTGGTGCGCGACGACGAGGAGGACGCGCTCCCGCTGCCGGAGGGCGAGCGGGACATCCCGTTGATGATCTGTGACCGGTCGTTCGCCGAGGACGGCTCCATGCCGTACCCGGGCTTCGCCGACCGGCCCGGCGTGCGCGAGCCGTACATGGGCGGGGTGCTGGGCGACGTCATCCTGGTCAACGGCGCGCCCTGGCCGGAGCTGCGGGTCGAGCGGGCGCGCTACCGCTTCCGGCTGCTCAACGGCTCCAACGCCCGGCCGTACGAGCTCGCGCTCTCGCCGGGCGGGACGATCGTGCAGATCGGCAGCGACGGCGGCCTGCTCACCGCGCCGCGGGGGATGCGCCAGGTACGGCTGGCACCGGGCGAACGGGCGGACGTGATCGTCGACTTCGCGGCCTACCGGGCCGGTGACCGGGTGGAGCTGCGCAACCTCGCCGACGAGGGCCCGCAGGGCAGGGTCATGCGTTTCGCCGTCGGCGGTGACGCGCGCGACGACTCGGCGATCCCCCGGACGTTGTCGCGGATCGAGCGGCTGGACCCGGCCGCGGCGAAGGCGACCAGGGACTTCGCGTTCACCAGCGGGAGCCTGCACGGCGGCACGGGATGGTTGATCAACGACCATCCCTTCGACACCCGACGGATCGAGGCCCGCCCCCGCCTGGGCGATACCGAGATCTGGCGGCTGACCAGCGATGTCGCCCACCCCGTCCACCTGCACCTGGACCACTTCCAGGTGCTGTCGGTCAACGGTGAGCGCCGGCAGGGCCCTCCGGAGTGGAAGGACACCGTCGAGCTGCGCGACGCCCAGACCGTCGAGATCGTCACGAGGTTCACCGGCTACCGCGGCCGGTACGTCATGCACTGCCACAACCTCGAACACGAGGACATGGCGATGATGGCCAACTTCGAGGTCGTGTGACCCGTCCCCGTCGACCGCTCGGGAGGAGAGACATGTCCGCAGACTCCACCGTGGACCTGGAGGAGAGGTTCCACGCCTTCCTCACCCGGTCCCCCCACGAACTGGGTCTCGGCCGGGAGGATCCGGCGGAGATCATCGACCGGTACTACACCCCCGACATCGAATACTGCAACGACGGCGTCCGGCTCGACCGCGACCGGCTCATCGCGCACGTCGGGCCCGCACGCAGGAACGGGCGTGAGCTCGAGATCGAGGTGCGGGAGGCCCTGGTCCGCGGCGACCGGGCCGCCGCCCGCTACACCCTGCGCGCCGTCATGCGGAAGGGGAACACCGTGGAGATGGAGATCTATCTGTTCGCCCGGTTCGCCCCCGACGGGCGCATCCGCCGCGTCGACTCGATCACCCGGACGATCCCGCGGAAATGAGCGGGACTCAGCCGGTGCCGCAGTGGTCGAGGGCGAGCAGGGCGAGGGTCCGGGCGGCGGTGACGACCTGAGCGACGGGCACGGACTCGTCGGGACCGTGCGCGAGGTCGATGTCGCCGGGGCCGTACTGCACGGTCGGGATGCCGCCGAGCCCGGTGAGCAGCCGCAGGTCGCTGCCGTACGGGGCGCCCCAGACCGCGGGCGGGTCGCCTGCCGCCGCCGTGTGCGCCCCGGTCAGCCGGGCCAGCAGGCCGCCGTCGTCGGCGGGCAGGCGGCCGGAGGCGTACTGGCCGCCCCACCACTCCACCTCGACCGGGTGGGCGGACAGCCAGTCGTCGGCCGCGCAGGCGTCCGCGACCGCCTCCTCCAGCGCGCGCCGGGCGTCCTCCACGGGCTCGTCGAGCGCGATCCCGAGCCGTCCCTCCGCCACCAGCTCGCCGGGGACCGAGGAGGACCAGTCACCGGCGCGCACGGTCCCGATCTCGATCGCGTACGGCAGCGTCCAGCGCCGCATCAGCGGGTCCACTTCGGCGTTGCGCCGTGCCTCCAGTGCGCGCAGCGCAGCGAAGACCGGCCAGAACTTCTCCACCGCGCTCACCCCGGCGTCGCGGCGGGCGGCGTGCGCGGCCCTGCCGGGGACCCGCAGCCGGAAGGTCAGCGCTCCCGCGTTGGCGGGCACCACATCCAGGCCGGTCGGCTCCGGGATCACACAGGCGTCGGCCCGCCAGCCGCGGCGCAGCAGGGCGTAGGCGCCGAGCCCGCCGTCCTCCTCGCCCGCCACGCAGGCGACGAGCACGTCGCCGCGCAGCCGCGCGCGGAGCAGGACGCGGACCGCGAACAGCGCGGCGACCAGGCCGCCCTTCATGTCGCAGGCGCCCCGGCCGTACAGCGTCCCGTCCTCGACCCGGCCGCTGAAGGGGTCGTCGCTCCAGGCGGCGGGGTCGCCGGGCGGGACCACGTCCACGTGCGCGGTGAACATCAGGGAACGGCCGCCGCCGACGCCGGGCAACCGTCCGACCAGCCCCGACGCCCGGGAACGCGGCACCTCCATGCCCGGGAACCCCGGCTCGGCGGCCAGCTCGTCCACCGGGACGGGCCAGTGGTCGACCTCCAGGCCCTCGGCACGCAGCCAACGCGCCAGCCGGTCCTGGACGCCGGACTCGCCGGCGGTGCCCCCGACGCTCGGGATGCGGACCAGCTCGGCCAGGAGCTCGGTCATGGCGGCCGTCTCGCTCTCGACCGCGGCGAGGACCTCGTCGGCGTCCACGTTCAGGGCTGCCGGGTGAGGTAGCCGCCCATGGTGCGGAAGACCGCGGTGGCGGGCAGGTCGGTGCCGTCCTCGGTGCGGACGCGCTCGATGACCAGGCCGCGGCTGCGTCCCCGGCGGGCCTCCGCGCCGGCGACGATGACGACGCCGTCGCCCTCGCGGATGAAGACGCGCCCGGGGGTGCCGCCGTAGATCCCCTCGGAGACCGATGCTTTCAGCACGCGGACGCGCTCGCCCCGGTAGTAGGTGAAGGCGTTGGGATACGGGTCGGACTGCGCCCGGACGAGCCGGGCGATGTCCTCGGCCGGCCAGGTCCAGTCGATGTTGCTGTCCTCGATGGACCGCTTGTGGAAGAAGCTGGCCTTGGAGCGGTCCTGGGGGGTCCAGTCGGTCCGGCCGGAGGCGATGAGTCCGAGCGCCTCGGTGACGACGGGCTCGATCAGGTCCACGGTCCGGTGGAACAGGTCGGTGGCGGTGTCCTCGGGCCCGACCGGGACGGCCCGCTGGAGCACGATGTCCCCGGCGTCCAGCTCCTCGTCCATCATGTGCGCGGTGACCCCGACCTCCTTCTCGCCGTTGATCAGCGCCCAGATCAGGGGGGAGAACCCGGCGTAGGCGGGGAGCAGGGAGTCGTGGACGTTGAGCGTGCCGTGCCGGGGGAGGTTGAAGATCTCCGGCGGGATCCACGTCCGCCAGTTGTTGGCGACGATGAGGTCCGGGCGGGCCTCCTTGAGCCGGAGCATCAGCTCCTCGTCGTCGGGCCGGTTGCGCAGCAGCACCGGGACGCCGTGCTCCTCGGCCAGGTCGGCCACCGAGTCGCTCCAGATCCTCTCGTAGGCGTGATCGCTCTTGGGATGCGTCACGACGAGCACCACCTCGTGCCCGGAGCCCAGGAGTGCCTGCAATGTGCGATGGCCCCAGGTCTGGTAGCCGAACATCACGATCCGCATGGTGCCTCCTTGTTAGGGAGAGGAGCAGAGGTTAGGCTCGCTTTAATTAGGTGAGCCTAACCTAATCGATATATCTGCTCATTGGAAGCCCGTTCCTCGCACACTCTGGCTGTCCGTGTGCCGCCCGGGTTTCCCTCGTGTCACATGTCCGGCTCCTGGAAAGGCGTTAGATGTCCCCCTCGGAGAACCATGTCCACGACCTCGTCGGTATCGGGTTCGGACCGTCCAACCTCGCTCTGGCGATCGCGCTCCAAGAGCACGAGACGCAGACGGGCCGGCCGATCGACGCGGTGTTCCTGGAGAAGCAACCGGCGTTCGGATGGCACCGCGGCATGCTCCTGGAGGGCGCGACCATGCAGGTGTCCTTTCTGAAGGACCTGGTCACCATGCGGAATCCGACGAGCGAGTTCAGCTTCCTGCGCTATTTGCAGGACCGGGGGCGGCTGGCCGATTTCATCAACCACAAAACGATGTTTCCCTCGCGAATGGAATTCCACGACTATCTTGAGTGGGCCGCCGCGCCCTTCGCCGACCGGGTGGAGTACGGGTCGGAGGTCGTCGCGGTCACCCCGGTCGTCGTGGACGGTGCGGTCGAGTGCTTCGACGTGGTGATACGGCGCGGCGGCGGCGCCGACGAGCTGACCATCCGCCGGACGCGCAACCTGGTGATCGCCATTGGGCTGGAGCCGTTCCTGCCCGAGGGCGCGGTGAACGACGAGCGCGTCTGGCACAGCGAGGAACTCCTGACCCGGGTCCCCGCGCTGCGCGACCCCAGACGGATGATCGTGGTCGGGGCCGGGCAGAGCGCCGCCGAGGTCACCGACTACCTGCACGGCTCCTTCCCGGAGGCCGAGGTCTGCGCCGTCTTCGCCAAGTACGGCTACACCCCCGCCGACGACAGCTCCTTCGCCAACCGCATCTTCGACCCCGTGGCGGTCGACCACTTCTACACCTCCCCCGACGAGGTGAAGGAGATGCTGCGGAACTACCACGCCTCCACCAACTACTCGGTGGTCGACCTCGACCTCATCGACGAGCTCTACCGGCGCCACTACCAGGAGAAGGTGCGCGGCACCGAGCGGCTGCGCATCTTCAACGCCTCCCGGCTCGCCGGCGTCGCCGCGGACGGGACCTGCCTGCGGGTCACGGTGGAGTTCCTGCCGACCGGGGAGCGCACGGAGCTGGAGGCCGACGCGCTGGTCTACGCCACCGGCTACCGGCCGGGCGACCCCCTCACCCTGCTCGGCGAGGCGGGCGCGTACTGCCACCGGCTGCCCGGGGGCGGCCTGCGGATCGGCCGCGACTACCGGGTGGCCACCACCGAGGCGATGCGCTGCGGCATCTACGTCCAGGGCGCCACCGAGCACACGCACGGCATCACCTCGACGTTGCTGTCGGCCACCGCCGTACGGGTCGGCGAGATCGTCCGGTCGATCGACGGACGGCTGCACGGCGCCGACCACGGCGAACGGGACGATCGGAGCGACCGGGACCGCTACGCGTTCCGGCGCTGAGCGGATCCCGGCGCATCGACCGGACCCCGGCCCCGGCGTGCCGGCCGGGGTCCGGCGGCGGAAGGGACCGGGCGACTAGAGGGTCCGCTCGGCGCGGGCGAGCTGCCACATCAGGAACGGCGCGCCGAGCACCCCGGTCACCACGCCGACCGGCAGGACCATGTCGGTCAGGAGGCGCTGGCTGATCAGGTCGCTCACCAGCACGATCACCGAACCGGTGAGGGCGGCGGCGGTGACCGGCGGGACGGCGGCGCGGGCCAGTCGCTGGGCGATCTGGGGCGCGGCCAGCGCGACGAACAGGACGGGGCCGGCCGCCGCGGTGGCGAACGCGGCGAGCGCGGCCCCGCACAGCATGACGATCATGCGGGTGCGCTGCACCGGGGCGCCCAGGGCGACGGCCACCTCGTCGCCCAGGTGCAGGGCCCGCTGGAGCCGTACCAGCAGCAGGACCAGCGGGACCAGTACGGCCAGGGCCAGGGCCAGCGGCCGCGCGTGCGCCCAGCCGCGATCGTTGAGGCTGCCCACGAGCCAGCCCAGCACCCGCTGCGCCTGGTACACCTCCGCCCGGCTCACCAGGTAGTAGGTCAGGCTGACGCACATCCAGCTGACCCCGATGCCCACCAGCACGATCCGGTATCCCGTGGTGCCCCGGTTCCAGGCCAGCAGGTAGATCAGCAGACCGGCGGCGAGGGCGCCGCCCAGCCCGAGCGTCTGCGAGGAGAGGCCGGGCCCGGCACCGGCGACGATCCCGGCGGCGACGGCGGTGCCGGCCCCCTGGGTGATGCCGAGCATGTCCGGGCTGGCCAGCGGGTTGCGGGTGACGGACTGGAAGATCGCTCCCGCCATGCCGAACGCGGCCCCGGCGAGCAGGGCCACCGCGGCCCGGGGCAGCCGCAGCTCCTGGACCACGAACACGGCGGCGGTGTCGTCTCCCGCCCCCCACAGCGCGGGCACCACGTCGGGCAGCGGGACGGTGTAGTCGCCGGTGCCGACGCCGACGGTCAGGCAGAAGACCAGGAAGACGGCGGCGGCCATGGCGAGCCAGAGCAACGCCAGCCGGAGGCTCAGGGTGCCGGAGACGGCGGACCCGGCCAGGCGGAACGCGACGCGGCCGTGGGAGCGGGCGACGGTCAGGAAGGGCGCGGCGGAGGACGCGCCGGAAGACGGCGGCGAGGGGGCCGCGGAGGGGGTTGGGGAGGGGGTCGGGGGCGTCGGAGACGCGGGCGAGGGCATGATCACAGCTCCGCGAGTCGGCGGCGGCGGACCAGGGCGATGAAGAACGGCGCTCCGAGGAACGCCGCGACCAGGTTCACGTCGATCTCCTGCGGGCGCGCCACGACGCGCCCGATGATGTCGCCCACGAGCAGCAGGCACGGCGCGAGCAGCATCGAGGCGGGCAGCAGCCAGCGGTGGTCGGGGCCGGTGATCATGCGGGCCACGTGCGGCACCACCAGTCCGACGAAGACGATCGGGCCGGTGACCGCCACCGCCGCGCCGGTCAGCAGGGTGACCGCCACGGCGACGCGCAGGCGGACCGCGCCGACCCGGTGCCCCAGCGCGGTGGCGACGTCGTCACCGAGGGAGATGCTGTTGAGGGCGGGCGCGGCGCTCAGCGCCAGGAACGCGGCGAAGGCGATGAAGGGCAGGACCTTGAGCAGCACCTCGAAGTCGTGCCCGGTCAGGGACCCCGACGACCAGTAGCGGTAGCGGTCCAGGGCCTCCGGATCGGTCAGCGCGATACCGCTGGTCAGCGAGTCCAGCAGGTAGGTGACCGCGACTCCGGCCAGGGCCAGCTTGACCGGGGAGGCGCCGCCCCGGCCCCGGCTGCCCAGCAGGTAGACCACGACGGCGGCGATCGCGGCGCCGCCGAAGGCGAACCAGATGGAGGTCAGCAGCCCGCTGAGCCCGAGCACTCCGGCGGCCACGACGGTGCCGAGGGCCGCGCCCGCGCTGATCCCGAGCAGCCCGGGGTCGGCCAGCGGGTTGCGGGTGAGGCCCTGCATGATCGCCCCGGCCAGGCCCAGCGCGGCCCCGGTGAGCACGGCGACCAGGGTGCGGATCGTCCGGGTACCCCGGACGATGGCCTCCACCTCGGCGTCGAGCTGCGGATGGCCGGGGTCGGTGAGGGCGCGGATCACCTGATCGAGGGGGATGGCCCGGCTCCCGATCGCCAGGGAGAGCAGGCAGAGGGCGACCAGGGCCCCCGCCGCCGTGATGATCAGCAGCGGACGCCGCACGCGCCGGGTTCCGTGCGGAGGCGTTGTTCTCGGGGAGATCACGAAGGTCCCATCTGGCCTTTTAGGCAAGGCATACCTTACTTACCTTGAGGATGCAAGCCTTGCGAGATCATTCGTCATAGGTAAGGCTTACCTTAGTGTGACATGTTGATCTATCCGCGGTGGTCTGTCGTGCCGGTACGGCGTGTGCTCCATCCGGTTCGGCGGCCTCGTGATCCGGAGGAACCCCAGAGGCCGACCCTGGACGTCGGCCAGAGCCCGAAGAGGAAACGATGTTCCATCGCCCCACGTCCGCTCCAGGCACCCGGCTCGTCAAGCGTCTCCTGCAGGCCCTCACCGCGCTGGCCCTGACCGCGGTCGCCGCCGGCTGCGGCGCGGACCGGCCCGCCGACCGGGCCGGGACCACACCGGCGGCCTCCGCGTCCGCGCCGGCCACGGGGGCGGCCTTCCCCGTGACGGTCGAGCACATGTACGGCACGACGGAGATCAAGAAGAGGCCGGAGCGGATCGTCACCTTCGGCCTCAGCGACCATGAGCCGGTGCTGGCGCTCGGCTACAAGCCGATCGGCGTGGTGGACTGGTTCCAGCGGACCCCGTTCACCGACTGGCCGTGGACCAAGGACGTCTGGGGAGGCGCCGAGCCCACGGTCCTCGGCCTGCGCGAGGACGGCGTCAAGTTCGAGAAGCTGGTCGCGCTCAAGCCCGATCTGATCTTCGCCATGTACTCCGGCATCCAGAAGGAGCACTACGACCAGCTCTCGAAGATCGCTCCGGTGGTCGCCCAGCCCAAGGGCTACGACCCCTACGCCGCGCCGTGGCAGGAGATGACCCTGCTGGCCGGGCGCGCCCTGGGCGAGGAGACCAGGGCCAAGGAGCTCATCGCCGGGATCGACGAGAAGTTCGCCCGGGTGCGCAAGGAGAACCCGCAGTGGTCGGACATGACCGCCGTCGCCGCCGACAGCTTCAAGCCCGGACAGTACTCGGCCTTCCAGAAGGGTGACCCCAAGTCGGCGTTCCTGGCCGAGATGGGCTTCACCATCCCCGAGGAGATCACCGAGAAGGCGGGCGCGTCCAACGTCGCCGAGTTCGGCTCCGAGGGCCTGAACATGCTGGAGGTCGACCGGCTGGTCTGGCTCACCACCGGCAGGGAACCCTGGGAGCGCATCAAGAACGACAAGGTCTACAAGGAGCTGAAGGTCGCCAAGGAGGGACGCGACCTCTTCCTGACCTACCAGGACCCGCCGATCGGTGCGGCGCTGTCCTTCAACACGGTGCTCAGCATCCCGTACGCCATCGATCAGGTCACGCCGCTGATCAAGAAGTAGTCCCGCATCCGGCGACACCGACGACATCCGACGACATTCCCCGGTGGCGGGGCACGGGAAGGCATGGAGACGATGGTCGAGGACGGACGTGCGCTGCCGCTGACCGGGGCGCAGACCGGGATCTGGCTGGCCCAGCAGATCGAGCCGGACAGCCCGGTGTACAACATCGGCTGCTACGTGGAACTCTCCGGCTCCGCCGGAGAGGAGAACGCCTCCGCCGGAGAGGAGAACGCCTCCGCCGGAGAGGAGAACGCCTCCGCCGGAGAGGAGAACGCCTCCGCCGGAGAGGAGAACGCCTCCGCCGGGGAGGGCGCCGCGCCGGAAGGGTCCGACCTGCGGGATGGGCCCGAGGCGGTGGGCGGGCCCGACGTGACGCGCCTGGCCGCCGCGGTGCGCCGGGCCGTACGGGAGGCCGAGGCCCTGCACGCGGTGTTCACCGAGGTGGAGGGCCGTCCCGTCCAGACCCCCCGCCTCCCCGGGGACTGGGCGCCCGCCGTCCTGGACCTGACCGGTGAGCCCGACCCGGAGGCGGCGGCCCACGCGTGGATGGACGCCGACATGGCCCGGGTCGCCGACCTCGCGTGCGGCCCCCTGTTCACCCACGCGCTGCTGCGGATCGGCCCCCGCCGGGTCTGGTGGTACCAGCGCTATCACCACCTGCTCACCGACGGGTACGGAATCCTGCAGATCACCGCCCGGACCGCCGAGCTGTACGGCGCGGAGCTCGCGGAGCTCGGGAAGTCCGGGGACGGCGTCCCGGCCGCGCGTGACTGGTCGCTGAGGAGCCTGGTGGCCGGCGACACGGCCTACCGCGGTTCGGAGCGGTACGCGGCCGACCGCGAATTCTGGCACGACCGGCTCGCCGGTCTGCCCGATGAGCCCGCCCGCCTGGTGGAGTGCCCGCCCCTCCAGGCGGCCCGGACCCTCCGGCGCACCGTGGAGCTGTCCGCCGAGCGGGCCGAGCGGCTGCGCGAGGCCGCCGCCTCCGCCGGGGTCAGGCTGTCCCGCCTGGCCATCGCGGCGATGGCGGCCTACCTGCACCGGGTCACCGGCGAACAGGACGTCGTGCTCGGCCTGCCGGTGACCGGCCGGGTGGACGCCGCGCTGCGGGACACGCCCGGCCTGATGTCCAACGTCCTCCCGCTCCGTCTGGCCGTACGGCCGGACACGACTCCCGCCGAGCTCGTCGAGGCGGTCGCCGGGGACCTCCGCGAGATGGCCGCGCACGCGCGCTACCGGGGCGAGGACCTGGCCAGGGAACTGGGACGCCCCGAGGGCCTGCGCGCCCTCATCGGTCCCACCGTCAACGTCATGCCGTTCCACGGGGAGTTCCGGTTCGGCACCCTCCCCGGCGTCATCCACTACCTGTCCCTCGGCCCGGTCACCGACTTGTCCGTCGCCGTCTTCGACCGGCCCGCCGGGCAGGGCCTGCGCGTCGTCTTCGACGTGGACGCCGCCGTCTGCGGCCCTGAGGAGCTCGCCGCGCACGAGCGGCGTTTCCTGACGGTGCTGGAGGCGATGGCCACCGCCCTGACCGGCGCTCCGGACCGGCCGCTGGGCGTCATCGACCTGACCACCGACGACGAGCGCCGGTTGGTGCTCGACCGGTTCGCCGGAACCCTGCCCCCGGTCCAGGAGCTGTCGTGGACCGCGGCGTTCGAGCGGCGGGTCGCGCACGCGCCGGACGCGCTCGCCCTGATCTGCGAGTCGGAGCGGCTGTCGTACGCCGAGCTGAACGTCCGGGCCAACCGGCTGGCCCGGCTGCTGCGCGCCCGCGGGGTCCGCGCCGAGGACGTCGTCGCGGTCGCCGTGCCCCGCTCGGCCGACATGGTCGTCGCCCTGCTCGGCGTGATGAAGGCGGGCGCCGCCTACCTCCCCCTCGACCTGGACCACCCGGCGGACCGGGTGGCGTACATGATCGAGGACGCGCGGGCCCGCGCCGTCGTCTCCGTGACGGAACTCGCCGGAGAGCTTCCCGAGCTTCCCGAGCCCCGCGACGCCTGTGACCCACGCGAGCCTCGCGGAGCTCGCGAGACCTCCGTCCCCCGGCTGCTCCTGGACGACCCCGCCGTCGTCGCCGAGCTGGCCGGCCTGGAGGACACCGACCTCACCGACCTGCCCGACCTGGCCGGCCCGGGTCTGGACCGGGCGGCGTACGTCATCTACACCTCGGGATCGACCGGCCGCCCCAAGGGGGTCGTGATCTCCCACGACGGCATCGGCAGCCTGATCCTCACCGCCACCGAACGGCTCGGCGTGGACGCCGCCAGCCGGGTCGTGCAGTTCGCCTCGATCGGGTTCGACGTCGCCGTCTGGGACCTGGTCATGTCCCTGTGCGTGGGCGGTACGGCGATCATCGTGCCCGCCGGGCGGCGCGTCGCCGGGGAGGAGCTGACTGGGTACCTCGCCGAGCACCGGGCCACCCACATGATCCTGCCGCCGTCGCTGGTGGCCGCGCTCCCCGCCGAGTGCGAGCTGCCCGAGGGCGGGGTGCTCGTGGTGGGCACCGAGGCCGTCCCGGCCGAGCTGATCGCCCGGTGGGGGCGGCGCATGCGGGTCGTGGTGGCGTACGGCCTCACCGAGGCGACGGTCAACTCCACGCTCTGGCTCGCCGACCCCGACCTGCCGGGCCCGGTGCCGATCGGCGTCCCCGACCCGGGGACCCGCTGTTACGTGCTCGACTCCGCGCTGCGGCCGGTGCCGCCCGGCGTCGTGGGCGAGCTGTACGTCGCGGGACGCGGGCTGGCCCGCGGCTACCACGGCCGCCCCGGCCTCACCGCCGAGCGGTTCGTCTCCGACCCGTTCGGCGCGCCCGGTGACCGCATGTACCGCACCGGGGACCGGGCCCGCTGGCGCCCCGACGGGAACATCGACTTCCTCGGCCGCGAGGACGGCCAGCTCAAGATCAGGGGCTACCGCATCGAGCCCGGCGAGGTCGAGAGCGCCCTGATGGCCCATCCCGCCGTCGCGCAGGCGGCGGTCGTCGCGCGCGAGGACCACCGCGGCGTCAAGCGGCTCGTGGCCTACGTGACCGGGAGCGAGACCCGGTCCCGGGCGGTCGATCCGGCGGAGCTGCGGAGCCTGGCGGCGAGCACGCTGCCCGACTACATGGTGCCCGGCACGATCGTCGTGCTGGACGGCGTGCTCCCGCTGACCCCGAACGGCAAGCTGGACAGGCGGGCCCTGCCGGAGCCCGAGTGGACGGCGCAGGCGGGCGGTGCCGCCCCGTCCACCCCCGCCGAGCGCGTCCTCGCCGATCTCTTCGCGGAACTGCTCGGGCTGCCCTCGGTGGGCGTCCACGACAGTTTCTTCGAACTCGGCGGCGACAGCATCGTCGCGATCCAGCTGGTGAACCGGGCCCGCCGCGCCGGACTGGTCATCACCCCCCGCGACGTCTTCCGGCTCCGGACCGTCGCCGCGCTCGCCCGTGAACGGGCCGGTCAGGCCCCGGAGCAGGTCCATGACCCCGGTGTCGGCACCGCACCGGCGACGCCGATCATCCACTGGCTGCGCGAGCTCGTGCGGTCCGTGGGTGACGGCGGGCCGATCGACGGCTTCCACCAGTCCGTGACGCTACGGGTCCCGGCGGATCTCACCGCCGAACTGCTGACCTCGGCGCTGCAGGCCGTACTGGACCATCACGGCATGCTGCGCGCCCGGCTGCGGCGGACCGACGGCTGGACCCTGGAGGTCCCGCCCCCGGGCACGATCCGGGCGGCCGACCTCCTGGAGCGGGTCGAGGCCGACGTGAACCGTCCACAGGCTGTGGACGGTTCGGACGCGGCGGCCGTCATCGCCGAGCACCGCCGCCGGGCCGCCGGCAGGCTGGCCCCGGAGGAGGGGCGGATGTTCCAGGCGGTCTGGCTCGACGCCGGGCGGAGCGCCCCCGGACGGCTGGTGCTGGTCGCCCACCACCTCGTCGTCGACGGCGTGTCCTGGCGCATCCTGCTGGCCGACCTCGCCCAGGCCGCCCAGGCCCTCGCGGCGGGGCAGCCGGCCACCCTGCCGCCGGTCGGCACGTCCTTCCCCCGCTGGTCGCGGATGCTGGCGGCGGACGCGCTGACCGCCTCCCGCCGGGCCGAGCTGGAGACCTGGCGCGAGACGCTCCGCGAACCCGCCCCGCTCCTCGGCCTGCGGCCGCTGGACCCGGCGATCGACACGGCCGAGAACGAACGTTCGCTGACGGTCGCGCTGCCCGTCGACCAGACCGCCCCGCTCCTCGCCGACCTCCCGGCCGCCTACCACGGCACGGTCAACGACGTTCTGCTGACCGCGCTCGCCGTCGCGGTCGCCCGCTGGCGTCAGGACCGTCCGGCCGGCTCCGGCGTGGGCTCCGGTCCGGGCGCGGGCCGGGGACTCCTGCTGGAGCTGGAAGGGCACGGGCGCGAGCAGGACGAGCTGACGGGCGGAGACGACCCGGCGGGCGGGGCCGATCTGTCCCGCACCGTGGGCTGGTTCACCAGTGTCTTCCCGGTACGGATCGACGCGGGCGACGTCGACTGGGCGGAGTTCCGGGCCGGCGGGCCCGTCGCCGGTCGCGCGCTCAAGCGGGTCAAGGAGCAGCTGCGCGCCCTGCCCGGATCCGGTCTGGGATACGGGCAGCTGCGCCACCTGAACGGGGAGACGGCGGGAGCGCTGGCCGCCGCGCCGGAACCGCAGCTGCTCTTCAACTACCTGGGACGCTTCCGGGCGGACGGGAGCGGGGAGTGGCGGCCGGCCGACGACGCCGAGCCGCTGACGGCCGGTCGCGATCCGCGGATGCCGCTGTCGCGCCCGCTGGAGATCAACGCGGTCGTCCGCGACGGGACCCGGGGACCGGAGCTCAGCGCGACCTGGTCGTGGCCGGACGGGATCCTCGACCACGCGGGTGTCGCCGATCTGGCGGGTCTCTGGCTGGAGGCGCTGCGAGGGCTCACCGCCCACCTGGCCGCGCCGGACGCGGGAGGGCACACCCCCTCGGACTTCCCGCTGGTGGAGATCGGCCAGGACGAGATCGACGAGCTGGAGGCGGCCCCGCACGGCCTGCGGGACGTCCTTCCGGTCACACCGCTCCAGCAGGGACTGTTCTTCCACACGCTCTTCGACGAGAGCGCCTCCGACGTCTACACCGTCCAGCAGATCATCGAGCTGACCGGTGTCGCCGGGGACACAGGGAACGCCGGGGACGCGGGGAACGCTGCAGGAGCCGGACGCGACGCCGTCGACGGCGCCGCCGGAGGCGCCCTGCACCGCGCGGTGCAGGGCCTGCTGGAGCGTCATCCGCTCCTGCGCGCCGGGTTCCGGCAGCGGCCCGACGGCCGCGTGGTCCAGTTCGTCCCCGATACGGTGACCGTACCGTGGCGGGAGATCGACGCTCTGCGCCCGGAGGACGGGACGGCCCGCACTGCGGAGACGGGGCGGAGCCCGGAGGAGATCGTTCGGGCCGTCGCGGAGGAGGAGCGGGCGCACCGGTTCGACCTCGCCGCGCCGCCGTTGACGCGCGCCGTGTTCGTGCGCGGCGCGGACCGCCACTGGCTGGTCCTCACGCTCCACCACCTCGTCGCCGACGGCTGGTCGGTGCCGATCATGCTGCGCGACCTGCTCGCCGGGTACCGAGCCGGTGGGGAGGAGGCCGGCGGGGCGGGCACCGGGGCGGAACGGACCGGCGGGACGGTGGCCGACGTTCGCGCCGCGGGCTCCCTCTGCCGCGAATACTTCTCCTGGCTGAGGGGCCGCGACCGGGAGGCGGCACGCGAAGCGTGGCGGCGGGCGCTGTCCGGGCTGGAGGAGCCGACCCTGCTGGCGCGGGCCGTGCGGGGGGCCGTACCGGAGGGTGAGGCCGCGCCCGGACCGATCGGGCAGGTCCGCGCCGAGCTCACCGCGGAGCTGACCGCCGAGCTGACGGCGTGGGCGCGGGCGCGCGGGCTCACGCTGAGCACCGTCATCCAGGGCGCGTGGGGACTGCTCACGGGACGTCTCACCGGCCGCCATGACGTGGTGTTCGGCACCACCGTCTCGGGTCGGCAGGCAGCCGTCGAGGGCGTCGAGTCGATGGTGGGCCTGCTGGTCAACACGTTGCCGGTACGGGTGACGTGGCGGCCCGACGAGCACCCGGCCGACCTGCTGGCCCGCCTCCAGGACGCCCAGGCGGAGCTGCTCGACCACCAGCACCTCGGGCTGGCGGAGATCCAGCGGCTGGCCGGGTTCACCGATCCGGACACGCGGAGCCTGTTCGACACCCTCGTCGTGATCGAGAACTACCCCGTCACCGGGGACCTGCGCGCCCCCGGCGGGGCCTTCGAGATCACCGGGGTCGACATCCGCGACGCCTCCCACTATCCCCTCTCCCTCACCGTGGTGCCCGGGGACCGGCTCGACCTGCGGCTCGACTACGACACCGAGCGGTTCGACGCCGGGACGGCCGCATCGCTCCCGGCCGGGCTGATCCGGCTGCTCGAAGAGATGGTCGCGGGGCCCGACCGCCCGGTCGGCCGGTTCGACCTGCTGTCCGCCGCCGACCGCGATCGGGCGGCGCTCACCGGAGTGGTCAGACAGGTCCCGGAGGAGACGCTGGCGACGGTCTTCGCCGCGCGGGTCGCCGCCTCGCCCGGGGCCACGGCGCTGGTCTCCGGCGCGGAAGAAGTCTCCTACGCCGAGCTGGACCGCAGGGCCGGGGACCTGGCCCGGCGGCTGGCCGCCCGGAGGATCGGCGCGGGGCAGTTCGTGGCGGTGGCGGTCCCGCGCTCGATCGAAATGGTCGTCGCGCTGCTGGGCGTGCTGAAGTCGGGCGCGGCGTACGTGCCCCTGGACGTCGAGTACCCGGCGGACCGGCTGGCGTTCATGCTCGCCGACTGCGGCGCCCGCGCCGTCGTCACCACGGAGGAGACCGCCGCCCGGCTCCCCGAGGCGTACGGCGTCGAGCGCGTGATGATCGACGCCGGGGGAACCACGGCCGCCGGACGGGAACGGACCGGGTCCGAGCCGACCGGGCCGGAGAACGCCGAGCCGGCCGGACCGGAGAGCACCGAGGCGGGGACCGGATCGGGGACGCCCGTCTCGCGTCCGGCCACGCCCGGCGATCCCGCCTACCTCATCTACACGTCGGGCTCCACCGGCCGCCCCAAGGGCGTCGTCGTCACGCACCGGGCGATCATCAGCCATCTCGCGTGGGCGCAGGGCGAGTTCGGCCTGGACTCCGGCGACCGCATGCTCCAGCAGGCGTCGGCGAGCTTCGACGCCTCCGTCTGGCAGATCTTCTGGCCGCTGAGCACCGGGGCCGCCGTCGTGCTCGCCGAACCCGGCGGGCACTTCGACCCCGTCTACCTGGCCGGTCTCATCCAGGAGCGGCGCGTCACGGTCCTGGACATCGTCCCCTCGATGATCCAGGCGTTCCTGGCCACCGAGGAGGTCGCCGGTGACTCGGCGTGGGCCGCGAGCCTGCGCAAGGTCTTCGGCGGCGCCGAGGCGCTGACCGCCGGGGTGGCCCACCGCTGGCGGGAGCTGACCGGCGTGCCGGTGGACAACTGCTACGGGCCGACCGAGGCCACGGTCCAGGTCACCTGGCAGGACGGGTTCTCCCGGCCCGGATCCCGGCTGTCCGAGCCCCCGCCGCCCGGGGCCCGGACGTCCGGGGGCGAGGCCGTCCCGATCGGCGGGCCGGTCTGGAACACCCGCCTCTACGTCCTCGACGCCTGCCTGCGGCACGTCCCCGAGGGCGTGCCGGGAGAGCTCTACATCGCCGGGGACCAGGTGGCCCTCGGCTACCACGGCCGCCCCGGCCTCACCGGCGAGCGGTTCGTCGCCGACCCGTACGGCCCGCCGGGCACGCGCATGTACCGCACCGGCGACCTGGTGCGGCGCCGTCCCGACGGTGTCCTGGAGTACGCGGGCCGGACCGACCACCAGGTCAAGATCCGTGGCAACCGCGTCGAGCTCGGCGAGGTCGAGGCGCGCCTGGCGGGCGAGCCCGGGGTCGCGCGGGCCGTGGCCGCGGTCCACGGATCGGGGGCGACCGCGCGGCTGATCGGCTACGCGCTGCCGGAGCCCGGAGCCCGGCTCGACGGAGCCGCGCTCCGTTCCGCGCTGGCCGCGGCGCTGCCCGCCCCGATGGTCCCCGCCGCGGTCGTCGTGCTCGACGCGCTGCCGCTGACGCCGAACGGCAAGGTGGACCGCGCCGCCCTGCCCGTCCCGGAGGCCGCCGGAGCCGCCCGGAGGCAGGTGCGGGCGCCGCGCACGGAGCGGGAGGCGCTGCTCTGCCAGATCTTCACCGAGGTCCTGGGGATCGAGGCGGGGGCGGACGATGATTTCTTCGTGCTCGGCGGCGACAGCATCGCCTCCATCGCCGTCTCCGGACGGGCCCGCCGGGCCGGGCTGCCGCTCAGCCCCCGCGACGTCTTCGCGCACCGGACCCCGGCCGCGCTGGCGGCGGCGCTGACGGAGACGCCGCCGGGGACGCCGCCGGGGACGCCAGCGGAGGCGACGGCTGCCGGAACGCAGGCGGCCGACTCCGTTCCCGCGGCCCGGGCGGGGCAGACGGACCTGATCCGCCTGACCGCCGCGGAGGGGGACCGGGTACGGCAGGCCAGCCCCGTCCCCGTCGAGGACGTCTGGCCGCTCTCCCCCCTGCAGGAAGGCATCTTCTTCCACTCCACCTACGACGCCGGCGACGCGGACGCGGTCGACGTCTACACCTCGCAGGACGTCTTCACGTTCGCCGGGAGGATCGACGCCGACCGGCTCCGCGCGGCCTGCGCGGCGCTGCTGGCGCGCAACCCGAGCCTGCGCGCCGGGTTCACCGGCGAGGGGCTCTCCCGGACGGTGCAGTTCATCGGCGCCGACGTGCCGTCCCCGGTGCGCGAGATCGACCTGTCCCACCTGCCCGCCGCCGAGCGGGCCGAGCGGGTGGCCGCCCTGCTGGCCGAGGACCGCACCCGACGGTTCGACCTGGCGGACCCGCCGCTGATGCGGCTGCTGCTGCTCCGGCTCGGCGACCACGACCGGCTGGTGGTCACCCACCACCTGATCCTGTGGGACGGCTGGTCGGCGTGGCTGTTCCTGGAACAGCTGTTCGCCCTGTACGACAGCGCGGGCGACGACCGCGGCCTGCCCGTCCCCGGCTCCTACCGTGACTACCTCGCCTGGCTCGCCGGGCAGGACGCCGGGGCGGCGCTGGCGGCCTGGCGCGGAGCCCTGTCCGGACTGGCCGAGCCGACGCTGGTACGGCCCGCCGACGACGGCCTGCGCCCGGTGATTCCGCTGAACCTCGACGCCCTGCTCCCCGCGGAGCTCGGCGACCGGCTCCGCGCCACGGCCCGCGAGCACGGCCTGACCCTCAACACCGTGCTCAACGCCGCCTGGGGGCTCGTCCTGGCCGCCGCCGTCGGCCGCGACGACGTGGTCTTCGGCGCGGCGGTCGCGGGCCGCCCGGTGGCGGTCCCCGAGGTGGAGAACATCATCGGGATGTTCCTCAACACGGTTCCGGTGCGGATCTCCTTCGACCCGCGCGAGCCCGTGCTCGACCTCCTGCGGCGGGTGCAGGACGAGCGCGTGGCGCTGATGCCGTACGAGCACCTGGGCCTGGGCGAGCTGCAGCGGGAGAGCGGGCACCGCAGGCTCTTCGACACGCTCTTCGTGCTGCGCGACGCCGGTGGCGAGGAGCGGATGACCGCGTTCATGCGGGACAACGGCATCGTGGATGTGACCGGGATCGACGCCACCCACTACCCGCTCACCCTCATCGTGACCCAGGGCTCCCGGCTGCGTGTGACGCTGTCGTACCGGCCCGACGCGTTCGGGGCGGACGAGGCCGCCGTACTGCTGGAGCGCTACACGGCGGTGCTGGAACGCCTGGTGGACGGCCCGGCGGAGCGGACCGGCGCGCTCGACCTGCTCCTGCCGGGCGAGCGGCGGAGCCTCGGCGCGGAGTGGGACGCCACGCGGCGCCCGCTGCCCCCGGTGACCGTCGCCGAACTGCTCGCCGAGCGGGCCGCGCGCACCCCGGAGGAGACGGCCCTGGTCTTCGGCGCCGAGCGCCTGACCTACGCCGAGCTGGACGCGCGGATCAACCGCATGGCCCGGCTGCTGCTGGCGTACGGCGCCGCGCCGGAGCGGGTGGTCGCCCTGGCGCTGCCGCGCTCGGCCGACATGGTCGTGGCGCTGTTCGCCGTGCTCCAGACGGGCGCCGCCTACCTGCCGCTGGACCTGGAGTACCCGGCCGAGCGGCTGGAGTTCATGCTCCAGGACACCGTCCCGGCGTGCGTGGTGACGACCACGGCGGTCGCCGCGACCCTCCCGGACACCGGGGTGGCGCGCGTCCTGCTCGACGACCCGGCCACGGTCGCGGCTCTGGCGGAGCTGCCCGCCGGGGAACCGGCCGACGACGAGCGCCCCGCCTTCGCCCGCCACCTGCCGCACCGGCTGGAGCACCCGGCTTACGTGATCTTCACTTCGGGCTCCACCGGTCGTCCCAAGGGCGTCGTCACGCCCTACCGCGGGCTGACGAACATGCAGTTCAACCACCGCGAGGCCATCTTCGACCCGGCCATCGCGGCCGCCGGCGGGCGGCGGCTGCGCATCGCCCACACCGTCTCCTTCGCCTTCGACATGTCGTGGGAGGAGCTGCTCTGGCTGGTCGAGGGGCACGAGGTCCACATCTGCGACGAGAACCTGCGCCGCGACGCCGAGGCGCTGGTGGCCTACTGCGACCGCGAGCGGGTCGACGTCGTCAACGTGACGCCCACCTACGCCCACCACCTCATCGAGGAGGGCCTGCTCGACGGGCACCGGCCCCCGCTGGTGCTGCTCGGCGGCGAGGCGGTGTCCGAGACGGTCTGGAGCACGCTGCGGGACACCCCGGGGACGTTCGGCTACAACCTGTACGGGCCGACCGAGTACACGATCAACACACTCGGCGCCTCCACCGGCGACAGCCCGACCTCCACCGTGGGGCGGCCGATCTGGAACACCCGCGCCTACGTGCTCGACTCCGCGCTGCGCCCGGTCCCGCCGGGCACCCCGGGCGAGTTGTACATCAGCGGGGTCGGCCTGGCACGCGGTTACCACCGCAGACCCGGCCTGACCGCCGCGAGCTTCGTCGCCGACCCGTTCGGTGACGAGCCCGGCGCCCGCATGTACCGCACCGGCGACCTCGTGCGCCGCCGTCCCGACGGCAACCTGGACTTCCTCGGCCGGACCGACGACCAGGTGAAGATCCGCGGCTACCGGGTCGAACTGGGCGAGATCGGGGCGGCGCTGGAAGACCACCCGCTGGTCTCGCACGCCGCCGTCGTGGCCGACGCCTCCGGGCCGGGCGGCGCCAAGCGGCTGGTCGGCTACGTCGTTCCCCAGGACCACGCCGTTCCCCAGGACCACGCCGTTCCCCAGGACCACGCCGTTCCCCGGGACGAGCGGGCCACCGAGGGAGCCGGGACCGGGGACCTCGTCACGGTGCTGCGGGAGTCGCTGAAGGCCCGGCTGCCGGGCTACATGATCCCGGCCGCGCTCATGGTGGTGGACCGGCTGCCGCTCACCGTGAACGGCAAGCTGGACGTGCGGGCGCTGCCCCGGCCCGCGGTCACCGCCGGCGGCGGCCGGAGCCGGCCGCCGCGCTCGCCGCGGGAGGAGGTCCTGTGCGCGCTCTTCGCCGAGCTGCTCGGCGCGGAGCGAGTCGGGATCGACGACGACTTCTTCGACCTGGGCGGTCACTCCCTGCTGGCCACCCGCCTGATCAGCCGGGCCCGCGCCGCGCTCGGCGCCGAGCTGGCCATCCGGGACCTGTTCGAGGCCCCGACGGTCGCCGAGCTGGCGGCCCGGGTCGCCGCCGCCGGGGCCGTACGGCGCCCAGCCCTGGTCCCCGCGGCCGTGCGGCCCGAGGAGCCCCCGCTCTCGTCCGCCCAGCAGCGGCTCTGGGTGATCGAGCAGCTCGAAGGCCCGTCGGCTGTCTACAACTTCCCGCTGGTCATCCGGTTGCGCGGCGCGCTCGACGTCGAGGCGCTGCGGGCCGCGCTGGCCGACGTGGCGGGACGGCACGAGGCGCTGCGCACCCTCGTCGCCGAGCGGGAGGGCCGCCCGTACCAGCACGTCGTCCCGGCCGAGACCGCCCGCCCGGTGCTGGAGGTGGTCGACGCCGACGAGGAGCGGCTCGGCGAGGTCCTGGCCGAGATCCTCGCCCGCCCGTTCGACCTGGCCGCCGAGCTCCCCCTGCGCGCCA
Source organism: Planobispora rosea (assembly GCF_014648175.1). Classification (GTDB taxonomy): domain Bacteria; phylum Actinomycetota; class Actinomycetes; order Streptosporangiales; family Streptosporangiaceae; genus Planobispora; species Planobispora rosea. Next base: position 55,662 of record NZ_BMQP01000012.1, read on the forward strand.
CCGTCGTACGGCTGGACGCCCACGAGCACGTCGTGGCCCTGCTGCTGCACCACATCACCACCGACGAATGGTCCGACGGGCCGTTCCTGCGCGATCTGTCGGCCGCCTACGCCGCCCGCCGCGACGGGCGGGCGCCGCGGTGGGAACCCCTGCCGGTCCAGTACGTCGACTACACCCTCTGGCAGCGGGAACTGCTCGGCGACCGCTCCGACCCGGAGAGCCTGGCCGCGCGCCAGCTCGCCTACTGGGCCGAGGCCCTGAGCGGGGCGCCCGAGCAGCTCGAACTGCCGGCCGACCGGCCCCACCCGGCGCGGCCGAGCCCGGCCGGCGGGGAGCTGGTGGTCGAGCTGGACCCGCAGGACTGCGCGCGCCTGCGCGAGGTCGCCCAGCGGGCCGGGGCGAGCATGTTCATGGTGTGCCACGCGGCGGTCGCCGCGCTGCTGCACCGCCTCGGGGCCGGCGACGACCTCCCGCTCGGCGCGCCGGTCTCCGGCCGCACCGACGGAGCCCTGGACGAGCTGGTCGGCTTCTTCGTCAACACCCTCGTGCTCCGCACCGACGTGTCGGGCGACCCGACCTTCGCCGAGCTCGTCGGCCGGGTACGGGAGACCGCCCTGGCCGCCTTCTCCCACCAGGACGTGCCGTTCGAGGCCGTGGTGGAGGAACTGAACCCGGTGCGCTCGCCCGACCGCAACCCGCTGTTCCAGGTGATGGTCGGCTACCGCAACCGTACGGACGACGGCTTCGCCATGGCCGGGCTGGAGGTGCTGCCGCAACCGGTCGAGGCCCGCACGGCCAAGTTCGACCTGGTGTTCGGCTTCGCCGAGGACGCCGGGAGCGGCCGGATCACCTGCGTGATCGAGTACCGCTCCGACCTGTTCGACCGGGCCACGGTCGCGACGCTGGGCCGCCGGCTGTCCGCGCTCGTCGGCGCGGTGGCCGCCGACCCGCTGCTCCCGGTCAGCGGCGTCGACGTGCTCATCGGGGCCGAGCGGGAGCAGGTCGTCACCGGTTTCAACCGGACCGACCGGGTGGTGGCCGAGGAGACCTTCCCCGGGATGTTCCGGCGGCGTGCGGCCGAGCGCCCCGGCGCCGTCGCCGTGGTGGACGGGCCGCGCTCGGTCACCTACGCGGAGCTGGACGCCCTGTCGGACCGCATGGCCCGGCTGCTGGCCCGCTGCGGCGTGCGCGCCGAGAGCGTGGTCGGCGTGGCGGTGCCGCGCTCGGTGGAGATGGTTGCCGTGATGCTCGGCGCGAACAAGCTGGGCGCCGCCTTCCTCCCGCTCGACCTCGCCCATCCCGCCGATCGCCTGGCCTACATGCTCGGTGACGCGCGGGCGGCGGTCGTCGTGGCGACCGAGCAGGTCGCGGGCAAGGTCCCGGAGGTCGAGGGGGTGCGCACCCTGCTGCTCGACGCCCCCGAGGCCGCCTCCGCGATCGCTCCCGGGGCCGCCGGGGAACCGGCCGCGGGCGGGGCGGGCGGGCCGTTCCCGCCGGTCGCCATGGACCAGGCCTCCTACGTCATCTACACCTCGGGCTCGACCGGACGGCCCAAGGGCGTCGTCGTCCCGCACGAGGGGATCGGCAGCCTGGTGGCCACGGCCGTGGACCGGATGGGCCTGACCCCCGACAGCCGGGTGCTGCAGTTCGCCTCGATCGGCTTCGACGTGACCATCTTCGAGCTGTCCATGGCGCTGTGCCACGGCGGGTGCCTGGTGCTCGTCCCCGACGAGGCCCGGGTGCCCGGCCGTGAGCTGACCGACTTCATGAACGAGCAGCGGATCACCCACGCGATCCTGCCGCCCTCGCTGGTCGCGGCCCTGCCCGCGGGGTGCGAGCCGCCGGCGGGGGCCACCGTACTGGTCGGCACCGAGACCGTGCCGCCTGCCGTGATCGCGCGGTGGGCCGGTCACCTGCGGCTGCTGGCGGCCTACGGGCTGACCGAGGCGACGGTGAACTCGACGTTGTGGCCGGCCGAGCCGGGCTGGTCCGGGGCGGTGCCCATCGGCGTGCCCGACCCCAACACCCGCGTGTACGTGCTGGACGCGCGCCTGAGGCCGGTCCCGCCCGGCGTGCCCGGGGAACTGTACGTCACCGGTCGCGGGCTCGCCCGGGGTTACCTGGGACGGCCCGGCCTGAGCGCGGAACGGTTCGTCGCCTGCCCCTTCGGCCCGCCCGGAACGCGGATGTACCGCACCGGCGACCGGGCGCGCTGGCGTGCCGACGGCAACATCGACTTCCTCGGCCGGACCGACGACCAGGTGAAGATCCGCGGCTTCCGCATCGAGCCGGGTGAGATCGCCGGGGCGATGACCCGGCATCCGGGCGTCGCCCAGGCGGCGGTCGTGGTGGACCGGAGCGGGCGGGAGCCGAGGCTGGTCGGCTACGCGGTCCCCAGCCGCGACGGGATCGGGGACGGCACCACTTCCGGTGCCGCGGGTGCCGGGAGCGGGGCCGGAAGCGATGCTGGAAGCGGGGCCGGAAGCGGTGCCGGAAGCGGAGGCGGAAGCGGAGGCGGGGCCGGGCTTCCGCTCGATCCGGCCGGGATCCGGGCCCGCGTGGCGGAGCTGCTCCCGGACTACATGGTCCCGGCCGTCGTGGTGGTGCTCGACGGGCCGCTCCCGCTCACGCCCAACGGCAAGCTGGACCGCCGGGCGCTGCCCGCGCCCGACTGGTCGGCGCTGACCGGCGCGGCCCGCCCCGCCACCGCCCGGCAGCGGGTCCTGGCGGAGCTGTTCGCCGAGATCCTCGAACTGCCCGAGGTGGGGATCCACGACAACTTCTTCCTTCTGGGCGGTCACTCGATGTCGGCGATGCGGCTGCTGGGCCGGGTCCGCACGGTGCTGGACGCCGACCTCGCCCTGCGCGACGTCTTCGAGGCGCCCACGGTGGCGGCGCTGGCCGAGCGTCTGGCCGAGCGCCTGGGCGACCGGCTGGACGGGGCCGGGGCAGACCCGGAGGAGGCCGGGAACCGCCGGCGTCCGCGGCTGGGCCGGGGCGACAGGCCGCGGGTCCTGCCCGCGGCACCGCCCCAGGAATGGCAGTGGACGCGGTACCGGACCGGGATCGGGCGGGCCTACGACATGGCGTTCGCGCTGCGCGCACCGGGTGGCCTGGACACGGAGGCGCTCGCCGCCGCGCTGGCCGACGTCGCCGCGCGCCACGAGCCGCTCCGCACGGCTTTCACCGAGTACGGCGGGGGGCCCGGTCAGGGGCCCGCCGGACGGAACGGGCCGGCGGGCCGGGAACCGGCGGAGCCGAGCGCGGAGCCGGGCCGGGCACTCGTCCAGGAGCCCGTCGGGCAGGCGCTCGAACTCCTCCGGGTCGCCGACCTGGAGGAGGGGGTGCGCGCGCTGGCGGCCGAGGAACCGGATCTCGCCGGGCGCCCGCCGCTCCGGGCCCGGCTGCTCACCGACGGATCCGGGGCCCAGGCGCTTCTGCTGACGATGCACTACATCGGCGTCGACGAGTGGTCCGTCGTCCCGCTGATCCGCGACGTCGTCACCGCCTACGCGGCACGGCGCCGGGGAAGCGCCCCGGAGTGGAACGAGCTCCCGGTGACCTACGCGGACTACACGTCGTGGGCGCACGAACTGCTCGGCGGGGCCGGTGGGGTCGCTGAGCAGCAGCTCGGTTACTGGCGGGAGGCGCTGCGCGGGCTGCCCGCCGACCCCGCGCTGCCGTACGACCGGCCGCGTGAGCGGGGCCCGGACGGTCAGGGGACCGGTGGGCGGGGCTCCGCCGCGCGCGGCGACCACGTCGCCTTCGTGCTCGACCCGGCCCTGCACGGCGGCGTCGACGACCTCGCCGCCCGGACGGGCACCAGCATGTTCATGGTGCTCCAGGCGGCGCTGGCGACGATGCTGACCCGGCACGGCGCCGGGACGGACCTGCCGATCGCCTCGCTGGTGGCGGGCCGCACCGAGGAAGCGCTCACCGATCTGGTCGGGTGCTTCTTCAACACGGTCATCCTGCGTACGGACACCTCCGGCGAGCCGACCTTCCGCGAGCTGCTCGCGCGCGTGCGGGAGACCGACCTGGCCGCGCTCGACCGGCAGGACGTCCCGTTCGGCCGGGTGGCGCGGGAGCTCCGCCTGCCCGCGCCGAGGGTGATGCTGGTCCATCACGAGCAGGCGCGGATGGCGGAGACGGAGGACATCGGCGCGGTGTTCGAACCCGTCCCGACCGGGGCGCTCAACGCCGACCTGACGCTGAGCTTCTTCGAGCCGCGCGGCGACGGGCCCGTGGACTGCCTGCTGGAGTACGACACCGGTCTGTTCGACCGGGAGACGATCCAGCGGCTCGCGGACGACCTGGTCCGCATCCTGAAGACGGCGGTGGTCGACCCCGACCGGCCGCTGACCGGTGAGTCGAGGAGGAATGACCGTTGAGCGGCAACCCGTTCGAGGATTCCGAGGGCCGTTTCCTGGTTCTCGTCAACGACGAGGGCCAGCACTCGCTCTGGCCGTCCTTCGCCGAGGTTCCGGCGGGCTGGGAGAAGGTCTTCGGCGAGGAGTCCCGGGACGCGTGTCTGGAGTACGTGGAGACGAACTGGACGGACATGCGTCCCCGCAGTCTCGCCGAGGCCATGGAGCGGGCGGGGACCGCCCGGACCTGAGCAGGGCGCCCAACCTGTCCCGGAGCGGGACCGGCGTGCCCGGTCAGGCGGTCCAGTCGGGGCGGGCGGCCCATTCCTCGACGGTCGTGGCACCGGGACGGAACAGCCCGTCCGGGAGCGGCGGGGGAGGGGCGTCCGTGCTCCGCGCGTAGATCCCGGCCACCCCGGCCGCCGCCGCGGCCCCCATGACGGGTTCGATCAGCCGGCCGTACTCGGCGGGCTCGACCTGCGTGTAGCGGACCGGCCGCCCGGTCGCCGTCGCGACGGCCGCGGCGAGCCGGTCGCCGGTGACGGCGTCGGGGCCGCCGACGACCAGGCGCTCCGGGGGCCGGGCGTCCGCCAGCACCGCCGCGACGACGTCGCCCACGTCGTCGAGCGTCACCCACGGTACGGGGGCCTGCGGCGGCAGGGGGTAGGCCAGCTCACCGCGGTCGCGCACCCGCCGTACCGACCACGGCTGCAGAAGATTCTCCAGGTACGGCCCGGCGGGACCGACCACGGACGCCTGGCCCACCCGCTCCGGCAGCCGGTCGCCGAGCAGCACCCGGGCGTCGACGAAGGGTGCTCCGACGGGGGCGGGGGGAAGCGGCATCCCCGGGTTGAACACCGCCCGGGGCACGCCGGCCTTGCCGAGCGCGGCCAGCACCGACTCGGCCTGTTCGACGGCGATCGGATCGAACAGCTGAGGGAGCTGGACCACGACGGCGTCGGCGCCGTCGTAAGCCCGCAGCAGGGCGGCGGTGTCGGTGAGGTTCGCGGAACGGGAGTCCAGGGGGCGGATCCGGTGCCCGGCGGCCCGCAGCCTCCGGGCGATGTGCGAGCCCTGCGTGCCGGAGGCGCCGTGGACGGCGACGGTCATCTCTGTCATGCCGGTGAGGCTAGAGACGTTACTTCATCTTTTGAAGTAGGCACTTTTCCTGTAGTAACTACAGTCATGGAAACAGTCCAGGTACGGAAGCCGATCACCCCCGAAGAATGTGCCGTGACCCGGACGCTGACCTTCGTCGGCAGCCGGTGGACCCCACTGGTGATCTGGCACCTGCTCGACGGGGCCAAGCGGTACGGGCAACTGGGCCGGCTCCTGCCCGGCATCAGCCCCAAGACGCTCGCCGACCGGTTGCAGACGCTGGAGGCGCAAGAGCTGATCACCCGTACGGTCCATCCGGAGAAGCCGCCCCGGGTGGAGTACGCCCTGACCGCGCGGGGCCGGGCACTCGGCGAGATCCTCGACTCGATCGCCCGGTGGGCGGAGGAGGAAGAGGACGGCACCGTGCGGCCGGGTCACGTGGGGCGGGTGTCCGACCAGGCCTCCCACAGCTTGGCGTAGTGCCCTCCGGCGCGCACGAGTTCGTCGTGTGTGCCGCTCTCGGCCACCCTCCCGCCGTCGAGGACCACGATCCGGTCGGCCGCCGCGGCCTGGGTGAGCCGGTGTGCGACGACGAGCGCGGTCCGGCCCTCGATCGCGGCGGTCGCGGCCGCCTCCAGGGCACGGGCTCCCGCGCTCCCGGCCTCCGCGGTGGCCTCGTCGAGCACGACCGCCGGAGGGTCGGCGAGGACGAGCCTGGCCAGTGCGAGCTGCTGGGCCTGTGCGGCGGTGAGCCGGTGTCCGCTCTCGCCGACCACGGTCTGCAACCCGTCGGGCAGGGCACGGGCCCACTCCAGCGCCCCGACCCGCGCCAGCGCGGCGCGCAGCTCCGCGTCGGCGGCCTCCGGCCGGGCGAGCCGGAGATCGTCGGCGAGCGGGCCGGTGAAGACGTACACCTCCTGGGTGACCAGCGCGACAGCGGGCCCCGCAGGGCTCGCGCCCCGCTCGGGCCGGCCGGGCTCCCCGCTCGGGCGGGACGGCCCCGCCTCCGGGCCGGACATTCCCGTGTCCCCGTCCGACCCGGGCGGCTGCGTGCCGCCGACGGTGATCGAGCCGCTGCCGGGCCGGTGGATCCCCGCGATGAGCTTGGCCAGCGTGGTCTTGCCCGCGCCGCTGGCCCCGACGAGGGCGACCCGTTCCCCGGCGGCGATGTCGAGGTCCACGCCGTGCAGCACCGGATGGCCCGCCCGGTAGGCGTACCCGACACCGGAGACGCGGATCGCGGGGGCGGCGCAGGCGCCCGGGTCCGGAACCCGTGGCGGGACCCGGTCCGGTCCGGGGGCGCGGTCCGTTTCCGGTGCCCCGTCCGTCACGCCGGCCACCCCGACCAGCCGTGCGAAGCCCGCGGTGGCGGCCTGGACGTCGTCGGCGAGGCCGAGAACGATGTTGATCGGTGTGAACAGGCTGTGGAAGTACAGCGCGGCGGCGCTGGCCGTACCGATGCTGACGTCGCCGTCCCGGACCAGCAGGAAGCCCGTCGCCAGCACCGCCGACAGGCCCACGAACTCGGCGAGGTTGAGCCGGGAGTAGAAGCGCGTCATCAGCCGGATGCCGCGCAGCGCCAGCTCCACCGCGGTCCGCGACCGCGTCTCGACGAGACCGACGTGCTCGCCGGTGAGCCGGAACGCCCGGACGGTGGCCGCTCCGCCGACCGTGCCCAGCAACTGCTGCTGCTGTTCGCCGACGGCGACGCGCTGGGCGGCGTACAGCGGGACCGCGCGGCGGGTGTACCACCGCACCGTGTGGATCTGGAACGGGACGGCCAGAAGCGCGACGAGCAGGAACCGCCAGTCCAGGATCGCCATGCCCACCAGGGTGAGGCCGAGCGTCAGCAGGGAGCGCGCCAGCGCGGGCAGCGCGTCGCGGACCGTGTTCGTGATCAGCGAGACGTCGTTGGTGACGCGTGAGGTCAGGTCGCCGGATCCGGCCAGCTCGACCCGTTCGAGGGGCAGGCGCAGGGCCCGCTCCACGAAACGCTCGCGCAGGGTGGCCAGCATGCCCTCGCCGAGCCGGGCGATGAGGGAGACGCCGGACGCGGTCAGCACACCCTGCACGAGCGCGATGGCCACCAGCCAGGTGACCGGGGCGGTGATCGCGGCGGCCGGCTCGCCCCGGTGGACCAGGTCGATGATGCGGCCGAGCACGGGGGCGGTGAGCAGCCCGATCGCGGTCGCGGCGATCATGACCGCGAAACCGCCCGCGGCCGCCGCCCGATGGGGTCGTGCCAGGCCGCGCACGGCCGCCCGCACCTGCGCCGCGGTCGCGACGGGCAGCAGTTCCCGGTCCTGCTCCTCCCGGTTGCCGGAGAGCCCGGCCCCGGACTCCCGGCCCTGCGTCCGGCCGGGGCCGGGCTCTCCGGTGCCCGGCTCCCCGGTCTGCCGCCCGCCGGGCCGGCGCTCGTCGGTCGTGCTCATCGGCGCGTTCTCCTCCGTGGGTTCCGTGCGGTCAGGCCAGGACCGTCGCCCGGTAGGCCTCGTTGCCGTGGACGAGTCCGGTGTGGGTCCCCTCCTCGACCGGGGATCCGCCGTCGAGGAACATCACCCGGTCGGTCACCGCCAGCAGGGCCGGGCTGGTGGTCACCATGATCGTCGTCTTTCCGTCCCGGACCTCGCGGATCCCGGCCGCGATCCGGGCCTCGGTGGCCGCGTCGACCGCGGTGGTCGGGTCGTGCAGGACCAGGACCGGTGCGCCGGTGGCCAGGGCGCGGGCGAGGGCCACCCGCTGGCGCTGCCCGCCCGAGAGTGAGCGCCCCCGCTCGGTGAGGACGGTGGCGGTGCCGTACGGCAGGGCCTCGGCGACCTCGTCCGCGGCGGCGGCCGCCAGCGCCGGACCGGCCGCCCCGGGGGCCGCGGCGGCGGTGACGTTGCCGATCAGACTGCCCTCGAACAGGTCGGCGTCGTGCTCGGCCACGACGACGGCGCGGCGGATCTCGGCGGGGTCGAGGGCGGTCAGCGGCACGCCGTCCAGCTCAGCCGTGCCCGCCTCGGGATCGGCGGCCCGGCCCAGTACCCGCAGCAGCGAGGCGGCGACCGCGGGGTCCGCCGTCACGACCCCCAGCAGCTCGCCCGGGGCGGCATCGAGGGTCAGCCCGCGCAGCGCGCCGTGCCGTACCCCGCTCAGGCGGATCCGGCCCCGGACCGGCTGGGGTGGTGCGTCGGTACCTCCGATCACCGCGGGCGGCGCCGCCAGCACGGAGGCGATCCGGGTGGCCGACGCGCGGCCCTGGGCGAACTCGCCGTTGGCCCAGGACAGGACGGACAACGGGGTGAGCAGGAACTGGGCCAGGCCGACCGCCGTCACCAGCTCGCCGACGCTGACGTCGCCCTGCGCCGCGAGCCGGCCCCCCACCAGCGCCACCGCGGCGATGAACACGCCGGTCAGAGTGAGCATGCCGCCGTCGTGCCAGGCCTGCGCGCGGGCCGCCCGCACCGTGGCGGCCAGGGACTCCCGGCTGGTGCGGCGGTACCGGGCGACCGCGGCGGCCTCGGCTCCGATGCCCTTGAGCACCCGCAACCCGGCGACCAGGTCGGCGGCCACCCCCGAGGCGTGCGCGGCGCGTTCCTGCTCGGCGCCGCTGCGCCGCTCCAGCGGCTTGCCGAGCAGGTGCGCCAGCAACAGCAGGGGCGGGATCCCCAGCAGGATGAGCAGGCCCAGCGGGACCGAGACGCGCAGCAGCACGACGCCGCCGACGACCAGCCCGGTCAGCGCCGAGATCCCGGCGGTCAGCGCCACGGCCACGGCTCCCACCCGCCGGGCGTCCTGGGTCGCGACGGAGACCAGCTCGCCGGGGAGTCGCCCGGTCTCCGCGCCGCCCCGGGGAGCCAGAACCCGCTCGGTCAGCTGGACCCGGAGCCCGTGCGCCGCCTGCTCCGACGCCCGTTCGGCGGCCCGGGACCCGAACCGGTAGCTGAGGGACAGCCCGGCGAAGACCAGGGCCAGCACCGCGATCCACCGCACGAGCGTGCCGGCGTCCCCGGAGGAGATCGCCTCGTCGATCACCAGCCCGATCACGACGGGCACCAGCGCCTCACCGGCCTGATGCCCGGCGGCGAGCACGGATCCGGCGGTCACGTGTCTCCACTGCCCGGCGATCGCACGCCGCAGGACGTCATGGCCTTCGATGGGCACCGTGGTTCCTCCGGATCGGTCGCGTGGGATCACGCAGCGGGCGGAGCGGGGGAATGATGCTGTAAGGCGAGGCTAACCTAAATGTGCTCCGATCACGAGCCTCAGCCCGGTGCGGGCCGCCGGAAAAGCGATTGTTCCGGCCGGTGCGCGACGTTAGAGTTGATGTTGTGACTGCCGGGTCGGCCATGGGCCAAGAGCGAGTGGGGCACCCGGCCACGGCGTGAGCGCCGGGCGGGCGAGAGGCCCGCCTTCTTCGTTCCCGGATCTTCCGAGGTCCCGGGCTTTCCGAGGTCCCGGGATTACCGGGCTTTCCGGGCGACGTCTTCTCCGATGCCCGCGGCCTCCGACGCCGCGGTTCCGGCTCTCGGCGACGCCGCCGCTCCCCGTACCTTCACCTTTCCCGTTTCCGCGTTTCCGCGTTTCCCGTTTTCCGCACCGCGACCGGGCCGGTCGCGGTGATCTCACCCGCCCGCCCGCCGGGCGGGCGTCCACCATGCCCGCGAACGGTTCGCGGGACATCCGTCCAGGAGAGACACCAGAGAATGCCGATCGACTTCAACCAGCAGATCATCGATGAGTTCCGCGCCAACGCCGGGCAGGTGGGAGGCCCGTTCGAGGGAGCCCGGTTGCTCCTGCTGACCACCACCGGGGCGCGGTCGGGCGCCCGGCACACGACCCCGCTCGGCTACCTTCCCGACGGCGGTGAGCGGGTCCTGGTCATCGCCTCGGCCGGTGGTGCGCCGAAGCACCCGGCCTGGTACCACAACGTGGTGGCCAACCCCCGCGTCACGGTCGAGAACGGCCCCTTCACCTACGAGGCGCGGGCCGTCGTCCTGGAAGGCGACGAGCGTGACCAGGCCTTCGCCCGCGCGGTCGAGGCCGACCCCGGATGGGGCGAATATCAGGCCAAGACGGCACGCGTCCTGCCCGTTGTCGCCCTCCACGAGATCCCCGGCCCGCCGAACATGAACGCGGCCTCGTTCGGCGAGGCGCTCAGGCTGATCCACGACACGTTCCGGCGGGAGCTCGCCCTGATCCGCAAGGAGATCGCCGCCTCGGGGCCCGGGCTGGGCGCCCAGCTCCGGGTGAACTGCCTGACCGTCTGCCAGGGGCTGCACGGCCACCACACCCATGAGGACGCCGGGATGTTCCCCGCCCTCGCGGCGCGACATCCGGAACTCGCCCCGGTCCTGGACCGGCTGCACCGGGAGCACGAGAAGATCGCGGCCCTCCTGGAGGACCTGCAGCGGGTCGTCTCCGCCGGGGACGGGGACCCGGTGCGGGTCCTCTCCGAGGTCGAGCGGCTCACCGGGGAACTGGAAGCCCACCTGACCTACGAGGAGGAGCAGCTGATCCCGATCCTCGACGCGGCGGCGTCCTGAACCGGTGAGCGTCCGGGCCGGTCCGGAACGGTCACCTCGTCCGTCCCTGGACCGGCCCGCGTGCTTTAGGGGCGTGCGGATCGACCGGGACCGCGGTCCGCCGCCCCCGCGGCAGCCTCGTGCGAGTGGAGGGCGAGCCACGCGGCCCGGTGCGCGCGGGTGAGGCGCTCGGCCTCGTCGAGCGCGGGGGCGGGCACCGGATCGGTGATCCAGTTGGTCAGCGTCCGCCGCATCGCGCCGACGAACCGCGTCCCCTCGGGGGTGAGCCGCCCGCTGTCCAGCAACGTGCCGGTGGCCTCCAGCGCCGCCTCGCGCCAGCGCGCGAACTGGACGTGCGGGTAGAGATCGTCGTCCACCTTGCGCTGGCGGCGCCAGAAGCCGGCGACGCCCAGGTGTGCGTACGCGCCGTGGAGCAGGTCCGGCAGCGGGCGGGGATCGCCGCGCCAGGGCGCGTAGTAGCGCCGGTCGTCCGGGAGCGTCAGCCGGACGACGTCCAGAACCGTGTCGAGTTTGGCGTGCTGGAGCCCGCGCGCGAGGGCGACGGCCAGCCAGCGGCCGTCGGGCGGGGTGGACACGGCGACCGTCCCGGCGAGGTCGCGTGCCGTCGCGCTGGTCCCGCCGCCCGTCGACTCCTTGATCGGCGTCAGGACCCAGACCATCGCCCGCAGTTCCGCGGCGGTCGTCCGGTGGGTCCCCTTCAGCGTCCGCCAGGCCGCGTCCAGGCGGTCCTGCCACGTCCGCAGGTCCGCGGGGGTCAACCGGCCGTCGATCACCGTCTCGGCGGCCCACCGGTAGGGGTCCAGATCGTCCACGATCAGCTCGACCGTGCCGTCCGCCACGGTGATGGCATGGAGCGGGGTCCAGCCGGGCCCCGCGGCGCGGCCGACGGGAATCCGGCGCCCGGCCACCTCGACGGCCCCGTCACCGGTCACCCGCAGCCGCACCGGTTCGCCGGGGTCCGGACCCACGGTGATCCGGCCGAGCGAGGGCAGCATGATCTCTCCGCCGGGGGCGGGCACGTCGATCCGGTACGGCAGGCCGGCCCGGATCGCCGCGGCGGCGGCGACCGCGCCGAGCCGGACGGGTTCCAGGGGACCGGCGGTCCCGGCCCGCAGCCCGCGCAGGGTGTGCCTGGCCCAGGCGCCCACCGCCGGATACCCGATCAGCTTCCCGGCCGCGTCGGGCGCCTGCCGCCCCAGGCCGGAGAGGAGGTCGTGGGCCCGCTTCACGATCTCGGCGTGCTCGCGGCAGTGGTCGAGGACGCCTTTGATCAGCATCAGGTTCCGGCTGTGCCGTACGGCCACGAGCTGCTCCGCGGCCCGCGCGCCGCCGCCCCCGGCGGCCAGGCTGTCCAGGACGTCGTCGGGGATCCGGTGCGGCCGGAGTCGCATGATCCTCCTTCGCGGTCGCCGAGTGCCGCGGAGCACTCCTTGCCGGGTGGCGGCGCGTCCCAGGTGGCGTGCGGGATCAGGAGGCCGGGTACCGGCGGGTCGCGCTCCGGGAGCACCCCGTGGGTCTCGGCGGGGGCGCCGGCGGGGTCCGCCGTGCGCGGCACGCCGCCGTACGGGTGCCGGAAGGGGCGGGGACGCCATCCCCGGCGGAGCGGCTCGTCGACGTCGAGGGCGGCGGCCGCTCCGATGTTCGGTCTCCCGTGTCGGACGTCAACCTGGAAACCACCTCGCAACCTGCCGGGGGCATGGGTCGTACGAGAGCGTTTCCCGATGATAACCGTCCGGACCGGGCATGGGGAGAGCTTCGGTGACGGTGGGACGACGGTGACGTTCCTCGCATCCGCGATGGCACGCCGGTAAATATCCGAGCTTTTGCCGATTAATATTCCTCTTTAGCTGGCATATGCGGGTATAGGGTGGTGAACCGTGACGACCTTCCGGATCAGTGAGGCCGCCGCGCTGCTCGGGGTCAGCGCCGACACCGTCCGGCGCTGGGTGGACTCCGGAAGGTTGTCCGCGCAGCGTGACGAGCACGGGCACCGCCGGGTGGCCGGCGTCGACCTGGCCGCGTTCGCCCGCGCCCAGGTCGGGGCGGAGGACGGCACCGGCCGTTCCTCGGCGCGCAACCGCATGCGCGGGATCGTGACGGAGGTGGTCAGGGACGCGGTGATGGCGCAGGTGGAGATCGCCGCCGGGCCGTTCCGGGTGGTGTCGCTGATGAGCCGCCAGGCCGCCGACGAGCTCGGCCTGGAACCGGGGGTGGTGGCGGTCGCCGTGATCAAGTCCACCAACGTCGTCGTGGAGATCCCGGACCATGTCCGTCCCGCGAGCCACTGACCGTGGAGATTCCCCCCGTGTCCGGTCCCGCGAGTCTCGCGGGGAGTCCCGGCCGTGTCCGTACCCCGAGTCATGAGGAGTGCCGCGATGTTCATGCGCCTGGTCCGCAGGGCCGTCACCGCCCCCGCCGTCGTGGTCCTGGTACTGGGGGCGGCGGCCTGCGGATCCACCGGGTCCGCGAGTCCCGCCGGAGCCGACGGCACCGCTCCGTCACCGGCCGGGGACGGGACGCTCACGGTGTTCGCCGCCGCCTCGCTGACCGGCGCCTTCACCGAGCTCGGCAGGACCTTCGAGGCCGCCGACCCCGGCACGAGCGTGAGGTTCAACTTCGGCTCCAGCGCCACCCTGGCCCAGCAGATCGTCGCCGGGGCTCCGGCCGACGTGTTCGCCGCGGCCAGCCCGGCCACCATGAAGACCGTCACCGACGCCTCCCTGGCCTCCTCCCCGGCGGTGTTCGCGCGCAACAGGCTGCAGATCGCCGTGCCCGCCGACAACCCCGCCGGAATCGACGAGCTCGGGGACCTGGCGGACGCGAAGGTGAAGGTGGCGCTGTGCGCCGCGCAGGTGCCCTGCGGTGCGGCGGCGGTCAAGGCGCTTCAGGCGGCCGGGCTGACGGTCACCCCCGTGACGTTGGAGCAGGACGTCAAGGCCACCCTGACCAAGGTCACGCTGGGCGAGGTCGACGCCGCCCTCGTCTACGCCACCGACGTGCTGGCCTCCGGCGGCGAGGTCAGGGGCATCGACTTCCCCGAGGCCGACAAGGCGATCAACGACTACCCGATCGCCGCGCTGACCGGGGCGCCCGCCGGGTCGCCGGCCCGGCGGTTCGTCGATCTGGTGCTCTCCCCGCAGGGCGAGGACGTGCTGACCGCGGCCGGTTTCCAGGTCCCCTGACCCGTGACGACGTCCGTCCCGCACCGCCCCGCTCCCGGCCGGACCTCCGGCCGGGAGCGGGGCGGCGTGTCCGGCCGCCTGCCCTGGTTGCTGCTGGCGCCCGCGCTGGCGGGCATGGCCTTCCTGGTGCTGCCGCTGGCCGGACTGCTCGTCCGCGCCCCCTGGTCCACGCTCCCGGCCCGCCTGGCCGAGCCGCAGGTCCTGGAGGCCCTGCGGCTGTCGCTGGTCACCGCGACCATCGCCACCCTGGTCTGCCTGCTGCTGGGAGTCCCGCTGGCCTGGCTGCTGGCCCGCACGGCCTTTCCCGGCCGCCGCCTGCTGCGCGCGCTGATCACCGTCCCGCTCGTGCTGCCGCCCGTGGTGGGCGGCGTGGCGCTGCTGCTCGTGCTGGGCCGGCGCGGCCTGGTCGGGCAGTGGCTGGACGCGACCTTCGGCGTCTCGCTGCCGTTCACCACCGCCGGGGTCGTCATCGCCGAGGCGTTCGTGGCGATGCCGTTCCTGGTGATCAGCGTCGAGGGCGCGCTGCGCACCGGCGACCCGCGTTTCGAGGAGGCAGCCGCCACGCTGGGCGCCTCCCGCTGGACCGTCTTCCGCCGGGTCACGCTGCCGCTGATCGCCCCCGGCGTGCTGGCCGGGGCGGTGCTGTGCTGGGCCCGCGCGCTGGGCGAGTTCGGCGCGACCATCACCTTCGCCGGCAACTTCCCCGGCACCACCCAGACCATGCCGCTGGCCGTCTACCTCGCCCTGGAGACCGAGCCCGAGGCGGCCGTCGTGCTCAGCCTCGTGCTGCTGGCCGTCTCGGTGATCATCCTGGCCGGGCTGCGGGAGCGGTGGGTGAGCCGGATATGAGCCGGTCCGCTCCGGAGTCCCCGCGGCCCGGCGGGCTGCGCGCCCGCCTGGTCGTCGAGCGGCCCGCCTTCCGCCTCGACGTCGAGCTGGACGTGGCGGCGGGGGAGGTGGTCGCGCTGCTCGGTCCCAACGGCGCGGGCAAGACCACCGCGCTGCGCGCCCTGGCCGGGCTCGCCGCCCTGGCCGGCGGGAGTATCGAGCTGGACGGCCGGCCCCTGCACACCCTGCCCCCCGAGCACCGTCCGATCGGGGTGGTCTTCCAGGACTACCTGCTGTTCCCGCACCTGTCGGCGCTGGAGAACGTCGCCTTCGGGCCCCGCTGCCAGGGGGCCTCCAGAGCCGAGGCCCGCCGTGTCGCCGCCGCCCTGCTGGAGCGCGTCGGCCTGGCCGGGCACGCCTCCGCCAAGCCCCGGCAGCTGTCCGGCGGGCAGGCCCAGCGGGTCGCCCTGGCCCGGGCCCTGGCCGTACGGCCGCGCCTGCTGCTGCTGGACGAGCCGCTGGCCGCGCTGGACGCCCACACCCGCCTGGAGACCCGCTCCCGGCTCCGCCGCCACCTGACCGACTTCGAGGGCGCCACCGTCCTGGTCACCCACGACCCGCTGGACGCCATGGTCCTGGCCGACCGGCTGGTCGTCATCGAGAACGGCGCCGTCGTGCAGCAGGGCACCTCCGCCGAGGTCGCCCGCCACCCGCGCACCGACTACGTCGCCCGCCTGGTCGGCCTCAACCTCTACCGCGGCGTCGCCGACGGGCCGGAGGTCGCGGTGGGCGGCGTCGTCTTCAGCGTCACCGAGCGCCTGCAAGGGCCGGTGTTCGTCGCCTTCCCGCCCGCCTCCGTCGCGCTGTACCGCTCCCGCCCGGACGGCAGCCCGCGCAACCTGTGGCGGGGCCGCATCGACGGCATCGAGCGGTACGGCGACAACATCCGCGTCCACCTGGACGGGCCGATCACCGTCTCCGCCGACGTCACCCCGGCGGCCGTCGCCGAGCTCGACCTGAGCCCCGGGCAGGAGATCTGGGCCGCGGTCAAGGCCACCGAGACTCACGCGTACCCGGCCTGAACGGTCCGTTCCGCGCCTCACTTCGCGATCATGAGGACGCCGTCCGCGCAGGAGATCACGGAGAGGTCGGACGGCGCGCCGTCCCCCGCGGGGAAGGTGATCCGGAGGCGGCCGCCCCCCTCGTCCCGCCAGCGGCCGGGCACCTCCCGGGGGCGGTCGTCCGGGCCGGGTCGCAGGTCGGTGAACGTCCCGTCGGCCCGGAACTCCAGCCCCCGCCGCGGTCGCCGCGAGGGGCGGAACGGGTGGTCCGCGGGCCGGTACACCGCCGCGGTCTCGGTGTCCTCCTCGTGGGAGTGCAGCCAGGCGCCGACGACGTCCGGCGGTTCACCGCTCATGGGCCGATCCTCGCGGGTGTCGCGGTGGTGTCCGTCACTCGTCCGGCCGCCTCACCAGCGCGAGTAGCCGGCCACCGTGTTCAGCGCGGCGCGGATGTCGTGCAGGGCCTCGGTGGTCAGCCGCTCGCTGTCGTGCAGGAGCCGCTCCACCTCGCCGTCGGGGACGCCCCGCGCCTCGCCCGCGTCCGCGTGCCGTGAGCCGTCCGCCCGTACGGCCTCGGCCTCGGCCTCGGGCATCGCGGCCAGGAAGGACGCGCGGGCCCCCTCCAGGCAGGCGTTCATCCGGGCGAGCTGGCCCTGGGTGAACATGAACATGCCGGCGTCGTCGGTGTAGTCCATGTAGTTCATGAACATGTCGCCGTTCGGCCCGTTGGCGCAGGTGACGTGGGGGAAGGTGGGCATCCCGGTGTTCGCGTCGGCCTGGTTCGGCGTGTCGGCGACCTTGTCGTCGCTGCTGCAGGCCCCGTCGTCGTCGCCCCAGATGTGGAAGAGGTTGAGCCAGTGGCCGATCTCGTGCGTCGTGGTCCGGCCTCGGTTGAAGGGGTTGCCGGGGGCGGCGGCCGTACCGGTGGTCCCGAAGAAGGAGTGGCCGATGACGACGCCGTCGAGATGCGGGGGCTGGCCGGGGAAGGTGGCGTAACCGAGGAGGGATCCGGCGAGCTGGCAGACCCACATGTTGAGGTACCGGTCGCTCGGCCACGGGTCGGCGCCGCCCGTCCTGCTCGACTTCACGCCGTCGCGGTGGTCGAAGCCGGGCCGGTCGGTGACGACCCGGACGATCCCGTCCGTCGGCTCGCCGTTCGGGTCCCGCGTCGCGAGCCGAAACTCGATCTGGGTGTCCGCCACCAGGTCCCGCCACACGTCGGGCACCTTGGACACGTCGGGGTTGGCGGCCCGGAAGTCCTGGTTGAGGACGGTGATCTGGCTGTGGACCTGCTCGTCGTCGATGTTCTGTTCCGGGTGGTCGCGACCGGCGACCACATGGACGACGACCGGGATGACGACGGGGCCGCGACGGGCGGAGGAGAGCCGCCCGATCTCGTACTGCAGCGCGCGGTTCTCGATCACCGCGCGCTGGGAGCGGTAACTCATGCTCTCGTTGAGCATCCTGCGGTGCACGAGCATCGTGCCGCACAGATCCCGGGCAGGGGGCGGCGAAACGGTGGGCTCGGTCATGACGGGTCCCTCCGGAGACGGACGGGTGACAGGAAGGCCCGCTCAGGATGAATGCGGAATAACCACGCATTGCGGGCTTATTCCGTCATATCACTACACATAATCGCTCACCACACCAGAAAGCATTGATGTCCCTGCCTTGCCTGATTCTTGGCCTCGGATTCCCGGCTCCGATCATCCGATCAGCGGCCACCCGGCGCGGATGCCGGGGCAGTGTTCCTCATCACAGCCGCGACGGTGCCGATAGGAGGGCAACGGTCGTCGGATTCCGGAAAGGCAGGTGGCGGAACAGTGAATCTGAGCGTCACGCAGCGGCTCGCGCTGATCTTCACGGCGGGGGCCGTGACGGTGGGCGCCGTGGTGGGCATCGGTGTGCAGTCGCAGAGCCACCTGGTCGAGGAGGCCGAGCGGCTGCGCACCATGGAGCACGCCAAGGCGATCCTCAACCACCTCGACACCCGGGAGGCGGAGCTGAAGGTCAACGCCTACCGCGCGGTGAGCGAGACGGACCTGGACGACGTGATCGCGGACATGCCCGACGACGTGGCGTCGGTGTCGCAGGCCCTGGAGCGGCTGGACGCCCTGGCGCTGCCGGCGGAGATCCGCACGCGACTGGACGCGGTGCGCCCCGACATCGAGGAGTTCAGCGCTTTCGTCTCGGCGTTCGTGGCGGAGGCCCGGCAGGACAAGGCCGCCGTCCACGCCCGCCAGTCCGAGATCGCTGAGCGCAACGGCGTGGTCGACGACAAGCTGGAGGCGGTGCACGCCGCCGCGGACGACGCGATCGAGGCCGCCCGCGCCGGGATGGACGACTCCGTGGCGTTCACCCGGCTGATGTCCCTGCTGGTCGGGCTGGCGGGGGCGCTGGCGCTGCTGGCGCTGTGCGTCCCGCTGGGCCGCTCCATCACCCGGCCGGTGCGCCGCATCGGGGAGGTGCTGAGCGCGGTGGCCGCCGGCGACCTGACCTCGCGGGCCGACGTCACCACCCGCGACGAACTGGGCAGCATGGCGCAGGCACTCAACCAGGCCATCGAGCACATGCGCGAGGCCGTGCGGACCATCGACGCCTCGGCGGGCGGGCTGGCCGCCGCCTCCGAGGAGATGACCGCCACCAGTGCCCAGATCGCCGCCAGCGCGCAGGAGGCCGGCGCCCAGATCGGCGGGGTCGCCGCGGCCGCCCAGCAGGTCTCCGGCGACGTGCAGACCGTGGCCGCCGGGTCGGAGCAGATGAGCTCCGCGATCGGGGAGATCGCCCACAACGCCAACGAGGGCGCCAAGGTCGCCTCCCAGGCCGTGGCGGTGGCCGAGTCCACCAACACCACCGTGGCCAAGCTGGGCGCCTCCAGCGCCGAGATCGGCAGCGTGATCAAGACCATCACGAGCATCGCCGAGCAGACCAACCTGCTGGCGCTCAACGCCACCATCGAGGCGGCCCGCGCCGGCGACGCCGGCAAGGGCTTCGCAGTGGTCGCGGGCGAGGTCAAGGACCTGGCCCAGGAGACCGCCAAGGCCACCGAGGACATCTCCAGGCGGGTGGAGGCCATCCAGGCCGACACCGAGAGCGCGGTGGCGGCGATCGCCGAGATCGGCCAGATCATCGGCAAGATCAACGACTACCAGCTGACCATCGCCAGCGCGGTGGAGGAGCAGAGCGCCACCACCAACGAGATGAACCGCGGTGTCGCCCAGGCCGCCGCCGGGACCGGCAGGATCGCCGACGCCGTCTCCAGCGTGGCCACCGCGGTCCAGCTGACCAGCAGCGGGGTGTCCGAATCCCGGCAGGCCGCCGAGGACCTGGCCCGCATGTCGTCCGATCTGCAGATCATGGTCTCCAGGTTCCGGACCTGACGGTCCCGCTCCGCCCTCCACGCCCCCGCGGGCGGCTCAGCCCCTCCAGTCGCTCCGTTTTCCCGGACGGCCGCCTCCGCCGGCCCGTCCGGAACGCTGGGAGTGCCAAGAAGCGCGGCGCTAATGTTTGCCGGGTTTTGTGCTCTTCCTAGAGAAATGCCCTGTTACGGTGGTTTTTTACCGTAGGTGCACACCGCCGCGGATCTCGCGGGCGGGCGGCGCCGATCGGAGATCCACGACTCCCCGGCGATCGCGCGGGAGTGTGAGGCCCCCCGACGGGACCACCGGTAGTGGGAGGGGAACAGCACCATGGAGACCATTGAGCTGCTGTGCGAGCGGCAGAACGAGGCGGCCGCACGGCGGGTGGCGGAGCGTGCTTCGCAGCGGCACGAGCACGAGGCGGCGCTCGCGTCGCCCGGTGGCCTGGCCCGCGCCGACACCCGCGAGCGGATCGGCAAGCGCATCGACCGGCTGTCCCGGTTCTACGGGGACAGCGACCTGCTGGCGCGCGACGTCCCGGAGCCGGAGGCGCAGCTGGAGAAGATCATCAACACCGCCGACTTCGTGGGTGTGCGCTATCTCGACGCCGGGGTGCTCGCGGCGCGCGGCGTGGGACGGGTGAACATCCGTGACGACCGGGGACGGCTGGTCGGCTACGGGACCGGGTCGCTGGTCTCCTCGGCGCTGCTGCTCACCAACCACCACGTGCTGCCCGACGCCGGTACGGCCCGCAGCAGCGTGATCGAGTTCAACTACCAGGACGGGATCGACGGCAGGCCGCTGCCCGCCATGACGTACCCGCTCGATCCGGACCGGTTCTTCCTCGCCGACGAGGAGCGCGACTTCGCGCTGGTCGCGGTCCGCGCACCGGCCGCCGAGCTGGCGGCGCTCGGGTTCAACCGGATGATCGAGAGCGAGGGCAAGGCGATCATCGGGGAGTTCGTCACGATCGTGCAGCACCCGCGAGGTGAGAAGAAGCAGGTGGCCCTCCGCGAGAACCGGATCGTCGACGTCCTGGACCAGTTCCTGCACTACGTGGCCGACACCGAGCCGGGTTCGTCCGGCTCGCCGGTCTTCAACGACCAGTGGGAGGTCGTCGCGCTGCACCATGCGGCCGTGCCGGCGAGCGGCGGCGGCTCCAGCGCGTTCGTCAACGAGGGGATCCGGATCAGCCGGGTCTGCCGGTTCGTGCGCGAGGCGTCCCTGCCGCCCGCGCAACGCGCGCTCGCCGACCAGCTCTTCGTCGCGGAACGGGCCGACTGGGCGGCGCCCATCGGGTCCCTGGGCTCCCTCGGGGCCCCGGGTGCGGACGGTTCCGGCTCCCGCGGGCCGGGTGCCCCCGGCTCCGGACTCCGTACCGAGAGCGGCCCGGCCTCCGCGCCGGCCCCGATCGTGAGCCTGGCTCCGGCGGCGCCGACGGTCCTCGCCGCGGCGGGCGCGCCCGTACCGGGTGAGATCACGATCTCGGTCCCGCTGGAGGTCACGGTACGGCTCGGCGCTCCGGCGCCGGAGGCGGCCGCGGCGACCGCGATCGACCGCGACTACGCCGGCCGCGGCGGCTACGACCCCGCGTTCCTGGCCCACCCGCTGCCGTTGCCCGTCCCGTCCCCCGAACTGACCGCGATCGCCTCGCCCGAGCTGCGGTACCACCACTTCAGCATCGTCATGCACCGGCAGCGGCGGCTGGCGCTGTTCACCGCCTGCAACATCGACGGCAAGCTCGCCCGGCGCCCGCGGCGCGAGAGCGACCGCTGGATCTTCGATCCCCGGCTCCCGGCCGCGGAGCAGACCGGCGAGGCCGTCTACCGTGACAACGACCTGGACCGCGGGCACCTGGTCCGCCGTCTCGACCCCGCCTGGGGCACCACCGACGCCCAGGCCGTGGCCGCCAACGACGACACCTTCCACTTCACCAACTCCACCCCGCAGCACCATGCCTTCAACGCCGGCCAGACCCTCTGGCTGGGGTTGGAGGACTACGTCCTCAACAACGCCGACAACCACGATCTGGCGGTCAGCGTGTTCACCGGACCGGTCCTGGCCCCCGACGACGACGCCTACCGGGGTGTCCAGCTGCCCCGCCAGTTCTGGAAGATCGTCGCGATGGTCAAGGAGTCCGGGGACCTGTCCGTGACCGGCTACCTCCTCAGCCAGGCCGCCCTGATCGACGAGCTGCCCACCGAGGAGGCGTTCTCCTACGGCGCGTACCGGACCTTCCAGGTCCCGGTACGGAAGATCGGCGCCCTCACCGGGCTGCGCCTCGATCCCCACATCGCCGCCGATCCGCTGGAGCGGCTGGAGACCACGCCGCTGCCCCGTGAGATCATCCGTCCTGAGGACCTGCTGCTCTGACCCCGCCGGAGGCCACGGCCCGCCGCGTGATCGAGCCGGGAACCGCGGCGTCGCGGCGACCGGCCCGTCTCACCGCGCGGACGCGGGGGCGACGGTGTGCTCGAACTCGCCCGCCCACAGGCCGGGCCGTACTTCCCGGACGATCCGGGCGAGCCGGTCGGCCGAGCCCCGGGCGACCAGGTGAAAGCGGAAGCACCGGTCCGGCAGCTCCACCGGCGGGCGTACGCCGTACCACTTCGACGCGAGCCGGGGGTGGTCTCCGGCCCGCTCCGGGTCGGTGAGGTAGACCTCCAGGTAGCGGCTGAGCGCCAGGCCGTTGCTCCGGCGCGGGCCGCGCCAGACGCCGACGGCCACCGCCCGGATCTCGTCCCAGGGGATCACGTCGGCGTAGTCCGCCCGGCCCTCGCTCCACCACAGACCGGTGTCGTCCACCGCGACCGCCGATCCGCGCCGGATCGACGGGATGCAGATCACGAACCACACGAGCGCGGCGGCGAAGGGAAGCGTGATCACCGAGGTGACGATCTTCTCGGAGAGGGTGGTCACGTTGGCGATGTTCCACACGAAGGTGCCCACGATGGCGAGGAGCGTCAGGAGGCAGGTCAGCAGGCAGCCCGGCGAGGTGGTCGTCACCGTGATGACGCGGGCGTCCGGGGAGGGGGAGGCCGTCACGACCGTCATCCTAGGGAGCGCCCGGCGGTCACCGGCCGGAGCGGGGTGAGGCCCCGGGGCAGGGCGTCGCCGCCGGCGGGTCCCGGGACCCGGGACCCGGGAGCGTCGCGCGGGGGTGCCGTCAGTCGTCGTCCTGCGCCTCGTTCTCCTGGCCGTCGGCGGCGCCGGCCGTCGCGGGCAGGACCTTCCCGGTGGCCGCGTCGACGAGGACCTCCCGCTCGGCTCCCGCGCCGTCGGCGACGCCGATCTCCCACACGGGGGTCCCGCTCTCGTCCTCCAGCTCGGAGGAGACGATCCATCCTCCGCTCACCTGGGAGAGCGCGGTCTTCTGGGCCTGCTCCACCATGACGGCGGGCTTGCTCGGGACACGGTCCTCCGCGGAGTCGTCCGCGCCGTTCTCCGCCTCGTCGTCGGCGTCCGGGGCGGGGGTGCCCGTCCCGGGGGCGGCGGTGGCGGCGGGGGAGGGCGAGTCGGCCTCGTACTGATCGGCGAAGGCGATGCCGCCGCCGGCGGCGAGCGCGGCGAGGGCGAGCCCGGAGAGGATGATCACTGGCTTGCGCATCAGATTGCTCCGTGTCCGTGAGGGTCGTGAGTCGCGATCGCTGAATCGCTGACATGTCGAGGTTGCCCGGACGGGCGATAGCGAGATGCTGCGAGGTTCCTAACGAATTGTTAAGCCGGACCGGGACCGAGTTCGAGGACGACCTCGGCGCCCCCCGACGGCGACGGGCCGGCCAGCAGGCGCCCGCCCGAGTCCTCCGCGGTACGGCGTGCGATGTCGAGACCGAGACCGGTCGAGGACCCGCCGCTCGCCCCCCGGTCGACCGGGGCCGGATGGGCGAACCCGGGCCCCTCGTCGGAGATCACCAGCCGGGCCCCGCCCCCGGGCCGGGCCGCCAGCTCGACGGCGAACGGCGTGCCGTCGGGCGTGTGGGCGAACACGTTCTCCAGCAGCAGGTCGACGCAGGCCGCCAGCTCCGGAGCGCTCACCCCCACGGTGATCGGGCCGTCGGCGAGGCCGAGCCGGAGCGGCCGGTCCTGGTCCTCGGCCAGCGCCGACCAGAAGGCGACCCGGTCGCCGACCACCCGGGCGGCGTCACAACCGGCCGCCCGGTCCCGGTCGAACCGGCGCGCCTCGCGGATGACCTGGTCGACCATGCGCTCGACGCTGTCGACGGCCTGCCCCACCCGGGCCGCCTCACCCTTGTCGCGCATGGTGTCGACCTCCAGCCGGAGCACGGTGACCGGCGTGCGCAGCCGGTGGGAGAGGTCGGCGACCGCCTCGCGCTCGCGGGCCAGCAGGTCGCGGATGCGGGCGGCCAGCTGGTTGAGGGCGGTGCCGACCTCGCGGATCTCGGCTGGTCCCCCCGGCTCCACCCGCGCGTCCAGGTCGCCGCGGGCCAGGCGCCGGGAGACCTCCGCGACCTGCCCGACGGGCCGGATCAGCGAGCGGGCCAGCCGGTCGGCGACGACGATGCCGACGGCCAGCAGCACCAGCCCGATCAGGCCGAGCACCAGCCAGGCCCACCCGACGCCCTGCCGCAGCCGCTCGGTGCCGACGAACGCGCGCACGACCATGGTGCCGCGTGTCCCGCCCTGGACGGCCACCAGGATCTCCCTGCCCGCCGGTGTCTCGACGGTGATGCTGCGCCCGCGCGCGGCCAGCTCGACGCCGGGCCCGCGAGGCGCGGGCGCGCCGAGGAACGCGTTCCCGGGCAGGAAGACCGTGATCGGCAGGCCGCTGGAGCCGGCGGCCTGCCGTACGGCGGCGTCGAGGGTGTCGGGGTCGCCCAGGGCCGCGGTGGTGGCGACCGACTGGGCCCAGGTGGTGGCGGCGGCCGTGGCCCGCTCGGCGGCCAGCGTCCGCACCAGTACGGCGAGCGGCACGAGGAAGGCGATCAGCACCAGCGAGGCGGTCGCCACCGCGAGCAGAGCCAGGCGTCGCCGCATCCGGACTCCTCACCCCTCCGGATCGACGATCTTCACGCCGACCCCGTGGACGGTCTGCAGGTAGCGGGGGCGGTGGGCGTTCTCGCCGAGCTTTCGGCGCAGCCACGACAGGTGGACGTCCACGGTCTTGTCCGCGCCGCCGTACGCCATCCGCCACACCTCGGTCAGCAGCTCCCGCTTGGAGACGACCTGGCCGGGGCGGAGCGCCAGGTAGTGCAGCAGGTCGAACTCCTTGGGCGTCAGGTCCAGGCGGACCCCGTCGAGGAAGACCTCCCGGCCCGCGGGCTCGATGCGCAGGCCGCCGACCCGGAGCGGCGCCGTCTCGGCGCCGGTGTCGCGGCCCCGGCGCAGCACGGCCCGGATCCGCGCGTCCAGCTGGGCCGCGCTGAACGGTTTGACGACGTAGTCGTCGGCACCGGCGTCCAGCGCCCGGACGATCTCCGGCTCGGCGTCGCGCGCGGTCGCCACGATGACCGGGACGGCGCTGACGGCGCGGAGCATGCGCAGGACCTCGCAGCCGTCGAGATCCGGCAGGCCCAGGTCG
Source organism: Planobispora rosea (assembly GCF_014648175.1). Lineage (GTDB taxonomy): Bacteria > Actinomycetota > Actinomycetes > Streptosporangiales > Streptosporangiaceae > Planobispora > Planobispora rosea. Next base: position 80,624 of record NZ_BMQP01000012.1, read on the forward strand.
AGCACGACCAGGTCGGGCCGCTCCTCCAGGGCGAGGGTGAGCCCGGGCATCCCCGCGGCGGCCGAGACCACGGCGTGGCCGTGCTCGGCCAGCGCCCGGGTCAGCGCGGATCGCACCTGGGCGTCGTCCTCGACGAGAAGCAGGTGGGCCACGGTGAACACCGACCTCTCCTGACCGGGGTGATGATCCTGACCAGGGGGGGAAGTTCCCCGGGAACCGCGGAAGACACCGGAAGGGCGGTCGATCTGCCGATGCGGGCACGACAGGGGTTCCCCGGCCGCAGCCGGCAGGACGGCGCGCCGGTGAGCCGGGGGCTGCTGCTGGCCGCGGGCGGCTGGCTCGCGGCGGCCGTGCTCACCACGCTCGCCGGCATCTGGGCGGTGTCCCTGATCGGCACCGACATCACCGGCCAGGCCGTCCGCTCGATGACTCCCGAGGAGGTCGAACGGGTCCTGGCCACCGCCTCCGCGCCTCCGGTCGCGGCGCCTCCGAGCGCGGCCGGGCCGTACCGGGCCATCGGGAATTTCTCCTACGCCGAGGGTGCGGTGACCGCCGCCTGCGACGCGGACCGGGTCCTGCTGCTCTCCTGGACGCCTGCTCCCGGGTACGGCGTCGACGAGGTCGAGCGGGGACCCGCCGCCACCGCCTCCGTGGTCTTCGAGTCCGACGACCGGACGGCCACGGTCACCTTGACATGCCGGGCCGGGACGCCCACCGCCGCGATCCGTTCCGCGGCGGAGCGGGACGAGGACTGACCCCGGTCACCTGACGGCGTCCGTTCCCACCACGCGTCCCCGCGGGTAGCTCTTCAGCGCGACCTCGTCGTGCAGTCGCACCCCCCTGCCGCCGAGGCCGGTCAGGGCGCGGAGGATCGGTACGGGGACGTGATCGACCAGCCGGATCCCCTGGACCATGGCCCACAGGTCCAGGCGGCTGCGGGGGATGAGCCGCCTGGCGGCGCCGACGGCGAAGGTGCGGCTGCGCCGTACGTAGTCGCCGATCTCCCGCTCGTAGGCCGGGAACGCCCGGGTGTGGTCGCCGCGGGCCTCGGCCAGCTCGCCGGCCAGGACGTAGGCGCCCACGACGGCCAGGCTGGTGCTGCCGCCGACCGCGGGACCCGGGCAGTAACCGGCGTCGCCGACCAGGCTCACCCGGCCCCGGGACCAGGTGTCCATGCGCAGCTGGGTGATCGAGTCGAAGTAGAAGGTCGAGGCGCGGTCGAGCTCCTCACCGATCAGGCGGGGCACCTCCCAGCCCATCCCGGCGAAGTTCTCGCGCAGCAGCTCCTTCTGCCGCCCGACGTCCCGGTGGTGGTAGTCGAGCTCGGCGGCGGGGCGGAACATGAAGATCGCGCGGGCGTCGTCCAGGTGTGCCCCGCCGTACATGCCCACCAGCTTGTTCACGTCCGTCACCCCCTCCATGCGGTCGCGCAGGCCCAGGTAGTTGGGGAGCGACATGACCGCCAGGTAGGCGCCGATCCAGGTGGAGAAGCGCGACTCCGGGCCGAAGACCAGGCGCCGGACGTTGGAGTGCAGCCCGTCGGCCCCGATCACCAGGTCGAACCCGCGGGCCGGTCCCCGCTCGAAGGTGACCTCGACACCGCCGGGCTCCTCGGTGATGGCGGCGATGGAGTCGCCGAAGAGGTACTCCACATCGTGCCGGGTGGCCTCGTAGAGGATCTCGCTCAGATCGTCCCGCATGATCTCGACGTGCCGGTCGGACATGATGCGTATCAGCCTTCCGACCTCCGCCTCGTACGGGCGGTCGCCGCCCGCGGTGCGGAACGCCAGCCTCTCGGTGCCGGTCCTGCGGGCCTGGATCCGTTCGGCGAGACCCATCCGGTCGGCGATGTCCATGGCCGGGCGGAACAGGTCGACCGCGTGCCCGCCTGCCTTGCGCAGCGCCGGGGCCCGTTCGACCACGGTGACGGTGAAGCCGTACCGCGCGAGCCAGTGGGCCAGGACGGGACCGGCGACGCTGGCCCCGGAGACGAGGACCCGCATGACATCTCCTTACTTAACGGAAGGTAAGCTCCTTACCCAACGATAGGTAAGCACGGTCCCGGGGGCGCGCGCAAGGCTTACTTAACGATAGGTAAGCGCTACTCTTGATCCATGGTGAGGCCCTCGGACACCAAGGCGCGCATCCAGGCGGCGGCACGCGAGCTCTTCCTGGAGCAGGGTGTGCAGAACACCAGCCTGAAGCAGATCGCCGACCGGCTCGGCATCACCAAACCGGCCCTCTACTACCACTTCACGTCACGGGACGACCTGGTCCGGAGCATCATCCAGCCGTTCATGGACGACCTGGAGGCGTTCGTCGCGGAGCGCCGGCCCGGAGACGCTCGGCAGCTGCTTGAGGACTACTTCGCCCTCGCCTGGCAGCACCGCGAGGTGTTCATGATGATCCTGCGCGATCCGGCCACGCTGGTCGCCCTCGACCTGGTGGACCGCATATGGGAGTGGCGCAAGAGGCTGACCGCGCTCCTGCTGGGGCCCGAGCCCTCCACCGCCGGGCGGATCCGCGCGACCGTGGCGCTCGGCGGCATGTCGGACTGCGTGGTGGAGCACGCCGCGCTCCCGTTCGACGAGGTCAGGACCGTCGCCGTCGACGCCGCGCTGGCCGCCCTCGCCCTGTGATCCTTCCCGCTCTCTGAGCTTTCCCGCCCTGTGGCCCTTCCCGATCCATGGGGAGGGCCCTACCCGTGTCCTCCCCGCCTGGGCGGCAATCCACCGATCGGCTGATTCGGCGTCCCCACCGTTCGGCGATCAGGTCCCGTCTGCCGGTCGGTGTTGGGAAAAGCGCCGGTCCAGCAGGCTGAAGGTACGCCGAACGGCGACGGACCAGCCCGAAAGGACACCCCCATGCCAGCCGTGATCGAGGTACGGAACCTCCACAAGCGCTACGCCGACAAGGTCGCGGTCGAGGACGTCTCCCTCACCGTGCAGGAGGGCGAGATTTTCGGGATCCTCGGCCCGAACGGCGCCGGAAAGACGACGACCGTGGAGTGCATCGCGGGTCTGCGCACCCCCGACCGGGGCGAGATCACGGTGTGCGGGCTCGACCCCCGCCGGGACCGCGCCGAACTGACCCGGCGGCTCGGCGTGCAGCTGCAGGCCGGTCAGCTTCCCGAGCGGCTGAAGGTGGCCGAGGCCCTGGAGCTGTACAGCTCCTTCTACCGCGACCCGGCCGACTGGCGCGCACTGATGCACGGCCTCAACCTGGCGGACAAGGCCAAGACCGCGTACGCCAAGCTGTCCGGCGGTCAGAAGCAGCGCCTGTCGATCGCGCTGGCGCTGCTCGGCAACCCCCGGGTGGCGATCCTGGACGAGCTCACCACCGGGCTGGACCCGCAGGCCCGGCGTGACACCTGGGAGCTGATCGAGGAGGTGCGCGCCCGCGGGGTGACGATCGTGCTGGTCACCCACTTCATGGAGGAGGCCGAGCGGTTGTGCGACCGGCTGGCGCTGATCGACGCCGGCCGTGTCATGGCGGTGGACACCCCCGCCGGTCTGACCGCACGGGCCCACATCGAGCAGCGCATCCAGTTCCGCCCGTCCCGGCCGCTGGACGAGCGGCTGCTGACCGGCCTGCCCGAGGTCTCCCGCGTCACGCGCCGGGGCGAACTGCTCGTCGTCCACGGCGACGAGAACGTGCTCACCGCCGTCACCGCCGCTCTGGCCCGCAACCAGATCGTGGCCGAACGGCTGCGCATCGAGCAGGCCAGCCTGGAGGAGGCCTTCGTCCAGCTGACCGGCAAGCACCTGGCCTCCCACTAGACGCCCGGCCCGCACCGACCCCGCGCCGGCCCCCGCACAGACCCGCATCGCACGATCCACAGAGAGAAGGCCGTACCCATGTCCGCTCTGAACACCGCCACCGCCCCGATCGCCGCCAAGCGTCCTTCCGCCACCTGGCGGCTCATCAAGACCGAGAGCACGCTGAGCATCCGCGACAAGGTCGGCCCCCTGTGGGGCGTCGGCTGCCCCCTCATCGTGTTGATCATCTTGGGCATGGTGCCCGCCCTGCGGGAACCCGTGGAGGCCGGCGGCAGCCTGACCTACTTCGATCTGTACGTACCTGTCCTGATCTTGTTCAACCTGGCGATCCTGGCCCTGAGCGCGCTGCCGACCACGCTGGCGGGCTACCGGGAGAACGGTGTGCTGCGCCGCATGCGCACCACCCCCGTCGGCCCGGTCCGGGTATTGGCCGCCCAGCTGGTGGCCAACTCCGCCATCGCGCTGGTGGCGACGGCGCTGTTCCTGGCGGTGGCCGGGTTCGGCTTCGGCATCGACCTGCCGCGGAACGTCTTCGGCTTCGTCTTCGCCTGGCTGCTGGCAGCCGCCGCCCTGCTGTCCATCGGCCTGATGATCACCGCGCTCGCTCCCGGACGCGGCCCGGCCACGGCGATCGGCACGGTGCTGTTCTTCCCGATGATGTTCTTCGCCGGCCTGTGGGTGCCGGTCGCGCAGATGCCCGAGATGCTGCAGACCATCAGCCACTACACCCCGCTCGGCGCCGGCATGCAGGCCTTCCAGGACGCCTACCTGGGCTCCTTCCCCTCCGCCGGACCCCTGCTGACGCTGGCGGCCTACGCGGTCGGCGGCACGGTCGTCGCGATCCGCTGGTTCCGGTGGGAGTAACCGGAATCCACCGGTTACATGAGGAATAGACTCGGCGCGAAGAAGAAGATCTTGAACAGGGAGGAGGCAATCATGGGCAGGCCGGAGCCGAGCGCCGGGGTCGCACGGGAAGAGCTACCGTTTCTCCTGGTCACGGCGGTGCCGTACACGTTGCTGACCGCCCTGGTCGCCTTCAAGGTGATCGCCCGGTATCCGACGAGCGACTCCCTGCCCATCGATCTCGGCCTGTGCGCCCTGGCCGCGGCGTGGATGCTCGGCATGTTCACCCTGCGCCCCGCCTGGTGGGGACGGCCGCGGATCATGGGGGTGTTCTTCACCGGGCTCCTGGTGATCACAGCGCTCCTGGTGGTACGGGACCCCGCCTTCGGGTTGTTCACCCCCGCCCCCTACATCTACGCCTTCACCCTCCTGCGCTGGCCGTGGCGGCTGGCGGGCGTGGCCGCGGTGGCGGTGGTGGCGGGAGGCGCCCAGGCCTCCAACCTGGACACCGCCACCGCGTCCGGAACGCTGATGGCCCTGGGCATCATCGCCGCCAACGTCGTCCTCATGGGCGGCACCGCCTGGGTCCTGCGGGCCGCCGAGGTCCAGCAGGAGCAGCGCGAGCAGGCCCTGGCCGAACTGAGCCGGACGAACCGGCTGCTGGAGGCGACCCTCGCCGAGAACGCCGGCCTGCACGCCCAGCTGCTGGCCCAGGCCCGGGAGGCGGGGGTGCTCGACGAGCGCCAGCGGATGGCCCGCGAGATCCACGACACGCTGGCGCAGGGGCTCACCGGGATCATCGCGCAGCTCCAGGCCGCCGAGCAGATGCACGAGGTCCCGCAGCCGTGGGTCCGGCCCTTCGAGGCCGTCAAGCAGCTGGCCCGGGAGAGCCTGGCCGAGGCCCGGCGCTCGGTCGACGCGCTGCGGCCCGAATCGCTGGAGACCGCGCGCCTGAGCGACGCGCTCGCCGATGTCGCCGACCGGTGGTCGAAGCTGCACGGGCTCGCCGTCCAGGTCACCACGACCGGCACGGTACGGCAGATGACGCCGGAGGCGGAGTTCGCGCTGCTGCGCACGGCGCAGGAGGCGCTGGCCAACGTGGCCAAGCACGCGGGCGCGACCAGGGTCGGGGTGACGCTGTCCTACCTGGAGAACGAGGTGGCCCTGGACGTGCGTGACGACGGCAGGGGCTTCGACTCCGCGGGTCTCGGAGCCGGGACGTCCGGGAACGACGGGCCGCCGTCCCGCGACGGCGGCGGGTTCGGCCTGACCATCATGCGGCAGCGCGTCGAAGAGCTGTCCGGAAGCCTGCGCATCGAGTCCGAGCCCGGCGGCGGCACCGGGATCTCGGCCCGTGTCCCCTTCCTGCCGACCGGGAGCCACGCATGACCGAGCACACGACCGAGCCCACGACCGGGCCCCCGATCCGGTTGCTGATCGCCGACGACCACCCCATCGTCCGGGACGGGCTGAGCAGCATGTTCGCCGCCGCGCCCGGCTTCGAGGTGCTGGGCCAGGCCACGGACGGTGCCGCCGCCGTACGGCTGGCCGAGGAGCTCCGGCCCGACGTGATCCTGATGGATCTGCGCATGCCCGGCATGGACGGGCTGACCGCCATCACCGAGCTGGCCCGGCGCGGCGTCACCGCGCGCGTCCTGGTGCTGACGACCTACGACACCGACACCCACGTCCTGCCGGCGATCGAGGCCGGCGCGACCGGCTACCTGCTCAAGGACTCCCCCCGGGAGGAGTTGCTGCGCGGGGCGCGCGCCGCGGCCCGGGGCGAGAGCGTGTTGTCGCCCGCGGTGGCGGCGCGGCTGATGAACCGGGTCAAGACCCCGGCGCCGCAGCTGCTCAGCCAGCGGGAACTGGAGGTCCTCCAGCTCATGGCGGCCGGCAACACCAACCGTGAGACGGCCGCCCGGCTGTTCATCACCGAGGCCACCGTCAAGAGCCACCTGCTGAACATCTACGCCAAGCTCGGCGTCAACGACCGCGCCGCCGCCGTCGCCGAGGCGTTCAACCGGGGACTGCTCGTCCCGCGGGCACCCGGACATCCCTGATCCTCCCGGTGCCCCTCCACCCGGCCGACCCGCGCGATGGGAGGCCGGGTTCCCCCGCGGTCCGCTGCCCGGTCAGGCGCGGCCGTCCGGTCAGGCGCGGCCGTCCGGTCAGGCCTGGTCGTCCGGGCCGGACGGGGCGGTGTCCGGGGAGAACTGCGCGAGCGAGGCCTCGACCGCCGCGGCGATGTCGTCGGGGCCGGCGGTGCCCGAGTCCTCGATCGCCGCGGTCCAGGCCTTGACCGACTGCCGGGAGAACTCCTGCGCCTCGGGCGAGTTCGCCGCCGCGACGGGATCGTCGGCGACCTCTCCCGCGACGAACAGGCCCAGCGCCAGGAAGGCGCCGTCCCACCCGGGCCCGACGTAGAGCGCGCCCGCGCCGCTGCCGGCCATCTCCAGGGGAACGGTGTGCTCGAGTTCGAGGGTGGTGGAGCCCTCCCCTCCGGGGGACAGGCGCAGCTCGACCACGCTGGTCTCGGCTCCGAAGGTCACCCTGAGCAGGTGATGCGGTTCGCAGTGCAGGATCCGGCCTCCCGCGTTGCCCTCCAGCTGGAAGGTGCCGCCGGGGCGCAGGTCGCCGCCGAGCGGGTAGAACCAGCGCTTGACGTGGCCGGGGTCGGTCAGGGCCTCCCACACCTCCCGGACCGGCGCGTCGTAGTCGCGCCGCAGCAGGACGGCGACGTTCTCGGTGCCGTCGATCGACCGGATGCCGACCTCGCGGTGGACGGTCTTGATCTGGGCAGCGATATCGATCATGGTCTTCTGCTCCCTGGTGTCGGGGTTGTCGTGGGTTCCGGGGGCGTCGCCGGCGGAGTCCACGGCGGCGGACGAAGATCCCTCGTCTCGACTATGCCAGCTGTGACTTATATAAGTCAATACTTTTATAAGTGGCGATCGGGAGCTGCTCCCCCGTTCTGTCGGAGCCCCTCCCTAGGCTGCCTGTCAGGGGCCGGCAGAGCAGCAGACCGGCGCGGACCGGCGCGGACCGGCGGGGCCGGGCACGAGGACGGTGGGATGAGGATCAGGGACCTGCGCAACCTGGGACCCACGAGCGAAGAGTTGCTGGGGCGAGTGGGGGTCCACGACGTCGATCGGCTGGCCGAGCTGGGCGCGGTGGAGGTCTACCGGCGGCTTCAGGACGCCGCCGTCCCGGGGTTGTCGCTGAACGCCCTGTGGGCGATGGAGGGCGCACTGGCCGACGTCGACTGGCGTCTCATCCCCGCCGAGCGCAAGGAGGAGCTCCTTGCCGAGCTCACCCGGGGCGCGTCCGGATGAGAGGGCGCGACCGCACGGAACGACCCCGCCGGGGCCGGATCTCCCGCGACCCCGGACGCCTCATGGCGCGGAGTCGGAGACCGCGGGGTCGGAAATCGCGGGGTCGGGGACCGCGGGGTCGGGGACCGCGGGGAGGGCCACGCGGAAGGCGGCCCCCCGCCCGGGAGCGGTGCGCAGGTCCACGCGGCCGCCGTGGGCGGTGACGATGGAGCTGACGATGGCCAGGCCGAGGCCCGCGCCGCCGCCCGCGGCACGGCTGCGCGAGTCCTCCACGCGGTAGAAACGATCGAACACGCGTGCCGCCTGCTCGGCGGTCATTCCGGGGCCGGTGTCCTCGATCACCAGTACGGCCTCGTCCCCGGCCATGCCGACCCCGATCCGGACCGGGGTGCCCGGCGGGGTGTGGGCGACGGCGTTGCCGACGAGGTTGGCCGTCACCTGCCGGAGCCTGGCCTCGTCACCGTGGACCGGGGCCTTTCCGGGGAGGCCGCCGTCCGGGCCGGTCAAGGCGATGCGGCGGGCGGGGTCCAGCGCCTGCAGGTCGTGGTGGGCGTCGACGGCGAGCGTGCGCAGGTCCATCGGGGCGAGCTCCATCGGCGGAGCGCTCTCGCCCTCGTCCAGGCGGGCCAGCAGGAGCAGGTCCTCGATCAGCCGGGCCAGGCGCCCGGCCTCGCTCTCGATGCGGCGCATGGCCCGGTCGACGTCGGGCAGGCCGCCCATCCGGTGCAGCTCGGAGAAGCCCTTGATCCCGAAGAGCGGTGTGCGCAGCTCGTGGCTGGCGTCCGCGACGAAGCGCCGCATCCGGGCCTCCGACGCCTCCCGGCTGGTGAAGGCGCTCTCCAGCTGACCGAGCATGCCGTTGAGCGCGGCCGACAGGCGGCTCACCTCGGTGCCCGGCGCCGCGAGGTCGGGGACCCGCCGCGACAGGTCGCCTCCGGCGATGGCGGCCGCGGTCTCCTCGATCCCGCGCAGCGGTCGCAGCCCTCGCCCGATCGCGAACCAGCCGATCACGGCCAGCAGCGCGATCAGCACGATCAACGTGACGAGGCAGACCAGGGCCAGCCGGGTGAGGGTGGACCGTACGCCCTCCATCGACGCGGCCACGACGACGCTGCCGCTCTCCGTGCTCCTGTCCTCCGCACCGCCGTCCTCCGCACTGCCGTCCTCCGCGCTGCCGTCCTCCGCACCGCCGTCCTCCGGGGGGAGCGCGCGGTTCGGCGGTGACTGCTGCGCGGCCCGGGGCACCGCGACCACCCGCCAGTTCGGGGCACCGGAGCTCGGCCCCGGCACGTCGAAGGGCCGGCCGCCCAGCTGGGCGACGACCCCGGCGTCGAGTGCCGGGAGCCGTGGCCCCTGCCCCTGACCCCGTGCCACCAGGCTTGTCTGATACTGAGAGGTCCCGTCGGGTGCGAGGTAGACGATGTGCACCTGGTCGAGGATGTCCATGCCCGGGAGCATGCGCAGGGCGGCCCGCCCGCTCTCCTGGGAGGTGGGCGGCACCGCTTCGGGAGCGACGCGCGCCAGCAGCGCCGCCAGCGGTTTCAGCTGCCTGTCCACCCGGCTGACCAGGTGGGAGCGGAGGGCGGCGATCGCGACCGTGCTGCTGACCACCAGCCCGGCCACCAGCAGGGCCGTGGTGATCAGCAGGAGACGCCCCCTGAGCGAGAGACCCATGGACGAAAGGCCTCTGGCCGGAAGACCCCGGAGGCGCCGCGCCGGCCCGCCGGAGTCCGCCGGCGCGGCCGCTCCCTTCTCCGTCATGCCCTGGGCCTGCGCAGCACGTATCCGACGCCGTGCAGGGTGTGGATGAGCTTGGGCTCGACAGTGTCGATCTTGCGTCGCAGGTAGCTCACGTAGGTGTCGACGATGCTGGAGTCGCCCGCGAAGTCGTACTGCCAGACGTGTTCGAGGATCTGGGCCTTGGAGACCGCCTTGCCCGCGTTCAGGATCAGGTAGTGCAGCAGCCGGAACTCGGTGGGCGACAGCCGTACCGGACGGCCGGCCCGGGACACCTGGTGGCCGTCCGGGTCGAGCTCCAGATCACCGGCCCGGAGCGTGCGGTCGTCGGGCGCGAGCCCCGTACGGCGGAGCACCGCCTGGATCCGGGCCAGCAGCTCCTCCAGGTCGAACGGCTTGGTCACGTAGTCGTCGCCGCCCAGCCGCAGTCCGTTGACCTTGTCCGCCGCGGCGTCCCGGGCGGTGAGGAACAACACGGGGATCTGGCCCGGCCGGCCGGCGCTCAGCGGCCGGGGAAGCTCCCTGAGGCGGCGGATGACCTCGAAGCCGTCCAGGTCCGGCAACATCACGTCCAGCAGGACCAGGTCGGGTGGGTCGTGCCGGGCGGCCTCCAGCGCCGCGGAACCCGTGGCGGCGGAGCTGACCGTGTAACCGGCGAAGCGCAGGGTGGCCGAGAGCAGCTCACGCACCACGGGCTCGTCGTCGACCACCAGCAGCCGGTGTCCGTCCATTCGTCTCCTCCCGGGACCGGTTTCCTCCGGCCGTGTTCCCTTCGGGACGGGCGTTCCCTCCGAGGATAAAGATCGGCACACCGCCTCGGGCGTCCCGGGATCAGACGTCCCGTGAGCGGAAGACGGCGAACGCGCCCGCCAGCAGGGCCAGCACGGCCGCGCCGAGCAGGGCGGATCCCAGATGGGACGGGAGGCTGCCGGAGGACAGGGCGGGGGCGAACATGCTCATGCCCGCGCTGCTCGGCCAGTACGTCACGACCCATTCGGCCAGCCGGTCGGGGAAGAGGGGCGCCGAGGCGGGCAGCAGCAACAGGAACGAGCCGAGGGTGACCGCCCCCGCCGTCCTGCGCAGCAGGAAACCCATGGCGACGCCGTACAGGCCGATCAGGGTCAGGTACAGCCCGCCACCCATGATCGATCCAGGCACGCCCGGGGCCGTCAGCGGGAGGCTCGGAGCGCCCTGGGCGGCGAGCAGCGTCTGGCTGATCAGGAAGGATCCGAGAGCCATGAGCGGGCCGCAGACAAGCATGATCAGCGTGATGACGGCCGCCTTGCCCGCCACGAGCCGCCCCCGGCGGGGAACGGCGGTCACGCTGGCCGGCATCGTTCCGGCGGCGTACTCGGAGGTGACGGTCAGCACGCCCACGGCGCTGACGAGCAGCTGCACGAGGGCGAGGGCGCGGAAAGCGGTCTCGCGGGGGTCGAAGGACGCCTGCTCCGCGGGGGAGGAGCCCAGGTAGGCCCTGCCGTTCGCGGTGCCGAAGAGATAGGCGTAGCAGAATGTGACCACGAAGGCGCCGGCCAGCACGTACCCGGTGACGCGGATGGTGCGGAACTTGGTCCACTCCGAGAGCAGGGCGGTGGCGAAGGACGCAGTCACCCCGGTCGGCCCGGTCACCCCGGTCGTTCTGGTCGCCCGAGTCGGCCCGGTCGGCCCGGTCGATCCGGTCAACGCGGTCATCGCCCGCTCCCTTCGACCGCGCCGAACTCCACGCTGTCGCGGGTGAGTTCCATGTACGCCTCCTCAAGGGAGATCCGGTGCGGCGTCAGCTCGTGCAGCACCACCCCGTGGGCCAGCGCGACCTTTCCGATCACCGCGCTCTCCAGCCCTTCCGCCACCAGCGTGTCGTCCGCGCCCGGCCGTACGGCCGCGCCGGCGTCGCGCAACCGGCAGGCGAGCTCCTCCGCGTCCGGAGTGCGCACCAGCACGCTCTCCCGCGAGCTCGACCGGATGAACTCGGCGAGCTCGACGTCGGCGAGCAGCCGGCCGCGGCCGATGACGACCAGATGGTCGGCGGTCAGCGCCATCTCGCTCATCAGGTGGCTGGAGACCAGGACCGTACGGCCCTCGGCGGCGAGGTCCCGCATGAGGGTGCGGATCCACACGACCCCCTCCGGGTCGAGCCCGTTGACCGGCTCGTCGAACAGCAGCACCTCCGGGTCTCCGAGCAGGGCCGCGGCGATGCCGAGCCGTTGGCTCATGCCCAGGGACAACCTGCCCGCGGGCCGGTCGGCGATCTGGGCGAGCCCGACGAGCCCGAGCACCTCCTCGATCCGGTTCCGCGCGATGCCGTTGCTCTGCGCCAGGGATTTCAGATGGTTGAGGACGCTCCTGCCCGGGTGCACCGCGCGGGCGTCCAGGAGCGCGCCGACCTCGCGCATCGGTGCGGGGAGGTCGGCGTAGCGGCGCCCCCGGATCGTGGCCGTGCCGTTGGTCGGCGCGTCGAGACCCAGGATCATCCGCATCGTGGTGGTCTTGCCCGCACCGTTCGGGCCGAGGAATCCGGTGACCATACCCGGTCTGACGTCGAAGCTCAGGCCGTCCACCGCCGTGGTCCGGCCGTAGTGCTTGGTCAGCTGCCGTAATTCGATCATGTGACGAATCCTGCGGCAGCAGGTTGCGTGATTCCGGAGAGGTTCTGTGAGCCTTCTGTGAGCCGCCCGGCCCGCAGAGGTGACACCGTACGGTGGCACGGCGGGAGACGCGGGGGCGTCGGGGAGTCCGGGAGTCGTGGCGGGCGCCGCACCGTGCCGGTCTCACAGGGGATTCTCACCGGTGAATCGATCCGCTGACGGATAATCCGCTGCGAGATTACGTGGGTAGGCTGGCGGTATGACCGCGATGGCTCCCACCCGCACGGAAACCGACCTGTCCTTCCTGCTCGACCACACCAGCCACGTGCTGCGCTCCCAGATGACGGCGGCGCTGGCCGAGATCGGGCTGACGCCGCGCATGCACTGCGTCCTGGTGCACGCGCTGGAGGAGGAGCGCACCCAGATCCAGCTGGCCGAGCTCGGCGACATGGACAAGACCACGATGGTGGTCACCGTCGACGCGCTGGAGAAGGCGGGGTACGCCGAGCGGCGCCCGTCCAGCACGGACCGCCGGGCGCGGATCATCGCGGTCACCGACACGGGTGCGGAGATCGCCAGGCGCAGCCAGGAGATCGTGGACGGCGTGCACCGGGCCGCCCTGGGCGCCCTCCCCGACGACGAGCGCGAGGTCCTGGTCCGGGCGCTGAACCGCCTGGTGACCGGGCACCTCGCCGCTCCGGCGGAGACGCCGAGGCAGGTACGGCGGGCACGGGAGCGGAGCAAGTAGGACGACCAAGATAAGTCGGATGTAGATAAGTCCGATAGAGATAGATTATTACAAAACTATTTGCTACGGTCTCTCCTGTCGACCTTGAACGGGAGGGACCATGTCGAACGTGCACAACCCGCGGAGCCCGCGGAGTCCGCAGAGTCCGCGGAACTCGCGCTGGACCGCCCTCGGAGTGCTGTCCGCCGCCGGACTGATGACCATCCTGGACGGCAGCATCGTGACCGTCGCGATGCCCGCCATCCAGCAGGAACTGGGCTTCTCGCCCGCCGGGCTGAGCTGGATCGTCAACGCCTACCTGATCGCCTTCGGCGGGCTGTTGCTGCTGGCCGGACGGCTCGGCGACCTGATCGGCCGCAGGACGATGTTCCTGGCCGGGAACGTCGTCTTCACCGCCGCCTCCCTGCTGGCGGGCGCGGCCACCGGCCCGGGCCTGCTGATCGCCGCCCGGTTCCTGCAGGGCGTCGGGAGCGCCATGGCCTCCGCCGTCGTGCTGGGAATCCTGGTGACGCTGTTCACCGAGCCCGGCGAGCGCGGCAGGGCAATCGCGATCTTCAGCTTCACCGGGGCCGCCGGCGCCTCGATCGGCCAGGTCCTCGGCGGGGTGCTCACCGACGCCCTCAGCTGGCAGTGGATCTTCCTCATCAACGTGCCGATCGGGCTGGTCGCCGTCGTGCTGGCGATCCGGGTACTGCCCGCCGACCGGGGGATCGGCCTGGCCGCCGGGGCCGACGTCGCCGGGGCCGTCCTGGTCACCTCCGGCCTGATGCTGGGCATCTACACCGTCGTCGAGGTCGAGCGGTACGGCTGGCTCGCCGCCCGCACCCTCGGCCTCGGCGCGATCTCGCTGGCGCTGCTCGCCGCGTTCACCGTACGGCAGGCCACGGCCCGGACCCCGCTCATGCCGCTGCGGATCCTGCGCTCGCGCAACGTGGTGGGGGCCAACCTCGCCCAGATGCTGGCCCTGTCGGGGATGTTCGCCTTCCAGGTCCTCGTCGCGCTCTACATGCAGCGGGTCCTGGGGTACGGCGCACTGGACACCGGCCTGGCGATGCTCCCGGCCGCGGTGGGCATCGGCTCGATCTCCCTGTTCGCCTCCGCCCGGCTCGGCGCGCGCTTCGGCGCCCGCGCGATCCTGCTGGCCGGTCTGGCACTCCTCATCGGGGCGATGAGCCTGCTCACCCGGATTCCGGTGAACGCCGACTACGTCACCCACCTGCTCCCGGTGATGCTGCTGATCTCCGGCGGCGGGCTCGTGCTCCCGGCGCTGGCCACGCTCGGCATGTCCGGGGCCCGGGAGAGCGACGCGGGCCTGGCCTCCGGCCTGTTCAACACCACCCAGCAGGTCGGCATGGCCATCGGCGTCGCGGTGCTGTCCACGCTGGCGGCCTCCCGCGCCGAGCAGCTGCTGGCCGCGGGCGGGAGCCAGGCGAGCGCGCTGACCGGCGGCTACCGGCTGGCGTTCACCGTCTCCGCCGGGCTGCTCGCCGCCGCGTTCGTCGTGGGACTCGTCGTCCTGCGCCGGTCCGGGCCCGAAACCGCCGCCCGGCCCTCTCAGGACGAGACTCCCGTCCCGGCCGCCCGGTGACCGGTGCGGCGGGCCGGGCCGGTGGTAGGAGCAGGACCGCCCGGGTACGTGGGCGGTATGAAGGACACCGAATTCGACAGAAGCCAGATACCGGACGCCGACCTCCCCGGCGACCCGCGGGAGTACTACAGCGACGAGCAGGAGGGCAGGCCGCCCGGCGGCTCCTTCCCGGACGAGCTGCAGAACCCCGCCGAGCACGCGTCCGGCCTGGGCGCGGCCATGCCGGAACCCGCCTACGCGCGCCCGGGTGAGGAGACCGGCCGGGAGACCGAGGGAAGAACGGACGGCAGCAGCGAGTGACGCGGGTGGTCCGGGCAGCCGGCCCCGGGCATCGGTCCGGTCACGGGAGCGGGCCGCGGCCGGCCGTGACCTTGCGGGCACGGCCGGCCGCGGCCCCGGGGCCTCAGTAGCGGAAGCCGGAGACCAGCTGGTGCAGGCGGGCCGACAGCTCGGCCAGGTTGGCCGCGGCCTGCCGGCTCTCGCCCACCCCCGTGGCCGTCAGACGCGCGGCGTCGGCCAGCACCGAGATGTTGCCGGCGATGTCGCTGCTGCCGGAGGCGGCCTCGGCCACGCTGCGGTTCATCTCGTTGGTGGTGGCCGACTGCTCCTCCACCGCGCTGGCGATGGTCAGCTGGTAGTCGTTGAGCTGGCCGATGATCTGGCTGATCTCGGCGATCGCCGCCACCGCGCTCTCGGTGTCGGCCTGGATGGCCTCCACCCGGCGGGAGATGTCCTCGGTCGCCTTGGCGGTCTCCTGGGCCAGGTCCTTGACCTCGCCCGCGACCACCGCGAAGCCCTTGCCGGCCTCTCCGGCGCGGGCCGCCTCGATGGTGGCGTTGAGCGCCAGCAGGTTGGTCTGCTCGGCGATGCTCGTGATGGTCTTGATGACCGAACCGATCTCCGCCGACGAGGTGCCCAGCTGGGCCACGGTGGTGTTGGTGGACTCGGCCACCGTCACCGCCCGGGAGGCGACTTTGGCGCCCTCGTTGGCGTTGTGCGAGATCTCCCGGATGGAGGCGCCCATCTCCTCGGATCCCGCGGCCACGGTCTGCACGTTCGCCGAGACCTCACCGGCCGCGGTGGCGGCGTTGCCGGCCTGGACGGAGGCCTCCTCGGCCGAGGAGGCGATGCGGTCGCTGACCGCCGTCAGCTCCTCGGAGCTGACGGCCAGGGTGTCGGCACTGGTGGCCAGTTCCTCGATGGCCCGCCGGATGGCGGCGTTGGCCTGGTTGACCGCCATCGCCATCTGGCCGATCTCGTCACGGGAGGTGATCTCGGCGGTTCCCGTCAGGTCACCCTTGGCCGTGGCCTCCAGCGTCCGGGAGAGTGAGTCCACCGAACGCGCCATCTGACGGGAGAAGATCCGGGCCAGAGCGAGGGCGAGCACCAGGCCGGTGCCGAGCAGCACCAGGATCAGGGTGCGGGCGCTGTCGTACCGGTCGGTGGCCGCGGCGGTCATCACCCCGGTGGCCTGCTGCTCGTAGTCCGCCAGCCGCTTGAGCGCGTCCTTGAAGGCGGCGGTGACGGCGCCGAACTCGGCGATCAACTTCTGGGCCTCGGCGGGGGAGCTGAACTCCGCCGACCCGCCCTCGTTGAGGACGACGGCGTCACGCAGGGAGCGGAACTGCTTCCACGCCTCGTCGAAGTCCGCCACGGCCTTCTGCCACGAAGGGTCCGACGGGGCCTTGGTCCGGTACGCCTCGAACTCGCGGGTCACCCCCGCGGTGTACTCCTCCATGTTCTTCTTGGCGCCGGCCTTGATCTGCGGGTCGGGAATGGTGCTGTAGCCGAGCGTGGCGTCGATCATGTCGGCCATGTTGCCGCGCATGTTGCTGAGGTGCACGAGGCGCTGGACGTTGCCCTGATTGATGGTGTTCAGGTCGTCGTTCAGCCCGCTCATCCGGATGAGGGCCACCGTGCCGACCCCCGCACCCATGACAGCCATGATCAGCATGGCGATGACAATCTTGGTTCCGATGCGGCGGTCGGCGAACCAGCCCAGCACCGGGTTGCGACGTACGGTCACCACGGGGCTCGCGGTGCCGACGGCGGAGTCGTTCACGATCAGGTCCTTCCGGAACGAGGTCGATGAGTTGCAGGAACAGCGAAAGGCAGAGGGGTTACGACGTCCCATCGGCAGAGAACGCCGGAACATGAGCTATCCGGACACCGGTGAGGCCCGATGGGACGGCTCGGCCCGCACGGTGCGGGCCCGGCCGGCCTCCTTGGCCGCGTACAGCGCGGTGTCGGCACGGCGGAGCAGCTCAAGCGGGGTCTCGCGGTGGTCCCAGAGAGCCAGGCCCGCCGAGAAGGTCTGCTGCTCCGGGGTGACGGCGCGCAGGGCGGCCAGCAGGTGTTCGGCCTCGTCCAGGTCGCGGCCGGGTATCAGCAGCACGAACTCCTCGCCCCCGTAGCGGGCCAGCATGCCGCCGCCGCCCAGCGCCAGGCTCCAGGCCGTGGCGGCGCCGGCCAGCAGCGCGTCTCCGGCCTGGTGTCCGCGGGTGTCGTTGAACCGCTTGAACCGGTCGAGGTCGATCAGGGCCAGCGCCAGGGGCGCGGCCTCGCGGGCGGCGCGCTCGTACTCCCGGGTGAGCTGGGCGTCGAGGGTGCGGCGGTTGGGCAGGCCGGTCAGCACGTCGGTGCGGGCGATCTCGTCCAGTAGCCGGGCCTGCTCCCCCAGGCGGCGCAGCATGCCCGCCATGCGGGTGACGACCAGGACGAACAGGACCGCGGAGGCGGTCGCGACGGCCAGAGTGCGGGGATGGAGCCCCAGGGCGAAGCACACGACCGAGGTACCGGGGGCGAGCAGCACGACCGCCGTCAGCCCCAGCAGCCGGCGCGTCGTCACGGGCGTGATCGGCTCCGGTCCGGTCCGCAGCAGGTCGGCGGCGGAGGGGTGCAGTGCCGCCGCGCCCCAGAAAAGGTAGCTCAGCAGGTAGGGCATGACATCGATCGGCAGGGCCAGTGCCGCGGGATCGTCGGCCAGAACGAAGATCACATCTCCGGCGAGGAGGCAGACGACGGCCACGACGATCATCCGGAGCGCGGGCGTCCGCGCGCGCGTCATGGTCAGCACTCCGGCGAGCCCGGCCAGCAGCAGCACATCCCCGACGGGGTAGCTCAGCGCGATCGCCTCCGCGAGAACGGAGCCGTAGCCGCCGAGACCCGGACTGATCAGCACCCAGTACGGCAGGGCGAGACCGACGACGACGATGGCGCCGTCCAGCCAGGCATCCCGGTCACCGGGGGAGCGGCGGCGCCGGACGAGCATGAACAGCGCCGCGGCGACGATCGGGTACTGCGCGAGGTAGAGGCCGTCGGCTGCGGAGGGGAAGGGGTCCGTCCCGGCGATGTACTCGTAGTAGACCCATAGGGCGTCACCGGCGGCCATGGTGACCTGGGCCAACATCAGCAGCGTCCAGGGCAGGGCGGCGTCGCCGCGGCGGCGCGCGGCCGAACGCCACATCACGGCCACGGTGACCAGGCCGCTCAGTACGCACATCACGTCACGCGGCATGCCGTACGGCAACAGCGCGAAGACCACCAGGGCGGCCACGCCGCCCAGGAGGTAGACCCGCCACGCCCGGGAACCGTTCACACCGCTCCATCGGCAGGCCGTACGGGAGGCTGAGGAAAGCCGGGACCGCACTGCCGCGCACCGGTGAAGCCCGGTTACGACGCCGAACGTTCTCGAGGTGAGCCATGGTCCTCGCGCCTGCCGCACGGCGGCTGCCCCCGGTACTGGCCGCGCTGGTGCTTCTCGCGCTGGTGGTCTCCGGGCTGCGGCCTCATGACCGGTTCACCTGGTTGCTGGAGGTCTTCTGGGTGATCGGCGGCCTGCCGCTGCTGGTGGTGATCTGGCGGCGCTTCCCGCTCACCTCGCTGACCTGCTGCCTGCTGGCCGCCCACGCACTGGTGCTGATCGTCGGCGGGCACTACACCTACGCCCGGGTCCCGTTCGGCCACTGGCTGCAGGACGTGCTGGAGCTGTCACGCAATCCCTACGACCGCATCGGCCACCTGATGCAGGGCTTCGTTCCCGCGATCCTGATGCGTGAGCTGCTGGTACGGACCTCCCCGCTGCGGGGCAGCGCCTGGCTGGCGCCGTTGACCGTCTGCGTGTGCCTGGCCTTCAGCGCGTTCTTCGAGATGCTGGAGTGGTGGGCGGCGTTGGCGGCGGGGGAGGCCGCCGACGCCTTCCTGGCCGTGCAGGGCGACCAGTGGGACACCCAGTGGGACATGGCCTGCGCGCTCATCGGCGCCACCACCTCCCTGCTGCTGCTCAGCCGTCCGCACGACCGGCAGCTCGCCCGCCTCCGGGCACCCGCTGCTGTCGGCACCGCCTGATCGGGGTCAGGCGGTGGGAAGGGGTCCTGCTCCTCGGCGTGGTCGGTGACGCCGTCGCCGTCGAGGCCGACGCGGATCTCGTCGGAGACGCCGTCGCCGTGACGGCGCTTCGCGGAAGCACGGGACGGCCGCCCGGCGGCATCAACCGTTCGGTGGATTCTCCGGTCAGCACCATTCGCCGCCAAGCATGACCGGCAGGCCGATTCGCCCCGGACGCAGGCGGAAGATGCTTGATCCATGGCAGTCATCGAAGTCACAGACCTCCGCAAGAGCTACGCGGGCCTGACCGTTCTGGACGGGGTGTCGTTCTCCGTGGAGGAGGGCGAGATCTTCGGGATCCTCGGGCCGAACGGCACCGGCAAGACCACCACCGTGGAGTGCGTGGAGGGCCTGCGGCGGCCCGACAGCGGGTCGATCAGGGTCCTCGGGCTGGACCCGGTCAAGGACGCGCGCAAGGTGCGCGAGCGGATCGGGGTGCAGCTCCAGCAGACCCAGCTGCCGGAGAACATCAAGGTGTGGGAGGCGCTCGACCTGTACGCCTCCTTCTACGCCGACCCGCGTGACTGGCGGGAGCTGCTGGAGGAGTGGGGGCTGGCCGACAAACGCGACGCCCGCTTCGGCAAGCTGTCCGGCGGCCAGCAGCAGCGGCTGTTCATCGCACTGGCGCTGGTCGGCAACCCGCGGGTGGCCTTCCTGGACGAGCTGACCACGGGCCTGGACCCGCAGGCCCGCCGTACCACCTGGGAGCTGGTCAAGAAGGTCCGGGCGAGCGGGGTGACGGTGGTGCTGGTCAGCCACTTCATGGACGAGGTGGAGGAGCTGTGCGACCGCGTCGCCGTCTTCGACCGCGGCAAGGTCGTGGCGATCGACACCCCGGCAGGACTGGTCGGCGGCGAGCACCGGATGCGGTTCACGCTGATGACCGAGGACGCGAGCGGCCAGGGGGACACAGCCGGCCTGGAGGACCTGCCCGAGGTGATCGGCGTGTCCCGGGAGGGGAGGCGGGTGGTCGTCACGGGCCGGGGTGACTTCGCCACCGCGGTCACCGCGCACCTGGCTCGCAACCACATCCTGGTCAGCGATCTCCGCATCGACAAGCGCACCCTGGACGACGCGTTCGCCGCCCTGACCGGCCGGTCCTTCGAGTAAAGGAAGTTCGATCATGATGAAGCTCGCCGTCGTCGAGACCAGGCTGCTGACCCGGGAGCCCGGGGCGTTGTTCTCGCTGCTCATCCCGCTGTTCATCCTGGTGGTGTTCGGAAGCTCGATCGAGCCGGGTGACACCGTGCTGCTGCCGATGGCGCTGGCCATCGCCGTGGGGATGGTGGGCCTGTACCTGCTGCCCACCACCCTGGCCACCTACCGCGAGCGGGGGATCCTGCGCAGGTTGTCCGCCACGCCGGTGCGCCCGGGGAACCTGCTGGTGGTGCAGCTGCTCCTGCAGCTCATCCTCGCGGTGACCGCCTGCGGGCTGCTGCTGGCCGTCGCGGGCACCGTCCTCGGCGCCCGGCTGCCCACCGGAGTCGCGTCCGCGGCGCTGGTGTTCCTCCTCGGTACGGCGAGCATGTTCGCCATCGGCCTGCTCATCGCGGCGCTGGCGCCGAACGGCCGGGCCGCCAACGGGATCGGGGTCCTGCTGTACTTCCCGATGGCCTACCTCGCCGGGCTCATGCAGCCCAAGGACCAGATGCCCGCTATGGTGGCCCGCATCGGGGAGTACACCCCCCTGGGTGCTTTCGGGCAGAGCCTGCGCGAGGTCTGGGCGGGCGGTGCCCCCAGCCCCCTGCTGCTGGGGGTGCTGGCCGCCTACGCCCTGGTCGTCAGCCTCACGGCGGCCAAGCTCTTCCGCTGGGAGTGACGGATGACCGGCCGGCTCGACCGATGGGAACGGCTGCTGGAGCGCCAGATGGCGGCTGCGCCGTACGTCCTGCTGGCGGTCTCCGCGGTGCTCTCGCTGCTGACCGGCGCAAACCCCTGGATCACGCTCGGCCTCACCGCTCTCGCGGCCACCTGGATGTGGCTGATGCCGCGGGGCGCGGCCGGTGGCGCGGTCTACGTGGCCGGGCTGGTGGTTCTGATCGGCGCGCTCTGCACGCAGGGAGTGTGGTTCGCGAGCTTCTTCGGCTTCGTTGGATTCCTCCACTCCTGGCAGTACCTGAAGGGGGCGTGGCGGCTGGCCGGGGTGGGCGCCACGGCGGCGATCAGCGTCGCGACCTACAACGGGGGCCTGCCCGAGCCCACCCCCTTCGCGATCTTCACCTACCTGTTCTTCACCGCCGCCATCGTCGCGGGAGTGAGCCTGTTCAGCTTCGTCGGAGAGGTCACCGCCGAACGGAGCGACGAGCGCAGGCGCATGGTGGCGCAGCTCGAAGAGGCCATGCGGGAGAACGCCGGGCTCCAGGCCCAGCTGCTGGTCCAGGCCCGCGAGGCGGGCGTGATGGACGAGCGGCAGCGCATGGCGGCGGAGATCCACGACACCCTCGCCCAGGGGCTGACCGGCATCATCGCCCAGCTCCAGGCGGCCAAGCAGGCCGAGGACTGGCGGCGCAACGTGGACAACGCGATAGGGCTGGCCCGCGAGAGCCTCGCCGAGGCGCGGCGCTCGGTGCACGCGGTCGGGCCCGGCCAGCTGGAGGCGGCCCCGCTGCCCGAGGCGCTGGAGGACGTCGTGGCCCGGTGGGGGGAGCTCAACGGGGTGCGTGCGGATTTCACCGTCACTGGTACGGTCCGTCCCATGCATCTGGAGGTCGAGGAGACGTTGCTCCGCACGGCGCAGGAGGCCCTGGCCAACGCGGCCAAGCACGCCGCCGCGTCCCGGGTCGGGCTGACCCTGTCGTACATGGGGGACGTGGTCACCCTGGACGTCCGCGACGACGGCGCCGGATTCGACCCGGAGCGCGTCCGGGAGGCCGGGGGGTTCGGCCTGACCGCGATGCGCAAGCGGGTCAGCCGGCTGGCGGGCACGCTGGAGATCGAGTCCGAGCCCGGCGGTGGCACCGCGGTCTCGGCGAGCGTCCCGGCGGTGGCCCGTGGCTGAGATCCCCGCGACGCCCGGCACCCCGATCCGGTTGCTGATCGCCGACGACCACCCCGTCGTCCGCGACGGCATCCGCGGCATGTTCACCGGCGACCCGGACTTCGAGGTCCTCGGCGAGGCCTCCGACGGCGCCCGTGCCGTCGAGCTCGCGCGGGCGCTGAACCCGGACGTGATCCTCATGGACCTGCGCATGCCCGGGACGGACGGCGTCGCCGCCATCAAGGAACTCGCCCGGCTGGGCAGCGCGGCCCGCGTCCTGGTCCTGACCACCTACGACACCGACCGGGACGTCCTGCCCGCCATCGAGGCCGGCGCCACCGGCTACCTCCTCAAGGACACCGGCCGCGACGAGCTCCTGCGTGCCGTCCGTACGGCGGCGCGGGGCGAAGCCGTGCTCTCCCCCTCGGTCGCCACCCGCCTCCTCGGCCAGGTCCGCACCCCCGCCGACCCGCTGAGCGCCCGGGAGCTGGAGATCCTCCACCTCATCGCCGACGGCGCCACCAACCGCGAGGTCGCTGCCCGCCTGTTTATCAGCGAGGCCACGGTCAAGAGCCACGTGCTGCACATCTACACCAAACTCGGCGTCAACGACCGCGCGGCCGCCGTCGCCACCGCCTTCCGGCGCGGCCTGCTCACCCTGGACAACGGCTGAGCCGGACGTGTGACACGGCTAGGCCGGGTGGGTGACGTCGATCACTGACCGGCACAGCGCGCCCAGCTCGTCGACCACCGCGTCGAGGGGCGCCGAGGCGCGCTGGGCCTGCGCGAGGACGAGCGCGCCCTCCAGCGCGCCGACCACGAGCACCGCCACGGACCGCGCCCGCTGCCGGTCGGCCCCGTCGGCGACGAGCTTGTCGGAGATCAGGCCGCACCAGGTCGCGAACGTCTCCCCCGCGACGTCGCGGGCGGACCGTTCGGTGCCCAGGGCCGCCGCGACGATCGGGCACCCGACGGCGTAGTCACCGGCTTCGAGGCCGCGGCGCCACAGGTCGGCCAGCGCGCGCAGGGCGCCCGGCGTATCCGACGCGTCGAGTATCCGGGTCACTCCGGTGCTCAGATGGTCGGCGGCGCTGCGCGTGGCCTCCTCGACGAGCTGGGACTTGCCGCCGGGGAAGTGGTGGTAGACCGAGCCGCGCGGCGCACCGCTGTCGGCCAGCACGTCCGCGAACGAGACCGCGGCGACGCCGCGCCGGCGGATCAGTTTGACCGCACTGCGGATCATCGCCTCCCGGGGGCCGTCCCGGTCCTGTCGTCTCGTCATCCCGCCGCTCTCGCTCCCTCCGGTTCTATGTATGTTGTCATACATAGAACCGGTGTGCACCGGAAACCCCCGTCCTGCTCCAAGGAGACAGCGTGATCGAGACCGGCGCTCCGCCGCACCCGTTCGACACGGCCATCGCACTCGCCCCCGCGGCCGACGGCCGCGTCACGAGCCGGACCCGGCCGGAGTACGCGAACATGGTCGGCCCCTTCGGCGGCATCACCGCCGCCACCCTCGTCCGGGCCGTCCAGCAGCATCCCGACCGGCTCGGCGATCCGCTCTCCCTGACCGTCAACTACGCCGCTCCCGTGGCCGACGGCGACTTCGACATCACCACGCGGATCGTGCGCAGCAACCGCACCAACCAGCACTGGCTGCTGGAGCTGTCGCAGGACGGCGTCGTCACGACCACCGCCACCGCGGTCTTCGGCATCCACCGCGACACCTGGTCGGACACCGAGGCCGGCATGCCGCCGGCGCCGCCGCCGGAGGCCGTGCCCGTACAGGAGTTCCCGGACTTCATCGCCTGGGCCCGCAACTACGAGATGCGGTTCGTCGAGGGCGCCGTACCGGACCAGGACACCGGCGAGAACCCCGACTCGACCACGACCCTGTGGGTGCGCGACGCCCCGGCCCGCCCCCTCGACTTCCCGGCGCTGGCGTCGATGTGCGACGTGTTCTACCCGCGGGTGTTCCTGCGGCGCGGCCGGTACATGGCGGCCGGCACCGTCTCCCTCACCGTGTACTTCCACGCCGACGCCGGGGAGATCGCCGCCCAGGGCGAGGATCACATCCTGGGAACCGCGCGCACCCACCGCTTCTCACGCGGCTACTTCGACCAGACCGCCCGGATGTGGGGCCGCGACGGCACCCTGCTGGCGTCCAGCCACCAGCTGGTCTACTTCAAGGACTGACCGTCCCGGACCCGGCCTCCGGGCCGGAGTCCGGGGTCCGGGGTCCGGGGTCCGGGGTCCGGGGAATAATCCGTTGCCCGCCACCGCTGAGCGGGCCATCATGGTCATCATGTTCCGGCACGCTCGCCTCGTGACGCCCGCCGCCGCGGGTGTCTTCGAGCGTGCCTGCGACGGCCTGGAGCGCTGACCTCTTCCCGTACGTCCGACGTGACCCGGCGGGGGGAGGTTGCCGACCCGAGACGGGTCACGACGGATCCAGGCAGTCTGAAGGAAGAGACCTCATGGCCAAGCAGGCCTATGTGCGCAACAAGCCGCACCTCAACATCGGCACGATGGGCCACGTCGACCACGGCAAGACCACGCTGACCGCCGCGATCACCAAGGTGCTCGCCGAGCGGGGCCAGGCCACGTACACGCCGTTCGAGCGGATCGACCGGACCCCGGAGGAGCACCTGCGGGGCATCACGATCAACATCTCGCACGTCGAGTACGAGACCGCCACCCGCCACTACGCGCACGTGGACATGCCGGGCCACGCCGACTACGTGAAGAACATGATCACGGGGGCGGCGCAGCTCGACGGTGCGATCCTCGTCGTGTCCGCCCAGGACGGCATCATGCCGCAGACCAGGGAGCACGTGCTGCTCGCCCGCCGGGTGGGCGTCGAGCACCTGGTCGTCGCGGTCAACAAGGCCGACGGCGCCGACCCGGAGCTGACCGACCTGGTCGAGCTGGAGCTGGCCGACCTGCTGGCCGAGCACGGCTACCCGGACGCGCCGATGGTACGGGTGTCCGGACTGCGGGCGCTGGAGGGCGACCCGGTGTGGACGGCGTCGGTCGAGGCGCTGCTCCAGGCGGTCGACGAGCACATCCCCGTGCCCGTCAGGTACGTGGACGCGCCGTTCCTGATGCCGGTGGAGAACGTGCTCACGGTGACCGGCCGGGGCACGGTCGTCACCGGCGCCATCGAGCGGGGCACCGTACGGGTGGGCGACTCGGTGGAGGTCGTCGGGCTCGGCGACGGGTTCACCGCGGTGGTCACCGGGGTGGAGACGTTCGGCAAGACGATGGAGCGGGGCGAGGCGGGCGACAACGCCGCCGTCCTGCTGCGCGGGGTCAAGCGCGAGCAGGTGCGGCGCGGGATGGTGCTGGCGGCTCCGCTGAGCCAGCGCGCCCGCCGGTCGTTCACCGCCCGGCTGTACCTCCTCACCGCCGAGGAGGGCGGACGGCGGCGGCCGATCGCCTCCGGGTACCGGCCGCAGTTCTACCTGCGCACCACCGACGTGCCGGGTGAGCTGACGCTGCCGTCGGCCGCGCAGCCCGGCCAGACCGTGGAGGTGTCGGTGGAGCTGGGCAGGGCGGTGGCGGTCGAGCCGGGCCTCGGCTTCGCGATCCGCGAGGGCGGGCTCACCGTCGGCGCGGGCACGGTCCTCGCCGTGGCGGACTGACCGCTCACCACCGGACCGCACGGGACGGAGCTTTCCGTCCCGTGCGGTCCGTGCGCCGGCGACGAACGACTGTGTGCGGCGAGGGCCCGGAACCGGCCCCGTGATCAATAATGTCACCCGGCGTCATTACGCTCTCCGCACGTGAAGGACAGGTATCCACCCACCGGCGCCGCCGTGTTCGTCGACGGGACCGGCCGCCGCAGGCGGCTTCTGAGAGCGGCGGGGGGCGTCGTCGGCACGCTCGGATTCGCCCTGACGGCGACCGTGGTGGGCGGACTGTTCGCACCGCCCCTGCTCCCGGCGGTCGATCGGCTCGGGAGCGTCCCCACGGGCTCCGCCGTCCACCCCACTCCGGACGCGCCCGCGCGGACGGTCCGGCGCGCGCCCCGTCCCGACGCCTCCGGCACCGCGGAGACGCCCGCCCGGGAACATCCGGCGCCGGCCGTCTCCCACGCCCCGCAGGTCGCGGCCTCCGCGCGGTCCAAGGTGACGACCGCGCCGCCGCGGTCCGCCCGGCGGTCCCCGTCGCCCGGACCGGTCTCCCCCACCGGGTCCGTGCCCCCCTCCCGGGAACCGGTGGAGGAGAGGAACCTGGTCGAACCCGACGGGCCCGCCCCCGACCTCAGCGGGTCACCGGACGGGAGCCCGCCCGACCATGACGGCCCGGACGGCCCGGGGAACCGGGACGACCGGGACACCGGGACGGGAACGTGATCCCGCACGGAGCGCCCGTGCGCGCCGCCGGGAGAAACCGGTCCGCGGCGCGGCGGCGGCGCCGGCCGCAGGCCGACCCGCGAGGGCACTGGGTCCTGGTCGCGGTCGTCATGCTCCTGACGGCGGGAGCGCTGGTGCTCGACGCGTACGTCGCCGGCGCGACGGGTGAGATACCCGCCGCCCCCCACCCGCCACCGGACCGGTCCTCCACCGAGCTCGACCGGGTACGGCGCGGCGGACCCGTGCTCGGCCAGGCCGCCGACGCGCCGGTCGGCGGCGCGTGGGCCGGTGCCCGCCTCCCGGCCCGTACGGTGGCGCTCACCTTCGAGGGCGGCCCGGATCCGCGGTGGACGCCGCAGGTCCTCGCCGTGCTCGCCGAGCACGGCGTCAACGCGACCTTCTTCGCCGTCGGCGCCAGAGTCGCGGAGCACCCCGGGCTGACCCGGCGGATCGTCTCCGAGGGGCACGAGATCGGCAACCACACCTACGCGCACGCCGACCTCACCGCCGTGTCCGACTGGCGGCTCCGGCTGGAGCTGTCACTGACGCAGAAGGCGCTGGCCGCGGCCGCGGGCGTGTACACCCGCCTGGCGCGCCCGCCGTACTCCTCCTCGCCGGCCGCCCTCACCGGAGCCCAGCTGCGGGTGCTGCGGTCCATGAGCGCGGAGGGCTATCTCCTCGCGCTCAGTGATCTGGACGCCGCCGATCCCGCCGACGGGGGAGCCGCACGGACCGCCCGCCTGGTCTCCCCCCGGAGAGGGGCGGTGGTCACGATGCGCGGCTCCGGGGACGAGCCCGGCCGCACGGCGCACGAGGTGGACCGGCTGCTCACCGGGCTCGCCGGGCGCGGGTACCGGGTGACGACCCTCACGGCCGCGCTCGGCGTGCCCGGGGCGCACACTCCGGCCGGGCACACGGACCGCTTCGTCGGCTCCGGGCTGATCCTCGCCCAGCGCGCAGCCGCCGTCTTCGCCGCGGCGATGTCGTGGATCCTGGCCGTCGCCGCGGCGCTCACCCTGCTCCGGCTGGTGGTCTTCCTGCTCCTGGCCCGGGTGCACGTCCGCCGTGCGCGGGTCCGCCGTACGCGGGGTCACGGAAGAGGCGTCCGGTCCACCCCGGCGTGGGCCGGACCGCCCGGGGTCACCGTGATCGTCCCCGCCTACAACGAGGAGGCCGGGATCGGGGCCACCGTGCGCTCGCTGGTGAACACCGGCTATCCCGGAGCGCTGGAGGTCATCGTCGTCGACGACGGTTCCGCCGACGGCACCGCCGCCGTGGTCTCCGCACTCGGCCTGCCGCGGGTACGGCTGATCCGGCGACGCAACGGGGGGAAGGCCGCCGCGCTCAACACCGGTGTCGCGCACGCCTCACACGAGATCGTCGTCATGGTGGACGGTGACACGGTCTTCGAGCCCGCCACCATCGGGAACCTCGTCCGTCCGTTCGCCGACCCGGCCGTGGGCGCGGTCAGCGGCAACACCAAGGTGGGCAACCGGGGCGGTGTGCTCGGGCGCTGGCAGCACATCGAGTACGTCATCGGCTTCAACCTCGACCGCCGGGCCTTCGACCTGCTGACGTGCATGCCGACCGTGCCGGGGGCGATCGGCGCCTTCCGGCGCTCGGCGCTGCGGGCGGTCGGCGGGCTGAGCGGCGACACCCTGGCCGAGGACACCGACCTGAGCATGGCCCTGGGCCGGGGCGGCTGGCGGGTGGTCTACACGGAGGACGCGCTCGCCTGGACCGAGGCGCCGGCCTCGCTCCGGCAGATGTGGCGCCAGCGCTACCGGTGGTGCTACGGCACGTTGCAGGCGATGTGGAAACACCGCCGCGCGATCGTGGAGCCGGGCCCGTTCGGCCGCCGCTGCCTGGGCTACCTGGCCCTCTTCCACGTGGCGCTGCCGCTGCTCGCGCCGGTCGTGGACATCATGGCCGTCTACGGCGCGGTGACGGGCGACCCGCTGCCGGCGGTGGCCGTCTGGGCGGGATTCGGGCTGCTGCAGGCGCTCGGCGGCTGGTACGCGCTGCGGCTGGACCGCGAACCGGCCTCCGTGCTGTGGGCGCTGCCGCTGCAGCAGCTGTTCTACCGGCAGCTGATGTACCTGGTGGTCATCCAGTCGGTGGCGACCGCCCTCCTCGGAGCGCGCCTGCCCTGGCAGACGATCCGCCGGCAGGGCGTCTTCGCCACCTGAGGGCGCCGCCGGCCCGGGTCAGTACATCTTCGCGGTGGTGCGCTGGACGACGCCGGGGGCAAGGCGGACGCGCTCGGCCGTGACCCGGTGGCCGCGGGTGTCGGTGACCCGTACGGCGAAGGGGCCCCGGCCCAGGCCGGACCCGGCGATCCAGTAGTTGTAGTCGGCCCGGACCAGCTTGCGCCACACGCCGCCGGCGGCCTTCACCTCGACCGAGGAGAGCGGGTTGCCGTGGTCGACGACCAGCAGGGCCAGCCACCACTGCGAGGAGCCCTCCTTGACGCGGAAGGAGAGCGGCTTGCCGATCCGCGGGTCGCGGGCCGGGCGGTAGGTGACCCCCACCACGCCCTTGCCGGGGTCCGCGATGCGGACGAAGGCCCTGCGGCTCAGGTCGATGTGCCCCGCCGGGCACTCCGGGCACTGGTCGACGACCTTGACCCGGACGGTTCCCTTCGGCCCGGTGACGTTCAGGTAGCCGCCGCAGGCGGCCGCGGCGGCGTACTCGCCGGGGGAGAGCGCGACATAGAGGTCACCGGCCGGGGGCGACGGATAGGAGCAGTTACCTGCACCGGGCCGCAGCTCGTAGAACGTCGCCTTCCCCCTGACCGCTTTCTCCCCGGCCGGCTTCACCGCCCCGCGGGTGGCCGCGGCGCTCTCCCCGCTCCGGGCGGGCTGCGCCGAGGCCTGGGCGGGCAGGAGCAGGCTCGTGGCGAGCGTGGCTGCGAGAACGGGGGGCAGGCGTCGCATCCGGGGGTCCTCTCGTACGGAACGCATGAGACGGTAGCGAAACCGGCCTGTCTCAGTGTGAAAAAGCACGAAATGTCAAGATGCGCCATCTGTGGCCGTCCGGGGGAACCGCGGTTCGGCCGCCGGGAGAACCGCGGCTCGCGCCGCCCTACGCGGTGGGGCCGCTGGGGCCGGCGGGGTCGAGGACCTCGGGGACACCGGGGGTGAGCCAGTGGAGGCGGTCGGCGAGCCCCGCGGCGGTGAAGCACGCGGTGACCTGCTCGCGGTCCTCGGTGAAGTGCTCCCAGGAGGTGTAGTGGATCGGGCAGACCCTGCGGGCCCGCAGTGAGCGGGTGAGCGCCGCGCCCTGCGCGCCGTCCATGCAGATCAGCTCGCCGCCGCCGAAGTTCTGGATGCGCGGGGCCCCCAGGTGCAGCAGGGCGGTGCCGACGGTGAACCGGCGGCCGATCTCGTCGAGCTCGTCGAAGTAGACGGTGTCCCCGGAGATGTAGAGGGCCTCCTCCTCCCCGGGCTCCTCGACGACGAAACCGGTGACGTCCCCGAAGGGGCCGTGCACGCCGGGGGTGCCGGTGATCCGCAGCGTCGTGCCGCCGACGGTCAGCTCGTGGGTGGTCCACGGCTCCAGGCCGACGGCACCGCCGCCGAGGCGTCCGGCGCCGCTGACGGTGGTCAGCACCGGACGCCCGTCGAGCAGCGTGCGGCCGATCGTGTCCAGGTTGTCGTAGTGCTCGTCGTGGCTGAGCAGGACGGCGTCGACCGGCGGCAGGTCGCCGGCCTCGATCGCCGGGCCCGCGGTGCTGCGCAGCACGACGGGGCCGTAGTCGTACTCGGCCGGAGCGGGGTCGAAGACGGGGTCGGTGAGCAGGCGCAGCCCGCCGATCTCCAGCAGGACGGTCGCGGTGCCGATGTGCGTGGCAGTGATCTTCATGTCGTCTCTTTCCGATGGTGTGCGCGCCTTTGCGGGGCACGCGGGATCGACCGGTGCCGCGGGTGCGGCCCCGGGTGTCAGGAGGGGGTACGGCCGGGGCGGCGCGCCTGTGGATCGATCGGCGTGCCTGTGGATCGATCGGTGCGCCGGCGAGCCGGCCGGTGCGCCCGTGGGTCAGCCGGAGGCGGTGGCGCGGAATCTGCGGCGGTACTCGCCCGGTGTGGTGCCCAGCCGCTCACGGAAGACCCGGTGCAGCGTCTCCACCGAACGGAATCCGCACGCCCTGGCGATGTCGGACGGCGGCCGGCCGGTGCGCTCCAGCATCCGGCGCGCGGCCTCCAGCCGCATGCTCTCGACGAAGGCGCCCGGCGTGCTGCCGGTCTCGGCGTGGAAGACCCGGGCGAAGTGCCGCTCGCTCATCACCATCCGCGCCGCCAGCGCGGGCACCGACAGGTCGGCGTCCAGGTGCTCGCCGATCCACAGCCGCAGGCCGCGGATGTCCTCGCGGTCGCCGGGGCGCTGTGCCAGCGGCACGCTGAACTGGCTCTGCCCGCCCGGCCGCTGCAGGTACATGACCATCGCGCGGGCGACGTCGAGGGCGACCTGGTCGCCGTGGTCCTCGGCGACCAGGGCCAGGGCGAGATCCATCGAGGAGGTGATTCCGGCGCTGGTCCACATCCGGCCCGAGCGGACGAAGATGGGATCGGACTCGACCTCGATCTCGGGGTGGTCGGCGGCGAGCCGTTCGACGGTCGCCCAGTGGGTGGTGGCGCGGTGCCCGTCCAGCAGTCCGGCGGCCGCGGTGATGTGCGCGCCCGCGCACACCGACGCCACCCGGCCCGCCCGGGGTCCCGCCTCGCGCAGCCACGCCACCACGCCCGGGTCGATCTGCGGGACCGGCCCTCCCGGGCCGATCAGCATCCGGCCCGGCACCAGCAGGGTGTCGACGGCCTGAGGCTGCTCGGCGAACACCTCCTCCACGCAGATCCGCACTCCCGAGAAGGTCGGTACCGGGCCGCGCCGTTCACCGGCCAGCCGCACCTCGTAACCGGCACGCCGGTTGCCCAGGAACTGGCCGGCCATCGCGAAGACCTCGGCCGGGCCGGTCACGTCCAACGTGTCGACTCCCGGGAACATCGCGATCACGACGACGTGGGGAAGGGCGGGGCGGGCGCTCATGCCCTCAACTATCGGGCGGCCGGAGGCTGTCTGCAATGACGGGTTATTGCAACATCCTGCCATGATGGCGGGACGGCGCCGTCTCGTCCGGGGCACCGGGCGTCGGCCGGGGAACACCCTCCGGCGTGCGGGTTCCGGGTCCTCGCGCGGGTGGCCGGGCACCGTGACCACCGATCGGAGCGGCCGGAAAACCGTTCGCTCCCCCGTGACACGCTGCGGCAGCATGGTCACGGAGGCATCGGTACTCGGGAGGGCGGATGACTGCGCTCGGATCACCCGGAGAGTCCGGAGCCGGTCCGTCCGCGCGGAAATCGGCGGTCCTGCTGGCGCTGCGCTACTACTGCGGTGAGCTGAGACGCCAGTGGCCAGTCGCGGTGCCCGCGCTGACACTGCCGGCGATGGGGAACATCTGCCTGTTCTATCTGGCGCCGCTGGCGGTGGCCGGGCTCGTGGGGCATCTGGCGGCCGGCGGGGCCGGCTCCCTCGACGCGCTCCTGCCGTACGTGCTCGGGTTCGGCGCGTTGCTGCTGGCGGGTGAGGTGCTGTGGCGGGTGGGGCTGCACTTCCTGAACCGCACCGACGCCCGCGGCATCGAGCGGCTCGGCGTGATGGGCATGGACGAGCTGCTCTCGAAGGACACCGCGTTCTTCCACGACAACTTCGCGGGATCGCTGACCAAACGGGTGCTGGGGTTCTCCGCCAACTTCGAGGACTTCGCCGACACGCTCACGTTCCAGATCGTGGCCAAGCTGGTGCCGCTGGCCTTCGCCTCGGTGGTGCTGTGGCGGTATCACCCGCTGCTGGTCGTCGTCCTCCTGAGCCTCATCGTCGTCACCGGCTTCCTCGTCGCCCCGCTCATCCGCCGCCGCCAGGTGCTGGTGAACGAACGCGAGGCCGCCAAGGTGCGGGTGTCGGGCCACGTCGCCGATGTGCTGGCCAACATGGAGACGGTCCGCGCGTTCGCCGCCGAGGAGCGCGAGGCCGCCGAACACCGGGCCAGGGTCGCCGAGCAGTACAGGTTGTCCCTGCGTTCCTGGGACTACGGCAATCTCCGGGTGGACACCGTCGTCGCCCCGCTCGCGGTGCTCACCAGCTCCGTGGGCCTGCTCCTGGCCGTGGCGCTCCGCGGCGGCCTCGGCGTGGAGGCCATCGTGGTGACGTTCACCTACTACACGAACACGACCAGCATCATGTTCGAGTTCAACCAGATATACCGGCGGATGGAGAGCGTGCTCACCGAGGCGGCCCAGTTCACCGAGCTGCTCCTGGTGCCGCCGGCCGTGGTGGACCCGGCCGACCCGCAGCCGCTGCGCCCGGCCGACGCGAGCGTCCGCTTCGAGCGGGTGAGGTTCGCGTACGGCGACGGCCCGCCCCTGTTCGAGGACCTGGACCTGGAGATCCCCGACGGCGCCAAGATCGGGCTGGTCGGCCGGTCCGGCGGAGGCAAGAGCACCTTCACCCGGCTGCTGCTGCGCCTCATGGACATCGACGGAGGCCGGATCCTGATAGGCGGCCAGGACATCGCCCGGCTGCGCCAGGCCGACCTGCGCAGCCTGATCGCCTACGTCCCCCAGGAACCCGCCATGTTCCACCGGTCCGTGCGCGACAACATCGCGTTCGCCCGGCCGGGCGCCACCGAGGCGGAGATCCTCCGGGCCGCGCGGGCGGCGCATGTCACCGACTTCGTCGAGGCGCTGCCGGACGGGTTCGACACCCTGATCGGCGAGCGGGGCGTCAAGCTCTCCGGCGGCCAGCGGCAACGCGTCGCCCTCGCGCGGGCCATCCTGCGGGACGCCCCGATCCTGCTGCTGGACGAGGCGACCAGCGCCCTGGACTCCGAGAGCGAGATCCTCGTCCAGGAGGCCCTGTGGCGCCTGATGCAGGGCCGTACCACGCTCGTCATCGCGCACCGCCTGAGCACCGTGGTCCGCATGGACCGGCTCGTCGTGCTCAACCGGGGACGCATCGTGGAGCAGGGCAGCCACAACGAGCTGCTCCAGGCCCAGGGCCCCTACGCCCGGCTCTGGCACCACCAGTCCGGAGGCTTCCTGCTGGACGACGACACCGCATCCGCCGACGGTTCCGTCGCCGCGCGCTGAGGGAACCCGCCTGTGGTTCCGCCGGCGCGGGCGGGCGCAGGTCGAGGAAGCAGGCGCAGGCCGAGGAGGAGGGAATGACGCCGGGATGCCAGCCGATGCGTGCCTCTATTATTTGCGACTTATTTGCAATAGCAAGTCCTAGGCTCTACGGTCGCCAGCATGAGGCGCAGATTCGTACTGATCGGGGCAGTCGCCTTCGCGCTGGCCGGATGCTCGGCCCCCTCGCAGTCCGCGGCCCCCCGCGGGGCGCAGGACACGGTGGTGCTGGGGCTGGGGTCGGAACCGGACTCGCTCAGCCCGGTGCTCGGCTACACCCCGGACGGCGGTTCGCTGATCTTCGACGGGCTGGTCCGCCGGACACCGGACCTGAAGCTGGAGCCCGCGCTGGCCGAGGCGCTGCCCGAGGCGTCGGGCACCACGGTGACGTTCACGCTGCGCCAAGGGGTCACCTTCCACGACGGCAGGCCGCTGACCGGCGCCGACGTGGCCTACACCTACAACGAGGTGCTCGACCCGGCCAACAACTCGCCGATCCAGGGTGACTACGCGGCCATCGAGCGAGTCGAGGCGCCGGACGCGCGGACGGTGGTCTTCCGCCTGAAGTACGCCTACGCGCCGATCCTGCAACGGGCCACGCTCGGCATCGTTCCCGACAAGTCCGATCCGAAGGCCGACCCGGTCGGCACCGGCCCGTTCACCTTCGTCTCCTGGACGAAGGGAGACAAGATCACTCTCAGGGCCAACGAGCGTTACTGGGGCGGCGCTCCGGCTGTGAAGAACCTGGTGCTCGCCTACACCGCCGACGACAACGCCCGCGCGACGCGGATGGCCGCCGGGGAGTTCACCGCGACCGAGCTGCCGCCCAAGGCGGTCACCCGGTTCAGGAACCAGCCCGGCCTGACCGTGTACGAGGCGCCGAGCGCGGACTACCGCGGCGTCATGTTCCCGCTGGATCAGCCGGTCACCGGCGACCTGGCGATCCGTAGGGCGCTCAACCTGGCCCTCGACCGGGAGGCGATGGTGTCGGTGATCCTGGCGGGTGCCGGGCAGGCGGCGTTCGGGCCGATCCCGCCGGGCACCGACTGGCACAACCCGGCCGTCCGGGGGTCGGCGGCGCCGGACCGGGCCGGGGCCGTACAGGTGCTGGAGGAGGCCGGGTGGAAGGCGGGCGCCGACGGCGTCCGGGTCAAGGACGGCATGACCGCGGCGTTCACGCTGATGTATCCGGCGGGCGACTCGCTGCGCAAGGAGCTGGCGCTGGCCGTGGCCTCCGACGCCAAGAAGATCGGCATCGACGTGCGGCTGGCCGGGCTGGACTGGGACGCGATCGAGCCGCGCATGGCGGAGGACGCGTTGATCATGGGCTGGGGCACCCCGTTCGACCCCGACTACATCAACTACGAGCTCTTCCACTCCTCCTTCGCGGGCAAGGGCTTCTTCAACCCGGGCCGCTACGACAACCCCGAGGTGGACGAGCTGCTGGAGCAGGGACGGCGGAGCACCGACCCGGCGGTGCGCAAGAAGGCCTACGACGAGGTGCAGCGGCGCATCCACGACGACGCGGTCTGGTTGTACCTGGTCTACCTCAAGCACACCTACGTCGTACGCGGTGACTGGAGCGGCCTGACCGTGGGCGTGGAGCCGCACGCCCACGCCACCGGCGGCCTGCTGGGCACGGTGGTCGGCTGGAGGCCCGCCTCGTGACCTGGGTGCGGATCGTCGCCTGGCGGGCGGCGATGGCGGTGCCCCTGCTGCTGGCGGTGACGTTCGCGATGTTCGCCCTGGCCAAGGCGTCACCGTTCGATCCGGTACGGCAGTACCTGGGCGACCGGGCGATGACCACCAGCCCGGAGATCGCGGCGCAGATCCGCGCCAACTGGGGACTGGACCGGCCGCTGGTCGAGCAGTACGCCACCTGGCTGGGCAATCTGGTCACCGGCGACCTGGGGGAGTCGCGGTCGCTGCGGCTGCCGGTCACCCAGGTGATCGGTGAGCGGCTCGGCTGGACCCTGCTGGTGGTGGGCTGCGCGCTGGTGCTGATGCTGGTGGTCGGCCTGGTGGCCGGCACGCTGGCGGCCTGGCGCCGGGACTCGTGGCTGGACCGCCTGGTCACCGGTACGGCGTTCGCCAACGAGGCCGCGCCGGTCTTCTGGGTCGGGCTGCTGGTGATCTGGGTGTTCGCGGTCAAGCTGGGCTGGCTGCCCGCGGGCGGGCTGACCGACGCCGCCTCGGCCACGGTGACGCTGCCCGACCTGCTGCACCACCTGGTGCTGCCGGTGGCGGTCCTGGCGTTCTCGCAGTCGTCGTGGTTGCTGCTGTTCGTCCGCGAGTCGGTCATCGGTGTGCTGCGGGAGGACTTCATCCTCGGGGCGCGGGCCAGGGGCCTGCGTTCCCGGACCGTTCTGGTACGGCACGCGCTGCGCTCGGCGCTGCTGCCGTTCATCACGATCATGGGGGCGCGGGTGCCCGAACTGGTGACGGGGGCGATCCTGGTGGAGGCGGTGTTCTCCTGGCCCGGGGTCGCGGGAACGACGATCAAGGCGGCGCTGGCCGTGGACTTCCCGCTGCTCGCGGCGCTCACCCTGCTGGCGACCGTCGCGGTGGTGCTCGGCAACCTGCTGGCCGATCTGGCCTACACCGTGGCCGACCCCCGGGTGCGCGTGCTGGGGGTGAGCTGATGGCCGCACCGGAGACGCCGAAGACACCGAAGCCGACGGAGGCGACCGAGACGACGGGGACAGCCGGGACGCCGGAGACGCCGGAGACGCCGGAGACGCGGTGGCAGGCGCGGGCGGAGGTATCCGGCCGGGCCGCGGGACGGCCCGCCCGCCGCCGCCTGCTGGCCCTGGGCACCCTCGCCGTGCTGGTCACGGCCGTGCTGCTGGTGCCGCTGTTCGCCCAGCTCGACCAGCAGCTCGTGGACCTGCGCTCGGCCGGGCGGCCGCCGTCGTGGGCGCATCCGTTCGGCACCGACGAGGTCGGCCGTGACGTGCTGCTGCGCTCGATCTACGGCCTGCGGGTCTCGCTCCTGGTCGGGCTGACCGCGGCGCTGGTCAGCGTGGTGATCGGCGGGCTGGTGGGGCTGCTGGCGGGTGCGGCCGGAGGGGTCGTCGACAGGCTGCTGATGCGGATCGTGGACGGCTTCAACTCGCTGCCGCACCTGTTGTTCGGCATCTTCATCGTGGCACTGTTCGCGCCCAGCGCGACCGCGGTGGTCGTGTCGGTGGCCGTCACGCACTGGACGACGGCCGCCCGGATCGTCCGCTCCGAGGTGCTGTCGCTGCGCGGACGCCCCTTCGTGGACGCCGCGATCTCCGGCGGTTCGTCGAGGGCACGCATCGTTCACCGTCATTTCCTGCCGAACCTCGCGCCGCACCTGCTGCTGGCCACCGTACTGATGGTCCCGCACGCGATCTGGCACGAGACTGCCCTCAGCTTCCTCGGCCTGGGCCTGCCCGCCCACCTCGCCTCGCTCGGCAACATGATCAATGACGGGCAGCGCTCCCTGCTGGCGGGAGACTGGTGGTCCAGCCTCTTCCCCGGCCTGCTGATCCTGCTGCCCACCCTGGCGATCTCCGCGCTCGCCCAGCACCTGCGCGACCGGAGCAACCCGCGCCACCGATCGGAGCTGACCCTGTGAAGCTGCGTGTCGACGGCCTGTCGGTCCGTTTCCGGCTGCCCGGCGCGGTCGTGCAGGCCGTCACCGACGCCCGGTTCGAGCTGCGCGAGGGCCGCTGCCTGGCGCTGGTCGGTGAGTCCGGCTGCGGCAAGTCGGTCATGGCCCACGCCCTGCTCGGCCTGCTGCCCGCCAACGCCACCGTGACCGGTCACGCCTGGCTGGACTCCCTGGACCTGATCACCGCCGGTGAGCGGACGCTGGCCCGCGAGGTGCGCGGCCGCCGCATCGGCCTGGTCCCGCAGAGCCCCGCGGCCCATCTCACCCCGGTCCGCACGGCACGCGCCCAGCTGGCCGAGGCGCTGCGCGAGCTCGACCGGCCCGAGACCCCCGACGAGCTGGCCCGGCGGGCCGGTCTGCGCCCCGGCGACCTCGACCGCTACCCGCACCAGTTGTCCGGCGGCATGGCCCAGCGCGTCGCCAACGCCCTGGCCCTAGCCGGGGACCCGCCGCTGATCCTCGCCGACGAGCCCACCACCGGCCTGGACCGCCCGCTCGTCGAGGCGACCATGGCCGAGCTGCGCCGCCTGTGCGACGAGGGCAGGGCGGTCCTGCTCATCACCCACGACCTGCGCGCCGCCGAACGGGTCGCCGACGACGTCGCGGTCATGTACGCCAGCCGCGTCGTCGAGATCGCCGAGGCCCGGACCTTCTTCACCGCCCCCCGCCACCCGTACGCCGCCGGGTTGCTGGACGCCCTGCCCACACGCGGCTTCACCCCGATCCCCGGCCGGCCGCCCGAGCTCACCCGCCTGCCCGCGGGCTGCGCCTTCCAGCCACGCTGTTCACGCGCCACCGCCCTCTGCGACGAGCAGCCCGTCCTGAACGGAGTGGCCTGCCACCATGCTTGAAGCCGCCGACATCACCGTCACCTTCGGCCGTCACCGGGTCCTCGACCGGGCGGCCATCACCGTCCGCCCCGGCGAGGTCGTGGGGCTGGCCGGGCCGAGCGGGTGCGGCAAGTCCACCCTGACCCGGGTCCTCGCCCTGCTCCTGCGCCCCTCCGGCGGCCGGGTGGTCCTCGACGGGCAGCCGGTCCACCGCTGGCGGCACCGCGCGCCCCGGCGGACCGCCATCGGCCTGGTCTTCCAGCAGCCCCGCCTGGCCGTGGACCCCCGCTTCACCCTGATCGAGGTCATCGCCGAACCGCTGCGCGCCAACCGCCGTCCCCTGGCCCGCGCCCATGAGCTGGCCGAGGAGCTGGGCCTCACCCCCGAGCTGCACTCCCGGCGCCCCCACGAGGTCTCCGACGGCCAGCTCCAGCGCGCGTGCGTGGCCCGCGCGCTCGCGCTCGAACCCCGCTACCTGATCTGCGACGAGATGACGACCATGCTGGACGCCTCCACCCAGGCGCACCTGGTGGCCAGGATCGAGGCCTACCGCGCGCGTACCGGCGCCGGAGTCCTCGCCGTCAGCCACGACCTCGAACTCCTGGAGCGCTGGTCGGGCGGGAACGTGCGCGAGCTCGCGCACCGCTATCCGGCGTAGGTCTCGTACTCGGCGATCTTGGGCGTGCCGGTCGAGCCGGTGATCTCGAAGGTGAGCTTGCGCAGCGAGGTCCGGGGGAAGGTGATGACGCCCGCACCGCTGCCGGAGGTCAGGACGGCGCCGGTGTCGCCGTTGACGACCCGCCAGGTCTTGATGCTGCCCGCGGAGCCCGGCGCCTCACGGACGTTGATCTTGGAAACCGCGGTGGCGGAGCCCCACTTGATCGAGATGGAGCCGGTCGAGCCGGCCGGCGACCAGTACGTGCTCATGTCGCCGTCCCGCACGTTGCCGTAGCTCGTCCCGCCGGCCTTGCTGGAACCGTCGGAGCCGGCGCCGATGCTGAGGTTGGTCCCGCTGGGCTGGGTCGAGGTCGGCGTGGCGGTGGGGGTGACGGTCGGCGTGACGGTGGGGGTGACGGTCGGCTTCGACGTGGGCGTCACGGTCGGCGTCGGTGTCGGCGTCTGCGCCGAGCAGCTGCCGTTCGACACCTTCAGTCCCTTGTTGGCGCCCGCCGTCTGCGTCACGATGCCCGGCACGCAGCTGGCCGCGTCGAGGCTGTAGGGGTACGGGATGGTGACGGTGGTGTTGGACTGCGGGTTGGGGCCGGCGGGCTTGTTGTCGGTCCCGGGGCTGGACCAGGTCACGTTGTCGAAGATGTTGCCGCTGACCTGCCAGTAACCGGCCGCGTCGGTGTAGAAGGTGCCCAGGACGTCCTTGGAGTTCTTGAAGTAGTTGTTGTCCACCTTGGCGCGTGCCCCGGCCCGGGAGTTGATGCCGGACTCGTTGAGGCTCACGTAGTAATTGTTGTAGATGTGGGCGACGCCGCCACGCAGCAGGGGCGTACGGGAGTCGATGTTCTCGTACAGGTTGTGGTGGTAGGTGATGAAGCCGTTGGAGAGGTCGCTCTCACTGGACCCGACGAGGCCGCCGCGGCCGGAGTTGCGCAGGACGCTGTAGGACAGGGTCACGTACTGGGTGTTGCCCTTCATGTCGAAGAGGCCGTCGAAGCCCTCCGACTCCCCGCCTGACGCCTCCAGGGTGGTGTGGTCGACCCAGACGTTGCGGACCGTGCCCTCCATGCCGATGGCGTCGCCGCCGTTGGACGTGGGCGAGCCCGACTTCTTGACGTTCCGGACGGTCACGTTCTGGATGATGATGTTGCTGGAGTCGCGGATGTGGATGCCCAGCTGGTCGAAGACGGCTCCGCTGCCGACGCCGACGATCGTGACGTTGCTGATCTGCTTGAGCTCGATCAGGCCGGCGGCGGTGCTGCAGCTGTCGCCCGAGACCTTGCCGGTGTTGCCGTGGTTGATGGTCCCCTCGACCTCGATGATGATCGGGGTGCTGCTGCTGGCCCGGTTGCACAGGGCCGCGTGGATCGCGGTTCCCGTGGTGGCCCGTACCGTCTGCCCGCCCGCGCCGCCGGTGGTCCCGCCGTTCTGGGTCGCGTAGCCGGTGGCGCCGGCGGCTGCCGCCGACGCCGCGGGCATCGACAGAACCACACCGGTCGCGGTCGCGATGGCCGTCGTGGCCAGCGCCGCACAGAGCCGCGGTGCGACTGATCGTCTCATTCTCGTGTTCCCTTTCAGCTTCGAACGCCGGGTACTGCTACGTGTCGTGGTCGTCTCGGCGGGCCGTCGAGGCCGCCGGTCTGTCGCCGGGCAGGCCCGCGGCCCGGCCCGGAGGCGGGTGGTCTTCTCGGTGTGGATCGGTTCGGGGGTTCCGCTGCGGTCCGGGTCACGGGGAGCCGTCGCCGTTCACGTCGTGAGGGTGGCGCGATGGTCGCCTCCACCGGAAGAATCCTGATAAGTTAGGAAAGCGCTTTCCATCCGGGAGGATAGGGTGGCGTCTGTCGGGTTGACAAGACTGTCGTTGCCGAAAATTCATCTGCCCAGGTCAGTGGCGTGCTCGTACGCCCAAGGGAATAAGGGCTGTCAGGGCGCACGGTCATGATCGCGCCGGAGGCCCCCTGTCCCGCTCCGGCCGGCCCGTCGGCGAAGGGCCCGCCCGGCGTTCCGGCGACGGGGATCACCTCCGGAGCCGGGGCGATGTCATCGGACGGCAGCCGTGTTCCGCTCGGCCGGTTCCCGAGAGGGAGCAGATAGTTCGCTCGGCGAACAATGAGACGGGTGAATGTCACCCGGGCCGGGGCGTATCGCCCCGGCCGTACGCGAGGCGGTCGCGAAGGAGAACGGCCGAGCCGCGCATCGCCGCTCCTGAGGCCGTCACGGAGTGACCGCGGTGTACTCCAGGTCGATCTGATCCATCTCGGCGGCGGGCCCCTCGGCCAGGACGCGTACGGGGCGGCCCTGGAGATCGAGCACGACCACCTCCTTCTCCCTCCCCCCGGACCTGACCGCCAGCAGGTTGCGCCCGCCCAGCCAGCCGGCGAAGGCCGTCCCCTCGGCGAGGGGTACCGTGGCCTTCTTCGCGCCGGTGACGTAGTCCCACAGGCAGATGTTTCCGGATTCGTCGGGACAGACTGTGGTGACAACCGTGCCCAGCGGGGTGACCGCGACGTCACTCCACGTCATCTCGCCGACCGAGGGCAGCGTGCGGACGAGTGTGCCGTCCAGGTTCCTGACCCGGACCGCGCCGCCGGGAGCCTGCTGGATCACGGTGGTCCCGTCGGGACCCCAGGCGTAGATGCGGGGCTCGTCGTTGTCATCGGCGACGGGGACGTGCCGCCCGCGGCGCGTGGCCATGTCCACGATCGTGAAGCCTGTGCTCCGCCCTATCAGCTGCTTCGCGCCGACCGTCCCGAAGGTCGTCAGCAGCACCAGGGAGCCGTCGGGCGACCAGCGCGGGTAGCGGCTCTGCGCCGGTCGCTGGACCGTCCGCACGACGGACTGCTGCCCGGTGACCCGGTCGACGATCCGGACCTGGTCGAAGTCGAAGAAGTCGGTCTTGAAGTGCGGACTGGCCACGAAGAACGAGCCACCCGGAGACACGACGAGGTCGTGCCTGCCCTCGAACCGCTCGAAGGTGTCCCCGTCCCGGGCCCTGACGGACGCGAGGCCCGAGAGCACGGTGTCCCGGTTGTCCTCGTAGGAGGTGACCCGCCAGGAGTCCGCGGGGTTCTCCCGCAGGGTGATCCGCGTTCCCGGAATCCGTACCGACGTGGTCGACTCCGGGGCCATGGTTCCGTCGGTCCTGCGCTGCGCGAGCGGGGCCGCCGTCTCTTGATCGGCCGCCCCGCGATCCGCCGTACCGGCACCCGGGCCCTCCGGCCGTTCGCCCGCGGCCCGCGCCAGATGGATCCCCACCCCGGCGGAGAGCGCGAGCGCCACCGCGGCGAGGCCCGCCACGGCCGTACGGCGACCCCGCGCCGGAGAACCGGGACCCGGCGCGGGAAGCGTGTCCCGGAGCCCGGCCGGGTTCTCCTGGCCACCGGTCTCCCCTCCACCGGTCTCCCACCCGCCGGTCTCCCGTCCGGCGCCTTCCCGCTCACCCGCCTTCCGCCCGCCGGCTTCCCGGCCGCCGGTCCTCTGCCTCCCGGTCTCCTGCCCGGCGGCCCCGTACCCTCCCGCCTGCGCGCGTCCCTCGGCCAGCAGGCGCGGCGGCGGCACGGAATGGCCGAGCAACCGCAGCAGCGCGGTCGTGGCGGTCGGCCGCGCCGCCGGATCCTTGGCCAGGCACTGCAGGACCAGCTCC
This sequence comes from Planobispora rosea, assembly GCF_014648175.1. Lineage (GTDB taxonomy): Bacteria > Actinomycetota > Actinomycetes > Streptosporangiales > Streptosporangiaceae > Planobispora > Planobispora rosea. The sequence continues at coordinate 122,920 of NZ_BMQP01000012.1, forward strand.
CGCAGCTCCCCCTCCAACTCGCCCAGCTTCGGCTCACCGGACAGGATCCGGTGGATGGTCGCCGGCACCGGTCCCGTCCCGAACGGGGGCGTTCCGGTCGCCGCGCAGGTCACCGTGGCCGCCCAGGCGAACATGTCGGAGGCCGGTCCGGTGGGCGCCCCGTTGAACTGCTCGGGCGCCATGTAGGGCGGAGTGCCGACGACGTGCTCGGCGGTCGCCTCGGAGTCCGCCGCCCGGGCGATGCCGAAGTCGATGACGCGGGGCCCGTCCCTGGCCAGCAGCACGTTGGCGGGCTTGAGGTCCCGGTGGACCACCCCCGCCTGGTGGATCGCCGACAGCGCGGTGAGCGTCCCGACGGCCAGCCTGCGCAGCTCGGTGCCACGCAGGACCCCGCGCTCGGAGATCACCCGCGCGAGGCTGGGGCCGTCGACGTACTCGCTCACGATGTACGGCATGCCGCCGAACTCGCCGTGCTCCAGCACCTGCGCCGTGCAGAAGGCCTTCACCCGCAGCGCCAGCTCGATCTCCCGGTGGAACTCGCGGAGCCCGGCCGAGTCGGAGTCGCCGACGCCGGTGCGCAGGAGCTTGACCGCGACCCGCTCGCCCGAAGGCGACTCGGCCAGGTAGACCACGCCCTGCCCGCCCGCGCCCAGCCTGCCGATGATGCGGTGGTGACCGATCCGTGCGGGATCGGCGGTACGCAGGGGATCGACCGGCATCAGGGGGCCGACCTGCGGGTGAAACTCAGGACCGCGGTGATGTCCTTGCCCTTGGCCTTCTCGTCGACCCTGCCCTTGATGTCGGCGAGCACCCGATGCGTCCCGCCGACGAAGTCGATCACCTGGGCCTGGCGGTTCTTCCCGACGTTCTTCACCACCAGCAGGTGGTTCTCGTTGAACCAGCCGATGAGCTCGGTCACACCGTCGTCGGGAACGGTGTGGCGGCGGTTGCCCGTCACCGTGTCCCACACGCAGATGCCCTTCTCCTTGGGACAGATGGTGGTGAAGAGCCTTCCGGACGGGGAGAACCAGTCCGTGCCCCGGGGGGTGCCCACCCAGCGCATGGTCCGGACGATCTGTCCCTGGAGGTTGTAGAAGTCGGCCCCGGGGGTCTTGCCGTCGAAGAAGCGCCGGGCGACCGTTCCGTCGGGGGCGAAGGTGAAGGGGGCGGTGGAGGAGCCGACGACCTCGGTCACCACGAGGGTGGACTTCTTCGCGGCCACGTCCACGATCACGAATCCGCCGCTCACCGGCTTGTCCTTCTGGATGACCGTGAGCAGCACCTTGGAGCCGTCCTTCGACCACACCGGGAAGGCGCTCTCGAACGGCTTCTTCACGGTCGGCACCGTGAAGGACTCACCGGTCGAGACTTTGGTGATCTTGAGGTAGTCCGTGTCCGACTGGGTGAACTTCAGGCCGGGGCTGAGGGCCACCAGTTCCTCGTCGGGTGACAGCGCCGGGGACGTCAGGTTGTCCACCTGGCGGTAGGAGTCCTTCCCCCGTTCCCGGACGTAGGTGTTGAAGGGCTCCTTCACCCACATGTACCCGCTGAGCCTGACCGGGTCCTTCGGGTGCTCGTGCAGGGTGATGCCGACCTCGGGCAGGACGATGTCCTTGGACGCCTTCTCCACCTCCTCCAGCGGGGAGAGGACGATCTCCGGCCCCGTGGCGCCGGGCGCGGCGGCGGGCAGGAGCTCTCCGGCCGGGGACGGCGTGCCCGCCGCGGCGGGCGCCGAGGCCGCCGACGGGGACGTGAGCAGGTACACGGCGCTCCCGGAGAGCAGCGCGACGGCCACGGCCCCCGCGCCGAGCAGCAGCGGCCGGCCGCGCCGTACCGGACGGGGGGCCGCCGGGGGAGGGCCGAGGTCGGTGGTGAGCAGTTCGCCGACCAGCTTGAGCAGGACGTCGCTCGCCGTGGGGCGGGCGTGCGGATCCTTGGACAGGCAGGCCGCGACGACGCCGCGCAGGTCGTCCTCCACCGCTTCCAGGTCCGGTTCGTCGTTGAGGATGCGGTTGACGGTCCCGGCCATCGAGCCGCCGTCGAAGGGGGAGCGCCCCGTCGCGGCGAACGCCAGGGTCGCGGCCCAGCCGAACAGGTCGGCCGCGGGCGCGGGCGCCTCGCCCCGGAGCAGTTCCGGGGCGGTGAAGGCCGGGACGCCGACGCTGCGGGTGTCGGCGGCGTCGGTCGAGGAGAGGGCCCTGGCCACCCCGAAGTTGATCACTCGTGGCCCGTCGGGGCCCAGCACCACGTTGTCGGGGCGGATGTCACCGTGCGTCATCCCGGCCTGGTGGACGGCGACCAGCGCCGTCATCATGCCGACCGCGAGCCGGTGCAGCGCCGGGCCCCGCAGGGTGCCCGAGGAGGCGACGGCCTCCTTGAGGCTGGGGCCGTCGATGTACTCGCTCACGATGTACGGCCGGCCGTCCGCCACCCCGGTGTCCAGGATCTCGGCGGTGCAGAACGCCGAGATCTCCCGCAGCGGCCCGGTCGCGGCGAGGAAACGCCCCGGATCGAGATCGGCCGGGAGCAGCCTGACGACGACCCGGTCCCCGCCGGGCGGGCGTCCCAGGTAGACCGCCTCCCCGAGCCGCCCGGCGATCTCGTACCCGTCCACGCTCCCGGGATCTCCCGGGCCGATCGGCGCGACATCCGGCATGTCGGCTCCCCCCTGCGGCGGTCATTGCGGATCATCAATTATGAGGATCAAGAGCGACAGGGAGCAGCATTTCGTGACTACGGGCCGGAAGCGGCCATCCAGGCGGCGATCTGCGCCCGCGAGTTGAAGCCCGGCTTGTTCATGATCGTCCGTACGTGGCTGTCCACCGTGTGCTCCGAGATGAACAGCCGCTCGCCGGTCTGCCTGTTGCTGAGCCCCTCGGCGACCAGCCGCGCCGTCACCGGCTTCCGGCCGGGGGACGAGGTGTACGGCGGCTGCGGCCTGGACCTCGTGCCGGGCACGACGGGCCTGGCCGAGTACGCCTGTCTGCTTCAGGACGGCATGCTGCGCGCGATGCCGGCCGGGCTGACGTTCGAGCAGGCCGCGGCCGTCCCGGTGGCGGCGCTCACCGCACTCCAGGGGCTGAGCGACAAGGGCCGGGTCCGGCGCGGGCACCGGGTGCTCGCGCCCACGGGCGTCTTCGTGGAGGCCGTCCGTTATCTCGAACGGGGACACGCGAGGGGCGAGGTCGTGGTCACCATGGACGGCTGACGGCTGACGGCTGACGGCTGACGGCTGACGCCGGTCCGGGCCCCATCGCGGCCGGTCCGTGCCGTGCGATCTAGGATCGGTGCATGCCCCTGACCGCGAGCGACGTCGACCGGTTCGAGGCCTCCAGACCGCGTCTGCAGGCCATCGCCTACCGCCTCCTCGGCTCCGCCGGGGAGGCCGAGGACGCCGTGCAGGAGACCTTCCTGCGCTGGCAGGCCGCCGACGTCGACCGCATCGAGGTCCCCGAGGCCTGGCTGACGAAGGTCCTCACCAACCTGTGCCTCAACCAGCTCACCTCCGCCCGGGCGCGCCGCGAGACCTATGTGGGCCAATGGCTTCCCGAGCCGCTGCTGGGAGGGGACCCGATGCTGGGCCCGGACGACACCGCCGAGCAGCGCGAATCGGTCTCCTACGCGGTCCTCACCCTCATGGAGCGCCTGTCCCCCAACGAGCGGGCGGTGTACGTGCTGCGGGAGGCCTTCGACTACCCGCACCGGGAGATCGCCGAGATCCTCGACATCACCGAGGCCGCCAGTCAGCAGATCTTCCACCGCGCCAAGAAGCACGTCGCGGAGGGCAGGGCCCGTACCGAGATCGACGAGGTCACCGCCCGGCGGATCGTCGAGGAGTTCCTGGCGGCCGCCACCAGCGGCCGGATCGAGCCGCTGGTGCGCCTGCTCACCGAGGACGCCGTCTCGATCGGCGACGGCGGCGGGAAGGTCCCGGCCCGCGCCAAGGCGTTCGAGGGCGCCGTCGCGGTCGCCACGTTCCTGCGGGGCCTGTTCAAACCCGGCCCGGCCAAGCGCGCCCTGGTCGGCGGCACGGCCGAGGTCTACGCCTGGACGGCCAACGGCGACCCCGCCGTCGTGGCCGTCGTGGACGGCCGGGTCGTCGGCATCATGTGCCTGGAGGTCACCGCCGAGGGCATCGCCGCGTTCCGCAACCAGATCAATCCCGACAAGCTCGAACGCGCGACCGCGCTCTGGGCGGCCACCGACCACGGGGAACCCCTGTTCACCGCCTTCTGAGCGTCGTGTGAGGTGCTTCACATCGCGTTCCTGTCAGGAAAGGGCGGGCTGCCCGGTTCAAGGGGCGAACCCGCGAACCCGCGGGCCCGCGTGAGACAGGAGCAAGCACATGCGGCACCGCATCATCGTCCTCGGAGCCGGATACACCGGAGCCATCGCCGCCGGCCGCCTCGCCAGGCGGCTCCGCCGCGAGGATGTCGCCATCACTCTCGTCAACGCCGAGCCCGACTTCGTCGAACGTGTCCGCATGCACCAGCTGGCGGCCGGCCAGGACCTCAAGCCCCGGCCGCTCAGCGAGATGTTCGCGGGCACCGGTGTCGAACTGAGGCTCGCCAGGGTCACCGGCGTCGACGTCGATCGCAGGACGGTCACCGTCGCCGGGACCGGGACTGAGGCCGGGGCCGGGACCGAAGAACTCGCCTACGACACGCTCGTCTACGCCCTCGGCAGCGGCTGGAACGCCCAGGGCGTCCCCGGGACCGCCGAGCACGCCTACGAGATCGCGAGCCGCCCCGGAGCGCTCCGGCTGCGCGAGCGCCTGGCCCGCCTCGACACCGGGCAGACCGTGGTCGTCGTCGGCGGCGGCCTCACCGGCCTGGAGGCCGCGACCGAGATCGCCGAGGCCCGCCCGGACCTCGACGTCGCCCTCGTCGCCCGTGGCGGCCTCGGCGACTGGCTCTCACCCAAGGGCCGCGAGCACCTGCGGAAGGTCTTCGGCAAGCTCGGGATCACCGTGCACGAGCACGCCGTCGTCACCGGAGTCGGAGCCGACCGCGTCACCACCGCCGAGGGCGAGGTCATCCCGGCCGCGGTCACCGTGTGGACCACCGGCTTCGCGGTCCACCCGATCGCGGAGGCGACCGCCCTGGAGGTCACCGGCACCGGTCAGATCGTGGTCGACGGGACCATGCGCTCGGTCTCGCACCCGGACGTGTACGCCGTCGGCGACGCGGCCATGGTGACGGGCCCCGGGGACAAGCCGCTGCGGATGTCGTGCGCCTCGGGAACGCCGACCGCGTGGCAGGCCGCCGACGCGATCGCGGCACGCCTGACCGGAGGGAAGCTCCCCGACGTGCCGATCCGCTACTTCAACCAGTGCATCTCGCTGGGCCGCAAGGAGGGCCTGATCCAGTACGTCACCGCCGACGACCGCGCCGTGCGGGCGGCCCTGACCGGACGGCTCGCCGCCGTCTACAAGGAACTGGTGTGCAAGGGCGCCGCCTGGAGCGTCGCCAACCCGACGCTCGGACTGCCGGCCCGGCGCCGCCGCGTCACGCGGGAGGAGGCCGCCGCTCGCTCGGCCGTCAAGGCGCCGGCGTAGAGCACGAGGCGCGGCGGGCGCCCTCGGGTGCGGGCGTTCTCGGGTGCGGGCGCCGGGCACCCGGGCGCGGTGTCGTGTCAGCGGCCGTGTCAGTACGGCGACGGCCCGGTATCAGGGCGGCCGACGACGGTGGACGCCATGAACGGTTCAGCGATCGCGGCCTCGGGGCTGCGGAAGGCTTACAAGGACAAGACCGTGCTCGACGGCATCGACCTGGACGTCCGGGCCGGAACGATCTTCGCCCTGCTCGGGCCCAACGGCGCCGGGAAGACCACGACGGTGAACGTGCTGACCACGCTGCTGACCCCCGACGCCGGGAAGGCGGTCGTCGCCGGGCACGACGTGGTCACGGAGACCAGGGCGGTGCGCGCGGCGATCGGGGTCACCGGGCAGTTCGCCTCGGTGGACAACCTGCTCACCGGCGAGGAGAACCTGCTGATGATGGCCGATCTCCTGCACCTGCCCAGGAAGGAGGGCAGGCGGATCACCGGCCGGTTGCTCGACCGCTTCGAGCTGGGGGAGGCGGCGGGCAAGCCGGCGGCGTCCTACTCCGGGGGCATGCGCCGCAAGCTGGACCTCGCCATGACGCTGGTCGGTGACCCGCAGATCATCTTCCTGGACGAGCCCACGACCGGACTCGATCCGCGCAGCCGCCGCACCATGTGGGAGATCATCCGGGAACTGGTCGCCGACGGTACGACGATCTTCCTCACCACCCAGTACCTCGAGGAGGCCGACCAGCTCGCCGACCGCATCGCCGTACTCGATCAGGGCCGGCTGGTCGCCGAGGGCACCGCCGACGAGCTCAAGCGCCGGATTCCGGGCAGCCACGTCCGGCTGCGGTTCACCGATCGGCACGACTTCGACGCCGCGGCACGGGTCCTGCCCGAGTCCGCGGGCGACGACGAGGAGCTGACCCTGCGCGTCCCCGGCGACGGCGGCGTCAGGTCGCTGCGCGCGCTGCTCGATCGGCTCGACGCGCATTCCATCGAAGTCGATGAGCTGTCGGTGCACACCCCGGACCTGGACGACGTCTTCCTCGCCCTCACCGGCCACGGGAACAAGGAGGTCAACGTACGATGAACGCCATCTCGGCTTCCCTGGCGGACTCCGCGACCATGCTGCGGCGCAACTTCCGGCACACGACGCGGAATCCGGTGGCGCTGTTCAACGGCATCGTCATGCCGGTCTTCCTGATGTTCCTGATGGTCTACGTGTTCGGCGGCGCGTTCAGCGTCGGCGTGGACTACGCCGACTACGCGACGCCGGGGCTGATCCTGACGACCATCTGCTACGGCATCGGCTCCACCGCGATCGCGGTGAACTCCGACATGACGAACGGGTTCATCAACCGGCTCCGCGTCATGGACGTCTCCCGGGCCGCGGTGCTGAACGCGCACGTGATCGAGAGCGTGCTCCGGAGCCTGGTGGCCATCACGCTCGTCACCGGGGTCGCGTTGCTGATGGGATTCCGGCCGTCGGCGGGTTTGGCGCAGTGGCTCGGCGTGGTCGGCATCGTCGTGCTGACGGTGGTGGCGATCAGCTGGCTGACCGTCGCGGCCGGTCTCGCGGCGAAGACGCCGGAGAGCGCGGGCATGACCGTCGTCCCGCTGATGCTCCTTCCCTTCCTGAGCAGCGCGTTCGTGCCGGCCGACAAGATGGGGCCGGGCGCGCGGCAGTTCGCGGAGCACCAGCCGTTCACCTCGATCATCGAAGCCCTGCGCGGGCTGCTGACCGGCGCGCCGTCGGCGAGCTCGATCGTCACGGCGATCGCCTGGTGCGTGGGGGTCACGCTGATCGGCTACCTGTGGGCGCGCAGGGCGTTCACGAGGCAAGGGTGATCTCGGCCAGCTCACGCCAGTCCTGCCGTCCGCCGGCACGGATCGCCTCGGTGAACACGGGTTCACCGAGGCGATCGCGCGTCTCCGCGGCGATCCTGGCGACGTCCGGGTGCGAACGATCCGGCGTGCCGCGCACGCCGTCGCTCGCCGCGAGCAGCCGCACGGCCTGCTCGTACTGTCCCCGGCGCAGGGCGAGGTCCGCGATCCCGATCAGGATGTCGGCGATCGTCGGCGGATGCGTGTGCTCCGAGACCGTGGCCGCGCGCAACGCCTCGGCCCGGTACGCGCGGGACTCGTCGAGATCCTCGGTGAGGTAGCCGTACAGGTCCATGGTCGCGGCACGGACGGAGTCGGACATCCCCTCATCGCCCAGCGCCGCCCGCACCGTGGCCAGATGCTCGCGTGCCTGGTCCGGCTCGCCGCGCCAGTACGCCAGCTGCGCCTGTGCGAGAGCCAGCTGGGCCAGGGCGTCCGGCCAGGTGATCCCGCTCACGCACCGCTGCGCCTCCGCCATGGCGGACACGCTGGAGCGCTCATCGCCGAGCAGCCAGTACAGCTGGGCCTGCCGCGCCCGCATGCCGACCACGTCCTCGATCGCGCCCGCCTCGGTCGTCGCCGTGATCGCCTCTCCGTAGTGCTCGCACGCGCGTGCGAACTCACCGCGCGAGGCGAGGCGATCGGCCAGGAAGGTCAGCGCCAGCGACATCCCCATCCGGTCGCCCAGTGCGCGGAACTCGGCGAGGGCGATCTCGGCGTCGGCGTCCACGTCGGTCTCGTCGCCGCCGAGCACGAGCCGGAACCGGCCGCGAGTGAGCCTGGCCTGCGCGCGCACCCACGGATCCTCGTCGGCGATGAGCGGCTCGACCGCGGGAAGGAACTCCGTCGGGCCCCGCAGCGTCGCCTCCAGCAGCCCGGCGAACCCGAGCATCGGGTGGCGGGACCCGCTGCGCAGGGCGAGCCGGTGCGCTTCCTGGATCCACTCCCGCGCCTGGTACTGGTCGCCGCTGACCCCGGCGGTCAGGAACATCGTCACCATGAGGTACGCCAGCGCCCGGACCTCGTCGGGCACCTCACCGCGCAGCGAGGCCGCCGCGACGCACAACTCGGTGCCCTCGGCCCGGTGCCCGCTGAGGTACCAGTACCAGCCCGAGGCCGCGACCAGCCGCATCGCCTCCTGGGCCCATCCCTCGGCGATCGCCCCGCGCAGGGCCGCGCCGATGTTGTCGTGTTCGGCCTCCAGTACGGCCAGCCATTCCAGTTGCCGGGCCGTGCGCAGGTGCGGATCGGCCGTCTCGGCCAACTCGGTGAAGTAGGCGAGATGCGCCCGCCGCGCCGACTCGCTCTCCCCGGCCTCGACGAGCCGGTGCGCCGCGTACTCCCTGATGGTGCCGAGCATCCGGTAGCGCGGCGTGCCCTCGCCGTCGGCGACCAGCAGCGACTTCTCGATCAGCGCGGTCAGCAGGTCGAGCACCTGCTCCCCGGCGACCGTCCCGTCGCCGTCCCCGTCTCCGTTCCCGTCCCCGCACACCCGCTCTGCCGCTTCCAGGCTCGCCCCGCCGGAGAAAACCGACAGCCGCCGCAGCACGCCGCGTTCGGCCTCGGTGAGCAGATCCCAGCTCCAGTCCACGACCGCGCGCAGCGTCCTGTGCCGGGCGAGGGCCGTACGGCTGCCGCCGGTCAGCAGACGGAACCGGTCATCGAGCCGGCGTGCCAGCTGATCGACGGACATGGTGCGCAGCCGTGCCGCGGCCAGTTCGATCGCCAGCGGGATCCCGTCGAGGGCCCGGCAGATCCGCGCCATGGCCGACAGGGTGTGCGCGTCGGAGCCGATGTCCTTGCGCACCAGCTCCGCGCGGTCCCGCAGCAGCCGGACCGCGGGTGAGGATCCGGCCTCGGAGGGGTCGGCTCCCCGTGCGGGCAGCGCGAGCGGCTCGACCTGCCACAGCACCTCTCCGGTGATCCCGAGCGGTTCCCTGCTGGTGGCCAGGATCCGCAGCCTGCGGCACTCTCCCAGGAGCCGATCCGCGAAAGCCGCGGCCGCCTCGATCACGTGCTCGCAGTTGTCCAGGATCAGCAGGATCGAGCGTTCCCGGATCGCGGTGACGAGCCGATCCACCGGTTCCCCGCTCGGCGCGGCACCGAGCAGTGCGTGGTCGCGCAGGCCGATCGCGGTGAGAACGGCCTGCGCCAGATCACCGCCTTCCCGCACCGGGGCCAGTTCGACCAGCCACGCCCCGTCCGGCAGCTCGGCGAGCATCGTCCGCGCGGTCTCCGTGGCCAGCCTCGTCTTGCCGGAGCCTCCCGGTCCCGTCAAGGTGACCAGCCGGTGCCTGACGACCAGACCGGTGACCGCGGAGACGTCGTCGTCCTTGCCGACGAAGCTCGTCAGCTCGGCGCGCAGGTTCGTCCTGTGGTTGTCCGCCCGCTCACCCAGCTCTCCCCGGAGCAGCGCGGTGTGCAGCGCGGAGAGCTCGGCCGACGGATCGGTGCCCAGCTCCTCGGCGAGCCGCTCGCGCGTCCGCTGGTACACGGTCAGCGCCTCGGCCGCCCGTCCCGCCTCGGCGAGCGCTCGCATCAACGCCGCCACGAACCCCTCCCGCAGCGGGTACGCGGCGACCAGCTCGGTCAGCTCGGAGACCAGCTCCGAGCCGCGGCCGAGGCGGATGTCCGCATCCACCCGGTCCCCGAGCGCGGCGACGTGGAGCTCGTCCAGACGCGCGACCGCGGCGTCGAACAGCTGGCTGTCCTGCAGCGCGATGTCCGCCATGGCCGTGCCGCGCCACAACGCCAGGGCCGAGCGGAGCAGGTCCGCCCGCGCCGCGGGCTCGGCGGTGCGGGCCTGACCGACCAGCTGCTCGAACCGGCACACGTCCACGGCGTCGGGAGCCACGGCCAGCCGGTACCCGCCGGACTCCGCCTCGATCACCGCCTCCGGCACCGCCCTGCGCAGCCGGGACACCAGCGCCTGCAGGGCGTTCACCTCGTCCGCGGGCGGCTGCCGCCCCCAGATCCAGTCCACCAGCCTCGCACGCGTGACGATCCGGCCGGGTTCGAGGGCGAGCGCTGCCAGCAGCGCACGCAGCCGAACTCCGGGAACCTCCACCACGACCCCGTCGCGGTTGCGGACCTCGAACGGTCCGAGCAATCCGACTCGCACACCGGCAATTGTGCCGTGGCCGGCGGCCGAGGTTCGTAAGGGGGAATCTTCCGTCACGGTTGGACATGGTACGCGTAGCCGCGATATATCGCGGCTTCCCCGGTGCGCTGTGCGGGCGGCCGTCCGCGCACTCACCGCTCAGCCGGTCGCGTTCGCCGGTCGATGCGCGATGCCGGTAACCCGGTAAACCGGACGCGATCACGGATTTACGGTAGGACATTCCTTGTGCCTGCCCTGCCCCTCGCCGGCACGAGGAGTGTCATCATGTCATCTGACCCCGACTCCGATCCCGAATCGATCTTCACCGTCACCGTCGGCCTGTACGCCGGCGTCCTGGTCGTGCGCGCGACCGGGCAGCTCACCGAGGTCTCCGCCCCGCTGTTACGCGCCCGGCTGTCCAGCCTGTGGGACTTCGCGGACATTCCCACGATCATCATCGACCTGGACGACGTGGTCTTCTGCGACTCGGCCGGACTGGCCGAGCTGATCGACGCCCAGCGTCACAGCCGCGCCCACGGCCGCCACCTGATACTGGCCGGCCCCGGCACCCAGCTGACGCAACTGCTGGAGATCACCGGGCTGCGGACCCACTTCGAGATCCATCCCGGGACGGCCCCGGCCCTGCGCGCGGCCATCCGGGCCCGCGCCCGGCCCGGGACGGGCGTCCCTCTGGCTCAGGCGGGGACGGACTCTAGCTCGGCGCCGTCGAAGGGCGGATAGCTCTCGCCGCCGGTCCGCTCGGCCGCGGCGATGTAGTCGGCGAGAGCGGTGCGGGACTGGGCGAGCCGGTCCATCTGGTCGTCCAGCCGCCGCAGCCGTGACCGCATCGCGGTCAGCAGCTCGGGACACCCCGGCAGTTCCGGGGCCTCTCCGACCGCGCAGGGCAGCAGGTACGCGATGTCCTCGGAGGACAGACCCGCGCCGAGCAGGTGCCGGATCTGCTTCACCCGCAGCACGGCGCTCTCGTCGTAGTTGCGGTAGCCGTTCGCGCCGCGGTCCGCCCTCAGCAGGCCCTGGGCCTCGTAGTAGCGCAGCTGATGGGTGTTGACGCCCGTACGACGGCTCAGTTCCCCGATCCGCATCGGAAATCCCCCTTGACCTTCACACCGATATCAACGTTGACGATGCTGCCATGAACCACAGAACCGATACATCCGTGACGGTCATCGGACTCGGGCTGATGGGCCAGGCCCTCGCCGGAGCGTTCCTGAAGGCCGGGCATCCCACGACCGTGTGGAACCGCACGGCCTCCAAGGCCGACCACCTGGTGGCCGCAGGCGCACGACTGGCGCCGACGGTCGGCGACGCGCTCAAGGCGAGCTCCCTGACGATCATCTGCCTCACCGACTACCAGGCCGTGTACGAGCTGCTCGGCGCGGGCGAGGCCGAGCTGGACGGCACGATGCTGGTCAACCTGACCTCGGGCACCTCGGCCCAGGCCCGGCAGGCCGCCCGATGGGCCGCGCAGCGCGGCGCCCGTTACCTGGACGGCGCCATCATGGCCGTCCCGCCGGCGATCGGGACCGCCGAGGCGGTGATTCTGCACAGCGGGCCGCAGGCGGACTTCGAGGAGCACAAGCCGGCCCTCGACGCGCTCGGCACCGTCACCTACCTCGGTGCGGACCACGGACTGGCGTCGCTGTACGACGTGGCCGGCCTCGTCATGATGTGGAGCATCCTGAACGCCTGGCTCCAGGGCACCGCCCTGCTCAGGACGGCCGGTGTCGACGCCGCGACGTACGCGCCGTTCGCCCGGCAGGTCGCCGCCGTCGTGGCCGGGTGGCTGCCCGGATACGCCGAGCAGATCGACAGCGGCTCCTTCCCGGCCGAGGTGTCGGCCCTGGAGACCGACGCACGGGCGATGGAGCACCTGATCGAGGAGAGCGAGGCGGTGGGGGTCAACGCCGAACTGCCACGGCTGATCAAGGCGATGGCCGACCGCGCGATCGCCGCCGGGCACGGCGGGGAGCAGTATCCCGTGCTGATCGGAGAGTTCGGCAGGCCGCACGCCGGCTGACCGGATCCGGCCCGAGGGGCACGGCCTCCGAGGGCCGGATCAACCGATCGGTTGATGGCCGGATCCACCGTACGGAATCCCGCTCGGACGATCCGGACGAGCCTCAGCCGGAAGATCCTCGTCCTATGACGACACATGAGGCGCCCGCGCTCCGGGCCACCGGCCTGCGCAAGGTCTTCGGCGACCGGGCGGCGGTCGAGCAGGTCGACCTGTCGGTCCCCGCCGGGTCGCTCTACGGGCTGGTCGGCCCGAACGGCGCGGGCAAGACGACGACTCTGGCGATGGCGGTGGGCCTGCTGCGGCCGGACGCGGGGCACGCCGAGATCTTCGGAGTGGACGTGTGGAAGGACACCGTCCGGGCGAAGTCGCTGATCGGGGTGTTGCCGGACGGCCACGCGATGCCCGAGCGTCTCACCGGGCGGGAGGTGCTCACCTATCTGGGGCTCCTGCGCGGCATGGCCCCGGAGGTCGTCGTGGAGCGGACCGAGGAGCTCCTGCAGGTCCTCGAACTCGACACCGCCGAGGGCACACTCGTCATCGAGTACTCCACGGGCATGCGGAAGAAGATCGGGCTCGCGGTGGCCCTCCTGCACGCACCGCGCCTGCTGGTTCTCGACGAGCCGTTCGAGGCCATCGATCCGGTCTCCGCCATGACGATCCGGACCATCCTGCGGCGCTTCGTCGAGGGAGGCGGATCGGTGGTCATCTCCAGTCACGTGATGGCGCTGGTGGAGGGGATCTGCGACCACGTCGGCGTCATCTCCGGCGGCCGGGTGGTGGCCGAGGGCCGCCTCGACGAGGTCCGCAGGAGCAGGTCCCTCGAGGAGGCCTTCGTCGAGCTGGTCGGCGCCCGAGCGGGCGGGACGGAGGGGCTGTCGTGGCTGTCGTCCTGATCCGGATGAGACTGGCGCTCCTCCGGCATGCGCTGCGCGGCGACCGCGCGTCCTCGCTCGTCCTCGGCACGGTGATCGGCCTGATCCTGGCGGTGGGCACGGTCGCCGTCGCCGTGTTCTGGCCGCCGCTGCTGCCGGCGGCACTGGCCGTCTGGCTGATGGGCTGGATCTTCGGCCCGATCTTCACGGGCGGCGGCGAGGCGCTGCGCCCCGAGTACTTCACCATGATCCCGGCCGCACCCCGCCGGATGGCCACCGCACTGCTGGCCGGGGCCTTCGCGAGTCCCGCGGTCATGATCACATCGGTGGCGCTCACCTCGATGGCGGTGTACGGCTGGCGCTTCGGCCTCCTGGCCACGCTCGTCGCCCTGGTGGCGGCGGTGATCACATTGATCACGATGGTGCTGGTCTCCCGCGTCACGGTGGCGATCTTCGGGCTGCTCGTCCGGTCCCGGGCGGCGGCGGTGCTCGCCGCCTTCGTCACCGGGACGGTCCTCGCGCTGAGCGGCAACGGCTGGGCCCTGCCCGTCGCCGCCGCCACGGCCGAGGACCTGTCGTGGGCCGGGGCGCTGGTGCGGCTGCTGCCCTCGGGGTGGGGCATCGCCGCGATCGAGTCCTCCCCGCCCGCGGCGCTCGGCATCCTGGCCGCATCCGCTCTCGTGGTCGTCCTGCTCGTGGCAGTGTGGGCGGTCCTGCTCACGCGGCGCGTCACCTCGGCCGCCCGCGGCGGCGTCCCGGCGCGCCGCCGCAGGCCGCGCCCGTTCCCCATGGTCCGGGGCGTCCGCGCCGTCGCCGCCAAGGAACTGCGCACCTGGTCACGCGATCTGATCAGGGTCCACCTGCTCAGCTTCGCCTTCTTCTACGCCGTGGTGTTCACCCTGCTGCCGGTGGCCATCGGCTGGTGGGGCATGGTGCCGTTCGTCGGTCTCATCGCGGTGCTGATGGGCGCGGGCGTGTCGGCCAACCTCTACGCCACCGACGGGACCGCGCTGTGGCTCACGCTGATGACGCCCGGCGCGGAACGCGCCGACGTCCGCGGACGGCAACTGGCCTGGCTGCTGGCCGTCGGACCGGCCACCGCCCTGCTCTCGGTCGCCGGAGCCGCCGCGAGCGGTGAGACCTGGGCCTGGCCGTGGGTGGCCGGACTGTTCCCCGCCGTCCTCGGCGGGGCGGCCGGGCTGGTGGTCCTCGTCGCCGTCACCGCGCCGGTCCCGGCGACCGATCCGCACAGGCGCGGCGGCGATCCGCTCAGCAGCGGCGCCGACGAGGGCGGGGAGACCGGGCTGGTCTGGCTGATGCTGATCGCCGTTCCCGTGACGGCGCTCCCGGCGGCGGCCGCGGTTCTGATCGAGCCCTGGGCAGGGGTGCCCGTGGGCGTGGCGACCGGGGTCCTGTGCGTCTGGGGGTTCGGCAGGATCGCCGCCAGGCGGCTCGCGTCCGGCGGGACCGAGCTGCTCGCCCTGCTGAAATACGGCTCCGCCGCCGGACGCACGGTCCGTGAGGAGGAGGCGGCGGCAGCCGCGCCCGACCTGCCCCTCGGCCACAAGATCGCGGTCATCGTGTGCTACTCCCTCGCCTGGCTGCCGCTGTTCCCGCAGGGAATCGTCCCGATGTTCTTCAAACTGTTCGGGGTGGAGGACCGCGTCTGGTTCCTGGCGCTCTACCTGCCCGACGCCTGGCAGTGGCCGACGATCACACTCATGATCTCTATCGGCCTGCTCATGTACGGCTATGCGATCCTGTTCCCCATGCGGTACAGAGCCCCCGAGACAGAACAGGCATAAGGTCGCCACCATGGCTGATCCCTTCCCCCTGTCCCGCTGGGAGCGGCGTTTCGACAGAGCCGCCGAGCTGATCCCCTACTTCTGCCTGGGCATCTCGACGATCATCAGCCTCACGACCCCGGACCGACCCGGTGGCACGGCACTGGTGACGCTGGCGCTGGCGTCCGTGGCCCTGGTCTGGCTGGTCTCGCGGACGCTGCTGCCCGGACGGTGGCGGCAGCGGCGCGGAGTCAACGCCGGCTACTTCATCGGGGTGCTCGCCACCGCGGCGGTCCTCGCGCTCCACGATCCGGTCTTCACCATCTACACGATCTCCGGGTTCTTCCTGGCCTTCCTCTTCGCCCCGTCCAGATGGACCTTCGTCGCGGTCGCCGTGACCTCCCTCGTCCTGTACGGCACCGTCCTGGACTGGTCGCAGGTGAGCGTCCAGATCGTCCTCTTCCATGTCGCGATCGTCATCGTCCAGACCTTCTCGATCGGCGGCGGCCACATCGCGGCCATCAAGATCGATGAACGGCAGCGGAGATACCGCAAGGCCCTCGACGACCTGGAGACGGCGATGAAGGAGAACGCCGACCTGCACGCCCAGCTGACGACCCAGGCCCACGAGGCGGGGGTGCTCGACGAGCGCCAGCGGATGGCCCGCGAGATCCACGACACCCTCGCCCAGGGCCTCATGGGGATCATCACGCAACTCCAGGCCGCCAAGCGGGCCGGGGACGTGAGCGACCACGTCGATGTGGCGCTCTCGCTGGCCCGGGACAGTCTGTCCGAGGCCCGGCGGTCCGTACAGGCCCTGCGGCCGCGCGAGCTGGAGGTCGCCCAGCTGCCGGACGCGCTGTCGGCCATGGCGCGGCGCTGGGCCGAAGGCTCGGGGATCGACCTGCGCTTCGAGGTGACCGGGGAGAGCGTGCCGCTCAGCTCGGCGATCGAGGTCACCCTGTTCCGCGTCGCCCAGGAGGCCCTGACCAACGTCGCCAAGCACGCGCGCGCCTCCCGGGCCGGGCTGACGCTCTCGTACGCGGGCGACGTCGTCCTGCTGGACATCCGCGACGATGGAGACGGCATCAGCGGCGTCGGCGGCGTCGGCGGTATCGACGGTGAGAACGGAAAGGGCCGGGGATTCGGGTTGAACAGCATGCGGCAACGGGTGCGGGGAGTCGGCGGCACGCTGGAGATCGAGAGCACCCCCGGAGAGGGCACGGCGGTCAGCGCCAGCGTCCCGGCCCTGCAGGCGGCCCAGAAATGATCCGGTTGCTGATCGTCGACGACCACCCGATCGTGCGCGGCGGCCTGCGCGGCGCCTTCGCCGGAGAACCCGACATCGAAGTGGCGGGTGAGGCGTCCAACGGGCGCGAGGGCGTCGAACGGGCGGCGGCCCTGGCCGTCGACGTCGTGCTCATGGACCTGCGGATGCCGGTGATGGACGGCGTCGCCGCGATCGCGGCCCTGCGCGCGTCCCATCCCGAGATCAGGGTGCTCGTGCTGACCACCTTCGACGGCGACGCCGACGTGCTGCCCGCGATCGAGGCGGGGGCCACCGGTTACCTGCTCAAGGACGCCCCGCCCGATGAGCTCCTGCGCGCCGTCCGCGCGACCGCCGCCGGCGAGGTCGTGCTGGCGCCGTGGGTCGTCGAACGGCTCGTGGGCCAGGTCCGCAATCCCGTGCGGGCCACCCTCACCGATCGGGAGCTTCAGGTGCTGCGGCTCGTCGCCGACGGCGCCTCCAACCGTCAGGCCGCCGCCCGGCTGTTCATCAGCGAGGCGAGCATCAAGACCCATCTGCTGCACATCTACGACAAGCTCGGCGTGCGCGACCGGGCCGCCGCCGTGGGCGAGGCGTACCGGCGCGGCATCCTCACCTCATGATCCGGCTCTAGCGCTGCTTGAGGCGCTGCGCCTCCTTGCGCACCTCGGCCTGGACCGCCCGCTCGCGCTGCAGCCACTCGGGGTTCTCCGCCTTGATGGCGTCGATCTCGGCGGTGGTGAGCGGCCCGGTGATGCCGCCCCTGGCCAGGCCCGAGTTGGAGACGCCCAGCTTCGCGGCGACGACCTGCCGGGGGTGCGGCCCGTTGCGCCGGAGATCCGCCAGCCAGGCCGGCGGGGCGGCCTGCAGCGCGTTCAGCTCATCTCTGGAGACGACTCCCTCCTGGAACTCGGCGGGAGTGGCCTCCAGGAGCACACCCAGCTTCTTGGCCGCGGTCGCGGGCTTCATCGTCTGGGTGGTCTTGAGCTTGGTCATGGTGTCAAGGGTATGGCGCGAAGCCGTCTCCTCTGACATCGGTACTCTGGGCAAGTGACCGACAGGGAGTTCCGGCTTGCTTACGTGCCCGGGGTGACGCCCGCCAAATGGGCCGGCGTCTGGGCCGAGCGTGTGCCCGGCGTGCCGCTCACCCTGATCCCCGTCGCCGCCGCCGACGTGGTGCGGCTCCTGCGCGACGGCGGTGCCGACGCCGGTTTCGTACGGCTGCCCGTGGACCGCGAGGGGCTCAGCGTGATTCCCCTCTATGTCGAGACCACCGTGGTTGTGGTGCCGAAGGATCACATGGTGGCCGCCGCCGACGAGGTGACCGTCGCCGACCTCGCCGACGACGAGGTGCTCCATCCGATGGACGACACCCTTGAGTGGACGGCCCTGCCGGGGCTGCCGGCCTTCACGCGTCCGGACACGACGGCGGAGGCGATCGAGCTGGTGGCGGCGGGGGCCGGGCTGCTGCTGGTCCCGCAGTCGCTGGCGCGCCTGCACCACCGCAGGGATCTGACCTACCGGCCGGTCGTGGAGACGCCGCGGTCGCAGGTCGCGCTGGCCTGGCCCACGGAGGCGACGACCGAGCTGGTGGAGGACTTCATCGGCATCGTCCGGGGACGTACGGCGAACAGCTCGCGGGGCCGTACCCCCGCGCCCGCCCAGCAGAAGACGCGGAAGCAGCCGCGGAGTCCCGCTCCGGGCGGGTCGGGCCGCCGGGGCGCGCAGACCGGCCGGGGCAGGAAGGGCCACCGCCCCCGCTGACCCGGGAAGACCGGCTGCCTGCGCCGCCCCCGGCCGGACGCGAGACGCCCGGCGCGGATCATCCCACCTGGGAGAGTAGGGCCAGCCCTACCCCGAGAAGCCTGCCGGCAGGATCGATCCTGCGACCCCCGGCTCGTAGCGTCGGTTCCATGAGATCCCTCCTGCACCGCATCGGCACCGACACCCGCTACCTGATCATCAGCTTCCCCCTGGCCGTGATCGCCTTCTGCCTGATGGTCGTCGGCCTCACGGCCGGCGTCGGGACGGTGATCGTGTGGATCGGCGTGCCGATCCTGGCGGCGACCGTGATGCTCGCCCGGGGCTTCGCCGACCTGGAGCGCCGGATGCTGCCCGAGGTGCTCGGCCGCCGGGTCGCCCGGCCGCGCTACCGGCGGGTCCCGCGGGACGCCGGGTTCTTCCGCCGGGTGGTGAACCCGCTGACCAGCGGGCAGTCCTGGCTGGACCTGCTGTACGGCATCGTGAACCTCCCGGTCGCCATCGTGACGTTCTGCCTCACGGTGACGTGGTGGGCCGGGGCGGTCTTCGGGCTGACCTATCCGATCTACGGCTGGATCCTCGAAAGGATCCCGGACAACAACAACCTGCCCGAGCTGCTCGGCCTCGGCGACAGCGTCCTGGTCGGCGTGATCTTCACCACCGCGATCGGTGTGCTGTTCGCCGTCACGCTGCCGGTGGTGGTCCGCGGCGCGGCGCTGGTGCAGTCGGGGCTCAGCCGGGCCATGCTGACCGGCATGACCGAGTCGCACGAGCGCGACGACCTGACCCGCACCGGTGAGCCCCTCACCTTCGCCGACTGGGTCCGCGATCACCCCGCCGCCTTCACCGACTGAGAGAGGCCGCCGGCCGTTTCCGCCGGTCCGAAGTCGAGGGCGGAGAGGTCGAGGAGGTGCAGCGCGGCCTTCGACGGCGAATCGGACTCAGCGCTGTAGGCGATGATGCGCTGCCCCGACTCGCCGGGGATGAGGAGGTTGTCGAAGGAGAGCTCCATCGGGCCGACGACCGGGTGGTGGAAGTGCTTGACGCCCGAGGTGCACGTGCGTACCGGGTGGCGGGCCCAGCGCGTGGCGAACTCCTCGCTCTGGATGACGAGCCGGCCGATGAGCTCGGCCAGGCCGCGGTCGTCCGGGTGGCGTCCCGCCGCCAGGCGCAGGGAGGCGACGGCGAGCGTGGCCTCCTCGGACCAGTTCGGATAGAGCTCGCGGAAGTGGCCGTCGAGGAAGAGCAGCCGGGTCAGGTTGGGCCGCGTGGCCGGGCTGCCGGGGGCCGCCGGGTCGAGGTGACCGGCGAGCAGCGCGTGGCCCAGCCTGTTCCAGGCCAGGATGTCGTTCCTGCGGTCCAGCACCAGGGCGGGCACCTCGGTCATCGCGTCCAGCAGCCGCCGGACCGAGCGGCTCGCGTGCTCGGGCCGGGCCGGGGCGGGCCGCGCGGGCGCCGAGGGCCGGGCGAGGTGCTTGAGATGGGCCGTCTCGTCCTCGGTCAGCCGCAGGGCACGGGCCAGCGCGCCGAGCACGGCGTCGGAGGCGCCCGCCGCCCTTCCCTGCTCCAGCCGGGTGTAGTGGGTCACGCTCACACCCGCGAGCATCGCGAGCTCCTCGCGGCGCAGTCCTGACACGCGGCGGCGCGCGCCGTAGACCTTCAGCCCCAGCTCCTCGGGATTCAGCCCGGCCCGCCGGCTCTTGAGGAAGTCGCCCAGTTCCTTCGCCCTGTCCATGTGTCTCATGATGCGTGATGGACGGGGCGCAGGGGCGGCGGAAGCCTGGTCATGAAATGACCACCCTCCCGGATGCCGGTCTGGGCCCGGTTCTGGCTGGCCGGGGCGGAGCGGATGAGCCTTCTCTCGTCACAGTGACCGAGAGGAAAGGCTTTCTCCGACCATGTCGACCGCTGACACCGCCGGCACGACCGACATCACCGGCGCCTGCGCCCCCGGGACCGCACGGCCGGGAACGGCCCAGCGGCTCACGCCCCGGCTGCTGCTGGTGCTGGTCGTTCTGCTGGCCGCCCAGTTCATGCTGGCCGTGGACTTCTCCATCCTCAATGTGGCCCTGCCGGTCATCGGTGAGGGCCTGGGATTCTCCCTGGCGTACCTGCAGTGGATCGCCACCGCCTTCGCGCTGTGCGCCGCCGGGTTCACGCTGCTGTTCGGCAGGCTGGCGGATGTTTTCGGCCGCCGCAGGATCTTCCTGGGCGGGCTCGTCGTCCTGGGCGCAGCCTCACTGGTCGGCGGCCTGGCCCAGAGCCCGGAAGCGCTGATCGTCGCCCGCGTCTTCCAGGGACTGGCCACCGCGGCGGTCACCCCGGCCGGCCTCTCCCTGCTGACCACGTCCTTCCCGGAGGGGCCGCTGCGGGAGCGGGCGCTCGGCCTCAACGGCGCACTGATGTCGGCCGGGTTCACCACCGGCGCCATCCTGGGCGGGCTCCTGACCGACCTGCTGTCCTGGCGGTGGGCGTTCTTCATCAACGTGCCGGTGGCCGCGCTCGTTCTCGTCACCGCGCCCATCGTGATCAAGGAGTCCAGGCCGGACAGCCGCCCGCGGCTGGACGTGCCCGGCGCCGTCAGCGTCACTCTCGGCCTGCTCGCCGTCGTCTTCGGCCTCACCCAGGCAGGAGAGCACGGCTGGGATACGGCCGGGGCGCTCATCCCGCTGGCGGTGGGCGGGCTGCTGCTGGTGGTGTTCCATCTCGTCGAGCTGCGGGCCCCCGCGCCCCTGGTGCCCCCCGCGGTGCTGGGCAGGCGCACGGTCGCCTGGGGGAACATCGCCGGACTCATCGCGTTCCTGACCGAGACGTCCCTGGTCTTCCTGCTGACGCTCTATCTGCAGAACGTGCTGGGCTTCTCGCCGCTGGCGGCCGGCCTCTCCTTCGGCGTACTGGGGCTGGGGACCGTGCTCGGCGGCTCGATCGCACCGAGGGTCATCGGCGGGATCGGCGCCCGGGCCACGCTCATCGCCGGCGGCCTGGTGCAGGCCGTCTCCACCGCCGCCCTGCTCGGCCTGGGAGACGACCGGTCCTGGATGTGGCTGCTGCTGGCGGCCACCTTCGCCGGCGGCGTCGGCAACATGCTGGTCATCGTCGGATTCATGGTCACCGCCACTTCCGGCCTGCCCGACCACGAGCAGGGTCTGGCGACCGGCCTGGCCACCATGACCCAGCAGATCGGCATCACCATGGGCACTCCGATCATGAGCGCGATCGCCACGTCGGCGATCGCCGGGACCGGCGCGGCGGCCGTGCTCGGCGGGCTGAAGGCGGCCATCGCGGTGAACGCCGCCGTCGTGCTGCTGGGAGTCCTCACCAGCCTGGTCTTCCTCCGCGGGCCGGCCGGCCCGGCGGGGGGAGCACGCCTGCCGCGCTCGAACCCGGAACCCATGGATTGAGGGAACCGCCCTGTGTCCGGGCTCCGGCGGCTTGGACACAGGGCGGTTCCCGGCTGTCGGTACAGCTAGACGGCCGACTTGTCGAGGATGGCCGCCACTTCCGCCGCCGCTGTGAACACGAACCCCGCGTGGGTGGTGTCCAGGGTGTGGACGTCGTAGGGATTGCCGGGGGTCAGCGCATCCGCTTCGGCGATCAACCTGTCCTGCATGGCCAGGGGGATGGACCGGTCGTCGGTGAGGCGGACGTAGGTGCGGGGGATCGTGCCCCAGGTGTCGGCGTGCCCGCGGGCGTCGGCCGTCATCACCGCGATCGACTCGTCCGGCTGCAGGATGTTGAGGAAGGCCCTGAACCGCTCGTCGGTGACGTCGGCCATGGTCGCCGCCTTGAGGCCGGCCAGCAGCTCCGGATCGGCGGTGCGGTAGTTGGCCCGGCCGACGCCGAGCCGGGCCGGATCCCCGACGTTGAACGCGGCCAGGGACGGCATCAGGCTGTCCGCGTACTCGGGCTCCTGCATGTACTCGATGGGGTTCGACCGTCGCACGCACGCCCACGCGGAGATGTAGACCAGCCGGTCCACCAGGCCGGGAAGCGTGTTGCCGACTCCGGTGACGGTCACCCCTCCGAGGCTGGCGCCCACCAGCACCATCGGCCCGTACTCGGCCACCCGGCGGACGACGTCGGCGACCATGTCGACGTTGTCCTGGAGGGTGACCCCGGCCAGGGTCGAGGGCTCGGCCGCCCACGCGTCGAGGTCCTGCGGAGCCTGGTAGGCGACGGGGTACTGCGCGTCGAGGCCGTGTCCCGGCAGGTCGACGGCGAGGCTGCGGTGGCCGAGCAACGCCAGTTCACGCTGGACGGAGGACCACATGAACGAGTTGGAACCGGAACCGTGGACCAGCACGAAGGTGGGAGCGGTGCCGGATGCGGATCGAGGGTGTGACGAGCTGGTGGGGATGGCAGGCACGTGAATCAGTCCGATCGGATCGAAGGTGGAAGACGGCGTGGCGCCGGATGAGGACGCGTCGAGCCGCTGATGACGGGAGGGCCGGCATGCCCGCCGGGGGAGCTCGCCGGAAGCCGATGACGGCGCAGGCGACTGTGGACCCCGGTGGCAACGGGCCGGACCGCGGCAGACAGCCGGAAACGGAACGCGGCTGCCTACGCCGGCGGGCGGGTGCGTGAACGACGGGTCGGCCGGGCGGAACGCGGCACGCGGGATCCGGACCGTGACGTCGGCGGGATCACTTCAGCTGCCGCTGATCGCTGAGCGACCGGTGGGACACCGTCTCAGACGGTCCGGAGACGGATGAACGCGTAGACCATGATCGAGACCATATCAGGCCGCGGACGCCGCGGGCGACGGGAAATCCGACGCCGGCCGCGCGGCCGTACGGCCGGTCATCGCTCCCGGTCGAGATGGAGATCGAATCCCTCGGCGGCGAGTTCGGTCAGGAAGGCGACGGGGTCCACCAGCTGCTCGATGTGCCGGACGCCCGGATGCGGGGCGGGCAGCTGACGGATGAGCAGCGCGGCGGTGCGCCCGGTGGCGCGGCTCTGCAGCCGTCCGCTGAAGGAGGCCCGGGCCGTACCGGCCTGGACCGTCACGGCGAACCCGTCCCCGCCGAGACGGATCTTCTCCAGCGCCTTGAACAGCAGGCTGCGGACCTTGGGGCGGCGCAGCAGGCCGGTGACGGGAGGCCGGCGGGCCGCGGCGAGCAGACCGGTGGTGAGGCGGGAGTCCAGGCACAGCCCCGTGCTCGCGGAGGCCACGCCGAGGGTGCCGGGCAGCGTGTACTGGTCGGAGAACGGGAAGCGGTGGACGGTGCGCTCGCCGTACGGTGCCGGAAAGCGCATCGTCCACGAGCCGTCGAGCCGGCCCAGTCCGTCCAGGGTCCAGGCGATCGCGGCCGGACCGTGTTGTTCTCCGGAGCCGAGCAGCACGCCGATGCGCAGGTCCCGGCCCGGTGAACGCCCGGCGCAGATCCGCGCCAGCAGGTTGGTGACGCCGGGGACGAGGCCGACGCTGAGAGCGGCCGTCGCACCGCGTTCCGCGGCCAGGCCGTCGAGTTCCTGGATCCCGGTGAGCAGGTGCCGGGAGGCCGAGACGTCCACGTAGTCGATGCCGCGCTCCAGGCAGGCGCGGGCCACGGCGACGTTGCCGGGTTCGACGCACATGAGCACGGTGTCCACGCCTTCCAGCGCCCTGTCCAGCCCGGCGGGGTCGGATACGTCCACGCGCAGCGCGGTGGTCCCCGGGACGGGGCGGGCCCGGCCGGGATCGCGTCCGGCCACGATCACCGTCATGCCCGGACGCTCGGTGAGCGCGGTCGCGGCCTCGCGGCCGACGGCGCCGTATCCGCCGAGAACGAGGATGGTGCTCATCGCTGGGATGCTCCTTGACGCTGGACGGGAACGGTCGCGCTGTCCGCGCGGTGGCGGGTGAACATGGTCAGGGCGCACACGACGCCGAGGATCGCGAGACCGGCCGCGACGGCGAATCCGATCCGCAGCCCGTCGGCGAGCGCGCCGGTGGTGCCTCCGTGGGCGGCGGTCCACGCCGCCGAGGCGAGGAGCACGCCGGTGATGCCGAGGGAGGCGCCCAGCCGCTGGGCGGTGTTGAGCAGTCCGGAGGCGGTCCCCCTCTGCTCTTCGGGGGCGGCGCGTACGGCGGAGGCGGTGGAGCCGACGAACACCGCCGGCAGCCCGACGGCGAAGGCGAGACTGGGCGGGAGGACGGCGGTGAGGAATCCGGCACCCGGGTGCAGGAACGCCGCGTATCCGGCCAGGCTGAGCGCGAGCAGGCCCATGCCGGCCGCCAGTACGGCACGCGTTCCGAAACGTCCTGCCGCCCAGGGCACCACGGTACGGGCGGTCACCATGTTGACCACGGCGATGGGCAGGACGGCGAACCCGGCGGCGATCGCGGAATAGCCCATGGCGTCCTGCAGCATCAGCGACAGCAGCACGAACGCCGGGACGTGGGCGGCGCCCACCAGGGCGTTGGCGACGGTGCCGGCGCGCACCTCCGGCTGCCGCAGCAGCGCGGGAGGCAGGATCGGCTGAGGGTGGCGGCGCTGACGGGCCCAGAAGGCGACCGCGAGCACCACGGTGACCGCGGTCGCCACGCCGGTGAGCGCGTCCCAGCCCCGGGCGGGGAGCTCGGAGGCCGCGAGCACCATGGCGAGCAGGCTTCCGGTGCCGGTGAGCGCGCCCAGCAGGTCGAAGCGCGGCCCGCCGGCGCCGCCGCGCGCGGCCGGCAACCGGTCCGCGGGGAGCAGGCGCGGGCTCACGGCCAGTGCCACCAGACCGATGGGGACGTTGATCAGGAAGATCCACGGCCAGCCGGCCGTCTCGGTGAGGATTCCTCCCAGCGCCACGCCGGAGCCGGCTCCGGCGGCCGCCATGGCGCTCCACACCCCGAACGCGCGGCGGTAGGCGGCGGGCTCGGTGAAGATCGCTGAGAGCAGCGCCAGCTCGGCCGGGACCACGAGCGCCGCGCCGACGCCCTGCACGGCCCGGCCCGCCAGCAGCGTGCCGGCGTCGGGCGCGAGGCCGCACAGCAGGGACCCCGCGGTGAACAGGGCGATGCCGGCCTGGAACATCCGGCGGCGGCCGAGCACGTCGGCGGCGCGTCCGCCCACCAGCTGAAAGCCGCCGAAGGTCAGCTGGTAGGCGTTGACGACCCAGGCGAGGCCCGTGTCGGCCAGGGCCAGAGCCGCACCCATGGCCGGAAGGGCGACGTTGACGATCGACACCTCAAGGAAGACCACGAGTTCGACCGAGGTGAGCAGCAGGAGAGCCGCGAGGGCACCGGGCGCCCAAGTTTTTGTAGTCACACTTCAATAATGTTTTTAGAGTACCGCTATAGTCAAGTCATGAGCGAAACACCACAACGTGCGGGCGGGCGGGGCACGGGGAGAGAGGACGGCCGGACCGCGCGGGCCCGGGCCACCCGCGCCCGCATCGTCGCGGCGGCCACCCGGCTGTTCACCACGGCCGGCTACACCGCCACGAGCATCGCCGCCATCGCGGCCGAGGCGGGGGTGAGCGAGCAGACCGTCTACTACGCCTTCGGTACCAAGCGAGCCGTCCTCACCACCGCCCTCGACCTGGCCATAGCGGGTGACGACGAGCCCGTTCCCACGCTCGGGCGGTCCTGGGTCCGTGACGCGCTCGACGACCCCGAGCCGCTGGGACAGATCCGCCGCCAGGTCGCCGGAGCCGGAGACATCTACCTGCGCGTCGCGCCGCTCCTGGACGTCGTGCGCAGCGCCTCCACGACCGATCCCGACCTGGCCGAGGTCTGGACCGCCAACATCCGGCAGCGGCTGAGCGTGCAACGCGTCTTCACCGAGGCCCTGGCCCGCAAGACGGCCCTGCGCGACGGTCTCTCCGGCGACGACGCCGCCGACATCGCCCTGACGGTCCTGTCGCCTGAGACCTACAACCTGCTGGTCCGCGACCGCGGCTGGGACCACTCGCGCTGGCAGGCGTGGGCCGTCGACGCGCTCACACGCCTGCTCACGGAGCTGTGACCTCCGCCGGCCTCGCTCGTCCGGCGGGTGGTGCAGGATGCGGTCACCTTCTAGATTCGGGGTGTGCGGAAACGGGTGCTCCTTACGGTGATCCTGGCGGCCGCGCTGCTGAGCGGTTGCTCCGAGGACGTGGTCGTGCCATACGGACCGGCACCCACCCCGCGCGGCCCGCTGGCACTGGCCGCGCCCGACAACGGCAGGCTGCGAGCGCGGGACTGGCCGCGCGCCTGCGACCTGTTGACCGAGGCCGACATCCGAGCGATCCTGCCCTCCACCACCCGCGTCAGCAGTACGTCGGAGGATGGCAAGTTCATCAGCACCGGCGGCGAGGCCCCGTACAACTTCGTCGTGCCGGACGCCAGGTGCGGATACGAGGTCTTCTTTCCCGGCACCTACGATCCTTCCCGCGGCGCGTCGGTCTTCGCCGAGGTCCACTTCGCCGGCAGCCCCGAACTGGCCCGACAGAACTGGGACAAATTCGTCGCCGACCCGGGCAACTTGCAGTGCACCGCTGACTTTCCCGGCCTGGGCGCCGACGCCTGCTTGCGGGACAGGCTGACGAAGTATTTCACCGTGCGGAAAAAGGGGGTGATCGTTCAGATCGGCTCGCACGATCCGAACCTGGCCCAGGGCACCCGCCTGGCCGGTCAGAGCGCTGAAGACGCCGCCGCCAGTGCCTGGAATGCCACCCGTGTCTGGGAGGCCGAGGTGACCCCCCTGTTCGTCCGCCCCGTCCTCGCCCGGCTGCCCTGAGGCGTGGTCCCGCAGCTCCGTTCCGTGGGGACGGTGGGTTCTCATTTGAAGCTGATAAGGACGTTGCGTGGTGGAAAAGGGGAACTAAAGTAATACGCATGTATTGAGTCGGCCATCGTTGGCGCCCAGGCTGCACAGCCTCCCCGAACGGCATTCGGACCCCGGCGCAAGGGACTTGACCTCTTGTCTCCAAAGACCCGGAGGCCCGAGGAAGGTCTTTCGCGCCTTTGGAGGGTCGCAGATGCCGTCTTGGTGGCCGTTGCCGGAGATCCCAGCCTGGGCTTGCTTCGTTCTGGCGACACTCACGATCGTCACCACGTTCCTCATCCGCCTGGCGAAGGCTCTCTGGCCGCAGGACTCTGCACACCGCGCAGAAGTTCTCAAGGGCTTCATCGCCTTCCTTCATGAGCGCTCTCGGCGTCGGGTCGCCACGAAGAGGCACCAGCCGAGCCCGCTTCGAGGTTCAGCTTCCCCCGCCGAATCTTCCGGTGATGGTTTGTAACTTTTGGGGATCCCGGACCACTTCCTCCTGTCAATGGTTTCCGGGACACGTGAGGGGCTGGGGCGGTGACGAGCGATCGAGAGCGCTTCACCACCATCTACGACGAGTGCCGACAACGCGTCTGGGCCTACGTGGTCAGCCGCACCGGCCGGCAGGTGGCCGACGAGGTGGTGAGCGAGACGTTCGCCATCGCCTGGCGCAAGTTCGACCAGGTGCCGCAGAACGCCCTGCCATGGCTGCTGGGGGTGGCGCGCAACGTGCTGCGCGACAACATCAGGGCCGAGGTCAGGCGGGAGGGGGTCCGGCGCGAGATGCGCGAGTGGATCACCGGTGACGTGGCCGACCACGTGGCCGAGCGCCTGGGCGTCCTCAAGGCCATGGCCAGGCTCACCCAGGACGAACGGGAGATCCTCATTCTCGTCGCCTGGCAGGGCCTGAGCCCGAGAGACGCCGCCAGAGTGCTCGGCTGCTCGGTGCCCACCTTCCGGGTCAAGCTGCACCGGGCGAGGAAACGCCTGCAGGCCGAGCTCGAATCGTCGGCGCCGTCCCAACCCCGGCTTGTGGAGGAGTTGTCATGAATGCGATGGAAGAACTGCGTGCCGCCCGCCCGGCCCATCTGACCGGCGGGCCGGTCGACCCGCGGACCCGGCAGGCCGAGCTGGCCCGTGCCCTCGCCCAGCCCAGGCAGGTGCCGCGGCGCGGCAGGAAGTCACTGGGCTGGGGGCTGGGCCTGGCGGGCGCGGCGGCGACCGTGAGCGCGGTCGTGCTGGTCGGTGGGCTGGCCCAGGGACCCGCGTCCGTCGTGTCCCCGACGGCATCGGGTACGGCGGCGCGGCCGGTCAGCCTCTCCGCGAAGGAGGTGCTGCTCGTGGCCGCGGCCGGCGCGGAGCGCCAGCCCGCCGCCACCGGCGACTACTGGCACGTCTCCAGCCGCTCCCGCACCCTCCAGCCGGTCGGCGAAGGCTTCGTGATCTCCATAGAGCAGGAGAGTGAGAGCTGGGTGGGCGCCAGGGAGCAGTGGGGCTCCATGCGGACCCTGGCCATCAAGCCCGCGACCGACGCCGACCGGGCGGCCTGGGAGAGGGCGGGTTCACCGCGCGAGCTGACCTTCGCGGGCCGCAAGGGGATCACGATCAGGGAGCGGGGACAGAAGCCCTACACCGGTCACACGAAGAGCGAGGAGATCTTCTGGCTCGGCCGCAATGTCACCATGGCCGACCTGCGGAGCCTGCCGACCGATCCGGAGGCGCTCAGGGCCGACCTGCTCCGTTTCTACGAGGGCAAGGACACCGAGGCCGATGTCCCGATGGCGGAGGACCCCTGGCTGTTCCGGGTGACCGAGGGGCTGATCATGGACATGCCGGTGAGCCCGGAGGTGCGCGCGGCGGCCTTCCGGATGCTGGCGGACCTGCCGTCGGTCACCTCGCTCGGCCAGGTCACCGACGCCGCCGGGCGCACGGGCACCGCGATCGCGATCGACGGCGCCTCGCAGCGCTCGCCCGGTGACACCGACGAGGGCGTGGTGCAGATACGGCTGATCATCGACGAGCGGTCCGGCCGCGCGCTGGCGCGCGAGAGCGTGGTCGTCAAACCGGGCGGCATGCAGGCCGGGCTGGAGCCGGGGACGGTGTGGAACACCACCACCGTCCTCGAAACGGGCTGGACCGACGAGCACCCGTAGCCGCTCGGCCTGCATCGGGACCCAGGACCGCCGGGCTCGTCGGATGGGGACGACGCCGGTCGGCGTGACCGTGACACGACCATGACACGGCGCTGACGGGGCGGGGACACGGCCGGCCGACAGTGGACGGGGCCGACCGGCGGCTGCTCCTGGCAGCGGATCCGGTCGGCTCCGTGCCGCTGAGGAAGGCTGATCGATCGTGACCGAACGCGTACGCGTGGCCGTGCTGGCCGGCGGGCCATCCGCCGAGCACGAGGTGTCGCTGCAGTCGGCGCGGGCCGTGCTCGATGCCCTGCCGAGGGATCTGTACGAGCCCGTCCCCGTCGTCATCGACCGGCAGGGCAGGTGGCCGGTGGAGCTACGACGCGATCTGGCGGACGTGGTCTTCCCCGTGCTGCACGGGCCGTTCGGTGAAGACGGCGTCGTCCAGGGGCACCTGGAGACCCTGGGCATCCCGTACGTGGGCTGCGGCGTCCTGGCGTCGGCCGTGGCGATGAACAAGGTCGCGATGCGGCGCGCGTTCCTGGCGGAGGACATCCCGGTCACCCCGCATGTGTGGTTCACCGAGCACGAATGGCGCGCCACGACCGACCACTGGGGTCTGGTGAAGGCGCTCGACTGGCCGATGTACGTCAAACCGGCCGCCATGGGCTCCTCCATCGGCATCTCGCGTGTCACCTCCATGGAGGAGCTGCGCGCGGGAGTGGACCTGGCGCTGACCTACGACCGGACGGTCGTCGTCGAGCAGGGGGTGACCGCACGCGAGCTCATCTGCGGCGTGCTCGGCGGGCATGACGCGCCGGCGGCCTCGGTTCCCGGCGAGCTCCTCGTGCCCGGCGACTGGCTCGACTACGGGGCCAAGTACCTCAGCCAGGCGGAGATCGCCACCATCCCCGCCGTGCTGCCGGAACGGGTGGCCGAGGATGTGCGCGAGCTGGCCCTGCGCGCCTTCCGGGCGATCGACGGCTACGGCCTGGCCCGGGTCGACTTCCTCTACGGGGAGGACACGGGACGCCTGTACGTGCTGGAGATCAACACCATGCCCGGTTTCACCTCCCGCTCCGTCTACGCCAGGGCCTGGGCCGCCAGCGGTGTCGCGTATCCGGACCTGCTGCGCCGCCTCCTCGACCTCGCGTTCACCAGGCGCGGCTCGTGATCCCCATGACGCTGAACGAGATCACGCAGGTCGTCGGCGCGAGCATGCACGACGTGCGCGACCCGGAGGCGACGGTGACGGCGCCCTCGGCGGTCGACTCCCGCGAGGCGGTGCCTGACCAGCCGACCAGCACAAGCCAACGAACGGAGTTCCATGCGCGTTATCGGCCTCATCGGCGGGTTGAGCTGGGAATCGACGGTGATCTACTACCAGATCATCAACCGGCGGGTACGCGAGCGACTCGGCGGCAGCCATTCCGCCAACAGTCTCATCTGGTCGGTCGACTACACGACCGTCGAGGACCTCATCTTCGCCGACCGCTGGGACGAGGTGGGTACGCTGCTGGCCGGTGCCGGCAGGAAACTGCAGGATCTCGGCGCCGAGGTCCTGCTCGTCTGCAGCAACACCTTCAGCCGGGTGAGCGACGACGTGGCGCGGGCCGCGAGCGTGCCCGTGCTGCACATCGCCGACGCCGTGGGCGCGCAGGTCCGTGCCGGGGGGATGCGCAAGGTCGGTCTGCTGGGCACCCGCTTCACCATGGAGCAGCCCTTCTACCGGGACCGGCTGGCCGCCCACGGCTTCGACGTGGTCGTCCCGCGGCGCGATCATCGGGAACTGGTCCACCGAGTGATCTTCGACGAGCTGGTGCGCGGGGTGCTCCGGGAATCGTCCAGGGACGCGTACGTCCAGATCATCGCCGATCTCGCAGCCGACGGGGCCGAAGGCGTCATCCTGGGCTGCACGGAGATCGAACTCCTGATCACCGAGAAGGACACGGCCATCCCGCTGCTGCCGAGCGCCCGGCTGCACGCGGAGGCGGCGGCCGTCTTCGCGCTGTCCGGCTGACGTACCCTCGGGCGGGCCCTTCCAGGGCTCGGGTACAGACGCCGATGCCGGTGAGGCGGGAGCCTCACCGGCACTGCTCCGGGTCGTCATCCTCGCGGGCCGAAGCCGGTCATCAGGACGTGGACGGCGATGAGGACGGCGACCCAGATCATGGCGCGCCGGGACGGTGCGGGACCGTTGCGCAGCAGCGAGACGCCCAGCGGGATGAAGGCGAGGCACAGGCCGCCCACGGCGATGAAGGACTGCGGTTCGGTGCCCTTGAGGGGGCCCAGGGCCAGGGCCGACATCAGGCCCAGGGCGATGGAGCGGCCCAGGCCCAGGGCGCCGGAGCGCCAGGCGCCGACGGCCAGCACGATCCAGCCGAAGAAGGCCGGTCCGGACATGGTCCTGAACGGGTGCCACAGGGTCTCACGCCAGGCGTCGTAGTAACCGGTGATGCCCTCCAGCATGGCGGGCAGGCCCAGGACGTCGGTCAGGTGGAAGGCCAGGTGGTCGATGCCGAACTGGAAGGTCCGGGTGAACAGGCCGATCATCACCAGGCAGCCGCCCCACATCCCCCACAGCGGGTGGGTGGCGGAGATCCTCTGCGCCAGCGTCATCACCGCCGGCCACAGCAGCACGAAGCCGAAGGCGAAGCAGGCGTAGGCGGCGGTGATGAGGGCGGGCTGCTGGCTGTAGGCGTGCAGCTGGTAGGGGACGAAGTAGTAGAACTCCGAGCGCAGGATGGTCCCGGCCAGGATCAGGGTGGGACCGACGATCAGCGAGATGCCGCTGACCCATCGGCCGGGAAATGCGGGCTGGCGGTCCAGGTTGGCGGCGGCGTTGGCGGACCGGCGGTCCGTGCCGGTCCGCCGCCAGCGGGTGATGCGTTCCTGAAGATCAATGCTCATGATTGCCGTCCATCGTGTCCGTGTTCAGTGCGCCCCGGGCCGGTCCGCCGGGCACATGAGAATGGTGCTGGCCGGGGCGGGGCGCGCGCGTCTGGCTCGGGTCGCATCTTGACGGGCGGGCACGGGCGGGCGGTGCGACTGCAGACGGATGCGGATGTCTGACCGTGGGCAGATGCCGAGTGATCTGTTGCGGCGATGACTTCCGCCGTGGAGTGGCGGCGGAGCCGCACTCCACGGGGTCGGGCCCTCGCTGGTTCCGCAGACGCCACCACAAGGCCGCTGTCGATCAAACCAATGGATTCTTGGGCAAGTCAGTGGAGGAGAAGTCACTCCCGCCCATGGCTGATCAATATGGTGGAATAACGATCAAGCGACAGCCCGTGGAGTGACACGCTATCCAGGCCACAGGTCTGGCACGAGGACGACGACGGTGACGGTCAGAAAGGTGGTGCCGATGTCCGGCGCGCAGTTGTACGACACCATCGGAGCCGACTACACCGTGACACGGCGCACTGAACCGCGCATCGCCGCGCAGATCTGGGCCGCCCTCGGCGACGCCCGGACCGTGCTGAACGTCGGGGCCGGCCGGAGGCGTACCTGGAGGAGAGCGTCCGTCGCGGGGTGTCGGTCTGGGCCAGAGTCGGGCCGGACGCCGAGCGGCGCGCGGTGCACAGCCTCCGCCAGGACCTCGCGTCCGGTCACTGGGCCGAACGCAACCGGGACCTCCTCGATCTCGACGCGGCAGATCTCGGCCTCCGCCTGCTGATCGCCTGAACCCGCGCCGCGGCCGGTCACCGGCGATCGCCTGAACCTTCGCCGCGGCCGGTCACCGGCGGCCGTCCGGGTTGGTGACCAGCCCGCCCTCGTAGGCGGCGATGACGAGCTGGGCCCGGTCCCGGGCGTTCAGCTTGGCCAGGAGACGGCTGATGTGGGTCTTGACCGTGCCGACGGTGAGGTGCAGGTGCCCGGCGATCTCGGAGTTGGACATGCCCCTGCCGATGAGGGCGAGCACCTCGCGCTCGCGTCGGGTGATGTCGTTGAGGTCGCGTGAGGCCGGGGCGTGGCGGGGACCGTGCAGGAACTCGGTGATGAGCCGGCGGGTCACGGTGGGCGCCAGCAGCGCCTCGCCGGAGGCGACGACGCGGATGGCGGCCAGGAGCTCGCCGGCGGTGGCGCTTTTGATCAGGAAGCCGCTGGCGCCGGCCTGCAGCGACGCGTACACGTAGTCGTCCTGGTCGAACGTGGTGAGGATCAGTACGCGCGCGCCGGCACTGGCAGGGTCGGCGCAGATGCGTCTGGTCGCCTCGATGCCGTCCATGTCGGGCATGCGCACGTCCATGAGGATGACGTCGGGCCGATGCCGGTGGGCCAGGAGTACGGCTTCGGCCCCGGTGCCCGCCTCGCCCACGACGGACATCCCCGGCGTGGCGTCGATGAGGACCTTGAAGCTGTCGCGGATCAGAACCTGGTCCTCGGCGAGCAGGACCCGGATCGGCCGGGGCGGGTTGTGCGGGGCGTCGCCGACGCTCATGTCGTCGCCGCTCATGTCGTGGGTGCTCATGTGGTCGCCGCTCATGTCGTGGGTGCTCATGCCGGGGCGCCTTCCGGGTCGTAGGGCAGTCGGGCCGACACGTGGAAGCCTCCTCCGGGCCGGGGTCCCGCGCTGAACGTGCCGCCGTACAGCTTGGCCCGTTCGCGCATGCCGATCAGGCCGTGACCGCCGTGCTCGGCGCGCGGCGGCCGGCCGTGGCGGGGACCGTCGTCGATGACCTCGATCACGGCCTCACGCCCGTCGACGTCCACGGTGACCGCGCAGCGGGTGGGTCCCACGTGGGTGACGACGTTGGTCAGGGACTGCTGAACGATCCGGTACACCGACATCGCGACCGCGGCGGGCAGCGCGGCCTCCTCGCGGACGGCCAGCTCCACCTCGATCCCGGCCGAGCGGGCGTGAGCGGCCAGTTCGGGCAGGTCGGCCAGGCCGGGCACGGGAAGATGGGCCTGCTGGGGATCGCCGTCGGCGCGCAGCAGGTTGAGCACCCGGTGGATCTCGGCCAGCGTGCTGCGGCTGGTCTGCTCGATGACGGCCAGCGCGGCGCGGGCCTCCTGCGGGCGGGCCTCGGCGACGTGGTTGGCCACGGTGGCCTTGACCGCGATCAGGCTCATGCTGTGGCCGATGACGTCGTGCAGCTCCCGGGCGATGCGCCGGCGCTCGTCGGACACCGCGGACTCGGCCAGGTGGCGCACCAGGCGGGCGGTGGTGTTCCGCTTCCAGCGCGCCACCGCGCCGATGGCCCATGCGGCGGTCAGGAGCACACCGATCATGCCCATCTCGATCGGCCAGGCCGGTGGCAGCTCACTGGGCGTGGCCGGGGGCGCGAGGCCGGGGAACACCTGCGCGTAGAAGACCAGGACCGCGGTCGCCGCGGCGGACAGGCAGGCCGCCAGGGCCGCTGCCGACCACGCGACCGGGGCGGTGGAGGCCACCAGGTACAGCACGAGCACGGTCGGCACGAACGACACCCAGATCGCGCCCGCCGCGACGGCGCCGGCCACGGTCGTCGCCAGGGCCGCGGCGCACGCGAGAGCGAGCATGACCCGCGGCCGGCGCCGCCGGAGGACGATCGGGAAGCCCAGGACCACCGCCACCGGCCAGGCCAGCCAGGCGGGCCAGGGCGAGGACGGCCCCGGCGGATCGACCATGGCGTACCTGATGAGGAGCGCCACGGCGACCGCCGCCACCGCGTCGGCGACATCCCTCGCGCCGAGCCGCCATCCAGCCCATTTCATGAGGTGAAGGTATCGCCTTATAGATCATCCGGCATCTGCCCACGGTCGGACATCCGCATCCGCCCAGGGTCATACCACCGGCCGGCACGGGCCCGCACCGCTTCAAAAGTCGTTGCAGGGAACCTCGATCCGCGGGCCGGCCGGAGATCGCCGATCACTCCCAAGTCGTACGGAGATCGGCCCTCCCAGGTGATCATGAGGCCGATCCCATGGCGTAGCCTGCCGAGGGCGGACAGGCCGGCGGAAGAGGTGCGGGTGAATGACGATCGGGATGACGGGCTGGCTCGCGGTGGTGGGCTTCTGGCTGATCATCGGCCGTAGGACCTGCGACGGGGCGGGCCGTATCGCCCCGGACGGCGAACGCCGGGAGTGATCCGCCGGACGGCCGACGTGGCGGTGGAAGGTGGGAGGCGTCAGGTGAGCCCCGCCTCGCGGGCGCGGGCGATGGCCTCGGCGCGGTCGGCCACGCCCAGTTCGGTGAAGATGTTGGACAGG
The DNA here is from genome assembly GCF_014648175.1 of Planobispora rosea. Classification (GTDB taxonomy): domain Bacteria; phylum Actinomycetota; class Actinomycetes; order Streptosporangiales; family Streptosporangiaceae; genus Planobispora; species Planobispora rosea. The sequence goes on from NZ_BMQP01000012.1 coordinate 158,226, forward strand.
TGGTTCTGCACGGTCTTCGGCTTGATCCGTAGCTGCCGGGCGATCTCGCCGTTGCGGAACCCGGCGGCGACCAGCGCGAGGACCTCCCGCTCCCGGTTGGTCAGCTGCGGGAAGTGCGGTGTCGGGCCGGGTCGCCGGAAGTGGTGCGCCACCTGGGTCGCGATCCCGCTGCCGAAGACCAGGTGACCCGAGGCGACGGCGGTGATCGCCTGCACCAGCTCCGGCAGCGGCGACGTCTTGAGCAGGTAGCCGCAGGCGCCCGACCGGATCGCGGAGACGACATACTCCTCCCGGTCGAAGCTGCTCAGGATCATCACCCGGGCCTCAGGGCGGCCCGCCACGATCTGGGCGGTGGCTTCGATGCCGGAGAAGTCCGGCATCCGGATGTCCAGCACGACCACGTCGGGCCGCTGGTCGGCGGCGAGCGCGACGATCCCGGCGCTCGTGGTGGCGGTGCCCACCAGCCGCATGCCGGGCGAGCACGACACGACCAGCTTGAGCCCTTCGAGAAAGGTCGGGTGGTCGTCGGCGATCGCCACGCTGAACGGCTCACTCATGGCCGCTCACCGGGATGACCACGACCAGTTCGGTGCCGCCGCCCGGCGCCGGATGGATCAGGCAGGACCCGCCCAGCTCCGCGGCGCGCTCGCGCATCGACCGCATCCCCGATCCCGGCTTCAGCGGGGTCGGCAGCCCGGTCCCGTCGTCGCGGACCCGCAGGCGGAGCGCTCCGTCGAAGGTGAGACGCACCGTGCAGTGCCGGGCCGAGGCGTGCCGCACGACGTTCAGCATCGCCTCGACGGCGATCCGGAAGGCCGCGACCTGGACACCCACCGGCAGCGACGGCAGGTTGTCGGCGGTCAGGGAGATGGCCGGACCGGCCTGGCCGCTGAAGGTGATCGCCTTCTCCTGCAGTGCCCGGACCAGGCCCAGCTCGTGCAGTACAGGCGGGCTGAGGTCGTGCATCACCCGGCGCACGACCTCGGCCGCCGCGAGGGTCTCGGCGACCAGGCGGCCGAGGGTGTCGCGCAGCCCGGCCTGCTCGGATGTCAGCGCGCTCTGCGCGATCTGCAGGTGCAGCGCGGTCGCCGCGAGCGTGGCCGTGGTGCCGTCGTGCAGGTCGCGGTAGATGCGGCGGCGCTCCTCCTCGCGGGCCAGCACGAGCCGCTCGCGCGAGCGGCGTACGTCGGCGGTCAGCCGGGCCACGTGGACGGCCGCGCCGAGTTGCGGCGCCAGCCGGTCGATCAGCTCCCGGTCCAGCGAGGACGGCGCCCGCCCCGGAGGCCACTCGACCAGCAGCAGGGCGACCTGCGCGCCCTGGTAGGTCAGAGGCACCGGCTCGGGCCGTACGGGACGGCCCGAGCCGGTGCGGGCGCCGTCGGACGGTTCGGCGGTGATGCGTGTGCCGTCGGGCAGCTCGACGGCGACGGCCGGGAGACGCAGCTGGGCGCCGATCAGCCGGACGGCCTCCGAGAGCGCCTCGGCGGGCGTCTGCGCCTGGTCGATCCGTTGCGCGAGCCGGTTCGCCAGCCGGTACGGATCTCGCTCGCCGTAGGTCCACCTGTTGACCACCGCCTGGACGCGTTCCCTGATCGGTTGGAAGGCCAGGGCGACCACTCCGCTGGCCGCCACCGACGAGACGGGATGGAACCACTGCGCGAACAGCACGCTCAGCACGGCGACCACCGCGGCGTACCCGCAGACGACCACGGCCGTCATCGTCAGCCACACCGCCGACCGGTTGACCGCGACGGTGATGTCCAGCATGCGGTGGCGCAGCACGGCCGCGACGATGGTGGCCGGGACCGGCAGGAACAGCAGCGGTTGCAGCGGCGGGGCCAGCAGCGGTTCACCGGTGACCGACTCGGGGACGATGGCCAGACAGGTGAACGCGGCCGTCGCCACCGCGATGGTGAGCCCGACCAGGCGCGCCTGGTCGTGCAGGTGCGTCCCGGCGCAGGCCCGGTAGCCCAGGGCGAGGAAGGCCATCAGCAGGACCGCGGGCGTGATCTGCTCGACCGGTGAGGAGGTCAGCGCCGCCTCGGCCGACCGCTGTGCGAGCGCGCCGATCGGCCGGATCGCGGGCAGCGCGAGGTACACCGCCGGGATCAGCCACCGGTGCCGGACCGCCAGCGGCTGCCGTTCCGGAAAGACCAGGGCGAAATGGATGCCGCAGGCCCACAGGAGTTGGTAGGCGGCCCCGCTGAGCACCCAGCTCGCCAGGCAGGCCGGCCTGGTCAGGTCGCTGGCGGTGAACCCGAAGACCCACGCGACCGCGGCCACCGCCTGGAACGCCGAGCACCAGGCCAGCAGCCGGCCGGCCAGCGCCTTCGGGCGCCGCCGCAGCAGGAAGGCGCTGACCAGGGCCAGCGTGGCGACCCACAGGATCGCGGGCCAGTTGTCGGCCAGCTGGCGGTCGAGCGGGTATCGCCGCAGGGGAAGGGTGACCTCCCGCGTGCCGCCGCCGGGATCCCGTACCAGGTAGGTGATGTCGCCCGCCGGGGCGGGGAGGCGGTGGGGACGGACGATCCAGTCGGCGGGAGGGCGGCCCTCGACGCGCAGGATCTCGGTGCCCGGCGCGAGCCCGGCGGCGGTCGGCCACTGGACGGTCAGTCTGCCGTCCGGCCAGAGTCTCTCGCCGTCGTTGACGAAGACGCCGTCGGTGGGCGTCGCGGCCCGCACGCCGACCAGGGCCAGAGCCAGCAGGAAGAGCACCGCCAGGAGGGGCACGGGCGAGCGTTCCTGCGCCAGCATGACCCCTATCATCCCCACCCGGTCCGGAGCGGGCCATGGGGTCGGGAAGAAATCCCGGTTCCCTGGGACCCCGCACCCATGACACAGGGAGTCACGCTCGTCACGATGGGTGACATGTTGCGATTACGCTGGATTCTCGTCCTGTCACTGGCCCTGACGCCCATGGTGCTCACACCCGCCGCCCATGCGACGGAGGTCCGGCAGATCTGCCGTGTCACCTTCGAGATCACGATCGGCCAGGACGGCTTACGCGACGACTCCGAGGAACGGATCAGTCTGGGCGGTCAGGAGTTCCTCTTCGAGGACCCGGACGGCGACGGCGTGCTCGACGAGAACCGTGACGGGGCCGTCGACGAGGCTCCCGTCCACCGGGGCGGAACCGGTGACATCGCCGGGGCCGCCTTCCGGTGGAACGGCCGCCTCGCGGACTGCGTCTCCAGCGAGGCGCTCCTCGACGGCTTCACGCTCTCCCATCGTTCTCCCTCCGACGACATCTCGGCGGACAACTGGAACCTCCAGGCATTGAAGATCATCGACCGGGCCGACGGTGTCATCCTGGTCGATCTCACCAGCCGGGGACCCGCCGAACCCTGCGTCGCCGGTGACCCGCGGCCTCCTGGCGACCCGGTCTTCCGGTTCTGCAAGAACGCCCACCAGACGTTCAACACCAATCAGGGGCGACCCGACGCCGACACCGACGGTGACGGCCTGACCGACCGGGTCGAACTGCGCGGCATCCCCAAGCCGGACGACACGCTGGACACCTGGCTTCCCGATCACGGCTCCGACCCCTGCCGGAAAACCCTGGCCGTGGAGATCGACTGGCTCGCGGACGGTACGGTCTCCGACCGGCCGGACCCGGCCGCGCTGGCCGAGGCCCGGCACATGTTCGACACCGCCCCGATCGAGGCCGCGGCGGGATGCCCCTACGGCACCGGCGGGACCGGCATCCAACTGCTGATCGACGAGTCGAACGAGATCACGGTCTCCCCCGAGCAGCGCCGCCGCCCGCTCCTCGGACGCGGAGACCAGGAGCGTGACTGGGACTTCACCGCCTACCGGACCGCGAACTTCCCCGCCTGGAGGCAGGGCTTCTTCTTCTACAACCTGTGGGGCTACCGGCACAACGGCACGACGAGCGGCGGCAGCTCCGGCCACGGCCCGAAGGACAACGACTTCGTGGTGACCCTCGGCGTCTGGAAGAAGAAGTCGGTGCGGACCCAGAGCGCCACGTTCGTCCACGAGCTGGGGCACGCGCTCGCGCTGCGGCACGGAGGCATGCAGGACGAGCCGAACTTCAAGCCCAACTATCTGTCCGTCATGAACTACCGCTACGCGACGATCGGGTTGCCCGACTGGAGCGCCTGGCGCGAGGCGCTCGACCGGATCCCGCAGGGAACGGACTTCGTGCCGGAGCAGGTGCTGGAGTCGGTCAGCACGATCGACTACTCCCGGGACGTGTTGAGGCCGCTGTTCCGGGAGGAGGATCCGCCGTACGCGCTCAACGAGAGCGCGGGCGTCGGCGGCGGCACCGACACCGTCGTGGCCTGGTGGGACGACAAGGCCGTGCTGCATGTGGGCCCCGCGAACGGACCGCTCGACTGGGACTGGAGCGGGAAGGGCACCGCCGACCCCGATCCCGCCCACCGCACCCACGCCGACCTGCTCAGCGGCTTCCAGGAGTGCATCGGCCCCGAGGACCCGAGCCCCGGCGGCACCCGGAACGGGCTGGACACCCCCGTGCACCCCGACGACATCGCCGTCTCGGTGAGAAACCGCGGCACCGTCATCCTCTCCGGCCCCGACGGGGTGTGCGACTCCCCTGTCACGGCGGGGGACACCTCACGCTCCGTCAGGGACTACCCGAGGGAGAAGAAGTACGGCCGGGAGGGCGAGTGGACCTTCGGGATCCTCGGCTTCGACGACTGGGCGGCCGTCAAGTTCCGCATCGGCGTCTCTCCCGACGCCGGCCAGCCGCTGCCCGAGCCGGGGGAGCCGGCGATGACCGAGGAGGAGCGCGACCGCACCGTCGGCGAGCTCGTCGACGCGCTGCTGGCGGCCGAGGCCCCGGCGCTCTCGCCCACCCCTCGATGGGCGTACGCGTACATGGACCGGGCCACCGTGGCGGAGGCCCCCATCGGGGTCGTGACCGAGCTGACGCCGATCGGCCAGTGGAGCACCGGTGGTACGGGCGCGACCGTGACGCACACCGGTACCGGTGCGTACGAGGTGCGGCTGCCCGGGGTCGCCTCCGCCAGGGGCATCGCCCACGTGACGGCCTACCGGACGGTCTACCGGGGCCGGACGTGCGCGGTGACCGGGTTCGAGCCGTCCGGCGCGGACGAACTGGTCCGGGTCCAGTGCCGCGACCAGGCCGGGGAACCGGTCGACTGGTGGTTCACCGTCCTGTTCACGGCCCCTTCGGCGACCGGTCATCCGTACGCGACGATCCAGCACTCCGGCTCGCCCACCGCCCCCGGCACCTACAACTCCGACGGCCGGGTCAACCGGGTGCTGCACGACGGGACCGGACGTTACCGCGCCGTCATCCCCGGCGGGTCGTTCACCCGGGGCACCGGCCACATCAAGCTGACCCCGTACGGAACGACCGCGGCGCGCTGCGCGGCGCGGCCGGGTGAGGCGGCCGGGGACACCCTGGAGATCGGAGTCTCCTGCTACGCCATCGCCACCGGCCGTCCGGTCGACGCGCGATGGCTTCTGTCGTACGCCGACGGCGGCGGCGCGGCAGCCTACACGAGGGTGACGGGCGGCCCGGCCGTCGACCCGGTCCACTCCTACAGCGTCACCGGTGAGACTCCGGGGGTCGAGCGGTTGGGGATCGGCTGGTACCGGGTCACCTGGGAGCGGGCCGGACGGCTGTTCGGCAGCGCCCAGATCACCTCGATGGCCGCCGACGGGAACTACTGCCACCTGGGCGGGGTCTTCGACTACGGCGCACCCCCGCGCGTCTCGATCGACGTCTACTGCCACACCCCGGAGGGCATGCGGGCCGACAGCGAGTTCGGCGTGGCCTATCTGCGGCGACCGGCGTAGCCGCGGGGAGGGCTCCCGGTCAGGGCGGCCGATCAGTAGCGGTCACGCTACACATCGGGGGACGCGGGGCTCCCGCGCCGTTCCGGTCAAGATCAGCTGCCTGGCCGGGAGCCACCGGCCACCGCGGGCTCGCGCGCGAGGCGGCGGGCGCGCATGGCCCAGCGGTGCCCAGGAATGTCCCAGGTCGTGATCGCGGGTTCTCCCGGGTGGGAGAACCCGCGGGTGGAAGCGGCAGGGCCCTGGAACTCGGACCCGGAACCTACGGATTGAAACGTCTGATGACCGGGGGCACGAGAACGGCCAGCACACCGCCGGTCCACAGCACGCTCACCGTCGAGACGGTGTCGACCGCCCAGCCGCCGAGGAAGGCGCCCAGGGCGATGGACAGGTTGAACGCCGATACGTACAGGGAGGACGCGGCCTCGGTGGCCGTGGGGGCGGCGTTCAGGATCCAGGTCTGGAACGTGACCGGGACGGCGCCGTAGCCCAGGCCCCAGACGATGAGGATCACGGCCGCGGAGAGGACGCCGTGGCCGGTCACGGCGAGGGCGGCCATGGCCGCGGCGAGGAGTACGGCGATGCCGTACACGGTCTGCCGGAGACGCCTGGTGATCAGCACACCGGCGATGAAGTTGCCGCAGACGCCGGCGACGCCGAAGGCCAGCAGCAGCACACCGATCATGCCGTCGGCCACGCCGTCGTCCTGGAGAAGCGGCCGGACGAACGTGTAGGCCGTGAAGTGCCCGGTGATGACCAGGAAGGTCATGGTGATGCCGGCGCGTACCGCGCCGTGCGTCCGGAACACCCGCGGTAGGTCCCCCAACGTCATCACCCGCTCCGGTTCCAGCTTCGGCATCACAACGATCATGCAGGTCAACGACATCAGGCCCAGGACGCCCACGGCCGCGAACGCGGTGCGCCAGCCGCTGAGGTCGCCGATCAGGGTGCCGGCGGGCACACCCAGCACGGAGGCGGTCTCGACGCCGCCGAAGACGACGGCGGTGGCGCGCGCGACATGGCGCTGCGGCACCAGGCGCAGAGCGATACCGCCCGCCAGCGACCAGAACCCGCCGACGCTGACGCCGATCAGGAAGCGGGCGAGCAGGACCACCGCGAAGCTCGTGGCGAAGGCGGAGGCGAGGTTGGCCGCGCCCACCACCCCGATCAGCAGAGTCAGCACCACCCGGCGGTCGATCCTGCCGGTGGCCACGGTGACCAGCGGCGCCGCGGCGGCGGCGACCAGGCCGGGCACGGTGACCATCAGGGCGGTGGTGCCCGCGGAGACGTCCAGCGCGGCGCCGATCGGGGTGAGCAGTCCCACGGGCAGCAGCTCGGAGGTCATCAGGGAGAAGATGCCCAGCGTCACGGCGAGGACCGAGAGCCAGCCCCGGACCGGTGAACGGCTGGTGTCCTGCGGCGCGTCCGGTGCCGGGACGTCGGCGGATGCCACGGTATCGGCCTTTCTGAGGAGTCATGCGAAAGGGCGGTGGCCGCGGGGGACACGGCCACCGCCCGGAGTCGGAGAGAACGGAGGCGCGGGTGCGGTCACTCGGTTCCGGGGGTCTTGCGCGTGGTCACGTTCATGCGGTTCCACACGTTGACCGTGAAGATCAGCGCGATGAGCTGGGCGAGCTCCTTGTCGTCGAAGTGCCGCGCCGCCTCGTCGTACACCGCGTCCGAGACCCCGTGGGGGAGCAGGGTGATCGCTTCGGTCAACGCGAGGGCCGCCCGCTCCTCGGCGGTGTAGAGGCTGGACTCCTCCCACGCGCTCAGCTGGTAGATGCGCGCCTCGCTCTCACCCGCCCGGCGTGCGTCACCGGTGTGGTAGTCGATGCAGTACGCGCACCGGTTGATCTGGGAGGCGCGGATCTGCACCAGTTCGAGCAGGGCCGGGTCCAGACCTTCGCGGGCTGCGGCGTCCAGGGACAGAACGGCCTTGAAGACCCGGGGAGCGACATCGGAGAAGTCCATGCGCGGGGAAACGGCGATGTTCGTCATGCCCCTGAACCTAAGATCGAGAGTGACCGGAAGTATGGTGCATTCGCGTGGATGATTCGTGGGTCAATTCCTGGCGTGCCGGCCGTCCGGACCGATGCGAGGAGGGGAGCGCCGGTTCGAAGAGCGGCAGCGACCTGCATCTGGAGCTCACCGGCGAGGGCGGCGCGCGAGTGCGGTTGATCCGGGCCCTGCGCGAGGCGATCCGTTCGGGACGGCTGGCGTCCGGCACCCGGCTTCCCCCCTACCGCGCTCTCGCCCTCGATCTGGGCATCGCCCGCAACACCGCCGCCGCCGCGTACTCGGAACTCATCGAGGAAGGATGGCTCATCGCCCGTCAGGGATCCGGCACCCACGTCGCGCGCCGCGCCGTGCCACTGGAACCCGATCGGCGGGGCCTGTCCGCCCGCCCGGCCCGCCGCGGACCGGCGTACGACCTGATGCCCAGTTCCCCCGACGCCTCCGCCTTCCCCCGTTCCTCCTGGATCGCCTCGGCCCGGCGCGCGCTGGCCGGCGCGCCCAGCGAGGCGTTCGGCGTCGGCGACCCCCGGGGCCGACCGGAGTTGCGCCGGGCGCTGGCGGAATACCTGGCGCGCACCAGAGGCGTGCGCAGCGACCCGGACCGCATCGTGATCTGCTCGGGCTTCGCCCAGGGGCTCCGGCTGGTGTGCCAGGTGCTGCGCGGCCCCGTCGCGGTCGAGTCGTACGGACTCGACTTCCACCGCTCGGTCCTCACCGACGCGGGTCTGGCGACCGTGCCGCTCGCCGTGGACGCCCACGGCGCACGGATCGAGGAGCTCGCGGCCACCGGCGCGCGGGCCGTCCTGCTGACGCCCGCGCACCAGTACCCCACCGGAGGGGCGTTGCACCCGCGGCGCCGGACCGCGGTCATCGACTGGGCACGCACCACGGGCGGCCTGCTGCTTGAGGACGACTACGACGGGGAGTTCCGCTACGACCGCGAGCCGGTCGGCGCCGTCCAGGGCCTCGATCCCGATCGGGTGGTGTACTTCGGATCGACGAGCAAGAGCCTGTCGCCCGCGCTCCGGCTCGGCTGGATGGTGCTGCCGGGCCGGCTGGTGGACGACATCGTCGCGGCCAAGGGCCCGCGTGAACTGTGGTCGGGTGTGACGGACCAGCTCACGCTCGCCGACTTCATCGCGAGCGGCGCCTACGACCGTCACCTGCGCCGGATGCGCAGGATCTACCGGCGCCGCCGGGACATGCTCACCGCCGTGCTCGCCGAACGCGCCCCGCACATCACGGTCAGCGGCATCGCGGCAGGACTGCACGCCGTCCTCGAACTCCCTCCGGGCACCGAGCAGGCGACCCTTCGCGCCGCACGCCGCCTCGGCATCGCTCTGGACGGCCTGGGCCCCTACCTGCATCCCGGCAGCACGATGCCGCCGCGCGACGGCCTGGTCATCGGATACGGCACACCACCCGAGCACGCGATCACCGCCGCGCTGGAGGCCCTCTGCCTCGCCCTGCCCGACCCGCGGCGCCCTCCCCTGCGGTCCGCCGGGCGCATCCCCCAGGTGCGCTCCGGCAGAAAGTAAGACGTTAGTTCGTCCTGCGAATTTGTTACCCTTGGCCGGTGAGTGAGCATGTTGACGGTCCGATCGGGGTGGTGGCCGCGCTGGTGCGCTCCGCCTTCCTGGTGGACGCCGTGTACGCAGCGTCCGCCCGCGAGTACGGCCTGACCCAGCAGCAGGGCCAGTTGTTGTGCGTCCTCATGCCGCAGCCGTACGGCATGAGCGAGCTGGGTGCGATGCTCGGCCTGGCCAAGTCGAGCCTGACCGGCCTGGTCGACCGCAGTGAACGCAACGGCCTGGTCCAGCGCAGGCCCGACCCGCGCGACTCCCGCGCGGTTCGCGTGGCGCTCACCCGGCGGGGGGCCAAGCTGGTCGAGGAGTTCTACGCCGAGACCTGCCGCCGCATCGAGGAGCTGACCGCCGGGTTCGCCCCCGAGGAGCGCGACACGCTCGCAGCCCTGCTCGGCCGCGTCGTGGAGGAGAACAAGGTGCCCAGCGTGTTCATGGAACCGGACCACCCACGCTGACCGGAAAGAGGGTTGAAGTTCGTATCACGAACTAATATGGTTCGTGATACGAACTTCAACCCTCTTTCCGGGAGCGGAGTGTCAGAAATGAGTCGTACGGTTGTCATCATCGGCGGCGGTTACGGTGGTTCCGCACTCGCCAAGGCACTGGACCCTGTGGCCGACGTCGTCCTCATCGAACCGCGTGAGGCGTTCGTCAACTCCGCGGGCTCGCTGCGGGCGCTGACACAGCCCGGCTGGGCGGCCCGCATGTTCTTCCCCTACGAGCAGTGGCTCAGGCGCGGCACAGTGGTGCGCGAGCGGGCGGTCGCGGCGGACCCCCGCGGCGTCACCCTGGCCTCGGGCCGGCGGATCGAGGCCGACTACCTGGTTCTCGCCACCGGTTCCAGCTACGCCTACCCGGCCAAGCCCGCCTCCGACTCCACCGCAGAGGCCATGGACGACCTGCTACGGACCCACAAGGAGCTGGCCGACTCCGAGCGGGTGCTCATCCTCGGCGCCGGACCGGTCGGACTGGAACTGGCCGGCGAGATCAAGGAGGCGTGGCCGTACAAGCACGTGACCATCGTCGACCCCGTCGAGCGGCTCCTTCCGGCCTTCCCCGCCGAGATGCGCGACGAACTGCACCGCCAGCTCGACGAGTTGGGCATCGACCTGCGGCTGGGCACCGGCCTGAGCGCGCCCCCGGTGACCGAGCCCGGTCAGGCGGGAACGTTCACCGTCGCCACCACCGCCGGAGACGAGATCACCGCCGACATCTGGTTCCGCGCGCACGGCGTACGGATCAACAGCGACTATCTCGCGGGAGGCGAGCTGACGACGCGCACGCCCTCGGGGCAGGTGGCCGTCACCGACGCCCTCAATGTGCGCGGCTACGAGCACGTCTACGCCATCGGCGACATCACCGACGTCGACGAGGCCAAGATGGCCGGATACGCGATGCAGCACGCCGAGGTGGTGGCCCGGAACATCCTCGCCCAGTTGCGCGGCGAGCGGCCGACGGCCACCTACCGGCCGCTGCCCCACCCCATGATCCTGCTGCCCCTCGGCCCGCGCGGAGGCGTCGGCCAGTTGCCCGGCCCCGAGGGGCCGATCGTCGTCCCGGCCGAGACGGTCTCGGCGTACAAGGGGGCCGACCTGTTCACCGGCCGTTTCACCGAGCAGTTCGGCGCGGCCTGAGACGGACCGCACCCGGCCGGGCCGCAGCGGAGCCCGGCTCCCCAGCACCCCCAGCACCCCAGCACGCGCCGGAAGCACACGCCCGGTGAGCATCTTCTTTGAGAGGTGAGGCAGTGTCTGCACAGGACGTCGTCTTCGGCTTCGGCGCGCACAGCGGCATCGGCGAGATGCCGGAACTGCTGCGCACGATCCGGCAGGCCGACCGTGACGGGCTCGACGTCTTCTCCCTGTCGGACCATCCCTACATCGGCGGGCGCCTGGACGCCTACGCCGCACTCGGATTCGTCCTCGGGCGGACGGAGCGCATCGCGGGATTGGCCAACGTCACCAACCTGCCGACCCGGCCCGCCCCCATGCTGGCGCGGACGGTGACGTCGCTGGCGGCGCTGTCGGAGGGCCGGATCGTCCTGGGCATGGGCGCGGGCGGGTTGTGGGATCGGATCTCCGACATGGGGGTGCCGAGGCTCTCACCCGGCGACGCCGTGGACGCCTTCGAGGAGGCGATCGTCCTGGTCAAGCTGCTGTCGGGCGGCGGGCCGCCGGTGACCTTCCGCGGCCGGCACTACCGGGTGGAGCGGATCGAGCCGGCCCCGGTGGCCGCGCCTGCGGTGTGGACCGGGTCGGTCGGCCCGAAGTCCCTGGCCGCCACCGGCCGGGTGGCCGACGGCTGGATCCCCGGCCACGCCGCGGACTGGCTCAGCGAGCGCTACCGTACGTCGCGGCCGATCATCGACGAGGCGGCGGCGGCCGCGGGCCGCGATCCGCGCGAGATCCGTACGGTCTTCAACTTCCCCGGGCGCATCACCGACCGGCCGCTGCCCGCCACACGCGACCGCGACGGCCGCTGGATCGGCGGCTCCGTCGGCCAGTGGGCAGAGGAGCTGACCGGCGCCGTGCTGGAGCACGGTGCGTCGGGCTTCACGCTCTTCGCGGCCGACCACGGCATGCCGGACCCCGTCACGCTCGGCCGCTGGGCGGGAGAGATCGCCCCGGCCGTACGCGAGGCCGTCGCCAAATAGCGCGTCCCGCACCAGTCCCACGTGCAGCGAACGCCTGTGGGCCGCCTCCCGACAGGCCGTCGGCAACCCGCCCTGCGCCTGGTGAGGACTGGCGGACTGGCGGACTGCCGAACCGCCGGACTGCCGGACTGCCGGACTGCCGGACTGGCGGACTCCATCGAAGGAGACTTCGCTGACCGCCGGTCCCGTCCGTTCCTCGCCGGTCGCCTGCTGTTACGGTTGGGGGCGGTGCGCCGGGAAGTCTGGTCGGCAATGCGATGGTGATCTGACCGGATCGGAGGCGTTCTCATGGTGCGACGGCAGCCGGTATCCCCGGCGGGAAAGACCCTCCGATGAGCGCATTCCTGACCGTGTTCGCCTGCGTGCTGCTGCTGGCGGTGCTGCTGTCCAGCCTGGCCCACCGCACGATCCTGTCCACGGCGGCGCTGTTTCTGGTGGCCGGGTTCATGCTCGGCGACGGCGTCCTGGGCGTGGTGTCGATCAGCGCCGCGGACGAGGCCGTCGGCATGCTGGCCGAGCTGGCGCTGTTCGCCGTGCTGTTCACCGACGGCATGCGCCTGGGCTGGGCCGAGCTGCGCAGCGCCTGGCGGCTGCCCGGGCGCGCGCTCGGCTGGGGCCTGCCGCTCACCCTGGTCATCACCGCACTGGGCGCGCACTACCTGATCGGCCTGGGGTGGATCGAGTCCCTGCTCATCGGGGCGATCCTCGCCCCCACCGACCCGGTCTTCGCGGCCGCCCTGGTCGGCAACGAGAAGGTGCCGCCCCGGCTGCGCCAGTTGCTCAACGTCGAGTCCGGCATCAACGACGGCCTGGCGCTGCCGTTCGTCATGGTGTTTCTGGCCGTGGCCGCCGGATCGGCCGATCTGCACCTGGGAGAGCTCGGCCTGGAGCTCGGCCTCGGCGTGCTGATCGGCGTCGCCGTACCGTGGGCGGCGATCAAGTTGGAGCAGACCCGCTGGTTCTCCGCCTCCACCCAGTACGAGCCGCTCAACGCGCTGGCCATCGGTCTGCTGGTGCTGGCGCTGGGCAAGGCCACCCACGGCAACCTGTTCCTGGCCGCCTTCGCCGCGGGCATCACGGTGGCCACCTTCGGCCGGCGGCAGCGCGAGTCCTTCGAGCACTTCGGCGAGCTGATCGCCGAGCTGTTCAAACTGGCCGCGCTGCTGGTCTTCGGCGCGCTCATCACCCCGGCCCTGCTGGGCGCGGTCGGCTGGCGCGGCTGGCTGTTCGCGGTGCTGGCACTGGTGCTGGCCCGGCCGGTCGCGATCTGGATCTCCTTCCTGGGCTCCGGGCTGTCGGTGCGCGAGCAGGCCGCGGTGGCCTGGTTCGGCCCCAAGGGTTTCGCCTCGGTGGTGTACGGCCTGATCGTGCTGGGTTCGGGCATCGCCGCGGCGGACGAGGTCTTCCAGCTGGTCGCGGTGACCATCGTGCTGTCGATCCTGCTGCACTCGTCCACCGACATCGTCGTGGCGCGCTGGTTCGACGACGAGCGTGAGGTGCCCGCCTGGTACGGCGCCGCCGGCCGGGTCCGCGCCCGCCTGCGCGGCAAGGAGCCGGACGGCGACGGATCACCGTAGCCTCACCGGGGCGGGGGAGGACGCGTCTCTCCCACGTAATGGTCAAGACCGTTTCATCCCGGTGGCGCCTGATACGGTGACGGCAGGTGCGCCGGGAAGTCTGGTCGGCATGTGATGACTCGCTGACTGAAGGATGTGCCGTGCGCGCTCGTGATCTGCTTGCCGATTTCCCGGTGGTGGGACTGGACTCACCCGTCATCGACGCGGCGAGGTTGCTCGCCGAGCAGGACCTGCCCGGCCTCATCGTGGTCGATCACGACGGCTCGCCGCTGGCCATCCTGCCCGGCACCGAGGTGCTGGCCCTGGCCGTGCCCGCCTACTGCCAGGATGATCCGGCCCTGGCCCGGGTGGTCGATGAAGCCCATGCCGACGGGTTCCTGCGCGCCCTGAGCGGCCGGACGGTGCGCGAGTGCCTGCCGCCCCGGCCACGTGAGCTGCGTGAACTGCCGGTCGCCGACCCCGACGCCACCGTTCTGGAGCTGGCCGCGCTGATGGCCCGCACGCACAGCCCGCTGGTGGCCGTGCTGGAGCAGGGGCGGTTGGCCGGCGTGGTCACGCTGCAGGCGCTGCTGGAGCGGGCGCTGGCCGGATGAGCGTACTCGCCTGGGTGTCGGTGGCGGTGTTTCTGGGCGCGTACGCGCTGATCGCCACGGAGAAGATCCACCGGGTCGCCGCCGCCCTCGGCGGCGCCGGCATCATGCTGGCCATCCACGCCACCGACGCGGAGGCGGCGTTCTTCTCCGAGCACGCCGGCATCGACTGGAACGTCGTCTTCCTGCTGCTGGGCATGATGGTCATCGTCGGGGTGCTCAAGGAGACCGGTGTCTTCGAGTATCTGGCGATCTGGGCCGCCAAGAAAGCCCGCGGCAGGCCGTTCCGGCTGATGGTGTTGCTGGTGCTCATCACCGCGGGTGCCTCGGCGCTGCTGGACAACGTCACCACCGTGCTGCTGATCGCGCCGGTGACGTTTCTGGTGTGCGAGCGCCTGGCGCTGCCGGTGGCGCCGTTCCTCATCGCCGAGGCGATGGCCTCCAACATCGGCGGGGCCGCCACCCTGGTGGGCGATCCGCCCAACATCATCATCGCCAGCCGGGCGAACTTGAGTTTCAACGACTTCCTGGTGCACATGGCGCCCATGGTGATCGGGCTCATGGTCGTGTTCGTCGGGCTGTGCTGGTTGATGTTCGGCCGCTCCTTCAGCTACGACCCCGAGCGGGCGGCGCAGATCATGGCGCTGGACGAGCGCGAGGCGATCGCCGACCGGCGGCTGCTGTGGCAGAGCCTGGCGGTGCTCGCGCTGGTGATGGCCGCCTTCGTGCTGCACCCGGTGCTGCACTACGAGCCGTCGGTGGTGGCGATTCTGGGCGCCGGGATCCTGGTGGCCGCCACCAAGGTCACCACCGAGCAGGCCATCGCCGAGGTGGAGTGGCCCACCCTGGTGTTCTTCGCCGGTCTGTTCGTCATGGTCGGCGCCCTGGTCGAGACCGGCGTCATCGGACAGCTGTCGCAGGCCGCGGTGGATGCCACCGCCGGTCAGCTGGAGCTGACCACCATGGGTCTGCTGGGCGCCTCGGCCGGACTGTCGGCCATCGTCGACAACATCCCGTACGTGGCGACCATGAGCCCGATCGTCGAGCAGCTGGTCCAGGCCAACGGAGGCAACGAGACGGCCCAGGTGCTGTGGTGGTCACTGGCCTTCGGCGCCGACCTGGGCGGCAACGCCACCGCGGTGGGCGCCGCGGCCAACGTGGTCGTCCTCGGCATCGCCGCGCGCAACCGCACGCCGATCAGTTTCTGGCAGTTCACCAAGTACGGCCTGATCGTCACGGTGGTGACCGTCACGCTGGTCGCGCCGTACCTGTGGTTGCGTTACCTGATGTGACCCGGTGCCTGCGGCCGACCGGTCCGGCCGCAGACCGGGTACAACCCACCCGAGAACCTCGGTGCCGGGAAGGGACCGACGTCGCCGGCCGGGTAGTCGATCCCGGCTCGTAGGGGCCCAGGACCGAGCGGGAGCGGGCGACGGTCACCTGGTGCTCCCCGCTCGTGCCGCCCGGGTTGCGGGCTCACCGGCTGCTGACGCCGGGCACCCCGCTGGCCTGGCACCGCCGCCTCGAACGGCGCCGGCGAACTGCTACGCCGAGCGGTGGGTGCGCACCGTACGGGCCGAGTGCACCGACCGCATGCTGATCTCCAGCGAACGGCACCTGCGGTCCGTTCTGACCAAGAATGCCGCTCACTACAACGGGCATCGACCGCACCAGTCCCGCGCGCAGCGACCACCCGATCACGACGAGCGGACCGTCGTACCGCTGGAAGGCCGGATCGAACGCCCGAGGGCGTTCAGCGGGCCGATCGACGCCTACCACCGAGCCGCGTAGCCGTTCCAGAGAACTCCCAGATCAAGCCCTATGCGATGAGTTTTGAAGCGGTACAGGGCCTTCCCCCCTGGACGCAGTCACGATCGTCGCGGCTCTGCGTTCTGCTCGGTGCGTTCACTGGGCGGTCTCTTCCAACGGGTCATCGCGGAGTGTGCAGCAGCTGCAGCTTGCGCGGATGAATATTCGGCACTCGCGGTGCTCACTTCCGAGGGCGGATGGGACCGGCGGCGCGGTACCAGGCGGTGTCGCGCAGCAGGCGCAGCCCGTTGAGGGCGACAATGACGGTGGAGCCTTCGTGCCCGGCCACGCCGAGCGGGAGGGGCAGCTCGCCGAACAGATCCCAGGTGACCAAGACGGTGATGAAGGCGGCCGCGATAACGAGATTGGCGATCACGATGCGCCGGGCGCGCCGGGCCAGCGCGATGGCGGTGGGAACGGCGGTCAGCTCGTCGCGGGTGATGACCGCGTCGGCGGTGTCCAACGCAAGGTCGGATCCGGCACGGCCCATCGCGATGCCGACGTGAGCGGTCACCAGGGCGGGGGCGTCGTTGACGCCGTCACCGACCAGCGCCACCCGGGCACCGCGGCGCTGCAGGTCGGTCACAGCGTTCACCTTGTCCTCGGGCAGCAGTTCGGCGCGCACGTCGCCGATGCCCGCCTGACCGGCCAGTTGGACGGCGGCTGGCGCGTTGTCGCCGGTCAGCAGTACAGGCGCGGCACCCGTCAGGACGGTCAGGCGGGTGACGGCCTCGGCGGCGCCGGGGCGGATCTGGTCAGCCAGGGCCAGCACACCGACAGCCGTGCCGTCGAGGCGGACCACGACGGCGGTGTATCCACTGTTCTGCAGATCAGTGATCGCCTCGTGTGCGGCCCGGTTCCGGTCGTGCCGGGGACCGGTGGGGCCGGCGACCTCGACGAGCAGGCCGCCGACGCGGGCACGCACGCCCCGGCCGGGCTCGGAGGCGAACTCGTCCGCCGGTGCGATCGCTAGACCGGCCGCGTGGGCGGCCCGTACCACGGCGCGGCCCAGGGAATGCTCCGAGGGTTGCTCGGCGGCGGCCGCCAGCGCCAGCAACCGCTCCTTGGTAAGGCCCCCGGTGCGGCCCGTGGCGGCACCGGGCAGCAGGCGGACCTCGGCCAGGTGCGGACGGCCCTCGGTCAGGGTGCCGGTCT
This sequence comes from Planobispora rosea, assembly GCF_014648175.1. Classification (GTDB taxonomy): domain Bacteria; phylum Actinomycetota; class Actinomycetes; order Streptosporangiales; family Streptosporangiaceae; genus Planobispora; species Planobispora rosea. The sequence continues at coordinate 175,420 of NZ_BMQP01000012.1, forward strand.
TGTCAAAAGCCACCCGGGTGACGGTGCCGAGCCGCTCCATCACGAGTGCGGACTTGACCAGCACCCCGTGCCGTCCGGCGGTGGCGATCGCGGCCAGCAGCGGTGGCATGGTGGCCAGCACCAGCGCACACGGAGAAGCGACGATCATGAAGGTCATCGCGCGTAGCAGGCTGTCTTGCACGTCGGCGCCCCACAGCAGCGGCAGGGCGAACAGCGCCACCGTGGCGGCGACCATGACGACGGAGTAGCGTTGTTCGACCTTCTCGATGAACAGCTGGGTGCGTGCCTTGGTGGTGCTGGCTTGCTCCACCAGGGCTGCGATCCGGGCGATGACGCTCTCGGCGGCCGGGCGCGTCACCCGCACGTGCAGCACGCCGGTGCCGTTCAGGGTTCCGGCGAAGACCTCGTCGCCGGGTTGCTTGTCGACCGGCAGGCTCTCGCCGGTGATGTTCGCCTGGTCGACGTCGCTATGCCCGGTGATGACGTGGCCGTCGGCGCCGATCCGCTCGCCCGGCCGTATCAGGATCACCTCACCGGCCCGCAGTACGGCTGCCTCCACCACCTCCTCCGCCGCCCGGTTCCCGGTAACGGTGAGCCGGGTGGCCCGCTCGGGAGCCAGGTCCAGCAGGCCGCGTACCGAGTCGGCGGTGCGCTTGGTGGCCACGGCCTCCAGTGCGCCGGAGGTGGCGAAGATGACGATCAGCAACGCGCCGTCGAGGACCTGCCCGATCGCGGCGGCGCCGATCGCCGCGACGACCATCAGCAGGTCCACGTCCAGCGTCCGCTCGCGCAGCGCCCGCAGCCCGGCCAGGCCCGGCTCCCAGCCCCCGGCGGCGTAACAGGCCAGATACAGGGTCCACCACAGCCACGGCGGGGTTCCGGCCAACTGACACAGGCCGCCGGCGGCGAACAGCGCGGTGGCGACCGCCGCCCAGTGCACCTCGGGTAGCGACCACATGGCCGACCGCCATGACGTCATATTCCGCGTCGTGGGAACGACTGTGGTCTCAGGGGTGGGGGAGGTTCTCAGCTCGGTCACCGGAGCATCGTATATGCGCAGCTACGCATATACGCAAACAATAAGGTCGAGAGCTATATGCTGGCGTCATGCACACCTCGCTGCCCGACTTCGAGATGCCCAGTGAGGAGCAGGTGCACCTGGCCGCCGAGTCGTTCCGGCTGCTGTCCGACCCCACCCGCATCAAGATCCTCTGGGCGCTGCTGCAGGGCGAGTCGTCCGTCGCCTGTCTGGCTGAGCTCGCCGACGCCGCCCCCACCGCGGTCAGCCAGCACCTGGCCAAACTCCGCCTTGCCGGGTTGGTCAAGGGCCGCCGCGAGGGCACGTTCGTCTACTACAGCGCCGCCGACGAGCATGTACGCCGGCTGCTGAGCCAGGGCCTCTATCACGCCGACCACATCGACCGGGATGACTCGCCTACCGCTCCGGGACGTGCGGATGGCGCGCAACCAGCCAGACACCACCGGCGATCGCCATGATCGAGCCAAGAGCGACGAACACCGTGGTCACGCCCAGCCGGTCGATGAACATGCCGGTGACGGCGGAGGAGACACCGAGACTGAAGGCGGCTGTGGCGCTCCATAGAGAAATGACTCGTCCACGGGTCTCGTTCGACGTTGCGGACAGCAGGACGGCCATGGCCGCCGGGCCGTACACCTGTACCGCTTCAAAAGTCATCGCATGGTGTTTGACCTTCATATCGACCTGATGCGGCGGCTCAGGAAAGATCGGTTCTTGTGTCTCTCCGTCTCCTCTACCTGTCGGAGTCGATCGCGGCGTCGACGTCGCTGCGGAACTCGGCGTAGTCGATGCGCGGCAGGCGGGCGGCGGTGCGCCTGAGCTCGCTCCACGGCACGAAGGTCCGGCGGCCGGTGACCAGCCGGAGCGCGTGGGCGCAGACCTCGACCAGCTGGCCGGGGGTCAGCTGCCCGACGAGGTGGTGCACGTCGTCGTAGTCATGGGCGGCGGTCATGTCTTCGGGCGTACGCACGACCCTTGCCCGGGTGGTGGGAAATACCGTGGGCACTGGAGCCGAGGCCCGGTGGTCTCGCGGATCCGGATCGTGTCGTGCAGGGGTCCTTCGCCTGGTCTTGCGGGGGCCGGAAATTCATCCGCGCAGGCCAGAGCGCTGACTGGTGATCACGTACCTCGAGTCTCGGAGCCGTGAGATCCACGCCGCCGCGGCCTGCACGCCCCGGCGTCGAGGGCGTCCGCGTACCATCTCCTCCATCCGTCTGCTGGTGCTGCGTCTGGCCCGGGAGAATCCCTGCTGGGGGTACCGGCGTATCCACGGCGAGCTGGCTGGGTTCGGCGTCACGGTCGCCGCCTCCACCGTGTGGGAGATCTTGAAGGTTCACGGCATCGACCCGTCACCCGAGCGGCAGCACACCGCCTGGGCCGATTTCTTACGCAGCCAGGCGTACGCCCTGCCGGCGTGCGACTTCTTCGAAGTCCGCACCCTGACCGGGGCCCGGCTGTACGTCTTCGTTCACTGCGGCCTTCGACGCGGTGCTGGCCGATACCGGACTTCGCGTCGTTACGACCGGCATCCGGAGATCCCCCGGATGAATGCGATCATGGAGCGGTGGATCCAGACCTGCCGCCGTGAACTGCTGGACCGCACCCTGATCTGGAACCACCCGCGACACCTATACCAGCGTCTACCCGCAGGGGGTCCAGGCCGCCGCCGAATCCACCGCCGCTCTGATCACTACCGCCACCAGCGGCTCCACCGCGCCGAAAGCACACCTGATCGGTCTGCCCCCGGTGGCGAAAAAGCAGTAACCCCCGGTACCCGGTCAGCGGAGATTCCGGTCCCGGGCAGAATCCAGCTGACAGGGAATCGGCACTGGCCGTTGTGTCCGGGCATACCCGCACCCGGTTCCTGGTGAGCTCGCTTACGGGCGTCGGTACGGGGCGGGCCGACGCTGGTCGCCGCGGCGGACGCCATTACGGTGGCCGGTCAGCTGGGGGACGGCGCTGGTCGGGCTTGTGCCGGTGCGCAGGGAGTGGATGCTCGCCACAGTCCGAGGACGCTGGAGGTCGCCAGGGGTATGCCAGTGCACGTGGTCGGCCCAGCGCAGGCGTTCGAACAGGCGGATGAGGGTGGCCGAGGGGTCGATCTGGCGCCGGCCGCGACCGTGGCGGGCGCAACTGGGCTGGCTGTGGTGGCCGTTGTGCCAGCTCTCTCCGAAGGACAGCACCGCCAGCGGCCACAGGTCGGTCGAGCGATCGTGCTTGCGGGTGGCGTGGGGCCGGTCGCCGATCATGTGGCACAGGGAGTTGACGCTCCAGGTGACGTGCTGCAGCAGGGCGATGCGGACCAGGCCGGCCCATAAGAACGCGGTCAGCCCGCCGTACAGGCTGCCGCTGATCGCCCACCCGGCCGCGAACGGCAGGAGCAGGGAAGCGGCGCACAGGACGGGGAAGGCACGCGCGATGCGTACCATCATCGGGTCGCCGAGCAGGTCGGGGGCGTAACGCCCGGCGGGGACGTGCTGGTCGGTGAACAGCCAGCCCAGGTGGGCGTGGGCCAGGCCGCGCAGCTGCCCGCCGAGGTGGGCGCCGTAGCGGTAGGGCGAGTGCGGGTCGCCGGGACGGTCGGTGAAGGCGTGATGGCGGCGGTGCACGGCGACCCAGTCGATGAGGTTGCCCTGGAAGCTCATGGATCCGGCCACCGCCAGGGTGGCACGCAGCCAAGGGCGGGCGGTGAAGGAGCGGTGGGTCAGCAGCCGGTGGAAGCCGACCGTGACCCCGAACCCGGTCACGACGTAGAAGGCGACGGCCAGCAGCAGGTCGGTCAGGGTGATCCCGTTACCCCAGGCCAGCCAGACGCCGACGGCCAACGCCAGGAACGGGGTCAGCACGATCGCGGTTGTCAACGCCACCTGCCCGGTGTGGGCGGTGGGGTGCTGCGCGGCCTGCGGGAACGGCGAGCGCCCGTCGTAAGCTTCGGCGGGGGAGTGAGCGCGCATCCGATCACGCCGCCATCAGCATGCTGCGATCCAGGCCGGTGATGTGCAGGATCCGTGACATGCACGGACTCGGCGCGGTCAGGACGAGGGTGATGCCTTGCGTCCGGGCACGGCGCTGGACGTCGATCAGCGCGCTCAGCCCGGAGGCGTCGCAGAACGACACCTCCGACAGATCGAGGACGAGCAGGTTGGTGCTGTAGTGCAGGGCACTCAGCAGACGGCGGCGAAGTGCTGTGCGGGTGAGGATGTCGATTTCCCCGGACAGGCGGATGACGGTGGGAGCTGATGAGCCGACCCCGCTGGGCGGGGAGGCTGTGGCGACGGTCATGAGATTCTCCGATCGGAGAAGAGAAGGAAGCAGAAGAAGCGAGGCGACTTCCGGCCGGCTGCCGGATCGCGACATCGGTGCCGCTTGAGCCGGCTGCCCGGTCAGGCTCGGGAAGTCAGGGCGCGGCCGGGTGATCGGCGAGGTGTCCGCCCTCGTTCTCCCAGCCGGCAGGGCCGTCATCGTCCAAGGCGCGGACGGCCGGTACGGCGGAGCGTCGCGCGAGGGTGACGATGTCGGCCGGCCGGAGGCCGAGCGTGCCTGCGGCGGCGAGTGCGAGAGCGAACCTGGCGGGACCGGCCGCCGTGTCCGGTGTGATGACCAGCAAGGTGACGGGCTCGGCACCTGCGAGGATAAGCGTGATCAGGTGGGGGTGGGTGTGGCGGAACCATCCCACCTTGATCTGACGTCCCCGGGCCGGGATGCGGCGCGGGATGTGCTCCCAGGCGTTCAGGTGCAGGCCGACGCGGACCGTGTTCCGGCCGAGTCGCTGATCGACGGCGGCGATGAGCCCGGGCAGTTCGGCGGCGGCGTCACGAGAGTACGGCCACCACGCCCCGTCCAGGGTGCCCCGCCGGCAGGGAAGGGGATCCAGACTGATCCGGACCGGTGAATCGACCGTGGGAACCCTGGCAGCGGCGGCGCCCAGCGGTGTGAGATGAGAAAGCAGCATTGGCGTCATGGTCATGATCGCCTGGCCTATCCAGGCCCTCCAGCGGACCCCGAACGGTCTATCGCCGCGGGCGACGCCGACCTGAATGCCAACGTGCGAAATGTCCTCGGTAATCTCCAGCCTACCTCATCCGAGGGAGATCTCCTGGGGAACGGCGTGGCTCCGGAAGCAGGCATCAGGCGACGGCGTGCGGAAACAGGGTTCCGACCAGCCCCGGCGTCATGAATATATTCCCGGGCGTATGTCTGGTTCCTGGAACGGTGCAGTGATGCTGCGGTGCCAGGTTCGCGGCCGCCGGCGGCTGAGGCCGGAGTCGTTGCGTCGGTTCGGCGCCGGTCACCGCCCTGCACGCTCATTGACTGAATTATTCGCTCTGGCCACCTTTTGGGGCTGCTGTCATATTTTCTGGATCCTGTCGGGCGGGAAACGGAGGAAAAGGGGTAGGCTGGAATCGAAGATCGTATCCTTCGGGAAGTCCGCTCTACTGTGATGTTGCGGCTTTGGCCAGGTGGGCCGGTGCCGCTGATCCGCAGCGTGTTCGCGGGTGCCGGTGGATGTGCCACCGGCTGGGGCACGGCGGGGGACGATCGGCGGATCGAGCCGGGAGGCCACGATGAGCGAGCCCAGTGATGCCGATATCCGAGCCATGATGCTGGTGATGATCCGCAGGGCGGGCGGCGTAGTGGAGATCGACAACGCTGACCTGTATGACGCGATGATGCCCGAGGGGGGAAGTTCCACCGCTCGTTTCACGGTAGAGGAAACCTCTTCCGGCATCAGACTGACGTGTACGGATCCGCTCGGAAAAAGATGATCTGAGCTGGACGGTGCGCCTGCCGATAATGCCATCTGTCCAGTTCGTAGCCTTTCTGGGGATCGCCTGACGCGCGTGATCCCCAACCGCGCTCCGGTGTCGAGATGGTGCTGCGGCGTCAGGGTGCCCGGTCGAAGCCAGGCTGGATCGATCGAGCGATCCCGGCCGCCCCGGTGCGGCCAGTGGTGTCGCGCGTCGGACTGATCCAGCTCGTCGGGAGCCGGCTCAACGATGGCTCTGTCGTCCAGGTGCTCGCGTTCATGCAGGTCGCTCACGCTGGTCTCGACCCGCGCGGGGTCGTCTTCGCCGAGGGTCCAGGTGATGTCGCGCCGCGCGGACTCGGCCAGTTCGGTGACCAAGAAGGGTTGCTCGTGCACGGTGGAGCCCTCCTGTGTCGCTGGATCCGCTGTCGGGGACGAGCGGTGCGAGATGGCGGCCGAGCGGGACGGTCGCGTCCCTGGTTGCCGTACCCGCCGGGCACGGCAACCAGGTAAGGAGATCCGGGAACGGGTGGTGCGCCTGGCGCGGGAGAACTCGGCCTGGGGATACCGCCGGGTGCACGGCGAGCTGGTCCGGCTCGGCTATCGCGTGAGTGAAGCGACCATGCGGCGGATCCTGCGGAGCCGGCGGGTCGGTCCGGCTACGCGAAACACCGGCACCTCGTGGAGGACCTTTCTACGCACCCAGGCGCATGGGCTGCTGGCCGTCGATCTCTTCCACGTCGACACGGTGTTCTTGAAGCGCCTGCATGTGCTGTTCGTCATGGAAATCACCACCCGGCGCGTGCACATCCTCAGTGTGACCGCCCACCTGACCGGAGCGTGGACGGTTCAACAGGCCCGCAACCTGCTCATGAACCTCGGTGACCAGGTCAGTGCCTTCCGCTTCCTCATTCGTGACCGAGGTACCACGTTCACCGGCGCATTCGACGCAGTCTTCGCCGGCGCGGGCGTGAGGGGGCTGAAGACGCCGCCGCGCACGCCGCGGGCCACTGCTACGCCGAGCGATGGGTCGCACCGTACGGGCCGAGTGCCCTGGCAGCATGCTGATCTCCAACGAACGGCACCTGCGGTCGGTGCTGACCGAGTATGCCGATCACTACAACAACCATCGGCCGCACCGGTCCCGCGCGTAGCGGTCACCCGATCACAACGAGCGGACTGTGAACCCCTCCATCATCGGTGCAGACGGCACAGCCCGCCATGGGCGGGCAGGATACATCGGCGAAGTGGTGAGCGGGGTCCGGGACCGGTCCGGTCCTGATCTTTGCCTGACATGCCGCAGGCGGCGGACAACCTCAGGGCGAAACCGGGTAGATCTGCCCGTACGGACACGCCGATCAGGCGGAGCGCGGGGGAGGCGTGTGATGAGTGACGAGGTGCCCGATGCCCGCGCCGATCCGCGCTTCCGTGACGATCCCCTGGTCACTGGCGAGCCGCATCTGCGCTTTTACGCGGGGGCCCCACTGATCAGCGGCCACGGGCACGCGCTGGGCACGGTGTGCGTGGCCGATCACCAGCCGCGCCGGTTGAACGCCGGACAGCGCCAGGCCCTGCACACCCTGGCCACCCACGCCGTCACGTTGATGGAGCTGCACGGCCGCGCCCACCAGGCCGATGAGGTCACCCGGCAGCGGCACGCCCTGGAAAACCTCAAAGACCAGTTCCTGTGCAACATCAATCACGAGCTGCGCACGCCGCTGACCTCGATCCGCAGCTATCTGGAACTGGTCCAGGAGGGCGGCCTGGATGAGGCCACCGAGCGGTGGTTTCTCCACGTCATCGAGCGCAACGGCGATCGCATGCTGCACCTGATCGACACGCTGCTGCTGATGGCCAGCCTGAATGCCCAGACCGCCGCCTTCACCCCGGCCCGCATCGACCTGGCCGACCTCGCCCGCCAGGCAGTTGAGCAGACCGCCCCGGCCGCCCGGCTCAAGGAGCAGGTGCTGAACCTGCACGCCTTGGAGCAGGTACCGGCGTGGGGCGATGCCGAGCAATTGCAGACCGCGCTGATGCAGGTGCTGGACAACGCGGTCAAGTTCACCCCGCCCGGCGGCGCCATCGACGTGATCGTCACCGCCGACCCCGCGCCGCACGTGGAGGTCCACGACACCGGTATCGGCGTCGAGCCCGAGGAACTGCTGCACGTCTTCGAGGATTTCTACCGCGCTCCGCAGACCGAGGAACAGGCTGTCGAAGGCACCGGGGTGGGCCTGTCCATTGTGGAGAAGATCATGGACCTGCACGGTGGCACGGTGAGCATGGAAAGTGGGCAGCATGAAGGCGCGTGCGTGCATCTGACCCTGCCAGAGCCGCTTCCGCCCCCGCTCCTGAAGCCTTCCGGCTGACGCGTCCGGCCTGCCGGGACCGACGTCTCAGGTGTCTGGGGCGTCCTGGTGTGGAAATCGGGTGAGGAGGCGGATCGTCGGGGCGATGGATGCGGGCCGGAGTACGACACGAGGGATACATGGTCCGGGGAAGTACGCCGTGCCAGGCCGGAGGGCTTGTGTGGCGGGAAGAGCGGCTTGACCGAGGACTCACCGAGGATTCGACCCTCTGAGGGCTGACAGCCCTCAGAGACCTGCTTTCTCGGTGTTCCGATGACCTTCTGCGAGGTCTGACGTGGAAGAGGTCCCCTGGGCGATCTCGCGGGGCCGGGTTGCGATACACGCGAGCAAACATAGGATCCTTGACTATTATTCACCGGATGCTGATCGTCAACGCCCGTCATCTACGACGGGTGCTGACCGCGTACGAGGCTCACTTCAACGAGCACCGGCCGCACCGATCCCTGAGGCAAGCCGCTCCGCTCCGAGCCCTGCCCGACCCGGTCGAGGCCGATATCGAGGTCATCCGCCGTGATCGTCTCAGCGGGCTGATGCATGAGTATGTGCAGGTCGCATAGGGTGGCCGAGTTTCTGGCACCCACATCCCGCCACCCCGCTTAAAAGCGAGAAATGTCCACTATATGGTGGAAGTGGAGTTTCTTGCCGTCAGGAGGAGCAGTCCGGCCGCGGTCCACTCCGTTGGGCTCCGGCGCGGAGGATTCATCACCCGGTCGCCGTGCCCGACGGGCACAGAAACCGGGGACGCGACCGTCTGCTCGGCCGTCATCTCGCACCACCCGTCCCCGACAGCGGATCCAGCGGCACAGGAGGAACCACCGTGCACGAGCAGCCCTTCATGGCCACCGAACTGGCCGAATCCGCCCGACGCAACATCACCTGGACCCTCGGCGAAGACGACCCCGCGCTGGTCGAGACCATCGTGAGCGACCTGCATGAACGCGAGCACCTGGACGACAGGGCCATCTCCGAGCTGGCCCCCGACGAACTGGATCAACTCGACGCGCGATACCACTGGCCGCACCAGGTCTGAGATCCCGCAAGTACCGCAGCAGGCGGCGCCGAGCCGGCAGGGTGCCCGCCTGACCGGCCGGTGGGCGCACAGTCCATACGGCGAGAGCCGCGTCAGGGCGACCCGCATGTCTCAAGCTTCTGAAGCGGCCCAGGACGTCACCTGTCTCCGCCGTCTCTTGAAAGGTCGTTCCCGGCTCGTTCGCCGGTGGCGGCTCGATCACGCCGGGATACATCATGTCTGGTTTGCGGGGTAGCAGGCTCGCACCGGCGGACAGGAAGCCTGTCGGGCCGGGAAGGTGCCGTCACACCTTCCCGGCCAAGGCTCCGGTTGGTGCGAAGTCATCCGTCCGGAGCCGCCGGAGCAACGGGAGACAGCACAGCATGGTCGACGACGGCGGTGACACGGCAGGTGACGGGCGGCAGGGGTGGCCGTCATCGCGTTATCGCGGCCGGGCGTCGGATGATGATCTGGCCGTCAAGCTTCAGACGGACCGGATCCAGTGCGAGACCGGCCAGGGGCCGTGCCTGGACGCCGTCTACGACCAGCGGACGGTACGGTTGCCGGATCTGACCGAGGAAGAGCGCTGGCCCGCCTTCACCGAACGCGCGGCCGAACTCGGCGTGCGGAGCATGCTGTCGTTTCAGCTGTATGTGCAGAACGACAACCTGGGAGGGCTGAACCTGTACTCATGCCGGAAGAACGCCTTCGGCGACGAGTCCGAACACGTGGGCCTGCTGTTCGCCACGCACGCCGAGGTGGCGATGTCCGGTGCCCAGCAGGAGGAGCACCTGGCCCGTGCCGTCGCCATGCGCGACCTGATCGGGCAGGCCAAGGGCATCTTGATGGAGTGCCACCGGATCACCGCCGAGCAGGCGTTCGCGCTGCTGGTGCGCGCCAGCCAGCAGACCAATACCAAGCTGGACGATATCGCCCGATACCTGGTCGACACCGGGGAGCTGAGCGGGCGTCGCGGCCGGTGACCGGTCACGACGCCCGCTGTCCTAGAACGCGGGCCGCGGTAAGGGCACCGGTGAGGGCTCAGCGAGAGCTGAACCGCTCCAGCAGCCCGACGATTTCCAGGATCCGGTGCACGATCCGGCTGACGCGGATGATCACCACGCGGCAGTCGATCTCGGCGGCGTCCTGCTGGCTCCTCAAGAGCGCAGTGATGCCACGCCCGTCGAAGAACGTGATCCCGGCGAGGTCGATGTCGATTCGCTGTTGAAGGCAGGGACCGGACTCGATTCCAACGTATCCGACCTTCTGCCCGCCAACCCCCTGCCCGACAGAATCTTTACGGCCCCGACGGCAGCGCGACGGGGCTTTCCCACCTCGCCTTGGCGTCACGGGTGCTCCGGGCCTGGAAGCGGCCGCCACGCACCCGCAGGCCGAGCAGACCGGTCCGCCGCCGGCTCAGCTCGGGCACATCGCAGTGGCCGTAGGCGAGCACGGTCGGCGCACCGGTCGCGATGCGCCATTCGGCATAGACGGCCGATGCGTCCGCGGGGGACAGATGTCCACCACCGCGAACCCGGCCGCCTGCACTCGGCCGTGGAGACAGCACACCCGCACCAGGACCGAAGACTTCTATAAGCGAACCGTTTGGCGCAGCTGCTTTCTGGGGTCGTGTGTGCCGGGTCGGTCCTTGGCGGGCCGGGTCAGGCCGGTGTCGAGGCGATCTCGGCCTCGATCGCGGCCTGGCTGCTGTTTCGCAGGTCGGGTGCTTGGTCACGGTGCCCGTTCAGGTGACGGGCGTCATCGAAAGCCTCGACTTCGGGGCTTTGCGCGATGGCCGGGCTGATGTGGCCGCCCCGATGGTCGTGGTAGTCGGCCTCGGCGTCGTCGAACCACACCCCGCCGGCGGCCAGGTACCGGAAACAGATCTCCTGGCTGGCCGGGACGGTCAGGCTCACCTGGTAGCGGTCGCCGGCCAGCTGCATCGGGTGGGCGTAGGGGTCCCAGTCGTTGAAGTCGCCGACCACCGACACCCCGCCGAACACCTGGTCGGCCGGGACGGTGAAGGTGAGTTTGACCTGACCGTTCTTGGTCGGCTTGGCACGCTTGATCACTGCATATCCTTTCAGTGGGCTCGGTGATGGGCAGCCGGTCACCATCCGGCACGAGCACCGGGGCCGCTGCGATCGCTCGGCGGTGCGCGCATGCGAACGGCCGCCCCCGGCTGGGGTGGCCGCAGCTGCGATCTACCCGTCGCCCCAGAGCGCAACCTCTGTTTTCCGCCGCCTTTCACCCGTGGCCGGGTAAGCATCACCGGGCCGCACGCTGCACAGGAGCCGCCATTGGGGTGAGGCGGTCTCGCCATGGGAAAACCCGCTCGCCATGGCGGAACCTGAAGGTCCGGGCCCTTTGCGGCAAGCGCCACCCGTGCGGGCCGGGCAGGCGGGTGAAGGTGTGAGGCGCCTGTTGGAGGGCAGCCCGTTATCGCAGCTCAAGGCAGCCATGCAGGCGGTTGCCGGTCGGGGGTGGGCATGATGGCACAACGGCGTTCGGCGGCGCGGCGGTGCGAGGCTCGCGGGTTCCCTGCCTCCGCCGCGTCGCGATCGGTACGGCGCGGCTCGTCTTGCGGCATGGAAGTACCACCGATGGGGGTGGAGGAGGAATTCTTCCTGCTGGAACCGCACACCGGGCAGACGGTCCCGGCCGTGGAGCAGATCCTGGCCGGGATCGGTTCCCATGAGCTTCTACAGCGGGAGATCGCCACCTGCCAGATCGAGACGGCCACCCATCCGCACACCGACCTGGCCGCGCTGCGGCGGCAGCTGACCGGCCTGCGCGCTGAGCTGGCCGGCGCGGCACGGCAGGCGGGCTGCCGGCTGGCGGCCTGCGGCACGGCCCCGCTGGAGCACTCGGCCAGCGACGCCCCCCTCACCGACGACGCCCGCTACCGGCGCATCGCCCACGCCTACGGCGCCACCTGCCGCGGCGAGAAATGCTGCGGCTGCCACGTGCACATCGAGGTGCCCGAGCGCGAGGAGGCGGTGCAGGTGGGCAACCATCTGCGGCCCTGGCTGCCGACGCTGCTGGCGCTGACGGCCAACTCCCCCTTCACCGCCGGCGGCGACAGCGGTTATGCCAGCTGGCGGGCGATGACCTGGGGACGCTGGCCCAGCGCCGCCCTGCCGCCGTATCTGCAGGACGCCGCCGAACACCGGATGGCCGTCGAGTCGCTGATCGGCTCCGGCGCCATCCTGGACGAGGGGATGCTGTACTGGCTGGTACGGCCCTCCCATCACCTGCCCACGGTCGAGGTGCGGGTGGCCGACGTGTGCGCCACGGCTGATGAGGCCGCCCTGTTCGCCGCGATCGTGCGGGGGCTGGTGATGAGCGTGCTGAGCGACATCCGCGCCGGGCGGCCCGCGCCGCGCCCACCTGAGACGCTGCTGGAGGCCGCCTACTGGCGGGCGGCCCGCGACGGCCTGGAAGGCCAGGGCCTGGATCTGATCACCGGAGCGCTGGTGCCGGCCTGGCACCTGGTCGAGGCCCTGCTCGCCCGCATCACTGCGGCGCTGGAGACGGCCGGTGACCTGGGCACGGTCCGCGACGGGCTGGCCCGGCTGCGCGTTTCGGGCTCGGGGGCGGTCCGCCAGCGCGCGATCTACGCCCAGCGGCGCGCCATGGGCGATGTGGTGGCGTGGCTGAGCCGCCAGAGCGCCGGTGAGGTGGCCCTGGCCGCCCACTGACGGCGCCGTCCATGGCACAGGTGGTGAGGGCCGGGCGGTGGCGCGCATGCTGTTCACCCCGGGACCGGCGGCGCAGGTCATCCCGGGTGCCGACCTCTTGGCCGCCTCCGGCTCACCGCAACGACTGCACCCGGTAGAACGGACCCTCATCCGGGTTCCGCGGATCGTCCATCGCGATGACCAGGCCCAGCTCGCGGGTGAGCTCGTCCAGCACCTGACGGGCACGCTCCGGGCCGACTCCCGCCTCCCGGGCGATCTGCGGCAGATGGCCCGGCCCGTCGGCGCTGCTCTCCAGCTGGGACACGGCCTGGAAGACCGCCGCCTGGTCGGGTGACAGATCGAACGTCTCATGGCTCATCTGGCTCATCGTGACCACCTCTCCAGTCATCGGTCATCGACCGGGCCGTCCGGACCGAGCGGACGAGTGAGGTCATCGCGATGCCCCCACCGAGTCACCGCTCGGATACCGACTCCTACCCGCTCCGGAAGCCGGGTATCCGATTCCCCGGCGGAGCGCATCGAGACCGAGGGCAGAGGCGGCCCCGTCGGCCTTTGGTAAAACGGCATGTCGCCGGGGTGGGACCGGTATCCGCGCGCCTAGCCTCACCGTTATGACGGCAGACGACGGCGACGAGGCGGTACGGCGGTTCCTTCGCGAGTACCGGCAGGAGTTCCTGCGCGAGCTCGGTGACTGGGTGCGCATCGCCTCGGTCTCCTCCGACCCCGAGCACGGCATGGACGTGGTGCGCTCGGCCAACTGGCTGACCGGCCGGCTGCGTGAGATCGGGTTCCCCGTCGTGGAGCTGTGGCAGACCCCGGGCGGAATGCCCGCGGTGCACGCCGCCTGGTGCGCCGCACCGGGCGCGCCGACCGTGCTCGTCTACAGCCACCATGACGTACGCGCCGTACGCGCCGACGTCTGGGGGGAGTCGCTGCCGTTCGAACCGCAGGTGCGCGACGGCAAGATGTACGGCCGCGGCGCCTCCGACGCCAAGGGACAGGTGCTGGCCCACCTGTGGGGGTTGCGCGCCTACCTGGCCGCGAGCGGACGCGACGCGCCGCCGGTCAACCTCAAGCTGCTCGTCGAGGGCGAGGAGGAGATCGGCTCCCCCAACCTGGCCGCGTTGCTGGACGACCACCGCGACGAACTCGACGCCGACCTGGTCGTGTTCTCCGACACCTTGATGTGGTCGCCGCAGGCGCCTGCGGTCTGCACCGGGCTGCGCGGCATGCTCAGCGCCAAGCTCCAGGTGTTCGGGCCGTACCGGGACATCCACAGCGGCGCCGTCTCCGGGGTCGCGCCCAATCCGTGCGCCGAGCTGTGCAAGCTGCTGGCGCAGCTCTACGACGAGCACGGCCGGGTGACGCTGCCCGGCTTCTACGACCGGGTGGTCGAGCTGACGCGGCGGGAACGGGAGCTGATCAACGCCTTGCCCTACAGCGACGCCGACTGGCTGGAGCGCACCGAGACCCGCACCATCGGCGGCGAGGACGGCTACAGCGTGCTGGAGCGGGCCTGGACCCGCCCGGCGGCCGAGATCCTCGCCTTCATCGGCGGTGATCCCGACGGGCCCTCCCGGGGCGCGATCGCCTCGGTGGCCTCGGTGGACGTCAACCTGCGGCTGGTTCCCGACCAGAAGGCGGCCGAGACGGCCGAGCAGTTGAAGACCTGGGTCGCCGAGCGGATCAGCGACGAGGTCGTCTACGAGCTGAGCATCTCGCTGGAGGCGGCGCAGGAGCCGTACCGCACCCCGCCGGACCATCCGGCGCTGGAGGCGCTGGGCCGGGCAATGGAGCGGGGGTTCGGCGCCCCGGTGGCCGGGCAGATGCGCAACGGCGGCGGCGGCCCGGCCGAGCTGCTGTCCGGGACCCTGGGGGCACCGGTGATCTTCTTCGGTACCGGTCTGCCCCAGGACCGCTGGCACGACAGCGACGAGAGAGCCGAGATCGACACGCTGCTCGGCGGAGCGGCCACGCTGGCGTTCCTCTGGCCCGAACTCGCCGAGACCCTGACGGACGGGCAGGCCGGGGCGCGGTGACGGCACCGGCGGAGTCGGAGCCATGATCAGGGGCGTTCCGGATCGGGGAGATCGGAGCGCAGGAAGCTGTACCGCACGCCGTCATGCCATTTCCCCGCACGGAAGCCGGCACCGCGCAGGACACCCTCCCGGGTGAATCCCGCCTTCTCCAGCGCCCGCTGTTCGGCCACGTTGGTGATCTCGGTCCCGGCCTGGATCCGGTGGACCGTCGAATGGTCGAACAGGTACCGCACCAGGGGTTTGTGCGCCTGCGTCCCATAGCCCCGGCCCCGGAACTCCGGAGCCGGGATCAGCCCGATCTCCCAGCAGTGACCGGCTCTCGTGATGATCGCCTTACTCCATGAGACGAAGCCGATCCGGTCGCCTCCCTTGACGACCAGGAGAACCCCGCCGTCCGCCCTCAGCAGCCCGTCCTCCTGCGGGCGCCTGCGATGCCGGTGGGGGCGTGCCGGCCGTACCACTGGTGGAGGCCCACCCCGTCGGGGTCGTTGGTCAGCCGGTTGAGGAAGGGCAGGTCGTCCTCCGCGACGGCGCGCAGCTCGATCGTCATGATCGGGGTGCTATGCAGAACGCCTGCGCCGCCGGCCCATCGCCGACGTCACCGAGGCCGCCGTGGACTTCAGCCGAGCTCTGCGGAGGCTCAAGGGGGACTCAGGTCAGGAGTCGGTGGTGACGCTGGGTCTGCCATTCGACCCGCAGCACGGTGGCGTCGTCGTCGAGATGGTCGTGCTGATGGTCCAGCAGGGTCTGGATCAGCCGGCGCAGCGTCTCGGGGGCCGGCATGCCGTCGGCTTCGCGGCGGATGATGAAGTCGGCGAAGCGCTCCAGGCCGAACTCGTGGCCGTCGGGGCTTTTGGCCTCGATGACGCCGTCGGTGTAGAACAGCAGCCGATCGCCCGGCTGCAGCTGGTAGTGCGAGGACTCGGTGCACGCGCCCATGCCCAGGCTCATCGGCGGGTCGGGCTCGGCCTCCAGGCTGGCCACCACGTGGCCGCCGCGCAGGACCAGCGGCGGGTGGTGGCCGCGGTTGACCCACCTCAGCGCTCCGGTGCGGATGTCGAGGTCGGCCAGGATGCCGGTGGCAAAACGGGTGCCGCCGAACTGCTCGGCGATGGCGGCATCGATCGCCTCGGTGACGGCCAGCAGGTCGGCGCCCTGGCGGCGGTTGTTGCGGCAGGCGCCCATGGCGATGGTGGCGGTCAGCCCGGCGGCGGTGTCGTGACCCATGGCGTCGAAGATCGACAGGTGCAGGGTGTCGCCGGCGTTGTCCAGCACCTGGCTCAGCACCTGGTGCAGCCGCCGGGCATCGGCCCAGGCGCTCACCTCGGTCTTGGCGTGCGCGGTGAGCATCACGCTGGCATCCCAGGCCTTGCCCAGGGACTCGATGACCACCTCGCGCACCAGCGCGGCCACATCCACCGGGCCGGGTTCGAAGGTCACGGTGCGGGTGGTCAGGCTGGCCAGGAGCAACAACCCGTCGATCAGCTCCCGGATGCGGTCGCTGTTGCGTTCGATCATGCTCAGGAACTCGTGCCCGGTGGCCGGGTCCAGGTCACCGTCCTGGAGCAGCTCCAGGTAGCTGCTGATCGCGGTCAGCGGGGTGCGCAGCTCATGGTTGACGGTGCGCAGGAACTGGTGCTTGAGCTCTTCGGTCTCGTGCAGCTGCTGGGTGACCTGGCCGAAGCGGCGGTCGTAGTGGCGCAGCCGGAGCACATCGGCCGCCAGCCGTGTGGCCTGGTCAGGCGGCATCGGCCCGTCCGTCATCGCCTCGTGTCCCCGCCCTGCCGCCCTCCGGCGTAGGCAAGATCCTCGCGGTGCCCGGGGCGCAAAAGACGGCAGGCGCCCGGTGCGGCAGTTGAAAATCCTGCACAGGCTGGTCGACCCCGGGGCCTACATGCGCCTGGGCGAGGAGATCTCCATCGGTCCTCGGCGGACGTGGTCGTTCCGGTGTTCCCGGCGGGCCGCTTAGCCGGCCAGGGACAGATTGGGCGGTGGGGGGACGGCCAGGACCCAGCGACCACGGCCGGCGCGTTTGGCCTCATACATCGCCGTATCGGCGGCGCGCAGCAGCTCGCCGGCAGCGATGCCGGCCGTGGGGCCGGCCGTGGGGTCGGCGGTGCGTACGGCGATGCCGACGCTGGCCCCCACCCGTAGCTCACGACCGTGGTAGGTGATGGGCTCGGCGATGGATTGCAGCAGGCGTTCGGCCCGGGTGATGAGGTCGTGGCGGTCGAGCGCCTCAGGATGCAGCACGACGAACTCATCACCGCCCAGCCGGGCGATGAGGTCACCAGCGCCGGCGGCGGCGCGCAGTCGGCTGGCGATCTCCACCAGCAGGGCGTCGCCGGCCTCATGACCGTGGGTGTCGTTGACGGCCTTGAAGCCATCCAGGTCGAGGTAGAACACGGCCTGGCCGGAGGTGTAGTCCTCCAAGTGGGCGGTGAGGGTGCGGCGGTTGGCCAGACCGGTCAGCGGATCGTAGGCGGCCTGGTAGGCCAGCAGGCGTTCGGCGCGTTCTTGCTGACGCACGGCTCCGGTGAAACGGGCCAGCACGAAGCCGCTGGCGGCGATGGTGGCAAGGAGCAGGGCGATGCGCTCACCGGTGGCGGCGCTGCCGTGGATGACGGCCACGGTGGGAGCGGTCAGCAGGGCCAGGCCCAGGAAGAACACGCGCGCGGGGTGCAAGGTGCGCATCCGGCGGCCGGGATGAGTCAGTTCGGCACGCTGGGGGTGCAGGGCGACGATGACCATCAGCGCGTTGCCCAGCAGCACGACCCCGGCCAGCCGGGCCAGATCACCGGGGTCGATCAGAGCCGGCAGCGTGGCGTAGCCGACATCGGTCAGCAGCCGGATGCAGGCCGCGGTGATCAGCAGCCGGGTCGGGGCGGTGCGGGTGCCGGGCGAGAGCGCCAGCAGCAGCACCGCGGCGGCGATCAGCACATCGCCGACGGCGTAACCGGCATCCAGCCAGATGCCGGCGGTGTACAGGCCGCCGGCCTCCTGCAGGGCCGGTACCACCAGGATCTGCCACATTCCCAGCGCCACCGCGCTGGTGAGGGTGAGCATGTCCAGCAGCGGTTCGCGCAGCTGGCCGCGTGCCCGGCGGCGGGCCATCATCATGATCGCGACAACGATCGCGGCGTATCCGGCCAGCCACGGGGCGTCGATCAGACCGGTCGGATCGACGGTGGGAAACATCCAGTAGAGGATGGAGTAGACCAGGTCGCCGATCAGCCACAGGCTCTGGGCGGCGGCCAGCCACAGCCAGGGCCGGCGGCCATCCGGGCCGGCCGGGCGCAGCGCCGCCCACCAGGCCGCACCGCACACCAGACCGTACCCGGAGAAGTAGACCACCTCCCCGCGCAGGTCCCCAGCTGTGGCCGCGGCCAGCAGCGAGATCAGCACCGCACCCACGAGCAGCCCGCCGGTACGGCGGGCCGCCGGCGCAAGCAGTCGGCTGCGAACAGAGTCCATGCCCGCGTCATCGGCCGGCTGCCGAAAGTCCTTAGCCAATGCCCGGGTGAATCTCTGGCGCGAGCGATCTGGGAGAAGCGCTGTCAGGGCGGGTTGTCAAACCCCCCTGGGGCGGGCCTACGGTAAAAGACAAGCGGTTACCGCCGACCGGCGCCTGTGCCGGTCGACGTTGCCGATGGCCGCTGAAAGGGGGGAGCCCCCCGCATGACCATGCTCTCGCTCACCACCACCGATCACCCGGCCGCCACGGTGATCACCCTGGACGGCGAGATCGATGCCCTGAGCGCCGATCACCTGCGCCAGGCGATCGACCAGGCCCTGGCCCGCGGCCGCACCCGCCTGGTCGTCGATGCCGCAGGCCTGGGGTTTTGCGACTCGCGCGGCCTGCACACCCTGATCGCCGGCCAGCGCCAAGCCGTCTCTGCCGGCGGGTGGCTGCGCCTGGCCCACGCCCACGGTTATCTGCGGCGGCTGCTGGAGCTGACCCAGCTGACCGCGATGTTTCCGCACGATCCGCAGCTGGAGCGCCTGCTGCGGCGGTGAGGACCTGGTCGCCTCGATGCAGCAGGCCCCGCCTGCCCTCCCGCCGCACACCGGGCGGCTCTTCGCGGGAGCCTCTGTCAGGCGGGCGCCAGTGTCATGACCATGCGCAGGCGCGAGGTTGCGGGCCGGCGATCGACGGCCACCGCATCACACACCCGGCCGGCCGATCAGCCACAAGCCGGCGCCCCGGTCGCGGCCCGAGGCGGGCGGACCGGCCGGCAGATGGGCGGCATCCAGCCCGGCACTGATCGCACACTGGTGCACCCATGCGCGCATCCCGGCGAGATCACCACTGACGAGCCAGTGCCCGATCGGGACGGCCATCGACCCCGCCCTGTCCCGCACACCGCGCCGATCCGCGATTGCCCTGCCAGAAACTGACGGCAGGTCGACGGCGCCGGTGTCGCCTGCTTGGTACTCGCGCATGCCACCCGCCCCCTTTGCCCAGTGGTTCACCCACCTACCCGGCCGGGTGGCGACTTCGCTGTCGCCCGCGTGTGCTCGGTGTGCGCCGTACGCATCGGCGGTCATGGTGCGTGATGGTCGGATGCCGGAATGTGGTGGAACATTGTCGCCGATGCCTTCGGATTTTCCGACCGTAGTCCAGGCACCTCCCGCTCCTGGCAGGTGGCCTCTACGGCGGCCAGCTCATGCGCCGGAGCCGGCGGCCTGGATGGCCTGGATGGCCTGCTGGACGTCATCGTGGATCTCGAAGGCCTGTGCCAGGCCGGTGAGTGCCAGCAGCCGCGCCAGAGTGCCATGCACGCCGCTGAGCGCCAGCCGCTTGTGCGCGGCCTGACTCTGCTTGAGCACGCCGATCAACGCGCTGAGACCGACCGAGTCGCAGAAGGGCACCCCGGCAGCATCCAGCACCACGGCGGTCAGGTCGCTGCGCACGGCAAAACGCCGAACGGGCGAGGTACGCCTGTGCACCCCGACACCTGACGGGCCGCCCGCCCTTCAGTCTTGTTCGTGATCTCTTGATCGATCCTGCGGCGGGTGGTGGGACGTCGAGATGGTCGAACAGGTGCCGGAGCGCAATGAGGAGGCGCGGGCTCGCGCGCAGCGGGCTCGTGAGCGGGCGCAGCGTGCTTACGGCGACGGGGTGGCAGAACCTCGGTGGCCTCGGCGATGGCCTCGGGCCCGGGTTTGACGTAGCGGATGGCGGTGCGGAGATTCTTGTGCCGCTGGGCCAGGACAGGACGCCGTATCGACAGGAACAGCGGACCGCGTGTGCGCGTGCTGCCGTCCGGGAGCCGGAGGAGCCGGGGCAGCAGGCGGGCGGTGCCGGACTCCCAGTACAACCCACTCGATCGCGCCGCCCTTGGACCGGACAGGCGCCCGCCGATGCTCCAGGTCCAATTCCTCGACGTTGAGCGCCAGGACCTCCGCGGCCCGGTGCAGACGGCCACCGGAGTCACGGCCAGGTTCGGCATCGGTGTGGTCGCCGCTCTCCGCTTCGTCGCGGCCATGATCGCTGGGTCGGTAACCGATGCTCTGCTCAGTGGCTTGCTGCTCGGAGTGATCCCCGGCCTTGTCCTGATCCTCACCCTTGCGCTCGTGCTGCTGATCTCAGCGATCAAGCTGGCCCGGCATCCCGTACCAGGGCATGATCGTTAGGCTGGGGGCACCCCTTCAGGCGGACATCGCCGGCGCCGGAACTCACCGACATCCAGGGCGGTAGATGATCGGTGGGTGGTGCCCAGATTCGGCAGCAAATGACTCCCGAACTCATCGACGAACCCACCCGGCCCCGGACAGGTGATCAAGCCGGCCGGTGACAGGAGGCCGCTGCCGGGTACAGGGACCTCATGCTGAAACGCGCGGTGTGGCAGGGGCTGGTCGCCGGGACGGCCGGGGCCGTGGTGATGACACTGGCGGAAAAAGCCGAGCAGCGCCTGACCGGCCGGCCGGACTCCCATGTCCCGGCGCGGGTCCTGCAACGGCTGACCGGGATGGCCGAGCGGCCCGGACGGCAGAGCCTGCCGGTGAACTGGACCATGCACTTCGGACAGGCAGCCGTGCTGGGCGTGCTGCGTTCGGTGATGGCCCACGCCGGGCTGCGTGGACCCTGGTCCTCGGCCAAATTCGCGGTGGTCCGGCTCACCAACGACCAGATCCTGGAGAACGCCACCGGGGTCGGCGCGCCTCCTGAGTCGTGGCCCCGTCGCGAGCTGGCGGTCGACCTGCTGCACAAGGCGATCTACGCCTTCGCCACCGGCGTGGTGGCCGATGCGCTGGCCGCCCGCTCCGGACCCGGCCCAGGCCAGCGGCACGCGGCGATACGCCCGGGCCGGCAGTCCGACGTCGGACCCGTGCCACGGGCCAAGGTCCACAGCCTGTGAACGGCCGGTTCGGCCCGGCGCCGTGCTTCCCGGCAGACCGGCTCCGGCTGAGCGCGGGCGGACGGGTCAAGGGCGGACCAAGATACGCATGCTCTTCACGCCTCTGGGTCGGCGGCGTCGGGGATGCCCGGTGGACAGGGGGTCAGCGGCTCGGCGCTGATCCGGCTCGGTGTGCCTCCAGCCAGCCCAAGAGACCTGCACGGTGAACAGCTGAGCGGGCGCGATCGCAAGCGTGCGCTGTCGGCAGTACTCCTTGCCCGTAGGCCCTGAGGTCGGATGTGATCCTGGATCGCGCCGGGGGCGCGTCGGCCGGTTGGCTGGCTTGGCATGAGTTTTGCCGAGGATCCAGCGGTGTGAGACCCGGCGGCCCGCAGGGATTGTCTTTCTTGGTCTTTCGTGGCCGTCTGCCGGGTCTGATGTGGAACAGACTCCGTAGTCGATCTTGTGGGGACCGGGTTCCGATACACGCGAGCAACCACCGAGCAAACATCGGCGATCTCCGGCTCGCGCAGAGCCCGTCTGGACCGAGAAAACGCAGGTCAGACGGTGTGCGAGTGGTAGGGCGCCTGGGACTCGAACCCAGAACCTACGGATTAAAAGTCGATTTGATCAATGACGCCTACTGTCACGGCGTGCCGCCTGATGACATCCCGTCCGGAGATGTCCTTTTTGTCCTGTCGGGCTGTGTCATTGCGTGCCACACCGTACCGCGACATGCGAGCAACCACCGAGCAAACATAGGACCCTTGACTATTATCCACCATCGGCCAGCGCGAGCAACCTGATCCGGCGAATCACTGAGTAAAGCCTCGCGAGAGGGGTGCTGAAGCGGTACGCGCCCCGCTCCGACCCCTACCTGATGCAAGTGCCCCCGTACAAGCCGGATCGCCCGGCTCGATGTCCGCCGATGTGATCGACTCGGTGGTGTCCGCAGGGAGTACTCAGGTTGAATTCGTAGAGCCCTCCTCGGCGTAACAGGGTTCGAGGGTCAGGCCGGTCCCGGCCAGGCATCCGCTGATCAGGTGGGGCCGATACTGGATCTTCTTCAGCTTGCGCTTGACGATCCGAACGAGACCTTTGAGATCAGCGACGATGAAGTTGGCCAGGGCGCGCTTGAGCAGCGACCAGACCCCTTCGGCGGGGTTCAGCTCCGGCGCGTAGGCGGGCAGATGATAGATCCGCAGCCAGTCGTCATGCTCACGGGCGAAGTCGACCAGCTCCTGCACATGGTGGCGGTTCAGGTTGTCCCAGCACCACACCAGCGGCGCACCGAGCTGCTGATGGGTGGTGAGGATCAGGTCACGGTAGTCCTGCCAGGCGAAACTCTTCGGCTCGCCGGGACGGCCCCGATACAGCTGCAACCGGTAGAACAAGCGCGGGCGCTCCCCAGCACGGAAGCAGACCACGCCGGCCACGGTCACCCGTCCCTTGCCACCGCGGGTATGCACCACCGGCCGGGCACCCCGCGGAGCCCAGGTCCGCGCTTTGGGCGGCCTCAGCCCCTGACCCGCCTCGTCGGCGAAGCAGATCCAGGCACCCAGGTCCGCCGCGGTGGTTTTACCTGCGGCCACACCTCGTTCTTCCACACCGCGATCGCGGTCTCGTCGCGTTCGGCGGCCCGCCGTACCGGCACCTGCCAGGACCAGCCATGCCGCTCCCAGCAGCTTGGCCACCCCCTCGATGGTGTAGCCGACGTGGAACATCCGCCCGATCACCGTCTTGACGCGGCCCAGCGTCCAGCGCTGGTCATCGGCGAACCCGTGCGCCAGCGGCCCTCGGTTCAGCTCGGCCTCCAGCTTGGCCCACGAGACGGGCGACAGCTTCTCCCGCGAGACCGGCCCGGTGGATTTCAGTGCCGCTGTCCCCCGGCGCGCCATCTGGCCTTCCACCGCCGCACCGTGCGCTCGTCGACTCGCAGGTCCCCCGCGATCGTCTTGGTGGGCTCGCCTGCCGCGAATCGTTCGGCCGCCTTCAGCCGTACCCGCTCGCGGCGCTCCTGCTCGGCGGGGGTGTACCCGCCCCTCTGCGCATACCGCATGACCCAGTCGTACCGCAACACCGAGCAGCCGTCACGCCCCGGGCTCTACGAATTCAACCTGAGTACTGGCACACCACTTTGACTGGGACGGATGAATTTTCGGCACCCACACCGGCGACGAGTCGTCGACCAGCCCGCCTCTGCCAACCCCAACAACGAAAAGGACGTCAACTCGCGAATCACCCTGTCAGAAGGTAAGGCGCGGTTCTCCACTCAACCGGCCCGGACCACGAATCCCCAGCTCAGTTGCTCCCTCAGAACGAGCTGCACCCATATCTGATCCGGAGGAGTCTTGGATCGAAGCCGGTGTGACGAGTTCTGACGCGGCGGATGCTCTGCAGGTTGCTCAACGCGTACCGTCCCGAGCCGCATGACCACTCCAGAGAAATCCCAGCTCAAGCCCCTTATCACGGATTTCGACACGGTACGGGACTGGATGGCCACAGATCGGCATCCTCATCCAAGGTCTCGCACCCACATCTGCCAGGTCAACTATCGATTCGACCATGAAGATCATCTTGATCATGGATTTTTCTTTAAGTAAACTTTACTGATAGCTTCTGCGAGTCAAACATGAGTTCGAGTCGCCTGCGCCTCTGGCGTGGGCTACTTCGCATGCACGCAGGAGATCTGAGTGACCTTACTGATAGGAAGCGGAGAGCCCTTATCGCTCTCCTCCGGCCCCCGAAGGCGCAGACGCCGCCTGGCGAATGCCACCGCCGTCACCCTGGCCGCAACCATGGTCGTCAGCCTGACCGCGGTCCCGTCCTGGGCCGAACAGAAACCCGAACCGGCCCCGGCCCAGACCTCCGCTCCGCCCGCCCCGAAGAACGGCGGGCAGCCCATCGTGGACGAGACGGTGGAGGCTGCCAAGAAGAAGGCCCGCGAGACCGGCAAGCGCGTCGAGATCCCCGAGCGCAACACCGAAACCACGACGCTGTTCGCCAACCCCGACGGCAAGACCCTGCGCATGGAGCTGTCCACCGAGCCCGTGCGAGTCAAGAAGGTCAAGGGCGAGGGCTTCACCCCGATCGACACCACACTGGTGCAGCAAGACGGCGTCATCAAACCCAAGGCCGTCAAGGGCGACCTGACCCTGTCGGCGGGCGCGGAGACCGTTCTGCTGAAGAGCAAGATCGCTCAGGACACCACCGAGATCGAAGCCCCCGGCGGCAAGCTGCCCAAGCCCAAGCTCAAGGGCAACACCGCCACTTACCGGTCCGCCTACGGCAAGGGCCGCGACCTGATGGTGACCGCGAACCCCACCGGGTTCCAGCAGCAGATCACCATCACCGAACGGCCCACCGGTCCGCTCTCCTTCCGGGTCCCACTTGACCTGCCCGAAGGATTGTCATTCAAGAACAACGCCGCGGGCCGGCCCACCATCGTGGGCAAGGACGGCAAGACGCTGACCGAGGTACGGCCGACCCTGCTGCAGGACGCCAAGGCCGCCGACGCAAGCGCCCCGCTTGATTCGGGCAAGACTGGCAAGGCCGTCGTCACGCTCGCCGAAGACGGCAAGACCCTGGTGTTCACACCCGACGCCGCGTTCCTGGCCGATCCGGCAACGACGTACCCGGTGACGATGACCGCCGCGGCCTCTGACTGGTACGAAGGCCACACCGGCGAGCAGGATAAAGACGGCCGGGACACCTACATCAACGATTACGACCTCACGGACAGCTGGAACAACTTCAACAAGACCGAGATCGTGGTCGGCAAGTCCTACGCCGGTGGCATCGCCAAGCGCTGGCGCGGCTACCTCAAGTTCCCCGACATCCCCGCCGAGCTTATGGGCGGCAAGGTGGAAAACGCAGACCTGCACCTGTGGAACTACCAGTCCCATGACTGCGGGGCGGGCGGCGGCTCCGGCATCACCGCGCGGCGGATCACCTCCGACTGGGAGGAGATACCCCTGAGCTGGAGCAACCAGCCGTACGTTACCAGTGTGGGCGCCGACACGGGGTGGCGTCCTCGGGGCGGTGTAAAAAGCTCGACGAGGTAGGTGCCGCGGGTGGATCTT
>NZ_BMQP01000013.1 GCF_014648175.1 Planobispora rosea
GGCCCTGCTCGACCTCGACCACTTCAAGCGCTTCAACGACACCCACGGCCACCAGGCCGGCGACCGGCTGCTGGCCGGGGCCGCCACCGCCTGGAGCCTGGTGATCACCTCCGGCGACATGCTGGCCCGCTACGGCGGTGAGGAGTTCGTGCTGCTGATGCCCGGCCGCACCCTGGACGACGCCGAGCACCTGCTGTCGGCGCTGCGCCTGGTCACCCCGGAACAGCAGACCTTCTCGGCGGGCCTGGCCCGCTGGGACGGCCGGGAGAGCCCCCTGGAGCTGCTGCGCCGCGCCGACACCGCGCTCTACGCCGCCAAGGACGCCGGACGCGACCGCACCATGCGGGCCGGCCTGCCGGCCCGCTCGCCGGTCAAACCCCCGCCCGTGGGAAGGCACCGCGCCCCCGGCGGGCCGTCCTGAAATTGTCGGCGGGCCGTGCGAGGCTGACGGGTGGCCAGATGAGCGGCGCACCGTCTCCCGTCTGCGGAGGCCACGGGGCGCCGCCCGTCACGTACGGACCTCGAAGGAGCATGTCATGCTCACCACGCAGTACGTCCCCGGCGCTCCCAACTGGATCGATCTCGGCTCTCCCGACGTCGAGGCCTCCGTCTCCTTCTACCGGGGGGTGCTCGGCTGGGACTTCCAGTCGGCCGGTCCCGAGGCGGGGGGCTACGGCTTCTTCCAGACCGGCGGGAAGACCGTCGCCGCGGTCGGCCCGCTCACCGAGGAGGGTGCCGGCTCGTCCTGGATCGTCTACTTCCAGACCCCCGACGCCGACGCCACCGCCAAGGCCGTCGAGCAGGCGGGCGGCACCGTCCGCGCCGCGCCGTTCGACGTCTTCGACAACGGCCGGATGGGGCAGTTCAGCGACCCGGCCGGGGCCCGGTTCGCGGTCTGGCAGCCCGGCGCCACGAAGGGCCTCGACGCCGTCACCGAGCCCGGCTCCCTGTCCTGGACCGAGCTGTACGTCCCGTCCCCCGACGCCGTCCGCCCGTTCTACACGGCGGTCTTCGGCTGGCGGATCGAGGACACGCCGTTCGGCGACGCGACCTACATCCTGGTGTCGCCCGCCGAGGGCGAGGGCGACGACGCGAGCATCGCCGGCATCATTCCGCTCCAGGACGGCACGCCCCACTGGCTGCCGTACTTCGAGGTCGCCGACTGCGACGCGACGGTCGCCAGGGCCGGGGAGCTCGGCGGCACCGTGGTCGTGCCCGCCGCGGACGCCGAGGGCGTCGGCCGCTTCGCCTCCCTCACCGACCCGCACGGCGCGCGGTTCGCCGTCATCACCAGCGCCGCCGGTTGACCGGCGCCCCGGCTCAGGCTCCGGCCCGGGGAGCGTCCCCGCCGGGAGGCCTCCGGTCCGGGGTCAGGCGCCGCCCAGCTCCCGCAGGATCGCCCGGACGGCCTGGTCCCGGGCCCAGGCCGCGTCGCAGCCGGGCAGCCCGAGCAGGACGTCGTTCGCGAGGCTGTCCATGATCCGGCACATCCGCGTCGCGTGGTCCTCGGCGTCGCCGATCGGACGGAAGACCCCCTCGCCGATCCCCCGGGTCACGATCCCGGCCAGCTCCCGCACCCAGGTCCCGGTGAAGCCGGCGATCCTGGTCAGTGTCTGCGCGTCCGTCGGCGGCCGGGCGATGACCTGCGCCCACAGCCGCCACCGCACGTCCGTGGCGCTCACGGGGAGGTAGAGCTCCACGAACCGGCCGACCGCCTCGCGCGGGCCGGCGACGGAGGCGAGTTCGGCGGTGCGGCGCTCGGCCAGCTCGTCCTCACTGAGCAGCAGCGTCGAGACCAGGATCCGGTCACGCTTGCCGAAGTAGTACATGACGTGACCGCTGCTCATCCCGGCCCGCTCGGCGATGTCCCGCACCCGCACCCGCTCCGGGCCGACCTCGTCGATCGCCAGCAGCGCCGCCCGGAGCACGTGGGCCCGCACGTCGGGGCGTTCCAGCCGCGCCGCGGCCCTTCGCGTGGGGGCTTCCCGAGTGGAGGCTTCCCGATCGGCAGTCATAGGTGACACCGTACCGGTTTAGAATGCTGCTCTAAGTTTGAAGGAAGTTCTAAAGGGGGCGGTTGTGCGGCTGACACCTACCGAACGCGACCGGCTGCTGCTGTTCACCGCCGCCGAGCTGGCGCGGTCCAGGCGGGCGCGAGGGCTGCGGCTGAACGTGCCGGAGGCCACCGCGCTGATCGCCGACGCGGTCTGCGAGGCCGCCAGGGACGGTGCCCGGCTGGCCGGGGCGATCGAGGCCGGGCGGGCCGTGCTCGGCCCGGACGACGTGCTTCCCGGCGTGGCCGACATCGTGACCGAGGTGATGGTCGAGGCCGTCTTCGACGACGGGACCCGGCTGGCCGTGGTGACCGATCCGATCGGGGGCGGTTCCCTCGGCGCGGAGGCCCCCGGCGCCGTGATCGAGCCGGTCCCCGCGGCGGAGGTCCCCGCGGCGGAGGTCCTCACGGCGGGGGAAACCGCCGTCCACACGGGCGTCACGACCCGCGCGGGCACCGCCGTCCACACCGACGGCCCGGCCCCGGCGACCGGCGGGGCGAGCGGTGCGGACGACGAGGCGGAGGTCGAGGTGGTCAACACCGCGACCGTGCCGATCAGCGTCACCTCGCATTTCCACTTCTTCGAGGTCAACCCCCGGCTCCGGTTCGACCGGGGCGCCGCCTACGGGCGCAGGCTCGCGATCCCGGCGGGCTCCACGGTCCGGTTCGATCCGGGCGAGAGCCGTACCGTCCGGCTCGTCCCGATCGGCGGGGCCCGGGTCGTGATCGGGTTCGCCGGGCTGGTGGACGGGCCGCTGGACGCTCCGGGGGCGTTCGAGCGGGCGATGGAGAAGGCGCGGGCCTGCGGCTATCTGGGGAGTGGCGCGTGAGCGGGCGAAGCGCAGGCATGGAGGAGCCGTTCACACGGCCGGTGGAGGGGATCTCATGAGCGTGTACGGCCCGCGCAAGGGCGACCGGGTCAGGCTCGGCGACTCGGGCCTCGTGGTCGAGGTCGAGCACGACTCGCAGAAGCCCGGCGAGGAGTTCCTCGCCGGGTTCGGCAAGACGGCCCGGGACGGGCTGCACCTGAAGGCCGCCTCGATCGGGGAGACCTGTGACCTGGTGATCAGCAACGTGCTGATCCTCGACCCGTTCCTGGGGGTGCGGACCGCGTCGATCGGCGTCCGGGAGGGGCGCATCCACGCCGTCGGCCGGGCCGGGAACCCCGACACGCTGGACGGGGTGGACGTGGTGGTCGGCACCGGCACCACGATCGTCTCCGGCGAGGGGCTGATCGCCACGGCGGGCGCCGTCGACACCCACGTGCACCTGCTGAGCCCGCGCATCATGGAGGCCTCACTCGCCTCGGGCGTCACCACGATCATCGGGCAGGAGTTCGGCCCGGTCTGGGGGGTCGGGGTGAACTCGCCGTGGGCGCTGCGGCACGCGTTCAACGCCTTCGACGCCTGGCCGGTGAACATCGGCTTCCTGGCGCGCGGATCGTCCTCCCACCCGGCCCCTCTCGTGGAGGCGCTGGCGGAGGGCGGGGCGAGCGGCTTCAAGGTGCACGAGGACATGGGGGCCCACACCCGGGCGCTGGACACCGCGCTGCGGGTGGCCGAGGAGCACGACGTCCAGGTGGCGCTGCACACCGACGGCCTCAACGAGTGCCTGTCGGTCGAGGACACCCTCGCCGTGCTGGAGGGCCGGACGATCCACGCCTTCCACATCGAGGGCTGCGGCGGCGGTCACGTGCCGAACGTGCTGAAGCTGGCCGGGGTGGCCAACGTCATCGGTTCCTCGACCAACCCGACGCTGCCCTTCGGCCGGGACGCCGTCGCCGAGCACCACGGGATGATCGTCGCCGTGCACGGGCTCAAGCCCGAGCTTCCCGGGGACGCGGCCCTGGCCAGGGACCGGATCCGGGCCGGCACGATGGGCGCCGAGGACGTGCTGCACGATCTCGGGGTCATCGGCATCACCTCCTCCGACGCCCAGGGCATGGGGCGCGCGGGCGAGACGGTCCGCAGGACGTTCGCGATGGCCGGGAAGATGAAGGCCGAGCTGGGCGCCCCCGAGCGCAACGACAACGAGCGGGTGCTGCGCTACCTGGCCAAGCTGACGATCAACCCGGCGATCGCGCACGGCCTGGCCCACGAGATCGGCTCGCTGGAGCCGGGCAAGCTCGCCGACATCGTGCTGTGGCGGCCCGACCACTTCGGCGCCAAGCCGCAGCTCGTGCTCAAGGCCGGTTTCCCCGCCTACGGCGTGACCGGTGACCCGAACGCCTCCACCGACACCTGCGAGCCGCTGGTGCTGGGCCCGCAGTTCGGCGCGCACGGCGCGACGGCCGCGGACCTGTCGGTGGCCTTCGTCAGCCAGGCCGCGGCCGTCTCGGGCGGCGACCGCATGACGACCCGCCGGCGGCGCGTCGGCGTGCGCGGCACCCGCGGGATCGGCCCGGGGAACATGGTCCGCAACTCCCGGCTCGGGTCCGTCCAGGTGGACGCGCTGGGCCGGGTCAGCCTCGACGGCGAGGAGCTCCGCTCGGCCGCCGCCGAATCGGTCTCCCTCAGCCGCCTGTACTTCCTCTGAGACCCGCCGGAGAACCCGGGTCTCCGGCGCATCCGAATCCCCGGGGCGGCCGAATCATCGGCGGTCGCTCCCCTCCGACCCTCCCGACAGGAGCCAGCACGTGTTCTTCATGCCGCCCGAATGGCACCCGCACACCCGGACCTGGATGTCCTGGCCGGTCTCCGGTTACGCCCTCACCGACCCCGAGGCGTCCTACCGGGCCTGGTCCGACGTGGCCAACACGATCGTGCGCTACGAGCCGGTCACGATGGTCGTCGACCCCAGCGAGGCCGAGTCCGCCGCCCACTGGCTGGACTCCCGGGTCGAGATGCTGGAGCAGCCGCTCGACGACTGCTGGATGCGCGACAACGGCCCGACCTTCCTGCTGGACGGCGAGGGCGGCCTGGCGGGCGTCGACTGGACCTTCAACGGCTGGGGCTGGAACGCCCACGCCAAGGACGACCTGGTGGCCGCGGCGATCCTGGAGCGGGTCGGCGCGCGCCGCTTCCGCTCGGAGCTGGTCAACGAGGGCGGCGGCATCCACGTCGACGGCGAGGGAACGGTGATCGTCACCGAGACCGTGCAGCTGGGTGAGAAGCGCAATCCCGGCTGGACGAAGGAGGGCGTGGAGGACGAGCTCCGCGCCCGGCTCGGGGTGGAGAAGGTCATCTGGCTGCCGCGCGGCCTGACCGCCGACTACGGCCGGTACGGCACCAGCGGCCACGTGGACCTGCTGGCCTCCTTCGCCCGGCCCGGCCTGGTGCTCTGCCACGTCCAGCCCGACCCGTCCCACCCGGACTACGAGGTCACCCGGGAGAACCTGGCGATCCTGCGCTCCTCGACCGACGCCAGGGGCCGCCCCCTGGAGGTCGTCGAGCTGCTCGCGCCGGAGACCACGGAGGCCGGCGGGGAGCTGGTCGACTACTCCTACATCAACCACTATCTGGCCAACGGCCTGGTCGTGCTCTGCTCGTTCGACGACCCGCGCGACGCCGAGACCGCCGAGATCTTCGCCAGGCTCTTCCCCGGGCGGGCGATCCGGCCGGTGGACGCCCGGGACATCTTCGCGCTGGGCGGCGGCATCCACTGCATCACCCAGCAGCAGCCCCGCCCCTGAAAGGTCAGCTCACACATGACAGATTCACCAGCTTCTGTCCAGCGTTTGGCCAGGTTAGGACACTCGCCGGAAAGATCTTGTCAATCCGTGCACACGCTCCGAATACTTTCGATTTGCACCATTTCCAGAGAGGAGCAGGCGTGAAGAAGGTTATCGTTCACAAGCCGGGCACCGTCGCGCTGAGCGGCGCTGCCAGCCCCAAGCACGTGGGCTGAACCGAAGTTCGCCGAACCGGCGTCCAACGGCGGACGCCGGTCCGTGGCAGGACACGACCTGACGAGACGAAACGCGAGGAGACCGGTGAGCCGGGGATCGCCCATCGCGGAGGAGACCCAGCTTCCTCCCCTGCTCCTGTCCCCGATCGACGCCGACCGGCGCCTGCGGGGCCCGTACACCGCCGGGAGCGCCATCGCCTCGGCGCTGGTGCCGGAGGCTGGGCCGGAGCTGGTCGCCCGCTACGACATCGAATTGCGCACCGTCGCCCCCGATCTGGGCGAGCTGGTCCCGGCGCGGCGCCAGTCGATAGCCGCCCGTCTCCCCCGGGCCGAGCGCATCCTGGTCCACGCCCCGCGGCGGACGCTGCGCATCGCCAACGGCCTGGCCGAGTTCGTCCGTGCGCACCTGCGCGCGACCGGCCCGCGCACCCTCGTCGTCAGGAACCTCCACGAGGCCGACCCGACCGACCGGGAGCTCCTGCGGGTGCTGCGCCGCCGGCTCGGCCCGGACCTGCTCGTCGTGGTGACCGGCGAGCAGGCCCCGTCCGGGGAGCTCGAGGAGGATCTCAGGCCCGAGGAGCACGACAAGCGCGCCGACGAGCTGGAGGCGCAGGGCACGATCGGCGCCCGGCTCGGCGCGATCCCCTACCACCGCGAGCGCGGCACCGACCCGCGCAGGGCCGTCGAGGCCCTGAGGTTCGCGGTCGAGTGGTGCCTGGACTCCGGGTACCACCACGCGGTGGCGGAGCTGGGCCTGCGCGCGCTCCCGCTGGTCGACCCGGAGACCGAGCCGGACCTCTGGTGGCGGTTCCTGCACAGCACCGCGACCGCGCTCGGCTCGCTGCGCCGCGAGGACGAGGCGGAGGCCCTGTTCGACCGCGCGAGGCGGGAGAGCGTCTCCCCCGTCACCCACGCGGCGGCGGCCTACTCCACCGGCATGCTGAAGGTCCGCCACCACGACCCGGCCGGGCGCGACCTGGACGCGGCGCTGGCCTGGGTGAACCAGGCGATCGCCATCTCCACGCTGCTGCCCGACCCGGGCGAGCGCGCCTTCAAGCTGGGCTTCGACCTCAACGGCCGGGCCCTGATCGAGGTACGGCGCGGCCGCCCGGCCAAAGCCCTGGAGCTCGTCCAGCAGGCGGTCGATCTGGCCGACAGCGGGCTCCGGCCGGACGAGCACCCGATCCACCGGCTGGTGCTCCTGGCCAACCGGGCGCAGCTCGCCATCATGCTGGGCCGCCCCGAGGACGCGCTGGAGGACCTGAACCGGGTGATCGCCGCCGACCCGGGCTACCCCGACTACTACATCGACCGCGGCAACCTCCTGTACCGGCTCGGCAGGCTGGAGGAGGCCGCCGCCGACTACGAGACGGCGATGGAGGCGGGCCCGCCCTTCCCCGAGCCGTACTACAACCGGGCCGAGATCCGCTTCTCGACCGGCGACCACGCCGGCGCGCTCGCCGACCTGGACCACGCCCTGGAGCTGGACCCGGAGTTCGTGGACGCGCTGGCCAACCGGGCCGGGTTGCTGGCGGCGCTCGGCGAGTACGGCAGGGCGCGGGCGGACGCGGAGGCGGGGCTCTCGCTGGAGGAGGGCAATCCGTACCTGCTGTGCGCGCTGGGCCAGGTGGAGATGGCGGAGGGCCGGCACGCGGAGGCGCGGGCCGCCTTCGACCGCGCGTTGGAACGTGCCCCCTCGCTCACCGCGGCCTGGGCCGCCCGGGGCGCGCTGGCCTTCGAGACCGGCGACCCGGCCGGGGCGGTCGACGACTTCACCCGAGCCCTCGAACCCGGGACGGACCCGGCGCTGCTGTTCAACCGGGCGCTGGCGCTGCGCGCGGCGGGCCGGCCGCGGGAGGCCGAGGCCGACCTCGCCAGGGCTCTGGAGCTGGACCCCGCCGACGAGGACGCCCGGCGCGAGCTGGCCTCGCTGCGCGGCGAACGACCGGCGCAGTGACGGCCCGTCAGACGGTGCTCGTCAGACGGTGCCCGTCAGATAGCGCTCGGCCAGCTCGCAGGTGCCCAGGGTGTAGCCCGCGCCGAGCTCGGCGGCGATGTCCGCCCCGGTGTGGGTGCCGATCCAGGCGACCAGCAGCAGGCGGCGGAACATGATGAACGTCCAGATCTCGGCCTCCTCCTCGGAGGGCAGGCCGAGCACGGTCCGGTACCCCCGGAGCCACGCCTCGATCATCTCCGGGACCAGGGGGTGGTGCTCGATGAAGCTGAGCGCCGCGGCGAGGTCGTAGAGGTACCAGCTGAAGCCGCAGTCGTCGAAGTCGATGACGCTGGGCGGCCCGTCCCCGGTGGTCAGCAGGTTGGCCAGGCGCAGGTCCGCGTGGATCAGGCCGTAGCGGCCGGGATCGCGGCCGAAGCGGTGCAGCCGCTCGCGCAGTTCCTTGTCCAGCCGGTCCAGTACGGCCAGCGCCCCGGGCTCCATCCCCGGCCCGTCCTGCCAGCGTCCCCAGCGGGACTCCGTCCCCAGGGCGGCCTCGTAGTCCCAGTGGAAACGGGTGAACCCGGCGGGCTCGCGCCAGGCCCGCGCGTGCCGGTGCATCCGCGCGGTGACCTCGCCGAGCAGCTCGAAGTCCTCGACCAGGCGATCCTCGGGCGGCTCCGTCCCGGGCAGGAACTCGAACATGACGCACTCGCGGGGCAGCTCCCCGGGGACGGTCAGCACCCGGGAGCCGTCCGGGGCGGGGATCGCCCTCGGGGTCCTGACCCCGGCCTCCTGGCGGAGCGCCTCCAGCCAGGCCAGCTCGGAGCGGATCGCCGGGACGGAGTGGTAACCGAGCCGGTGCACCCGCAGGATCGAGCGGGTCCCGGTCGCCGGGTCGTCCACCCGGAAGGTGGCGTTCTCCGACACGTTGATCAGTGTGACCTCGGCGTCGGGCAGGCCGTGCAGCCGCGCCGCCGTACGGGCCGTGTCGTGCACGCGGGCCAGCACGTCGCCACCGGCCGACAGGTCGTGGGCCTGCATGGGTCTCCTCCCGGACGCTCGCGCAAAGGCTCGGATCCTATCCGAGACCGCGCCGGGCGCCGCGCCGGGGTCTCAGGAGCGGAGGTAGGCCAGCACCGCCAGGACCCGGCGGTGCTGGTCGCCGTCCTCGGCGTGCAGGCCGAGCTTGGTGAAGATGCTGCGGATGTGCTTCTCCACCGCCCCGTCGCTGACCACCAGCTGCCGGCCGATGGCCGGGTTGGAGCGGCCCTCCGCCATCAGGCCGAGGACCTCGCGCTCCCGGGGGGTGAGGGAGGCGAGCGGGTCGTCGCGGCGGCGCCGTACCATCAGCTGGGCCACCACCTGGGGGTCGAAGACCGTGCCGCCGCCCGCGATCGTGCGCAGGGCCCCCATGAAGTCGTCCACGTCCACGACCCGGTCCTTGAGCAGGTAGCCCACCGCGCCCCTGGCGTCGGCGAGCAGGTCGTCGGCATAGGACACCTCCACGTACTGGGACAGGATCAGCACCGGGGCCCCCGGCACCCGCCGCCGCGCCTCGACCGCGGCCCGCAGGCCCTCGTCGGTGAAGCTCGGCGGCATCCGGACGTCCACCACGGACACGTCCGGACGGTGCTCGGCGACGGCCTCCACGAGACCGCCGCCGTCACCGACCTCCGCCACCACCTTGCAGCCGAACTCCTCCAGCAGCCTGATCAGGCCCGCCCTGATCAGCACCGCGTCGTCAGCCACGACTACCCGCACGGAACCTCCGCCACGATCACCGTCGGCCCGCCCACCGGGGAGTCCACCGACAGCTCGCCGTCCACCGCCCGGAGGCGGTCGGCGAGGCCGGACAGGCCGTGTCCCTTGGCGACGTGTGCGCCGCCGACCCCATCATCCCCGATCGTGAGCATCAGGACGCCACCGGTTTTGCTGAGCGTCACCGTGCAGACGGTGGCGTGGCTGTGCTTGGCGACGTTGGTCAGGGACTCGGCGACCACGAAGTAGACCGCGTTCTCCACCGCGGCGGGGAAGCGCTGGTCGACCTGGACGTCCAGTTCGACCGGGATGGTGCAGCGACCGGCGAGGGCGGCCAGCGCCGGCGCCAGGCCGCGGTCGGTGAGGACCGGCGGGGCGATGCCGCGCGACAGGGCGCGCAGCTCGTCCAGGGTCTCCCGGGTCGAGGTGATGGCCTCGGAGAGCATCCGCTCGACGGCCTGCGGGTCGCGCTTGAGCTGGCGCTGGGCCCGGGACAGGTCCATGGCCAGCGAGACCAGGCGCTGCTGCGGCCCGTCGTGGATGTCGCGCTCCAGCTTGCGCAGCGCGTTGGCCTCGGCCGAGACCGCCGCGGCCCGGCCCTCGGCCAGGTCGTCGATGCGCTCGTGCAGCTCGGCGACGCCGGTCAGCATGGCCCGGCTCAGACCGCCCTGGATCAGCGCCGCGCCGCGGACGACCACCGGAAGCGTGATCGCGAACAGTATGCCGATGACGGTGGTGAGGACGACCTCCATCAGGACGCTGTCGCCGAGCCCGATCAGCTCGGCCAGGCCCTCGTTGCCGGGGATGCTGGCGGTGATCCACCCGTAGATGGGAGCGGTCAGCCCGAGGATCGTCCCGGCCCACCAGGTGATGGTGACGCAGAACGTCGCGGTGGCGATCGGGAAGTTCACGATGGCGTACAACACGTCCAGCCAGGACTGGCCGCTGGTCAGCGGGTTCACCAGCCGGCGGAACGCCCCGGCGTCCCGCGGGGCGGGCCGGTAGCGCGGCCGGGCGACCGGACGGCCGAGCACCTCGGGCAGCATGCGGCGTTCCAGGTCGGCGAAGCCCCGGGCGAGCATCAAAGTGGCCGCCAGGACGGGCACGCCGATCCACACGATCACCGTCCCGACGCCGGCCGCGAGGCCGACGACCGTCAGGCAGAACGCGATCACCGCGAGAGGAAAGCCGAGCAACAGATAGCCGGTGTCGATGCCGATGCGGCGCATGAGGGGTTTCATGGAGGCAACGCTACGAGTCCCGGCGGCGGGGATCGACCCTGCCGGCAGGCATCCTGGGGTAGGGCTGGCCCTACCCCTCCCGGTGGGGTGATCTTGCCCCGAAGAGGCCCGCAGCCGTCACTGCGCCGCCCCGGGTCGCCGCGAAAGTCTCGAACCACAACGCCATGCCCCCCGTGAGGAATCGAGACGCCCGATGGCCACCGTTCTGACCCGCCCCGCGCCAGGGAGCGCCGCGCGCCGCGCGCCGCTCACGCCGCCGTCCGGCCCGCCCGCCTCGCCGCTCGCCCCCGCGCCCGGCCGGGACCTCTTCATCGACGTCCTGCGCCTGTTCGGTATCGCGCTGGTGGTGCTCCAGCACTGGAGCATGCCCGTGTTGTCCTTCACCGGCGAGGAGATCGTCACGGGGAACGCGCTGGCCTCGGGGAACGCCTGGATCATCACGTGGATCAGCCAGGTCATGCCGCTGGTGTTCTTCGCCGGGGGCGCCGCCAACGCGATCAGCCGGCGGGGCGCGGTCCGGCGGGGCGCCACGGGGCCGGCCTGGCTCGCCACGAGGCTGCGCCGCCTGGCCTGGCCGGTGCTGCCGCTGGCGGCCGTCTGGATCCCCCTGCCCCACCTGCTGCTCGCCTCGGGCCTGCCCGAGCAGCCGGTGGTCACGGCCTCGCGCCTGGCCGGGCAGCTGCTGTGGTTCCTGGCGATCTATCTCGTCGCGGTGGCGTCGACGCCGCTGATGCTCAGGCTCAACGCGGCCTACGGCTGGCGGGTGCCCGCGGCGCTGGCGGCGGGGGCCGTCGCGGTCGACGTCATCCGGTTCACCAGCGGCCTGGAGATCGCGGGATTCCCCAACATCGTCCTGGTCTGGCTGGCGGTGCACCAGCTCGGCTTCCTGTACGCCGACGGCCGCCTGCGCCGCCCGTGGATCATGGCGGTGACCGGGTACGGCCTGGCCGCGCTGCTGGTCGCGGCCGGGCCGTACCCGGGCAGCATGATCGGCATGCCCGGGGCCGCGGTGTCCAACATGGCGCCGCCCACGGTGGCGCTGCTGGCGGTCGCGTTCGGACAGATCGGGCTGGCGCTGGGCCTGCGGCGGCAGATCGTCGCGTTCGCCTCGTGGCCGGGGGTGGACCGGGTGCTCGGCTGGGCCGGTCCCCGCATGATGACGGTCTACCTGTGGCACATGAGCGCGCTGTTCACGGTCACCGCGGTGGTCGTGGTGGGGCTGGGCGTGTCCACCCCGGAGCCGGGCGGGGGCGCCTGGTTGTCGGGCTGGCCGCACTGGCTGCTCATGCTCGCGCTGGCGGCGTGGCCGATGCTGAGGGGTTTCGCCCGGTTCGAGGAGCCGCCGGCCGCGGGACCGTACCGGGGCGGGACGGTCAGGATCGCGGTGGCCACGGCGCTGACCGGGACGGGGCTGCTCCTGCTCACCATGTTCGGCTTCGTTCCCGGCGTCGCGCCCGTGATCGGCGCGGGCGCGCTCCTGGCGGGACTGCTGCTGACGTTCTCCGCGCGCACGGACGGGACCCCCTCCGCCCGCACGGACGGGACCGTCTCCGAGCGCACCGGCGGGGCCGCCTCCGGCCGTACGGACGGGACCGCAACCGCCCGTTCCGGCAGGGCCGCGTAGGCAGCCGGCGGGGCCGCGCGGGAAACTCGGGCCGCCCCGGCGGTCCGACCACCGCCGGTTGTTCGGCAGGATGGGAACCGTGAGCCTTGTAGATCGCCTGCCGGAAGAGATAGACGCCGACCCCGACACCATCTTCGACGCCTTCGTCGGGTGGAACGCCGAACGGGGCCTCACCCTCTATCCGGCCCAGGAGGAGGCCCTCATCGAGGTCGTCTCCGGCAACAACCTGATCCTGGCCACCCCGACGGGCTCGGGCAAGAGCCTGGTCGCGGCGGGCGCGCACTTCACCGCGCTCACCCGGGACATGCGGACCTTCTACACCGCGCCGATCAAGGCGCTGGTGTCGGAGAAGTTCTTCGACCTGTGCGAGGTCTTCGGCACCGAGAACGTCGGCATGATGACCGGCGACGCGAGCGTGAACCCCGGGGCGCCGATCATCTGCTGCACCGCCGAGATCCTGGCCAACGTCGCGCTGCGCGACGGCGCCCAGGCCGACATCGGCCAGGTGGTGATGGACGAGTTCCACTTCTACGCCGAGCCGGACCGGGGCTGGGCCTGGCAGGTGCCGCTGCTGGAGCTGCCGCAGGTGCAGTTCGTCCTGATGTCGGCGACCCTCGGCGACGTGACCATGTTCGAGGAGGACCTGACCCGGCGCACCGGCCGCCCCACCTCCGTGGTCAAGCACGCCGAGCGCCCGGTCCCGCTGGTCTACTCCTACCGGATGACCGCGCTCCACGAGACCCTGGAGGAGATGCTCTCCACCAACCAGT
This sequence comes from Planobispora rosea, assembly GCF_014648175.1. Taxonomy (GTDB): domain Bacteria; phylum Actinomycetota; class Actinomycetes; order Streptosporangiales; family Streptosporangiaceae; genus Planobispora; species Planobispora rosea. Next base: position 13,229 of record NZ_BMQP01000013.1, read on the forward strand.
ACCCGGTCTACGTGGTCCACTTCACCCAAGCCGCCGCCATGGAGCGGGCGCAGGCGCTGATGAGCATCAACATGTGCTCGAAGGCCGAGAAGGAGGCCATCGCCGCGCTCATCGGCAACTTCCGGTTCACCACGAACTTCGGCCGGGCCCTGTCCCGGCTGGTACGGCACGGCATCGGCGTGCACCACGCCGGCATGCTGCCGAAGTACCGCCGCCTGGTCGAGCGCCTGGCCCAGGCCGGGCTGCTGAAGGTCATCTGCGGCACCGACACCCTCGGCGTCGGCGTCAACGTGCCGATCCGCACCGTGCTGTTCACCGCGCTGAGCAAGTACGACGGCAACAAGGTACGGCGGCTGCGCGCCCGCGAGTTCCACCAGATCGCCGGGCGGGCGGGCCGGGCCGGCTTCGACACCATCGGCTACGTCGCCTGCCAGGCGCCCGAGCACGTCATCGAGAACGAGCGGGCGCTGGCCAAGATCGGCGACGATCCCAAGCGGCGGCGCGGCTACGCCCGCAAGAAGCCGCCGGAGGGCTTCGTCGGCTGGAGCGAGGAGACCTTCACCAAGCTGCAGGAGGCCGAGCCCGAGCCGCTGACCTCCCGCTTCAAGGTCAGCAACGCCATGCTGCTGGCGGTCATCAACCGGCCGGGCGACTGCTTCGCCGCGATGAAGCACCTGCTCACCGACAACCACGAGGACCGCAAGTGGCAGCGGCGGCATATCAGCCAGGCCATCGCGATCTACCGCTCGCTGCTGGCGGGCGGTGTGGTGGAGCAGCTGCCCGAGCCCGACGAGCAGGGGCGCAGGGCCCGGCTCACCATCGAGCTGCAGGAGGACTTCGCCCTCAACCAGGCGTTGTCGACGTTCGCGCTGGCCGCCTTCGAGCTGCTCGACCGGGAGTCGCCGACCTACGCCCTGGACATGGTCTCGATCGTGGAGTCCATCCTCGACGACCCGCGTCAGATCCTGTCCGCCCAGCTGAAGAAGGTCAGGGGCGAGGCCGTGGCGCAGATGAAGGCCGACGGGATCGAGTACGAGGAGCGGATGGAGCTCCTGGCCGAGCTCACCCACCCGATGCCCCTGGCCGACCTGCTGCTGGGCGCCTACGAGACCTACCGGCGCGGGCACCCGTGGGTGGCCGACTACACGGTGAGCCCCAAGAGCGTCATCCGGGACATGTACGAGCGGGCGATGACCTTCACCGAGTACGTCGCCCACTACGAGCTGGCCCGCTCCGAGGGCACCGTGCTGCGCTACCTCGCCGACGCCTACCGCACGCTCTCGCGGACCATCCCCGAGCACCTGAAGACCGAGGACCTGGTCGACCTGATCGAATGGCTCGGCGAGCTCGTCCGGCAGGTCGACTCCAGCCTCATCGACGAGTGGGAGAAGCTGGCCAACCCGGCCCTGATCCCCGAGGCGGAACAGGAGATCGAGACCAAGCCGCGTCCGGTCACCGGCAACCCGCGCGCCTTCCGGGTGCTGGTCCGCAACGCGATGTTCCGCCTGGTCGAGCTGGTCGCCTGGGAGCGGGAGGAGGAGCTGGCCGAGCTGGCCCCCGACGTCGACTGGCCCGCCGCGCTGGACGCCTACTACGACGACCACGACGAGGTCGGCACCGGCCCGGACGCCCGTGGCCCGGCCCTGCTCCGGATCGAGGAGGAGAAGGAGCTGTGGAAGGTCCGCCAGGTCATCGCCGACCCGGCGGGCGACGGCGACTGGGGCATCGACGCCCAGGTCGACCTGGCCGCCTCCGACGAGGAGGGCCGCGCGGTCATCCACGTCACCGGCCTCAACCGCCTGTGAGATCCCGGCGGTGAGGTGTCACCCGCGGGATTTCGGCGAGGAGGTCCCACGGGTATCTCACAGGCCGGATTTTCCGATGGCGGCGCGGGAACGGGAACCGGGAGGATGCAACCATGAGCGATGAGGCGATCAGGCAGGTTCTCGGCCTTCTCTACCAGGACGACACGTTGCGGGTGCTGTCGGCGCTGGCCCTGGAACGAGGGCCCGAGGAGTCCGGGCTCGACCGGGACGCGATGTCGCTGGCGTTGAACCGGCTGGAGCGCGGCGGGCTGGCCGTTCCGGACGGTGAGGGCGGGTGGCGGGTACGGCGCGAGCGCTTCCGCGAGCTGCTGCACGCCTCCGCCCCGCCCCCCGAGGTGCTCTCCCCCGAGGAGAAGGTGCTGCGCTCCTTCCTCGTGGACGGGCGGCTGCGGGCCATCCCCACCAAGCGGGACAAGCAGCTCATCGTGCTGGACTACGTCGCCCAGGTCTTCGAGCCGGGCGTGCGCTACCCGGAGAAGGCCGTCAACGTGGCGCTGCGCGCCTTCCACGACGACTACGCGGCGCTCCGCCGCTACCTGGTGGACGAGGGCATGCTGACCCGGGAGAACAACGTCTACTGGCGCAGCGGCGGCGCCGTGGACATCTCCCCCGGCCCCGGCGCCTGAGCGCGGACGGCCCGCAGGCCGGGGACCACTCGCCCAGCGTTCTCCCGCGGAAGGTCCGGGGGACCCGCGCCCGGACGGAGCGGTCAGCCTGCTCCGGCCGGGCGGGACCCCGATCAGCCGTAGTACTTCCTGGCCCCGTCGTGGAGCGGGACCGGCTCGGTCGTCGGCGCCTTCTCACGGGTGATGCTCTTGGCCGAGGGGTGGACCTTCTCCAGCTCCGCCTTGCGGTCGAAGATCAGCTTGGTCAGGCTCTCCGCGAGCGCCGCGTCCATCGACGAGTTCACCACGAGCAGGTTGGGGACCACGATCGTGGACACGTCGGCCGCGGTGGCGTAGACGTCCTTGCCGATCGTCCCCTGGGCGTAGACCTGGCCGTGCTCGGCCTGCATCTTCGGCAGCGAGGCGTCGAGCGGGACGAAGGCGACCTTCTCCTTCATGCTGGTGAACAGGTCGGTGATTCCCGGAGTGGGCAGGCCTCCCGACCAGATCAGGGCGTCCAGGCTGCCGTCCTTCATGCCCTGCACGCTCTCGGGCAGGCCCAGGGACTGGCGGGTGACGTCCTTGTCGGGGTCGAGCCCCGCCGCCCTGAGCAGGCGCAGCGCGATGACCTCGGTGCCGGAGTTCGGCGAGCCGGTGGAGACCCGCTTGCCCTTGAGATCGGCGATGGACTTCACGCTCGCCTCGGTGGTGGCGACGACCTGGGTGGAGTTGTCGTACAGCCGGGCGATGGCGCGGATCGGCTGGGGCGAGGTGAAGGCGCCCTTGCCCGCGATCGCGTCGGCCGCGGAGTCGGCGAGGGTGAAGGCGATGTCGGAGTCGCCCCTGACGACCCGCTGGATGTTCTCCACCGAGGCGCCGGTCGCCTCGGCCGTCGCCTGGTAGCCGGGGAGGTTCTTGCTGATCTGGTCGGCCAGGCCGCCGCCGAGGACGTAGTAGACGCCGGTGGTGTTGCCGGTGGCGATCGACAGGCGCTTGCCCCCGCCTCCGGCGCCTCCGGTGGCCGTCTGCTCGGCGGCCTGCTCGGCGGACCGGTCGCCGCCGCAGGCGCTGAGGGCCAGGATCCCCGCGGCCAGCAGGACGGTGAGACGTCTCATAGTCGAACCTCTCGTTTCACGGGAGGAAGCTCTCCCAAGGGGTGTGTCGTGGAGGATGTTCTGTCGAGCTGTCTATGGGGGACCCTCCTGCGCGGCGGGGTCCTCTCGAGGTGAAGGAGCGGCCTCCCGCACGGAGGGAGAACCTTCCGGCACGGAGGGGGAGCCCTCCGGCACGGAGCCGGGCGGGGAACCGCCCGGAGAGGCGCGCGGGGAGAGCCGGCGCAGCACGAGGTGGAGCACCACCGCCAGGGCGAGCACGCCCGCTCCCGCCAACACGGGTCCGGGCGACAGGAACAGCAGCAGGACGGCGGCCACACCGCACAGCGCCCGGACGGGCATCCCGGACCGGCCCGCCGGCCAGCCGCCGGTGACGGCGGCCAGCGCGGCCACGGCCAGCGCCGACGCCCCGGCGGCGAACAGGATCCCGCCCGCCGTCCCCTGGGCGAGCAGACCCGCACCGCCGGGCGTCAGCACGAAGGCGAAGGGCACCAGAAAGGCGGGGAGGGTGTACTTCCAGGTGGCCAGCATGGTGCGGTAGGCGTCACCGCCCGTGATGGCGGAGGCGGCGAAGGCCGACAGCGCCGTCGGCGGGCTCACCTCCGACAACACCGCGTAGTAGAAGATGAACATGTACGTCTCGGCGTCGCTGACGCCGAGGTTCTTCAGCGCGGGCGCGATGATGACCGCCGCGATCACGAAGGACGCGGTCACCGGTACGGCGAGGCCGAGCAGGAGCACCGCCAGCGCGCACATCAGCGCGGTGACCGCGAGCACGCCGCCGGAGACCCCGACGATCAGCGAGCTGGCCTTGAGCCCCAGGCCGGTGAGCGTGACGACGGCGACGATCATCCCGGCGGCGGCGCAGGTGACCGCGACCGGCAGCACCCCCATGGCGCCCGCGGCCAGGGCGCGGGCCGCCCGCAGGGGCGTGAGCCGGTGCTCGCGGTCGAGGAAGGAGAGCGCGAAGGCCAGCAGCGTGGCGTACACCACCGCGCGGAACGGCGACTGGCCCAGCGCCATCAGCACGACGATGACGAACAGCGAGCTGAAGTGGTAGCCGAAGCGCCGCAGCAACGGCCACAGGCGCGGCGCGTCGACGGCGACGGCGACGGCGACGGCGCGCGTGCCGTACCGGCGGGCGTCGATCTCGATCGCCAGGAAGATCCCCAGGTAGTACAGGAGGGTGGGGATCAGGGCGTAGATCAGCACCGTCAGGTAGCCGACCTCCATGTACTCGGCGATGATGAACGCCGCCGCGCCCAGCGTGGGCGGGGACAGGATCGCCCCGATGCCCGCCGCGGCGAGCACTCCCCCGCCCTGCTCGCGCGGGTAGCCCGCACGGCGCAGGATCGGCCAGGCGACGCTGCCGACGCTCACGGTCGTCGCGACCCCGGAACCGCTGACCGTGCCGAGCAGGAAGCCCGCCAGGGTCACCGTACGGCCCGGCGCGGCCCGCGAGCGCCGGAAGGCGGCCAGGGAGACGTCCACGAAGAACCGCCCCGCGCCGGAGTGGTCGAGGACGGCCCCGTAGATCGTGAACAGGATGATGTAGGTCGCCGCGACGTCCAGCGGCACGCCGTACACCCCGTCGGTGCCCATGACGAACGAGGCGAGGATCCGGTCGAGGTCGTAGCCGCGGTGCCCGAGCAGCCAGTCGAAGGGCAGGTAACCGCCGTAGTAGGCGTAGGCCAGGAACAGCAGGCAGACCGCGGGCAGGATCCAGCCGACGGTCCTGCGGCACGCCTCCAGGACCAGCAGGCAGATGACCGCCCCGGCGACCGTGTCGAGGACGGTGGGGTCGAACGTGCGCCGGATGAAGGCGTCGAAGACCGCCAGAGGGTAGACGCACGCCGCCAGGGAGAGCGCGGCCAGCGCCCAGTCGACGGCGCCCGGCCCGTTCCCGCCTTTGCGCCGGGGCTTGTAGCAGACGAAGACGAGCGGGAGCACGACCGCGAGGAACAGCATGCGGTACGGCAGGACGGAGCCCGGGAAGAACGTCCACCACAGGACGTAGAGCGAGAGCCCCAGCGCGATCAGGGTGACGGCCCGGGAGAGCGCGCCGGACAGGTGCCGGGCGGGCCGCTCGGCGTCGTACTCCGCGATGAGCGCCTCGGCTGAGGGCGGAGGTGCCGCTGTGGTGCCCGTCACACGCCACTCCCCGGATGAGCCGCCATGCCGTTGACGGCACCGTACTCGGGGGGCTGACACGGGGCCGTCAGAAAGAGATCACAACATGGTTACATGATCGTTTCCAGTGTCCCGGGGAGCCGCCGTCAGCCGCCCGAGGTGTCGAGCTCGGCGTCCGCGCAGGGCACGGCGAGGTCGTAGGGGTCGTCCAGCCAGCCGGCGGGCAGGTGGACGCGGTCACGGGCGTGGGTCTTGCCGCGCGGGGTGTCCACCACCCCGTCCGGCCAGGGCTGCGCGGCGTCCAGCTCGGCCAGTCCCTCGCGCAGCTCGGCGAGGGTGTTCGAGGTCGCCAGGCGACGGCGCAGCTCGGCGCCGACGACGAAGCCCTTGAGGTACCAGCCGACGTGCTTGCGGAAGTCGGTCACGGCGTGCTGCTCACTGCCGAAGCTCTCGGTCAGCAGCGTGGCGTGCCGGTCCATGGTCGCGGCGACCTCGCCCAGGGACGGCCGGGCCCGCTCCGCGCTCCCCTCGCACACGGCGGCCAGGTCGCGGAAGAGCCAGGGGCGGCCCAGGCAGCCCCGGCCCACCACGACCCCGTCGCACCCGGTCGACTCCATCATCCGCAGCGCGTCGTCGGCGCTCCAGATGTCGCCGTTGCCGAGCACCGGGATCTCGGTGACCGCCTCCTTCAGCCGCGCGATCGCCTCCCAGTCGGCCGTCCCGCCGTAGTGCTGGATCGCGGTACGGCCGTGCAGCGCGATCGCGGCGACCCCCTCCTCCGCCGCGATCCGCCCGGCGTCCAGGTAGGTCAGGTGGTCGTCGTCGATGCCCTTGCGCATCTTCATGGTCACCGGGAGCGTCCCGGCGTTGCGCACGGCCTCGCGCAGGATCGCGCGGAGCAGGTTCCGCTTGTACGGCAGCGCGGACCCGCCGCCGCGCCGGGTCACCTTGGGCACCGGGCAGCCGAAGTTGAGGTCGACGTGGTCGGCCAGGCCCTCCTCGGCGACCATCCGCACGGCCCGGCCGACGGTGACCGGATCGACCCCGTAGAGCTGGATGCTCCGGAACTTCTCCTCCGGCGCGAAGCGGATCATCTTGAGCGTCTTGGCGTTCCGTTCCACCAGCGCCCGCGTCGTGATCATCTCGCAGACGAACAACCCGCCGCCCTGCTCCCGGCAGAGCGTGCGGAAGGGCGCGTTGGTGATCCCCGCCATCGGCGCGAGGACGACCGGCGGCCAGACCTCCAGCGATCCCAGCTTCAACGACTCCACCTGGTGTTTCTACCGCACTCGGCCGGGTGGGACGAACCGGGTTCCGGCTGCGGGAACGCCACGGGGAACGCACGGTTACACACCTGTCCGGAAAACCCGCTAGAGTTCTCTCGTCGCCGCGGGAGGGAAACATCCGGCGGAAACACGCGGAAGTGGCTCAGGGGTAGAGCATCACCTTGCCAAGGTGAGGGTCGCGGGTTCGAATCCCGTCTTCCGCTCTGGGTTCACCCGAGGACGATTAGCTCAGCGGGAGAGCGCTTCCCTGACACGGAAGAGGTCACAGGTTCAATCCCTGTATCGTCCACCACACCGCACTGCGGACCAGGCCCGGCTTGGCCGACGAGAAGGCGGAGCCCCAGCTCTTGATCGTGAGCTGGGGTTTTTTCCGTTCCCGATCGTTCCGGATCGCCGACGGCGCCGCCGACCCCGTCCCTGAGTTCACGCCGCACGGCCCCGAGGCCTCGACCGGCTTCGCGGAGGCGCTCCGAACCGTCCACAGGGCTCCCGACTTCACCTCGACATGATCCGAACTCATGTTCGCTATTTCACAGACACTCATCGACACGGAGAGTAAAGTTCCCACTACCCTCAGAAAGGGCGGAAGGAGAACTGTGCCCCCCGGTCACCAGCACGAGATGCCTCTGGAGATGGCGAGACGCCGACCCATCTTCGCCCTGGAGCTCCTCGCCCTCGGCCTGCGCGCCACCGCCGACGGCTACCACGACGCCCGTCTCGAATCGGTCGAGCTCAACGAACGTCTGCCCGCCGAATACCTCGCCGACTCCGTCATTTCCCTGCAAGGCCCCGATGGCAACCGCCGCTTCCTCATCGTGGAGGTCCAGCGCGCCTGGGACAATCGCAAGGTCTGGTCCTGGGCCGCCTACGTCGGCGGCCTCATGGGCCGCCACCACTGCGCCGTCATCCTCATCGTGATCTGTTTCACCAAAGCCGTCGCCGCCCGCTACGACCGGCCCATCGCGCCCCCGGACTCGTGCATGCTGCTGTGTCCCATCGTCGTCGGCCCCGATCAGTTCCCTCTGCCCGGCTGCGCCGAGGACGTCCTGGCCTCCCCCGAGGTCGCCGTCCTGAGCGCCATCACCCACCCCGACGACCTCGACATCGTGACCACCGGCAGCAACAGCTCCCCGGGCCGGTCCGTGCGCAACTGGAGGAGATCATGAGCACCATGACCCCGGACACCGAGAGCCATTTCGAGCGGCTCATGCGAAGGCGTGAGGCCATCGCCGAAGCACGGGCCGAAGCACGGGCCGAAGCACGGGCCGAAACACGGGCCGAAACACGCGTAGGGGCGGAGATGGTGATCGCCGTCCTGGAGGCCCGCGGGTTCGTCCCGGACGCCGCCCAGCGGGAGCGGATCACCTCCTGCACTGATTTCAGCCTGCTGACCACCTGGGTGACCCGCGCGGCGACCGCCACCGACATGGCCGAGGTGTTCGACGACCGCTGAGGGCCGCTCCACAGCTCAGCGCGCCGTACGGGCTTCCCTCCGGATCCCGCTTGGGATAGACCGGGTCCCATGACGGATCTCAGCCGTGTGAGCGCGTGGATCGACGGATACGTCAAAGCGTGGAACTCCAACGATCCGGAGCACATCGGCGCCCTGTTCACCGAGGACGCCGAGTACTACACCGCCCCGTTCGACCCGCCGTGGCGCGGCCGCAGGGAGATCGTCTCCCGCTGGCTGGAGAGGAGGGACGAGCCCGGCGAGACCACGTTCGAGTGGTCTCCGGTGAGCGTCACCGACGAGGTGGCGATCATCCGGGGAACCACGGCCTACCCGGACCTGACCTACAGCAACCTGTGGGTGATCCGGCTCGACGCCGACGGCCGCTGTCGCGAGTTCACCGAGTGGTGGATGAAGCATCCGAAGAGCCGCACCCGGTAGGACCAGACCTGGTCTCCCGCTCCGTCCGCCGGGGACCGCTCCCGCCCGGAGCGGAGCCGTTCCCGTACCGGACCGTTCCGGGCGGGCGGACACGCCGTTGGGCCCGCCCGCCCGGCCGGTGGCTCAGTCGGCGATGTAGCTGATCGAGCGGACCTCGTAGCCGGTGGTCTTCGAGCCGCGGACGTGCATGAACATGGCGCCGCCCTCGTAGGAGTAGGCGCACGAGTACCCCTTGGGCTCCGAGGAGCAGCCCTGGAAGGTGTGGGCCACGCCCTTCGGGTCGTACTTCACCCGGAACAGCTTGTTCGCGACGCCCGTACGGGCGGCCTCCAGTCCCTGGTAGCGGTCGTTGCGCTTCCAGGCCGCGAACAGGTGCTTGGCGGCGGTGGACGGCTTGGTGAAATGGCGTGACCGGTAGACCTTGGTCACCTTCGACCCGGACACGACCATCGCGAAGCCGTCGAGCCCGCCGGGCACGTTCACGCTCGTGTGCACGAACCGGCAGACGTTGCCGGAGCATCCGGCGAACTTGTCCGGGTCGCGGTAGACGTAGGAGAAGACGGCCTTCACGGCAGACGGGGTCGCCACCTTGGCAGCGGCGTGGCGGTCTCTGCGCACCCACGCGTCGAACAGCTTGCCGGACACTTTGGCCGGCGTCGGCGCGGTGGCCGAGGCCTGCGCCGGGGCCGGGACCGGGGCCGCCGCCTGGGCGGAGGCGGGAGCGGACGGGAACAGCAGCGCGGCGCTCGCCGCGGCCGCGGCACCACCGAGAACAAGTCGTCTGGACACGCCCCGAACGTTAGAGGCAGCGGCTTGCACCCGGGTTATCCCCCGCTTGCAACCCCTTCTCCAGCCTGTACGGACACCGGTCGGCAAGCCGTGCCCGGGGTGCGGAGACGGGATCGCGGCATGATCCGGCGCGGCGTAGGTTCGGGGACGGAGCTGTGATCACGAAATTCGGAGGATGACTGTGAGCCGTTCCTACGTGGTGACGGGTGGAGGACGCGGTATCGGCAGGGCGGTGGTCGAACGACTGCTCGGTGACGGCGGGACCGGCGGCGTGGTCGCGATCGAACGGGACCCGGACGCCCTCACCTGGGTGAAGGCCCACCCCGCCGGTTCCCGCGTCAGGGCCGTGATCGGTGACGCCGGTGACGAGGCCGTCACCGAACGGGCCGCCGACGCCGCGCAGGAGGCGGGCTCCCTCACCGGCTGGGTCAACAACGCGGCGGTGTTCCGGGACGCCTCAATCCACTCGGACTCCACCCGCGTTCTGCTCGACCTCATCTCGGCCAACCTCACCCCCGCCGTCACCGGCTGCGCGACGGCGATCCGCCGTTTCCTGGCGGCGGGGACGGGCGGGGCGATCGTCAACGTGTCCTCGCACCAGGCCCGGCGGGCGGTGCCGGGCTGCACGCCGTACGTCACGGCCAAGGCCGCGGTCGAGGGGCTGACCCGCTCGCTCGCCGTCGAGTACGGTCCCCGCGGCGTCCGTGTCAACGCCGTCGCCCCGGGCTCGGTCCGCACCGAGCGCTACGACGAGTTCCTGGCCGGGCAGGGCCCTCACGCCGCCGCGGAGATCGAGCGGGAGATGGGCCTGCTGCACCCGCTCGGCCGGGTGGCCCGCTCCGAGGAGGTCGCCGCCGCGATCGTCCACCTCCTCTCCGAGGACGCGGGCTTCATCACCGGCGCCACCGTCCCCGTCGACGGCGGCCGTTCGGTCCTCGCCCGCGACCCCGAAGCCCACGACCCGGAAGCCCGCGACCCGGAAGCCCGCGACCCGGAAGCCCGCGACCCGGAAGCCCGCGACCCGGAAGCCCGCGACCCCAAGGACCATGCCCCCAAGGCCCACGACTCGTAGGCCGTCCCTCACCGGCGGGTCGTCTCCCGTCTCGGACGGGCGTTGCGCAGGCGGATGCCGCTCCAGCCCAGAGAACTGCCGGTCACCGCGTCCCAGAACTCCCACAGGTTGTCCAGGAGCCTCAGCTGGATCCCGGCCCGCTCGTGCAGGCCGAGCAGGTCGCCGACCGGTTCGGGCGGGCCGAGCGGCTCGACGGGCTCGGTGGCGACCACGGCGTTCGGCGCCGGCTCACCGATCGGGACGAACTTCTCCGCGGGCAGGCGGTAGGCGTACAGGCGCACGTTCAGGAACGCCTCCAGCCAGCCGTATTCGATCACGTGGACCCGCCGCCCGCAGCCGGGCCCGATGATCCGTTCCCGGTCGGCGTCCGTCGTCTCCGGGACGGTCCAGGCCATGGCGCGCGGGCACTGGCGCGGGAACCAGTAGTCGGGGCAGCGGCCGGCGTCCACCGCCCACACGTACGACTCCGGCTGCTGCACCGTGGCCGCCACGTGCGGGACGAACCGGGTGATCGTCGGATCCTCGGAGAAGTGCAGCACCTGGCCGGGATCGGGTCGCATGATCCCGTGTCTATCACTTTCATTCCCGGGTACGGACTCTCCCCCCCGCGTCGATCCGCCGTTAATCCGTTGCCCGGCCCGGGGCCGGTTCGCCACGCTGATCGCCATGAACGTGCCCTACCGGCAGATCCGCGCCGCCTACACGGAGAACACGATCACCGTCTACCAGGCCTACGACCCGGCCGTCGCCGGGCCCGCCGTCGCGGCGCAGCGGTTCGTCCCGCCGTTCACGCGGGAGCGGATGACCTGGATCAAGCCGTCGTTCCTGTGGATGATGTACCGCTGCGGCTGGGCTGCCAAGCCCGGTCAGGAGATTCACGCCGCCCTCCGGGCCCATGACCGCGAGCGCGCGACGAGCCTGCTCCCGGACGAGCAGCCCTATCCGCTCCCCGTTCCCCTCGCCCGGACCGTCCAGGCCACCGCCGATGATCCCCTCTGACCTGCGCGCCCTCGTCCGGGAAGACGGGCCCTTCCTCTCGGAGAGCAGGTCCGGCCTGCTGGAATGACGGCATGGGAGTCCTGGAGGTGGCGGTCCTCGTCGGGCTGCAGGGATCGGGCAAGAGCACCTTCTACCGCCGGGTGCTCGCGGCGACGCACGCCCACGTGAGCAAGGACGACTTCCCCAATGCCCGCAGGCGCCAGGAGCGTCAGCTCCGCCTGATCCACGAGGCGCTGGACGAGGGCCGCGACGTCGCGGTGGACAACACCAATCCTTCGGCGCAGGAGTGGCGGCCGCTCATCGGGGCCGCCAGGGAGCACGGGGCGCGGGTGATCGCCTACTGGTTCCCTCCGGACCTGCCGGGCTCGCTGGAGCGCAACGCCGTACGGGAGGGAAGGGCCAGGGTGCCCGAGGTGGGGGTCTTCGCCACGCTCAAGCGCCTGCGCCGCCCGCTCCTGGCCGACGGCTTCGACGCTCTGTTCACGGTCCGTCTCGACGGTTGCGGCGGCTTCGAGGTACGGCGGGACGCGGAACGGCCGTCCGCGGCCGGACACGGCCCCGCTCCCGCGCCGACCGCCTGGGTGACCCGGGCGGCGACGGCCATCGACACGGCCGACGGGTCCGGGGAACGCTGACAGAGAAGCGCCGATCCGGATGAGGACTCATCCGAGCGAGGCTCTTCGGCCAGATAGGTCGGATCTTTTTGCGGTTCCTCTATGAAGGACTATCCAGACCGAACACCTCGGCGAGCTCCAGCTGCAGGCAGGAGCGCAGGAGGCGGGGGGTCAGGCCGATGAGCCTGAGGTGACCGGAGACCGCGAGCAGGCGCCAGCGGATTCCGAGCAGGAGCGTCCAGCCCGCGCCGTCACAGGACTTAAGGGCGCGGGCGTCGAGAACGAGGAATCGGTGCCCCTGGTCCACCAGCTCGGTCAGCACCCGCCCGAGGTGGCAGGCCGTGGACATCGTCAGTTCTCCGACGAGGGTGACGACCGTCCGATCAGGCTCGGGTCCGATCAGAAGCTCCAGGCCCGCGGCGGACTCGGTGGCCGGCGGGGCGGCGGATGCGGTCTCCTCCGGCTGGGCGGCAAGCATGGCGTCCGGCAAGATGAGACTTCCCATAGATGACCAACTTCCTCGGACGGGCGGCAGAGCGGGGCGCTCTGCCGCGCTGGTGAGGGGTCGTCAGGCTGCTTACCCCGACATCATGGTATATCACCGTAAGTAGCGACCTAATTACCCATGAATATGGACACAAGACGCTATATCACCCCTCGCCGACCTCGGTGTAATGCCTGTGGGTCTCTCTCTGTACTACGTAACACGCACCGGCACCGTTCGGAATGGCCACAGCCTCCCACTCCCCTGCCCCTCCTCCGTGGAGCAAGATTCATCGGATGTGTGGTGAGGTCTCCCCCGAGAGGTACTGCCCGCCGCCCGGAACGGTGATCTCTCCGGCCGGCGGCCCGGCCGCGGCGGGGCGGTCGTTATCGTGGAGCGGTGCCTCCCGCCCTCCGCTCCCGCATCCCCGCCGCACTGGCGGCCCTCGCCACCGTCGCCGCCGGGCTGAGCCTGCGCGCGGCCACCGACGGATGGCTCGGCAAGTACGGCGGTGACGCCCTCTACACCGTGCTGATCTACACGCTGATCGTCTTCGTCCGGCCCCGTGTCACGCCGGTGCGGGCCGCGGCCGGGGCGCTCGCGTTCAGCTGGGCCGTGGAGTTCGCGCAGCTCACCCCGCTTCCCGCGGCGCTGTCCGAGGCGAGCACGCTGGCGCGGCTGGTGCTCGGCAGCACATTCGGGGCGGCCGACCTGGTCGCCTACGCCGCGGGAGCCGTCCTCGCCGCGGTCGCGCACCTGCCGCTGCGCCGTACCCCCGCCGTCGCACCCCCGCCGGTCGGCCGGACACCCTTTCCCACCGAAGAGACCGGATAACCTGCACCATGCCCGAAGGACACACCATCCACCGCCTGGCCGCCGAGCACGCGCGGTTGTTCCGCGGCCGGACCGTCCGCGCCGAGAGCCCACAGGGCAGGTTCGCCGCCGGGGCCCTGCAGATCGACGGGCGCGTGCTCCAGGAGGCCGGCGCGCACGGCAAGCACCTGCTGCTCGGATTCGACGACGACCGGTGGCTCCACGTCCACCTCGGCATCTACGGCAAGTACACCCTCGCCCCCGCCCCGGCGCCCGCCCCCGTCGGGGAGGTACGGCTCCGCCTGACCGGCGGCGGGCACTACGCCGACCTGCGCGGCCCCAACACCTGCGAGCTGCTGGAGCCCGACGGGGTCAAGGCGCTGCACGCCCGGCTCGGCCCGGACCCGCTGCGCCCGGACGCCGACCCGGAGCCGGCCTGGCGGCGCGTCTCCCGCAGCCGCACCTCCATCGCCGCCCTGCTGATGGACCAGTCGGTGGTCGCGGGGGTGGGCAACATCTACCGGGCCGAGGTGCTGTTCCGGCAGGGCGTCGCCCCGGACACGCCGGGCCGGGAACTGACCCGCGAGCGGTGGGAGGCGATCTGGGCCGATCTGGTGCTCCTCATGACCGACGGCGTGCGGGCGGGCAGGATCGACACGGTACGGCCCGAGCACACGCCCGAGGCGATGGGCCGCCCGCCCCGGGTGGACGACCACGGCGGCGAGGTCTACGTCTACCGTCGCTCGGGCATGCCGTGCCTGGTCTGCGCCACCGAGGTCCGCACCGAGGCGCTCGCGGGCCGCAACCTCTTCTGGTGCCCCGGCTGCCAGGTCCCCGGCCGCCGGCTGACCTGATCGCCGCGGGCGGGTTCAGCGGGTTCAGCGGGTTCACAGCAGCCGCAGGGCGGCCTCGGCGGCCTCGACCGACTCACGGCGGGCGGGGACGAGCGGGAGCCGTACCGAGGCGGTGGGGATCCGGCCCCGTGCGTGCAGCACGCCCTTCAGGACGGTCGGGTTGGGCTCGGTGAACAGGCTCGCCGACATGGCCGACAGGCGGTGGCCGAGGGCGCGGGCGTGGGCGACGTCCCCGGCCCGCCACGCCCCGGCGAGTTCGACGAAGCGGGCGGTGTCCAGGTGGGCGGAGGCGAGGATGCCGCCGGGGGCGCCCAGGGCGAGCAGGGCGGAGAAGAACGGGTCGTCTCCGGCGAGGATCGCGAAGTCGGCGGGCGGGTCGGCCAGCAGGGCGACGGTGTCGGCGTCGACGCCGCCGACCGCGTGCTTGACCCCGGCGACCGTGGGGAGCCCGCCGATCTCGCGCATCGTGGCGGCGCCCACGGACTGGCCGGTCCGGTAGGGGATGTTGTAGACGACCAGCGGTACGGGGGTCTGCCCGGCCAGGGCGGTGAAGTGGGCGAGCACCCCGGCCTCGGAGGGACGGACGAACGACGGCACGGTGACCAGCGCGGCGTCGGCCTCGCCCTTGAGGGCGAGCAGCGCCTCGGCGGAGCCGCGTGTGTCACTCGATCCGGCCCCGACGATCAGCGTCGCCCCGTGTTCCCGGCACACCCGTCCGCAGATCTCGGTGACCGCCCGCCGTTCCTCCGCCGCGAGCGTGGCGACCTCCGCGGTGGTGCCGAGCGCGACCAGGCCCGCCGCCCCGCCGTCGAGTACGGCGTGCGCCAGGTCCTCGAGCGCGTCGGCGGCGATCTCGCCGTTCTCGGCGAAGGGGGTGATCAGGGGGACGTAGACACCGGAGAGATTCATGCTCCGAGCCTGACGGCCACCGACCGTGCAGGTCCAGTTCGCGTTTCTTTCTCAAACGTTAAGCTGGACTGATGCTCGATGTGCGACGGCTCCGCCTGCTCCGCGAACTCTCCCACCGGGGGACGATCGCCGCGGTGGCCGAGGCGCTGATGTTCACCCCGTCGGCGGTCTCCCAGCAGCTCGCCGCCCTGGAGCGGGAGGCCGGGGTGGCGCTGCTGGAGCGGACCGGCCGCCGGGTCGTGCTCACCCCGGCGGGGATCGCGCTGGTCGGGCACGCGGAGGCCGTACTGGAACGGCTGGAGCAGGCCGCGTCCGAGCTGGCCGCCGCCCGGACGGGCCTGGCCGGGACCATCCGGATCGGCGCCTTCCCCACGGCGACCCGGACCATCCTGCCCGCGGCCCTGGCCGCGCTGGGCCGGGAGCACCCGGCCCTGGAACCGATGGTCGACGAGATCGACCCCGCGGAGGTCGCCCCCCGGCTGCGCACCGGCGACCTGGACGTGGCCCTGGTCCACGAGTACGACTTCGTCCCCACCGAACCCGACCTCGCCCTGGACTCGCTCCCTCTCCTCGAAGAGCCCATGTACCTCGCCACCCCGGCCAACCCGGCTACGACGTCCACCGCGTCCACCGCGTCCACCGCGTCCGCCGCGTCCGCCGCGGCGCACGGTACGCTCCCCGCCTGCCGGGACGAGCCCTGGATCGTGTCCGCGCCGGGCACGCTCTGCCACGCGATGACCGTCCGCGCCTGCCAGGCCGCCGGGTTCGCCCCCCGGGTCCGGCACCACATCGACGACTTCGGCGCGGTCCTGGCGATGGTCGCGATCGGCCAGGGGGTGGCGCTGGTGCCGGAGCTGGGCGCGGCCGATCCGCCCGGGGGCGTCGACCTCACCCCGCTGCCCATGCGCCGCCGTACCCGGATCGCCTTCCGGCGCGGCGCGGGGGCTCACCCCGCGATCGCGGCCCTCACCGCCGCTCTGCGCGCGGGCGTCGGCCCGTCCGCGAACGCCCCCGGCCCGGCGGTCCCGGCTCCTCGGGTCTGAGCCGGTTCCGGAGGGTCGCGCCCGCCCAGGCGGACATCCCCGCGGCGGCGAGGGCGGCGACGGCCGCCCAGCGGCGCTGGCGGGTGACGCGGCGCTCGACCTCGGCGTAGGGAACGGTGCTGAAGGAGATCAGCTCGTAGCGGGAGGCGTAGCGGCCGGGCAGGGCGCGTTCCAGGAGGTGCTCGGCGCGCTTGCGGGCCAGGAACGCGCGGGAGGCGACCTTGTCGCGCATCTCCACGAAGTTGTCCAGGGCGAGGCGGGCGATGGTGTCGGTGTTGCCCTTGCGGCGGTTCTCGTACAGCAGCAGGGCGGCGGCGTAGTCGTCGCCGGTCTCCGCCAGGCAGCGATCCAGTTCGACGCAGTCCTCGAAGCCGCAGTTGGCGCCCTGGCCGTAGAACGGGACGATCGCGTGGGCGGCGTCGCCGATCAGGCCGACGACGGCGGCGCGGCCGAGGACCGTCCAGGGCTCGCAGCGTACGGTGACCAGGTGGCCGATCGGGTTGAGGGCGTAGTCGGCGGCCAGGTCCGGGATGAGGGCGTGGGCGTCGGGATAGTTCTCGGCGAAGGCCCGCTCCACCTTCGCCGGGGTGTCCAGCTCGGCGAGCTCCCGCTCGGGCCAGAACAGCGTGCAGGTGAAGGAGCGGTCCGGGTTGGGCAGGGCGATCATCATGGACCGGCCGCGCGGCCAGATGTGCAGCGCGCCGGGATCGAGGGCGAAGTCGCCGGCCCGCGCCGGGATGGTGAGCTCCTTGTAGCCGTAGTCCAGATACTCCTGGTGCAGGTTGAAGCCGGGCCGGGTCTGGAGCCGGGCCCGGACCGCGCTGCCCGCGCCGTCGGCACCGATGATCACTGGTGCGACCGCGGCGGCCGGCCCGCCGGGGGTGTCGAACTCCATCCGGCCGGTCTCCGGATCCAGGGTGGTGAGCCGGTGCCGGAAGCGGAGCCGTACCCCGGGGAAGGCGTCCACCGCGTCGAGCAGCGTGCGGTTCAGCGCGGACCGGCTGATGGAGTTGATCGCCCGGCGGCCGTCGGCGCTGTAGGGCTGGAAGCTGAGCGTGCCGTCGGGGGCGTGCATCATCCGGCCCGGCATGGGCAGCGCCGCCTTGAGCACGGTCTCGTCCAGGCCGACCCGGCGCAGGGCGTCGATGCCCCGCTCGGAGATCGCCAGGTTGATCGACCGGCTCCGTCCCGCGCCCGCCTCGCGCGGGTCGGGCCGCCGCTCGTAGAGCGTCACCGCGTGGCCGCGGCGGGCCAGGAAGCAGGCCAGCAGGCAGCCGACCAGGCCGGCGCCGACGACGGCCACCTCGGGGGCGCCGGTCGCAGGGGCGCCGACCCCGGGGGCGCCGGTCGAGGGGGGTCTCGCGGGGGGTCTCGCGGGGGGATCGTCCACTCTGCCACCTCACATGAGCGTGCGTGCCGTCCAGAGCTCGGGGAAGATCTCACGCCGCATGCTCCGCTCCAGCCAGGTCAGCCCGCTGGACCCGCCCGAGCCGGGCTTGGCGCCCATGGAGCGGCGCACCGCCATCAGGTGCCGGTAGCGCCAGTCGGAGAACTGCTCGGCCAGGTCGGTGAGCGCCTCGGCCAGGGGTGCGTGCGGCCCGCCGTACACCTCGGCCCAGACCGCCTCCACGCGGGGGTCGGGCTGGTAGTCGGCGGCGAAGTCGCGCTCGATCGCCTCTTTGGGGACGTCGTGGCCGTTGCGGGCCAGGAAGGCCAGCACCGAGTCGTACAGGCTCGGCCGGGACAGGGCCTCGACGAGTTCGGCGTAGGCCTCCGGGTTGCGGCGGTGCGGGCGGATGAGCGCCTCGGACTTGTTGCCGAGCAGGAACTCCACGTGGCGGTAGGCCGCCGACTGGAATCCCGACGCCTCACCCAGCGCGTCGCGGAAGTGGTTGAACTGCGCCGGGGTCAGCCAGCTGAGCGAGGCCCACGCGGCGTTGAGCGCCTCGAAGTGGCGGACCGTGCGTTTGATCGTCAGGATCGCGGCGTCGGCGTCGTCATCGTCGAGCTGCCGCTGGGCGAGCCGCCACTCCGATCGGAGGAGGCCGAAGTAGAGCTCCATCACCTGGGTGGTGACGAGGAAGGCGAGCTCCTCCGGGGCGTCGGTGACGGTGTGCTGGAGCCGGTGCAGGGTGGTGGTGCCGACGTACTCGTCATAGGGCGTGACGGAGTCGAACCCGAGCGTGGGCAGGCCCTCGTTGGCCCTGGCCCGCTCGGCCCGGTCCTGCTCGGTGCGCTGCTGGATGCCGTTCACTGGGTCGTCCTCCTTGCTCGTTCTCCCTACCCATCCTGGTCCGAATCAGTGATTCCGGAAATAATGCAAGAAAGGTGATTTTGCTGTTGACCTTCAGATCGCAAGGCGTCGGCGGCATCCGGGTTGCGGAGTGACGGAGCGTGACGATGGACGCGATGGACTGGGCCATCCTGGCCGAGCTGCAGGCCGACGCGCGGTTGTCCTACAGCGAGCTCTCCCGCCGGGTGCACCTGTCGGCCCCGGCGGTGGCCGAGCGGGTGCGGCGGATGGAGGAGTCCGGCGTGATCGTCGGTTACCACGCCCGGGTGGACCCGGCGCTGGCCGGGCGCGGGGTGGCGGCGCTGATCAGGATGTCGTGCTACGGGCCCCGGTGCGTGCTCCGCGACGAGCAGGCCCTGGCCTGGCCGGAGATCCTGGAGGTGCACCGGGTGACCGGGGAGACGTGCTGCCTGCTGCGGGTGGCGGCGGCGTCGATGACCGCGTTCGAGGAGCTGATCGACAGGCTCGCGCCGTACGGCCACCCGTCGAGCATGATGGTGCTCTCCAGTCCGGTCCCCTGGCGCCCGCTCACCGCCGCGGAGCGTTAGGGACGTCCGTCGGCGGCCGGCTCACATCCGGTAGTCGGCCATCGCCCCGGCGGTCGCGCGCCAGATCGGTGACGCGGGGTCGATGACGTCGAAGTGGTCGCCGGACATCTCCAGATACGTCACGTCGTCGTCCGCCGCCCGGGCGGCCCGCGCGTAGCGGCGCCCCAGGTCGATCAGGTCGAGGTCGTCACCGCCGCCCTGGACGATCAGCTGGGGCACCTTCAGCGGGAGGCGCTCCAGCGGGCTGGAGGCGGCGTAGGCGGCGGGCACCTCGGCGGCCGACCCGCCGAGGGCGGCGGCGACCGCGCCCGAGCTGAGGTGCCTGCGGTCGCCCTCCACCAGGTCGAGCACCCCGGCGAGGGAGACGGCCAGGGCGACCCGGTGGTCGTCGGCCGCCGCCCGCAGGGCGAGCTGCCCGCCCGCCGAGTGGCCCACCACCACGACCGGGCCCCGCGCCCGCCCTGCGGCCAGGGCGAGCGCCGCCGCCACGTCCTCGGTCGTGGCGGCCCAGCCGTGCAGGTCGGGGCGGCGGTATTCGACGTTCCACGACACGGCGCCGCGCTCCGCCAGATCCACGGCGAGCGCGTCCATCAGGTCGGCGCCCCAGATCGACCGCCAGTAGCCGCCGTGCAGGAGCACCACGGTCGGAGCCGTCCCCGGCCCCGGCTCCGGCCCCGTCCCCTGGACCGCCGGGGATCGCCGCGGGAACCGTACCTCCGCCCACTGGTCGGGGTCCGGACCGTAGGCGACCCGGCGGGCGGGCCACCGCAGCCGGTGGACGGCGTGGCGGATCGCCCAGGCCAGCCCCCAGACTCCCCGGCCGTGCAGGTGGGTGGGGCGTTCGGTCCCGGCTTCCCGGAGGGCCCCCTCGGAACCCGCCGGACGTCCGGGAGCGGAGCCGGCGTGTCCGGCAGCGGAAGCGGAGACGGCTCTGACCAGGTCGAGCCAGACGACGTGCGGGTGGGCGGGGATGAGGGCACGGGCCTCGGCCCGGGGGCCGGGCAGGACGACCAGGGGACCGGGAGCCTCCAGCGCGGCGCTCAGCGCGGGCAGGTCGGGGGCGGAGGAGACCGTTCCGCGGATGCCGAGGGCGGCGAACTCCCGGTCGGCGACCTCGGTGAGCAGCCGGAGATCAGCGGCCAGGTCAGGACCGGCGACAACCCGGAAGGCCGGAATGGACGAGGTCATCCGCCTATTCTGACCCACGCGGCCATGACCGGGAACGGACGCGGCGCGGTACGGGCCGTGGGATCACGGGCGGGGCGTGTAGGCCCGGATGAGGAGCTCCTCGGCGTCGTCGAGGTAGGACTCCAGGGCACGCTCGGCCTGCGCCGCGCGACCGGCCTCCATCAGGTCCGCCAGCTCCCGGTTGCGCGCCACGAACGGCTCGTGGAAGGCCCGGGGGTTGTCCATCACGTGGAAGACCAGGCGCAGCTCGGCCAGGAGGTGGCGCATGGTCTCGTCCAGGCGGGGGCTGCCGTTGAGCGCGGCCAGGGCCTGATGGAAGCGGATGTTCGCGGTGCCCACGTCCTGCCAGCGGCCCTCCTCGGCGGCCCGGGACGCGGCGGCGACCGCCTCCCTCATCGCGGCGAACGCCTCGCGGGGGGCGCCGGCGCCGCGCCGTACCGCGGCGCCCTCGATCACGCGGCGCACCCGGTAGAGGTCGGCCACGTCCTCGGCCGACAGCACGCGCACGAACACCCCGCGGTTGAGCCGGTGTTCCAGCAGCCGCTCGTGACCGAGCAGCCGGAAGGCCTCGCGCAGGGTGTTGCGGGAGACGTCGAGCGCCGCGCCGATGGCCTCCTCCGAGAGCCGCTGGCCCGGTGTGAACAGGCCGTCCGCGATGCGGTCACGCAGGATGTCGGCGACCCATTCGGCGGTGCTGCTGCGCCCGGGCCGGTCACGGTCGAGCTGGAGCTGCGCGACGGCGGTGTCCACCGCCCAACAAAATCAAGGAACAAGTCCCTTGTCCAATCGTTCAACAATTCTTATGTTGAAACTACCCTCACCGAAGGAGCGAGTGCGATGGCAGGCTCCCAGTCCAGGCGGGTCATCGTGGCCAGCCTGATCGGCACCTCACTTGAGTGGTACGACTTCTTCCTGTACGGCTCGGCCGCCGCCCTGGTCTTCGACAAGCTCTTCTTCCCGACCTTCGAACCCCTGACCGCGACGCTGCTGGCCCTCCTCACCTATGCCGTCGGGTTCGTCGCCCGGCCGCTGGGCGGTGTCGTGGCCGGGCACTTCGGCGACCGCGTCGGCCGCAAGAACGTGCTGGTGGCGACCCTGCTGCTGATGGGCATCTCGACCTTCCTCATCGGCCTGGTGCCCGGCTACGCGACGATCGGCGTGGCCGCCCCGCTGCTCCTGGTCGCGCTGCGCTTCCTGCAGGGTCTGGGCCTGGGCGGGGAGTGGGGCGGGGCCGTGCTGATGTCCATCGAGCACGGCGACCCGCGGCGGCGCGGTTTCAACGCCAGCTGGCCGCAGGTCGGCGTGCCCCTGGGGAACCTGCTCGCGGCGGGCGCGCTCGGTGTGCTGTCCGCGACGTTGTCCGAGGACGCCTTCCTCACCTGGGGCTGGCGGATCCCGTTCCTGCTCTCGGGCGTGCTGGTGGTCGTGGGCCTGTGGATCCGGCTCAGGATCGTGGAGTCGCCGCTGTTCGCGGAGGTCGAGCAGACCGGGCGCAAGGCGCGGATGCCGCTGCTGGAGGTGGTCCGCACCCACCCGCGCGAGCTGGCCTCGGCGTTCCTGGCGCGCATCGGCGTCGACGTCGCCTTCTACACGTTCGTCACCTACAGCCTGTCCTATGTCAGCACGACGCTGGGGCTGGACCGGAGCGTCGCGCTGAACGCCGTGCTGATCGGGTCGGCCGTCCAGCTGTTCCTCATACCGCTGTTCGGCGCGCTGTCGGACCGGGTGGGCAGACGCCCGGTCTACCTGGCGGGTGCCGCCGCGACGGCGATCTGGGTCTTCGCCTTCTTCCCGCTGCTGGACACGGGGTCCTTCCCGGTGATCGCCCTGGCGTCGATCGTGGCGCTGGCCTGCCACGCCGCGATGTACGGCCCGCAGGCGGCCTTCATCGCCGAGCTGTTCAGCACCCGGCTGCGCTACAGCGGCGCCTCGATGGGCTACCAGCTGGCCGGGATCGTCGGCGGGGCGCTGGCCCCGATCATCGCCCTGCAGCTGCTGGAGACCTTCGGCGTCACCCTGGCCATCTCCCTGTACGTGGTGGCGGCGCTGGCCCTGACCGCGGCCGGGCTCCTCATCGCCCCCGAGACCCGCGACGCCGATCTCACCGACGCCGGGGGGACGCCCACGGGGGCCGTCCCCCAGCAGATCTGAGTCCGGCCGCGGTCGCGGAACGGCTCCCGCTGCGCGGTCGCGGAGCGGGAGCAGTTCCGCGCCGCCGGCCTCTTTCCGTGGAAACCCCCGAAACGGGGGAATAGTTGTCAGCCGGAACTATCCCTAGCACTGGGACCTTTGAGGCGTTAGCGTCTGCGCATGCGTCCTGTTGAGATCTCCGGCAAGAGACTCGGCCTGCGGGAAGTGACGGTCGACGACATCGACGCGCTGCACGCCGTCTACGGAGATCCCGCCGCGACCGAGCACCTGCCGTTCGACCCGCGCACCCGCGAGGAGGTCGAGCAGATCGTCGCCGAGGCGGCCGAGGCCGCCGCCGCGACCCCCCGGCGGCTCTACGTGCTCGCGGTCACCGAGCGGGAGAGCGAGCAGGTCATCGGCGTCGCCCGGCTGCACATCGAGGCCGACCACCCGCACAGCGCCGAGATCGGGCTGGGCCTGCGTCCCGACCAGTGGGGCCGGGGCATCGGCACCGACCTCATCCGGCTGCTGCTGACGTTCGGTTTCCGGCACCTGCGCCTGCACCGCATCTGGGGCGCCCGCTCCCCCGCCAACACCGCCGCGCAGCTGGCGATGCTGGTCGCCGGGATGGTCGAGGAGGGCAGGATCCGGCACCACGTGCGGGCCCGCGGCGCCTGGCGCGACTCCATCGTCCACTCGGCGCTGGAGGACGAGTGGGAGGGTCACCGGGACGACTGACCGTCCCGCTCTCCGGGCCGCCCGATGTGTTCATCGAGGTGTCAGCGGGTTGTGACGGAATTGCTGTCGTTTTTGACAACGAAGCGGGTGAAATGGGCCTAGAGTTCGCGCGTGTGAGTGAAAGTTCCAGCCTCCCCGTGCGCGGGCGCGCCACCCGGCCCTCGGGCCGCCACCGCAGGCCCGTGCCCTCCCAGCTCCCGCCCGAGGCGCCCGCGCTGGTGCTGGCCGCCCCCGGCGACGCGTCGGGTCCCGCCGCCGAGCTCGCGTCCATGGTCCGCGTGGACAACCCGCAGATCGAGGTCCGCCTGGCCGGACTCGGCGGGGACGCCAAGGAGCTCACGTCCGAGCTGGAGGCCGCCGCCCGGACCCGCCCCGCCGACGGCGTGGCCGCCATCGTGGTACCGCTGCTGACCGGGCCGAACCCGGTCGCCGACCGGCTCATCGCCGGGGCGGTCGCGGAGAGCGGGGTGGCCGTGACCGTCACCTCGCACCTCGGGCCGCACCCGCTGCTCGCCGAGGCGCTGCACATCCGGCTGGCGGACAAGGGCCTCGCCCGGGCCGACCGGATGCGGCTGCTGAACATCTCCAGCCCGGTGGACGCGGTCATCCTCGCCACCGTCGGCGGCGAGAACGCCGCGGTGGAGGCGCAGCCCACGGCCGTGCTGCTGGCCTCGCGCCTGACCCTGCCCGTCCTGGTCGCCTCCCTGGACGGGCCGCCCACCGTCGCCGACGCGGCCGAGCGGCTGCGCGGCGTCGGCGCCGAACGGATCGCCCTGTCCCCCTGCCTGATCGGTCCCGAGGCCGACCCCGGTCTCGCGCCCGCCACGGCGGCGGCGGTCGGGGCCCAGTGCGCCGACCCGCTCGGCGCGCACGGGCTCATCGCGGACCTGGCGGCCCGCGCCTACGGGAGTGTGCTCGCCGAGGACTGAACCGTGCACCGCCGGGCGGGGGGCCGGACCACGCCGTACGGCCGTCAGCGCCGGGCCTTTGGCATGATTCGGGCATGACACGCGAACACCGCTACCGGCTCACGGTTTCCTGGACGGGGAACCGCGGCGAGGGAACCGCCGGCTACCGTGCCTACGGCCGTGACCACGAGGTCTCCGCCCCGGGTAAGGAGCCGCTGGCCGGGTCGTCCGACCCGGCCTTCCGGGGCGACCCGGCCAGATGGAACCCCGAGGAGCTGCTCGTCGCCTCACTCTCGCAGTGCCACATGCTCTGGTACCTGCATCTGTGCGCGTCCAACGGCGTCGTGGTCACCGGTTACACCGACGAGCCGGAGGGCGTCATGGTGGAGGACGCCGACGGCGCCGGGAACTTCCGCGAGGTCGTGCTCCGGCCGGCGGTGACCGTGGCCTCCCCGGAGATGGAGGACACGGCGCGGCAGCTCCACCACGAAATCCACAAATACTGCTTCATCGCCCGTTCGGTGAACTTCCCGGTCGTCCCGGAACCGACGATCCGGTCCGGGACGCCCGCTCACGACGGGACGAGCGACCGGTAGAGGTCCATCGTCCGCTCGGCGATCCGGGCCCAGGAGAAGTGCTCCACCGCGCGGGCCCGCCCGGCCCGGCCCATCCCGGCGGCGAGTTCCGGGTCGGCCAGCAGCCGGTTGACCCGCTCGGCCAGGTCGGCGGCGAAGCGGTCGGGGTCGTCCGGGGTGCCGTCCGCGGCGCTCTGCGCGATCGGCACCAGCAGGCCGGTCGAGCCGTCGGCCACGACCTCGGGGATGCCCCCGGTGGCCGTGGCCACCACGGCGGTCTCGCAGGCCATGGCCTCCAGGTTCACGATGCCCATCGGCTCGTACACCGAGGGGCAGACGAAGACGGTGGCGTTGGTGAGGATCTGGATCACCTCGGGGCGCGGGAGCATCTCCGAGATCCAGACGACGCCGTCCCGCTCCAGGCCCCGCACCAGCCCGGTCACCTCGGCGGCGATCTCGGGCGTGTCGGGCGCGCCCGCGCAGAGCACGAGCTGGGCGTCGGGATGGAAGTCCCGCGCGGCGTGCAGGAGGTGGACCAGGCCCTTCTGCCGGGTGATCCGGCCGACGAACACCACGTACGGCCTGCGCTCGTCGATGCCGTGCTTCTTCAGCACGTCGGTGCCGCGGTCGGGGGCGTACTCCACGGTGTCGATGCCGTTGTGGATCACCGAGACCCGCTCCGGGAGGATCTCCGGGTAGCAGGCGAGCACGTCCCGCCGCATGCCCTCGGAGACCGCGATGATCGCGTCCGCGCCCGCCAGCGCGGTCCGCTCGGCCCACGACGACAACGTGTATCCCCCGCCGAGCTGCTCGGCCTTCCACGGCCGGAGCGGCTCCAGGCTGTGCGTGGTGACCACGTGCGGCGTGCCGTACAGCAGTTTGGCGACGTGACCGGCGAAGTTGGCGTACCACGTGTGGCTGTGCACCAGGTCGGCGCCCTCGCACCCGGCGGCCATCTCCAGGTCCACGCCGAGCACCTGCAGGGCCGGGTTGGCCGCCTCCAGTGCGCCCGCCACCCGGTAGGACTCGACGCCCGGCTCGGTCCTCGGGGCGCCGAAGCAGCGGACGCGCGCGTCCGCCAGCCGTCGCAACTCCCCGGCGAGGTACTCGACGTGCACCCCCGCCCCACCGTAGACCTCGGGAGGGTATTCACGGCTCAGAAGATCGACGCGCATGAGCGCAGCATAGTGTTTCATGCCTTCCTGGCGGGTTAAGGTCCTTCCATGAGAGTCCTCGCGATCGTGCTCGCCGGCGGTGAAGGCAAGCGGCTCATGCCGTTGACGGCGGACCGCGCGAAACCCGCGGTGCCGTTCGGGGGGATCTACCGACTGATCGACTTCGTGCTGTCGAACCTGGCCAACGGCCACTATCTGAAGATCGTCGTGCTGACGCAGTACAAGAACCACAGCCTCGACCGGCACATCTCCCGCACCTGGCGGCTCTCGGCGATGCTGGGCAACTACGTCACCCCGGTCCCCGCCCAGCAGCGGCTCGGACCGCGCTGGTTCGCCGGGTCGGCCGACGCCCTCTTCCAGAACCTGAACCTGATCTACGACGAGATGCCCGAGCACGTGATCGTGTTCGGCGCCGACCACATCTACCGGATGGACCCCCGGCAGATGGTCGAGCAGCACATCGAGTCCGGCGCCGAGGTGACCGTGGCGGCGATCCGCCAGCCGCTCTCGCTGGCCGACCAGTTCGGGGTGATCGAGACCGACCCGGCCGGGCGGCGGATCGTGGCCTTCCGGGAGAAGCCCAAGGACGCCGTGGGCCTGCCGGACGCCCCCGACCAGGTCTACGCCTCGATGGGCAACTACGTCTTCCGCACCCAGGCCATGATCGACGCGCTCCGGGAGGACGCGCTCGACCCCACCAGCAAGCACGACCTCGGCGGGAACATCATCCCGATGATGGTCAAGGCGGGCAGCGCCGAGGTCTACGACTTCGCCGACAACGTCGTGCCCGGCTCCACCGAGCGCGACCGGGGCTACTGGCGCGACGTCGGGACCCTGGACGCCTACTACGAGGCCCACATGGACCTCATCTCGGCGCACCCGGTCTTCAACCTCTACAACGACCGCTGGCCGATCTACACCGGCCACGACCCGCTCCCCCCGGCCAAGTTCGTGCACAACGACGGCGACCGGGTGGGCCGGGCGATCGACTCGCTGGTCTCCCCCGGCGTGATCATCTCCGGCGGGCTCGCCGAGCGCTCCATCCTCTCCCCCGGCGTGGTGCTGCACTCCCACTCCACGGTCGAGGACTCGGTGCTGATGGGGTCCGTGAAGGTCGGGCGGGGCGCGATCGTGCGCCGGGCCATCATCGACAAGAACGTGATCATCCCCGACGGGGCCCGGATCGGTTTCGACCTCGAACACGACCGCAGCCGCTTCGCGGTGACCCGGGGCGGCATCGTGGTCATCGGCAAGAACGAGATCATCGACCGTTAGGGGACCCGACTCGGACCGTCGTCGGGAGCGGGCCGGTTCCGCGGGAGGTCGCCGCCCCAGGCCGGGGAGAAGCGCGCCCTCCAGCCGCCGGGCAGCTCCACGGTGCGCCAGCCGGCGGCGTACCGGGGCGGTTCGGCGCCCCGGTAGACCAGGAGCACCCGCTCTCCGGTCTCGATGGCCCGCCGTACCGTGGCGGGCGGCCGGCGGTGGAATCCGCGGGCGAGCCCCCGCGAGCGGCAGCCCAGCATGTAGCCGATCTGGACGCCCGACTGCCCGTAGACCATGCACGGCCCCCGCACGCCCATCCGGCGCAGCTCGTCGGTGGCCAGGCGCACCCGTTCCCTGTCCTCGTAGACGTTGGCGGCCATGTGGTGGGCGTAGCCGCCCTGCAGGACCAGGTGGGCCAGCAGGCCCGCGACCACGAACACCGTCGCCGCGCGCCGCAGCGGCGGCCGGGTCCGTCCCGGCAGAGCGATCATGCCGGCGGCGACCGGGAGGGCGAGCAGCGCGTAGACCGGCATGAGGAAGCGGGGGGCGGCGTAACCCACGTAGAACAGGTACGGGGCCGCGCTCGCCGCCGCGGTCGCCGTCGCCAGCAGCAGCGGCCCCGGCCGCGACCGGTCCCGCCAGGTCAGCCAGAGGCCGGCCCCGGCCATCAGCGGGATCGCCAGCCACCAGGTCAGCGCCACCGGCGAGACGTCCCCGCAGTCGGTGCCCCACCGGCACAACGACGGTCCGTCCAGCGCGCGGGCGTGCTCGACGAGGGAGAAGGTCAGGCCCGTCAGGTTGGCCTCCCCCGCACCGTGCATCCGGGCGGCGACGCCGCCGTACCTGAGCTCCGCCTCGATCAGCCACTCGCCCCAGCCGACGGCCAGCCCGGCGGCGACGGCCGCGAACTCCCGGAGGCGGCGCGGGCGCGCCAGGAGCGCCGCCACCCCCAGAGGCGCCGCGACGACCAGGGCGTCCGAGGGCCGGAGCAGCGAGACGGCCGCCATCGTCCCGGCCAGGCCCAGGGTCGCCGCCCGGCCGCGGCCCGGCAGGCACAGCAGTCCGGTGGCGGCGACGGCGCCGAGCGCCACGTACAGGTTGGGCATGGCCTCGTTGCCGTAGAACAGCGACAACCAGCAGCCCGCGAAGAGCAGCGCGGCCAGCGGGGCCGTGTGGCCGGGGCGCACGCGGGTCCAGATCAGGAAGGCGCCGAACAGGGCGAGCGAGGAGATCGCGGTGAGGTAGAGGCGCAGGGCGATCACCGAGTCGGTCAGCGCGGTCACCGGCGCGACCAGCAGGGGCACACCCTGGGCGCGGGGCGCGCTGAACTCGGCCGGCGGGGCGTGCCCGGAGAACTGGCTGGCGTAGATCGCCTCGTCCCAGCCGATCCCCATGCGGGCGGAGACGATCGTCAGCTGGGCCGCCCCGTACAGCACGGCGACCAACCCGAGCAGGACGACCGGGCGGGTGAGCGGGCGCGGCGGGGACTGCTCGGGGGCGGGGGTCACCCGGGGAAGAGTGCTCGTCATCGTGGTTCACCCGGACGGTTCCACCGTACGGCGGGCAGAGGACTCGTCATCTCCGGTGCTCCTCGTGGTCACTGTGGGATGTCCACCGCGACGGCCCGCCGTGCGGCGGGGCGACGGGGAGAGCGGCGGGAACGCGATACCCGGCCGAGTTGCGCCATACGCACTGCCCGCACCAAGGTTCGGAAAACCGGGGCAACGACTCGTCTGCGAAAACGCCGAGGCCCGGCCCCTGGCGCCCCAGGGACCGGGCCTCGGCGGTGCTCTCGGTTACCGGAGGATACGGCTCGCGCGCCCTGCTCTGTCGCATCCCCTCACGCGACCGCCCGTCCTATGACGCGGTCTTCTTCTCCGGCAGCCGCTCCAGGATCGCCTGGAACATCGCCGCGTTGGACTTGGCCAGGGCGTCCACCCGGGCACTCAGTCCGTCGACCCGGCCCGCCAGCAGGTCGATCCGGCCCGACAGCCGCTCGTCGAGCTCGTTGATCTGACCCGTCAGCCGCTCGTCCAGATCGTCGATCCGGCCCGACAGCCGCTCGTCGAGCTCGCCGATCCGCTCCTCCATCCGGTCCATCCGGGCGGTGAAGGCGACCATGTGGTCCCTCAGGAGGCTGACATCGGTCTTGATCCTCTGGACGGTCCCCTCGACGCGGACGAGCCGCCCGTGGATCTCCTCGATCCTCTCGTAGGCGGGGTTCACCGCCTCGGCCGCGTGGTCCGCCGACCGCTTGGCGCATCGGGAACTGAGCTCCACGAATCCCTCTTCCAGGTGCGTTACCCGCTCTTCGAGCGTGAGCATCGATTTTCCTCCGGATGTGTCGTACAGCGTAGCCGAGGCCCGCCGGCGAGGAGGGGGATGGGGATTGGTCCTCGCACCATGGATCCTGAAGGAAGATCGACTCTTACCTGGGGAAACGCGCGAAAAGAACATTCTTCCAGCCGGGAATGGGGTCATGTTTCCACTCCCGGCGGATGGCGTTTCTCCGACGGAGGAGAACAGACCTTAGATATACCGCGGGAACGAAATACGGAATATCGGGATCGCGGGAACCCTATCGGCAATTAACGGGTCCACGGGAAATGTGGCGGGCGGCGTTCGAGGAAGGCGGCGACGCCCTCAGCCAACTCGGCGGCCGACTCCTTCTGCCACCACCGGAAGCGGGCCTCGTCGGCGTGGCCGTCCACGATCTCCTTGCTGGCGGCCAGGGTGAGCTGGGAGCGTCCGGCCATCGTGCGGGCCAGGCCGTACACCCGCTCCGCCAGCGCCCCGGGCGGC
This sequence comes from Planobispora rosea, assembly GCF_014648175.1. GTDB lineage: Bacteria > Actinomycetota > Actinomycetes > Streptosporangiales > Streptosporangiaceae > Planobispora > Planobispora rosea. The sequence continues at coordinate 43,276 of NZ_BMQP01000013.1, forward strand.
AGGACCTCGTCCACCAGGCCGATGCGCAGGGCATGGGCGGCGTCGATCTGGTCGGCGGAGTAGAGCAGGAGCTTGGCGGCCGACGGCCCGACCTGGCCGACCAGGCGGCGGGTGGAGGAGAGCGGGTAGACGATGCCGAGCTTGGCCGGGGTGATGGCGAAGCGGGCGTCGGAGGCGGCCACGCGCAGATCGCAGGCGAGGGCGAGCTGGCAGCCGCCGCCCACGCAGAAGCCCTCGATCATCGCGATCACCGGCTTGGGGAAGCGGATGAGCGCCCGTTCGGCGGTGACGGTCACCCCGGTGTCGTCACCGTCCTCGGCCAGGCCGGCGATCTCCGAGATGTCCGCCCCGGCGCAGAAGGTGCCGCCCGCCCCGGTGAGCACGAGCACCCGTACGGCCGTGTCCTGCGCCAGCGGCGCCAGGATCCCGGGCAGAGCCCGCCACATGCTCGCGCTCATCGCGTTGCGCTTGTCCGGGCGGTCGATCCGCAGGGTGGCGACGGGGCCGTCGGCGGAGAGGGTGAACCCGTCGGCGAGGCCGTCAGGGGAACCGCCGGGAGAGCCATCGGAGATCTGCACGGGATAGATTCTCCCGGCCCGCTTCTGCGATCATGATCCGGGCCCCGGCGGTCCCGCGCCCGGACCGGCGGGACCGTGATCCACGAGGCGAGAGGTCAGGAGATTCGCGTGCCCCCATCCCCCGCCACCCGCAGGACGCGGCCGTCCCGGCCGCTCGGGCGCCTGAGCCCGGCCGAGCGGCGTCTGTGGGACGCCTACCCGACGGGGGCCTGGGTGGACCTGCGGACCGGCGACCCGGTGACCGACGACCCGGCGGGCGGGGCGGCCTGGGGGCCGGAGCGCACCGTCCGGGCGGAGGTCGTCACCGCCCTCCTGCTCGGCGCGCGGGAGGCCGAGCCGGGCACCACCCCGGGCGTACGGCTGGCCGGCGCGCACCTCACCGGGGATCTGGACCTGTCCGACGCCGCCGTCGAGACCAAACTGCACCTCCTCAACTGCCGCCTGCCGGGGGTGGTCGACTTCAGCGACGCGAGCACCCGGGGTCTGCGCTTCCGAGGCTGCGCCCTGGGCCGGGTCCGGGCCCCCCGCAGTACCGTCGACGGGCTGCTGGAGTTCGACGGCTCCTCCCTGCGCGGCCTGCGACTGGACAACGCCCACGTCACCGGTCAGCTCCGGCTCTCCAGGGCGCAGGTGGACCCTCCCCGGGAGGGCGACCGGACGGGGACGACCATGCAGGACGTCAGGAGGCCGTACAGCGAGGCCGAGCGCCGGGAGCGCGGCCTGGACGACGGGTACCGGTGGGCGATCTGGGCCGGCGGGCTGGTCGTGGACGGCGGCGCGTTCCTGCGGGGGCTGCGGATCACCGGCGGGCTGCGCATGGTGGGCGCGAAGTTCCACGGCGGCCTCTACCTGCAGCGGGCGTCGATCACCGCACCCGGCTCCCCCGCCGCCGAGTCTCCCACCGACGGGTCCGCCCGGTGGCACGCCGTCTACGCCGACTTCCTGGAGGCGTCGGCGGCCGAGTTCAGCGCCGGGTTCACCGCGACGGGCACGGTACGGCTGCGCGGGGCGCGGATCGCCGGGGTGCTCTCCTTCGACGAGGCCGAGCTGTCGGCCCCCGACCGGTCCCTGCACCTGAGCCACATGCAGGTGGAGCAGCTGATCCTGACGCCCGCCTCGATCGAGGGAGAGGTGAACCTGGGGTACTCGCGGATCGGCGTGCTGATGGACCGCCCCCGCGTCTACCCGGACCGGGTCCACCTCAACGGGCTGGCCTACGAGGCGCTGCGCGGCCCGTGGACCGTGGCCGAGCGGCTCTCGTGGGTCTGCCGGGACCCCGACGGCTACCGGCCGCAGCCGTACGAGCAGCTGGCGGCCTGGTACCGGCGGATCGGCCACGAGCCGGACGCCCGCCGGGTGCTGCTGGCCAAGCAGCGCGGGCACCGCGCCACGCTCCGGCCGACCGGCCGCCTGTGGGGGCGCCTGCTGGATGGGGCCGTCGGGTACGGCTACCGGCCCTGGATGGCCGGGCTGTGGGCGGCGATCCTGCTGATCGCGGGGACGGCCGTCTTCTCCGCCGTCCCCCCGGTGCAGATCGACCCCGACGAGGTCCGGCACTTCAACGCCTTCGTCTACACGCTGGACCTGCTGGTCCCGGTGAGCGTCTTCGAGCAGCGCGGCGCCTGGGAACCGGCCGGCTGGACCCGGTGGCTGGCCTGGACGCTGGTCGTCTCCGGCTGGGTCCTGGCCACCGCGCTGATCGCCGGGGCCGCCCGGGTGCTGCGTCCCTCGACGGCGGCCTGAGTCCGCAGCCCCGCCCCCGACGGGCCCGAGTCCGCGGCCCCGCCTCCCGGCGGGGTTCCCCGACCGGAACGATGTCAAAAATCATTGACCTCATGTCCGCCCTGCTTTACGTTGGCCATGTTAAGTTTTCTATACATGGAGCGGGGATGTCGTACGAAGAGAAGGGCGTGTGGGTCTACCTCGTGGTGAGCCTCGGCGCGTACGGGGTCTACCTCGCGGTCATCCTCGGGCGGGCGGACGGCGTCCCCCTCTCCGAGGTGGCCTACGTGCCGCCGATGTTGTGGAGCATCGGCATCGCCGTCGCCGCGACGGTCGTCGGCCGGGTCGCGGTCGAGATCGTGCGGCCCAGCGAGAGCCACAGGAGCGACCCCCGCGACAAGGAGATCAACCGGTTCGGCGAGTACGTCGCCGGCGTCGTCTTCGCCGTCGTCATGGTGGTGCCGCTCGGCCTGGCCATGGCGGAGGCCGACCACTTCTGGATCGCCAACGCGATGTACACGGCCTTCGTCCTGGCGGCGCTCGTCGGCTCCGGGGTGAAGCTCGTCGCCTACCGGCGGGGCCTGTAGGCATGGGGAAGCCCACCAAGGTCACCAACTCGATCCGCGCGCTGCGGTTCGCACACGGAGAGATGACGCAGGCGGAGCTCGCCGAACGGCTCGGCGTGACCCGGCAGACCGTCATCGCCATCGAACACGGACGTTACTCGCCCTCCCTGGAGATGGCCTTCCAGATCGCACGGGTGTTCGGCGTCCCCCTCGACGACGTCTTCCAGTACCCCGGCACAGAGGAGTAGACAATGCGGGCGATCATTCAGGAGAGGTACGGAGCGCCGGAGGACGTCTTCGCGCTCAAGGAGATCGACAGACCGGTCCCCGGGGACGGCCAGGTGCTCGTGCGGGTCCACGCGGTCCCCGTCACGGGAAGCGACTGGCACCTCTTCCGGGGCCTGCCGTACGCCGCACGGCCCGTCACGGGCATGCGCAGGCCGAGGAACCGCGTCCCGGGTCTTGAGCTGGCCGGGACGGTCGAGGCCGTCGGCGGGGACGTGCGGGAGCTCCGGCCGGGCGACGAGGTGTTCGGCTGGTACGGCGGGACCCTCGCCGAGTACGTCGCGGTACCCCGGGACCAGCTCGTGCCCAAGCCCGCCAACCTCACGCTCGTGCAGGCCGCCGCCGGGCCCATCTCGGCGTTCACCGCGCTGCAGGCCCTGCGCGACCGGGCGCGGATCCGGCCAGGGCAGAAGGTGCTGATCTCCGGGGCCTCGGGCGGCGTCGGCCTGTACGCCGTGCAGCTCGCCAAGGCCTACGGCGCGGAGGTCACCGGCGTGTGCAGCACGGCCAAGATGGACCTCGTCCGGTCGGCCGGCGCCGACCACGTCATCGACTACACCCGGGAGGACTTCGCCGACGGCCGCGTCCGCTACGACGCGTTCCTCGACGTCTACGGCAACCCGTCGATGCTCCGCTGCAGGCGTGCCCTCAGGCCGGGAGGGACCCTGGTGTTCGTCGGCGGTTCGGGGGGCCGGTGGTTCATGGGCACCGACCGCTGGCTGCGCGGGACACTGCTGGCTCCGTTCCTGCGTCTGAAGGCGCGGGTGCTCGTGCACAAGGACAGCCGGGAGGACCTGGTGCTCCTCAAGGAGCTCATCGAGTCCGGCAAGCTCACCCCGGTGCTCGACCGGACGTACCCTCTGTCCGAGGTCCCCGAGGCCATCCGCTACGTGCGGGAGGGCCGCGCCCGGGGCCAGGTCGTCATCGCCGTCGCCGACCCGGCGTAGAACGCCCGCCTCCACGCCCGCCCCCGGTCCTAAGGGGTGTCCACCCGGAACCTGGGCAGGCACTCGGGATACTTCTCCCGGATGAACGTCACCATGTGCTCGCGTATGTCGCACCTGAGGTCCCAGGCGCTGGCGGAGTCGGCGGCGCTCATCAGCGCGCGCAGCTCCACCAGGCCGTTCGGCAGGATGTCGGTGACCTGGAGCGTCCAGTCCTTCTGGTCCCAGAGCGGATGCTCGCGTAACGCGCTGTAGAGCTCGGCGCGCAGCTCCTCCACCGGCACCGCCCAGTCCACCCGGAGCAGCACCGTGCCGATCACCCGGCTGCCGTGCCGGGTCCAGTTCTCGAAGGCGTTGGAGGTGAAGTAGGAGACGGGCAGGACCAGCCGCCGCTCGTCCCACAGGCGCAGGACCACGTAGGTGAGGGTCAGCTCCTCGATCCGGCCCCACTCGTTCTCCACCACGACCACGTCGTCCAGCCGGATCGCGTCGCTGAAGGCGAGCTGGAGCCCGGCCAGCAGGTTGCCGAGGGTGGACTGGGCGGCGATGCCGGCCACCACGCCCGCGATGCCTGCGGAGGCCAGCAGACCGGCGCCGAGCGCCCGCACCTGGGGGAAGCTGAAGAGCATCGCGCCCAGCGCCACCACGACGACCACCGCCGTGGCGACCCGCCGGACCAGCGCGATCTGGGTGCGGATGCGGCGGGCCCTGCGGTTGCGCTCCCCCTCGACGGCGTGCAGCCGCTCCAGGACGACGTCGGTGACGGCGTAGGCGGCCTGGATCACCAGCCAGGTGACGGCGGCGATCATCGCCAGGCTGATGCCCCGCTGGATCGCCGAGTCCGCCGCCGCCTCGGCCATCCCGGGCTCGTAGACGGTGTACACGGCCGCCACGGCAGCCGTGGCGAACCCCGGCCAGGTGCAGCGCCGTACCAGCGGACCGGCGAGGACCCACCGCTCGCCGATCAGCCGGGAGCGCAGCGCCCGCCGTATCACCTCCACGGCCGCGACGGCGGCCAGCACGGAAACCAGCATGATGATCCAGTCGGACACCGGCAGCGCCCCCCTCCGTCGGCTTTACCGACGGATGGGTGCCCCTATGTATGTCACATATTCAGAAGGACTCGTCGAATGTGACATTCCCCTCAACGGCCACTTGATAGGCAGAAACACGGCGCTCGAAGAAGTTCGCCAGCTCCTGCACGTCCTGGAGCTCCATGAAGGCGAACGGGTTGGCGGTGCCGTACCGGGCGGGCAGGCCGAGGCGGGCCAGGCGCTGGTCGGCCACGTACTCCAGGTACTGCCGCATGCGCTCGGCGCTCATCCCGGCCAGGCCGTCGCCGCACAGGTCGGCGGCGAAGGCCAGCTCGGCCTCGACCGCCTCCTCCAGCATCCGCGTCACCTGCGCGCCGAGCTCGTCGTCGAACAGGTCGGGCTCCTCCGCCCGTACGGTGTCCACCACGCTGAAGGCGAACTCCATGTGCATGGACTCGTCGCGGAACACCCAGTTCGTCCCCGTGGCCAGGCCCCCGAGCAGGCCGCGGGAGCGGAACCAGTAGACGTAGGCGAAGGCGCCGTAGAAGAACAGGCCCTCGATGCAGGCGGCGAAGCAGATCAGGTTGAGCAGGAAGGCCCGCCGGTCGTCCCGCGACTCCAGCCGCCGCAGCCCGCCGAGCGAGTCGATCCAGCGGAAGCAGAACTCGGCCTTGTCCCGGATGGAGGGGATGTGCTCGACCGCGGCGAAGGCCTTGACGCGCTCGTCGTGGTCGGGCAGGTAGGTGTCCAGCAGGGTCAGGTAGAACTGGACGTGCACGGCCTCCTCGAACAGCTGCCTGCTGAGGTACAGCCGCGCCTCGGGCGCGTTGACGTGCTGGTAGAGGTTGAGGACCAGGTTGTTGGCCACGATCGAGTCGCCGGTCGCGAAGAACGCGACGAGGCGGTTGATCAGGTGGCGCTCCTCCGGCGTCATCTTCGCCAGGTCGGCGAGGTCGGAGTGGAGGTCCACCTCCTCCACCGTCCAGGTGTTGCGGATGGCGGCCCGGTACCGCTCGTAGAAGTCCGGGTAGCGCATGGGCCGCAGGGTCAGGTCCATGCCGGGGTCGAGCAACATCAGGGGAAGACCTCTCGGGGAGTCGTCGTACGGGCGGGTCCGGGGCGGCCGGCGCGCCTACTGGCAGGCGTCGCAGTACTCGGGGTTCTCCAGCGAGCACGCGACGGCGTCGGGGTCGGCGACCGGCACGGCGGGTGCGGTGGCCGGGGCGGCCGGCTGGGCCACGGTGGTCTGCGCGATCCTCGTCGCGGGCCGCGAGCGCAGGTAGTAGGTGGTCTTCAGCCCGGACTTCCAGGCGTAGGCGTACATCGAGGAGAGCTTGCCGATGGTGGGCGTGGCCATGAAGAGGTTCAGCGACTGCGACTGGTCGATGTACGGCGTGCGCGCGGCGGCCAGGTCGATCAGCGCCTTCTGCGGCAGCTCCCACGCGGTCCGGTAGAGGACCTTCAGGTCGGCCGGGATCTCCGGGATGTCCTGGACCGAGCCGTCCGCCCGCTTGATCGCGTCGCGGACCGCCGGGGTCCACAGGCCGCGCTCCTGGAGGTCGCGGACGAGATAACGGTTGACCTGGAGGAACTCACCCGACAGGGTCTCGCGCTTGAAGACGTTGGAGACCTGGGGCTCGATGCACTCGTAGCAGCCCGCGATGGACGCGATCGTGGCGGTCGGCGCGATGGCGATCATCAGCGAGTTGCGGAGACCGGTCTCGGCGATCCTCGCGCGGAGCGCGGCCCACGCCGGGGAGTCCGCGGCGCCGTAGTGGTCGGGGTGGAGCACGCCCGCGGCGGCCCGCGTGTCGTCGTAGGAGGGGTGGCGGCCCCGCTCGGCGGCCAGGTCGGCCGAGGTGCCGTAGGCGGCCAGCGCGATCTCCTCGGCGATGCGGGTGGACAGCTCCAGCGCCTCGGGCGAGTCGAACGGCAGGCGCAGCGCGAAGAACACGTCGGCCAGGCCCATCACGCCCAGCCCGATCGGCCGCCACCGCCGGTTGGCGGCCTCGGCCTCGGGGGTCGGGTAGAAGCCGAGGTCGATGGTGCGGTCCAGGAAGCGGACGGCGGTGCGGACCGTACGGCGCAGCCGCTCCCAGTCCAGCCCGCTCCCGCCGTCCAGGTGGGCGGCGAGGTTGACGGAGCCGAGGTTGCACACGGCGGTCTCGGCGTCGCTGGTGACCTCCAGGATCTCGGTGCAGAGGTTGGACAGGTGGATGACGTTCTCGGGGCGGGCGGTCTGGTTGGAGGTCCGGTTGGCCGCGTCCTTGAAGGTCATCCAGCCGTTGCCGGTCTGCGCGAGGGTGCGCATCATCCGGCCGTAGAGGGCCCGCGCCGGGACCTGCCGGACGGCCGCTCCGTCGGCCTCGGCGGCCCGGTAGGCCTCGTCGAAGGCGGGGCCGTACAGGTCGGTGAGGTAGGGGACCTGCTTGGGATCGAACAGCGACCACATGGCGTCGGCCTCGACCCGGCGCATGAACTCGTCCGGGATCCAGTTGGCCAGGTTGAGGTTGTGGGTGCGGCGGGCGTCCTCGCCGGTGTTGTCGCGCAGCTCCAGGAACTCCTCGATGTCGGCGTGCCAGGTCTCCAGGTAGACGCAGGCCGCGCCCTTGCGGCGGCCGCCCTGGTTGACCGCGGCGACGCTGGAGTCCAGGGTGCGCAGCCACGGCACGATGCCGTTGGAGTGGCCGTTGGTGCCCCGGATCAGCGAGCCCCGGGAGCGCACGCGGGTCCAGGAGACGCCGATCCCCCCGGCGTACTTCGACAACCGCGCGACCTGGCCGTACCGCTCGTAGATCGCCTCCAGCTCGTCGCGCGGCGAGTCGAGCAGGAAGCACGACGACAGCTGCGGGCGGCGGGCACCGGAGTTGAACAGGGTCGGCGAACTGGGCAGGTAGGACAGGCTCGCCATGAGGCCGTACAGCTCGGCTGCCTCGGCGACGGTCTCCGCCAGGCCGCAGGCCACCCGGAGGAAGAAGTGCTGCGGGCGCTCCAGGACCTTGCGGGTCTCCGGGTGGCGCAGCAGGTAGCGGTCGTAGACGGTGCGCAGGCCGAAGTACTCGAACGCGCTCTCCCCGGTGATCAGCGCGTCCAGCTCGGCGGCGTGCGCGGCGACGAACGCGGCGAGCCGGTCGGCCACCAGGCCTGCCGCGTGGGTGGCGGCGACGGACTCCGAGAAGGTCCGCACCCCGTGCCCGGCCGCCTCGTCGGCGATCAGCTCGGCCAGCAGCCGGGCGGCGAGCCGGGAGTTCTCCGGGTCGGTGACCACCCGGGCGGCGGCCTCCTCGATGGCCAGCCTGCGCCCGGCCGTTTCGGACAGAGCTCTCTCGGACAGAGCCGTTTCGGACAGAGTCTGTGTCACGTGCTACCCCTCGCGTTCCCCGTGCGGTACGGCTCTCGCGGGCGGGCAGGCGGCAGGGGCGGTACGCGGGCACGCGGGCATGCCGGACCGCCTCGTCCGCGGGCCCTCCCTCGAGGCCCTGGACTCATCACGTCACCGGCAGGTCTTCGGACTCACGGGCGTCACACGCGTTCCTACTGGCCGTCGCTTCCCAGGTCTCCCCAGTGCTCGACTGACGGCGGTCGTTCCCGTTCACCGCTGCGGGGCAGCCCCGGACTCTCACCGGGTTCCCTCTTGCCTCGCCCCGGAGGGCGAACCAGCAACGAGGAAGGATCCTACATCTAGGGGCGCGCGGCGCAACCAACCCCACAGTTTGTGTCGGCTGCGCGCAGCAACCCGAGCTCGTAGAGCGCCTCGCGGGTGCGCCTGGTCTCGGTGCCGAGCCACCGGCGGAAGTCGTTCCCGCTCAGGTAGACGCGGTCCCAGCCCTCCCGCGCGCACAGCGCCCGCCAGCGGGGGGAGGCGTCCAGGCGGTCGCACAGCGCCACGGCGGCGTCGTAGTCCTCGGCGCCCATCCCCCGCGGGCCGAACACTCCGCACCAGTCGCTGTACTCCAGCCGGATCCCGAGCTCCATCAGCGTGGGGGCGTCGATCCCGTCGATCCGGGCGGCGGCGGAGACCGCCAGGGGGCGCAGGCCGCCGGTGGCGATCCCGGTGGCGAAGGAACGGACCGGGCCCACGAGGGCGGCCAGCCGTCCGCCGTGGAGCGCCTCGGCGGCGTCGGCCTCCTCGGGGTATCCGGCGTAGTTGAGCAGCCGGACGTCCAGGCCGAGGCACTTGCCGATCATTCCGTAGAGGACGTGGCCGCAGCCGCCCACCGTACCGCCGCCGGCCACGGGACCGGACGGGTCGCGGCGGAGCGCGGCGGCGAAGTCCTCGAACGAGCGCAGCGGCGAACCGGCCGGGACCACCAGCGCCGCCCAGTCGCCGACCAGGCGGGCCAGCGGGGTCACGGCCTCGGCCACCGGGGCGTCTCCCGCCATCTCCGCCGCGGCGACCAGGGGCGCCCCCGCCACCAGCAGCCGGCCCTCCCGGGCGAACGGGGCGCGCGGGGCGGCGAGGGAGTGGAGCGCGGCGAGCCCGGCCTCCTGCGGCCGGTTGCCGACCTGCGCCGCGGCGGCCAGCCCGTCGCCGGTCACGACCTCGGCCACGGCGCGGGCCGTCCGGTCCCAGCGCTGCCCGCGCGCCGCGGGGGCGACGATGGACAGCCTTCCCGCGCGCGGCACCCCGGCGCCGCCGATCAGGGCGCAGCCGGTCGCGGCGGCCGTGATCCCGGCGATCCCGGTGATCCCCGCACTGAGCGCGAGAAACGTCCTGCGGCGCATCGGTGTCCTCCCCCAGGTTCCGATACTCGAAGTTACCTTCAAGTCACTTTCCGCTATGAGGCGGGGTGGGAGAAGACGCCCGGATCACTCCACTGTGACGCTCTTGGCCGGTTTCACAGCGCGGCGGGGCCAGGGGTCGCCCGGATCACTCCACCGTGACGCTCTTGGCCAGGTTGCGCGGCTTGTCGACGTCCCGCTCCAGGGCCACGGCGGCGTGGTAGGCGAACAGCTGGAGCGGGATGCCCATCAGGATCGGGTCCAGTTCCACCTCGTTCCTGGGCAGCACCAGGCAGTCGTCGGCCAGCTTGGGGTCGGCCTCCCGGTGGCCGATCATGATCACCTTTCCGCCGCGCGCCCGGATCTCGCCCAGCGCGGTGAGGTTCTTGTCCAGCAGCTCGTCGTCGGGGACGATCGCCACGGTCGGCATCTCGGGGCCGATCAGCGCCAGCGGGCCGTGCTTGAGCTCGCTGGCCGGGTAGGCCTCGGCGTGCACGTAGGAGATCTCCTTGAGCTTCTGCGCGCCCTCGCGGGCCACCGGGTAGCCCCGGACCCGGCCGATGAACATCATGCTCGGCGCGGCGGCGTACTTCCGCGCGAGCTCCTTGATCTCCGGCTCCAGCGCGAGGATCTCCTTGATCTGGTCGGGCAGGCGGCGCAGCCCCTCGCAGATGCGGCGGCCGTCGGACGGCGACAGGTCGCGCACCCGGCCCATGTGCAGGGCCAGCAGCGCGAAGGCCACGGCGGTCGAGGTGAACGCCTTGGTGCTGGCGACCGAGACCTCGGGTCCGGCGTGCAGGTAGACGCCGCCGTCGCACTCGCGGGCGATGGCGCTGCCGACGGTGTTGACGATGCCCAGAACCCGGCCGCCCTTGCGCTTGAGCTCCTGGACGGCGGCCAGCGTGTCGTAGGTCTCGCCCGACTGGCTGATCGCCACGTACAGGGTGTCGTGCTCCACGACCGGGTTGCGGTAGCGGAACTCGCTGGCCGGCTCGGCGTCGGCCGGGACGCGGGCGAGCTCCTCGATGAGCTGCGCGCCGATCTGGCCGGAGTAGTAGGCCGAGCCGCAGCCGATGATCTTCACGCGGCGGAAGGACCTGATCTCCCGGGCGTCCATGTTGAGGCCGCCCAGGTGGGCGACGTTGAAGCGCTCGTCGAGGCGGCCGCGCAGGGTGCGGGCGACGGTCTCGGGCTGCTCGGAGATCTCCTTGAGCAGGTAGTGCTCGTAGCCGCCGGTGTCGTAGTTCGCGGTCTCCCAGTCGACGGTCAGCGGTTCCTTGGCGGTCTCCCGGGCGTCGCTGGCGAAGGTGTGGAAGCCGTCGGCCTTCAGCACCGCCAGCTCGCCGTCCTCCAGGTGGACCACCTGACGGGTGTAGCGGACCAGGGCGGCCACGTCGGAGGCTGCGAACATCTCCCGCTCGCCGATGCCCAGCACGATCGGGCTGCCGTTGCGGGCCACGACCACCTCGCCGGGGCGCTCGGCGTCGATGACCGCGATGCCGTAGGTGCCGACGACCCGCTTGAGCGCGGTCCGCACGGCCTCCTCCAGCGAGTCGGACTCCTTGACGGTCCGGGCGATCAGGTGGGCCAGCACCTCGGTGTCGGTCTCGGACAGGAAGACCGCGCCGTCGGCCTCCAGCTTGGCGCGCAGCTCGTCGGCGTTCTCGATGACACCGTTGTGCACGACCGCGATGCGCTCGTCGTTCGACAGGTGCGGGTGGGCGTTCTCGTCACTGGGCACGCCGTGGGTGGCCCAGCGGGTGTGGCCGATGCCGGTGGCCCCCTTGAACCGGGCCGGTACGGCCGCCGCCAGGTCGGCGACCCGTCCCTTGACCTTGCGCATCTTCAGGCCCTTGTTGACGACCACCACGCCGGCCGAGTCATAGCCCCGGTACTCCAGGCGCTGCAGGCCCTCCAGCAGGATCGGCGCCGCGTCCTTCGGTCCAACGTAGGCCACGATTCCACACATTCGGCTCTTCCTTCCCGATCGGGCGCGTTCTCATGCGACTCTTCGATACGCGTTGATTTACGACTGATCTATCCGGTCATCCGTAGACAATCCTGCGGAGTTGCCGCAGGGAGAGCTCGGGCGCCGCGACACGGCGGGACGGCAGCTCCGCGGCGATCCGGCGGAAGATCTCATCGTTGACCAGCCCCCTGCCCTTGAGCTCGGCATGACGCCGCCGGACGAACTCCTCGACGGGCTCGGAGAAGTACGCCAGCACCTCCGCCACCACCCGCGCCGCCTCCCCGGGCCCGAGAGAGCTCGTCCTGGTCAGGTGGACGATCAGGTCTTCGTGCGGATGCCATGTCGTGGACACAGAGCAGGACCATATGCACGGGCGGAGGGATTCACCAAGTTTCCTGCCCGATTTCGGGCAGAAATCGACGCCTCCCATCCAACTGCTGTCACTTCTATGACTCTAGGTAGCGATTTGCCACTGAGGGTAGTCATCGGGGTGGGAGGAGTTATATATGCGACACCTGTCAGGTACCGCGGCGCTTGTCGTTCTCGCCATGGTGATCCCTGCCGCCCCGGGAAAGGCCGAAACCCGGCGGGACGTCCCAGGGGGAAGGCAGGAGGCGTTCGCCCGGGCCGCGCGGGACTACGGGGTGCCGGAGAACGTACTGCTCGCGGTCTCCTACCTGGAGTCGCGCTGGGACCACAACGGCGGACTGCCCAGCGTCTCCGGCGGCTACGGCCCCATGCACCTGGTCGACGCGCGCCTGATCGGGGCCCGTACGGCCGCCGCACCCGGAGGCCATCACGGCGGCGGGGAGGATCCGCGCGGCGACGAGACGCGGCCGCTGCCCCGGCCGCCCGCCCTCCCCGGGCCCGCCGCCGCCCCACCGGAGGACACCCTCCGGCTGGCGTCCCGGCTGACCGGCATCTCCCCCGGGCGGCTGCGCGACGACCCGGCCGCCAACATCCGGGGCGGCGCCGCGCTGCTGGCCGAGTACCGGCGGCGGGCGGGCGGCCCGGCCGGAGACGGCCCGGCCGGCTGGTACGGCGCGGTGGCCCGCTACTCCGGCTCGGACGACGCCGGGGCGGCGGAGTCCTTCGCCGGCGAGGTCTACGCGACGATGCGCACCGGGGCGGCGCGCACCACCGACGGCGGCGGGCCGGTGGTCCTGTCCCCCGACCCGTCGGCGGTCCCGCCCGGCCCCCTGCCGGCCCGCCTGTCCGGGCGGCTGGGCATGCGCCGGTCCGCCGCCGCGTCCGGCCCCGACTGCCCGGCCACCGTCTCCTGCTCCTGGCTGCCCGCCCCCTACCAGCGGCTCGGCAGGAAGGGCCGGTACGGCAACCACGACCGCTACCCGGGACGCAGGAGGATCGACTACATCGTCATCCACGACGGCGAGAGCAGCTACCGGTCCATGGTCAACTCGGTGCGCAACCCGCGCTACCTGAGCTGGCACTTCACCCTGCGCTCCGGCGACGGCCAGATCGCCCAGCACCTGCGCGCCCGGGACGTCGGCTGGCACGCGGGCAACTGGGACGTCAACTCCCGCTCCATCGGCCTGGAGCACGAGGGCTACCTGGCCAGGGGCGGCGCCTGGTACACCGAGGCGATGTACCGGGCCTCGGCCAAGCTGGTCCGCCACCTCGCCTGGAAGTACGGCGTGCCGCTGGACCGCGCGCACGTCGTCGGCCACGACAACGTGCCCGGCACCACCCGGGCCACGGTGCGGGGCATGCACACCGACCCGGGACCGTACTGGGACTGGGAACGCTACTTCCAGCTGCTCGGCCGCCCGCTGTCGCGGGCCGCCCGCAAGGGCGGGCGCTCGGTGCTGATCCTGCCCCGATACGCGGTCCAGCCCTTCACCGGCTGCCGCGGGTCCGGCGGGTGCCCGCCGCAGGGCGCCTCCACGGTCTGGCTGCGCTCCCGGCCCGCGCCCGGCGCCCCGCTGGTCAAAGACGTCGGCAGGCATCCGAAGGGCCGCTCCACCCAGAGCGTCTACGACCACGCCGCACGCGCCTCGGCCGGACAGCGCTACGCCCTCGCCGATCGCCGGGGCGACTGGACCGCCATCTGGTACCTCGGCCAGAAGGCGTGGTTCCACGACCCCCGGGGCGCCCGCACCTCGGAGCGCGCCTCCGGCCTCCTGGTGACGCCCCGGCCCGGACTGTCCTCGGTGAAGCTGTACGGCAGGGCCTACCCCGAGCCGTCGGCCTACCCGCGGGGGGTCAGGCGGCAGAAGCTCGCCCCGCTGCAGTACTCGTTCCGGGCCGGGCAACGCTACAGCGTCGGCATGACCCTCCGCGGGTCCTACCTGCGCGCCGTCACCTTCGACACGGCCAAGCACCGGATGATCGTGGGCGGCACGGTCTACCACCAGATCCAGTTCGGGCACCGCTTCATGTTCGTCCGCGCCGAGGACGTCGTCGCCCTGCGAAGCTGACGCCCCGTCCCGCCGGAGGACGGGTCAGAAGGTGATCAACGGGTCGCCCGCGAAGTCGGCGATGAAGTTGACGAAGAAGAAGCCGAAGAACAGGAAGTTGAGGACCAGGATGACGTAGTGCCACCAGCGGGGGCGGGCCGGGCGGGGCAGGCGGCTGTTGAGGTACATCAGCAGGAAGGGGTAGATCAGCGCGCCCAGGTTGGACATGTTCGCCGACCACTGGACCAGGCTGACCGGCAGCGCCTGGAAGATGATGACGCCGATGACCACCAGCAGCACGATCATGAAGGGGTAGTAGAACCGGCGCGGGTCGCCCTCGATCAGCGCGCGGAGCCGGGGGCTGGTGGCGTGGGCGGCGTCGGTGGTCACCCGGACCATCGCCTCGAAGATGCCCAGCTGGGTGGAGAACAGGATCAGCACGCCCAGGACCAGGACGATGGAGAACATCGCCGGGCCGTACTCGGCCCGCAGCACGCCCGCGACGAAGGTCGGGACGTTCGCCTGGGTGGGCCGCCGGCCGGAGAGCTCGACCGCGCGGGCCATCAGGATCGTGGGCAGCAGCATGCCGAGCATGGCGCCGACGAAGAACACGCCCCACATGTCGATCATCAGCAGGCGGTACCAGCGCTTCCACATGGCCGCGTTCCGCGCGTCCTCGGGGAAGGTGACGCCGCTGGCCAGCAACTCCCGGCGCTCGCCCCGCAGGCCGGAGATGAACCCGGCCCGGTGGCCCATGCCGTACCCCTTGTCCCGGTAGTGACCCATGACGTACCAGTTGAGGCCGGAGGCCAGCGCGGTGAACCCGGCCAGCGCGCCGATCTGGGTCGCGGTGATCCCGGCGGGTGGGGCGGCGGGGGTGACGAAGCCGCGGATCGCCTCCCACCACTGGCCGAACGGGACCACGAACAGGTCGATGAGGAGCAGGCCGGCGAGGATCGAGCCGACCATGACCCAGTTGGCCAGTTCCAGGGCGCGGCTGATCCGCCGGGCGGCCGCGGTGATGAGGAAGACGAGCACGAGCAGCGCGATGGCCCACCACTTGGGCTCCGCCGAGCCGGCGGGCGGCACCGCGCCGTGGATGAGCGCGTAGACGCCCTGTCCGGCGGCGCCCGCCCAGCCGCCCGCGATGAAGGCGAAGATCACGATGAAGACGGAGACCGGCACCCAGAGCAGGTAGCCGGGCGGCACCCGTCCCCAGCCGACGACCGGGACCTCGCCGGTCGCCATCACGTAGCGCGAGCACTCGACGTTGTAGAAGGTCTGCAGGATCGCGGAGACGACGATCACCCAGCCGACCCCGACGAACCCGTACTGCCCGACCGCCTGCGGGCCCAGCAGCCACTCGCCGCTGCCGATGGAGATGCCCAGGGCGATCAGACTGGGCCCGACGGCGAACTTGAACAGTTCCTTGGCACCGATCCTGCTGACGCCGAAGACCTCCTCGGGCGCGGGGAGGTCGGTGACGGCCAG
Source organism: Planobispora rosea (assembly GCF_014648175.1). Taxonomy (GTDB): domain Bacteria; phylum Actinomycetota; class Actinomycetes; order Streptosporangiales; family Streptosporangiaceae; genus Planobispora; species Planobispora rosea. The sequence goes on from NZ_BMQP01000013.1 coordinate 59,004, forward strand.
CGGCGGGCGGCTGACCCCGAGCGGACGTTCGAGCATGGGTTCCGTCATGGGGCGCCTCCTGGTTCTCCAGCCGTTCCCCAAGGTCACTTCGAGCGTGCGCCCCCGTCTCCGGCTCATCAAGACCCAACCCGCGCGCACGCACCTCCGAAAAGGCGCTAGAGTTTTCCCGTGCCCCGGCGGATCCGCCGGGCAGCACGCGGAAGTGGCTCAGGGGTAGAGCATCACCTTGCCAAGGTGAGGGTCGCGGGTTCGAATCCCGTCTTCCGCTCCGGCAGGTCCTTCAGGGCCTGGCTGGTGGAGTGGCCGAGAGGCGAGGCAACGGCCTGCAAAGCCGTGTACACGGGTTCAAATCCCGTCTCCACCTCAGCGCACGGTCATCGGAGCCTCCGGGATCCGGTAAGGTGGTGCACACCGCGAAGGGGCGACCCGGAGCGGACACGCGGAAGTGGCTCAGGGGTAGAGCATCACCTTGCCAAGGTGAGGGTCGCGGGTTCGAATCCCGTCTTCCGCTCTGGGTTCACCCGAGGACGATTAGCTCAGCGGGAGAGCGCTTCCCTGACACGGAAGAGGTCACAGGTTCAATCCCTGTATCGTCCACTCACCGTCTCCCCAGGTCGCAAGGCCTGGGGTTTCGTGTTTCCCCACCCGGTTCTCCGGTTTTCCCACCCGGTTCTCCGGCCCGCTCCCCACCCGTTGCCCGGCCCGCTCTCCCGGCCGAAGCCGCGGCCCGCCCCGGCGGTTCCCCCCGAATGCCCGGTAAGGCGTCACGCATCTCCCAACACGAGGCACCATGGAAAGACGCATCGCCCGGAATCGGGTGATGCATGTGCTTTCGGCTTCGGCGAAGGGGGCAGGCCGTGCTGCGTGTGGTGGTCGATCCGGAGGTGCCCGCGGATGTGGCCAACGTCATGCGCCGGAACGGGCCGCTGCTCTCCCGGTTCCGCAACGGCTGGAACCCGGAGGCGGGAACCGGGATCCCCGGCCCGGTCCTGGGCGTGTTCGGCGCGACGCTGCTGCTGGCGATCACGACGCTGATCGCGGTGGGCGCTGTGCTCGCACCGCTGATGATCTTCTTGGCGGGGGTGGAGCTCTTCGTCCTCTTCCTGATGTACATCATCAGGAAGCCTCCTCCCGCGGACTCTCCGGAGCGCGTCCTGTACCGCCACGCGTCCCAGTGGCAGGGCCGTTTCCTGGTGCTGGAGGACTTCGACGTCCCCTCCCGGCAGCTGATGGGCCGGGTCCAGCGGGCGATCGACCAGATCCTGCGCTCGCGGGTCAACGTCATGGGCCTGCTCGACAGCGTGCGCAACTCGGTGATGCTCCCCGCCGAGGAGTGGGAGATCGCCAAGCTGCTGACGAAGCTGTCGGCGCTGCGGGCCAGGCACCACGACCTCGCCCGCGGCGGCAGGACTCCCGAGGTGGTCGCGGCGATGGAGCCGCTGGAGCGGGCGCTGGCCGCCAGCGAGGCCGCCGTCGTCGCCCGCGTCGAGGCCATGGAGCGCTACGCCGGTCACGTGGCCGACGCCGACCGCGCCCTGGTCTCGCACCACCAGATCGAGGCCATCCGCGCCCACCTGCCGGAGTACGAGCAACTCCTCGCGGAGGCGGGGGCCGGGACGCTGCTGGCCCCGGAGATCGGATACCTGGCGCAGGACGCCGACCAGCTGCAGAGGGCGCTGCGCGACAGTGTTCGCTCCGCACACGAGGCATTCCGCTATCTCGATGGATAGCCGAAAATATAAGCTTTCTTGACTACGGGCCTACCGCGAGGACCGGAGGAAGGGGGCGGGCCGGTGCACCATGTGGTGGTCGATCCGGAGGTGCCGGCGGAGGTCGCCGAGCTGTTTCGCCGGAACGGTCCCCTGCTGTCCCGAATCCGTGCCGGGTGGACCCCCGAACCGCACTCCGGCTCCTCCAAACTCGCCGTCCGCGCCCTGCAGGTCTGCGGAGCGCTCGCCGGGCTCCTCCTCCTGGGCGTCGTCCTCGTTGCGCAGGGCGGGCAGATCTTCCTGTTCGTCGCCGCGCTCTTCCTCTTCGTGGCCGTCATCGGGCACCTGGCCGCCAAGGAGCCGCTGGAGCCGGAGACCTACGAGTACGACGTCTACCGCCAGGCCCGCTGGTACGAGGGGCGCTACCTGCTGCCCGAGGACTTCGACCACTCCGCCGAGCTGTTGCGCGAGCGGACCCGGCAGGCGGTCGACTACGTGCTCGGCTCCGAGGTCAACGGCAAGGGGATGCTCGACGACGTGCGCAACTCGGTGATGCTCCCGGCGCAGGAGTGGGAGATCTCCCGGCTCCTGGCCAAGTTGTCGGCGCTGCGGGGTGAGCATCGCGACCTCGCCCGCGGCGGCGGCTCCCCGGAGGTGTTCGCGGCGATGGAGCCGCTGGAGCGGGCGCTGATCGCCAGCGAGGCCGCCGTCGTCGCCCGCGTCGAGGCCCTGGAACGCTACGCCGGTCACGTGGCCGATGCCGAGCGGGCGCTGCGCGCCCAGGAGCAGATCGAACTGCTCCGCTCCCGCCTGCCCCGTTACGAGGAGCTGCTCGCCGAGACGGGCGCCGACGCGTTCGCCGTACCGGAGATCGACGGCCTGTCCCGGGACGCGGCCAGACTGGAGCAGGCGTTGCGCGACAGCGTCCGCTCCGCGCAGGAGGCGTTCCGTTACCTGGACGGCCCCGCCGAGACCTAGGTCCCTTGCCAGGACACCGCAAGGAAGCGAGGATGGCTCACATTCCTTGAGGCATTCCTTGGCGGCATTCCTCGGAGGTGGGCATGCGGATCCGCCTGGACGTCACCCTGGGCGTGGTCGTACTGGCCGACGTGCTGCGGGTCTTCCTGCCGTCGCTGATCACGCTGTTCGGCCGGGCGGGCAGCACGCCCGCCGAGCTGATGGGCCTGTACGCCCTGGGCTGGTTCGCGGCGGCCTTCCTCACGGTGCCGCTGGCCCGCCTGGTGCCCGCGCCCCGGATCGCGCTGGGCGCCGGGATCCTGCTGCTCTCCGCCCGGGCCGCGCTGCAGCTGACCGGCGGCGGGAGCCCGCAGCTCTACCTGGCGAGCGCGGGGCTGCTGGCCGGACTGGCCTGGCTGGTCGCCACCGCGATGGCCGCCGGGGACGCCCGGCCCGCGATGGCCGGGGTGGCCGCGGGGCTCGCGGCCTCCACCGTGATCCACGCGACGCTGGACGGCGTCGACCTGATGTGGCGGGCGGGGCCGGTCCCCTGGCTGCTCCTGGCGATCGAGCTGGCGCTGTTCGCGGTGTTCCTGGCCCGCTCCCGGACCCCGGCCCCGGCCCCGGCCCCGGCTCCGGCCCCGGCAGGGGAGGGGTCACCCGCGGTCTCCCCCGGCGCCGCGGACGTCGGACGGCCGGAGGAGACCGCGGGCGGGCCGCGTGCCTGGCTGCTGGTCGGTCCCGCCCTGCTGCTGTGGGGCCTGTACACCGGCAACGGCGCCTACGCGCAGTCCACGGTCGACGCCCCCGGTTGGGTCGCGGCGGTCGTGGCGGGGTTCGCGGTGCTGTCGCTGCTGCCCGCCGTACCGCCGTGGCGGTGGCACCCGCTGGTCCCGGGCGCCGTCCTGGTCGCCTCCGCCGCCGCCTTCGCCCTCCTGCACCCGGCGATCGGCGGCATCCACGGCGTCTCACCGCAGGCGTTGATCGCCGCCCAGGCCCTCGGCCAGCTGTCCCTGGTCGCCTGCCTCGCCCACACGGCCGCGTCCCCCTCTCCGGCGTCCAGGGGCCCCGGCGCGCCCGCCCGGCGCGGCCTGGCCGCCGCCGGGGGCATGCTGCTGTTCGTCGTGCTCGTCTTCGCCTACTACGCCGCCTACGACCTCTACCTGCCCAACGACTGGGTGCCGATCGCCGCCGCGCTCCTGGTCGCCGCGCTGAGCCTGCCCGGGGCCTCCCGGCTGGCGGGCAGGGTCGGGTCCTCCCGACTGGCGGGCGGGGCCGGGTGGCGGACACCCGCCGCCGCGGTGGCCGCCGCGGCGGCGTCCGCCGCGCTCGTGGCGTCCGCCCCGCTCTGGCGGGGGCCGGTCCCCGCCTGGGAGCCCGCCGGGGAGGGGCTGCGGGTGGCGGCCTACAACATCCGGATGGGGTACGGCGAGTCCGGCCGGCTCTCGCTCGACCGGCAGGCCGACGCGCTCAGGGAGCTGCGGCCGCACGTGGTCGTGCTCAGCGAGGCCGACCGGGGCTGGCTGCTCAACGGCGGCCACGACGACGTGCGGCTCATCGCCGAGCGGCTGGGCATGCGGTTCGTCTGGGCCCCGGCGGCCGACGAGGTCTGGGGCGACGCGGTCCTGACGAACCTGCCGGTCACCTCGGTCCGCAACCACGTGCTCGTCCGGGGCGGGCCCACGGGCGCGCAGGCGCTGGAGGTCGGGCTGCGCTGGCGGGGACGGGACGTCACCCTGATCGGCACCCACCTGCAGCCCCCGCCGGGCTGGCGCGAGCTCGACCAGGTGGAACAGCTCGCCGGGATCGTCCGGGAGGCCGCGAAGGACCGGCCGGTGGTCCTCGCCGGCGACCTGAACATCGAGCCCGCCGACCCGGCCTGGAAGGTGCTGCTGGACTCCGGGCTGACCGACCCGATCGCCCCGGTGCGGCCGTTCCGGACGATCCCCGGCGGCTCTCCCGAGCAGATCGACCACGTCCTGGTCACCCCGGGCTTCACCGGCAGGGACCACGCGAACCCGGACGTCGACCACTCCGACCACCGCCCCATCGCCATCACCCTTGTTCCCGTTAAGTAGTGTTCGTCCTATGACGAACCAACCGGTGATGGTCGGTGATGGCGGCCCCGGGTTCCGCGGGGTGGCGGCCGGCTCCCTCCCGGTGGAGCGGCGATGAGGGCGCTGCTCACCGGGTTCGAGCCGTTCGACGGCTCGGCCGTCAACCCGTCGTGGGAGGCGGTCCAGCTGGTCGAGCGCGAGCAGGCCGTACAGCAGCTGGTCGTGCACTCCGTGCTGCTGCCGTGCGTGTTCGGCGAGGCGACCTGGCGCCTGCGCGAGGCGATCGTCGAGCACGAGCCCGAGGTGGTCATCTGCGTCGGGCAGGCGGGCGGGCGCGAGGCCGTCACGGTCGAGCGGATCGCGATCAATCTCGACGACGCCCGCATCCCGGACAACGCCGGAGAACAGCCGATCGACCAGCCGGTGGTCCCCGGCGGCCCGGCGGCGTACTTCTCCACGCTGCCGGTGAAGGCGTGCGTGGCCGCGGCGCGGAAGGCCGGGGTCCCGGCGAGCGTGTCGCACAGCGCCGGGACGTTCGTCTGCAACCACGTCTTCTACGGCCTCATGCACCTGATCGCCACCGAGTTCCCGGAGGTCCGCGGCGGTTTCGTGCATGTGCCGTACGCCCCGGAGCAGGTCCTCGACCACGCCGCGCCATCCATGCCGGTCCCGCTGGTCGCCGAGGCGCTGACCGCGATCGTGACGGCCGCCGTCCTGCTCCACGACGACCTGCGCCTGGTGGGCGGCGCCATCCACTGAGGCGCCATCCGCTGAGGCGCCATCCACTGAGGCGCCATCCGCTGAGGCGCCATGCCCCGGGGTGCCGCGCGGCTACAGCGGCACGGCGTAGATCACCCTGCGGCCGGGGAACTCGCTCACGCTCCACACCCGTCCGCCGACGAGGGTGAGGTCCTCCGGGCCGATCGGATACTGCCTGCGGACGAGCTTGTCACCGGCCACGATCAGGGTGCCGTTCCGCTGTGAGCCCGCGGACTGGCTGAGGTACCAGGTGCGACCCCGGGAGAGCGCCCCCTGGATCTTCTGCGCCGGCAGGTCGTAGGCGTCCATGGCCGCCGCGACGCCGTTCGCGTCGGCGCGCAGCGTGCCGTCGGCCTCCAGCGGCCAGCGCGCGACCCGCCCGGTCCGGGCCGGATCGCTGACGAACTCCCCGGAGATCAGCAGGTCGGGGTCCCCGGTACGGTCGACGGCGGCGAAGGAGAACACGGCGCCGGCGGCGGTGACGGTCCAGGAACCGACCTGCGGCATCACGTAGCGGTAGCCGAAGGCGTCGTACAGCCCGTCCTTGCGGCGGCCGATCGTCTCCTCGTCCGTGCCGTTGACCTCGTAGATGTGCCGGACGTCGAAGACCCGGAAGCCCTTGACGGTGTCGGCGACGTAGAGCAGGTCCCCGTACCAGGCCACGCCCCCGGCGTGGATGTTGATCGGGGCGATGCCCCCGTCCGGCCGGACCGCGACGAGCAGGACGTGCCGGTAGCGCAGAGCCGCGGCGTCCATGAACGACAGGCGTATCCCCCGCTCCGGGCCCTGGGCGTTGTCGGGATTGAAGTACCAGCTGACCACGAACACGTTCCCGGAGACGCCCGCGTCGGCGGCGCTGGTCAGGCCCTGCGGATACCAGGCGACGGCGCCGTTGTCGGCGGCGTTGAAGGTGTACCAGTCGGCCGGGCGGGGCCTCATCGAGCCGAACGCCCCGGTCCCCCTGGTTCCTTTGCGTTCCGTGACCCGGTTGGCCTTGGACAGCACCGCGCCCAGCGGCGCCTTGTCGAGCTCCCGCGCCAGCACCTCCAGCCCGGCCGGAGGGCCGTCGGCACCGCGCTTCAGCTGGAACGGCCCCGCCGGTACGGGCGTCATCGTACTCACACGAACTCCTTCCCCCTTTTCCACCAGTCTGGCGGATCATGGTGCGGAGTTCAGAAGTATGACGTTATTACCCTCCTGTCACGATCACCGGGGCCAGGTGTGCACCGGTTCCCCGGTCAGCGCCAGCTCCCGGTAGCGGGTCACCATCCGGGCCGCGTCCCCGCCCGCGGCGGCCAGCGCCTCCCGCTGCCAGACCGACCCGGTACGGCGCCGCATGGCCCGCTCCCGGACGATCTCCAGCATGCGTCCCGCCTCGCCGGACTCCACGCCGACCCGCTCAAGGCCGGCCGCGGCCACCGGCAGCAGGTCCTTGACCAGCTCGACCGCGGGCGCCTCCCCCTCCCTGCCGGGCCAGGCCAGGGAGGCGTCCAGGCCGTTGATCGCCGCCCGGTAGAAGTTCCGGTAGGCAGAGGCGAAGGGGAACTCCTCCACCGGCTCGACGGCCAGGGCGGAGGTGAGACCGAGCAGGAAGGCGGCGTTGGCCACCATGTCGACGGGAGTGGGCCCGGCGGGCAGGGCGCGCATCTCCACCCGCAGGTGGCCGCCGTCCCCCGGGTCGTACACCGGTCGGTTCCACTGCCACACCGTGCCCTGGTGCAGGCGGAGCTCGTCCAGCCGGGGGACGTCCTCGTCCCCGGCCGCCTCGTCCTCATGGAAGGTCATCGGCAGGATCGGCTCGTAGTCGCGCACGCATGCCGCGAACAGGTCCTCGGCGCTGCTCACCCAGCCGGACCCGAAGGCCACCCGCCGGTCCCTGCGCCCGAGCCGCTCCAGGTCACGGTCGTCGGCCGACTCCTCGAACAGGGCGATCCTGGTCTCCTCCCACAGGCGCCGGCCCAGGAAGCCCGGGGAGTTCCCGCTGACCGCCAGGACCGGGCCCATCGCCAGCTGGGCGGCGTTGTAGACGCGGGCGAAGTCGGCCGGGGGCGTGCGGAGGTGGATCTGCCAGGAGGTGTTGGCGCTCTCCAGGATCACGCCCTGGACCTCCAGCTCCAGCTTCTCCACCCCGTCGATGCGGACCAGGAACGGCTCGACCCGCAGCCGCCGCATGCCCCGGCTCAGCGCCCGGTAGCGGCTCTCGTCGCTCATCGTCTCGTGGGTGAAGTCGAGTTCGCCGAGCGTGGGCAGGATGCCGATCGCCACCGCCTGCCCGCCCTGCCCGGCCGCCGCGGCGTCCACCTTGGCGATGACCTCGCGCACCTCCCGCTCCAGCGCGGTGAACGGCCTGCCCGGCAGCGGCAGCGGGGTCAGGTTGGCCTCCAGGTTGAACCGGCCCAGTTCCAGGGTGAGCCGGTCGTCGGCGGCGGCGTCGCGCACCTCGTGGTTGCGCGGGAGAGGACGGCCGTCCGGAGTGATGAGGAACATCTCCAGCTCGGCGCCGATGGTCGCGGGCCCCGTCCCGAACCCCGGCCGGGCGAGCAGCTCGTGAAGCCGGGCGAGCTGCTCGGCCAGCCGTTCCCCGAAACGGGCGAACTCCGCCTCGGAGTAGCGATCCTTGTCGACTCTCTGCCCCATTACGCCTTCCGATCGATCGGCTCTCGTCCCTCCCCCTCTCTCCTGTAGGTGGCCTTCTAATCTGGGAGAGAGCTAAATCACCACGGGACGGGGCCGTCGTCCCCCAGGTGGGCTCCCGTCGGGCCGTCCGCGTCCAGCAGCGCCAGCCGTACGGCGACCGCCGCGCCCTGCTCGGCGGTGCGGGGGCCGCTGTGGCCGTTGATGTCGGTCGCGCAGTAGCCGGGGTCGGCGGCGTTGACCTTGATGGGGGTGCCGGCCAGTTCCTTGGCGTAGGACACGGTGATCATGTTCAGCGCCGCCTTGGAGGAGTTGTAGGCCAGGTAGTTGCTGGCCCAGAACTCGTCCTGCGGGTCGGTCAGGCGGGTCAGGGAGGCCAGCCCGCTGGAGACGTTGACGATCCGGGCCGCCGGCGCCCGGCGCAGCAGCGGCAGCATCGCGTTGGTGACGGCGACCACGCCGAAGACGTTGGTCTCGTAGGTGGCGCGCAGCGCCTCCACCGGGGTCGAGCTGGGGGCCGCCGGGTCGTCCTGCGGGACCATGACCCCGGCGTTGTTGACGAGGACGTCGAGCATGCCGTACTCCTCCTCGATCCACTTGGCGGCGGAGGCGACGGACTCGGCGGAGGTCACGTCGAGTTGGAGGAACCGGGCCCCCAGTTCGTCGGCGGCCCGCTGCCCGCGCCCGGCGTCCCTCGCCCCGACCAGGACGGTGACGTCCTGCTCGGTGAGCAGCCTGGCGGTCTGGTATCCGATGCCCTTGTTGGCACCCGTGATGAGAGCGATCATGCGTCTCACCGTGCCGGGACCCCCGGCTGGGCGGGAGAGATCCGCGGAGGCTGGGATCGGGGGTACCACCCTCCAAGCGGCGTGCCCGGCCGGATATCGGCCATGCTGGAGGCATGAACCGCAGCGAGCTCGCCGAATTCCTGCGCAACCGCCGCGCCCGCCTGACCCCGCGCGAGGCCGGGCTGCCCGAGGGCGGGCGCCGGCGCACCCCCGGCCTGCGCCGCCAGGAGGTGGCCCAGCTCGCGGGGATGTCGATCGACTACTACATCCGGCTGGAGCAGGCCCGGGGGCCGCGCCCGTCCCGCCAGGTGCTGAGCGCGCTGGCCCGCGCGCTGATGCTGACCGGCGACGAGCGCGCGCACCTGTTCCACCTGGCCGGGGAGGCCCCGGCCTCCGGCGGCGGGCCGTCCGGGGAGGTGCCGGAGGGTGTGCTGTACATGCTGGCGTCGCTGGAGGACACGCCCGCCTACGTGATCGACGCCAAGTACGACGTCCTCGCGTGGAACCGGCTGGCGGGCGTGCTGCACGATCTGGACGACGCCGCGCCGCAGGAGCGCAACGTGATCCGCCAGGTCTTCGGCTCCTCCGATCTGCGCATGGGGATCTGCGAGCCGGGGCGGGGCCTGTTCGCCCGGGCCGCGGTCGCCGATCTGCGCGCCGCCGCCGCGCGCCATCCCGGCGACCCGTCGATCGGTGAGCTGGTGGCGGAGATGCTGGCCGTCAGTCCGGAGTTCGGGGAGATGTGGGCGGCGCACGAGGTGGAGGTCCAGCGCGACCAGCGCAAGCAGATGCACCATCCGCTGATCGGCGTGATCGAGGTGTGGTGCCAGGTGCTGCACGTCCCGGACCGGGACCAGCGCGTGATCCTCTACACCACCGCCCCGGGCTCCCCGTCCCACGACGCGCTGCGCATGCTCAGCATGCTCCAGGACACCCCGCGCTGAGCGCACCGGAGGCGCCCCGCGCCCGAACACACCGCGCCTGATATATAGCGCTATGCCAGATGCGCCGTGCCGTACCGGACACGGGTGGGAGTCACGGGATCAGGCCGGGTCCCTCAACGGGCACGCGCAGGGTGTTCAGGACGACGGCGAGCATGTCGTAGTGGGCGACGAGCATGACGATCTCGATCCGGCCGGGTTCGTCGTAGCGGTCGCACAGCGCCCGCCAGGTGGCGTCGGTGAGATCGCCGCGCGCGTGGAGCTCGTCGGCGACGTCGAGGACGAGGCGGTCGGCGGGGTCCCACCGGTGCCCGCCCCCGGTCTCCCGGACCTCCGGCACAGCCGTCCCGTCCCCGACCTCCGCTCCCACCGTCCCGTCCCCGACCTCCGCTCCCACCGTCCCGGTCCCGCGGACGGCCTCGATCTCCGCGTCGGTCAGCCCCGCCTCGCGCGCCAGCCGTACGTGCTGGGCCCACTCGTAGGCGCTGCCCCGGTGGTGCGCGGTGCGCAGGACGGCCAGCTCCCGGTCCCGGGCGGGGAGCATGCCGTACAGCAGGGCGGCGCCGAAACCGATCCAGGCCTGGAACAGGGCCGGGTGGCGGGCGAGGGTGGTGAAGACGTGGTAGGGACCGGTGCCCTCGACCACCCTGGTGAGGAACGGGTCCCACTCCCCGGGCGGGAGCGGCTCGACTCTGGGATTCACGGATCAGAGATTACTTACTACGATCACCTGTGTGAACGATCGCTTGGTAGGCAAACGTGTGCTCGTCGTGGGAGCGGGCACCCGTCCGTCGTCCGACCCCGACCCGCCGGTCGGCAACGGACGCGCGATCGCGGTCGAGGCCGCGCGCCAGGGCGCCGCGGTCGTCTGCGCCGACGTGGACGAGAAGTCGGCGGCGGAGACCGCCGCGTGGATCACCCGCGAGGGCGGGCGGGCCGAGGTGCTCACCGTGGACCTCGCCGACGCCGCCGCCTGCGAGGCGCTGGCCGGACAGGCGGGGGCCGGACAGGCGGGGGGCGGGCTGGACGGCATCGTGCTCAACGCCGCGATCGGCGCCGGGCTGGCCCTGGCCGGGACCGGCGCCGACGACTGGGACCGGGTGTTCTCGGTCAACCTGCGCGGCCACTTCCTGGTCTGCAGGGGCGCGCTGCCGCTGCTGGGCACCGGCGCGTCGATCGTCTTCATCGGATCGGTGGCCGGGCTCCGGCCGGGCAGCCTGATCCCGTCCTACGACGCCTCCAAGGCCGGCCTGATCGGTCTGGCCAGGCACGTCGCCCTGGAGGGCGCGGGCCTGGGGATCCGGGCCAACCTGGTCGCGCCCGGCCTGATCGACACCCCGCTCGGCCGGGACGCGGCCAAGCTCTGGGAGCACCGCGACCGGGTGATGGTCCCGATGGGCCGCCAGGGCACCGCCTGGGAGGTGGCGAGCGTCGTGACCTTCCTGCTCTCGGCGGAGGCGAGCTACGTCACCGGCCAGGTCCTCGCCGTGGACGGAGGGCTCACCCTCCTGTGAACCCCGTCCGGCCCGCATGATCGACGCACGCCGGGTCCCGCCGTACGATGCCATGATCGCCGCGACTGCGAGGGAGAGCCCATGAGCCCCGACACCCCCGTCACACGGAGCGCCGTCACCGTCCTCGCGGCGCTGGCCGCCGGCCTCCTGCCCGTGAGCGCCGCCCACGCGCAGCCCGCCGCTCAAGCACGGCCCGCCGCCCACGCGCAACCCGGTGATCACGCACAGCCCGGCGCCCCCGGGTTGAAGATCAGAGAGAACCGGTTCCGGGTCACGGCGATCGGCCCCGGCTTCGTGCTGAAGCTGTCACCGCGCGCCGTCGGCGTGCGCATCGACGAGGAGAGGTTCGGCGACCCGTCCGGCGGCAACCCGATCGAGCGGCAGACGATCGACCTCACCGGGCGCACGCTGCGCCCCTTCGAGTGCGAGAACGGCACGTACACGATCAAGACCGGCACCTTCGAACGCACGTGGCGGATCTCGCAGTTCGCCAGGCGGCCGCTGCCGTACACCGAGGGCTTCGCCACCGGCTCGCCGGGCATCTTCACCCCGTTCGTCGGCGTGCTCGAAGGAACCGTCGCCGACGCCGAGGGCAGGACGCTGCGCTTCCTGATCTCCGATCTGGTGCAGGAAGTCCTGACCGAGGACGGCTTCTCCGCCACGGCGCCGATCCACGGCTTCTTCGTCGACGAGAAGGGACGGGTGCGGGACCGCATCTCGCTCATCGGCCGCTTCAACTCCGGGCGTGACGGCCGCAACGCCGTCTACGGGATCGAGGACCGCGGCACCTGCCGGCAGATCGCCGATCTCCCCTTCGGCCCGGGCAGCGAGCGCGCCGTGGTGACGGGACCGCTTTTCGTGCTCCCGTTCAGCGCGCCCGTGACGGTGCCCAGGCACCGCTGAGTCCTCCCGGGTCCTCCCGGGTCCTCCCGGTCCTCCCGGTCCTCCCGCCGCGCCGGGGAGACGGGTCGCGGCGCGCCGTACGGCGCGCCGCGACGGCCGCTCATCTAGGACTCGTGCAGGCGGCGGACCTCCAGGCCCGCGCCCCACCGCTCGATCGCCTCGTCGTCGGCGAAGGCCAGCGCGCGCAGCATGTTGCCGCCGTTGCCGGCCCTGACGCTCTGCCGCAGGCGCCGCCGCAGCGGCTCGGACAGCTTGGTGGTGCCCGCCTCGATGGTGTCTCCGTAGAAGGGCGCGAAGGCCACCCCGGCGAATCCGGTACGGCGCAGCAGCGCGGGCATGGTCTCCGCCGAGTAGAACATCAGGTGGTTCTTGGTGAACCCGTTCCACTTGCTGCCGACCGTCTTGAGCTGCAGGGACGCGGCGTTGACGGTGAGGATCAGCAGCACCCCCCCGGGCGCGAGCAGGCTGCGGAACTGGCGGAAGTCCTGGATCGGCCGGGGCAGGTGGGCCAGGACCGACCAGAGGGTGATCACGTCGAAGCCGCCCTCGGCGATCTCCGGGACCTCCGCCGGAGTGCCGTGGTAGGCCTTGGCCCGGGTGAGCCGCCGGTTGGCCTCGGCCACCGAGTCGGGCGACAGGTCGATGCCGAGCGCGTCGAACCCGCGCTGCTCGGCCAGCTCCAGGAAGAGCCCGGCTCCGCACCCGAAGTCCAGCAGCCGCCGCTGCCTCTCCCCGTCGTAGCCGCTGTCGAACACGGGGCTGAAGGCGTCCATGGTCAGCCGGTAGCGGCGCTGGCGGCCGGCGGCGTAGTTCCCGGTGAGGAAGCCGCTGTAGTTGTTGGAGTACAGGTCGCCCAGGCGCTCGGGCCGGATGTTGGGGTTGCGGTAGAGGAAGCCGCACGCCGGGCAGCGCACCACCCGGTAGGTCCACTTCTTCCCCTTGCCGCCGGTGGGCTCGAACAGCGGCTGCTGGCGCGTGTCGCCGCACATGTGGCAGGTGACGAACTCCTCGATCTCCCCGAGGTCCGTCCGTTTGCGGTAATCCTCCAGCGTGATCACCGGCGCGCGGCGGAGCCGCATCCGCCACTGGATCTCCCGGGCGATCCGCTCGCCCGGGCGGACGTAGATCCGTTGCTCCCAGGGGACCTTGTCGTAGCGGGAGCCGTACACGACGCGAGAGATCATCTGTTTCGCGGAGACCACTTGGTGTCCATTCACCGGCTTTATCCCAACGTGTCATGACTTCATCGATCACTCAAGCGGTACCCGGCACCCGTTCTGGACAGCCTCAGGACCCGGCATACCGTTCCCCACAGGAGACTCAAGATCGCGTATGCCTCCTGCCCTGCGGTGGTAGCCTCCCGGGGCATGCGTCCAGAAGATCTCGCCATGCTCCGCGTCCCCGGCGCCCTCGACCTCCACGACGATCTCCTCCTGGCCGACGTCGCCCATCCCGACCTGGAGGCCGACGCCTACCGCGGGAGCCTGTGGCGGATCCCGCAGGACGGCCCGCCCGTCCGCTTCACCCACGGCGACCACGACACCGCACCGCGGATCTCCCCCGACGGCGCCTGGGTGGCCTTCCTCCGGGCGAGCGGGGGCGGCAAGCCCCAGCTGCACGTGATGCCGACCGGCGGCGGCGAGCCGCGTCCGGTCACCGACCTGCCGCTCGGCGCGGGCGCGCCGGTCTGGGCCCCCGACTCGCGGCGGATCGCCTTCGTCGCGCGCGCTCCCGAGCCCGGCCGCTACGGCACCGAGGAGGGCGTGGGCGCCGCGGCCGAGGCCCCGCGCCGGATCACCGGTTTCCGCTACCGGGGCGACGGCGTCGGCTTCGTGCTGGACCGCCCCCAGGTGCTGTACGTCGTGAACGCGCTGGCGGACATCCCCCTGCCGGTGGCGCTGACCGACGGCCGCTGCGATGTCGAGGCCCCGTGCTGGTACGGCGAGCACGTGCTGGTCTCGGCCCCGCGCGACCTCGACCCGGAGAGCCTGCACACCGATCTCTACGCGGTCCCGGCGGGCGGCGGCGAGCCGGTCCCGGTGGTCCGCGGCGAGGGCTCCGCGGCCCTGCCGGCGGTGCTCCCCGACGGGCACGTGCTCTACCTCGGCACGGAGTTCACCGGGATCCACGCGGTGGCCCGCAACACCGGGCTCTACCGCGCTCCCCTGCGGACCGACGCCGATCCCGCGGCCGGGACCCGGCTGACCGAGGAGGAGTCGGTCGACTGCGAGGCGCTGCCGCCCGTACCGGTCGAGGACGGCACGCTGGTCGCGGTGCGCGTGCGCGGCGCGGTGGAGCTGCGCCTGGTGCCCCACGGCTCAGCCGGGACGCCGCTGGAGAAGCTGCCGGTGGTGCTGGGCGAGCGGGCGAGCGTGAAGGCGTTCGCGTCGTACGGCGGGCGCACCGTCGCGGTGGTCTCCTCCCCCGAGCATCCCGGCCAGATCGTCGAGACCGGATCCGGGCCGGACGATCCCGGACACGCCGTTCCCGGCGGAAGGGTGATCGCCGACTTCTGCGGGCCGCTGCCCGGCACCCGCCCGCTCCGGGAGATCACCGCCGTCGCCCCGGACGGCTACCCGGTGCACGGCTGGCTGGCCGTACCCGAGGGCCAGGGCCCGCACCCGGTCCTGCTGAACGTCCACGGCGGCCCGTTCCACCAGCACGGCTGGGGTTTCCTCGACGAGACCCAGGTCTACGCCGCCGCCGGATACGCGGTGGTCCTGCCCAACCCGCGCGGCTCCGCCGGGTACGGCCAGTCCCACGGCCGCGCCGTGATCGGCGCGTTCGGCACCGTGGACGCCGACGACGTGCTCGCGCTGCTGGACGCGGCGCTGGCCGAGCCCGAGTGCGACCCCGAGCGGGTGGGCGTGATGGGCGGCTCCTACGGCGGCTTCATGACCAGCTGGCTGGCCGCCCACCGCGGGGCGCGCTTCAAGGCCGCCTGGAGCGAGCGCGCGGTCAACGCCTGGGACTCCTTCACCGGTTCGTCCGACATCGGCTGGTACTTCGCCGAGGCCTACTGCGGCCCCGACGCCGAGACCCAGCGCGCGATGAGCCCGCTCTACCACGCCGACCGGATCACCCTGCCGTTCGCCGTGGTCCACTCGGAGGAGGACTGGCGCTGCCCGGTCGAGCAGGCCCAGCGGATGTTCGTGGCCCTGCGCAGGAACGGTGTCCCGGCCGAGTTCCTGCTGTTCCCCGGCGAGGGGCACGAGCTCACCCGGAGCGGGCGGCCCCGCCACCGGCTCCAGCGCTTCGAGGCCGTCCTGGAATGGTGGTCGCGCCACCTCGCCCCCTGAGGGGCGTCACGCCAGGCAGGTCAGCGGTCTGCCCCCGTTGAAGTCGATCATCTCCAGGATCGCGGTCACCACGTCGATCGGCGCTCCCGCAGGCAGGCCGTCGAGATCGGCGTAGGCACGGTGCAGGTTGCCGACGATGCGCTCGGAGTCGCGCATCCCGCCGTACTCCCCCAGGTCGGTCTCGCGCGCCGTCTCCAGCGGCGAGAGACCGGCCTTGCGGCCGCGTTCGGCGGTGTCCAGCACGAACCGCAGATATCCCCGCACCTGGCCGAGGGCGCCCGGCCCGCAGACCCCGCCGTGCCCCGGCACGATCGTCCGGGCGCCCAGGGCCTCAAGGTCGTCGAGCACCCTCAGCGCGCCCACGACCGAGCCCATCAGGACGAACGGCGTGCTCTCGTTGAAGACCAGGTCTCCGGAGAACAGCACTCTCCGCTCCGGGATCCACACGATCGAGTCGTTGGTGGTGTGCGCGGCGACGCCCACGTGCCGGACCTCGCAGCGCAGGTCGTCGGAGTAGAGGGTGACCCCGTCGGTGTAGGTGAGGAAAGGCGGGTCGGTCCTGAGGTCCCCCCATTCGACGGGGGTCCAGGCCACGTCGAGGTATTCCGAGATCCCCTCCTCGATGACCCGCTCCCGGGTCTGCTCGTGGCCGACGATGGTCGCCTCGGGGAACGCGAAGTTCCCGAAGGTGTGGTCACCGTGGTGATGGGTGTTGACCAGCGTGGTGACCGGCCGGTCGGTGACCGCCCTGATCGCCTCGCGGTAGGCCGTGGTGCGCCGCTCGGTGGCGCAGGAGTCGATGCTGATCACACCGCGCCGCCCGGCGAGGAAGCCGGTGTTGTTGATCCACCAGCTCCCGTCGGGCTGGATGTAGGCGTAGACGCCGTCGGAGACCTCTTCCACGCGGACCGGAGGCAGGGCGTGGTCGTGCCGCGATGAGCTCATACCCGGCATTCTCATCCTTGAGGCGGGGCAGACCACCATGGTTATAAAACTTTCCATTAAATGCCTAATCTCTTTCCCATATCGGATCTCCGATCAGCCCGATGGCGGACAGGAACGGTGAATCCGAAGGAATCCATCCACACCAGCACGGCGATGTCATGAGAGACTGGATGGAATCCCTTGATGCGCCCGCTTCGCCGGCAGGCTCCGTACGAGGGCCAGCGGACGCACAGATAAGGGTGATCGTATTTCCGGGCCAACCGTGATAACCCCACCGTCAGACGGCTCCACCGGACCGCCCGAGCCGGGGGCCGGTGTCGCGGCGACGATCCAGTCCGTGCTGGACGGCATCCCGGCCCAGGCGGCCTGGTCGGTGCCGATCCGCGGGCACGACGGCGAGATCCTCGACTTCGAGATACGGGCGGCCAGCCCCTGTGCCCAGGACGTCCACGGCAGGGTCGGCAGGCAGATGATCGGCACCCGGACGTTCGGCTCCTACCCCTCCGTCGCCGTCGGCCCCCTTCCCGCGCTCTACATGCGGGTCATGGAGACCGGCGAGTCGGGGGAGTTCACCCGTTATCTGCACACGGAGGTCACCCAGGGGGTCCCCCACCGCTCCGTCTACTCGGTCAGGGTGGTCAAGGCCCTCGGCGGGCTGCTCGTCACCTGGACCCGCGACGACGACGGCGACCGGCTGGCCACCCGGCTGGCCCACACCGAGCGCCTGGGCAACCTCGGCTGGGGCCGGTGGAACCTCATCACCGGCGACATCGAGTGGTCCGAGCAGCTGTACCGCATCCACGACCGGGATCCGGCCGGCGGGCCGCTCGGCCTGAAGCAGTACCGCGAGATCGTCCACCCCGACGACCTGCCGGTCGTCGACCGCGCGCTGGAGGACCTGGCCACCACCGAGGTCCCGTACGAGTACGAGCTCCGGATCCGGGTCGGTGACGAGTACCGCCTCCTGCGCAACATGGCCGAGGTCAGCCGGGACGGGACCGGCCGGCCCGTGGAGATCCACGGCGTGATCCAGGACATCACGGACTGGCGGCGCACCGCCGACCAGCTCGCCGCCGCCGAGCAGCGGCTGGCGGAGGAGTCACGCCTCACCGCGGAACTGCAGCACATCGTCCTGCCGGTGCAGGAGGAGTTCCTCACCCTGCCGGGCCTGCGGGTGGCCGTCCGCTACGACGCCGCGGCGACCGCCCCGCTCGGCGGCGACTGGTACCAGGCGATCGGGCTGGACACCGACGAGACGCTGCTCGCCGTCGGCGACGTCGCCGGGAGCGGCCTGGCCGCCGCCTCGGCCATGGCCAAGCTCCGCCACGCGATCACCGGCCTGGCCTTCGCGGACCAGGCCCCCGAGCAGATCCTCGTGACGCTCAACCGGCTGCTCCGCCGCATGCGTCCCGACGTGCTGGCCACCGCCGTCGTCGCCCGGTTCCGGCCGGAGGACCGCAGGCTGACGTTCACCCACGCCGGTCACCCGCCCATGCTCCTGGTCAGGGACGGCATGGTGCAGCGGCTGCTCCAGCCCGGCGTGCTGCTCGGCGTCTTCGACGACGTCGACTACGCCGCCGCGAGCATCCAGCTCGAACCCGACGACCTGCTCGTGATGTTCACCGACGGCCTGATCGAACGCCCCGGCCGCGATCTGTTCGAAGGCCTGGACGCTCTCAGCGCCACCATCACCGCCGTCCTGCGGACGGCGCCCGCCGACCGGCTGGCCGCGGTGATGAACGCCCTGGCGCCGAGCAACACCAGCGACGACACGTGCATCCTGATCGCCCACCTCACATTGAACATCCCGGAAGCGGCATGATGTCCGAACCTCACATCTTGACCACCGCCCTTCAGTTCGCCTCCACCGACGCGGGGAAGGCCGGGGTGCTGACCGTGAAGGGAACGCTCGACTACACGACGTACCAGCTCGCCATGGAGTTCTTCGACCAGGCGTTCGCCCGGTTCGGCCCGGACCTCGTCGTGAACCTCCTTGAGACCGACTTCCTCGACTCCCGTGCGACGGGCCTGCTCGTCTCCTGCTGGAAACGGGCCGAGGAGGAGGGCGGCCGGCTGTCGCTGGTGGCGGTGGAGCAGGGCACCACCCGCGTACTGTGGATCACCGGCGTGGTCTCCCGGATCCCGGTGTTCCCCACGGTCGAGGCCGCCCTGACGGCACCGTCCTCCGGCCTGACGGCACCGTCCTCCGGCCTGACGGGCACGACCACGGGCACGACCACCGCGGACACGACGCCCTCGGACACGACGCCCTCGAACGTGACACCCTCAGGCGTGACGACCGCGGACGCGGCGGCTCCGTTTCTGTCGGTGACGGATCCTACGATGACGGAATGATCATTGTTTCTGGGTGGATCACCGTCGATCCGGACGCCCGTGAGACCTACCTGAAGAGCTGCGCCGGTGTGGTCGAGCAGGCACGGGCCTTCGCCGGCTGCCTCGACTTCGCGCTCGGCGCCGACCTGGTCGACGCCGGGCGGATCAACGTCTACGAGCGGTGGGAGTCCGAGGAGGCACTCGCCGCCTTCCGGAGTTCCGGGCCGGAGGAGGGACAGACGGCGATGATCCGCAGCGCCGAAGTGCTCCGCTACCGGATATCCGGAGCCGGTCCGGCATGACGGTCATCTCGGTCCGGCCGTTTTCCGGCCGGGCCGGGGAGGGAGGCGCTCCAACCGGTCACGGAGATCGTCGATGTCCGGCACGAACCAGGTCTGGGTGCCCCGGTCGCACTCACGGACGAAGTCCCGCAGGGCGGTGCTGACGGCCGTGTGCGGGGAGACGTCCCCGAGGATCGCCAGGCCCACGCCGTACGTCACGAACTTCTGGACGATCTCACCGGCGACGCGGGTGCGCAGCCGGAAGAAGTCGGCGTTCAGCCGGCCGGCGGGGATCGCGACCCAGTCGGCGCCGCCGTACCAGGCCTCACCGATGAGGTCCACGGCGTCGCGCTCCCCGTGCACCTTCGGGCCGTCCGGCCCGCACACCAGGACCGTGGCGCCGCCGATGCTCCGAAGCACGTCAGGCATGGCGCGGGGCTCCCTTCGCCGCGTTCAGGAAAGCGGTGATCTCCTCGGTCCGCTCCGGCAGCAGGTGCCCGGCCTCGGGCAGGAACCGGACCTCGGCGTGGGGTACGGTCTCCTCCAGCCGGCGCCGGGTCTCGGCGGAGTCGATGATGGCATCCCGCCCGCCGGCGATCGCCAGCACCGGCATGGTCAGCCGCCGCAGGACGTCGTCACCGAAGACGGGGAGCTTCTCGCGGCGGGGCCGGAAATGCGCGTGGATGAGCATCATGTACTCGTCGCGGGCCACGGCCTCCGGCGTCGTGCCGGAGGCGGCGGGGTCCAGGACGAGGTGCATCGCCCGGCGGTCCGCTCTCCCGGGGCGCCGGGTGGCGTAGTCCACCGCCAGCCATCCGCCGAGCGGCACCCCCACGAACGACGCGCGCTCGACGCCGGGCACCGGCCACCGCTCCAGCAGCTCGCGGTAGCGTCGCTCGACGATGCGGGCGCCGTCCGCGGACGTGTAGCGGACGTCCCCGGCCCCGGCCGGGGTGCGGACGCCGGTCATGGGTGCTCCCTCACGAGCGCATTGATGATCTTGATCAGTTCCGCGGCGTCGCCCAGGCCCCCCAGGATGATGATCTTCATACTGGCTCTCCCCTCGTCGTAGACCGTCTCGACACGGAGGTTTCCATCCCCGTACGGCCGGACCGAGACGGCGGCCAGGAGCGTGTTGCTCAGCCGGGTCATCTCCTCGCGGCCGATCGCGTCGATCTGCACGATGCCGGACATCTCAACGTGCCGGCTGCGCCGTACCGTCTCGGCGACGGGCGGCTCCACCGGATGCCCGGTGAACGCCTCCAGATCCTCGCGCGCGATCCTGTACTGCTTGCCGATGCGGACGGCTTTCAGCCTCCCGTCGCGCACATAACCGCGTACCGTCTTGACGTGCAGGCCCAGCAGGTTGGCCACCTGCTCGACCGAGTACGGCTGCTGGGACACGATCCCCTCTCCGGAGTGTCGATGCATTCCCTAACGTACCCCATCATCCCCCTTCATGGGGGAGGTTAGGGAATCATAGGGAGTTTTCGTGAGGAGGAGACCGCGTCGCAGGGTCCGGCGGAGGCGTGCCCGGAGACGCGGCGAACTCCGGGAGAGCGGGCACACCGGGAGAGCAGGGACACCGGGAGCACCGGCAGTCCCTTACAAGTAATGATCAAGCGATCGACAAGCCGGATCCCGTAGCTTCCCCCGCATGGGCAAGCGATCCTCCATCCTCGCAGCGCTGGCGGCGGCCACCGCACTGGCCGCCCCGGCACCGTCCGCATGGGCCTCACCCGCCTCGGCGTCGAACGCCACGGCCTTCTCCTTCCGGGGCATGAACCTGAAACTCCCCTCTGGCTGGAAGGTGCACCGTGACGGGGACCGGATCGTGGTGGCGACCGGTAAGTGCGCGACACCGGCCCCCTTCGCCCCGGATTGCCGGGGATTCTGGATCTTCGGTCCGAAGGCGTTCACCAAGGTCCCGGTCGGGGGCGGTTCCTTCACCTACACGGGCAAGCAGCAGTTCTACCCCTTCAGCGGCCTGACGACCTGCCCCTTCAGCTCCAAGACCGCCTGGTCGCCCGGCGAGAAGGCCGCCTCGACGGGTCTGCGCGCGGTCGGGCGGGGGCACCGGGCGACGCACACCGCCTGGCCCACCACATGCGTGACGCACAACGGCGGACGGCACACGGCGAGCTTCACCCAGCGGGAGTGGTTCCTGCCCACGTCGAAGATCCTGGTGGTGGACGTGTGGAGCACCCGGCAGCTGCCGAGCGTGCTGAAGAACGCCACCTGGAGCCGACCTCCGAGCCCGCGCGATATCGGGACGCGCGACCGCCCGGGCGCACGGTAGCCTCTGGCGCCCCCGCAGCTCCGCGGGAAGCTCCGCACGCCCGGTCTCGACGGCTCGCGGACCGTCGCGGCCGGGCCGGCGTCCACTGATCGACAGACAGGAGAAAGCCCATGTCCACGCCCCCCGTCAGGTACAGGTCCGAGGACGAGGACAGCGGCCGGTGGGACCGGTTCCCCTTCCGGCAGGGCGACATCGTCATCAGCACGCGCTCGAAGAGCGGCACGACGTGGATGCAGATGATCTGCGCCCTGCTGGTCTTCCAGACCCCCGACCTTCCGGAGCCGCTGTCGGCGATGTCCCCCTGGCTGGACCACCTGGTCACCCCGGAGGAGGAGGTGTACGCGCGGCTCGCGGCCCAGCGGCACCGGCGGTTCGTCAAGACGCACACGCCGCTCGACGGGGTTCCGGTCGACGAACGCGCCACCTACATCGTGGTGGCACGCCACCCCCTCGACATGGCCGTCTCGCTCTACCACCAGGGCGACAACATCGACGGAGAGCGGCTCCGCGCGCTCACGGACCAGCCGGAGCCCGCCGGACCGCCGGCGCCGAAGCCGTCCCTGCGCGAGTGGCTGCTCCGGTGGATCGGCAAGGACGTCTCCCCCGCCGAGGAGATGGACTCCCTGCCCGGGGTGATGTGGCACCTGTCGGACGCCTGGGAGCGGCGCCTCCGGCAGCCGAACGTCCTCCTGGTCCACTACGACGACCTGCTGGCCGACCTGGAGGGCGAGATGCGCGGGCTTGCCCGGTCACTGGATGTCGACGTGCCGGAGGAGGTGTGGCCGGCGCTGGTGGAGGCCGCCACCTTCGACAGCATGAGGTCCCGCGCCGACCGGCTCGCACCGAACACCGCCGGCGTGCTGAAGGACACCTCCGCGTTCTTCCGCCGGGGCACGTCCGGCTCGGGCCGCGAGCTGCTCACCGGCGACGAGCTGGCCCGCTACCACGAGCGGACGCGCCGGCTGGCCCCGCCGGAACTGCTGGAGTGGCTGCACCGCTGATCTTCCATTTCCCCTGCAACCCGATATTCCATCTGAAATGAGGAAATGAAATGAAGAGCCTGACCGCCCGGCGGCTGAACCGTTCGGCACTGGTGGCGGCGCTGGCCGGAGGCGTGCTCCTGGCCGGGGCCGTCCCCGCCGCCACCGCCGAGACCACCGGGTCCGCCACGCGCGCCGCCCACGCGAAGAGCACGCTGGGCCCGTTCGGGTACGGCGGTGTGAAGCTCGGGATGAGCGCCAAGCAGGCCAGGGCCACCGGGAAGATCACCCGTACGGACAGCTCGGGGCCGTGCTCGGCCTGGGCCCTGAAGGCCCACCCGACGGGCCAGGGCCTGCTCATCTCCAGGCGGGTCGGCGTGGCCGTGATCTTCGCCCCCAGAGGCGTCGCGACCCCCCAGGGCATCAAGCTCGGCTCCACCGCCAAGCAGCTGAAGAAGGCCTACCCCCGCCTGAAGGAGTCCGCGAGCGGGTATCCCTACGCCTCCGTCCCGGGCAATCCGAAGGCCCACTACATCTTCCTGCTGAGGAACGGCAAGATCTACCAGCTGGGCCTGGCCCTCAACCGGCAGGACTGCGCCAACTAGCGCTCCCGCGGGCCCCGCCCCCGCCCTCGCTGTCCCGCCCCCCGGTCAGCCGCCCCGGCCGGGGGTACGGCCAGGCCCGCGCAGCAGGAGCACGACCAGCGCGGCGACGGCGGCCATCAGCACGGCGCCGACCCCCGCGGCGATGTGGAATCCGTGCACGAAGGCGGCACGGGCCACCCCGAGAAGCTGCTCCGCCGATCGCGAGGGAAGATCCTCCGCCACGGCGACGGCCGCGGCGAGATTGTCACGCGCGGCTTCGGGGACGCCCGTCGAGGAGGTCTGCCAGCGGTAGGCCGCGGTGATGATGCTTCCGATCACGGCGATGCCGAGCGCGCCACCGAGCTGGGGAGCCGTCGAGGAGATCGCCGCGGCGGCGCCGGCCCGGTGCGCGGGAGCCGAGCCGACGACCAGATCGGTGGCCAGCGCCATCATCGGCCCGAGCCCGGCCGAGACCACCACGGCACCGGTGACGAGCACCGCCAGCCCGCCGGTCTGGGTGAGCACCACATATCCGGCGGCGGAGACGGCGAGCCCGGCTGCAATGATCATCGGTGGACGCGCCACGCGCGTGAGCCTCGGGGCCAGCGTCGAGCCGGCGATGACGCCCACGGCCGACGGAGCCGTCCACAGGCCCGCCTCCAACGGCGACAGTCCTTGGACCAGCTGCAGATACTGGGCGATGGCGTAGTTGGACCCCCACAGGACGAAGATGCCCAGTGCCAGCGTGGCCGCCGCCGTACTGAACACCCGGTCGGAGAACAGCCGCAGGTCGACGAGGGGATCGGCCAGCGTGCGCTGCCTGGCCACGAACACCAGCGCCACCAGGCCGCCCGCCAGCACCGCGGCCGACGGCAGCGGCGCCGGGCCGTCGGCCGCGATCTGCTTGAGCCCGTACACGACGGGGAGCACCGCCCCCAGCGACAACAACGCGCTGAGCACGTCCAGCCGCCCGGGCTGCGGGTCACGGTGCTCAGGAAGCAGCAGAGGTCCCAGCACCAGCAGAACCGCCATCACGGGTACGGCGAGCAGGAACGCCGCCCCCCACCAGAAACGCTCCAGCAGCCACCCGCCCACCAGCGGGCCGATCGCCGTACCGCCCGACACACTGGCCACGATGACGCCGATCGCGACCGCCCGCTGCCGCGGATCGGTGAACATCGAGGTCACCAGCGACAGGACGGAGGGCATGAGCGTCGCCCCCGCGACTCCCATCAGCGCGCGGGCGGCGATCAAGCTGCCCGGATCCGGGGCATACGCCGCCAGCGCGGAGACGATCCCGTACGTCGCCGCCCCGATGAGCAGCAACCGCCGCCGGCCGATCCGATCACCCCAGGCTCCCATCGTGATCAGCGAGCCGGCCAGCAGGAAGGCGTACACGTCCACGATCCACAACAGCTGGGTGCCCCCGGCTCCCAGGTCGCGGCCGATGGCGGGCAGGGCCAGGTTCGTGACGGTCAGTTCCAGGGAGGCGAGCAGGGCCGGCAGGGTGAGCACGGCCAGGCCGATCCACTCGCGCCGACCGGCCGCCGCGGTCCTCGAAGACGTGATCATATAACCAAGGATGAAACCTCAACATAAATTGAGATCAAGATGCTGAAGGCGGCACCCCGGTAACCCGGCCGACGGGCGGGCCGTCCGTCGCGCGGCGCACGGCCGGTGGTCGCCGGGCCGTACGGCGGTCGTAGGCTGGGGCGGTCAGCAAGATCGGGAGGGTTTGCGATGGAGTACGTCCGTCTGGGCTCGACGGGAACGAAGGTCTCGCGGGTCTGCCTGGGCATGATGAGTTACGGCAGTCCGGACCGGTGGGGCGAGTGGGTACTGGACGAGGCCGCGGCCGAGCCGATCGTCCGGCGGGCCGCCGAGGCCGGGGTGACGTTCTTCGACACCGCCGACGTCTATTCCGGCGGGGCCAGCGAGGAGGTCACCGGCCGGCTGCTGAGCCGGATCTTCCCGTCCCGGGAGGACTACGTGCTGGCCACCAAGGTGTTCTTCCCGGTCGGCAAGGGGGTCAACGACCGGGGCCTGTCGCGCAAGCACATCATGGCCGGCATCGACGCCTCGCTGCGCCGCCTGGGCACCGATTATGTGGATCTGTACCAGATCCACCGATGGGACGACGAGACGCCGATCGAGGAGACCATGGCCGCGCTGCACGAGGTCGTGCAGGCGGGCAAGGCCCGCTATCTGGGCGCCTCCAGCATGGCGGCCTGGCAGTTCGCCAAGGCCCAGCACACCGCCGAGCGCAACGGCTGGACAAAGTTCGTATCGATGCAGAATCACTACAATCTGCTCTACCGCGAGGAGGAGCGGGAGATGATCCCGCTCTGCCGGGACCAGGGGGTGGGGCTGATCCCGTGGAGCCCGCTGGCCCGGGGCCTGCTCGCCCGCGCCGGGTCGGAGGAGACGACCGTCCGCACCGGCAGCGACGCGCGCATCGAGGCGCTCTACACCGACGCCGAGAACAACCGGCAGATCCTCGACCGGGTCGCGCAGGTGGCCCGCGAGCGCGAGACGCCCGCGGCCCGGGTGGCGCTGGCGTGGCTGCTCCACCAGCCGGGCGTGACCGCCCCGATCGTGGGGGCGACCAAGGACCGGCACGTGGACGACGCCGT
The DNA here is from genome assembly GCF_014648175.1 of Planobispora rosea. Lineage (GTDB taxonomy): Bacteria > Actinomycetota > Actinomycetes > Streptosporangiales > Streptosporangiaceae > Planobispora > Planobispora rosea. The sequence goes on from NZ_BMQP01000013.1 coordinate 84,621, forward strand.
CGCGGCGGTGGACCTGGCCCTGACCGAGAAGGAGATCGCGTTCCTCGCCGAGCCGTACCGCCCCCGCCCGATCGTCTACTGACGGATCACGCTCCGGATCCCCGCGTGGGACGGCCGGCCGATCGGTTTCCCGCCCGGCCGGCCGTCCCCGCGCGCAGGGCGGCCTTATTCCATTTCATTCTGTTTTATTCCGTTGAGGCGGCCGTACGGCGGGTCGTAGACTCGGCGGAGATTGCTTCCGCCGGGCGGTGTGCCCGGCCGATCACGAGAAGGCGATGCCATGGTTGCCCCCCGGTCACACCGGGGCGGATGACGGAGCGGCCGTTCCGGCGGCCATCGCGGCGCGTGCGAACGCGTCCGCTCTCCGGCGTGTGAACGCGCCTGCTCGTTGTGCCCCGGTTCGTTGAGGATCTTCTGTCTTCCCGCGCGGCGACGGTTCGCCGCGCACTCGATCTGGAGCACATCAAGTGTCGAACGACTCTCTGTCCGCGTGGTACGCGGACTTCTTCACCGAGCTGCCCAACGCCTTCTGGCGGGCGGCCGTCCCCGAGGCGGCCACCGCGGCCGAGGTCTCCTTCGTCTCCCGCCTCGCCGGGCTCCGGCCCGGGTCCCGGGTGCTGGACGTGGCCTGCGGCAGCGGGCGGCACGCCCTCGGACTCGCCCGGCGGGGCCACCGGGTCACCGGGCTGGACGTGTCGGCCGAGGCCATCGCGTACGCCCGTGACGCCGCCGCCCGGGAAGGGCTCGACATCGATCTCCGGGTGGGCGACATGCGGGAACTCCCCGCCGGCGTCCGGGCCGACGCGGCGATCTGCATGGGCAACGCCTTCGGCTACCTGGAGCACACCGGCACCCAGGAGTTCCTGTCCGATCTCGCCGGGATCGTCGTGCCCGGCGGCTCCCTGGTCCTGGACTACGCCTTCGTGGCCGAGTCGCTGCTGCCGAACCTGGAGATGGAGGAGCCGCCGATGACGATCGGCGGGGTGGAGGCGGTCTCGGTCAACGAGTACGACGTCGTCAACAGCCGCTGGCTGACCTCCTTCACCTTCCGCCGGGGCGGACAGGAGCACCGGGGGACGTCCGTGCAGCACGTCTACACGACGGCGGAGCTCGTCCGGCTGGTCACCGCGGCCGGGTTCACCGGTGCCGAGCTGTACGGCGACGCCGACGGCACGCCGTACCGGTTCGGCAGCCCCCGGCTGCTGCTGGTGGCCCGGCGGCCGTGACCCACCGGCCGGTCGGCCGTAGGGGCGCCGGCAGATCCTCTTGACCCCGCGGCCGGGATCCCGGAACCGGTCCTTCCGTCCGGGACCCCGGCCGCGGGCACTCCCAGGGAGTAAAAGGACACGGTGGTACGGGGCACCGCTCAGGACGCGGGCCCGGCCACCCGCTCGTCCCAGGAGATCCGGTAGTCGTGCATCCAGCCGAGTGCGTTCTTCTTCTCCACCCATCGCATGAACATCGGCATCATGAGATCACGGAAGAAGGCTCCGGCGGCACCGGGAGCCTTGCCGTCCCCGTTGCGCCTGCCCTGGACCACGATCCGCTCCACCCGGTCCCGCCGCAGCCGCTCGTAGGCGGTGAACGCGTCGCGGGTGCCGGGGACGTCGCGCAGGCACTTGGCCAGCACCACCGCGTCCTCGATCGCCATGGAGGCGCCCTGCCCCGAGGAGGGCGAGGCGGCGTGCGCGGCGTCGCCCACGATCACCATGCGCTCGTTGGACCACCTCGGCACGGTCGGGAGGTCGTAGGTGTTCCAGCCGGGCGGGATGTGCTCGGTGGCGGCGATGATGCCGGACATCGGCCCGGTGTCGCCGGCGAACAGCTCCGTCAGCCGGGCGCGCCACCGTTCAGGGGTGATCGCCGCGAGTTCCTCCCGGGTCGGCTCCTTGCGGCTGGGCGGGTTGGCGAACCACCACACCTCCCCGTCCGGGTGGATCAGATATCCGAAGAAGCACTTCCCGCCGAAGACGAAGTAGTACGTGCCCGGCTCGCCCGGGACCGTGACGCCGCGCGCGAAGCCCCCGGTGTTGAGCAGGCCGACGTGCCGGGCACGGGGCGCGGCGGGATCGATGATCGTGCGGGTGCGCGAGCGCAGCCCGTCGGCGCCGATCAGCAGGTCGCCCTCGGCGGCGTCCCCGTCGGCGAAGACCGCGCGCACGCCGTCCGGGGTGATCGAGGCGTCGTCGAGGCGCTTGCCGTAGTGGAACCGCACGCCGCGCCGTACGGCCTCGTCGCGGAGCACCCGGTAGAGGTCGGCGCGCCTGAGCGTGCGGCCGGGCTGCCGGAGGGAGGCCAGCCGCCTGCCGCGGCCGTTGAGCATCTCCATGCGCGGCGAGTCCATGCCCAGGTCGCGGACCGGGTCGTGCAGGTCGAGGACGCGCAGCGCCTCCAGCCCGTTGACCGCGAGGGTGAGGAAGACGCCGACGCCGTCGGAGCCGTGGTCGTAGGCCTCGAAGACCTCGCTGTCGATCCCCGCGCGCCGCAGGGCCATGGCGGTTACCGGACCGGCGATGCCCCCACCGATGATCAGAGCTTTTTTAGTCATGTCATGACTATACATATCATGACTAATAATGGGCCAGACCTACCATGGGACCCATGTCGACGAGGCGTTCTCCCCTGGCCGTGGCCCTGCTCTGCCTGGTCGCCGAGGAACCCATGCACGCCTACCGGATGCAGCAGCTGATCAAGGAGCGGCACAAGGACGACGTGGTCAACGTCGCCCAGCGCAACAGCGTCTACCAGACGATCGAGCGGCTGCTCCGCGACGGGCTCATCGCGGTCCGCGGGACCTCGCGCGAGGAGAACCGTCCCGAGCGGACCGTCTACGAGCTCACCGGGACCGGCCGCGAGACGCTCAAGCAGTGGATGCGGACGATGTTGTCCACCCCCGCCCGGGAGTTCCCCGAGTTCCCCGCGGCCCTCGCCTTCCTGCCGGGACTGGAGCCCGGCGAGGCCCTCGCGGCCCTCCGGGAGCGCCTGAACTCCCTGGAGGCACGGCTGTCCACGCTGGACGGCGAACTGGCCGAGGGCAGGACGTTCCTGCCCCGGGTCTTCCTCGTGGAGACCGAGTACCAGCGGGCCGTGGTGGAGGCGGAGCTCGGCTACGTCCGCGCGCTCGTCGACGACCTGCGGGCAGGCGAGGTCACCTGGGACTTCCGTTTCTGAACCGGCCGGGCGCCCGGCGGGCCGGCGCCTGGCCGGCCCGGCTCTCGCCCGACTCCGGCCCGGCTCTCGCCCGGTTCTCGCCCGGCTCTGGCCCGGTTCTCGCCCGGCTCTGGCCCGGTTCTCGCCCGGCTCTGGCCCGGACGCGGCGCCGGGCCGTACAGTCGGCTGGTGGACCCTCGCGACCGGGCGGTAGAGCTGTTCCATCGGGTGGCGGCCTCGGTGCCCGCCTACGGCGCGTTCCTCGCCGAGCACGGCGTGGACCCCCAACGAGTTCTGACATATCAGGATTTCGTACGGCTCCCGCTGACGTCCAAGGACACCTACATCCGCCGCTTCCCCCTTCCCGAACTCTGCCGGGACGGCGTCATCGGCGACATGATCGCGGTGTCGTCCGGTTCGACCGGGACGCCGTCGTTCTGGGCCCGGTCCGCAGCGGACGAACGGGTGATCGCCGACCGCTTCGAGGAGGTCTTCCGGGACGCCTTCGCCACCCGCGGGCGCCGCACCCTGGCCGTGGTCTGCTTCGCGCTCGGCACCTGGGTGGGCGGGCTGTTCACCATCGCCTGCTGCCGCCATCTGGCCGAGCGCGGCTACCCCGTCACGGTGGTCGCCCCCGGCAGCGACAGGCGGGAGATCCTGCGGGTGATCCCGGAGCTCGCCCCGCACTTCGACCAGGTGGTGCTGCTCGGCTACCCGCCGTTCCTCAAGGACGTGATCGACGCCGGGACCGCCGCGGGCGTCCCCTGGCGGGACTACGCGGTCAAGCTGGTGACCGCCGGGGAGGTGTTCAGCGAGGAGTGGCGGACCCTGGTGGCCGAACGCACCGGGATGACCGACCCGGCCCTGGACACCGCCTCCCTGTACGGCACCGCCGACGCGGGCGTGCTCGGCAACGAGACCCCGCTCTCCATCGAGATCCGCCGCTTCCTCTCCACCCGCCCCGAAACCGCCCGGGAGCTGTTCGGCTCCTCCCGCCTGCCGACCCTCGTGCAGTACGACCCGGACGTCCGCTTCTTCGAGGAACACGGGGGCACCCTGCTGTTCACCGGCGACAACGGCATCCCCCTGATCCGCTACCACATCGCCGACGAGGGCGGGCTGACGCCGTACGACCGGATGCTCGCCTTCCTCCGCGAACGCGGCTTCCAGCCCGCCGCCCCCGGACCGGAGCGCCCCTTCGTCCACGTCTTCGGCCGCAGCCACTTCACGGTGTCCTACTACGGTGCCAACGTCTACCCCGAGAACATCTCTGTCGGCCTGGAACAGCCGGAGGTCAGCGCCTTCGTCACCGGCAAGTTCGTCCTGGAGGCCGTCGAGGACTCCCGCCGCGACCGGCGCCTGGCCGTCACCGTCGAACTCGCCCCCGGCGTGACCCCCTCCGACAAGATCGCCCGAGCCGCCGGCGAGTCGGTCCTGACCCACCTGCTCCGCCTCAACAGCGAGTACGCCGCCTACGTCCCCCAGCACCGCCAGACCCCGGACATCCGCCTGCGCGAAACCGGCGACCCCGACTACTTCCCACCCGGCGCCAAACACCGCTACACCCGCGGCTGACGCCTGTACGCTCAGCCCAGCGGTTCGAAGGGATCGATCACGGACACGTCTGCTCCCGCGAAGTCCTTCACGTTTCTGCTCACCAGGGTCCAGCCGTGAACCCTGGCCGTCGCCGCGATCAGTCCGTCCATCGTCGGAAGCGGGCGGACGGCGTTCATCCGTCCCCATTCCTCCGCGACCTCCGGCGTGACGGGAACGATGCGATCGCCGAACTGCCGGTGGAGGGTGTGCAGCCAGCGTTCCAGAAGGGTCGCCTGGACGGGATCCTTGCGCCTGCGGAGCTCGACTCCGCAGCGGATCTCCCCGACCGTCAGGGCGCTGAGGTAGAGCGTGGGCCCGTGGGCTCCGCCGATCCAGTCCCGGACGTGCGGGCTCCCGTTTCTCCTGCGCACTTCGGAGACAACGTTGGTATCGAGCAGGTAGCCGACACCCATCAGTCGAAGTCCACTTCTCGGGGGAGGTCCCGGTTCCGGGAGAACTCGACGTCGTCATCCCAGTCGGGGTCTTCCAGGAGGAACCGCCCGAAGTCGGGAGTCTCCCCCTTGAGACGGCGGTACTCGGCGATGTCGATGACCACGGCCACTTCCTCCCCGTGCCGGGTGACCACCTGAGGGCCTTCGCTGACCGCTCGCCGTACGACCTCACTGAAGCGCTGTTTCGCCTCCTGCACTTGCCAGCCGCTCATGAAACCCCCTGTCTAGTCTGTCTAGATTGAGTGTAGGTCAATGCAAGATCACATGCGGCCATAGCGGCACATCAGCTCTGACCAGGCGAGTTACGCCCGCTTCAATCACTGCATCAACTCATGCTCTACCCGGAGAACATGTCCATCGGCCTGGAGCAGCCGGAGGTCAACGGGTTCGTCACCGGCAAGTTCGTGCCGGAGGTCGTCGAGGACTCCCGCCGCGACCGGCATCTGGCCGTCACCGTCGAGCTGGTCCCCGGCGTGGCACCGTCCGAGAAGATCACCCGGATCGCCGGGGAGGCGATCCTGACCCACCTGCTCCGCCTCAACAGCGAGTACGCCGCCTACGTCCCCCAGCACCGTCAGACCCCCGACATCCGCCTGCGCGAAACCGGCGACCCCGGCTGCTTCCCGCCCGGCGCCAAACACCGCTACACCCGCGGCTGACAGAACCCCTCCGCCCTTGGCCGCTGCACGTCCAAGGGCGCGGACACCGTGGTCGAAGGCGATGGCATCGATTTCGAGCGCGAGCGGAAGGAGAACGTGATGGGCTATCGTCCGATGACGCTTTCCGACCTCGCCGCGCGCCTGACGGCGGACACCGGTGACAAGATCCGCTGGAAACTCGTGTGGGAGTTCCTGGAGGAGTACCGCTGGGAGCCACCGGAGGTTCAGCCGTCGTTGCTGCAGGCCGAACCTGAATCCGTCGGGCAGGCCAGTGTCTACATCTCCGGTAAGGCCCCGGAAAGCTACGAGGCCGGGCTCTACCTCCGAGGCTCGGTCATGTGGCTGAAGCTCCTCACCTCAACCACATGATCCGAACCTCGAACAGCTCCTAGTCGGTGAGAAGCTCCACGGCGTCGGTGGTGAGACGGCTGAGGGTTCCGTCGGGGCGCAACAGGTTGCGGCAGCCGTCGAGCTCGACGTATGCCCGCGCGAAGTGACCGGTGTCGAGCACCGCGAACCGGGCGTGGCCGCCCCGGCAGTCACTGGCCGGCGCGGTGTCCAGGGCGGTGAGCAGGGCACGCAGGCGCTCGCCCTTCAGGATGCGCGAGGACTCGAACTTCCCTTCGACCATGCCGGAGGCTTTCTTCCCGGTGTGGAAGACGCACACCCGCAGGCCCTTCGGCGGAGGGTTCCAGATCGGCGCGGCCGTAGCCGGCCGGCCGAGGACGTGGAACAGGTCGGCGGCGCCGTCGCCGCAACCGGCGCGGAAGGTCTTCTCACTCTCGACCCGCCGGACGGGAGTCTCGCTCTCGACCCGGTACGGCAGGCGGTGAAGGGCGTCCAGCGCGGACTCGGACGGCTTGTCGCACGCGCCGGTCGGCACCTCGGGCAGCACAGCCCTCCCGGAGGAGTCCACCACGACGAAGTAGTCGACGATGACGGCCTCCAGCGTGCACATCTCGCCGAACAGGCCGAACAGTGAGAACGGCCGCTCGGACGGGCGGCGCAACTCGGCTGTCAGCTCGCTCGCCGGACCGTCGGCACGCTCCTCGATCGCGACCTCCCAGCGCCCCTTCCCCGGCAGGTAGCGGGTCTCCCAGCGGCAGCGGACGACCCGGACCGGGATGAACTCGTCGGGAAACTCCTGCCGCGTCATGGAAATCAGGTCCGGGCTCGTCCTCCGCGGGCACGACGCGGTGACGGCATGATCCGACTGCTCTCTCCCGCCTTCCTGCCGGTCGCACCCGGCGAGGGCGATGGCGGCGAGCAGAGCGAGGACCATCCGGAAAGAACGCACCTCATTGAGACGTATCGTTCGCCCTGCCCGGTTCACCATGATGCACCGGGATGTCAGGGAGGCGACGCGAGCGAGCGCAGGTAGCCGCCGGCGGCGGTGAGGGCGGCGCGCAGCCGTTGCGGATCGCGGGTCGTCTTGGCCAGCAGCAGACCGCCCTGGATCGTGGCGAGGGTGAACTGGGCCAGCGTCGCGGTGTCGGCCTCCGGCCGGATCAGGCCGCGGTCGCGCAGCCGGTCGAGCACCGCGCGAAGCTGCGCGGCCCAGCTGTCGAACGCGCGGGCCAGATCCTGGCGGGCCGGCTCGTCCGTGTCCGCGAGTTCGGCGGCGAGCGATCCGATCGGGCACCCGACGTGGCAGTCCAGAGACCGCTGGTGGGCGACGAGGGCGTCGAACCAGGCGTCGAGGCCGGCCCAGGAGTCGACCCCGGCCAGTTGCTCCGCCGTGCCGTCCACGACCGTCGCGGTCTGCCAGGCGATGACCGCGCGGACCAGCGCCTGCTTGTCGGCGAAGTAGTGGTACAGCTGGCTCTTGCTGGCCTGGGCCTCGGTCAGGACCTGGTCGAGGCTGGTGGCCTCGACTCCCTGGCGCTCGATGAGGCCCGCGGCGGCGGCCAGGATGCGTTCCCTGGTGCGCCGTCCGCGCTCGGTCTTGGGTTCCTCCGGCACGTTCCGACCCTACCATCCGATTGGACCGTATAGTCCAGTTGTGTTTAAAGTGGACCAAACAGTCCAGTCATTGTCCGGAACGAGGTCCTCATGCAACTCACCGACTCCCGCGCCCTCGTCACCGGCGCGACCTCCGGCATCGGCCGCGCCATCGCCGAGGCCTTCGGCCGCGAAGGCGCCCACGTGCTCGTCGCCGGGCGTGACGCGGCGCGGGCCGCCGAGGTCGTCGCCGGCATCGTCGCCTCCGGCGGTACCGCCGCACCGGTCATCGCCGATCTCGGCGCGCCCGACGGGATCGCCGTGCTCGTCGAGGCGGCGAAGGCGCACGGACCGATCGACGTGCTCGTCAACAACGCCGGGATCTATCCGATGAGCGGCACCGCGCAGACCGACGAGGCGACGTTCGAGGCCACCATGAACCTCAACGTGCGGGCCCCCTTCTTCCTGACCGCCGCGTTCGCCCCGCTCATGGCGGCGCAGGGCCGTGGCCGAATCATCAACATCAGCTCGATCGCGGCCCACCTCGGCACGACCGGCATGGCGCTGTACGGCGCCTCCAAGGCCGCGCTCGAACTGCTGACCAAGGCGTGGGCGGCGGAGTTCGGACCGGCCGGCGTCAACGTCAACGCGATCGCGCCCGGCCCGACCCGCACCCCCGGCACCGCGCCCATGGGCGCCGGGCTCGACGAGTTCACCAGCGGGTTCCCCGCCGGACGGCCGGGCGTTCCGGAGGAGATCGCCGGTGCCGCCGTCTACCTCGCCGGGCCGGGCGCGGCCTTCGTACACGGCGCCACCATCGTCGTCGACGGTGGCCGGATGGCCATCTGACGTCATCGACGACGGCCGGACGGCCATCCGGCCGAGGGCCCGGTACGGCGCTGGAGCGCCTGCCGGGCCCGAGCCTTTCCGCCACCACGGCCTTCCAATAGTGTGTGGCACACACTATTGTGTCAGTCATGCTGGACGATGAGCTGCTCTCGACGCACCTTCAGGAACTGCGGCGAGGGACCGTCGTGCTCGCCTGCCTGCTCGTCCTGAAGCAGCCGAACTACGGATACGCCCTGCTCGACCTGCTCGACAGGTCGGGTTTCGCCGTCGACGCCAACACCCTCTACCCGCTCCTGCGCCGCCTCGAGAAACAAGGGCTGCTGACCAGCGACTGGAACACCGAGGAGTCCAGGCCGCGCAAGTTCTACCGCACCAGCGACCTCGGCGCCGCGCTCGCCGACGCCCTCAACCGCGACTGGGACGAGCTCGACACCGCACTGCGCACCCTGAAAGGGGGGTCATGACCACCACGCGCACCCTCACCGACCGCTACGTCGAGGCGACCCTGAGCCGCCTGCCCGGCAGGCAGCGCCCCGACATCGAGAAGGAGCTACGCGCCTCGATCGCGGACGCCGTCGACGACCGCATCGACGCCGGAACCGATCCCGCCGAAGCGGAACTCGCGGTGCTCGCCGAACTCGGCGACCCGGTGCGGCTGGCCGCCGGCTACGCGCAGCGCCCGCTCCAGCTCATCGGCCCCGCGCTCTACCTCGACTACACGCGGCTGCTGACGGCCCTGCTCACGACGGTCGTGCCCGCGGTCGCCGTCGCCGTCGGGCTCGTGGGCGGCCTCCAGGGCACCCCCGCCCTCCGCGTGGTCGGCGACACGCTCAACGCGGCGCTCACGACCGGCGTGCACATCGCCGTCTGGACCACCCTGCTCTTCGCGATCATTGAACGCGCCGCCCCGCACCGGACGCCGGCCCGGCCGTGGACCCCGTCCGCGCTCCCGGAGCCGCCCAGCCGCCGCCTGCGGTACGCCGAGCTGATCACGGAGTCCGTCGCACTGGTCTTGTTCACCGCCTTCATATTGCTCTCACCGCTGGTGAGCACCCGGACCGACGCGGACGGCGCACCCATCGGCGTGTTCTCGCCCTGGTTGTGGGAGACCGGCGTCGTGTACGCGTTCATCGCCCTGCTGGTCGCGAGCCTCGGCTTCTCCTACGCCAAGTACTACCTGCGCTGGAGCGTTCCCCTCGCCGTCGCCGGGTCGCTCGTCGACATCGCCTGCCCGGTCACGTCGATCTGGCTCGCCGCCAACGGAAAGGTGCTCAACCCGGCCTTCGTCCAGGCGGCCGGCTGGCCGGCGGACGTCCCCCGGTGGATCGGCACCGGGATCGTCGTGATCTCCATACTCACCGTCGTCCACACCGTCACCGAGGGGATCCGCCGAGCGCGTCACCGCTGAGCTCACCGCTGAGCGAACGCCGGTCCCCGCTCCCGACGGCCCCCGCCCCCGACCACAACGCCGGACGAACCCCGCCGGCGCGATGCCCCCTGCCCGGAAACCGTCCCGTCCGTCACCGAAACGAGGAACGTCCATGAAAGCGATCATCCGCCAGGAGTACGGCTCGGCCGAGGTCCTGCGCTACGCCGATGTCGACAAGCCCGTCCCCGCCGACGACCAGGTGCTCGTGAGGGTCCGCGCCGCCTCGATCAACTACGGCGACCGGGTCGACATGCACGGCTCCCCCACCATCGCGCGCCTGGTGCTCGGGCTCCGGCGGCCCAGGCAGCCCGTCCTCGGCCGCGCCGTCGCCGGGACGGTGGAGGCGGCCGGGGCGGAGGTGACGGGCCTGCGGCCCGGCGACGAGGTGTTCGGCGAGACGAACCAGCAGGGTTTCGCCGAGTACGTGGCGGTGCCGGAGACGCGCCTGGCCGTCAAACCCCCGGAGGTGACCTTCGCCCAGGCCGCCACCCTGCCGATCGCGGCGACGACCGCGCTGCAGGGGCTGCGGCTCGCCGAGGCCGGGCCCGGCCGGACGGTGCTCGTCAACGGGGCCTCCGGTGCGGTCGGCACCTTCGCCGTACAACTCGCCACGCTGCTCGGCGCGGAGGTGACCGGCGTCTGCAGCACCCGCAACGCGGAGCTGGTGCGCTCGATCGGCGCCCACCACGTGATCGACTACACCCGCGAAGACCTCACAAGCGGCACGCGCCGATTCGACGTCGTCTTCGACCTCCTGGGCAACCATCCGCTCTCCGGCTTCCGCCGGATGCTCGCCCCCAAGGGCGTCCACATCGCCTCCCACGGCAACATCGGCACGTTCTTCGGGCCCCTGCCGCGGTTCGCCGCCATCGTCGCGATCTCGCCGTTCCTGAGCCGGCGGCTCCGCGTCCTGAACAACAAGCCCACCGCCGAGGACCTGGCCTTCCTCTCCGAACTCGTAGCGGCGGGGAAGCTCACCCCGGTGATCCAGCGGACCTACCCCCTGAGCGAGACCGCCGACGCCGTCCACCACCTCGAAACGGAACACGCCCGCGGCAAGATCGTCCTCACAGTGTGACCCCGGCCCGGCGGAGACCGGCGCGGGCGGGGAGGGCGTGCCGGGGCGGGTCACCCGACATCCGGGCGGGAGCCGTACCGAATGATCAGGCGACTTCGGTGCCGTGACCGGCCGATCGGTCTTCGCAGGGTCGTTCCGGCCGGCCAGCGGGGTCCCGGCGGCGAGCATCAGCGCAACGCCCAGCATGAGCGTCAGCCGGTGGCGCCTTGTCCGTCCCGACCTGAACCACAGCGGATCTTTCCTGATCATTCGTCCTCCCCGATGCGTGCGGGCAAGTTCGGCGTCTCATGATTCCCCACCATGATCATCGAAGTGGAGGGGCGGGAGGCCCGGACGTCATCGACCGGCGCGTGGTGGCCGTCCCGGCCCGGGCACGGGGGCCACTCACCGCCGTGACCTGCACGAGGACGGGCGACTGTGCCGGACCCCACGCGGCGGTGCGATCTCCATCGGACCTCTGCGAGATGTGGGCTGACTCCGCATGAGGCGGCCAGGTAGGCCGCCGGTTCGCGGAGGTCCTGCCCGGGCCGTCGGGCGAACGGATTCTCTTCCCCGGGACGGCCGTGCTCTACTGGCGCTCCCTGCCCCGTCACGGAGGTTGTCCATGGCTCGACTGCACCTTCGCCTCGGCCTTGACCCCGCCCGGCCGGACGCGCCCGTCGTGGCCCTTGTCGCCGATCGCGACGGCACGCCCGGCGAGCGCGCCCTCGATCGGCTCGGCGGCTACTGCCACGAGTGGGATGACGCGCTCTACCTGCTGCAGACCGATGGCTGGGCCGAGCGCACCCTTCTGGAGGACGACTGCCTGGTGGTCGACGTCGTGGTGTACCCGGTCGCCCTCCGGCATGGCGCACCCGACGTGGACGTCACCGCCTTCCCCTGCCGCTCGGCACTCGACCCGCGGGCGGTACGGGTCCTGCGGGCGCAGGCCGTGGTGGACCCGCAGCTGTATGCGCGAGCGGTGCCTGAGACCGCGGTGTTCATCGCGGCCCCGGAGCGCACGCTCGATGATGTGCTCGCTTGTGCCGAGGACCGGCCGATGGTGCTCGCTCCCCCGCCTGAGCGGTGAGCTCAAGCGACCTCGGCCACTGCCCGCCCGGCGCCGGACACCGCTGCATACGGGGATGACCGTCCGGGCCGACCGCCGGCGCGCGCCGGACGTCCGCCCTCGGCCAACACGGCGATGGCTCTGTCGGCGGGAGGGCAGAGTGTGGGACGAGGCGGATGTCGCGCCCATGCTCCCCGATCCGGAGGTACGGCGGATGGTCGTCCAGGAGCAGCCCGCCCTGCCGCTGTCCTACTACGAGCAGCACGTCCCGGTCCCCGACGGCTGGGACGACCACCCCTGCTCCTACCTGCTGTTCAGTCCACCGTACGACGACCTCGCCGCCGAGGCGCGCGATCGTGGCTGGCGCGTGGCGCACCTGCCCGGCACCCATCTCCATCAGGTCGTCGAGCCCGCCGGCACGGCCCGGCGCCTCGTCGAACTCGCCACCGAGCCGTAACCGCCCTCATGGTCAGGCGCGCCGGGTTCGATCTGCGTCAGCGGAGTGGGCCTCACCGCGGCGGGACCGTACCGGAAGATCACTCGTTCCGCCCCCGGCTGGCTAGGATCGGTTCAACGACCCCGTTCCGTGGAGACTGGTGAGCGAGCACACGCATCCGGACGGCCGCCCGCGTTCTTCCCTCGCGGCGGCCGCGGCGGCGCTGTCCCGGCTGGGCCGCCTGCGGGACCTGCCGGTCATTGTGATGCTGGTGTGGACGGGCTGGCTGGCCGTCCCGTGGCCGGCCGGAGGTCCCGGCCAGACGCGCGAGGCGTCCGTCACCGCGGCCTCCGGGACGGCTGCGGCGACGGCCTCCGGGACGGGCGGCGGAGCGGTCACCGGGACGGGATGCGGGGCTGCCGTCGCGGAGGCCGTACACCGGGGGCCGCTCACCGGGGCGGGCCGGCCGCCGGTCGGCGGGCCGGAACCGGCGGGCCTTCACGGAGCGGCGGACGTCCAGGAGCTGATCGCCGCGGAGCGGGCGCGCATCGCCGGTGAGGTGCACGACGCCGCCGGGCACGGCCTGGCGGCCATCGCCATGCAGGCCGGGATCGCCCTGCTCATGCTCGACGAGGACCCCGGCCGGGTCCGCGAGTCGCTGGAGGCGATCCGCTCGACCAGCACTCAGGCGCTCGGCCAGCTCCGCGCCGCGCTCGACCGCATCGACCCCGCCGCCCCCGATCACGATCTGCCCCGGCTGATCGACGGAGTGCGTGCGGCGGGGCTTGCCGTCGACGTCGAGCCCGCCGAGCCGGTCGTCCCCGCGCACCTTGAGGGCACGGTCTACCGGGTCGTCCGCGAGTCGCTGACCAACGTCCTGCGGCACGCCGGTTCGGCGAGGGCGGTGGTACGGCTGGCCGGCGGCCCGGGCGAGTTCGTCGTGGAGGTCGCCGACCGGGGAACCGGCGTCCCCGGGAACACCGTCTCCTCCGGTGCCGTCTCTCCCGGTGTCTCCTCCCCCGGCTCCCCGGACGCCGTCTCCGTGAACGGCGCTCCCGGTACGGCCGCTGGCCGGGGGCTGGCCGGGATCCGGGCCCGGGTGGCGGAGGCGGGCGGAGTGTTCAGCGCGGGGCCGCGGGAGGACGGCGGTTTCCGCGTCCGGGCCCGGTTCCCGGTGGACACCGCGTGACCACCGGACCGGACCCGTCCCCCGGGACGAGCCCATCCTCCGATCCGGATCCGTCTCCAGGGACGGGCACGGCCACCGGGCCGATCCGGGTGGCGGTGGCCGACGACCAGGCCATCGTACGCATGGGGCTGCGGGCGCTCATCGACCGCGAGCCCGGCCTGGAGTTCGCCGGTGAGGCCGTGGACGGCGCCGCGGCGCTCCGCCTGCTGCGCGACGTCCGTCCCGACGTCCTCCTGCTCGACATCCGCATGGACGGCATGGACGGCATCGACGCGCTCCGGGCCATCGCCGCCGATCCCGCGCTCGCCGCCACCCGGGTGATCATGGTGACCACCTTCGAGGTGGACCAGTACGTCTTCGCCGCCCTCCAGGCCGGGGCCAGCGGGTTCGTGCTCAAGGACAGCGCCCCCGAGGAACTCGCCCGGGCGATCAGGGTCGTCGCCTCGGGCGAGGCGCTGCTCTCCCCTTCCGTGACCAGGAAGGTCATCGGTCTGTTCGGCCGGCACGAGGGGACGCCGGTCGAGGGCCTGGACACCCTCACGCCCAGGGAGCGCGAGATGGTCGCCTGGGTCGCCACCGGCCGGTCGAACGGTGAGATCGCCGCGGAGCTGTCCATCAGCCCCGACACGGTCCGCACCCACGTCAGCCGGGCCATGGTGAAGCTGCACGCCCGCGACCGGGCGCAGCTGGTCGTCTTCGCCGTCAGGTCCGGCCTGACGATCCCCTGAGGACCTACGGCTTCCCGGGGGCCGGCGGCTCCCTGAGGAAGCCGCCGTAGGAGTGCTCCCCGGCCTGCGCCTCGATCCGCTTCACCGTGTCCAGCCCCACCCCGACCATGATGAGCAGGATCGTCCCGCCGAAGGGGAAGTTCTGCTGGGTCCCCGGGTCGCGCAGGATCACGAACGCGACGACGGGGATCAGCGACAGCACACCGAGGTAGGCCGCTCCGGGCGCGGTCAGCCGCGCGAGCACGTACCGCAGGTACTCCGCGGTGGGCCGCCCCGGCCGGATGCCGGGCACGAATCCGCCGTACCGCCTCATGGCGTCGGCCACCTCCACCGGATCGAAGGTGATCGACACGTAGAAGTAGGTGAAGCCCACGATCAGCAGGACGTACCCCGCCATGTGGACGGGGTGGTCGCCCGAGACGAGATGGCGCTGGATCCATCCCGCGACCGGCCCGGTCCCGCCCGTCAGCTCCACCGCCAGCTGCGGCAGCACCAGCAGGGACGAGGCGAGGATGAGGGGGACGACCCCCGCCTGGTTGACCTTCAGCGGGAGGTAGGCAGAGGTCCCGCCGTACGCCCTGCGCCCGGCCGTCCGCCGGGCGTACTGGACCGGGACGCGCCGCTGCGCCTGCTCGATGAAGACCACCGCCGCCACCAGGAGGACACCCGAGGTCAGCATCGCCACCAGCGCGAACGGGCTGCGCACGAAGATGCCCGACAGGTAGGAGGGGAAGACGGCGACCACCTGGGCGAAGATCAGGATGGACATGCCGCTCCCGACTCCCCGTTCGCTGATCAGCTCGCCCAGCCGCATGACCGCGCAGGTTCCCGCCACCAGGGTGACCACGATCATCGCGACCGTCGGCAGACTCTGGTCGTGCAGCATCTGCCGGTCGCAGGTGGGGAAGATCCGTCCCGCTCGGGCCAGTGACACGACCGTGCCGGCATGGGGCAGGGCCAGGGCCAGCGTCAGGTATCTCGTGTACTGGGTGATCTTCGCCTGTCCCCGCCGCCCCTCCTTCCTGAGCGCCTCCAGCCGGGGGATCACCGCGGCGAGCAGCTGGACCACGATGCTCGCGGTGATGTACGGCATGATCCCGAGGGCGAACACCGAGAGTTTCAGCATCGCCCCGCCGCTGAACAGCTGGAGCATCTCGACGAGCCCGGTGCGCTTCCCCCTCAGGCATTCCTGCACCGCGGCCACGTTCACGCCGGGCGCGGGCAGGACCTGCCCGAACCGGAACAGCACGATCATCGCCAGCGTGAAGAGCAGCTTCTTCCGGAGGCCGGGCACGCGGAAGGCACGGATGAGCACGGTGAGCATGCGCCCGAGTCTGGCCGCGCGGCCCCGGTCCGGAATCCGCTCGCCGGAGGCTTCGCCGTACGCAGATCCGCGTATCCCACACGGCGGAGCCTCCCGTGACGCCGGTCCGGTCAGAACGCGGCGGCCACCTCGCGGGCGCGGGTCAGGGCCCGCTTGCGCTCCAGGTCGGCGTCGCCGGTCACCGTCGGGTGGTAGCCGATGCCGGTGATGTCGGTGATCCCGGCCCAGCGGAGCCAGCCGTCGAAGAACGGCGCCTGGAAGTCGTCGCCGAAGCCGGGCGGCAGGCCGGGGGCCCAGACCGCGCTGGTGTAGACGACGGCGGCCTTCTTGCCCTTCAGCAGCGGGATGTAGCCGGTCTCCGGATCGAAGCCGAAGACCATGCCGGGCTGGCTGACGACGTCGATGAACTGCTTGAGGACGTACGGCACGCCGGAGTTCCACATGGGGACGCTGAACAGGTAGCGGTCGTGGGCGTTGAAGCGCTCGAACGTCCTGACCGCCGCGGCCCAGGCCTCTCCCTCGGGGGCCGCGCCGCCGAACACGGCCATCTTGGCCGCGACCGCCTCGGGGCCGAAGGCGGGCAGCGTGCCGTCCCACAGGTCGAAGTGGTCGATCTCGGCGCCGGGGTTGGCACGCCGGTAGGCGTCGAGGAACTCTCCGGCGATCGTCAGCGACTCCGAGGCGGAGCCGCGCGGCGAGGCGGAGATGTGCAGGAGTCTCATGGTCCGTCCTTCGAACGATGGTCTCGACATAATCGGACTGTAGTCCGTTTACTGGGCACGAATATACGGACCGGAGTCCGCTTAGTCAACGGCCCAGGGGCGGTACGAGCCCTGGAGAGGGGCGGGCTCCCGGAGGGGCCGCGGGCCGGAGCGGGCGCGAGCCGGGGCGGGCGCGGTGCCCGCGAGCGGCCCGGGAAACGTCGGTGCGATCTTCTAGGCTGGGGCGCATGGCGAGAGCGAATGACGGTGTGGCGGCGGCTCTGGAGGAATACGCCGAGCTGTTCGCGATGACGGGCGGCGACGCGTTCCGGGTCCGCAGCTACCAGAAGGCGGCCAAGGCCATCGCGGGCTTCCCCGAGGACATCGCGTCCGTGCCCGTGCGGAGCGTGCCCGGGGTCGGTGAGGCGATCGCCAAGAAGGTCGAGGAGTACCTCGGCAGGGGCAGCTTCCGGCAGCTCGACGACCTGCGCGGGAAGGTCCCGGAGGGGGTGCGGAGACTGACCCGGGTGCCCTCCCTGGGGCCGAAGAAGGCGGTCTTCCTCTTCCAGGAACTCGGCATCGACTCCCCCGAGGCCCTCGGCGAGGCGATCCGGCAGGGGCGGCTCAAGGGCGTCAAGGGCTTCGGCGCCAAGACGGAGGAGAACCTGCTCAAGGGCATCGAGCAGCTCGGCCGGACCGACGCCAGGGTGCACACCGGCGTCGCGATGGACCTGGCCGAGCGGATCATCGCCTCACTGCGGGACGGGGCCGAGCGCATCGCCTACGCGGGTTCGCTGCGCCGGATGAAGGACAGCGTGGGCGACATCGACATCCTGGCGGTCGCCCCGGAGACGCTGATGGACGTCTTCAAGGCGCAGCCGTACGTCGCGGAGGTCATCGCCTCCGGTGAGAAGAAGACCTCGATCCGCACCCCGCAGGGGGTCCAGGTGGACCTGCGGCTGGTCCCCGCCGAGTCCTGGGGCGCCGGGCTGCAGTACTTCACCGGCTCCCAGGCGCACAACGTGCACCTGCGCGAGATCGTCGTGAAGAAGGGCTGGAAGCTGTCGGAGTACGGCCTCTTCGACGGCGAGCGGGTGATCGCGGCCGAGTCGGAGGAGGACATCTACCGGGCCCTCGGCATGGAGTGGATCCCCCCGGCGCTGCGCGAGGACGGCGGGGAGATCCAGGCCGCGCTCAAGGGCGGACTGCCCGCCCTGGTCACCGTGGACGACCTGAAGGGCGACCTGCACACCCACACCGACCTGACCGACGGCATCGCCTCGCTGGAGGAGATGGTCGCCGCCGCCCGCGCGCGCGGCCACTCCTACTACGCGGTCACCGACCACGCCCCCGACTTGGCCATGCACCGGATGACCCTGGACAAGGCCCTGGCACAGCGGGAGGAGATTCGCCGACTTCAGGGTAGATACCCCGACATGCGGATCCTGCACGGCACCGAGCTCAACATCGGTCCCGACGGGTCGGTCGACTGGCCCGCCGAGATCCTGTCGGGCTTCGACGTGTGCGTCGCCAGCGTCCACTCGCACTTCGGCCAGCCGCGCGAGGAGATGACCCGGCGCCTCATCGCCGCCTGTGAGAACCCGCACGTCCACATCATCGGCCACCCCACCACCCGCCTGGTGGGCAGGCGCCCCCAGGTGGACGCCGACTGGGAGGCGGTCTTCCGCGCCGCGGCCCGGACCGGCACCGCGATGGAGATCGACGCCTTCCCCGACCGCGCCGACCTCCCCGCCGACCTCGTGCGGCTGGCGCGCCACCACGGTGTGCGCTTCTCCATCGACAGCGACGCCCACGCGGTCCCCCACCTGGCCAACCAGCGCTTCGGCGTCGGGACGGCCCAGCGGGGCTGGCTGACCGCGGACGATGTGATCAACACCTGGCCGCTGGAGCGGCTGCTCGACTTCCTGAACGGCTGAGGCGGCGCTTTCCCCTCCCCCATGTTTCATGCTTTTCAAGTAGGAAATAGATGGCAAAGGAGGGGGTGATGGCTCATGCCGTACAGGAAGCCGACCGGCACGGTGGCCGTCCCGCGGAGGACGGCCGCCCCGGGTGAGACGACGGACCGGGCAGCGGCCGCGGGGCCGGAGGCGATCCCGCCCGGGATCGTCAAGCCGCTGCCGCGTGAGCTGTTCGTCGCGCACGGCACCAACGCCGAAATGCGCTGGGAGGCCATGCGCGGCGCCGGGTACCACGTGCCCGACGACCGTTTCTTCGTGCGCAACCACACCTCGACCCCGATCATCGACGCGGCGGCCTGGCGGCTGCTGCTGCACGGCTCCGGCCTGCGCGCCCCGCTGAGCCTCGGCTACGGGGAACTGCTGGCGCTCCCGGCGGTGACGCGGGACGTGATGATCGAGTGTGCCGGCAACGGCAGGAGCCTCTTCCTCACCCAGCAGCACCAGGAGGTCTCCGGCACCCCGTGGCGGCTCGGCGGCGTCGGAGTGGCCCGCTGGCGCGGAGTGCCGCTGGCCACCGTACTGGAGCGTGCCGGGATGCTGCCCGAGGCCGTCGACGTGATGGCGCAGGGCCTCGACGCCGCCTACGTCGCCGAGGGCGTCGACCACGGCCGGGTACGGCGGCCGATCCCGATCGCCAAGGCGCTCGACGACGTGATCCTCGCCTACGAGATGAACGGCCGCCCGCTCCCGCCCGACCACGGCTACCCGGTCCGCATGGTCGTCCCGTCGTGGATCGGCCTGGCCTCGATCAAATGGGTGGGCGACATCGAGGTCTCCGCCTCCCCGCTGTCCTCCCCGTGGACCACGGAGTTCTATCGGATGTTCGGTGACGGCTACCCGCCGGGAGGCGGCGCCCCGCTGACCGTCCGGGGCATCCGCAGCGCCTTCGAGCTGCCGTGGGAGGCGAGGCTGGCCGCCGGGCGCCCGCACCTGCTGCACGGGCGGTCGTGGTCGGGCCACGGCCGGATCACGGGGGTCGAGGTCAGCTTCGACACGGGCGCCACCTGGCACCGGGCCCAGCTGCACGGGTCCCGTGTCGTCCCGGCCTGGACCCGCTGGCACATCTCCTGGAACCCCGGCGGCTCCCGGGCGAGCGGCGCGCGCACCCTCATGGCCCGGGCCCACGACGAGACCGGGAGGGTCCAGCCGATGGAGAGCCCGCACAACGAACTCGGTTATCTCTTCGACGCCGTCGTCCGCCATCCCGTCACGGTGATAAATGTCTGACGAAAACTCTTTGACGCTACAGAAATATCACCTCTCCACGCTCCGGGGAATCCCCTCCCCCGAGACGACGAACAACCGCTGATCAGGCACGATAAATTACCAAAACAGGCGTTTATGAACGCCGATTTCATCTGAAATACTCCTTCGGTCGCTCCGGGGAAACACGGGGGAAACGAAGCGGGGCGATGATGCCGGTGACCGTTCCCGACTCTTTCCGCAGGAGGTTCAGAGATGCGCCAGCTGACCCCGCTCGACGCGCAGTTCCTTCACGCCGAATCGGCGACCACCACCGCCCACGTCGCGGGGGTGGCGATCCTGGACCCGGCCTGCGCTTCCACGGGCGTGGTCACGCGGGAGGCCCTGGTCGGGCTGCTCCGCCGGCGGCTGCACCTGGTCCCCGCGCTGAGCATGCGCCTGGCGGACGTGCCGCTCGGCCTCGACCATCCGTACTGGACGGAGGACCGCGCCTTCGACGTCGCCGACCACGTGCACGAGACGGTCCTGCCGATGCCCGGCGACGAGGCCCAGCTCGCCGAGGCGGTCGCCGCCATCCACGAGCGGCGGCTGGACCGCGGCCGCCCGCTCTGGGAGATGCACCTGATCCACGGCCTGACCGGGGGCAGGACCGCCCTCTACGCCAAGGTCCACCACTGCGCCGTCGACGGCGTGTCGGGCGCCGAGACCCTGACCGCGCTGCTGGACCTCACCCCCGAGCCGCGCGCGGTCGAGCCCCCGCAGGAGCACCCGCCGACCGTCGCTCCCGGGCTCGCCGGGATGCTCGCCGGTGCCGTGACCCGGTCGGCGGCCCATCCGGCGCGGGTGCTGCGCTCCCTCGGCCGGACGGTGGCCGACCTCGACGTGGTCCCGGTGATCGCCACTCTGCCCGGGGCCCGGACGGTGGCCGCCGCGGCCCGCAGGCTCTCCGGCGACGGCCGGGACCTGCCGCCGGCGCCCTCGTTGTCTGCCCCGCGCACCCCGTTCAACGGCCCCATCAGCGCCCGGCGGCGCTTCTCCTACGGCTCGATCCCGCTGGCCGACGTCAGGTGGGTGGCCAGGTCCTCCGGGATCAGCGTCAACGACGTGGTCATGACGCTGTGCGCGTCGGCGCTGCGCTCCTGGCTCCTCGATCGCGGCGCGCTGCCGGACCGGCCGCTGATCGCCGCGGTCCCGGTCGCGGTCCGTAGGGCGAGCGCCCGGGAGGTGGTGGGCAACCAGCTCTCCGCCATGATCACTCCGATGCCGACGGACGTCGCCTGCCCCCTGGAACGCCTGCGGATCGCGGGTGAGACGATGCGCGCGGCCAAGCGGCGCTTCGCGCGCTCCCCCGCCACCTGGCCGAGCGAGCTGTCGTCGATGGTGCCCGCGGCGGTGACCGCGCTGGCGACCTCCGTCGTCCTCCGGCTGGCCTCGATGGCCGCGCCCCCGGTCAACCTGCTCGTCTCCAACGTGCCGGGACCGCAGTTCCCCCTGTACCTGTGCGGGGCCCGGGTGCTGGCCTACTATCCGATGTCGGTGCTGACCGACGCGAGCGGCGGGGTCAACATCACCTGCTTCTCCTACGACGGCTCGCTCGACTTCGGCATCGTCTCCTGCCCGGACCGGCTGGAGGACGCCTGGCGGCTGATGGGGCACATCCAGGAGGCGATGGACGAGCTGCTGACCCTCACGGAACAGGCCACGGGGACCGCGCCGCCCTCCGCCGGGCGCGTCGGACGGGCCGGGCCGCGCCCGGCGGCCGCGGCCCCGGTCCCGGTCCCGGTCCCGGCCTGAACGTACGGCCTCGGCCCCGGCCCGAACGTACGGCCTCGGACGGACGACCCGGGCGGACGGCCGCCGTCCTGGGGGTCAGCGGGCCCCGACCGCCTCCAGGAGCATGGGCAGGGCCCGGCGCAGTTCCCTGTTCCAGTAGGTCATGTTGTGGCGGCCCGCGTAGAAATGCGTCTCGACGGGGATGCCGAGCTCCTTGAGCCGGTCCGCGAACGCGGTGGCCGCCTTGTGGGCGAGTTCCTCGGTGATGTCGCCGAAGAGCTCGCCCTCCCGTTTGCTCCCGTCGCCGGCCGCCACGTAGAGGCGGACGCCCCGGAGCTCGGCCGCCCGGTGGTAGGGGTTGTGCTCCTCCCATACCCGCCGGTCGCCGCGCGGGTCGCCCCAGATGCGCTTCCAGTCGGTGCCGAAGCAGCCCGCGGAGGTGCCGAGCATCACGGCGATGTCCACCCCGGGCAGCAGGGTGTGCACGGCCCCGCTGAAGGAGGCGGCGGCCTTGAACTTCCCGGTCGCGGCGTAGAGCATCGCGCCCTGGCCGCCCATCGAGTATCCGGCGACCGCCCGTTCCCCGCTCGCCGCGTAGCGGCTCTCCAGCAGCGGCAGCAGCTCCTTCAGGTGGTAGGTGGCCCAGCGGGGCGGGCCGCCGTCGCCGCCGTTGTACCAGTCGGAGTAGCTGCCGCACCGGCCGCCGTCGGGCATCACCACGATCACCGGCGCGTCCTCGGTCAGCTTCTCGGCGTCCGATCGCGACCAGGCCCGGTAGTCGTCCAGGCCGCCGTGGAGCAGCCACAACGACGGCCAGGTCCTCCCCGAGTCCGCGGACCAGCCCTCGGGCAGCAGCAGCCGTACCGTGGTGAGGTCGCCGAGGGCGTCCGAGCGCAGGGTCAGCTCCATCCGGCGCTCGCCGAGCCGCCGTTCCCTGACGACCTCGACTCCCTTCGGGGGCTCCGGGGGCCGCGAGCTCTCGTCCGGCCGCTCGGAGGAGGTCCCGTCCGGCCGCTCGGAGGCCGGGGGCCGGGTCGGCTCGGCGACGGGGTGGCGCTGGTTGGCGATCAGCGCGATCGTGGCCGCCACCACGAGGACGAACAGCCCGGCCGCGACCACGGCTCCGACGATGAATCCGGATAGCCGTGAACCGGGTGCCATGGGAGCCTCCGACCGTCTTATTGACGCGGCACATAATAGTGTCCCATCGATCTCGGCGGCTGCCCCGAAAGTGAGTGACTATTCGCTAATAGAGTGGCGCCCATGAGCTTTTCTGAGCTGAACCTCTTCCCGCTCTGCCTCGGGGGCAACGTCTTCGGCTGGACCGCCGACCGTGACGCCTCCTTCGCGGTCCTGGACGCGTACGTCGAGGCGGGCGGCAACTTCATCGACACCGCCGACGTCTACTCCCGCTGGGTTCCCGGGCACGTGGGCGGGGAGTCGGAGACGATCGTCGGCGAGTGGCTGGCCGCCCGCCGCAACCGCGACCGGATCGTGCTGGCGACCAAGGTCGGCATGCTGGACAGCCGCCCGGGGCTGTCGGCGGCGAACATCCGCGCGGCCCTGGAAGACTCGCTCCGCCGCCTGGGGACCGACTACATCGATCTGTACTGGGCGCACATCGACGACGAGGAAATCCCGCTGGAGGAGACCCTCGGCACGTTCGACGAGCTGATCCGCGAGGGCAAGATCCGCAACATCGGCGCCTCCAACTACGAGGCCGACCGGCTGGCCGAGGCGCTGGCCGTCTCCGAGCGGGAGGGCCTGGCCCGCTACGGGGTGGTTCAGCAGCACTACAACCTGGTGGAGCGCGACTACGAGGGCGCCCTGCGGGAGGTGGTGGACGGAGCCGGGCTGACCAGCACGCCGTACTTCGGGCTGGCCCGCGGCTTCCTGACCGGCAAGTACCGGCCGGGCGCGGACGTCGACAGCCCGCGCGCGGCCAAGGCCTCCGAGTACCTGGCCACCGAGCGCGGCCCCCGCGTCCTGGACGCGCTGGAGAAGGTCGCCGCCGCCCACGACGCCGTCCCGGCGACGATCGCGCTCGCCTGGCTGGCCGCCCAGCCCACCGTGGCCGCGCCGATCGCCAGCGCCCGCAACGTCGAACAGCTCCGGCCGCTGCTCGCGGTCGCCGAGGTGGAGCTGACCGAGGACGAGCTCACCCTGCTGGACGAGGCGTCCCGCTGACCTCGGCGCACGGAGGGCTCCGGCCTGTCCCGGCCGGGGCCCTCCGCTCTATCGTCAGCGGCTTTGCCGTCTCTAGTGCTCGGCCGCCTTCTCGGCGCCGACGCCGGTGAGCGAGCGGACCTCGATCTCGGCGTACTTGGCCGCGTTGTACTCCTTGCTGAGCTTCGTGCCGATCCATCCGGCCAGGAAGCCGATCGGGATGGAGACCAGACCCGGGTTGCTCAGCGGGAACCAGGCGAAGTTCGCGTCCGGGAAGAGCGAGGTGGCCTTGCCCGACACGACCGGCGAGAAGATCACCAGGACGAGTGCGGAGACCAGGCCACCGTAGATGGCCGCGACCGCGCCCGCGGTGTTGAACCTCTTCCAGAACAGGCTGTAGAGGATCGCCGGCAGGTTGCCCGAGGCCGCCACCGCGAAGGCCAGTGCGACCAGGAAGGCCACGTTCTGGCCCTGGGCGAGGATGCCGAGGCCGATGGAGACCGCGCCGATGACGAAGGCGGAGATCCGGGCGACCAGAACCTCCTCCTTCTCCGTGACGTCGCCGCGCTTGAACACGTGCGCGTACAGGTCGTGGGCGAAGGAGGAACTGGAGGCCAGCGTCAGGCCGGCGACGACCGCCAGGATCGTGGCGAAGGCGACCGCCGCGATGATGGCCAGCAGGATCGTTCCGCCCACCTCGCCGAAGATCGCCTGGCCGATCGCCTGGGCGAGCTGCGGGGCCGCGGTGTTGCCCGCCGCGTCCTGCGCCGCGATCGTCTTGCTGCCCACCAGCGCCGCCGCGCCGAAGCCCAGCACGAGGGTGAGCAGGTAGAAGGTGCCGATGATGCCGATGCCCCACAGCACCGACTTGCGGGCGTCCTTGGCGGTGGGCACGGTGTAGAAGCGGATCAGGATGTGCGGCAGGCCCGCGGTGCCGAGCACCAGGGCCAAGCCCAGGCTGATCAGGTCGAGCTTGCCCGCCAGGCCCTGCGCTTCGGTGGCGTACCTGCCGCCGCCGCCCGTGTAGGTCGTGGGGTTGCTGCTCTGCGCGGCGGCCTCTCCCATCAGGGAGGAGAGGTTGAAGCCGTACTTGCCCAGCACCAGCAGCGTGACCAGGGTCGCACCCCCCATGAGCAGCACGGCCTTGACGATCTGCACCCAGGTGGTGCCCTTCATGCCGCCGACGACCACGTACACGATCATCAGGATGCCGACGGCGACGATCGTCCACGCCTTGGCCGCCGGGCCCTCGATGCCGAGGAGCAGGCCGACCAGCGCGCCCGCGCCGACCATCTGGGCCAGCAGATAGAAGATCGACACAGTGATGGTGGAGACGCCCGCCGCGGTGCGGACCGGGCGCGGGCTCATCCGGAAGGCCAGCACGTCGGCCATGGTGAACTTGCCGGAGTTGCGCATCAGCTCCGCGACCAGCAGCAGCGCCACCAGCCAGGCGACCAGGAAGCCGATCGAGTACAGGAAGCCGTCGTAGCCGTAGAGCGCGATGAGACCGGCGATTCCCAGGAAGCTCGCCGCCGACATGTAGTCGCCGCCGATCGCCAGGCCGTTCTGCGCGCCGCTGAAGGACCGGCCTCCGGCGTAGTAGTCGGCGGCCGTCTTGGTCTGGCGGCTCGCCCAGAACGTGATGCCCAGCGTCGCGGCGACGAAGAGCAGGAACAGGACGGTGGACAGTGCCTCGGAGCTCATTCCGGCCTTCCCTCGATCTCGTGGCGGATCTCGTCGGCGATCGGGTCGAGCTTCTTCTCCGCGTGCCGGGCGTAAGCCCAGGCGATCCCGAACGTGGAGACGAACTGGAGCACGCCGAAGATCAAGGCGACGTTGATGTTGCCCAGCACCTTGATGCCCATGAAGTCACGTGCGAAGCCGGACAACACCACATAGAGCAGGTACCACACCAGGAAGGCCGCGGTCATCGGGAACGTCCAGGAGCGGAAGTGACGCCTCAGTTCCTGGAAGCGTTCACTGGCCTGTACCTGTTCATAGACCGATGAGTCATGTTGTCTGGTCGTCACGAGGAGACCTCCCGCGCATGTGATCTGGATCACGAACACCGTAGGAGGGGACGCTACCCGCCGAGGAGACCTCCGGGCGGACTCTTCGCCCAGCCGCCGCCGAGCCGCGTTCAGTTGGGTGGCACTTGCGATGAAAGGTCCTTATCGTGCGACGAACGGTCCATCACGATCCGCCGAGCGGCCGAGCGGCCGGTCGGACGCGTCAGGTGTGGCGGGGCCGCCAGTCCCCGCGGTCGAGGTTGAGGTTCTCAGGGGTGTGCAGGCGGACCATCGTCCGGGCGACGCCCGGCGGGATGCGGCCCGGGGTGAGCAGCGAGACGACCACCATGACCGTGAAGGCGATCGGCACCGTCCAGGCCGCGGGCTGGGCCAGCAGGGCGCCGGTCAGGCCGGTGTGCGGGCCTCCGCCGATCGTCGTCAGGACCGCGGCGCAGGCCAGCCCGCCGCCGGTGAGCAGCCCGGCCGTCGCCCCCGCCGAGGTCAGCCTCCGCCACCAGATACCGAGCACCAGCAGCGGGCAGAACGACGAGGCGGCCACCGCGAAGGCCAGGCCCACCACGTCGGCGACCGGCAGCGTACGGGCCCCGATGGCCAGGGCCAGCGGCACGATCACCGCCAGCACCGCCGCCGTCCGGAACGAGCGCACCCCGCCCTTGAGGAGGTCCTGCCCGATCACGCCCGCCACCGAGACGGTCAGCCCCGAGGAGGTGGACAGGAACGCCGCGAACGCGCCCGCCGTCACCAGCGCCGTCAGCAGATCTCCCGCCACTCCCCCGATCAGCCGTCCCGGCAGGGTCAGCACCACCGTGTCGCTGCCCTCCAGCTCCGGCACGTAGATGCGGCCCAGCGCCCCGTACAGGGCGGGCAGCAGGTAGAACGCGCCGAGCAGGGACAGCACCACCAGTGTCGTACGGCGGGCGGCCCGGCCGTCCGGGTTGGTGTAGAAGCGCACCAGCACGTGCGGCAGGCCCATGGTGCCCAGGAAGGTCGCCAGGATCAGCGAGTAGGTCGAGTAGAGGCCGTACTCCCTGTCGCCCGAGAGGGGCAGCGCCCAGGTGACCGCGTCGTGCGCGCTCAGCCCGGGGGATCCGTCCGCCCGCCAGGCCAGCACCAGGAACACCAGCGGCACGGCGAGCGCGGTGAGCTTGAGCCAGTACTGGAAGGCCTGCACGAACGTGATCGAGCGCATGCCGCCGGACATCACGTTGACCGCGACCACCACCGCCACCAGCAGCGCCCCCACCCAGACCGGGGCGCCGGTGACGGTCCGCAGCACCAGGCCGGCGCTCTGGAACTGCGGCATCAGGTAGAGCCAGCCGATCAGCACGACCAGCACGCTGGCCACCCGCCGTACCGCCATCGACTCCAGCCGCGCCTCGGCGAAGTCCGGCAGCGTGTAGGCGCCCGAGCGGCGCAGCGGCGCGGAGATCAGGACGAGCAGCACCAGATAGCCGCCGGTCCAGCCGACCGGCAGCCACAACATGTCGGCGCCGTAGGTGAGGATCAGCCCCGCGATGCCCAGGAAACTCGCCGCCGACAGGTACTCCCCGCCGATGGCGGAGGCGTTCCACAGCGGGGAGACGGTCCGGGAGGCGACGTAGAAGTCGGAGGTGGTCCGCGACAGCCGGATGCCGAACGCCCCGATCAGCACCGCGGCCAGCACCACCAGCACCACCGCGGTCATGCCGTAGGCCGTGCTCATCGTTCGCGCTCCACCAGCTCCGCGAAGTCGCGCTCGTTGCGCTCGGCCTGCCGTACGTAGAGCCAGGCCCCGAGCACGAAGAACGGGTAGATCAGCCCGGCCAGCACCGCCCAGGGCAGCGGGATCCCCAGCAACCGGACCTCGCGCAGCTCCGGCACGAGCAGGAACAGCAGCGGCAACCCGCCGACCACGCAGCCGAGCACCGTGCAGACGAACAGCGCCAGCCGGAACTGGGTGCGGACCAGCGAGCGCATGTAGACCTCGCCCAGCCGGGTCTGCTCGTCGATCTCCCGGCTGGCCGGGTAGCGGGAGTGACGGGCGGCCGTCGTCCGCGGGCTGGTCACCACCTCCCTGCGCGGCCGTTCACTCTCCTTGCGGAGCCACTCACCGCGCGGCCGTTCACTCTCCTTGCGCGGGCGCTCGCTCTCCCTGCGGGGCCGCTCGCGTTCCCGGCTCACTCCGCCCGTCCCCTGCGCGCCCGGCGGACCAGCAGGTCGCGCAGCTCGCGCGTGTGGCGGCGGCTGACCGGGATCTCGGTCTCGCCGATGCGGACCACGCAACGTCCGGAGTCGATGTGCAGCTCGTCGATGTGCTTGACCGCGACCAGGTGGCTGCGGTGCACCCGGATGAAGCCGGCCGAGGCCCAGCGCTCCTCCAGCGTCGCCAGCGAGATGCGGACCAGGTGGCTGCCGGTCGCGGTGTGCAGGCGGGCGTAGTCGCCCTGCGCCTCGACGTAGCGGACCTCGGTGCTGGCCACGAACCGGGTCACGCCGCCGAGTTCGACCGGGATGGTCCCGGGGTCGGTACGGCTCGCGCCGTCGCCGTCCGGCAGCTCGGCCGAGACGCACACCCTGCGGATGGCCTCGGCCAGCCGCTCCGGCCGGACCGGCTTGAGCAGGTAGTCCTCCGCCTTGAGCTCGAAGGCGTCCACCGCGTGCTCCTCATAGGCGGTCACGAAGACCACCCTCGGCGGGTTGGCGAACTGCGACAGCAGCCTACCGAGTACCACCCCGTCCAGGCCGCGCATTCGGATGTCCAGGAAGACCGCGTCGATCGGCCGCCCGTCGGCGATGGCCCGGTCCAGGGCGCGCAGCGCCGCGGCGCCGTCCCTGGCGAGCGCGACCTCCCCGATGCGGGGATCGACGCGGAGCAGGTAGGCCAGATCCTCCAGCGCGGGGAGTTCGTCGTCCACCGCCAGGACGCGCAGGCCTGTCACGCTTACTCCTCCGGGTCCGTTCGCTACCGAGTCCCTAGAGGGTGATGAACCAGACATCAGGTGTCAACAGTATCCGAGCTGTTCAGCGTGTGCAGCAGGGCCCGGTGACGGTACAGGGTCAGCGCGAGCGGAACCATGAGCGCCAGCAGCAGGAGCCCTCCGGACACCGCGAGGGTCCGCAGCCCGAACGCGTCGGCGACCAGGCCGCCGGTCAGCGCGCCGAGCGGCATGAGACCCCACAACAGCGTGCGGATCGCTCCCAGCACCCGGCCGAACAGGTGCGCCGGGACCAGGGCCTGGCGCACCGACATGATCAGCACGTTCCACACCATGATCGATCCGACGCTGACCGTCAGTGCGGCCGCCGTCGCCACCGGGTACGGCAGGGCCCCGATGACGACGAAGCAGAGCGCCGGGATCGTCAGCGCGACACTCATGACCGCGGCCCGCGGCCACATGCGGACGAGCACCGGCACGACCAGCCCGCCCACCATGCCGCCGATCCCGGAGACCAGCACGAACACACCGAACGCGGCGGCGGGCAGCCCCAGCACCTCCGTCACGAACAGCACCATCACCGCCATGATGCCCTGGAACACCGCGCCCATCAGGGCCCCGATCACGGTGAGCCCGCGTAGCAGCCGGTGGTTCCAGAGCCAGCGCACGCCCTCGGCCATCTCCGCGCGCAGGCTCGCGGGCCGCTCGGTCTCCGTCTCGGCCCGGTAGCGGCCGGGCAGGAAGAGCAGGAGCACCCCGGCCAGCAGGAAGAGCAGCGAGTTCGCCAGGAACGGCAGCGCGGCGGCGGCCACGAACAGCGCGCTGGCCAGCGGGGCGCCGAGGAAGTTGTCGGCCACGACGCCCGCGGCCTCGACCCGGCCGTTGGCTTTCTCCAGCTGGTCACGCCGGACCACCACAGGCGTCACGGAGTGCACCGCGCCGTCGTAGACGGTTTCGACGGCGCCGAGTGCGAAGGCGGCGGCGTAGAGCATCCACAGCGCCGCCTGATCGGCCAGCACCGCCACCGCGAGCATCCCCACGATCACGGTCCGGGTGAGCTGCGCGGCGATCATCGCCCGGCGCCGGTCGACCCGGTCCACCAGGGTGCCGCTGACGATCGCGAACAGCAGCCACGGCAGGAAGGTGAGCGACGTCAGCGCCGAGACGAGCACGGGGTCCCGGGTGAGGGTCACCGCCAGCAGCGGCAGGGCCACCCGGCCGACGCCGTCGCTCAGGTTGGAGACGGTGCTGGAGGAGAAAAGCGTCCAGAACCGCCGTCCCAGCCCCCGTGGGGCCGGGGTCGCGCTCTTCGGGTCGGTCGCGGGGTCCGGGGCGTCCGTACGGCCGAGACTCATGATCCTCCAGGGGGCGGCAGGCACACGACAGGACAGCGGTCCTTCACATGACTTCCGATCTTCACAGGACTTCATGAAAGTTGTACAGCCCCTCCGGCGCTCCATTGACGTCACGGCCGCAGGCGCGGGATCACCGCGGACCGGCGGGCGCACGGGCCCGCCGGATGCCGACGGGGCCGGTCAGCGGGCGGAGACGCCGGGGCGGTACTTGGGCAGCCGGACGCTGACCTTCGTCCCCGCTCCCTTCCCGGTCTCCACCACCAGGCCGTACTCGTCGCCGTAGACCTGCCGCAGCCGCTCGTCCACGTTGGCCAGGCCCACTCCCCCGGTCCCGGACCGCTCGTCGGCGTCCCCGGCCAGGATGCGGCGGAGCCGGTCGGGGTCCATGCCGACCCCGTCGTCCTCGACGCCGATCCGGCACTCGGACCCGGCGTCCTCGGCGACGATGGAGATGCGGCCGACGCCGGGCTTGCTCTCCAGGCCGTGCCGTACCGCGTTCTCCACCAGGGGCTGCAGGCACAGGAACGGCACCGCCACGGCGAGGACCTCCGGCGCGATCCGGAGCGTGACCTGGAGCTGGTCGCCGAAGCGGGCGCGCTCCAGGGTGAGGTAGCGGTCGATGGAGCGCAGCTCCTCGGCGAGCGTGGTGAACTCCCCGTGCTGGCGGAAGGAGTAGCGGGTGAAGTCGGCGAAGTCCAGCAGCAGCTCGCGGGAGCGGTCCGGGTCGGAGCGGACGAAGCTCGCGATCGTGGTCAGCGAGTTGTAGATGAAATGCGGGGAGATCTGCGCGCGCAGGGCCCGCATCTCGGCCTCCATCAGCCGGGTCCGGGAGCGGTCCAGCTCGGCGAGCTCCAGCTGGGAGTCCACCCAGCGGGCCACCTCGTGGGCGGCCCGCACCAGGCCCGCCGAGGCGTTGCCGCCGTAGGCGGCCAGCGAGCCGACCACCCGGCCGTCGGTGGTCAGCGGCACCACGACCGCGTACCGGATCGGGCACTCGGGCAGGTCGCACGAGACGGCCTCCGGTCCCAGCACCTGGGTGCGGCCGTCGGCGAGGGTGCGGGCGGCGTTGGCGAACGCCTCGTGGGCGTGGTGGTCGCCCTCGCCGTCGTAGACCAGCAGCCCCTGCTCGTCGGTGATCGCCAGGGCCGGGGAGCCGAGCAGCGCGCGCAGGTGCCGGGAGGCCTTCTGCGCGCCGGCCTCGGTCAGCCCGGCCCGCAACGGCGGCGCGGCGAGCGAGGCGGTGTGCAGGGTCTCGAACGTGGCCCGCTCGGCCGGGCTGCTGCCCAGGTCCCGCCGCCCGTGCAGCACCCGCCACAGCACCAGGGCGGGAACGCCGACGAGGACGACGACCAGGAGCACGGCGACGACGGGTTCCACGCTCCGGACCTTATCCGCTCACCCCCCGATCCCGGGGCCGCGCCCCGCCGCCGTGGAGGCCGGCTTCCGGCCGGAGTCCCGCTCCGGCCGGGAACCGGATCACCAGCCGACCTTGGCCGCCTCCGAGATGAGGGCTCTGGCGATGACCATCCGCTGCACGTCGTTGGTGCCCTCGCCGATGGCCATGAGCGGCGCGTCGCGGTAGAGACGCTCGACCACGAACTCCTGGGAGTAGCCGTAGCCGCCGTGGACGCGCATGGCCTCCATCGTGGTGCGCAGCGCGACCTCCGAGGCGAAGTACTTGGCCATCGCGGCCTCGGCGTTCACCGCGCCCGCCTCCGAGCGGACGGCCGCCCAGTAGGTCAGCAGCCGGGCCGCCTGGATCTCGGTGGCCATGTCGGCGAGCTTGAGCTGGATCGCCTGGAAGTCGGAGATGGGCTTGCCGAAGGCGTGCCGCTCGCGGGCGTAGTTCAGCGCGGCGTCGTAGGCGCACTGGGAGACGCCGACGGCGCGGGCGGCGATGTTGACCCGGCCCAGCTCCAAGGCGGACAGGGCCTGCTGCATCCCCCTGCCCTCGACCCCGCCGAGCAGGTTCGCCACCGGCACCCGTACGTCCACCAGGGAGATCTCGCAGGTCTCGGTGCCCTTGTAGCCGAGCTTGGGCAGGTCCCGGCTGACGGTGTAGCCGGGGGTCCCGGCCTCGACGAGGAGCAGGGACATGCCCCGGTGGGCGGGCTCGGCGATCGAGGTCTTGACCAGGACGGGCATCGGGTCGGCGTGACGGGCGTTGGTGATCCACGTCTTGGTTCCGTTGATCACATAGTGGTCGCCGTCGCGAACCGCCCGGGTCCGGATGCCCTGCAGGTCCGTTCCCGCGCCCGGCTCGGTCAGCGCGATGCCGGTACGGCGGGCGCCGGTGGCCAGGTCCGGCAGGTAGGCCTTCTTCTGCTCCTCGGTC
Organism: Planobispora rosea; assembly: GCF_014648175.1. Lineage (GTDB taxonomy): Bacteria > Actinomycetota > Actinomycetes > Streptosporangiales > Streptosporangiaceae > Planobispora > Planobispora rosea. The sequence continues at coordinate 116,957 of NZ_BMQP01000013.1, forward strand.
CCGTGCCGGGCGATCATCCACGCGGCCAGCGAGTGCGAGCCGAGCACCCCGGCCACGCCCATCCAGCCCCGCGCGATCTCCTCGAAGACCAGCGCGAACGAGACCCGGTCCAGCGCCAGCCCGCCGTACTCCTCCGGGACCGTCATCCCGAACAGCCCGAGCTCCTTGAACCGCTCGACGATCTCGGTGGGGTAGCGGCCGGTCCGCTCCCACTCCGGGGCGACCGGCACGATCTCGGAGTCGACGAACTCCCGCAGGGTCTGGCGGAACATGCGCTGCTCGTCGTTCAACTCGAAGTCCACCACTGGGTCCTTTCAGCCACGGGGGGTGGGGCGTCCCGGCTGGTCGCCGCGTTCCTTCAGGTAGGCCTCCGTCGGAACCATCACCCTGCGGCGGAAGACGCAGACCAGGGTGCCGTCCTGCTTGTAGCCCCTGGTCTCCACCAGGACGATGCCGCGGTCTTCCTTCGAGGCCGATCTCCTCTTCTCCAGTACGGTCGTCTCGCCGTAGATCGTGTCCCCGTGGAACGTGGGGGCGACGTGCCTGAGCGACTCGATCTCAAGATTCGCGATCGCCCTCCCGGAGACGTCCGGGACGGACATGCCGACCAGCAGGGAGTAGACGTAGTTGCCGACGACGAGGTTCCGGCCGTGGTCCGTGGTCGCCGAGTAGTTGTCGTCCAGGTGGACGGGGTGGTGGTTCATGGTCAGGAGACAGAACAGGTGGTTGTCGTACTCCGTCACCGTCTTGCCGGGCCAGTGCCTGTAGACCGCGCCGACCTCGAACTCCTCATAGGTGCGCCCGAACTGCATGCCTTCCCCTCCGCCGTGGGGCCACGCGCCGCCCGGCGCTTCGGCCGCACGGACTGGAACATTGTTCCACCGGAAGGACGTTACCCTGCGCCGTCCGGCGCGGTCTACAACGAGGCCGCCCGCGCCGGGGCCGGCGGGGCGTCACCCTTGCTCCGGGAGGTGGATGACGCCCCGACCCGCTCACCAGGTCTTCATCTGCGTGAAGCCACGACGGCCGCCTACGTCAGCACGCCGACCGGGACCGGGATCGACTGGTCTCCGGCCTTCCCGGGTTCCCGGCCCAGCCGCCTGACCGGCTTGATCAACAGCAGTGCCGCCACCACGCCGACCGCCACCAGAGCCGATCCCAGCATGAAGGCGCGCGGTTCGACCAGCGCGGTGACCGGACCGGCCAGCGCCTGGCCGACCGCCATGCCCGCGACCGACCCGGCCACCTGGTAGGCGTTGACCCGGTTCAGCACGTCCGGCGCGACCTGCGTCTGCACGCTGGTCGACCACATCACCGACCAGAACGCCCACGCGCACCCCCCGAGCAGGTGCCCGGCCATCAGCAGCGGCAGCGGCAGCCCCAGCGCGACCGTCAGCGGCACCGCCACGTACCCGCTCAGCGCCACCGCCCCGGCCGCCAGCGGCCTGCGCGGCCTGAGCCTGATCGCCACCAGCCCGCCCAGCACCGTGCCGAGGCCGAGCGCCGCCATCACCCAGCCGTAGTCGGCTCCGATGACCTGCGACGACAGCGGCACGTACGGCCCGACCACCAGAACGCCCCAGAAGACCCAGACCAGGATGACCGACCACATCCAGTTCCTGGCCCTGAACTCCTGCCAGCCCCTGCGCAGGTCGCTCAGCACGTCGGAGGGCTCCGGCATGGGGACGGCGACCCGCACCAGCAGCAGGCACACGCCGCTGACCAGGAAGGTCGCGGCGTCCACCGTGTAGACGACGACCGGCCCGGCGACGACGATGAGGACTCCGGCCAGTGCGGGACCCGCCAGATGGGTGACCGCCTCGGCGATCTTCAGCGTCGCGTTGGCCCGCTGCGGATCACCGGCGACCAGGGGGACCATGCCGTTGACGCCCGGTTCGAACACCCCGGCGGCCATGCCCGACAGGAACGCCGTCACCAGCAACAGGGCGTACGGCGGAGCGCCGTCCAGGAAGGCGACGGCCACGACCCCCTGGGTGACGACTCTGACCGCGTCCGCGCCGATCATCAGGCGCCGGGCGCCGATCCTGTCGGCGACGACTCCGCCGAACAACATGACCAGCACGGCCGACGCGGTCCAGAGCGCGAGCACGTAGCCGACGCCCGCGATCCCATAGACCTCCCCGATCGCCAGCGCCGAGGCGACGGGCATCATCGCGTCACCGAGCAGCGAGATCGTGCGGGCCCCGAAATAGAGGGTGAAGTTCCTCGTCCACATGAACCCCAATTCTGAATTTTTCCAGATCAGAGCGCCGGTGTCTCAAATGACATCATTGGGTACATTCGCGCCATGCCCTCGTCCCACCCGGAAACGCCCCCAGACCCCCCCGGCCCGCATCGCGTGGTCGCCCTGGTCGCCCCGGAGCAGGAGCTCTACCCGATCACCTCCGCCGCGGCCGTCTTCGGCTACCACGGCCCGGACATCGCCCGGCACTACAGCTTCAGCCTGTGCGCCGAGCAGCCCGGCTCCCTGCCCACCACCCTCGGCGGCCCCATTCAGGTGGACCGCGGCCTGGAAGCCCTCGACGACGCCGACACCGTGTTCATCGCGAGCTGGACCCTCATCCCCTCGCCCGCCGTACTGCACACGGTGTCCCGTGCCCATGCCCGGGGGGCCCGCATCGTCGCCGTCTGGGCCGGGATCTTCGTCCCCGCCGCCCTGGGCCTCCTGGACGGCCGCCGCGCCTCCGTCCACTGGGAACTGTCCGCCGAACTCGCCGCCCGCCACCCCCGCGTCATCCCCGACGACACCGTCATCTACGTCGATCACGGCGACGTCGCCACCGCCGGGGCCTCGGCCGCCACCCTCGACCTCTGCCTCCACCAGGTTCTCCAGGAGCATGGCGCGGCCCACGCCATGCGCATCGGCCGTCAGCTCGCCGCCGGGCCGCACCGCGAGGGCTGCCAGCGGCAGTACCCTCCGCTGCCCACCACCGGCCCCATGCCGGACTCCCTGGCCCCCCTGCTCGAATGGCTCCTGTCGCACCTGCCCGACCAGATCACCGTCGAGGACATGGCCGCCTACTCGGGCGTCTCCCCCCGCACCCTCACCCGCCAGTTCACCGACCAGCTCGGCGTCCCACCCGCCCGCTGGCTGCTGGAACGCCGCCTGGCCGCCGCCCGCGCCCTGCTGGAGGAGACCGACCTGCCCGTCGAGACCATCGCCGTCCGCGTCGGCCTCTCCTCGGCGGTCAACCTCCGCCGCCGCTTCCACACCGCCCTGCGCACCACCCCGGCCGCCTACCGCCGCTCCTTCCACTGAAGGTGCCGCGCGATTCCGCCACGGTCACGACCGGTGGCGGAACCCGACGCCGGCCGGCAGATCACCGCACCGCCGACGGCCGGTGCGGGCAGAACCGAGCCCGGTCCGGCGGAATTCCGCCGGACCGGGCTCAGAGGCGCTCTTATCGGTTCTCCGGTTCTCCGGGCGAACCCTCCCTCTTCCTCCGGCGGGCCTTCCGATCCGCCACCTACCGGACCTTCCGGATCCGGAAGGCGGGGCGCGGGTCGAGGGCGGCGCGCGGGTTACGGGCGGCGCTGCGCACCATCCAGAAGAAGGAGCCCGAGTCGTCGGCGGTGCCGCGCATCCTCCGGCGGCGCATGACGCGGACCACGAGCAGCGCGAGCGCGCCCGCCACGGCCATGGTCGCGACGGGCCGCTTGCCCGCCTCGGCCGAGACCCGTCCCGCCGCGTTCCTGACCTCGGTGGGGGTGGCGTCCCTGACCTTGTCCATCATCTCGGGAGCCGCTCCCTTGACGCGGTCCACGAGGCCGGTGGCGGTGGCGGTGGTGGCCGTGCCCATGCGCTTGAGGTCGTCGCCCACGTTCGCGGCGGTGTGCTGGACGCGCTCCTTGAGCTGGTCGCCCATGCTGGCGGCGGTGTGCTGGACGCGGCTCCTCACGTCGGTCTTGTGCACCAGCGCCTCCACGGTGTCGCCGAGCTCGCGGCGGGTCTCCTCGATGTCCCGCCGTACGGCCTCCTCCACCGTCATCCCGGCGGGCACTCCGGTCGGCCGGGACGTCCCGTCCCGCTGCTCGCGCGGGATCCCCAGGTCATCGGACGGCGTTCCGGCGTCTCCCGGCCCGGTGGCATCGGCGGACCCGGTGGACGCCAGGCCCGGATCGTTGGGCGGAAGGTTCAGCGAACCGCGTTCGTCGGCGGGCACGGGCGTGCCGACCTCCCGCCGGCGGGAACCGGCCGTCCCGGCTTCCGTCTGCTCCCGGTCGTGCCTGCCCGGGTCGGTCTCGGTCATCGGTGTGCTCTTTCCTTGACGGCGTTGATGTCGTTCTTGACGCTCTGGATGGTCCGCTCAGGAGTCGGCGAGCCCATCTCTGACACCTGGCGTTTGCCCATGAGCCCGAGGACAGCGGCCGCGATGAGCAGCACCGCGCCCACGACCGCCGCGGCGGCCCACGCGGGCATCACCATGGCGAGCAGCAGGATCACGGCGGCCACCATCGATCCGGCCCCCAGCAGGGCGATGACCCCGGCCCCGCCGAACAGCCCCGCGCCGATGCCGGCGTGCTTCCCCTTCTCCGCGAGCTCGATCTTGGCCAGGCGAAGCTCGTCCCTGACCAGACGGGACATCTCCTCCGAGACCTGCCGGATCAGCTCGGCGGTGGAGAGATGCTCCTTCGTACTGTGCGTCATGACACGCCTCCTCCCTACAGAAGTAGGCGTTTACCCGCTCTGGCCACGGCAAACCTCCTCCGGGCCGCGCGGGCTCCCCCCGAGGACCGCGCAAGTGCGACCCGGCCTGGCGCGGAGCGGGGAGGGAGGAGGACAGGAAATCAGGTGACGCGGCGTGGCCGGAGGGGTCCGGGGCGCGGCGAGGCTCGCTAGCGGCTCGACCTGAAGATGACCACCAGCACCCGCAGGCCCAGGATCGCGCTGATCAGCAGCAGGTTGTAGCCGATCAGCTGGAAGAGGCTGACGTCGGGGGTGATGGACGGGCCGCCGCCGGTGCCGAGCAGGAGCGCCGCCATGATCCCCGTGGTGGCGGCCAGGACGGTGAGCAGCACCTGGTGGAGGAGGCCGGTGACGTGCCGCCGGTCGCGTTCGTCGGCGAACAGCCGCACGTTGACGCCGAACCGGCCGTGCTCGGCCGCGCCGGCGATCCGCTCCAACCGGCGGGGCAGCCGCCGCACCATGGGCAGCAGGTGCAGCGCCTCCTCCATGACGGCCTCCCGGATCCGCCCGGGGCCGCTCCCCTCGGCGACGTGCCGGGCGGAGAAGGACCGCGCCTCCGCGACGATGTCGAAGCCGGGAGCCAGCCGGGCCAGGGTGCCCTCAAGCGTCGCCAGCGCCCGGAACACCGCCGCCACCTCCGGCGGGACGGACAGCCCGTGCCCGGAGACGATCCGGAACAGGTGGCCGAACATCTGCGCGTCGGGGGTGACGCCGGTGACCAGGTGGCGGGCCATGAAACGGCCGAGCTCGCGCTCCAGCGCGCGCTCGTCGATCTCGTCGGGCCGTGCCACGACCTCCAGCAGCGCGTCGCTCACGCCCAGCGGGTCACCCCGGTCCATCGCCAGCAGCAGGCGCTGCAGCGCCCCGCGGAGCGAGGCGTCGAGCCTGCCGACCGAGCCGAAGTCCAGCAGGGCCAGGCGGCCGTCGGTGAGCAGCATGAGGTTGCCCGGATGGGGGTCGGCGTGGAAGATCCCGTGCAGCATGATCTGGCGGAGCAGCGTGTCGAGCAGGGTCCCGGCGAGCCGGGCCCGGTCGGTCCCCTCCGGTACGGCCCCGCCGAGGGAGACGCCCTCCAGCCGCTCCATGACGAGCACCCGCCGCCCGGACAGCTCGGGGCGGGGCGCGGGGACCACGACCGGCTCGCCGGCGGAGGCCGCCGCCACCGCGGCCATGTTCGTGCTCTCGACGCGGAAGTCGAGCTCCTCCCGGAGCGCCTCGGCGAACCCGCGGGACAGTTCCACCACGCCGAGCGTCCGGCCCCAGCGGGTCCGCCGCTCCAGCGACCGGGCCAGCCGGGCCACGATGTCGAGGTCCCGCTCCACCACCTCGGCGACCCCCGGTCGCTGGACCTTGACCACCACGTCCTCGCCGGTCCGCAGCCGGGCCCGGTAGACCTGCGCGATCGAGGCCGCCGCGAGGGGTTCCCGTTCGAACGCGGCGAACACCTCCGTCACCGGCCCGCCGAGCTCGGCGGTGAGCACCGGCTCGACCTCCGCCCACGGCGCGGCGGCCACCCGGTCCTGCAGCAGCCGCAGCTCCTCGACGAACTCGGGGGGCAGCAGGTCGCTCCGGGTGGACAGGATCTGGCCGAGCTTGACGAAGGTGACGCCGCCGTCGTCCAGGGCCTCGCGCAGCGACCGGGCCAGCCGTGTCCGGCCGGAGGGACCGCCGAGGGCCGGGTCGCGCCCGCGGAGGTAGGGGCCCAGTCCGTGCCGGACCAGGATCCGGGTGATCGCCAGGTAGCGGCGCGACCTGACCAGCCGCCGCCGTACTCCCCTGACCAGCTCCAGCGGCCCGGGGACCGAGCCCGGCGGCACCAGCACCTCGGCCACCACCAGGACCACCATCCCGGCCAGCAGCGCGCAGACGACCGCCAGGATCAGGAACCAGAGCGGGGTGATCCCGGGATCGCCCGGATCGACGGCCCCGGCGAACGCCCGCATGAGCGGCCCGCCGATGGCGAGCACGAGGGCTCCGGCCAGCAGCGTGCGGACCAGCCCGAACCTCAGGTCGAGCAGCCGCCGGGCGGCCACCGCGAACCCGGTCAGCAGCACGGCGACCGTCACCAGGAGGACGACCGTCAGCGTGAAGTCCATGGCATCCCGTCTCGTCGTGGGCAACGGCGGTCAGACTAGATCATTCCGCCCCCGGCGGCACGGGCGCGGAATTCGCGCAAGGATGAGACCCTTGTTCCGTTGAGGACCGTGCGGCCCCGGGGGCCGGTGAGAGAGGCGGCGCGCTCGGATGGCACAGATCGTCGGTGGCGGACGCCCGGTCAACGACGCCGAGCGACGGGTCATCGCGCACCTGCGGGACAACGCGCCCGGCGACTGGCTGCTGCTGCACAACATCGAGGTCCCGAGGGACGGCGACGTCTTCGAGGTCGACCTGGTCGTGCTGACCGGCCACTCGTTGTGCGTCATCGACGTCAAGGGGACGCGCGGCCGGATCGAGGTCTCGGGGACGCGGTGGTTCCCGGCGCGGCGCGGCGCGTTCGGGTCCCCGGTGACCAAGCTGCGGGGCAACGGGCGGGCGCTCAAGGGCGTGCTCGTGGGCGAGCGCCGCGAGCTGGAGCGGGTCTACGTCGACAGCGTCGTCGTGCTGACCGGCCCCGACGCCGAACTGGTCGACCCGGCCGGGCGCGACTCCCGGCACGTCACCGACCTGGCGGGCCTGATCGGCACGCTGGGCGACGTCTCACGGGTACGGCGCGGCTGCACCACCGACGTCGCGCCGTACCGGACCGCGATCATCGAGGCGCTGAACGGCAGCGTGCGGCGCTCGACCGCGCCGCCCCGGTTCGGCAACTGGGAGGTCGAGGAGGAGCTCGGCGGCGACGCCCGGGTCACCGAGTACCGCGCGGTCAACGCGACGGTCCGGGGCGGCGAGACCGTGCTGCTGCGGGTGTACCGGGCCGACCCGCTGGCCGAGGAGGGGCCCCGGGAGGCCGAGCGGCGGCTGATCACCAACGCCTACCAGGCCCTGACCAGGATCCCGCCGCACCCGTGCGTCGTCCGCTCCCGCGACTTCTTCGCCGTCGACGACGAGAGCCGGTTCGTGCTCGTCCTGGACGACGTGCACGGCCAGGCCCTGCACCTGCACCTGCCCTCCCATCCGGGGGCGTCCGGCCGGCCCGCGCTCCCGGCCGGGACGCGGCTCGCCGTGGTCGAGGACATGCTGCGCGGGCTCGCCCACGTCCACGCCAACAACGTCATCCACCGGGCGCTCACCCCCGCGTGCGTGCTGGTGGCCGAGGGCGGCCACGCGATGCTGACCGGCTTCGACTACGCCAAGCCCGGATCCCGCCCGCACACGGTGGTCAACGAACTGCCCAACGTGCTCGACACCCACTACGTGGCCCCCGAGTGCCGCGCCCGGCCCGACCTGATGACCCCGGCCTCCGACGTCTACGCGGCCGGGGTGATCGCCTTCCAGCTGCTGACCGGCTCCCTGCCGCCCGCCGGCCCGGACGCCGAGCCCGCCGACGGGACGGCGGACGGCGTCGCGCCCGAGGTGATGGACCTGCTGCGCCGCATGCGCGACGACACGCCCGCCAAGCGGCCCTCCGCCGCCGAGGCCCTCGCCGCCCTGCTCCGGGCCCGCGGCGGCCCGCCCCCGGACGCCGCGCCGTTCCCGGCCCCGGCTCCGGTCAGCCCGGTGCCGGAGTCGCCCGTACGGCGGGAGCCCGGACGTCTCGACAGGTTCCGCAGGATCTTCCGCCGCGGCTCCGGCGACGGCTGACGACACCGGCCCGGACGTCCTGGCGGGGCCGTACCGGCCGGTGCCCGGCACGGCCCCGCTCCATAAAACCCTAATTACCTACCAATTGTGTTGACTTTACTCGCCGGCCGTCCTACGTTGAGAACGTGACGAACGCGGTTATGTTGACCACCCGCGGTCACGTGGACCTCTGTCGCGTGGCCAGCGCGCTGTGTCGCCCCTTCCAGTCGCAGATCCCCGCCCCGACTCCGGAAGGACCTCACCAGCCATGACCTCCTCGACCTCTCTGTCCATCACTCCCATCACCGGCCGGATCGGCGCCGAGATCGCCGGCGTGCGGCTCGGCGGCGACCTGCCCGCCGACGTGGCCGCCGAGATCCGCCTGGCCCTGCTCACCCACAAGGTGGTCTTCTTCCGCGGCCAGGAGCACCTCGACGAGGACGGCCAGACGGCCTTCGCCCGGCTGCTCGGCGAGCTGACCACCGCCCACCCGACCGTGCCCGCCCTCGACGGCAGGGCCCACATCCTGGACCTCGACTACAGCGGCGGGCAGAAGGTCGACCGCTGGCACACCGACGTCACCTTCGTCGACCGGCCGCCCGCGGCCTCCGTGCTGCGCGCGATCACCGTGCCCCCGGCGGGCGGCGACACCCTGTGGGCCAACACCGTCACCGCCTACGAGTACCTCCCGGCGGAGCTGCGCGACCTGGCGGACCGGCTGCGCGCCGTACACACCAACCAGTTCGACTACGCGCGCGTCGCCGCCTCGGAGAACCCGGAGCGGGCCCGGGCCTACGCCGAGGTCTTCTCCTCCACCGTCTTCGAGACCGAGCACCCCGTCGTGCGGGTGCACCCCGAGACCGGGGAGCGGTCGATCCTGCTGGGCGACTTCGCCCGGCGGCTGGCGGGCCTGTCCACCTCGGCCTCGGCGTCGATCATCCGGTTGATCCAGGAGGAGGTCACGGCGGTGGAGAACACCGTGCGCTGGCGGTGGGCGCCGGGCGACGTGGCCGTCTGGGACAACCGCGCCACGCAGCACCGGGTCGTGCACGACTTCGGCGACCGGCCGCGCCGCCTGCACCGCGTCACCATCGCCGGAGACATCCCCGTCGGTGTGGACGGCCGGCCCAGCTCCGTGCTGGCCGGTGACGCCGCCGCCTACTCTCCCATCGCTGCCTGACCCGCTTCACAAAAAACGTTTTAACAACGCGTGAGGAGGGGTGCTCCGGATATATACCAGATAATATATGACATCCCTGTGAAGAGGGATGTTTCATCTCACGGGTGTGGCGTGTGGGGTGGTGACACGTTTTAATGATCGTGTCACCACCTCTCCCCCGGAAGGGCGCCCATGCACCACGCCTCCTTCACCCTCGATCCCGCCTTCTCCATCGGAGCCGTCGACCCCCGGCTGTTCGGCTCGTTCGTCGAGCACCTGGGCCGCTGCGTCTACACCGGCGTCCACGAGCCCGGTCACCCGTCCGCCGACGAGCACGGCCTCCGTCGCGACGTGCTGGAGCTGGTACGTGAGCTGGGCGTCACGGTCGTGCGTTATCCGGGCGGCAACTTCGTCTCCGGCCACCGCTGGGAGGACGGCGTCGGCCCGCACCGCCGGGTACGGCTGGAGCCCGCCTGGCGGTCGATCGAGACCAACGCGTTCGGCCTGGGCGAGTTCGCCGCCTGGGCGCGCGAGGCCGGGGTCGAGCCGATGATGGCGGTCAACCTCGGCACCCGCGGCGTGCAGGAGGCCTGCGACCTGCTGGAGTACGCCAACCACCCGGGCGGCACGCACCTGTCCGACCTGCGGGCCGAGCACGGCGCGGCGGAGCCGTACGGCATCCGGCTGTGGTGCCTGGGCAACGAGATGGACGGCTCCTGGCAGATCGGGCACCGGCCCGCCGCCGACTACGGGAGACTCGCCTCGGCCACCGCCCGGGCCATGCGGATGATCGACCCGGGCCTCGAGCTGGTGGTCTGCGGCAGCTCCCACCACGACATGCCGACCTTCGGCGCGTGGGAGGCCGAGGTCCTGGAGGCGGCCTACGACGACGTCGACCACGTCTCGCTGCACGCCTACTACCGGGAGGAGGACGAGGACCCGGCGAGCTTCCTGGCCTCCGGCTCGGCGATGGAGGCGTTCATCGAGGACGTGGTGGCCACCTGCGACCACGTCCGGGCGAAGCTGAAGCGGCCCAAGCGGATCAACCTGTCGTTCGACGAGTGGAACGTCTGGTACATGCGGCCGGTGGAGGAGGAGGCCCGGCCCTGGGAGCACGCGCCCAGGCTGCTGGAGAACGTCTACTCGCTCACCGACGCGGTGGCCGTGGGCGGCATGCTGATCGCCCTGCTCCGGCACGCGGACCGGGTCAAGATCGCCTGCCAGGCCCAGCTGGTCAACGTGATCGCACCGATCATGACCGAGCCCGGCGGCCCGGCCTGGCGCCAGACGATCTTCTACCCGTTCGCCCAGGCCGCCCGGTACGGCCGCGGCGAGGTGCTGCGGGTCGAGCCCGTCTCCCCCGTCGCCGAGACCGCCAAGTACGGCGAGGCGCCGCTGCTGCACGCGACGGCCGTGCGGGACGGGGAGAGCGGAACGATCACGGTCTTCGCCGTCAACCGCGCGCTGGACGCGCCGATGGAGCTGACGGTGGACGTGCGGGCCCTGAACGCCCCGGGCGGTGCCCCGGGCGGGCTCCGGGTGCTCTCCCACGAGGTGCTCGCCGACGACGACCGGCACGCGGAGAACACCCGCGAGAACCCCGACCGGGTACGGCCCCGCACGCTGGACGGGGCCGGCGCGGCCACGCTGGACGGCGGCCGGCTCCGAGCCGTGCTGCCGCCCCTGTCCTGGAACGTCATCCGCCTCGGCAGCTGATCGCCGGCCGCCGGGAGCCGTCCCCCCACCCGCTCCGGGCGGGGGTCACGCGAAGGGGATCCTGTCTCCGGCGAGGGCGAGCTCCGCGGCGCAGGCGGCGATCCTGCTGTGCGCCTGGATCATCGAGACGCCGGGGAGCACCCGGCCCACGTCGGCGGCCGATGGAGAATAACGTTTCAATCCGGCACCGTCCCCCGAGGAGATCATTTTGTTCGTCGACATGCCGCTCGACCAGCTCCGCGAGTACCTTCCGGCCCGCCGGGAGCCCGCGGACTTCGACGAGTTCTGGAAGTGGACCCTGTCCGAGGCCCGCGAACACGATCTCGGCGCCGTCTTCACCGAGGTGGAGACCGGCCTGGCCGAGGTGCGCTGTGCCGACGCGACCTTCGCCGGCTTCGGCGGACACCCCGTCCGCGGCTGGCTGCTGACCCCGGCGCGGGAGGACTCCGGGCCGCTGCCGTGCGTGGTGCAGTACATCGGCTACAACGGCGGGCGCGGTTTCCCGCACGACTGGCTGCTGTGGCCGAGCGCGGGCTGGGCCACGTTCGTGATGGACTCGCGCGGCCAGGGGTCCGGCAACCGGCACGGCGACACCCCCGACCCGGCCGCCGCCGGCGGGCCCTCCGCGCCCGGGCGGCTCACCCAGGGCGTCTCCTCCCCCGAGGACTACTACTACCGGCGGCTCTACACCGACGCCGTGCGCGCCGTGGAGGCCGCCCGCTCCCACCCGCTGGTGGACCCCTCCCGGATCGTCGTCTCCGGCGGCAGCCAGGGCGGCGGCATCGCGATGGCGGTCGGCGCGCTCGTGCCGGACCTGCTCCACGCCTTCATCGACGTGCCGTTCATGACCCACATCCGGCGCGCCACCGAGATCACCGATGCCGAGCCGTACGCGGAGCTGGCCCGGTTCTTCACCGCCCAGCGGCACCGGGTGGAGGAGGTCTTCGCCACCCTGGACTACTTCGACGGGCTGAACTTCGCCGCGCGCGGCACGACGCCGGCGCTGTTCTCCGTCGCCCTGCGCGACGGGGTCACCCCGCCCTCGACGGTGTTCGCGGCCTACAACCACTACGCCGGGCCGAAGGACATCCGTGTCTGGCCGTACAACGGCCATGAGGGCGGCGGCTCGGCGCAGGTGGCCGAGCAGCTCGCCGTGGCCGCCAAGCTCCGCTGAGAACGCCCGGGCCGCTGAGGACCGCCCCGGCCTGAGCGCCGGGGCGGGGTCCTCTGATCATCGGGGCCGGGAGCGCGGCGACGGAGCCGGGGCCTCGGTAACGGGGCCGGGGCCTCAGTAACGGGGCCGGGACCGCTTGCCCGTCAGCCGGGCCAGCAGGGACCGCGCCCTCTGCTGGTTGCGCGGGTCGCGCGCCATCGTCTTGGCCTTCTCGAGGTTCCTGCGCCCCTGCGGAGTGCTCAGGTAGGCGCGGACGCGGGATATCAGGGATGCCATGTCTCCTCCATCGTCTGTGAAGGAATGGCTACCCCGCGGATCCCGGTCCAATCAGCGGCCCGGCCACGCCACGGCGCCGTCACCCACCCCGTCCGGCGCCGCACCCCGTCCGGCGCCGGCTTCCTGGTCCGGGTACGCGCCGTACGCCGGTCAGGAGTCGACGAAGCTCTGCGGGACCATGACACGCAGGCCGTTGGGGACGGTCCTGATCGTGATGGGGGTGCGCAGGCGGACCTCGCCGTCGACGTCGGCGGCCATCGGCGGGTCGGTCTCCAGGTACATCTCGGTGCCGATGACGAACGGGCCGCCCGCCAGGCTGCGCCAGCGGCCGGTGCTGGCCCGCACCAGGGTCTCCAGCAGCAGCCGCAGGCGCTTGCCCGAGCCCAGCTGGTAGGCGACCAGCATGCCGTCGTCGATGCTGATGTCGCGCGCGACCTGCCAGCCGCCGTGGAAGCGGCCGTTGGCGATGTTGAGCTGGTGGGTGAGCAGCTCGTGGCGCTTGCCGTTCACCGTGAGGAACGCCCGGAACGGCCGGTGGCCGGGCAGGACGGTCAGGGCGGTGAGCGGGTAGACGGCCCGGCCGAGGACCCGCTTGAGCCAGGGCTTGACCGTCCCGGCGACCTCCACCGAGACGCCGAAGCTGGTCAGGTTGGCGAACTCCCGGTCGCCCGCGATGCCCAGGTCGATGTCGGCGACCTTGCCGGTGCGGAAGACCCGGATCGCCCCGGTCAGGTCCAGCGGCAGGCCGAGGCTGCGGGCGAAGTTGTTGGTGGTGCCCAGCGGGAGCACCCCGAGGGCGACGTCGCGGTGGGCGACGTGCTTGACGGCGGCGCTGAGCGTGCCGTCTCCCCCGCCCACCACGAGCAGGTCGGGCTTGGCGTCCAGGGCCGTGTCCAGGGTGGCGCGCAGGCGCTTGGGGTCGTCCACGGGGAAGACCCCGAGCAGGTCGAAGCCCTCGGACCGGAGCGTGCTGACCACCCGCGGGTAGCGGTGGCGGCCACGCCGGGACCGCGTGTTGACCACCACGCACACCCTGCGCTCGGCATGGATGGCCGCGGTGTGCTCGGCCTTGCTGCGAAGCTCGCTCACACTTCACCTTTTCATGGAGATGTTCCCGGTAAATGGTAGAGCCCCGCCGTCGGTCGACGGCGGGGCTCCCTGCCCGGTCACATCACGGCCGCCCGGTCACGTCCCGGGTGCCCGGATCACGTCCCCAGGAGGTCGGGTTCGGGTCCCGGGCCCTACTTCGCGGGCGGGGTGACCTGGACGATCACTCCGAGGTTCCCCGGGAGCGGGGCGATGAGCTTCATCTGCACGCCCAGCGCCTTGCCCTCGTCCCCGGGGTTGCCGGTGCCGAGGACGTGGCCGCCGCCGATGTCCGTGCCGTACATCTCGGTGGCGGGGGTGCCGTCGGGGTTGACGACCCGCGTGCTGTACGGCTGGCTGCCCTTGGAGGGCACGACCGCCGAGGCGTCGCGGTGGCGGTAGAACAGGCTGCCGTCACGCACCTCCAGGCCCGGGTACCAGGTCTTGGCGTCGGTGAAGGTCTTCACCCCCGGGAGCGCCGGGAACTTCGTGCAGTACTCGGTGAAGGGCTCACCCTCGATGCACTCGGTGAACGGGTACGTCTTGCCGAAGGTGAAGGCCGCGTTGGAGGACTGCGGGCGCGAGGGGAGGTTCTTCAGCGCCGACGGGTCCTTCTCGGCGGCCTCGCCGGTCCGGCGCAGCGGCTCGTAGTGCGAGTCGACCACCAGGATCTCGCCCTTGGGGCCGACCGAGGGCAGCTCGAAGGTGTGGGCGTCGCCGTCGTTCTCCGGGTAGGCCGCGTCGCGGTACCAGACCAGCAGGCCGGGGGCGTTGTACTTGAGCTTCTCCACCTTCCAGGCGTTCTCGTGCGCCCAGGTGGTGTCGTAGGCGTACTGCAGGCCCCTGTCGAAGCCGTCGAAGGTGCGCCACTCGGCCAGGTAGTACTGGGCGCTCTGCACGCTGCCGCCGTGGATGTGCCAGCCGGTGCCGGTGGTGTCGGTGAAGGTGCCCTTGGCGGCGGTCCAGCCGTTCTCGCCGCCCTCGACGTCGTCGCTCCACACCGTGGCGCCGCCGGCGGTGACGGAGAAGTCGTCGGAGAACCAGCCGGTCTCCTCGGTGCCGGCGTCGGTGGCGTAGCGCAGCCGCAGCTGGACGGTCTGGCCGGCGAACGGGGCCAGGTCCACGTAGTCGTGGCGCCAGCCGGCGGTCGACCCGGTCAGGCCGTACTTCTTGTCGCCGCCCTCCGGGACGCCGTAGTCGTGCAACCGGCCGTTGGGGTCGGCGTAGTCGTCGCCGGTGGAGACCAGGGCGCCGGAGGAGTCGTAGACCTTCTGCTCGGCCCAGGTGACCCCGCCATCGGTGGAGACCTCGACGAAGCCGTAGTCCCAGTCGGCCTCGACGGCGTAGTGGTTCCACATCCAGAACCGGGCGTCGCCGCCGGCCGGGACCTGGATCGTCCGGGTCAGCTTGACGTCGGCCCAGGCCTGGTCGTTGCCGGACCACCACATCTTGCCGCCGCTGTGCGGGACGGCCATCGTGACGGTCTTGTCGGGGAGGTTGACGCGGATGCCGTCGGCGGTGTGCTTGGGCGTGCGCGAGGCCTGTCCGACGGTCACGGCCTTCCTGCGGTCACCCGGGTTGAGGACCGCCGGGTCGGCCCAGCCGAGCAGCCACTTGGCGTACAGGCCCATGTGGGTCGGCATCGACTGGATGAGCGGGCCGGCGTGCGATCCGGAGGACATCAGGTCCCAGAAGTCCACGCTGGTGTCGCCGCCGCCGGTGGCGTCGTAGAAGTCGGGGATGCCCAGGTCGTGCCCGTACTCGTGGGCGAAGATGCCGACCCCGGAGTCCTCCGGCTGCACGATGTAGTTGGAGATCTTCTTGTCGGTGCCGGGGACGGTGTAACCGCCGGCCACGGCGCTGGAGTGGGCCCAGATGGCGTAGGTGCCCTCGGCCCCGCCGCCGCCGGACTTGTCGGCGCCGGCGTGCACGAGCACGAGGTGGTCGATCACGCCGTCCGGCTCCTGGAGGTTGCCGTCACCGTCGGCGTCGGAGACGTCCTCGACGTCGTAGTCGGCCCAGGGGAAGTCCGGCCGCTGATGGGCGAGCACGTTGACCGCGTCGATGGGGAGCGCGCCGGGGCCGGCCGGGTTGTCGGGGTGGCCGGACATGTCCTGCGGCCGGGTTCCGCAGCGGCCGGCGCCGTACCACGCCTCCGAGTGCGGGACCTTGATCCAGCCGATCGCCTCGCCGGTGACGCTGTAGGCGCCCTTCGACATCTCCTCGTACATCTTCTTCATGGTGTAACCGGAGATGTCGATGCCCTTCTTACCGTCCCGGGGGTCGGTGAGGTCCATCCGGACGCGCTGGGTGATCCCCTTGTCCGAGTAGAGCATCTTGTTGTAGTGCTCCGGGCTGAAGTCCGGAACCCACATGGTGTTGTTGTCCTTGCCCGCGCCGGAGTCGGCGGGGTTGGGGATGTTGTTGTGCAGCGGGCCGTTGAGCTTGGTGCCCGGCGGCTCGGTCACGCAGTCGTTGACGTCGTCGATCGACTTGGGCCGGCTGAAGCCCGAGAAGTCGTCGTTGGCGTTCTCGTTGAACTCGACCAGGAGCGTCAGCAACTTCGCCTGCTGGGTCTGGCCCGCCTTCTTGAAGATGAAGTCGAAGGGGTTCTTGCCCGTCCTGATCGCCCGGGTCTCGCGTGAGGCGAGGACCTTCGCGGCGGCCGGGTTGCCCTCGGCGTGCTTGCGGTCGACCTCCTGGGCGTGGGCGAGCCCCGAGCGCGTGCGCTTGGCGGCCCCGGGCCGGAACCGCTCGTCGATCGTGGTGCTGTCACCCTGGACGTACGGGGGCGCGTAGTTGATGTAGTAGTCGCTCGGCGCCGGGACGTACCGTGCGACCGAGTCGTCGGCCTGGGCCGACGCGCCGTTCACGGACAGCCCCGCGGCTGCCAGCCCGAGCACGGGCACGAGCGCGAGCAGGCGCCTACCGGCGCCTCTGCCTCTGCTGGACAACGGAATACCCTCCCTGCCCGGGTTCGCCGGGCGCGGACGTTCCCCGGCACGCCGGTATAGGCGCGCCGTCCGGGACGTTAGAGGAGAAGGTAAAGGAGAAGTAAAGCATCCGACTTATGTTGTCAAAGTGTGATCGATCGTTTATGTCGGAGATAGCCGATTTGGCCGGTCGGAGCGATGCCGGCCCGGCCGGCCGGGGTGACGTCGTACAGTCCCTGTGTGACCGCTATCGCTGAGCTCGTCGCCGTTCTCGGCCCCGGGAAGGTGCTGACCGACCCCGACGTGACCGACTCCTACGCCCGGGACCGGACGTTCCTGGAACCCGGCAAGCCGCTGGCCGCCGTACTCGCCGAGAGCCGGGACGACGTGGTCGCCGTCATGCGCTGGGCGAGCGCGCACCGGGTGCCGGTGGTGCCGCGCGGGGCCGGCACCGGGCTGGCCGGCGGGGCGACGGCCGTCGAGGGGTGCGTCGTGCTGGCGCTGCACCGGATGGCGGCGATCAGGGAGCTCTCCCCCGCCGACGAGATCGCCGTGGTGGAGCCCGGTGTCATCACGGCGGACCTGGACCGGGCGGCCCGCGAGTTCGGGCTGATGTACGCCCCGGACCCCTCCTCCTACGAGATCTCCACGATCGGCGGGAACCTCGCCACCAACGCGGGCGGGCTGCGCTGCGTGAAGTACGGCGTGACCCGCGACTCGACGCTGGGCCTGGAGGTCGTGCTGGCCGACGGGCGCGTCCTGAACACCGGCCGGCGGACCGTCAAGGGCGTGACCGGCTACGACCTGACCGGGCTCTTCGTCGGCTCGGAGGGCACGCTCGGGGTGATCACGGCGGCCACCGTACGGCTGCGCCGGGCTCCGCTGGTCTACCCGGCGACGATCGCGGCGGAGTTCGGCTCGCTGCGGGACGCGGCGGCGGCCGTGGCGGCGATCATCGCGGCCGGCTGCCAGCCCTCCCTGCTGGAGATGCTCGACCGGGCCACGCTCAAGGCCATCGACGACTGGAAGAACATCGGCCTGGAGCCGTCCGTCCAGGCGATGCTGATCGCCCAGTCCGACGCGGTGGACGGGCAGGCGGTGGCGGAGCGGATGCGCGAGCTGTGCGAGGACAACGGGGCGTCGTTCGTCGCGGCCTCGGCCGACCGGCGGGAGGCCGAGGAGCTGATCGGCCTGCGGCGGATGGCCTACCACGCCAAGGAGCGGCTCGGCTCGTGCCTGGTGGAGGACGTGTGCGTGCCGCGCTCGGCGCTCCCCGACATGATCTCCGCCATCGAGGACATCGCAGCCCGGCACGGGGTGCCGATCTGCACGGTGGCCCACGCCGGGGACGGCAACCTGCACCCGGTCTTCGTCTTCGACCGGGGGCTGCCGGAGCCGCCGCCGGAGGTGTGGGCCGCGGCCGACGAGGTCTTCCGCGAGACGTTGCGCCGGGGCGGCACGCTCACCGGCGAGCACGGGGTCGGGCTGCTGAAGCAGCGCTGGCTGGCACTGGAGACGGGGCCGGTCACCGAGGAGATCCACCGGGGCGTCAAGCAGGTGTTCGACCCGCTCGGCATCCTCAACCCGGGCAAGGCCGTCTGATCTCCGGCCCGCGCGACGGACCGGGACCCTCACCGAATAGATCTCCGCATCACGGCTCACGCTGGTAGCGTGCTGCCCCACGTGACCGAATTTTGTAGGTTTGCCGGGGGTTAACGTGGTACAGCCGCTCGTGGCGGGGGATCCTCAGCGGTTGGGCGCATTCGAGCTGACGGGGCGGCTCGGCGAGGGCGGCCAGGGCATCGTCTATCTGGGGCGGGGCCCCGGCGGCGAGCAGGTCGCCGTCAAGCTCCTCCACCACGGGCTCGCGGCGGACGCCGAAGCCCGCACCCGCTTCCTGCGGGAGGTGGCGGTCGCCCAGCGGGTGGCCCGGTTCTGCACCGCACCGGTCCTCCACGCCGACCTGGAGGGCAGCCAGCCGTACATCGTCAGCGAGTACGTGCCGGGCCCGTCCCTGCGCCAGCTCGTCGACCGGGAGGGCCCGCGGCGCGGAGCAGCGCTGGAGCGGCTGGCCGTCAGCACGGCGACCGCCCTGGTGGCGATCCACCGCGCCGGGATCCTGCACCGGGACTTCAAGCCCGCCAACGTGCTGATGGGTCCCGAGGGCCCCGTCGTGATCGACTTCGGTATCGCCAGGGCGCTGGACGCCCCCGGCATGACCGCGACCGGGATGGCCATGGGGACGCCGTCCTACCTGGCTCCCGAGCAGCTCGGCGGGGGCGAGGTGACGCCCGCCGCCGACGTGTTCGCATGGGGCGTCACGATGGTCTTCGCCGCCACCGGCGCGCCCGCCTTCGGCCAGGACTCGATCCCCGTGGTCATGAACCGGATCCTGACCGTGGAGCCGGAGCTGGGCGGCCTGGACGGGCCGTTGCGCGACGTGGTCGCGGCCTGCCTGGCCAAGGACCCGGCGGCACGGCCGACCGCCGAACAGCTCGTCGCCCACCTCATGGCCGGTACGGCCCCCGCCGCCCCGGCTCCCCGGGACGCCTCCGCCCTGCCGCCCGCTCCCGGCTCCACCTCTCCGTCCGCCTCTGCTTCCGCTCCCGCATCCGCCTCCGGCCCCACCTCCGCCTCCCCCGCGCGGCGGGAGCCGGCGCGCGGGCGCCGCCGCCCGGCGGGCCTGCTGCTGGCCGCGGCGGCGGGAGTGGCCGCGCTCGCCGTGTCCGCCGGGGCCGTGGTCGTCCTCCAGGACGACCAGAAGGCCTCCGCCGCGCAGGCTCCCGCCTCGGGTGAGGCGTCCGTGCGGGAACAGCAGCAGCGGGCCGGGACCCCCGAGCCCGGGCTCATCCCCGACGACCCGCCCGCGGTGGAGGAGCCGGCCGCGTCCGGCGGGGAGAGTCCCGCGCCGGAGGAGGGCTCCCTGGTGGCCAAGCCCGCATACGACGCGGAGCCGGAACCCGAGCCCGAGCCGAGTCACCGCCCGACGGAGAAGGCCTCCCCGGACGAGGACGGCTCCGGGGACGATGCCGGGGAAGAGCCGCCGGACCCGGACGGCACGCCCTCGGAGAGCCCGACGTCCAGGCCGAGCGTCGAACCGACGCCCACGCCGACCGTCAAACCGACCGTGAAGCCCACCGTCAAGCCCACCGTCAAGCCGACCGTGAAGCCGACGCCCACGCCGACCGTCAAACCGACCGTGAAGCCCACGGTGAAGCCCACGGTGAAGCCCACCAAGCCCACGGTGAAGCCCACCGTCAAGCCGACGCCCGCGCCGAAGCCGAACCCGTACCAGGCGGCGGCGCTGTGCGGGTCGGGGTTCAAGCAGATCAACGCGCACGCCCTCGGCTCCGGCGCGACCGTCTACCTCTTCTACAGCGCCGCGAGCGGGAAGAACTGCGTCGTCACCATGTCCAGGTACGTGGTCCCCCAGAAGGTCAAGATGAACGCGATCCTGCAGGTGCAGGGCGGATCGACGGCGAGCAACCCGGGTGCCTTCACGGCCTACGCGGGCCCGGTACGGCTCGCCGCCACCAAGAAGTGCGTCATCTGGGGCGGCACGTACGGCACGGTGTCCTGGAAGAGCGGCTGGAGCCACTGCGGCTGACCCGGGCGTTCCCGGCGCCGCTTCCGCCGCCGGGACGGCCGGCGGGGGACAATCCCAGGGACATCCTCTGACAAGGGAGGCGGTTGGTGAGCCGGTTGGACACCTCCTCGGACGAGTACCGGGCCCGGCGTGAGGCGATGCTCGCCAAACTGGCCGAGCTGGAGACCGAGCAGGCCAAGGCGGTCGCGGGCGGCGGCGAGAAGTACGTCGAGCGCCACCGGCGGCGCGGCAAGCTGCTCGCCCGCGAGCGGATAGAGCTGCTCCTCGACCCCGACTCGGCGTTCCTGGAGCTCTCGCCGCTGGCCGGGTGGGGCAGCGACTTCCCGGTGGGGGCGAGCGTGGTCACCGGCATCGGCGTGATCGAGGGCGTCGAGTGCGTGGTCGTCGCCAACGACCCGACCGTGCGGGGCGGCACGTCCAACCCGTGGACCCTGCGCAAGACGCTCCGGGCCGCCGACATCGCGCTGGAGAACCGGCTGCCGCTGGTCAACCTGGTCGAATCGGGCGGGGCGGACCTGCCGACGCAGAAGGAGATCTTCATCCCGGGCGGCCGGATCTTCCGCGACCTGACGCGGCTGTCGGCCGCCGGGATCCCGACGATCGCCCTGGTGTTCGGCAACTCCACCGCCGGAGGCGCCTACGTGCCCGGGATGAGCGACCACGTGGTCATGGTGCGGGAGCGCGCGAAGGTCTTCCTGGGCGGCCCGCCGCTGGTGAAGATGGCCACCGGCGAGGAGGCCGACGACGAGTCGCTGGGCGGCGCGGAGATGCACGCCCGCGTCTCCGGGCTGGCCGACTACCTGGCGGCCGACGAGCACGACGCGCTGCGGATCGGGCGGCGGATCGTGCGCGGGCTCAACTGGGTCAAGCGCGGGCACGCGGCGGGCGCCGTGCGCGAGCCCCTGTACGACGAGGACGAGCTGCTCGGAATCGTGCCGGAGGACCTGCGGATCCCGTTCGACCCGCGCGAGGTGATCGTGCGGCTCGTGGACGGCAGCGTGTTCGACGAGTTCAAACCCCTGTACGGCGCCAGCCTCGTGACCGGGTGGGCACGGCTGCACGGCTACCCGGTCGGGATCCTGGCCAACGCGCGGGGAGTCCTGTTCAGCGAGGAGGCCCAGAAGGCGGCGCAGTTCATCCAGCTGGCCGGCCGGGCGCGCACACCGCTGATCTTCCTGCAGAACACGACCGGTTACATGGTCGGCCGGGAGTACGAGCAGGGCGGCATCATCAAGCACGGCGCCATGATGATCAACGCGGTCTCCAACTCGGCGGTCCCGCACCTCACGGTCGTCATGGGGGCGTCGTACGGCGCGGGCAACTACGGGATGTGCGGCCGGGCCTACGGCCCCCGGTTCCTGTTCAGCTGGCCGAGCGCGAAGTCGGCCGTCATGGGGCCCGCGCAGCTGGCGGGGGTGCTGTCCATCGTGGGCCGGGCCGCGGCGCAGGCGCGCGGGCAGGTCTACGACGAGGAGGCCGACGCGGCGATGCGCGCGGCGGTGGAGGCGCAGATCGAGGCCGAGTCCCTGCCGTTCTTCCTGTCCGGGCGGCTCTACGACGACGGGGTCATCGATCCCCGAGACACCCGTACCGTCCTGGGCCTGTGCCTGTCCGCCGTCAACAGCGCCCCCGCCCCGGAGCCCGCGGGCTTCGGCGTCTTCCGGATGTGACCGTGTCCTTGATCACCCGTCTGCTCGTCGCGAACCGGGGCGAGATCGCCCGCCGTGTCTTCCGCACCTGCCGCGCCCTCGGCATCGAGACGGTCGCGGTCTTCTCGGACGCCGACGACGGCGCGCCGCACGCCGCCGAGGCCGACCACGCCGTACGGCTGCCCGGCGCCCGGCCCGCCGACACCTACCTGTCGATCGAGAAGATCGTCGAGGCCGCCCGGCGCGGCGGCGCGGACGCCGTCCACCCCGGTTACGGCTTCCTGTCGGAGAACGCCGCCTTCGCCCGCGCCGTCCTCGACGCCGGCCTGGTCTGGGTGGGCCCGAGCCCGGAGTCCATCGCCGCGATGGGCTCCAAGATCGAGGCGAAGTCCCTGATGGCCGAGGCCGGAGTCCCCGTCCTGCCCAGCCTCGCCCTCCCCGCCACCGGCACTCCCGGCGCGGCCGGGGACTGGCCGTACCCGCTGCTGGTCAAGGCGTCGGCGGGCGGCGGGGGCCGGGGCATGCGGATCGTCCGCGCCCCCGGCGACCTCGGCCGGGAGATCGAGGCGGCGCGGCGGGAGGCGGAGGCGGCCTTCGGGGACGGGACGGTCTTCGTCGAACCGCTGCTGGAGCGCACCCGGCACATCGAGGTGCAGATCCTGGCCGACGCGCACGGGACGGTCTGGGCGCTGAGCGAGCGGGAGTGCTCGATCCAGCGGCGGCACCAGAAGGTGGTCGAGGAGGCCCCCTCCCCCGCGGTCTCCCCCGCACTGCGGGCCCGGCTGTGCGAGGCGGCGGTACGGGCGGCCCGGGCCATCGGATACGTCGGCGCGGGCACCGTCGAGTTCCTGGTCAAGGACGACACGGTCGCGTTCCTGGAGATGAACACCCGCCTGCAGGTCGAGCACCCGGTCACCGAGTGCGTCCACCGGATCGACCTGGTCGAGCTCCAGCTCCGGATCGCCGAGGGCGAGCCCCTGCCCCCGGCTCCCCCGGAACCGGACGGCCACGCCATCGAGGTGCGCCTGTACGCCGAGGACCCGGCCCGCGACTGGCGCCCGCAGAGCGGCGTGCTGCACCGCTTCGATGTCCCCGGCGTGGACGCCCGCTTCTCCCCCGTCACTCACGGCCTGCGGCTGGACTCCGGCGTCGAGGACGGCTCCGAGATCGGCGTGCACTACGACCCGATGATCGCCAAGGTCGTCGCGCACGGCGCGAGCCGTGCCGACGCCGCCCGCAGGCTCGCCGCCGCCCTCGCCCGGGCGCGGATCCACGGCCCCGTCACCAACCGGGACCTGCTGGTGGAACTCCTGCGCCACCCCTCCTTCCTGGCGGGCGAGACCCACACCGGCTTCCTGGACGAGCACGCCCTCGCCACCCGTCCTTCCGGAGGGCACGCCCCCGGGGCGTCCGGCCGGGCCGTCGCGGGTCCCGGGGCGCCCGCAGGACCGTCCCTCCTCGCGCTCTCCGCCCTCGCCGCCGCCCTCGCGGAGGCCGCCGCCAACCGGGCGGCGGCGACCGTGCAGGCCACGCTGCCCTGCGGGTGGCGCAACGTGCCGTCCCAGCCGCAGCGCGTCTCCTTCCGGATCGGCGGCGGATCCCCGGAGGGAGCCGGGACGGGCACGGACGCGGACGTGTGCACGATCGCCTACCGGCTCACCCGGGACGGCCTGCGGGCCGACGGCTTCCCGGACACCGTCCTGGTCGGCGCCTCGCCCGCAGCCGTGGTGCTGGAGACCTCCGACGTACGGCACCGCTTCTCGGTCGCCCGCCACGGCGGCGTGACATACGTGGACTCGCCGCTCGGCCCGGTGCGGCTCACGCCCCTGCCGCGCCTGCCCGAGCCGGTCGAGAGACTGGCCCCGGGCTCCCTGCTGGCCCCGATGCCCGGTACCGTGCTGCGCGTCGAGGTGAAGCCCGGCGAGCCGGTCGCCGCGGGCCAGGTGGTCGTGGTGCTGGAGGCCATGAAGATGGAACATCGGATCACCGCGCCCGCCGGGGGCACGGTGAGGGAGCTGAACACGGCGCCGGGCCGTCAGGTCGAGGCGGGGGCCGTACTGGCCGTGATCGAGGAACGGGAACAGGGATGAACGCCGCGCGGAGGCCCGGAGCCTCGCCCGCGGGGCGCCGAGGAGCGGAGTGAGCCAGGTGAGTCAGGTGAGCAGAGACGGCGGCTGGCCGATGGAACGGCTGGTGCACAAGGAGGTGTCCGGCGGGGTCGCCACCATCACCCTGGACTCCCCGCGCAACCGGAACGCGCTGTCGGTGCGGTTGCTGGGCGACCTGGAGGACCGGCTCAACTGGGCGCTGGCCGAGGAGGGCGTACGGGTGATCGTGCTCACCGGGACCGGGCCGGTGTTCTGCGCCGGGGCGGACCTGAAGGAGCAGCGCGTCGAGCCCGGCACGGCGCACGAGGCGCCGGTCACCGCGTCGTTCCCGGAGATCATGAGCATGATCTGGAACAGCCCCAAGCCGGTCATCTGCCGGCTGAACGGCACGGCGCGCGCCGGAGGGCTCGGCCTGGTCGCGGCCTGCGACTTCGCCATCGCCCCGGATTCGGCGTCGTTCGCGTTCACCGAGGTCCGGCTGGGCGTGGTACCCGCGATGATCTCGGTGACCGTGCTGCGGCGGCTCGACCCGCGCGCCGCCGCCGAGTACCTGATGACCGGGGAGACCTTCGACGCCGCCCGCGCCCAGGAGATCGGCCTGCTGACCCGGGCCGTTCCCGCCGGGGAGCTGGACGCCACGGTCGCCCACTACGCGGACATGCTGCTGCGCGGCGGGCCCGAGGCGCTGGCGCTGACCAAGCAGCTGGTCCGGCAGGTGCCCGCGCTCACGGTCGAGGAGGGCATGCGGCAGATGGCCGAGCTGTCCGCCCAGCGGTTCACCTCGGCCGAGGGGCAGGAGGGCATCGCCGCCTTCATGGAGAAACGCCCGCCCGCCTGGGTCCCGTCCCCGGAGAAGACCGCCGGTCCGGAGTGAGCCTCCCGTCCCGGGAGGCCCGGTCCCGCAAGGACGACACGGCCGAAGGAGGCCCGATGCTCCGCATCGCCAACTGTTCCGGCTTCTACGGCGACCGGCTCTCGGCCGCGCGGGAGATGGTCGAGGGCGGGCCGATCGACGTGCTCACCGGCGACTGGCTCGCCGAGCTGACCATGTTCATCCTCGCCGGGAACCGGCTGAAGGGCCGGCCCGGGTACGCGCCGACGTTCCTGAAGCAGCTGGAACAGGTTCTGGGGACCTGCGTGGACCGGGGCATCAAGATCGTGTCCAATGCCGGCGGGCTGGATCCCGGGGGGTGCGCCGCGGCGGTGTCGGAACTGGCCGGCCGGCTCGGCCTGGCGGTGCGGGTCGCCCACGTGACCGGGGACGACCTGCTCGGCGGAGGGCCCGGCGGCCCGGGAGGCTCCGTGCCCCCCGGAGGGCGATCCTGGCGGGACGTCCTGGGTGAGGCGGTCAACGCGGACACCGGGGAGAGGCTGCCCGCCGATCCCCTGACCGCCAACGCCTACCTCGGCGGGAGGCCGATCGCGGCCGCCCTGTCCGCCGGGGCCGACGTGGTGGTGACCGGGCGCGTCACCGACGCGGCGCTGGTCACCGGGCCCGGCATCTGGCGGTACGGCTGGCGCCCGGACGACTACGACGCGCTGGCCGGATCGGTGGTCGCCGGGCACGTCATCGAGTGCGGCTGCCAGGCGACCGGCGGCAACTACGCCTTCTTCGGCGAGGTCCCGGACCCCGCGAACTGCGGTTTCCCGCTGGTGGAACTGGCGGCCGACGGATCCGGCGTGATCACCAAGCATCCCGGGACCGGGGGCCTGGTCTCGGTCGGCACGGTCACGGCCCAGCTGCTGTACGAGATCGCCTCCCCCCGCTACCCCGGGCCCGACGCGGTGGCCCGCTTCGACACGATCCGGCTGGAGCAGCAGGGCCCCGACCGGGTCCGGATCTCCGGCGTGCGCGGGGAGGCCCCGCCGGACACCCTCAAGGTCGCGGTCAACTACCTCGGCGGCTACCGCAACACCATGACCCTGGTCCTGACCGGCCTGGACATCGAGGCCAAGGCCCGCCTCGCGCAGGACGCCGTCTGGGCCCGCGTCCCGAAGGAGTCGTTCGAGCAGGTCCACACCGAGCTCACCCCCCTCGGGGACACCGCCCTGCTCCGGATCACGGTGATGGACCCCGACCGCGCGAAGGCCGGTCGCCTGTTCTCCTCCGCCGTGGTCGAGACCGGCCTGGCGAGCTACCCGGGCTTCTACGGGCTGACCCCTCCGGGTGACGCCTCGCCGTACGGCGTCTACTGGCCCGTCCTCGTACCCGCCGCCTCCGTCCGCCCGCGCGTCCATCTCGACGGCCACGAGCTCCCCGCCCCCCAACCCGCCCCGGCTCCCGCCCCGCGCCCCTCCACCACCGCATCCTCCTCCGGCACCGCCGCCCCCTCCGCGCACTCCGTCCCGGCGTCCGCGGACGGCGAGCCACCGGTCGTCCGGGCCCCGCTGGGGACGATCGTGGGGGCGCGCTCCGGGGACAAGGGCGGCAACGCCAATCTCGGTGTCTGGGTCCGGACCGCCGAGCAGTTCGCCTGGCTGGCCGGTTACCTGACGGCCGAGCGGATCAGGGAGCTGCTGCCCGCGACCGCCGGGCTGGAGATCGGGCGCTTCGAACTGCCCAACCTGCTCGCCCTCAATTTCGTCGTCCACGGACTGCTCGGCCGGGGAGTCGCCGCCAGCCCTCGTCTCGACGCCCAGGCCAAGGCCCTCGGCGAGGAACTGCGCGCCAGGACCGTGCCCATTCCCCGGGACCTCCGGGGCTGAGGGGCTGAGCCGCCGGATTCCGCCTCCCGGGCCCGCACGGTTGACATCGCGGCGACGCGCCGGAAATGATCTACGTACACAAGTGAATCCGAGAAGTCAGCGCCGTGGTGGCCGGTGGGTGCGCTGGCGTGTTCGCGCATGCCGCGAACACGACCGACACCCCAGGAGATGACATGTCCCACCAGTACCCCGACGTCGACGTCGACGTCGACGTCGACGTCGTCGTGGTCGGTGCCGGTATGGCCGGCCTCGTGTGCGCCGACCGCCTCCGCCGCCGCGGAGCCGGGGTCCTTCTGATCGAGGCCCGCGACCGGGTCGGCGGCCGCACCGCCGGCACCGAGGTCGAGGGCGAGATCGTCGACCTCGGCGGCCAGTTCGTCGGACCGGGCCAGGAGCGGGTGTACGCGCTGGCCGCCGAGTTCGGCGTGGACGTCGTCCCGACGCACACCGCGGGTGCGAGCGTGCTGGAGACCGCGACCGGACGGCTGCGCCGGTTCCGCGGCACGGTGCCGAGACTCGGGCCGGTGGCCCTCGCAGACGTAGCTCATGCCCAGTTCCGCCTCAACCGGCTCGCCGGCGCCGTCGACGCCGAAGCCCCGTGGCGCGGCCCGAACGCCGCCGCGCTCGACGGCCAGACCATGCAGTCCTGGATCGACCGCACGGTCAGGACCCGGGACGGGCGCCGGTTCCTCGCCCTCGCCTGCCGGGCGATCTGGGCCTGCGAACCGAGCGAGTTGTCGTTGCTGCACGCGCTGTTCTACGTGAAGGCCGCCGGCGGCCTGGCGGCGGTGACCGACTTCGAAGGAGGAGCCCAGCAGGACCGGCTGGCCGGCGGGGCATACGGCCTGGCCGCCAGGCTCGCCGAACGGCTGGGCGCCGCGGTCCGGCTGAACGCGCCGGTCCGCCGGATCGAGCAGGACGGTTCCGGCGTCGCGGTCACCGCCGAGGACGGAACCACCTGGCGGGCGCGGCATGCGGTGGTCGCGGTCCCCCCTCCGCTCGCGGCCCGGATCGCCTACCGGCCGCCGCTGCCGGCGGCGCGCGACAACCTGCTGCAGCGGCTCCCCATGGGCAGCGTGATCAAATACATCGCCGGCTATCCCGAACCGTTCTGGCGGCGGGCCGGCCTGAGCGGCATCTCCCTCAGCCTGCACGGCCCGGTCACCATGACCGTGGACAGCAGCCCCCCATCCGGCCGGCGCGGCACGCTGATCGCCTTCGTCAACGGCGCGCCCGCCCGGGACCTGGCCGCCCGCTCCCCCGAGAACCGCCGGACGGCCGTCCTCGACGCGCTCGGCCGCCTGTTCGGTCCGCGGGCCGCCGCGCCGGTGAGTCTCGTCGAGCGGGCCTGGAACGAGGAGGCGTTCACCCGCGGCGCCTACGCGGCGGTGTTCCCGCCGGGTGCGTGGACCCAGTTCGGCACGGCGCTGCGCGCTCCGACGGGCCGCGTCCACTGGGCGGGGTCGGAGACCTCACCACGCTGGTACGGCTACATCGACGGTGCGGTGCGGTCCGGAGAGGCCGCCGCGGATGCGGTGGCACAGGCCCTCCGCGCCGAACCGGCGCCCGGAGTCCCCCTGAGTCCCCCCGAGTCCCCCTGAGTCCCCCTGAGTCCCCCGAGGCACCCGAGGCACCCGAGGCACCCGTCACCGAGGGGGCCAGGGTCATCGAACCCGCACAACGATCACCGTTAGAATTCCTCAATCGGACTTACAGCACAATAAGGGATGTATTTTCGCTTCATAAGCGACAAAGTCTCTTTGAGGATGGACACAATTGGGTGATTGTTAGCATCTCCCACCCCGCAGCCCCTAAGATTGCGCGCAATTGCAAGGCGAGGCTGGCTCGGGGAAGGAACAGTCATGCGTTTGCGGTTTCTCGGCTCCACGTCGGAGGCGGGCGCCTGCCCCTCCCTCTACGAGACCGATCGCGGCACCATCGTCGTCCAGGGACTCCACGTCACCGACACCGAGGCCCTGTCCGACCTCCGCCACGTCCTGGACGGAGAGACCGCCGTCGAGGTCCCCCGGGAACTCCTGATGGACATCGCCCGCCAGGTGCTGCGATAAATATCGATCACGATTAGGGTCATCCCTATGGCTTGATCGGCGCGTGTCGGTCTACTCTCGTGCGGCACCGTACGGGAGGTCGCGTTGAGTGGGTTCCAGCAGGCCCGGGCAGAACTCGGCATGCAGCTCAGGCAGTTGCGGGAGACCTCCCGCCTGTCGGGCAAGGATCTCGCCGAACGCCTCGGATGGCAGGCCTCGAAGGTCTCGCGGATCGAGAACGCCCGGCAGACCGCCACCGAGGACGACATCATCCAGTGGGGGCGGGTCACGCAGACCCCCTCCGAGGTCGTCGAGGACCTGGTCGAGCAGCTCAGCGCGCTGATGGAGCGGCAGGACTCCTGGCGGCAGCGGCACCGCAGCGGCCTGGCCGCCCTCCAGGAGGACATCCGCGACCTGGAGGCGCGGACGACGACGTTCCGCGTGTTCGAGCCGGGTGTGGTCATCGGCCTGCTGCAGACCACCGAGTACGCCCGGAGCATCTTCACCCGGATCAAGCGCCTCTACAACGCGCCCGACGAGGTCGACGCGGCCATCCTGGTCCGCATGCGGCGCCAGGAGATCCTCTACGACCAGCGCAAACGGTTCCGCTTCATCCTGCCCGAGGCGGTGCTGCGCTACCGGCTGGCCCCGCTGGACGTGATGCGGGGCCAGCTCGACCGGCTGCTGGCGGTGACCGCGCTGCCGAACGTGGAGTTCGGCGTGGTGCCCTTCGAGGCCCCCCTCCCGTCCGCCCTTCTCAACGGCTTCTGGATCTACGACCAGGACCACGTCGCGGTGCCCACCCGCACCCGGGACCTGATCCTGCGCGACCCCGAGGACATCGTCTTCTACGAGCGGGCCTTCGACGAGTTCTGCGAGGTCGCGGCCTTCCGCGAGGACGCCAGGGCGGTCATCATGCGGGTGCTCGACGATTTCTCCCGACAATCAAGGGAAGAATCTCCGCAATTGCTTGATTAAGTCCACAAGATCATGCAATCCTCATCCGAGACGGAGGTGACGCACGATGCTGGACACGCTGTCTTGTCTGGAGAGGTTTGCCACGGCGATCCGTTCGCACGCCGATCTGTCCCTTCAGCACATCTCCTTCGGGGATCCCGCGTACGTACGCATTCGCAACCGCTTCAGTGAGACCCTCAACGAGACCGTGACGTGCTCACCCGACGGAGGTTTCATCACCTCCTGGGGTTACCGCCTCGGCAGCGCCGACAACGTCGAGGACGCCGCCGCGCGCCTGGCCTACCTGCTCGCCGCCCTGCCCGCCTAGATCTGCCCGCTCAGCTCTGCCCGCTCAGCTCTGCCCGCCTGGATCCCGCCGGGCCGGCTGCGCACGACGGGCCGGGATGACCGGGCCACCGGGAACGAGCGGCCACGGAGGGAGAGCGGCTACGGGGCCGCCTCGGCGGGGAAAGCGGACCGCTCCAGACCGACCTCCCGGGCGGCGGCGACACGCGCGTGCTCCAGGAGCCGGTCGCGGGACATGTTCCCCGCCTCCAGGGTGTAGCGGATGGCCAGGCCGTCGAGCATGCCGTCGAGGCGCTCGGCCGCGCCCTGCGGGTCGTCGCAGACGAACTCGCCCGCGGCCACGCCCAGGGCGATCACGTCCCTGAGGATCTCGATCCAGGCGCCCTCGAACTGCAGCAGAATCGTCCGGACGTGCTCCTCGCGCATCCCGACCGCCCAGGCGTCGAGCCAGAGGATCCAGCCCTGGTCGTCCCGGGAGGCGGGGATGCACAGGCGGAGGATGTGGTCCAGCCGCTCCACCGTGCTCCCCGGGCCGTCCGCGATCTCCCGCAACCGCTGGATCTCCGCCTCGCTCGTGCTGCGGAGCATCTCGGTGATGAGATCGTTCTTGGTAGCGAAGTGATAGTGGATCAGCCCGCCGCTCACGTTGGTCGCCTTGGCGATGTCGGCCACGCGGGTGCTGGCCAGTCCTCGCTCGAGAACGACCTTCCGGGCCGCTTCGAGCAGTTCGGCCCGCCGCTGGTCTGCCTGGTCGGCGCGGCTGCCGCGCGATCCTCCTCCGCTGTGCACGGCGCAAGACTACAGCAGCACGCCCTTCCGCCCCCGTCGTGAGTGACCGGCTGTGCGATCGGTGACACGAGGAGACGGAAGGGACATGGGTGAGCGGATGGGAGGGGAGATGTCAGCCGCAGCGGTAGAGGGACTGCCCGCTCCCCTGGCCGCCGTACTCCGAGGGGGCGACCACGGCGCAGTTGGCCCGGACCCACTCGCTCACCTCGGAACCGCCGCCGCCACCGGGACCGCCGCCACCGGGACCGCCCCGGCCGCCGCCGGGCATCACGTACGTGAGCCTGCCCGACGAGACCAGCCCCTTCAGCCGGTCCACGGTCATCGCGGGGTCGCTCCCGGTGAAACCGCCCATCGCGATGACGGGCAGGCCGGTCGAGAGGATGATCGACGAGGCGCTCTGCGCGCTGCCCACCGCCACCAGCCAGGTCGCACCGTTCCGGTTCGCCGTCAGGTATCCGATCATCCGCTCGCTCACGGTCCCGCCGGGGCCGTCCCGCATGGAGCCGCGGGCGCCGGCCCCGCCGCCCTGCCGTGTCCCGCCGGGGAAGGCCCCGCCGGGGAAACCCTCCCGTGTGCCGCCCGGCATCGCACCGGGGCCGCGCATACCGCCGGAGCCGCCGCTCCCGGCCGGGCCCGCGGTCGGGTTGGTGCCGTTGACGGCCGAGCCCAGCGGGGTCAGGGCGTAGGCGGTGGGCCCGGCGAGCCCGGCCACCAGCCCGGCCGCCAGGGCGACGGCTGCGATCCGCAGCCTCACCCGGCGCCCGATCCGCGCCGCGACCAGCCCGGCGGCGGCCACCGCGCTCACCCCGGCCACCGCCCAGGCCAGCCAGGGCACGAACTCGGGAGTACGGCGCAGCACCGTGAACGCCCACGCCCCGGTGGCCACGACCCCCACCGGCAGCGCCCACATCCAGGCGCGGGACTCCCGGTGGGCCCGCCACATCAGCGCCCCGCCGACACCGGTGAGGGCGGCGACGGCAGGAGCCATCGCCGTGGAGTAGTAGGGATGGAACGTTCCACGCGAGAAGCTGAAGACCACGTAGTGCACGGCCAGCCAGCCGCCCCACAACCACAGGGCCGCACGCGCGCCGGAGAGCTCGTCACGGGCCGCCGGGGCGAGCTCTCCGGACGGCTCCGGCGCTCCGGAGGGCGCGGGCGTCCCGCCCGGCCGGGACCGGCGGGTGACCAGGACCAGGCCGCAGACCAGAGCGAGGACCGCGAAGGGCAGAAGCCAGGAGATCTGTCCGGCCATGACGTCGTTGAACAGGCGTCCCGCGCCGGACTCGCCGCCGAACCCTCCCCCTCCTCCGTCGCGTCCCCCTCCGCCGCCGAAGATCCGGCCGAGGCCGTTGTAGCCGATGACCAGGTCCCAGACGGAGTTGTCGGTGCTGCCGCCGATGTAGGGGCGGTCGGCGGCGGGCCACAGATCGACGACCAGCATCCACCACCCGCTGGAGGCCACCAGTGCCGCACCCGCCGCGAGCAGCCGACCGAGGCGCCGGAGCACCGCGCCGGGGGCCATCGCCAGGTAGACCAGGGCGAAGGCGGGGACCACCAGGTAGGCCTGGAGCATCTTGGTGGTGAAGGCGAGCCCGACGAGGACCGCGGAGACCACCAGGGTGCGGGTCCGGCCGTCGCGCACCGCCTCCAGGCAGAACCATCCGGCCAGCACCAGCAGCAGCACCAGGACGGTGTCGGGATTGTTGTCCCGGTTGATGGCGACGGTGATCGGGGTCAGGGTCATCACCAGCGCGGCCACCAGCCCGGCCGCGTGACCCGTCGTCCCCGGGAGCGAGCGCCGTACGGCCGAGTGGACCGCGGCGACGGACGCGACGCCCGCCACCGCCTGGGGCAGGAGCATGCTCCACGTCCCGAATCCGAAGATCCTGGCCGACAACCCCATCACCCACAGCGCCATCGGCGGCTTGTCCACGGTGATGAACGACCCCGCGTCCAGTGCGCCGAAGAAGAACGCCTTCCAGCTCTGGGTTCCGGACAGGACGGCGGCGGCGTAGTAGTCGTTGGCGTAGCCGTTGTTCCCCAGCGCCCAGGTGTACAGCACGGCGGCCAGTGCCAGCACCGCCCAGAACGCCGGGCGGGCCCAGCGCGGGGCCGCCGGGCAGACGTGGACGGTCATCGCGCGCCCCCCTTCACCCGGCGCGGGTTGAAGACCCAGCCGCGCAGCAGCAGGAAGCGCACCAGGGTGGCCAGGGCGTTGGCGGCGATGACCGCGGCGATCTCGGCGGCGGTGGACGCGCCGGGGACCAGGGAGGTCAGCAGGGCCAGTCCTCCGGTGCTCAGCACCAGGCCGAGGAGGAAGGCCAGGCCGCTCTCGAGCTGCTGGCGCAGGGCTCCCGCGCGGCCGGTGACGCCGAAGGTGAAGCGCCGGTTGGCCGCGGTGTTGGCGACCGCGGTGACGAACAGGGCCAGGGCGTTGGCCGCGACGGCGGGCATCAGCAGCCGCAGGAACGTGAACAGGGTCAGATGGGCCAGGGTGCTGATCACCCCGATGATCGCGAAGCGGGGCAGCTGGCGGGCCATGCCGGCCGGGAGCCGGGCCTCACGCACCCGCGGCGGGACCGGGATCCCGGCCGGACCCGAGAGGGTCTTGCGCGCCACCCGGGCCATGCCCTTCAGGTCGTCCTTGATGGTCCTGACGATGTCCACCCGGCTGTCGGGGTCGTCCACCCAGTCCACCGGGACCTCGTGGATGCGCAGCCCGTGCCGCTCGGCGAGCAGCAGCAGCTCGGTGTCGAAGAACCACTCCTCGTCCTCGACCGCGGGGAGCAGCGCCTGGACGATCTCGGTGCGGGCCGCCTTGAAGCCGCACTGGGCGTCGGAGAAGCCCGCGCCCATCGCTCCGCGGAGCAGCAGGTTGTAGGAGCGGGAGATGAACTCCCGCTTGGGCCCGCGCACCACGTTCGCGTTCCGGGACAGGCGGGTGCCGATGGCCAGGTCGCTGTGGCCGGACAGCAGCGGGGCCACCAGCGGCAGGAACGCGTCGAGGTCGGTGGACAGGTCCACGTCCATGTAGCTGACCACGTCGGCGTCGCTGCCGGACCAGACCCGGCGCAGCGCCCGGCCCCGGCCCTTGGCGTCCAGGTGGACCGCCCGCACGTGCGGCAGCCGGCGGCTCAGCTCCACGGCGATCGGCCAGGTCCCGTCGGTGCTGGCGTTGTCCGCGATCGTGATGCGGAAGCCGTACGGGAACGTGCTGGTGAGGTAGGAATGGAGGCGGTCGACGCTCCCGGCGAGAACCCGCTGCTCGTTGTGGACCGGGATCACGACCTCGACCAACCGGGTACGTACCGGCGCCGTCGGCTGGCTCATGCTGCCCCCCGGGGACCGTCGCTCTGATCTGTCATGACCCCAGGTTCGGCAGGCGTTCTTGAGCGATCCTGAGGCGATCGTTAATAAGGGGTGAGAAAATGAGGATTCTAAGCATGATCCATTGATCTTGTAAATGACTTGCGTGTCAGCGTGCGGCCGCGGAGCCGGACAGGTCCTCCAGGGTGCCGGCGCCCGGGAGGCGCAGCCGGGCCAGGGCGCCTCCGCCCGGGGCGTTCTCCAGGACGACCTCTCCCCCGGCGTCCCGTACGGCCTGCGCCACGATGGCCAGGCCCAGACCGGAGCCGGGCATGCTCCGGGCCGACGACGAACGCCAGAAGCGGTCGAACACATAGGGCAGCTCGTCCTGGGCGACGCCGGGGCCGTGGTCGCGCACGGTCAGCTCGCCGCCGCGGAGCCGTACGACCACGGGGCCCCGGCCGCCGGAACCACCGTCCGCCGAGTCCCTCCCGGTCGCGTTTCCCCCGGTCGCACTCTCCCCGGCCGTGTTCTCCCCGGCCGTGTTCTCCGTGTTCTCCCCGGCCGGGCCGTCCGCCGGCGCCCGGGAGAACTTCACCGCGTTGTCGAGCAGGTTGACCACGGCGCGCTGCAGCGCCGCCTCGTCCCCCCGGACGTACCAGGGCCCGACGTCCACCTCGATCGGGATGTCCCCGGCGCGCAGCCTGGCCCGGTCCACCGCCGACCCGACCACCTCGTGGAAGGCGAGCTCGGCGTGCGGCCCGTGCTCCTCCTCACCGCGGGCCAGCTGGAGCAGGTCCCCGATCAGCGTGGACATCTCCTCGAACTGCGCCTTGAGGCTGCCCAGCAGCCGGTGCCGGGCGGCCGGGGCCAGCGGCCGGCCGGTGTTCTCGCTGCGCAGCAGCAGATCGACGTTCGTGCGCAGACTGGTGAGCGGGGTGCGCAGCTCGTGCCCGGCGTCGGCCACCAGCCGGCGCTGCCGTTCACGGGACCCGGCCAGCGCGGCGGTCATCGCGTTGAAGGAGGCGCCCAGCCGGGCGATCTCGTCGGTGCCCTCGACCGGGATCCGGGTGCCGAGATCCTCGGTCCTGGCGATGTGCTCCACCGCGCCGGTCAACCGCTCCACCGGCCGCAGCGTCGTACGGGCGATGAGCCTGCCGGCCGTCGCGGCGCCCACCACGCCGAGCCCGGCGACCCCGGCGAGGATCCCGGCTAGCCCGGTCAGCGTGGTCTGGAACTCTCCCAGCTCACGGGCCTCCATCACCGCGTAGCCCGACCCGATGGAGCGGGTCATCACCCGTACCTCGGCCCCGTCCTCGGTCACCCCGTCCCGGGGTGCGGCGTACGCGCCCTTCGGGGCCTTCGCCAGGGCGAGGTCCGCCGGGACCACCTCGATGGCGGTGTCGCCGACGGCGCACACCCTCCCTGCGGCGTCGACCAGCTGGATCGGCGGGAGGTTCGGCGGCAGCCCGCGCGGGAGGACCCGCTCACCCAGCCCCGGACGGGCCTCGCCCGGTGGAGGGATGTCACGCGGCGGAGGGGTGTCGCCGATCGCGGTGTCTCCCAGGCAGCGGTCGATGATCCACGCGCTCTCCCGGAGCCTCGGCCCGTCGAGGGAGCGGTCCACCTGCTCCAGGAGCGCCGACCGGACGATGAACCAGCAGGCCCCCGCGCACACCGCGATCGCCACGGCCACCGTCGCCGCGACCAGCACGGTCAGCCGCGCGCGCAGGGAGCGGCGGCCCTTCACGGGGCGTTCCGCAGCACGTAGCCGACGCCCCGGACGGTGTGGATCAGCCGGGGGAGCCCGGAGACCTCGGTCTTGCGCCGCAGGTACATGACGTAGACGTCCAGGGAGTTGGACGACGGCTCGAAGTCGAAGCCCCACACCTCGCTGAGGATCTGCTCGCGGGTGAGCACCTGGCGGGGGTGGACCATGAACAGCTCCAGCAGCAGATACTCGGTCCGGGTGAGCTCCAGCGGGACGCCCGCCCGGGTGACCTCCCGGGCGGCGGCGTCCATCCGCAGGTCCCCGAAGACCAGCACGCCGGGGTCCGCGTCCGCCGGGGCGGCCATGGCGCCGCGCCGCAGCAGGGCCCGCACCCGGGCCAGCAGCTCGTCCAGCTCGAACGGCTTGACCAGGTAGTCGTCGGCCCCCGCGTCCAGCCCCGACACCCGGTCGCCCACGGCGTCGCGCGCGGTCAGCATGAGCACCGGCACCCGGTTCCCCGCCGCCCGGAGCCTGCGGCAGGCGGTCAGCCCGTCCAGCCGGGGCATCATCACATCGAGCAGCACCAGCTCGTACGGCTCCCGCTCCAGGGCCTCCAGCGCGGCCTGCCCGTCGACGGCCAGGCCGACCCGGTAGCCCTCGAACTCCAGGCTGTTCTGCAGCGCCTCCCTGAGCGCCGGCTCGTCGTCCACGACCAGCACCCGCACCATCTCACCGTCCCCCATGGTCACCACGGTAGGCGCCCTTCATGAGAGCCTCATGAAGGGACCCGTGCGTTCCCGGTGAGACATGAAGGGACCCGTGCGTTCCCGCTGGGAGACGCCCGCGGGCGATCCTGACGGACGCCTCCCGGACGCGCTCCCGGTGAGCCGCGCAGGAACGCTTCCGGGCATGCTCCCGAAGGCCGCTCAGAAACGCCGAAGGCCGCTCAGGAAACTCCCAGCACCGCCATCGCGGCGTTGTGCCCGGGGATCCCGCTGACCCCGCCGCCGCGCCGGGCGCCCGCCCCGCACAGCAGGATCCGCTCGTGGCCGGTCTCCACCCCCCACGTGCCGGGCTCACCGAACGGCCACGACAGGTCACGGTGGAAGATGTGCCCGCCGGGCAGGCCCGCCTCGTCCTCCAGGTCGACGGGGGTCTTGGCCTCCAGGCAGAGGCTCCCGTCCGGGGCGCGCAGCAGGCACTCCTCGATCGGCTCGGCGAGGACCGCGTCCATCGAGGCGAGGGTCGCGCGCAGCGCCCGCTCCCGGGAGGCGGCCGGATCCTCGCGGAACAGCCGGGCGGGCATGTGCAGGCCGAACAGCGTCATCGTCTGCGCCCCGGCCGCGCGCAGGTCCGGCCCCAGGATCGACGGGTCCGTCAGCGAGTGGCAGTACACCTCGGCCGGGGGCAGGGCCGGGATCCGTCCCCGGGCGGCCTCGGCGTACGCGCGGGCCAGCTGGTCACGGCCCTCGTTGATGTGGAAGGTCCCGCTGAAGGCGGCCACCGGATCGACGTCCGGGTCCCTCAGCCGGGGCAGCCGGGACAGCACCATGTTGACCTTGAGCTGGGCGCCCTCGGGCGCGGGCTCCTCCGTCCCCAGCAGCCGGGCCAGTACGGCGGGCGGCACGCTGGCCAGCACCCGCTCCCCGGTGACCGTGTGCTCCCCGGTCGCGTCGCGGAAGACCACCTCGCCCGCCGGATCGACGGCCACGGCCTCGGCGCCGGTCACGATCTCGGCCCCGGCCGCCCGCGCGATGTCCGCCAGGCCGCCGGAGACCGCGCCCATGCCGCCGACCGGGACGTTCCAGTCCCCGGTGCCGTCGCCGATCACGTGGTAGAGGAAACACCGGTTGGCCAGCAGGTCGTCGCCGCACGGGTCGGCGAAGGTGCCGATGAGGGCGTCGGTGAGCACCACGCCGCGGACGGTGTCGTCGGCGAACCGTTCGTCCACGACCTCGCCGATCGGCCGCTCGAACAGCTCCCGCCAGGCCTCGCGGCCCACCAGGTCGCGCATCGCCGTACGGTCCGCGAGGGGTTCCAGCAGCGTCGGCGCGACCGCCGCCGCCACCTCGGAGGTCATCGCGTAGAACCGGCGCCAGGCGTCGAGGTCGGCGGTGCCGCCGGTGACCCGGGCGAACGACGCGGCGGTGCGGGCGGCGTCGTCGTTGTCCACCAGCAGCCCGGTCTCCCCCGCCGGCGTGTAGGAGGCGTACCGGCGGCGGCGCAGCTCCACCCCGAGCCCCAGATCTTTGACGATCTTGGATGGCAGCAGGCTGACCAGGTAGGAGTAGCGCGAGAGCCGGGCGTCGACCCCGGGGAACGCCCGGGCCGAGACGGCGAGCCCGCCGGTGTGGTCCAGGCGTTCGAGCAGCAGGACCCGGCGGCCGGCCCGGGCGAGATAGGCGGCGGCGACCAGGCCGTTGTGGCCGCCTCCGATGATCACAGCGTCGTAGCGGGAACGCATCATGGTCACATCCAGGGTGAGACGTACGGTGCGACGGACAGCTCCATCGTCACCGAGGTGACGCGGTCAGGCTGATGGCCAGCAGGGTCGCGGCGGGACCGGTGGGGGGACGCCCCCTGCGCCAGACCGCGCGCAGGCTGCGCTCCAGGTCGATGCCCCGGGTGGCCACCTCGGCCAGGCGCCCGGTGGCCAGCTCCGCCTCGACGGCGTAGCCGCTGAGCACCGCCGGGGCGGCGCCCTCGCCGGTGGCCCCCTTGACCGCCGCGTTCGAGCCGAGCTCCAGCCGGGGGGCCGCCGCGTCGTGGCCGGCCAGCGCCCGGTCCAGCGTCTCCCGCGTGCCGGACCCCCGCTCCCGGACCACCAGCGGGGTCGCGGCCAGCTCGGCGGCGAGCAGCGGGGTACGGCGGCGCGCCCACGGATGGCCCGGCGCGACCACGACCACCAGCCGGTCGGCGGCCACCACCCGGGAGACCAGACCCGGCGGCACCGACGGCCCCTCCACGAACCCCAGCTCGATGCCCGCGGCCTCCTCGCCGACCAGCCGGGCCACCTCCGCCGAGTTCTGCACGTCCAGCCCGACCTGCACC
Source organism: Planobispora rosea (assembly GCF_014648175.1). Classification (GTDB taxonomy): domain Bacteria; phylum Actinomycetota; class Actinomycetes; order Streptosporangiales; family Streptosporangiaceae; genus Planobispora; species Planobispora rosea. Next base: position 155,967 of record NZ_BMQP01000013.1, read on the forward strand.
TGCGGCTCGCGGCTCTGCAACTCCCCCAGCCAGCGCGGCAGCAGGTACTCGGCCACGGTCATGCTCGCGGCGATGTGCAGGTGCGCCGTCCGCGCGTGCCGTACGGCCTGCGCCCCCCGCATCAGCTCCTCCGCCGCCGCCAGCACCTGCGCCGCCCAGGCCACGACCATCGTGCCCTGGGAGGTGAGCGTGGAGCCCCGGGGGGTGCGCTCCAGCAGCGGCAGGCCCAGGCGGCGCTCCAGAAGCGCGATCCGCTTGCTCGCCGAGGGCTGGGCGATGCCCGCGGCCCGGGCCGCCTGCCCGAGGCTGCCCAGCCGGTCGACGTCGACGAGCAGCCGGAGGGACTCCAGGTCGGGCAGATTACTCATAGCTCTAGGCTATGACGTCCCGATGTCTTTACGTTGTAGATTCGTTTCTTCCGCTCGCTCCGGGGACGGTCCCGGCGGCGGCGCGCCGCGGTCATCGGCGTCTTCCCACCACTGAAGGCGTCCGTCATCGGCCGATCTTCCGATGGACACCTTTCGAGCGGAAACCCTAGCGTGCTCTCTTTAGAACGAAGATCTCTGTTTACACCGTTCTAATCAGGCAAGCATACGGTCCTGACCGAGGAGACAGAACCAGCCCATGCGTACCACCCAGCAGTCGACCGGCACCCCTCTCCGCCCGTCCCAGGAGGTGTCGGCGGCGCTGGCACAGGGTGCGCCGGTCGTGGCACTGGAGTCCACGATCATCTCGCACGGCCTCCCGCAGCCGCGCAATCTTGAGGTGGCGCTCGAACTGGAGGAGATCGTCCGCGAGGCCGGCGCGGTCCCGGCGACGATCGCCGTGCTGGACGGGGTCGCGCGCATCGGCCTGGACCCGGGCGAGCTCAAGCGGATCTCCACCGAGCCCGGCCTGCGCAAGCTGGGCTTGCGCGATCTGCCCGCCGCGACGGCGCTGCGGGCCAGCGGGGCGACCACGGTCTCGGCCACCTCGTTCCTGGCCGCGCGGGCGGGCATCCGCGTCTTCGCCACCGGCGGTCTCGGCGGGGTGCACCGGGGATGGGCCGACAGCCAGGACGAGTCCGCCGACCTCGACACGCTCAGCCGTACCCGCATCACCGTCGTCTGCGCGGGGGTGAAGTCGATCCTGGACGTTCCCGCCACCCTGCAGCGGCTGGAGACCCGGGGCGTCACCGTCGTCGGGTTCCGCACCGACGAGTTCCCCGGGTTCTACCTGCACAGCTCCGGCGAGCGCCTCGACTGGCGGATCGAGGCCCCGGAGCAGGCCGCCGCGATCATGCGGGCCCAGGACGCCCTCGGCGGCCCGGGGACCGCGCTGATCGTGGCCAACCCGGTGCCGCCGGCCGAGCAGCTGGACCCCGCTCTGCACGATCGGGTGCTCGCCGAGGCGCTGGCCGCCGCGGAGCGCGAGAAGGTCACCGGCCAGGCCATCACCCCGTTCCTCCTCGACTACCTGGTGCGCGGCACCGACGGCGCCTCCCTGGAGGCCAATCTCGCTGCCGTACGTGGAAACACCCGCATCGCAGGACAGATCGCGACATCATGGAGCAAGGAAAGCTGAGGCATCCGTGACCGAGATGGGGCTCCTGGTCATCGGCGACGTGGTCACCGACGTCGTCGCGCTTCACGGCGGGGCGGGCCTCTCGTGCCTGGAGGCCGGGACGGACACCGCCGCCGACATCGTGCTCCGTCCGGGCGGCTCGGGGGCCAACACGGCCTCGTGGGCCGCCCGCCTGGGCGCCGACGCCCGGATCCTGACCAGGGTCGGCTCCGACACCGGCGAGTGGCACCGCGCGGAGCTGCGGCGCAGCGGGGTCCGGCCGCACCTGCGGGTGGACCCCGAGCGGCCGACCGCCGTGGTGATCGCCATGGTGGACGTGACCGGGGAACGGTCCATGCTCACCAACCGGGGCGCGGGCGGGCACCTCGGCACCGACGACTGGGAGGAGAACTTGCTCGACGGTGTGGCCCACCTGCACCTGTCGGGCTACACCCTGTTCGCCGAGCCGGGCCTGCGGCTGTCCCGGCTGGCCGTGGCCGAGGCGGCGCGGCGCGGGGTGACGACCAGCGTGGACCCCGCCTCCGCCGGTTTCCTGCGGGCCTTCGGGCCCGAGCGGTTCGTCCGGGAGACCCGCGCGGCCCGGCTGATCATCCCGAACCAGGACGAGGCGCTGCTGCTGGCGGGTGAGACCTCCGTCGAACGGGCGGCCGAGCGGCTCAGCCTCGCGTACGGCACGGCGGCCGTGAAGCTCGGTCCCGGGGGCGCGCTGATGGCCCGGGACGGGCACGTCGTCGCCCGGAGCCCCGGGCTGCCCGCCGAGGTGGTCGACTGCACCGGGGCCGGCGACGCCTTCGCCGCCGGGCTGCTGACCGCCCTGCTGACCGGGGCGGACGACGAGGCCGCGATAGCCGCCGGATGCCGGGCCGGAGCCGAGGCCGTTACCGTCATCGGGGGTCGGCCGCGTATCCTTCAGTCGGATTTGGGTTCCAAGCAGCTTTACCCTCTTACTACCAATTGATAGCTTGCGGCGTAGGCTGCACCATTAGCCACATGCGTCACTTTGGGGAGGTTGCGGTCCGCCGATGGATGCCGAGTCATCGATCTGCCTGAGTGATCTGGTACCGGCCCTGCGCTGGAGTCGTCAGCAGCAGGTCGCCGAAGCCCTCGCCGATCCCCGCCTGCCCGCGGGCTGGTGGTCCTCCGTCACCCTGCCCAAAGCCCTCGGCACCGCGGGCCTGGACTGGATCTGCGACCGGCTGGCCCGGCTCTCGGTGTCCCGCTGGGACCACCTGCCGCTGAGCGACGTCCTGCCCGCCCTGCACGTGCACACGGTCGACCCGACCCTGCCCGGCTGGCCCGAGCCCGCGCGCTCGGCGATCAACGGCCTGGGCGGCTGGTCCCGGCTGCGCCGCCTGACGGCCGGGGACCTCACCGGACCCTCCGTGCCGGCCTCCCCCGAGGTTCTGGTCACCGCGATGTTCCGCGAGGTGCTGGGCCAGATCCCGCAGACCGTCGAGCAGCCCGCTCCGGCCGCGCAGGCCGCCCCCGCGACCGCACCGGCGCAGGCCGCCCCCGCCCCCTCTCCCGCCGGTGCACCCGCGCAGGCCGCCCCCGCGGGCGCACCCGCGCAGCCGGTCCCGGGTACACCCGGCCAGGCCGTCCCGGGCGCGCCCGCCACCCGGCCCTTCCCCGCCGCCTCCGAGCCCCAGGCGCCGCCGCTCCCGGCCCGGCAGTCCGGACCGCCCGCCGTCCCGGCCCAGCCCGACCTCAGCGAATACCCGCTGGTCCGCCTGGTGGACACCATGTTCCGCGACTGGGACCCGCTGGAGCGCGCGGTCGCCGTGGACCGCCTGTTCGCCGTCGACCCGATCAGCCTGCGCGCCCTCGCCCACAAGCTGAACGCCGACCTCGGCGCCCTGTCCGCGGCCCAGCGCGCCGCCGAGGAGCGCCTGCTGCTCTGGCTGCGCTCCTCGGAGTCCGCCCCGCTCACCGGGCACATGTTCGGGCTCACCGAGTGGCTGGGCGCCGCCGCCACCGAGGAGCAGCTCATCGGCGCCGACCCCGCCCACCCCGTCGAGGTCCCCACGCTCCGCACCCCGCTCTGGCGGGTCCTGGTCACCCTGATGCCCGACCGGAGGCTCCAGGACGGCTGGCTCGTCGTCGGCGACCTGACCGGCCTGCGCGAACGCACCCGGCAGCTGCTGGCGGCCAAACCGGCCGACGCCGACATCGTCGTGCTCATGGAGCACCAGCTCGGCATCCGCGCCCGCTCGGCCCAGGCCTGGCTGGACGCGCTCGCCGCGAGCACGAAGCCCGAGACCGCCCCGGCCGCCGAGACCACCCGGCAGCTGCCCCGCCGTACGCCCGGCGCCAACGGCCACCACCGCGGCGGCCAGCCCGTCCCCCAGGTCAACACCTCCACGATCGACCCGCGGGCCGCCCTGGCCACGCTCTCGGCGCTGTCCGGCAACAGCCGTCCGCACCTGATCACCAGTCAGCGCGCCCCGATGCCCCCGCAGACGAGCCCGGCCACCGATCCCAGCCGCTGGCAGCGGATCGAGGTGACCAGCGAGCACCTGCGGGGCGCCCCGGTGGCCGTCCCGGAGGGCTACGCGACCCAGCTGGGCATGCGTCCCGGCACCCTGCTCTCGGTGACCGGCCCGGGCGACAACGCGGTGGTCCTCGTCTGGCGGGACCACCCGGTCTTCGACTCGCTCCAGCCCGTGCTGATGCGCCTGAACGCCCGCCCGGGCGACCAGGTCTACGTGACCGTGGACGGCTACCGCCTGGACGCCCAGCTGCCCAGCTGACGCCCGCCGGGGGCGGGCCATACCGCCGGAACACGGTAACGGCCCGCGCCCGGCGGAGAGGCGCCGGGCACGGGCCGTACCGGATCGAGGGAGGTCAGGCGGCCGAGCAGCTCACCGGGGACGGGACCCCGTTGCTCCCGGACGAGCCGCCGGTGAAGCCGAAGGACGACGAGGCCCCGGCGGAGAGGTTGCCGTTGTGGTCGGCGTTCCGCACCGTGACGGCCGCTCCGCTCTGGCTGTGCCGGCCGTTCCAGAGCTGGGTGACGGTCTGGCCGTTCGGGAAGGACCAGCTCACCGTCCAGCCGGACAGGGCCGCGCCGCCGGTGTTCCTGACCGTCACCTCGGCCTGGAACCCGCCCTGCCAGGAGTTGAGGACCTTGTAGGAGGCCGTGCACTCCTTACCGCCGGTCGGCGTCACCGTGGGGGTCACGGTGGGGGTCACGGTCGGCGTCACGGTGGGGGTCACGGTGGGCTGGGGCGCCGCCATGGCCAGGTCGTAGGCCCGCTGCGGGACGAACTGCCCGGCCCCGGCGATGCAGCCGTCGGCCTCGCCCGGCAGCTTGATCCAGAGGAAGGCGTCGATCATGGAGTCGCCCGTGGCGGTCGTGCTCGGGGTGCCGATGGCCCGCCCGGCGGGGTCGCACCACTCGCTGCCCAGCGGACCGTTGCCGTTGCGGCTGGTGTCGACGACCGCGCGGAGCCGGGAGACTCCGGTGGCGGAGATGACGCTCTTGGCGTACGCCACCTCGGTGGAGGTCCACCGGTAGTTGGAGACGTTGAGCGAGATGCCGTCCGCGCTGTCCGCGACGCCGGCGGCCCGAAGGCGGTTGGCGGCCTCGCCCGCGCCCAGCCAGCCCGAGTGCCCGATGTCGAAGTAGACCTTCGCCTGCGCCGAGGCGGCCTTGAGCTTCTTGCCCGCGTAGGCCATGGAGGCGTTGACCTCCTGCTGCTGGGAGGAGCTCATGCAGTTGGTCATGATCGGAAGCACATCCGGTTCGAGGATGATCGAGGCCGGGCGTCCCTGGAGACCCGCGGCGAGCTCGTCGATCCACTGCCGGTAGGCCGTGTGGCTGGGGGCGCCGCCGGTGCTCGCGCCGCTGCAGTCGCGGTTGGGGATGTTGTAGACGACCAGGATGGGGGCCTTGCCCGCGTTCGCCGCCGCGCCGACGAACGCCGACACCTGGGAGCGGACCGTGGAGGTGTTGGTCGTGGTGAACCAGCGGGCCTGGGGCACCGCGGCGATCCGGTCGCGGATGACCGGGGCCCGGTGGTCACCGGGGTTGGCCGCGACCCACTTGGCCGCGCTGGTCTCCGGGTCGACGTAGAAGGACGAGTCGGCCGCGGCGGCGCCGGCGGCTCCGGCGGTCAGCGACACCGCGGCGCCGGCCGCGACGACCAGCGCCGCGCACACCGTCGCCAGAACGGACTTTCGTGACATGGGATGAACTCCTCGGGGGGCTGCAGAGAGCGCTCCCACGCTAACCGCCCACCCCCCCGCCCCGCCTAACGCGAGCGGCCTCCCTCAGGGGCGCGGAAGCCCTCGAACTGCGCGAACGCCGTGCCCGGCCGGTGAAAGTTTCACGGCGTCCCGGCTGCGGGACCGCGCCGACGCCGGCCGGCTCCGACCGCTGACCGGCTCCGTCCGCCGGCCGCGGTGACGAGGACTGCGGCTCCGCGGCGTACGGCGGGCCTGCCGGGGAGGCGGGCGCGACCGGCGCGGGAGACCAGCCGGAATACTTCTACCTGCGGATATATCGGTTATGTCGACTCGTCGAGTGGGTAGGGGAACCCCTGGTCCGGAGTCCGGCCAGTGCGGCTGTAGCGGGGCGTCACCCACCACGACCGTTCCACGGCAATCATGAGCGTGAGTGGAGGATCCCATGGTTTCCATCCCGATACCGTCCGACGAAGCCGAGCGCGTGGCGGAACTGGCCACCCTGCGTTCCCTGACCGCCATGCCCGAGCCCGACTTCACCTCCATCGCACGGCTCGCCGCGACCCTCTGCCAGGCGCCGCTCGCGCTCGTCACCCTCATCGACAGCGAAGGCCAGGACTACAAGGGCCGCGTCGGCATCACCGTGACCCGCGGCGGCCGGGAGGCGACGGCGTGCTCGTACGTCATCTGCAGCCGCGACGTCCTGGAGATACCCGACGCGCTGTCCGACGAGCGCTTCATCGAGAACCCGTGGGTGACCGGTGAGCCGTACGTGCGGTTCTACTGCGGCGCGCCGATCGTCACCAGCCACGACCACGCCCTGGGCGCGGTGTGCGTGATGGACCACATGCCGCGCCATCTGACCGAGGACCAGCACCAGGCGCTGACCACGCTGGCCACCGCCGTCGCCGGTCTGATGGAGGCCCGTTACTACACCCAGCGCGCCGACGAGATCGTCACCCGGCTGCGGGAGACGGAGGAGCTGAAGAACCAGTTCCTGAGCACCGTCAACCACGAGCTGCGCACCCCGCTGACCTCGATCTCCAGCTACCTGCAGCTGATCCGGGACGGCGAGCTGGACGAGGTGACCGAGCAGAAGTTCCTGCGGGTGATCGAGCGCAACAGCCAGCGCATCCTGGCGCTGATCGACGACCTGCTGCTGATGGCCAGCCTCAACGCCCGCACCGCCGCCCACCGCCCGGGTGAGGTGGACCTGTCCGAACTGGCCCGGCGCGCGGTGGAGAAGGTCATGCCCGTCGCCCGCGAATGCCACCTGCTCGTGGACGTGCGCGCCCCCGGCCCGGTGATGGTGTGGGCCGACGCCGCCCGGCTGGAGCACGCGCTGGCCCAGGTCCTGGACAACGCCATCAAGTTCACCCCGCCCGGCGGGAGCGTCATCGCCGTCGTCGAGGACGGACCGGTCCCGACGATCGAGGTGCGCGACACCGGCATCGGCATCACCCCGGCGGACCTGGAGCACGTGCTGGAGGACTTCTACCGCGGCGGCGAGGCGGAGGAACGGGCGATCAGCGGCACCGGCGTGGGGCTGTCCATCACCAACAAGATCGTCCAGCTGCACAGCGGGCGGGTGCACATCGACAGCAGGCCCGGCCGCGGCACCAGGGTGCGCATCAGCCTGCCCGGCAGGGCCGACGGCACGCTGTCGGAGGCCGCCCGGGGCAACGGCCGGGCCGTGCGCCGCTAGAGGCGGCTGGGAAGGGGCTGGAGGGCGGCGAGGACCCCGGCGGGGGCTTCGGCGAAGAAGCGGACCTCGGTGACCTCGGCGCTCTCCCCCAGGGGCCGGACGACGGTGACGGGCTCCGACAGCGTCACGACCACGTTCGTCTGGGAGGAGACCGCCACGCCGAGCCGCCCGTCCCGCACGCTCACCATGCCGGGCTCGTTGTAGTTGCGAGCCGTCCGCACCGAGGAGATCAGCTCGCGGGGGATGCGCAGGTCGAGGTAGACGCCGTAGCGGACGCGCAGCTCGTCGGCGGAGACCACGTGGGGCCGGGTGACGCAGGCCGCGGCGAGCGCCAGGCCGTACAGGATCCCGTAGACGTCGAGCACCAGCACCGTGATCCGCACCCCGTCCGGCACCTCCAGCGCCCGCAGGAGGATCTCCACGCCCACCGTCTCCACGACCATCGCGAACATCAACATCACCCACATCGTGGCCTGCCCTCCCCAGTACGGCACCGCGGTGGCACCGGGCGACATCCCGGCGCGGTGGCGCACGGCCCACTGGAGAAGACTGAGCACGCTCCTCAGCTCGAACTCCATGATCCTGCGCACCTTCACCGGCACCAGCCGGTGGACGGTCGCCCGCAGCGCCGCCCGCCGGCCCGCGCCGCCGCGGCGCTCGGCCCGGAACAGCCGCCAGGCGACCGCCGTCTCCAGGAGGAACACCGCCGCCACGAGTGTCTCAGCCGCCACGATCACCGGGAGGGGAAGCGACACCCCCGACACCAGCAGGACCGCGACCAGCAGTTCGACGGGCAGGACGGCGAACAGCGCGGCACGGGCGACCTTGAGCATCACGCACTCTCCTTCACAATGGTCATGGCCTGCACGAACACCTCGATCTGAGCCGGGGACAGCTCGGTGGCCAGCGCCTCCAGCCACGCCCCGCCCCCGGACTCTCGCGGGCCGGGCGGAGAGGTGGCGGCAACGGGCTGGGATCCGAGATCCCGGGGCATGTGCTCGACCATCGCCGCCGCCATCTCCCCGGGAAGGTGGGCGACGAGGTCGGCGGCGAGCGGGGGGATGCGGGGATCGTCGAGCTCTGCGCCGGCGAGCTCGTCGATCCGCCTGTACAGCTCGTGCCCGCGGGCCAGGGCCTCGGGCTCGGTGAGCGGGCGCAGCATGCCGATCATCCGCTCCCGCTCGACCGGGTCGGCCGCGGTGTCCACCAGGGCCAGCATCTCCCGGTCGATCGCGGCGACCGCCGTGCCCCCGGACGACAGATCGCGCAACAGCGCCGCCACGTCGGGAGAGACCGTCGAGTCCGGGTGCAGATCCGCCTCCGCCAGCAGCGCGGCCAGCCGGGCCCGCCGCAGGGCGATCGCCTCCTGCTGCCTGGCCAGGTCGGCGTCCAGCTCCGCCAGCACCTCGCGAAGCTCCTTGCCCTGGTCGTCGGCGAGCACGTCGCGGATCTCCTCCAGGGACAGGCCCAGCTCGGCCAGCCTCCGCACCCGCGCCAGGACGACCGCGTCCCGGAGCCGGTATTCGCGGTAGCCGTTGGGCAGCCGTACCGGCTCGGGGAGAAGACCCAGCTGGTGGTAGTGGCGCACGGTCCGGGTGGACACCCCGACCAGCGCGGCGAGTTCGCCGATCCGCATGCCCTCATTAGAAACGTTGACGCTACGTCAAGGTCAAACACGCCACGGGATCGCCGGGCGCGGAACCGCGGCGACAGGCCGGCTGGATGTCCGCCGCCCGCGCGACCGGCGGACCGGGCTGCGGAGGGAAGTCACAGAGGGTAGCGGATCCCGGTCAGGCGCTCGGACTCGTCCCACACCTTCGCCTGCAGGACGGCGTCGCGCGAACGGCCGCTGGAACGGGCCCGGACCGGATGTCCGCCCACCCCTGCCGGTCCGGAGGGGCCGTAGTAGTCGCCTCCCCGGGCTCCGGGGTCGGTGGCGGCGCGTAACGTGGGCAAGGCGCCCATGGGTGCCGTCTGGAACAGCAGCGGCCCGGCGGTGCGGTTGAGGAAGCGGATCACCCCGGGCAGGGAGCGGGAGATCGCGGTGCCGCCCACCAGCCCCGGGTGGGCCGCCAGTGCCGCCGTCTGAACGCCTCCGGCGCTCAGACGGCGCTGGAGCTCATAGGTGAACAACACGTTGGCCAGTTTCGCGCGGCCGTAGGCGGCGAAGCGGTTGTAGGAGCGCTCGGAGTTCAGGTCGTCCAGCCCGATCCAGCCCCAGTGGTGGGCGAGGCTGGCGACGGTGACGACCCGGGAGCCGGGCACCGGCATCATCAGATCGAGCAGGAGGCCGGTCAGCGCGAAGTGCCCCAGATGGTTGACGGCCAGTTGCAGTTCGAACCCGTCGACGGTCCGGACCGGCGGCGTCGCCATCACCCCGGCGTTGTTGATCAGCAGATCGATCCGGCCGTACCGGTCCCGCACCTGCCCGGCCGACCGCCGTACGGAGGCCAGTGAGGCCAGGTCCACCGGGACGACCTCGGCACGGGGACCGACGAGTTCGGCCGCGCGCGCGGCCTTGACCGTGTCGCGGCAGGCCAGCACCACCGTGGCGCCCTTGACCGCCAGTGCCCGGGCGGTCTGGAGGCCGATCCCGGAGTCCGCCCCGGTGACCACCGCGATCCGCCCGTTCTGATCGGGGATGTCGTCATAGCTCCAGCGGCCTGTGCTCATGACTTCTGCCCTTCCCCGGATCGGGAGAGTTTCTCCGCCTGCACGGCGGCGGCCCGCGGCGTCACCCCCTTTCCGGCTCCATCCCGCCCGGGCAGAAGTACTCCATGAAGGTCTCCGTCGACGCCGACGGAAAGATCGACTACATGCTCTTCGAGCCCAAGTAGCCGACCGGGCGAAACAGCCGACCGGGGCGGCACCGGCGTCGGCACGGGCGGCGCCGACGACGGCGCCGCCCTCGCCGGCGCGCCCGGCTCCGGATCAGAGGTCGCCCAGGCCGAGCTGGCGGGCGATCAGCATGCGCTGGACCTCGCTGGTGCCCTCGCCGATCTCCAGGATCTTCGCGTCGCGGTAGAAGCGGCCGACCGGGTACTCGTTCATGAACCCGTACCCGCCGAAGATCTGGGTGGCGTCGCGGGCGTTGTCCATCGCGGCGTTGGAGGAGACCAGCTTGGCGATGGCCGCCTCCTTCTTGAACGGCTCGCCGGCCAGCATCTTCTCCGCCGCGTGGTAGTAGGCCAGGCGGGCGGTGTGGGTGCGGACCTCCATGTCGGCGATCTTGAACTGGATGGCCTGGTAGTGGCCGATCGGGTGACCGAACGCCTGGCGGTCGCGGACGTAGCGCAGGCACTCGTCCACGCAGCCCTGGGCCAGGCCGACCGAGAGCGCCGCGATCGCGACGCGGCCCTCGTCGAGGGTCTGCAGGAACTGCGCGTAGCCCCGGCCGCGCTCGCCGAGCAGGTTCTCCGCGGGCACCCGGCAGTCGGTGAAGGACAGCTCGCGGGTGTCGGAGCAGTTCCAGCCGACCTTGGAGTACTTCTTGGCGACGGTGAAGCCGGGCGTGCCCGCCGGGACCAGGATCGTGGAGATCTCGGGACGGCCGTCGGCGCGCCGCCCGGTGATCGCGGCCACGCCGACGACGCCGGTGATGTCGGTGCCGGAGTTGGTGATGAACGCCTTCGAACCGTTGATCACCCACTCGTTCCCGTCGAGCACGGCCGTGGTCCGCATGCCGCCCGGCACGTCGGAGCCGCCGCCCGGCTCGGTCAGGCCGAAGGCGCCCAGCATCTCGCCGGTGGTCAGCTTCGGCAGCCACTCGGCGCGCTGCTCGGCCGTGCCGAACCGGTAGATCGGCATCGCGCCCAGCGAGACCGCGGCCTCCACGGTGATCGAGACGCTGGAGTCGACCCGGGCCAGTTCCTCCAGGGCCAGGCAGAGCGCGAAGTAGTCGCCGCCCATGCCGCCGTACTCCTCCGGGATGGGCAGGCCGAACAGGCCCATCTGGCCCATCTGGCGGACGATGTCGTAGGGGAACTCCTCGCGTTCGTACAGCTCGCCGATCACCGGGGCCACCACGTCGCGGGCGAAGGCCTCGACGGTCTTGCGCAGGTCCTCGTACTCTTCGGTCAGCTTCATGGGTTCGAACTCCTAGGAGAGGGCCTGGACGACCCGGGAGGGACTGGGGCGGCCGAGCCGGGCGGCCAGCCAGGTGCTGGTCTCCACCAGCGTGTTCAGGTCGAGGCCGGTCTCCACGCCGAGGCCGTGCAGCATCCAGACCAGGTCCTCGGTGGCGAGGTTGCCGGTGGCGCTCTCGGCGTACGGGCAGCCGCCGATGCCGCCGGTGGAGGCGTCCACCACGGTCACGCCCGCGCGCAGCGCCGCCAGCGTGTTGGCCAGGGCCTGGCCGTAGGTGTCGTGGAAGTGCACCGCCAGCTTCTCGGGGCCGCCGAACGCCTCGATCAGGGCGGTCACGTGCCCGGGGGTGCCGACGCCGATGGTGTCGCCGAGCGAGAGCTCGTAGCAGCCGAGGTCGAGCAGCCTGCGCCCCACCTCGACGACCTGGGCGACCGGGGTCGGCCCCTCCCACGGGTCACCGAAGCACATCGAGACGTACGCCCTGACCTTCAGCCCGTGCTCCAGCGCCCGTGAGACGACCGGCGCGAACATCTCGAACTGCGAGTCGAGCGTGCGGTTGAGGTTCTTGGCGGCGAACGTCTCGGTGGCGCTGCCGAAGATCGCGATCTCCGTGACACCGTGTTCGAGCGCCCGGTCGAGGCCGCGCTCGTTGGGCACGAGCACCGGGTAGCGGACCCCGGGCGCCCGCTCCATCGACGTCAGCAGCTCGGCGGCGTCGGCCAGCTGCGGCACCCATTTGGGGTGGACGAAGCTCGTCGCCTCGATCACCCGGTGCCCGGCCGCCGCCAGCCGGGCCACGAACTCGGCCTTGACCTCGACGGGGACCACCGCGGACTCGTTCTGCAGCCCGTCGCGCGGCCCGACCTCGTAGACCGTGACCCGCTCCGGCAGGCCCTCCATCCGGTACGGCTCCCGCGTCACACCCTCCACCCGGTCCTCCATCCGGCCCTCCGTCCGGCCCTCCGTCCGGTACGGCTCCCGCCGCGCGCCCCGGCCATCACGCCTCCCCGTCCCGCCGGACGACGGCCAGGACCGCGTCCATGTCGACCGCCTGGCCCGCGCGGACCGGCAGCTCGGCGACCGTTCCCGCCGCGGGGGCGGTCACGGTGTGCTCCATCTTCATCGCCTCGACGATGACCAGCGGCTGGCCCTCCTCGACCCGCTCCCCGGCCGTCGCCTTCACCACGAGCACGGTGCCGGGCATCGGGCTGCGGACCACGCCGTCCCCGGTCCCGGCCGCACCCGCCCGGTCCCCCGGGTCGCCCAGGTGGTGGCGGGTGAGCGCCCAGGCGTTCCCGTCGCGGCCGAGCCAGACCGTGTCGCCGTCGCGGGCGACCGCGTAGCGCCGCCGTACCCCGTCGAGGGTGACCAGCAGCACCGATCCGTCTGTCTCCAGGCGTGCCCGTACGGTCCTGCCCGCTCCCGGTTCCGCGGCGTCACCGGTCTCCCGCGGGGGGAGCCGGACCTCGGCGCCGGAGGCGGGCAGGCCCCGCACGCCGATGTCGGCGGCGCCGTCGCGGCTCTCCAGGCGGCAGGTGGTCCAGGCGGCCGGGGAGCCGGGCCGCCAGCCGTCCGGGACGTCCCACGGGTCGGCCGGGGCGGCGGGCACCCACTCGTGCTGGAGGACCAGGGCGGCGGCGGCCAGGACGTCCTCGGGCGCCCCCGTCCCCGGGACCAGGGCGTCGAGGTGCCGCTCGACCAGGCCGGTGTCGAGGTCTCCCGCGGTCACCCCGGGGTGGGTGATCAGTGCCCGCAGGAACGCGATGTTCGTCGTCACACCGAGGACGGTCGTCGCGGCGAGGGCGCCGTCGAGGGTGCGCAGCGCGCTCGCGCGGTCGGGCCCCCAGGCGATGACCTTCGACAACATCGGGTCGTAGTCGCTGCCGACCGTCCCGCCGACCATGAGACCGGAGTCCACCCGGACCTCGCCGGGGGTGCCGGGTTCGTGGAGGGCGAGGATGCGGCCGCCGGTCGGCAGGAAGCCGCGGGCGGGGTCCTCGGCGTAGACGCGGGCCTCGACGGCGTGGCCGTGGAGCCGTACGCCGTCCTGGGTGAGCGGGAGCGGCTCGCCCGCCGCCACCCGCAGCTGGAGCTCGACCAGGTCCAGGCCGGTGACCATCTCGGTGACCGGGTGCTCGACCTGCAGGCGGGTGTTCATCTCCATGAAGTAGTAGTCGGCCGTGGAGCCCTGGACGATGAACTCCACCGTCCCGGCGCCGACGTAGCCGACGGACCGGGCCGCCTCCACCGCGGCGGCGCCCATCCGGGCCCGGGTCTCCGGGTCCAGCAGCGGGGACGGCGCCTCCTCGATGATCTTCTGGTGCCGGCGCTGCAGGCTGCACTCGCGCTCGCCCAGGTGGATGACGTTGCCGTGGGCGTCGGCCAGCACCTGGATCTCGATGTGCCGGGGGTTCTCCACGAACCGCTCGATCAGCAGGGTCGCGTCGCCGAACGCGGCGGCGGCCGTACGGCGGGCGGACTCCAGCGCGTCCGGCAGCTCGGCGGCGGAGCGGACCAGCACCATGCCCTTGCCGCCGCCGCCGGCCGACGGCTTGATCAGCGCGGGGAAGCCGATGGCGGCGGTGAGCAGGTCGTCGTCCGGCTCGGCCGCGCCGGGGACCACCGGCACCCCGGCCGCCGCGACGGTCGCCTTGGCGCGGATCTTGTCGCCCATGGCCTCGATGGCCTCCGGCGGCGGCCCGACGAAGACCAGCCCGGCCTCGGCGCAGCGCCGGGCGAAGGCGGTGTTCTCCGCCAGGAAGCCGTAGCCGGGGTGGACGGCCTGGGCTCCGGTGGCCGCGGCGGCCTCGACGATGGCCTCGATGTCGAGGTAGCCCCCGGGCAGCCGGACCGCGACGTCGGCCTCGCGGGCGTGCCGGGCCCCGGCGTCGGCGTCGCTGTGGACGGCGGCCGAGCGGATGCCCAGCCGCCGGAGGGTGCGGATGATCCGCAGGGCGATCTCGCCCCGGTTGGCGATGAGGACGGTGTGGAACATCGCGGTCACATCCGGAAGACGCCGTAGCCGACAGGGTCGAGGGGGGCGTTGGCCGAGGCGGACAGGGCCAGGCCCAGGACGGTGCGGGTGTCGAGCGGGTCGATGACGCCGTCGTCCCACAGGCGGGCGGTGGAGTAGTAGGGGTTGCCCTGGTTCTCGTACTGCTCGCGGATGGGCCGCTTGAACTCCTCTTCCTCCTGCGCGCTCCAGGAGTCGCCGAGCTGGTCGCGGCGGACGGTGGCGAGCACGGTGGCGGCCTGCTCGCCGCCCATCACCGAGATGCGGGCGTTGGGCCACATCCACAGGAAGCGGGGCGAGTAGGCGCGCCCGGCCATGGCGTAGTTGCCCGCGCCGAACGAGCCGCCGATGACGACGGTGAACTTGGGCACCCGGGCGCAGGAGACGGCGGTGACCATCTTCGCGCCGTGCTTGGCGATGCCCCCGGCCTCGTAGGCCCTGCCGACCATGAAGCCGCTGATGTTCTGCAGGAAGACCAGCGGGATGGAGCGGCGGTCGCACAGCTCGATGAAGTGCGCGCCCTTGAGCGCGGACTCGGCGAACAGGATGCCGTTGTTGGCGATGATCCCGACCGGGTGGCCGTGGATGCGGGCGAAGCCGGTGACGAGGGTGGAACCGTACTCGGCCTTGAACTCGCCGAAGCGGCTGCCGTCGACGATGCGGGCGATGACCTCGCGGACGTCGTACGGCGTGCGGGTGTCGGCGGGGACGATGCCGTACAGGTCGCGGGGGTCGTGCGCGGGCTCCTCGGAGGGCGCGCGCTCCCACGGCGCGGGCGGCCGGGGGCCCAGGGTCGAGACGATGTCGCGGACGATCCGCAGCGCGTGCGCGTCGTCCTCGGCCAGGTGGTCGGTGACGCCGCTGACCCGGGCGTGCAGGTCGCCGCCGCCCAGTTCCTCGGCGGTGACCTCCTCACCGGTGGCGGCCTTCACCAGCGGCGGGCCGCCCAGGAAGATCGTGCCCTGGTTCCGCACGATGACGGCCTCGTCGCTCATCGCCGGGACGTAGGCGCCGCCCGCCGTGCAGGAGCCGAGGACCGCGGCGATCTGCGGGATGCCCCGCGCCGACATGGTGGCCTGGTTGTAGAAGATCCGGCCGAAGTGCTCGCGGTCCGGGAAGACCTCGTCCTGCCGGGGCAGGAACGCGCCGCCGGAGTCGACGAGGTAGACGCACGGCAGGTTGTTGCAGAGGGCGACCTCCTGGGCCCGCAGGTGCTTCTTGACCGTGATCGGGTAGTAGGTGCCGCCCTTGACGGTGGCGTCGTTGGCGACGACCACGCACTCGCGGCCGGAGATCCGGCCGACGCCGGTGATGATCCCGGCGGCGGGGGCCTCGTCGCCGTACAGGCCGGTGGCCGCCAGCTGGGAGAGCTCCAGGAAGCGCGAACCGGCGTCGAGCAGGGTGTCCACCCGGTCGCGGGGCAGCAGCTTGCCGCGCGAGACGTGCCGGGCCCGCGCCTTCTCCGGACCGCCCAGCGCGGCGGTCGCGACCCGCTCGCGCAGGTCGGCGACGAGCCGCTCGTTGGTCCCGGCGTTGGCCTTGAACGCCTCGCCGCCCGGGTCGCAGGTGCTCCGCAGCACCGGCCAGCCACCCATGTGAGCCCCCTCCACCCGGCTCCGTCGCCGGGGTTAACGGTCACTAACCCTGCCGAGGATGTTAGTCATCATTAACGTCACCGTCTACCATGCGAAAGGTGACGACTGCCCAGACCCCTACCCGCAATCGCGGGTCTCGGCGCACGGAGATCCTGGACGCCGCCGCCAGGCTGTTCGCGGCGCGCGGCTTCCACGGCGTCTCCATCGAGGACATCGGCGCGGCGGTCGGCACCTCGGGCCCCGCCCTGTACCGGCACTTCAGCGGCAAGGAGGCGCTGCTGGCCGAGATGCTGCTGGACATCAGCGGGCGGCTGCACGCCTCGGCGGCCGCCCGGGTCACCGCGGCCCCGGATGCCGAGAACGCGCTGGACGGGCTGCTCAACGGTCAGATCGAGTTCGCGCTCGGCCATCCCGCGCTGATCACCGTGCACGACCGCGAGCTCGGCAACGTCCCCGAGCCGGCCCGGCGGCAGATCCGCCGGCTCCAGCGCCTGTACGTCGAGGAATGGGTCACGGTGCTGAGCGAGCTCTACCCCGGCTGCCCGCCGTCCCGGCTGCGCGCCGCCACCCACGCGGTCTTCGGGCTGCTCAACTCCACTCCGCACAGCGCGGGCGAGCTCCCCCCGGAGACGATGGCCCCGCTGCTGCGCGCGATGGCCCGCGCGGCGCTCGCGCAGGCCGGAAATCAGCTCGCGCAAGCCGGAAATTAACGGTTACTAACAAAGGGGCGCACGACCGGCACGGACGCGCGCCCCGGGCGGCATGCGGACCGCGCACCCGGCCGCGGCGCCCAACCGTCCGCCACCGCCACCGCCACCGCCACCGCCACCGCCACCGCCACCGGCACCGGCACCGGCACCGGCACCGGCACCGGCACCGGCACCGGCACCGGAGCCGGGA
This sequence comes from Planobispora rosea, assembly GCF_014648175.1. Lineage (GTDB taxonomy): Bacteria > Actinomycetota > Actinomycetes > Streptosporangiales > Streptosporangiaceae > Planobispora > Planobispora rosea. The sequence goes on from NZ_BMQP01000013.1 coordinate 173,014, forward strand.
TCCGAGCCCCCGATCAGGGGCTACCCTGCCACCTATAAAGATATATCTTTATTATATCTTGATATTCGGTATATTTCGCCCTAGGGGCAATGACAAGACGGAACCGGGCTCACGGAGAAGAATCAGGCGAGACGCACGGAGGGCGGTGGCGATGGCTGAACCGGCGGTGGCGGTCAGGGACCTCACGAAGACCTACGGGAAGATCGAGGCCGTCAAGGGCATCGGCTTCGAGGTGGCGCCCGGCGAGGTGTTCGGATTCCTCGGGCCGAACGGCGCGGGCAAGACCACCACGATCAGCATGCTCTGCACGCTCGCCCACCCCACCGGCGGCTCGGCCACGGTCGCCGGGCACGATGTGGTGCGCGAGCGCGACGAGGTGCGGCGCAACATCGGGTTGGTCTTCCAGGATCCGACACTGGACGGATACCTGACCGCCGAGCAGAACCTCAGGTTCCACGCCGAGCTGTACGGCGTGCCCAGGGCGCTGGTGGGCGACCGGATCAGGCAGGTGATGGAGATGGTCGCCCTGTGGGAGCGCAGGGGCGACAAGGTCCAGAACTTCTCCGGCGGCATGAAGCGCCGGCTGGAGATCGCCCGGGGGTTGCTGCACTCCCCCAGGGTGCTGTTCCTGGACGAGCCCACCGTCGGGCTGGACCCGCAGACCCGCTCGGCCATCTGGGGCTACATCAACCGGCTCCGGCGCGCCGAGGACATCACGATCTTCATGACCACCCACTACATGGACGAGGCCGAGTTCTGCGACCGGATCGCGATCATCGACCACGGGGAGATCGTCGTGATCGACTCCCCGGAGGCGCTCAAGGCGAGCGTCGGCGAGGACCGGGTCCAGATCCAGACCGCCGACGACGACGCCGCGATCACCGCGCTGGGCGAGCGCTTCGGGCTGGAGGCCGCGGTCCGCGAGGGCCAGGTGACGTTCGCGGTCGCCTCGGGCGAGCAGTTCGTCCCCCGGCTCTTCGCCGAACTGGGTGTGCCGATCCGCTCGGTGAGCGTGTCGCGGCCGTCTCTCGACGACGTGTTCATGTCCTACACCGGATCGACCATCCGCGACGCCGAGGCCGAGAACTCGATGAACGCCTGGATGCGGGTCATGGCCCGCCGCTGAACGGCCCGCACGGATATCGAGGAGGCAGATGATGGCCACCGACGTGGCGGGCGTGCGGATCCCGCTCCGCAGCGCCGGACACGACGTGCGCGCGGTCAAGGTCGTGCTCCACCGGGAGATGCTGCGCTTCGTCAACGACCGCACCCGCATGCTCTCGATGCTCGTCCAGCCGGTGCTGTGGCTGTTCGTGATGGGCACCGGGTTCGGTTCGCTGGCCCAGGGGGCGATCCCGGGCATCGACTACCGCACGTTCATGTACCCCGGCATGATCGCGATGACGGTCATCATGACCGCGATGTTCTCGGCCGGGTCCATCGTGTGGGACCGCGAGTTCGGCTTCCTGCGGGAGATGCTCGTCGCCCCGGTCAGCCGGGGGGCGATCGTGGTGGGCAAGTGCCTGGGCGGGGCGCTGGTCGCGGTCGGTCAGGGCGTCGTCATCCTCGCCCTGGCGGGAGCCGTCGGCGTGCCGTACGACCCGCTGCTGATGGTGACGCTGCTGGCGGAGATGTTCCTGGCGGCCTTCACCATCACCGCGTTCGGCGTCACGCTGGCCGCGCGGATGAAGAACATGCAGACCTTCTTCGGTCTGATGCAGATGGCCGTCATGCCGATGATGTTCCTGTCCGGCGCGATGTTCCCCCTGGGGAACCTGCCCTCCTGGCTGCACGTCCTGACCACGGTGAACCCGCTCACCTACGCGGTGGACCCGATGCGCCAGGCGGTCTTCTCCCGCCTGGACGTGCCGCCCGAGGTGGACGCCACGCTCAACCCCGGCGTGAGCTGGTTCGGCTGGCAGGTCCCGGTCCCGCTGGAGCTCGGCCTGGTCGCCCTCATCGGCGCCGTCCTGCTGGGAGTGGCGGTCGCCCAGTTCCGCAGGAGCGACTGACGTCCCGGACACGCTGACGTCCCGGACACGGGGCGGCCCGGGTGCTCGAGCACCCGGGCCGCCGCTCACGGCCGGGCCCGCCCTCGGGGGGGCGCGCCCGGGGTCCGCGGGCCCCGGCTCCGTCAGGGCCCGCTCGGGTCAGCTCCCGACCTCGGATCAGCGCTTGACGCGGACGTAGTCACTGCGGCTGGAGTCGCCGTAGAAGTCCTCGTCGCCCTTGAAGACGAACTTCCAGTAGCCGGACTGGTACGCCTTGACCTTGGTGTAGAGCTTGCCGCTCCCGGTGGACCACGTGTTCTTCACGAAGTACCACTTGTGCGAGCCCTTGGGCTTGAAGTACAGCCCGACCTTGGCGCGGTAGCCGTCCCAGCCCCAGTCGTCGCGGACCTGGAGCTTGCCGGTGAACTTCAGGTACCGGGCGTGGCGGACCGGTTCCGGCGAGGCGTTGAACTTGACGACCCGGCTGGCCTCGCGCTCGGGCTCGGGCTCCGGCTCGCGGACCGTCACGTGGACGGCGTCGCTGCCGCTGCCCTTGACGCCCTTGGCCCCCTCGAACACGGCGCGCCAGTGCCCGGAGGCTCTCGCGTCCAGGTCGGCGCCGAAGCGGCCGTGGCGGTCGGTCCAGTCGGAGACCACGTGCTCCCAGCGGGACGCGCCGTCGGCCCGGAACACGATGTGGACCTTCTGGCCCCGGTATCCGTCCCAGCCCTTGTCAGTCTCGACCTGCAGGCGGCCTCGGACGTGGATCGTGTCGCCCTCGTCCACCGTACGGGGCCAGACGTGGAAGTCGACGATCCGGCTGTAGACGAACTTCGGTGGTTCCTTGACGTCGACGCGGTCGCTCTGGCTGACCGAGTCCCTGGCGGCGGAGGTCTTGGCGAATTCCGCCCGCCACCAGCCGGTCTCCTCGGCCGTGACCGTGGCCGAGAACGAGCCGTCCGAACCGGTCTTGACCTTGACGATCTGCCGGTAGGCGTCCGTGCCCCTGGCCTGGAAGGTGATCGCCACCTCCTGGTCGGCGTAGCCCTTCCAGCTCTTGTCCTCGTTCTCCTTGAGCAACTGGCCGGAGACCTTGATGCCCTTGCCCTTGAGGACCTCGTCGGGAGTGGCGTCGAAATCGACGATCTTGGTGCTGACGGGCGCGGGGGCGGCCTCCGCGCCGGCGACGACGGGGGCCGACGAGGGAGCCCCCGTGGCGGCCGTCGCGGCCGGGGCGAGAGCCAGGGCTCCGGCTCCGATGGCCGCCGCGACGACGATGGATCGGGTGCGTTGCAACATGCGGGTGTCCATCCTCCCGGTTGCGTGAACGCGGCATGAGGGTGCCACGTAATGGTTCTCCCAAGTAGACGTCTATAAGGCGGTAAACGTTGACAAATCTTACAAACAGTTATTAATAACTGTCGAATAGGACCGATCCACTTACCGTGGCGAACGAATGCGGTGAAGGACGGCGACGAGACCGGCTTGCGGAGACATAATCGTGCTTGTGGTGCGCGACGCTGTTGAGACCCACTTCGCCGAGGCGGTGGCGGCCCTGGTCCCCGGGGCTCCCCGCGATCCGGGCCTGCCGGTGCGCGCGGGGACGACCCTGACCGGAGCGCGCTGCCGGGAGCTGTTCGAGTTCCAGCTCGGCAGCCGGCTGCTGGATGTCGCCGCGCGCTGGCTGCGCGAGCAGGGCGAGGGGTTCTACACCATCGGCTCGGCGGGTCACGAGGGCAACGCGGCCGTCGCCGCGGCCCTGCGCGTCACCGACCCGGCCCTGCTGCACTACCGTTCCGGGGCCTTCTACCTGACACGGTCCGCGATGGCCGGGCGGCTGCCCGAGGAGGGCCTGCGCGACGTACTGCTCGGCCTGGTGGCCGCGGCCGAGGAGCCGATCGCCGGCGGCCGGCACAAGGTCTTCGGCCACCCCGACCTCGCGGTGATCCCGCAGACCTCCACGATCGCCAGCCACCTGCCGCGCGCGGCGGGCGTGGCCTTCGCCGTCGAGCACGCCCGCCGGCTCGGCGTGGAGAGCCCGTGGCCGGACGACGCCATCGCGGTGTGCAGCTTCGGCGACGCCTCGGTCAACCACGCCAGCGCCCTGTCCGGCTTCAACACCGCCGCCTACGGCTCCTACCAGGGCCTGGGGATGCCGGTCCTGTTCGTGTGCGAGGACAACGGGCTGGGCATCAGCGTGCGGACCCCGGACGGCTGGGTGGAGGCCGCCCACCACCCCCTGCTGGAGTACTTCGAGGCCGACGGCTGCGACCTGGCCGACGTGCACGACGTGGCACGGGCCGCCGCCGAGCACGTCCGCGTGCACCGCTCCCCCGCCTTCCTGCGCATCGGCACCGTCCGGCTGATGGGGCACGCGGGCTCCGACGTGGAGCTGTCCTACCGGACCAAGCGGGAGATCACCGCCGACCTCGGGCGCGACCCGCTGGTGGCGACCGCCCGGCTGCTCGTCGAGGCCGGTCTGACCACCCCCGACGAGGTGCTCACCCACTACGAGACGACGCGTGAGCACCTGCTCAAGATGGCCCTGGAGAGTTCCCGCCGCCCGCGCCTGACCTCGGTCACCGACATCATGGAGCCGCTGGCCCCCCGGACTCCCGAGACCGTCGCCCCGGCCAGCGCGATCGCCGCCGCCTCCCGGGAGAAGGCCTTCGGCGGCCGGCTCCCCGAGCACGAGGGCCCGCTCACCCTCTCCCAGGCGATCAACCGGACCCTGGCCGACGCCCTGGCCGCCCACCCCGACGTGCTGGTCTTCGGCGAGGACGTGGCCCGCAAGGGCGGCGTCTACGGCGTCACCCGGGGCCTGCAGAAACGCTTCGGGGCGAACCGGGTGTTCGACACCCTCCTGGACGAGCAGGCCGTCCTCGGGCTGGCCCTCGGCTCCGGCCTCGCCGGGCTGGTGCCGGTCCCCGAGATCCAGTACCTCGCCTACCTGCACAACGCGCTGGACCAGATCCGCGGCGAGGCCGCGACCCTGTCCTTCTTCTCCCGCGGCGCCTTCCGCAACCCGATGGTGGTGCGCGTGGCCTCCTACGCCTACCAGAAGGGCTTCGGCGGCCACTTCCACAACGACAACTCCGTGGCCGCCCTGCGCGACATCCCGGGTCTGGTCGTCGCCTCACCGGCCCGGCCCGACGACGCCGCCGCCATGCTGCGCACCTGCCTGGCCGCCGCCCGCGTCGACGGCAGCGTCTGCGTCTTCCTGGAGCCGATCGCCCTCTACACCACCCGGGACATGTTCGACGAGGGTGACAACGGCTGGCTGGCGCCGTACGTCCCGCCGTCCCGCTGGGCGGAGACGCACGTCCCGGTCGGCCGGGCCCGCAGCTACGGCGACGGCCGCGACCTGACCATCGTGACCTTCGGCAACGGCCTGCGGATGAGCCTGCGGGCCGCCGTCAGGCTCACCGCCGAGGGGCACAGCTGCCGGGTCCTCGACCTGCGCTGGTTGTCCCCGCTGCCGGTGGAGGACCTGCTGCACGCGGCGGAGCTGACCGGCAAGGTGCTGATCGCCGACGAGACCCGCCGCTCCGGCGGCGTCTCGGAGGGGATCGTCGCCGAGTTGCTGGACGCCGGGTTCACCGGCAGGATCGCCCGGGTGACCTCCTCCGACAGCTTCGTCCCCCTGGGTGAGGCCGCCAGGCACGTGCTGCTCTCGGAGGGCGAGATCGAGGAAGCCGCCCGCAAGCTCCTCGGCTGACCCCCGCCGGACCGGCCCCTTCGGCTGGACCGCACCCGGGCCGCGGCGCCCCGCGTCCGCCCGCTGTCGCCATCAGACCGGATGTCGTGGGACGCTTTGCTCCGGCGTTCCGAAACCTCCGGGGAGAGTCGTTCCTTGACCGAAGTGTGGGTGACCCTGACCACGGCCCAGCCGAGACCGGACGAGTGGGTCGTGCTGCTGTCCGCGCTCACGGCGCTGGCCGTGGTGACATGGTCCACCTCGTGGCAGATCTCCCGGGGACTGGTCACCATCGCGCACGAGGGCGGGCACGCGCTGATGGCGCTGCTCACCCGGCGCAAGCTCCAGGGCATCCGCCTGCACTCCGACACCTCGGGCGTGACGCTCACCCGGGGCAGGCCGACCGGTCCCGGCATGATCCTGACCGCCGCGGCCGGTTACGTCGCGCCGTCGCTGCTGGGCCTGGGCGGCGCGTGGCTGACCTCCTCGGGCTACGTCGCCGTGCTGATCGCCGTCGTGATCGCGCTGCTGATCTGCATGCTGCTGCTGATCCGCAACCTGTTCGGGGTGGTGAGCCTGCTGGCCACCGGCGGGGCGATCGCCGCGCTGACCTGGTACGCCCCGCCGGACGTGGACGCGATCATCGCTCACCTGGCGGTCTGGTTCCTGCTGTTCGGCGGGATCCGGCCGATCCTGGAGTTGCGGCGCAAGCGCAGGTACGGCCGCGTGCCCGACTCCGACGCCGACCAGCTCGCCCGGCTGACCGTCCTGCCCGCCGGGGTATGGGTGATGCTGTTCCTGCTCGTCGCGGTCGCGTCCCTGGCCGGCGGCGCCTACCTGCTGGTCCCGCTGCCGGCCGGTCTCGGCTGACGACCCCTCCCGGCTCACCGCCTCGCCGGGCCCCTTCCGAAGGACCATGACAAAACTTGTACATCCTATCAATCCCAGCAAGTCAGGATATATCTCGTAGGTTGACTTTAATTCCTTTCATTATGTATTGTTGACAGTTAGTTGCCATAGTGGTTCTATTGGCGGATATCACCCCTCCCGCGAGAGCCGGTCGATGCTGCCCCACATGAACCCCGCGATGGCGATCACGCTCCTGCTTTTCCTCTTCGCCCTGGGCATCGCGCTCGTTCTGTGGATACGGCTCAGGCGGCTCGGGGCCCGGCAGGCCGCCGAACGGGAAAGGGCCGTCGCCCGGGCACGGGAGGAGTTCTCCCGGGACGTCCACGACCTCGTGGGCCACTGGCTCTGGCTCGCGTCGGTCAAGAGCGAGCTGGCCTACCGGCAGGCCGGCGGCGACACCCGGCTCCGCAGCGAGCTCGCCGAGGCGCTCCAGGCGGTGCGGCACGCCGCCCACGCCGTGCGCAACGCCTCGACGTCACACCGGAACCTCTCCTTCCAGGGGGAGGTCCTGCGGGCCGAAGCCCTGCTCTGGGGCCTGGGAATCGACTGCCTGACCCACGGGGACACCACCGGCCTGCCACCCGACCTGAACGCGGCACTGGCGGCCGTGGTCCGCGAGGGCGTCACCAACATGCTCAGGCACAGCGCGGCCGGCAAGTGCGTGATCGATCTGAGACGGGAGGAGAGCCGGCTGTCGCTGACTGTCGCCAACGACGGAGCCTCCGGCCCCGGCCGTTTCCCCCACGACCGCTCCCGGCCGACGCCACCCTCCGGAGCGCCCGTCTGCGCGTCCTCCCCCGGCTCCCCGCCCGTCTGCGCATCCTCCCCCGGCTCCCCGCCCGCCTCCGGCCCATGGCGGGATCCGCGTCCGCGGGCCGGGGGCCTGGACAATCTGCGGCAGCGGATGGCCTCTGTCGGGGGCACCGTGAGCGCCGCGGCCGGGCCGGACGGATGGTTCCGGCTGGTCGCCGAAGCCCCCGCCGATTTTTCTGAATAAATCTCACTTCAGTGCTCCTGCCTCGCATGACGCATACCTTCACCATCAGGGCTGTGAATTATGCATATGTGAGCGATGGAACTTGTAACTGGAAATAGCCGTGCATGTCCGGGATTCTCTCTTTGGAAGCAGCAAGGAGATCCCCGTGAATGACCAGTACGAGCTTTACTGCCTCGCGGATCCACTCTTTTACGACACTCTTGACGGCAGCCGCGGCGGCCACCCCGATTTCCCCCTCGCGTCCCGGGACGTCCCGGAGGGCTGGACGCACCAGGCGACCGACACGTGGATGCACTACGCGCCGGCCGAGGGGACGGTCCCGCCGCAGGGGTGGAAGATCCACGTGTCGGCGTGCGTGGAGGACGCCGAGCGCACCATCGAAGCGGTGTGGGACTACTGTGTGCCGCGGGACATCCCCTTCAAGTTCCTGCGCAGCCGGCCGGTCATGACGATGCTGAACTCCAAGGCCGCCGCCCGCGGATCGAGCGGCAAGCTGGTCACCGTCTACCCGCCGGACGACGGCCAGCTCGAACTCACCCTGAAAGAGCTCGACGTCCTGCTGCGGGGGGTCAGGGGACCCTACATCCTCAGCGACCTCCGGTACGGCGAGGGCCCGCTCTTCGTGCGGTACGGCGGCTTCGTTCCGCGCCACTGCAGGGGAGACGACGGCGAGCCGGTTCTGGCCCTGGAGGACGGGGAGGGGAACCTCGTCCCCGACGTGCGCGGCCCCTCCTTCAGCCTTCCGTCGTGGGTGACGCTGCCGGCCTTCCTCGAACCCCATCTGGCCGCGCGCAACGCGGTCACCACCGCGGGCCTGCCGTACGAGATCGAGAGCGTCATCCAGTTCTCCAACGGCGGCGGCGTCTACCTCGGCCGGGACCTGCGCACCGACCGGCGGGTGGTGCTGAAGGAGGCGCGTCCGTACGCGGGGCTCGACACCCTGGACCGGGACGCCGTGACACGGCTGGCGCACGAGCGGGACATACTGGAGCGGTTGTCCGGGCTGGACGCGGTCCCCACACTCGTCGACTACTTCACGCTGGGCGACCACCACTTCCTGGTCCAGGAGTTCGTCGACGGCAACCCGCTGCAGCGGCTCCTCGTCCAGAAGTATCCGCTGACCCGGGCCTCCTGCGGCCCGCGCGAGCTCGCCGACTACACCGACTGGGTGCTCGACGTCCTGCCCAAGGTCCGGGCCGCCGTCGAGTCCCTGCACGGACGCGGGGTGGTCTTCGGCGACCTGCACCCGAACAACATCCTCGTCACCGCCGAGGGCCGCATGGTCCTGATCGATTACGAGGTCGCGACCCTCGCCGAGGACCGCGCACGCGCCACGCTCGGCCATCCCGCCTTCGCCGCGCCCCGCGACCGGCACGGCGTCGAGACGGACGCCTACGCCCTGGCCTGCCTCTGCTTCGGGCTCTTCGCCCCCCAGCTGATGATCATGCAGATGCTCGACCGGGGCAAGGCCGCCCAGCTGGCGGTCCTGATCAAGGAGGCGTTCCCCGTCCCGCCAGAGGTGATCGACGACGCGGCCCGGACGATCGCGGGCACGGAGCCGGTGACGTCCCGGCCGGCGCCCCGACCCGGCCACGACGACTGGCCGCGGGTACGGGACGCCATGGTCCGCGCCATCCTGGCCAGCGCCACCCCCGGCCGCGACGACAGGCTCTTCCCCGGAGACCCCGCCCAGTTCGAACCCGGCGGCGGCCTCGCCTTCGCCTACGGGGCCGCCGGGGTGCTCTACGCGCTGGACGCCGCCGGGGCCGGGCGCTTCCCCGAGCACGAGGAGTGGCTGCGGCGCCGGGCCCGGGACCCCGAGCGGGGAGCGCGCATCGGTTTCTACGACGGGCTGCACGGTGTGGCGCACGTCCTGGACCTGCTCGGCCACCGCCAGGACGCGCTGGACATCGTGGACAGGTGCCTGCGCGAGAAGTGGGAGCTGCTCGGCACCGGCCTGTTCGGCGGCCTGGCGGGGATCGGTCTGAACCTCCTCCACCTGGCCCGCGGCACCGGCGAGCGCGCCCTCGCGGATGAGGCGCTGCGCGCCGTCGGCATCTGCGCCGACCGGCTCGGCGGTCCCGACGACGTGCCCGAGCTCAGCGGCGGCTCAGGCCCCCGCGCCGGCCTGATGTACGGCTCGGCCGGCTCCGCCCTGCTCTTCCTGCACGCCTACGAGCACACCGGCGACGCCGCACTGCTGGAACACGCCGCCGTGGCGCTCCGGCAGGACCTGCGGCGGTGCAGGACCACCCAGGACGGGACGCTCCAGGTCGACCAGGGCTGGCGCACGCTGCCCTATCTCGACGAGGGATCCGTGGGCATCGGCCTGGTCCTGGCCCGCTACCTGGCCCACCGCGACGACGAGGGGTTCGCGGCCGCGCTCGACGCCTGCCGGCTCGTCACCCGCGGCAGGTACTTCGTGCAGTCCGGCCTGTTCACCGGCCGGGCCGGCATGATCGCGGCTCTCGGCGGAGGGCTGGGCCCCTTCCCCGACGGTCCCGGCACAGACCTGGCCGAGCAGATCAGAGGGCTGGGCTGGCACGCGCTGAGTCATGGCGGCGGGCTGGCCTTCCCCGGCGACCAGCTGCTCCGGCTCTCCATGGACTTCGCGACCGGCACGGCCGGAGTCCTGTTCGCGATGAGCACCGCGCTGAACGACTGCCCGGTGTTCCTCCCCTTCATCCAACCGCCCGACGGTGCAGGCGCCCCGGCAGAGGCATCGCCTGCGCACGGAACCGTCGAGCGGCCCACCTCGGCGAACAACTGAAGGAGGTGTAAGCACATGGTACTTCTCGACCTGCAGTCCCTGGAAGCCCCCACCGGCGGTGGCGGCGGCGGCGGCAGCACGCTGACCGCGCTGACCTGCAACTCCGGCAAGCCCAGCAACCTCAGCGTTGCGCTCTGCCACTAAACCGCGCTCCGAGATCCATCTCCGAACGCAGAACCGATCCATCCCGAACACGGAACTGGAGTAATCCCATGGTCCTTCTCGACCTGCAGTCCCTGGAAGCCCCCACCGGTGGCGGCGGCGGCGGCGGCAGCACGCTGACCGCGCTGACCTGCAACTCCGGCAAGCCCAGCAACCTCAGCGTTGCGCTCTGCCACTAAACCGCTAGCGGTGTGAGTGTCCGGGACGGCCTTGCGGAGGCCGTCCCGGACCTTTCCTGTGCGGATCCTTCGGATCCTTCGCGGACTTCCCTTCACGGACGGCACGGCATGAGGAGGGACGAGTGCGGTCGTCGGATCGGCTGGTCACCCGGATCGTACGGCGCAGCGGCCCGTGGCTCGGCGTCCTGGCGGTCACCTCGGTGACCGGTGCGCTCGCGCAGTTGGCTCTCCCGTTCGTCCTGGGCCGGACGGTCGACGATCTCGTCTCGGCCGCGCCCTCCCGCGGGATGTGGCTGGGCGCCTGCGTCGCGATCGTGGTCGCGGCCGTGGCGTGCGACGCCCTCGGGGTCTGGGCGACCGGGGCCTGCAGCGCCCGGGCCTCGGAATGGCTGCGCCACCTGACCGTGCGGCACGTGCTCGGCGCCGGCCCCGCGCTGAACCGGCGCTTCTCCGAAGGAGAGCTGGCCACCCGGGCGGGTGTCAACGCCGAAGAGGCGGGCCGCGCGCCGGAGACCCTCGTCACCGGGGCGGCGCTGGTCATCCCCACCGCGGGGGGCCTGGTGGCGCTCACCCTCATCGACCCCTGGCTGACGCTGACCCTCGCCGTCGGCCTCGTCGTCATCGTGCTCGTGCTCCGGGCCTTCCTCCGGGTGAGCACCACCCTGGCCGGCGGTTACCAGGAGGCACAGGGCGACATCGCGGTCCGGCTGATCGACGCCCTGGCCGGGGCGCGCACGATCGCCGCCGCCGGAACCCTCGCCGAGGAGAAGGCACGGGTACTGGCCCCGCTCCCCCGGATGCGCGCGCACGCCATGGAGATGTGGCGGGCCAACGCCCGCGCGGGCGTGCAGGCCGGTGTCGTGGTTCCGCTGCTGGAGGTGGCCGTGCTCGGGGTGGGGGGGATCCGCCTGGCCTCGGGCGATCTCTCCGCCGGGGAGCTGTACTCGGCCGCCCGCTACGTCGTCCTGGGGGCCGGGCTCGGTTCGGCGCTGGGGTATGTGGGCCGCCTGGCCCGGGCGCGCGCCGCCGCGGGACGGATCGCCGAACTGCTCTCCGAGCCGGTCAGGACCTACGGCCGCCGGTCCCTGCCGCCCGGTCCGGGCCGCCTGGAGCTCAGAGGCGTCACCGCCGGCGGCCTGTCCGGTGTCGACCTGACGGTCCCGGGAGGGTGCGCGGTGGCAGTGGTCGGCCGGTCGGGCGCGGGCAAGTCGGTGCTCGCCGCCCTCGCGGGCCGTCTGACCGATCCCTCCGGCGGCGAGGTGCTCCTCGACGGCGTCGCCCTGCCCGAGCTGTCCCGGGAGGCGCTGGGCGGGGCCGTCGGCTACGCGTTCGAACGCCCCGTCCTGATCGGCGAGACCGTCGCCGACGCCCTCGGCCTCGGCCTGCCGGAGCCCGGTCCCGCGAGGCCTCCCGGGAGCCCGGAGACGCCGCAGTCCCCGGAGCGGCTGGAGACGCTGCGGGCGGCCGCCCGCGCGGCGTGCGCCGACGCCTTCGTCAGGAGGCTGCCCGCCGGGTACGGCACCCCGCTCGCCGACGCCCCGATGTCCGGCGGGGAGCGGCAGCGGCTCGGCCTGGCCCGCGCCTTCGCGCACGGTCGCCGCCTGCTCGTCCTGGACGACGCCACCTCCAGTCTCGACACCCTCACCGAGCGCCGGGTGAGCGAGGCTCTCACCGGCGAGCTGGGGGGCCGTACCCGGCTGATCGTGACGCACCGGGCCGCGACCGCGGCGGCGGCCGACCGGGTGATCTGGCTGGAGGACGGGCGTGTGCGCGGCTACGACCGGCACCGGGCGCTCTGGGACGATCCCCGCTACCGGGCCGTCTTCCAGGCCGCGGACCGGACGGGCGCACCGTGAACCGGCCGGTCCGCCGGGCGCTCCGCCGCGATCCGCGTCTGCTGGTCAGGCTCGGCCTCTGGTCCGTCCTGGAGAGCGTGCCCGCGCTCGTCATCGGCCTGGCCGTCGCGCGGGCGATCGACGACGGCTTCGCCGCGGGCAGACCGGTGACGGGCCTGGCCTGGCTGGCCCTCCTCGGCGGCGCCTGGCTGGTCGCCGCGCTCGGCGCGCGGCAGGTCATCCTGGCCGTCGCCGCGATCGTGGAACCGTTCCGGGAGGATCTGCTCAGCCGCGTCGTCGAGGGTGCGCTGGACCGGTCGGCCGCGCCGGGGCCGGGCACGGAGTCCTCGGCGGTGGCCCGTTCGAATCTCCAGGTGGAACTGGCCCGCGACGCCCTGGCCTCGGTCATCACTGTCGTCAGGTCCTTCGTCTTCACGGCGGTGAGCGTGCTGCTCGGGCTGATGACACTGATCCCGCAGGTGCTGGTGCTGGTGCTGCCGCCCTTCGTCGCGGGTCTCGTCCTGTTCCTGCTCTCCCTGCCGGCGCTGGCCCGGCGGCAGCGGGCGTTCCTGCTGGCCGACGAGCGGACGGCGGAGTCGGTCACCGCCGTGGCCGGCGGGCTGCGCGACATCGCGGCCTGCGCGGCCGAGGATCGGGTGGCCGCCGCGGTGGGGCGCCGGGTGAGGGAGCAGGCCGGAGCCGGGCGGGCGCTCGCGCGGGTCACCGCCGCCCGCACGCTGTCGCTGGCGGTGGGGGGCTGGTCGCCGGTCGTGCTGGTGCTGGCCGGCGCTCCCTGGCTGCTGTCCGAAGGAGCCGGAGCCGGCGTGATCCTGGGCGCCCTGGTCTACGTCACGCAGTCGCTGGCCCCGGCCCTGGGCAATCTCGTGGAGGGACTGGGCGTCAGCGGGGTCCGGCTGTGGGTCTCCCTCGACCGCATCGAGGAGTCCGCGCGGAGCGGCGAGGGCCTGCCCCGCGCGGCGGGGAGCCGCCTGCCGGCCACCGGCGGCGGGGCCGAACTGCGCGGCGTGACGTTCGCCTACGGGCCGCACGCCGAGCCCGTGGTCGCCGGTCTGGACCTGTCCGTCCCCGACGGGGACCATCTCGCGGTGGTCGGGCCCAGCGGCATCGGCAAGTCCACGCTGGCCGGGCTCGTCGCCGGCGTGCTGCGGCCGGACGCGGGCGAGGTCCTGGTCGCAGGTGTGCCCGCCGACCGTCTCGATCCCGCCGAGCGGGTGCTCATCCCGCAGGAGGCGTACGTCTTCCGGGGGTCCCTCATGGAGAACCTGACCTACCTCGTACAGGCCGGTGCGCAAGAGGCGGACGAGACGGCGGTGGACGAGGCGGTGGCGGCGGTCGGCCTGACCGGGCTGGTGGAGCGGCTGGGCGGCTACCGCGCCGAGATCTGCTCCTCCCTGCTCTCCCCGGGCGAACGCCAGCTGGTCGCGTTGGCCCGGGCCTACCTGACCCCGGCCCGCCTGATCGTCCTCGACGAGGCGACCTGCCATCTCGATCCGGTGGCCGAGGCCCGTGCGGAGAAGGCGTTCGCCCGGCGCGGCGGCACGCTCCTCGTCATCGCCCACCGGCCCGCCTCCGCTCTGCGCGCCCGGCGCGTCCTCGTCATGGACGGCACGCGCGTGCGGCTGGGGACGCACGAGGAACTACTGTCCTCGTCCCCCCTCTACGCCGACCTGGTCGGCCGGTGGGACCCCCGAACCGCCTCCGCGGAGGCGCCGTCCGGCGACCGGCCGGACGTTCCCTCCGGACATGTGGCTTGACATCTCCCCGGACGTCCAGGAGCCGATGCAATGATCTATCCCCCCGCCGAGCGGCAGCCGATCGTCGACCACCTCCACGGGCACGCCGTGCCGGACCCGTACCGGTGGCTGGAGGATCCGGGGGACCCCCGGACCGGGGAGTGGCTGGCCGCCCAGGACGAGCTGTGGCGGGCCTGCGCCGCCGCCCTGCCCGGCCGCGACCGCTGGCACGCCCGGGTGACCGAGCTGGGCGCGGTCGGCACGGTCACGGCGCCGCTGTGGCGCGGGCCGCGCCGCTTCTTCCTGCGGGGCGCCGCCGGGCAGCGGCACCCGGTGCTGTACACCGCCGGCCCGGACGGGAGGGAGGAGGCGCTGATCGACCCCAACATGATCGACCCCTCCGGAATGACCGTCCTGGACCGCTGGCAGCCCGACCTCTCCGGCCGGCTGCTGGCCTACCAGCTGTCGCGGGGCGGGGACGAGCGCTCGGAGCTGCGGGTCATGGACATCGCCACCCGGCGGATCGTGGACGGCCCGATCGACCGCTGCCGCTACGCCCCGGTGGTCTGGCTCCCGGACGGCAAGGCGTTCTTCTACGTCCGCGACCGGCGGGTGCTCCTGCACCGGATCGGCGTGCCCGCCGCCGACGACGTCGTGATCCGCGCCGAGGAGCGCTCCTACGGCCTGGGCTCCAGCCACGACGGCCGCTGGCTGACGGTCTCGGCGCCGGCCGGGACCGGCAACGACGTCTGGCTGGCCGACCTGGACGCCTCCCCGCCCGAGCGGCCCGGCCTGCGGGTGGTGCAGGAGGGGGCGGACGCGGTCACGGTGCCCGCCGTGGGCCGCGACGGCCGGCTGTACCTGCTCACCACCCTGGGCGCGCCCACGGGCCGGCTGTGCGTCGCCGATCCGGCCGATCCCGGTCCCGAGGGCTGGCGGGAGCTGGTCGGCCCGGACCCCGAGGCGGTGATCTCGGACTTCGAGGTCCTCGACGGCCCCGGCCGCCCGGTGCTCCTCGTCGGCCGGACCCGGCACGCGATCAGCGAGATCGGGGTGCACGACCCGGTCACCGGCGAGCGGGTGGGAGAGGTCCCGCTGCCCGGGCTCGGCACCGCCGGCCGGATGTCCGCGCGTCCCGAGGGCGGCCACGAGGTCTGGTTCTCCTACACCGACGGCGTCACCCCGGGCAGCGTGCACCGCTACGACGCGCGCACCGGGCGGACCGGGCTCTGGGCCGCCGCGCCCGGCGCCGCCGACGTGCCCGAGCTGGAGTCCCGCCGGATCGTCTGCACCTCCGCCGACGGCACACCCGTGCGGATGGTCGTGCTCGCCCTGCCCGGGACCGGGCCCGGACCCGGTCCGAGGCCCGCGATCCTGTACGGCTACGGCGGGTTCGGGATCTCGCTGACCCCCTCCTACTCGGCCTACATCCTGCCGTGGGTGGAGGCCGGAGGCGTCTTCGCTCTCGCCCAGGTGCGCGGCGGCGGCGAGGAGGGTGCGGCCTGGCATCGCGACGGCATGCTGGAGCGCAAGCAGAACTCCTTCGACGACTTCACGGCCGCCGCGGAGCGGCTGATCGCCGACGGCTGGACCACGGCCGGGATGCTGGCCGCCTGCGGGGAGTCCAACGGCGGGCTGCTGGCCGGGGCCGCGATCACCCAACGGCCCGGGTTGTTCGCCGCCGCCGCCTGCTCGGCCCCGCTGCTCGACATGGTCCGCTACGAGCTCTCCGGCCTGGGCCCGTCCTGGCGCGGGGAGTACGGCTCCGCCGAGGACCCGGAGCAACTGGGCTGCCTGCTGGGCTACTCGCCGTACCACCGGGTCCGCGAGGGCGTGGACTACCCGGCGACGCTGCTGGCCTCGTTCGGCGGCGACACCCGGGTGGACCCCCTGCACGCGCGGAAAATGTGCGCGGCGTTGCAGCACGCCACGTCGGGCGACCGGCCGATCCTGCTCCGCCACGAGGACGGCGTCGGGCACGCCGCCCGGGCCGCGGACCGGGCGGCCGGGCTGGCGGCGGACATGCTGGCCTTCCTCGCGGCGCACACCGGGCTGGGGCCCCCGCCTCCCGGCCTGTGACGGCGCCCGGGGCGTGTGAACGGCCGCGGGACAGCCGTGCCGGCCGCTGAACGGCCGCGGGACCCGGCCACGCCGGCGGCGGAGCTCAGACCCGGGAGCGGTGCCGGATCAGCCCGACCTCGCCGACGTCGTCCGGCCAGAGCCAGCCGTCCTGCCTGGCGATCCTGATCGCCTCCACGCGGGTCCTCGCGCCGACTTTCGACAGGATCCGCGACAGGTAGTTGCGGACCGTGCCCCCGGACAGGTAGAGCCGGTCGGCGATCTCCTCGACCGGGGCCCCCTCGGCGGCCACCTTCAGGACCTCCAGCTCCCGGCGGGTCAGCGGGTTCTCTCTGGCGCTGAGCGCGGCGACGGCCAGCTCGGGGTCGATGACCTGCTCACCGCGTGCCACCCGGCGCACGGACTCGGCGAGCTGACCGGCGGGGGCGTCTTTGACGACGAAGCCGCGCGCCCCGGCGTCCAGCGCCCTGCGCAGCGCGGCCGGTGTCGCGAGACCGGTGAGGATGACCGTGCGGCAGCCGGGAAGAGCGCGCCGCAGCCTCCCCGCGGCGGTGATCCCGTCGGTTCCGGGCAGGCCGATGTCGATCAGCGCGACATCGGGACGGTGACGCAGGCACGCCTCCACCACCTCGTCACCGTGCCCCGCCTCTCCGACGACCTCGATGTCCTCCTCCGTCGAGAGCAGGGCGACCACCGCTCCCCGCACCAGGTGCATGTCCTCGGCTATCAGGACATTTATCACGCGCAGTCTCCCTCTCACGGTGACGTACGAGCCATCTCCCGGATCCCGGTACTACACAGGGGAACCGGCCGACTACGCCGTACCCCAATTCGACCCGAGGGAACGGCGAATGCTGACCGGTTCCGGCCAACACGTAATTCAAATGGGTATAACGTCCTGTTTTGCTAATTTGAGATGGTTCAGCGGGCACGGAGGGCGGGATTGTCGGGCGCAGGCCGTACGGTATACCGCGTGCCAGAGACCAACCACGAGATCACGCTGGACTCCGCCCTGGGCGAGGAGGCCGTGCTCGCGACCTACCGCCGGATGTTCGCCGCGCTCGCGCGCGACAGCGGCGCGGTCGTGGACGACCCCGTCCTGGTCGACATCGCCGAGACCCTGTTCGCGGCGTTCGCCGAGGCCGGGGAGGAGTGGCTGACCCACGAGCAGATGCGGCACGTCTGCCGGGCCTACCCCCTCGACATGTTCGAGAACCGCCTGCGGGTGCTCAAGGGCCTCGGCGCGATCCGCGAGGTGTTCCCCAAGCCCAACCAGCTCCGCTACCGGGCGTCGTTCACCAGCGTGGTCGGGCTGATGTTCATCCGGCGGATGATGGACGACGGCGGCCAGTCCGAGATGCACCGCCTGCTGGCGCTGGAGGATCTCAACGTCGCCGACCCCCGCACGACCATGGAGGAGGCGCGCGCCAGCGCGCAGAACCTGGCGCGGGCGTTCCGGCTCTGGGCGCTGGAGCTGGTCACCCTGACCGGCGGCACCATCGAGGAGCTGCGCGAGCAGGCCCCCAAGCTCTGGGGCACCGAGGAGATCGCCCGCCGCGCGCAGAGCCTGCACGGCACGATCCTGAACCGCTGGCCCGACCTCGACCGCACCTGCACCGAGCTGCGCGCCGCGATCTACGCCTACAGCGACGCCTCCCGCCGCGCGGCCGGACGGCTGGCCGACTCCGCGGGCACCACGCGCAACCTGACGCTGCTGCCCGCCGAAACCTGGCGGACCTTCGCCCAGACCGCGAGCAAGGAGCGGCTGGCCGCGGTGCTCGACGGTTTCGTCTTCGACGCCCCCGCGCCGTGGCACGACCCGGCGGCGATCGTCCGGGCGGTCGACGAGAGCCCGCGCCCCGCGCCCGCCCAGCCCACCCCCCCGCGCTCGGCCCTGCCCGACCCCGGCCCGGCCGACTCCTACGATTCCGGCGCCGACGGGCTCGACCGGCTGACCTCCGTCGCCGAGGGCGCGCTCGGCACGCGCTCCTCGGTCCGGATGGAGGAGCTGCTCACCGCCGACGGCGAGTGGGTCTCCGCCCGCCGCCTCCTGGCCGACCTGGTCGCGATCGACCTGCGCCCCGAGTCGCCCTACCGGCTGCGCTGGACCGACGGCCTGACCGCCGGCCCCGGCGCCGAACCGGCCTGGCTCTCCCACGGGGTGCTGGAGAGGACCGACAGTGACGCCTGAGGTGACGCCTGAGGTGACGCCTGAGGTGACGCCGGAGCCTGGAACGACGCCGGAGCCTGGAACGACGCCGGCCCCCGAGACGACGTCGGCGCCCAGGGTGGCGCCCGGGGTGGCACCCGAGCTCGCGCACGCGCGGGCCAGGGCGACCGGGCCGCTCGCCCTGGCCGCGGACGAGCCCTCCCCGCCGGGGATGATCCGGCTCGCGCACGGCGACGGCTCCGGTTTCGCGCTGCCCGCCTGGCCGGACGGGGCGACCCCCGCGCTGCTGGAGGAGTACCAGGTCGCGCCGGTCCACGTGGAACGGTCCGGGGAGACCCGGCGGGTGCTGGCCGCCGCGCTGAAGTGCTGCTGGAACGACCTGACCGCCGATCCCTGGCCGGGCGTGCCCGCTCCGGCGGACGACGTGCTGGCGGCCTACCGGGCGTTGATCGGCCGGGGCGACGACCTCATGCGCAACTGGGCCGTGGGCGCGCTGCGCCGGCTGCACGACTCCGCCTGGCTGGTGGTCGGCGACGGCCTGGTACGGCTCGGTCCCCGGTGCGCCTCCTGGCCCGCCGAGTCGCACGCGCAGCTGCGCGAACTGGTGCGCCGCCTGCCCGCCCCGGGTGAGGAGACGGCCGGGCTCGACGTGCTGCCCACCTCGGGGGCCGCGGAGACCGGCGGGACCGGCGGGACCGGCGCGAGCGTCACGCTGCCCGAAGCGGTGGACGAGGACCTGCTCGGCCCGCTCGACGAGCGCCGCCGGGCGGAGGTCGTCGCCGCCTTCATGGCGGTGGAGCACGGCGCCGAGCCGGTGCACGAGGCCCGCTTCCCCGCGCTGCGCGACCCGGTGCTCCGCCGCGTGCTCGCCGAGCTGCTCCAGCGGCGCGGCCGGGTCCTCGTCCCGGGGCGGGAGGTCTGGACCTCGGGCTACGCCGACGACGCGGCGGCCGGGGCGGGCACCGTCCTGGGCGAGGCCGAGCGCGCCGTCCTGACGCTGGTGCTGATCCACTCGGTGGCGATCCCGCGCGCCGAGGGCGTGCTGCCCGCCGACAGCTGGTCCTCGCCGTTCCCCGCCCAGGTGGAGGAGCTGCGGCGGCACACCATGATGCCGATCGGCGAGCTGGAGGCCGCGCTGCGGGTCCTGCGCCACGCGGGGCTGTTGAGCCAGGTGAAGGCCGGGGAGGAGGCGGGCGGCTACGTGCCGGGCCCGCAGTTCCACCGGCTGACCGGCCCGGCCCGGCGGCGCCTGCAGGAGGAGCTGATCCTCGCCGCGGGCCCGAACACCCCGCTGGCGGCGGCCGTACGGGCCAGGCGGCGGTGAGCGCGGCGGACGACGGAATCCTCGCAGGGATCACGGTCCTCGCAGGGATCACGGAGAGCACAGCGACAGCCACGGCGGGGGCCGCACCCATGGCCGCGCCGGGGCACCGAGGGAAGGAACGACAGGGTTGACCGAGCAGCCGAGCCTGGTGGCGGTGGACACGCGGCCGAGCGCGCCCAGCGAGAACGTGGTCGGCGACCGGGTGCTGATCGCCGTGCAGGCGGTCAACATCTCCCGGCTGTCCACGCACCCGGTGCCGATCGTGCCGGGCACGCTGATCGTGGTCGCCGGAGCGGGCCCGAAGGACTCCAACGGCGCGGGCAAGTCCTCCTTCATCGCGATGATCACAGCGCTGCTCGGCGACGAGCAGTGGCGCTTCGCCTCCGGCGCGAAGGCCGTCTCCGAGCTGCTGTTCAACGCCGAGCTCGCGGCCGGGGGCGGGGGCCGGGCCTGGGCCAGCGCCTCCCACGGCTACATCGCGGGCGTCTTCGCCGGTCCCGGCACGATGGACGACGCGGTGACCGTGTGGTTGCGGGTCAACCAGGAGGCGCCGCACCTGGAGATCCGGTGGACGCGCGGGGTCCGGGTCGCCGCCGCCGCCTCGGAGGCGGAGCGGGTGGCGCGGGCCGACGAGGTGTGGGCGACCCTGCCGCGCTCGGCCGGGCGGCGTGACGTGGTCGCGCGCGACCTGACCAGGTTCCTGTACGGCGACCGCGTGCGTTGCGTGTCGTTCCTGTCCACCTCGGTGCGGAGCAAGGTCGCCACGAACCTGCTCTCCCAGCCGCTCAACGAGATCTCCCCGGAGCGGATCTTCGAGGCGATCGCCGCGCTCACCGGGCTGGACGCCGAGCTCGACCAGGAGCGGGAGGCCCGCCGCGACGAGCACGCCAAGCGGGTCCGGGCCGCGCGGGCCGTGGAGCTGCTCAAGGAGTTCGAGGACGAGTCCCGGACCCTGCTGGAGACCTTCGACCGCCGGGACCGGGCCCGGGTGTCCCTGGCGGACGCGCTGCGCTGCTGGCGGGGGCGGCTGGCCCGCAGGCTCGCCGACGCGACGCGGCGGGACGAGACGCTCGCCGCCGAGCTGACCCGGTTCCGGCGGGAGGGCGAACGCGCCGCGGAGGCGATCGAGACGGTCCGCGCGGAGATCGCCACGCTGAAGGACGACACGCTGGACCGCGGCCTGGCCGAGGCGCGCGGGGAGCTGGCCGCCCTGCAGGCCCGCGCGGCCAGGCTCGACGCCGACCGGGCCGTGGCGGAGAACTCCGCCGACGAGCTGCGCGGCATGATCCCGGCGCTGGAGGAGCGGCGGCGGCTGGCCGACGGCCGTGACGTACGGGCCGCCGAGAGCGAGCTGGCGCAGGCCAGGCTCCGGCTGACCGAGGCGTTGAAGGCCCTGGGGGTGGCCGACCGGGAGGCCGCCGGTGCCGCGGCGGCGCTGGAGGACGCCGAGGGCGGCCCGGCCGCGGCCCAGCTCAAGGCGCTCGCCGGGGCGGGCGTCGGGGCGAGCGGGCTGCTCGACGCGATCGACGTGGCCGAGCAGGCCCGTGACGGCGCGACGCCGGACGGCGAACAGGCCGGGGATGCGAGCGGCGCGGCGGCCCGGACCGCGGACGGGGGCGCGAGCGGCGCGGCGGGCCTGGTCGCCGTGACCGGGAGCCGGGGCTGGCCGCAGGAGCACGCGGTCGTCGTCGACGCGGCCGATCTGGAGGCGGCGGCGCGGGCGCTGGCCGCCCTCCCCGGGTCGGTGCTGGTCAGCTCGGCCGGGGTCACGGTGGTGGGTTCGTTCGAGGCGGTGGCCACCGGCCGGGAGGCCCGGATCAAGGCCGCCGAGGTGCGGCTGCACCGGGCGCGTGACGCGCAGGAGGCGGCGGCGGAGGCCGTACGGGCCGCTGAGGACGGGGTGGCCGAGGCCGAGCGGCGGCTGGAGGGCGCCCGGGCGGCCGTGGGGCTGGCCGACGTCGAGCGGCGGCTGGCCGAGCGGCGGGCCCGGCTCACCGAGCTGACCGAGGCGCTGGCCGGGCTCACGCCCGCGATCGCCACGGCTGAGCAGCGGGTGAGCACGCTGGACTTCCGCGCCCGGACCAGGAACATGGAGATCGAGCGGCTGGAGGGCCGCCGGGCCCGCCACGAGGCCGAGCGCGACCAGGCCGGCGAGCAGGCCGCCCGGGTCGCCGCCGACCGCGCCGCCCTGCGGCTGGACGAGCTGACCCGGGAGTGGGGCGGGACGGCCGAGGGCGCGCACGAGTGGCTGGACGCGCTGGGCGACGACGAGCGCCCGCTGACCGCCGAGGAGTGGTGGCGGGCGGCCGAGCGCCGCCTGGACGAGGCCCTGCGCGCCACCTTCCCCGCAGACGACGAGGAGACGCCCGAGGAGCTCCGGTTCCTCCTGCGGGAGCGGAGCGAGCCCGGTGCGGGCCGGACCGCCCGGGAGCAGGCGACGTTCCCCGGCGTGTGCGCGGCGCTCTCGTCCTACCTGCGCGGCCAGGAGGAGTACGAACGCCACCAGCGCCGTCAGATCGAGGCCCAGCTCGCCACCCGGCAGCGGGACCTGGCGGCCGCCGCCAGGGGCGCGGAGGAGGCCGCCCAGTCCACCGCCGTGCACCGCGCGGCGCTGACCGCCGCGATCAAGGCGCGGCTGACCCGGGTGGCCGAGGAGTTCGAGAAACTGGACACCTCCTACGGAGGGTACGGCGCGACGCTGGAGTTCCCCGTCCCGCCCGCGCCCGCCGACCCGGAGCAGCGCTGGGCCTGGCGGGTCGTCCCGAAGTGGCGCCGGGGCGAGGGCCAGGGCTTCGTGCCGTACAACCGGCGGGCCAACACCGCGCTGATGGACGAGAAGGCCGTGAAGCTGGTCTGCGCGGCGGCGATCGCCTCCTCCGGCGGCGGGCATCTCTGCCTGGTCCTGGACGAGCTGGGCCGCAACCTCGGCAAGGAGCACCGCCGCGAGGCCGTGGCGCTGTTCCGCCGGATCGGCGAGACCTACGGGATCACGGTGATCGGCGCGCTCCAGGACGACATGGAGCCCTACGCGGTGGACGCCTGCGGGCAGTACGTCAAGCTGCGCCGCTCCTCCGACGCCATGCCGTACAACGAGCCACCGGTGATCATCGGTCACGACCGCCACACCGAACGGGTGCGCGCCCTGGCCTCGGCGGTGAGCCGGTAGGGGACGCGGGGGTCCTCAGCCGGTGGTCAGGGACGTGGGCTCCAGGGGCGGCCCGCCGGGTGTCACCGCCGGGGCCGCCCGCGCGGTGCGGGCCCGCCCGGCGTCCTTGGCGGCGTAGAGCGCGGTGTCGGCGCGGCGCAGCAGTCCCAGCGCGCTCTCCCGGCCGTCCCACAGAGCCAGGCCCGCCGAGAAGCTCTGTCCCTGCGGGGTGACGACCCGCAGGGCGGCCAGCAGGTGCTCGGCGTCGTCCAGGGTGCGGCCGGGCATCAGCAGCACGAACTCCTCACCGCCGTAGCGGGCCAGCATGTCGCCGGAGGTGATCACCAGGCTCCAGGCGGTGGCGGCCCCGGCCAGCAGCTCGTCACCGGCCTGGTGGCCGTGGGTGTCGTTGAAGCGCTTGAAGTGGTCGAGGTCGAGCAGGGCC
>NZ_BMQP01000014.1 GCF_014648175.1 Planobispora rosea
CTGCGCAAGGAGTTCGCCGCGCTCAGGCCCGCCCACGTTCCCGACGCGCCCACCCACGCCTCCCTGCTGGCCGCCCGCGCTGCGGCCGGCGACCGGCCGTCCGCGCCGGCGGACCGGGCCTGACCGCGCCCGGCCGGAACGTCCGGCGGGAAAACGATCCGGGTCCGGGTCCGGTTCCGGGTCCGATCGCGGACGGTCATCTGCGGCGCCCCCTGCGGGGCGCGCCCGGCCGCTCCGGCGGGAGCTCCTCCACCGAGGTCTTGCGGATGTGGTCGTAGACCAGGGAGGTACGGACGTCGGCGATGGTGCGGTGCCGGGCGACGTGGTCGAGGACGAAGTCACGCAGGTGGCCGGTGTCCCGTACGGCCACCTGGATGATGAAGTCGTCGCCGCCGGACACCACGAAGACCGCGAGGGTCTCGGGCAGGGCGGTGACGTAGTCGCGGAACGCCTCCACCGACTCCCGGATCTTCGGATGGAGCCGGACGTGGATGAGCGCCTGGACCGGGCGGCCGATGGCGCCGAGGTTGACCTCGGCGTGGAAGCCCTCGATCACTCCCCTGTTCCGCAGGGAACGCACCCGCTCCAGGCAGGTGGAGGCGGCCACGCCGATGCGCTCGGCGAGCTCGCGGTTGGTCTGCCGGCCGTCGCGCTGCAGTTCGGCGAGGATGGCCGCATCAACTTCGTCCATGGACGCATCGTGCCATGACATTCCGAATTTCCTTCGGAATTCGGTGCCTCGCATTGAGATTCCAGCGGTCCAGATGCGAGATTCCTTCCTGAAGTTCGGAGGAAGGAGCACGTGTATGACCGTTCTGGACAACTGGGCGACCGGCCTCGACTACCGGCCCGACCTGCCCACCCGGGAGCTGCCGGTGAAGTGGGTGATCGTGATCGACCGGGATCTGCCGCGCGGGCTGCAGGCCAACGCCGCGGCCTGCCTGGCCGCGGCCGTCGGCAACGCCGTACCGGCGATCCTGGGCGCGGACGGCGCCGACGCCTCGGGCCGCGCGCACTCGGGGCTGCCCTGGACCGGGTGCACGGTGCTGGCCGCCCCCGCCGCCGTCCTGCGCCGGGTCGGGGAGGAGGCGGCGGCCGTACCGGACCTGGTGGTCACCGACATGGCCACGATCGCCCAGCGGACCACCGTCTACGGCGACTACCTGGGCGAACTGGCCCGCACCGGGAGCGAGGACCTGACCTACCTCGCGGTGAGCCTGCTCGGTCCTCGCGCGGACGTGGAACGGCTCACCGGCAGGCTTCCCCTGCTGCGGTAGCCGTACCCGGTCAGGATTCGGGGACGTCGGTGTAGAAGGCCGTGGTGCGGGCCGCGGCGGCCCGCGCGGCGGCCTCGTCGGCGCCCGCCGCGATGTTCGCCTCGCACCACCGCTGACTGCTGAGCGCCACGAACCGCCTGCCCTCCTCGGAGGCGCCCCAGGCCTCGGCCTCCTGCGGGGTCATCCCGGCCCCGGAGGACAGGTGGGCGTCGAGCCCCAGGAGCATCTGGTCCCAGCCGATGCCGACCGCGCCGGGGCCGAACTCGGCCCACCGGACGTCGTCCACGTGGGCGATGTGCTCCAGCACCAGCCGCGTTCCGCCCTCGGCGTCGGGGGCCAGCCGGACCTCGATCCAGCTGACCTCTCCGCCGTACTCCCAGGTGGCGGCGAAGCTCGTGGGCGGGTCGCAACGCTCGACCTTCCCGCCCGCGTTGCCGTGGAGCTGGTAGCGGCCGCCGGGCCGGAGCTCGCCCGAGACGGGCATGAGCCAGCGGGGAATGCGCTCGGGGTTGGTGCAGGCGTCCCAGACGTCCTCGACGGGGGCGTCGTAGGTCCGGCTGACGGTCACGGTGCGCGCCTCCCCCGCCTCCAGCACGCGCGTCCCGACCTTCCGCCGGACGGCGTTGATCTGGTGGGTGACGTCGATCATCAACTCTTCCCCTTCCGCTCCGGGTCGTCCCCGGAGTCGCGCAGACGGCGCTCCCGCCTGCCCCTGGCCAGCTCCGTCGCCAGCGCGTCCAGATGGGGGGTCCAGAAGCGCCGGAAACGATCGAGCCACACGTCGACCTCGCGCAGCGGTCCGGAGTTCACCGCGTAGAGGCGCCGGGTCCCCTCCGGGCGCACCACCGCGAAGCCGCTCTCCCGCAGCACCTTGAGATGCTGGGAGACGGCGGGCTGGGAGATGCCGAACTCCCGCTGGATGACCTCGCACACCTCGCCCGAGGTCATCTCTCCGTCGGCGAGCAGCTCGAGGATCCTGCGGCGGACAGGATCGCCGAGCACGGTGAACGCGTGCACGCCATCAAAATAGTAGTGAGAACTTATATAAATCAATTCCTATGCAGAGGCGGGCCGCCTCGGCGGGGCAGGGCACACCTCGAACAGACGCGTATGGAACGCGTCAACAACCCGGCCGGCGGCGTAGGGAAAGCGTCAAGATGCAGGGAAACCACCGGCTGTCGATATTTCATGGTTTTTGACCCTCATGGAGGGTCTCGGGGTGTTTTCGGGATCGGGGAACGGTGGTCGGCATGCCACAGGGGCGGCTGCGGGTCTACCTGGGCGCGGCTCCGGGGGTCGGCAAGACCTTCGCCATGCTGGAGGAGGGGCTGCGGGGGATGGAACGCGGCCGGGACGTGGTCGTGGGCCTGGTGGAGACCCACGGCCGTGCCCGCACCGCCGCTCTCCTGGACGGCATGGAGGTCGTCCCCCGCAGGATCCTGTTCCACCGGGGCGAGAGCTTCACCGAGATGGACACCGAGGCGGTCATCGCCCGCCGGCCGGGAGTCGCCCTGGTCGACGAGCTCGCCCACACCAACGCTCCGGGGTCGAGGAACGCCAAGCGCTGGCAGGACATCGAACAGATCCTGGAGGCCGGCATCGACGTCGTCTCCACCGTCAACATCCACCACCTGGAGTCGCTCACCGACGTGGTGCGGCGGATCACCGGGGTGACGCAGCGCGAAACCGTGCCGGACGAGGTCGTACGGCGGGCCGACCAGGTCGAGCTGGTCGACATGACCCCCCAGGCGCTGCGTCGCCGTCTGGCGCACGGGAACATCTACGCTCCGGAGGAGATCGACGCCGCGCTCTCGAGCTACTTCC
Source organism: Planobispora rosea (assembly GCF_014648175.1). Lineage (GTDB taxonomy): Bacteria > Actinomycetota > Actinomycetes > Streptosporangiales > Streptosporangiaceae > Planobispora > Planobispora rosea. Next base: position 3,102 of record NZ_BMQP01000014.1, read on the forward strand.
GCGAGGGGAACCTGACCGCGCTGCGGCAGCTGGCGCTGTTGTGGGTGGCGGGAAAGGTCGACGAGCAGCTGGAGCACTACCGCGCCGAGCACGGCATCGCCGGAACCTGGGAGGTACGCGAGCGGGTCGTGGTCGCGCTGACCGGCGGTCCGGAGGGCGACACGCTGATCAGGCGGGCGGCCCGCGTCGCCGGCCGGAGCAGCGGCGCCGATCTGCTGGCGGTGCACGTCACCCGGGCGGGCGGCGGTCTGAGCGACGCCAGCCCGGCGCACCTGGCCCGCCAGCGCGCCCTGGTCGAGGCCCTGGGCGGTTCCTACCACCAGGTGGTGGGACAGGACGTCCCGCGGGCGCTGCTGGACTTCGCCCGCGGCGTCAACGCCACCCAGCTGGTGGTGGGCGCCTCCCGCCGCGGCCGGCTGGCCCAGGTGCTCTCCCGCGGTGTCGGTACGGAGATCATCGCGCTGTCGGGCTCCATCGACGTGCACATGGTCACCCACGGGGAGACCGCCACCGGCCGGCGGCGCCCGTGGCGCTCGCGTGCCGGGCTCTCCCGGATCCGGCGGATGGCCGGATGGGGCCTGACCGCGCTCGGCCTGCCCGCCCTGGCCGCCCTCCTCGTCCTGCTGGGCGGGGCGGTGAGCATGTCCAGCCGGATCCTGCTGTTCCTGCTGATGGTCGCCGGTGTGGCGCTGGTCGGCGGCAGGTGGCCGGCGATCACCGCCGCCGTGGGCGGCTTCGCCCTGCTCAACTGGTTCTTCACACCGCCCCTGCACACCCTGTTCGTGGCCGATGCCGACAACCTGCTCGCGCTCACCGTGTTCGTGCTGGTCGCGATCACCGTTAGCGCCGTCGTCGACCTGGCCGCCCGCCGTACCGCCGAGGCCGCCCGCGCCGGCGCCGAGGCCGAGGTGTTGTCCACACTGGCCGGGCACGTGCTGCGCGGCCAGGCCGCGCTGGTCTCCCTGCTGGCCCGGCTGCGGGAGACCTTCGCGCTGACCTCGGTCACCCTCCTGGAACGCGTCGGCGAGCCGGGCCCCGAGGACCGCGCCGATCCCGAGGCCTGGCGCATCCTGGCCACCTCCGGCGGTCCGCCCTGCGCCTGCCCGGCCGCCGCCGACACCGACGTGGTCATCGACGCCTCCCTGGTGCTGGCGGTCCGCGGGCGGCTGCTGGAGGCTTCCGACCGCCGGGTCCTGGAGGCGTTCGCTACCGAGGCCGCCGTCGCCCTGCGCCAGGAGCGCCTCCAGCACGAGGCCGAGCAGGCCAGACCACTGGCCGAGGCCGACAGGATGCGCACCGCCCTGCTGGCCGCCGTCAGCCACGACCTGCGCACCCCGCTCGCCTCGGCCAAGGCCTCCGTCGACAGCCTGCGCAGCACCGAGATCGCCTGGTCGGAGCACGATCGCGCCGAACTCCTGGCCACCGCCGCCGAGTCCCTGGCCATGCTGGACCGCCTGGTGGCCAACCTGCTCGACATGAGCCGCCTGCAGGCCGGTGTACTCGGCCTGGCCCTGCACCCCGTGGCACTGGAGGAGATCGTGCCGCGCTCCGTCGACGCCCTGGGCCCGCTGCGCGACCGCGTCAGGGGTGACGTCCCGCTGGATCTGCCCGAGATCGTCGCCGATGCGGCCCTGCTGGAACGCGTACTGGTCAACCTGCTGTCGAACGCGGCCCGCCACAGCCCACCGGATCAGAAAGCCCTGATCACCGCCAGCAGGCACGGTGACCGCGTGGAGATCCGTGTGATCGACCGCGGCCCCGGCATCCCGTACGCGGCCCGCGAGCAGGTCTTCCTGCCCTTCCAGCGGCTGGGCGACCGGGACAACCACACCGGTGTCGGGCTGGGCCTGGCGCTCGCGCGCGGGCTCACCGAGGCCATGGGCGGCACCCTGGTCCCCGACGAGACCCCCGGCGGCGGGCTCACCATGATCGTTTCCATGCGCGTCCTCCCGTCGGCGGAGGACGCGCCCACCGGGGAGGGCCCGTGACCCGCGTCCTGATCGTCGACGACGAGCCGCAGCTGCTGCGAGCGCTGCGCATCAACCTGGTCGCCCGCCACTACGAGGTCGCCCTGGCCGGTGACGGCGGCTCCGCCCTGCGCCAGGCCGCGCAGTTCCGTCCCGACCTGATCGTGCTGGACCTGGGCCTGCCCGACATCGACGGGGTGGAGGTGGTCTGCGGCCTGCGCGGCTGGACGTCGGTGCCGATCGTGGTGCTGTCGGGCCGGGCGGGCAGCCAGGACAAGATCGACGCCTTGGACGCCGGCGCCGACGACTACGTCACCAAACCGTTCGACATCGAAGAGCTGCTGGCCCGCATCCGGGCCGTCACCCGGCGCGCCGCACCGCACGAGGCGCAGCCGGCGCAGATCCGGATCGGCGAGCGCACGGTCGACCTGGCCGCCAAGACGGTCTCCGGCGACGTGCGGCTGACCCCCACCGAGTGGCGCCTGCTGGAGCTGCTGCTGCGCAACCCGGGCAGGCTGATCAGCCAGCGGCAGATGCTCACCGAGGTGTGGGGGGCGGGATACGCCAAGGAGACCCACTACCTGCGCCAGTACATGGCCCAGCTGCGGCGGAAGCTGGAGCCCGACCCCGCCCGGCCGGCCCATCTGATCACCGAGCCCGGCATGGGCTACCGGTTCGCGCCTTAAGGCCCGGCCCGCGCCGCCGGACGGTGTTCCCGCCGGCCGGCGACCGCCGCCGTGCCCGGCGCCGGCCGCGGAAGGGAACGCGCCATGCGCACCGCACACACCCGCACACACCCGCACACACCCGCCCCGGCGAGTGACATCGACCACGGAGGATGGGCCGCGATGAACACATCGACCCCGCAGAGGACCGGATCCGCGCGCGCCGAGTCCGCGCTGCGCGGCTGGCTGCTGCACGGCCTGCCGCGCAGCGACGCCAGGACCACCGGCCCGCACCACGAGGAGGCGCCGGGCCACCAGCACTCCTGGTGGCAGGTGATGTGCCTGACCGGTGTGGACTACTTCTCCACCCTGGGCTACCAGCCCGGCATCGCCGCGCTGGCCGCCGGGGCGCTCAGCCCGGTCGCCACGCTGCTGCTGGTGGCGCTGACACTGTTCGGGGCGCTGCCCACCTACCGGGCGGTCGCCAGGGAGAGCCCCAACGGGCTGGGCTCGCTGTCGATGCTGGAGAACCTGCTGCCCGGCTGGCGCGGCAAGCTGCTGGTGCTGTTCCTGCTCGGGTTCGTCGCCACCGCGTTCATCGTGACGATCACCCTGTCGGCCGCCGACGCCACCGCGCACGTGCTGCACAACCCGTTCGTGCCCGAGGCCCTCACCGGCTGGCAGGTACCGGTCACCCTGGTGCTGATCGCCGCGCTGGGCGGGGTGTTCCTGCTCGGGTTCGGCGAGGCCATCTCCATCGCCGTGGTGCTGGTCGCGCTCTACCTGGCACTGAACGTCGTCGTCGTCGGCGTCGCGGTCGAGCACGTGCTCACCGAACCCGCCCTGGTCGGTCGCTGGCACACCACGCTGACCACTGAACACACCAGCCCGATCGCGATGATCGCCGTCTCCTTGTACGTCATGCCGAAACTCGCCCTGGGGCTGTCCGGCTTCGAGACCGGCGTGGCGGTGATGCCCCTGGTCAAGGGGGATCCGGCGCGGCGCGTCGCGGGGGCCAGGAAGCTGCTGACCACCGCCGCGCTCATCATGAGCGGCTTTTTGATCACCTCCAGCTTCGCCACCACCGTGCTGATCCCGCACGAGGAGTTCGCCGAGGGCGGCAAGGCCAACGGCCGTGCCCTGGCGTATCTCGCGCACGAGTTCCTCGGCGACTGGTTCGGCACCGCCTACGACGTCTCCACGATCGCCATCCTGTGGTTCGCCGGCGCCTCGGCGCTGGCCGGACTGCTCAACATCGTGCCCCGGTATCTGCCCCGCTACGGCATGGCCCCGGACTGGTCGCGCGCCACCCGGCCGATGGTGCTGGTCTTCACCGCCGTCTCCTTCGCCATCACGCTGTTCTTCAACGCCGACGTCGAATCCCAGGGCGGCGCCTACGCCACCGGCGTGCTGGCGCTGATCCTGTCGGCGGCGGTCGCGGTCACCCTGTCGGCCTGGACCGCGGGCCGCCGCCGGGCCGCGGTTCCCTCCGGCGTCATCAGCCTGATCTTCGCCTACGCCACCGTGGCCAACATCATCGAGCGGCCCGACGGCCTGGTGATCGCGCTGCTGTTCGTGCTGGCCATCGTGATCACCTCGCTGGTCTCCCGGGCCACCCGCTCCACCGAGCTGCGCGTCACCCGCATCAGCCTGGACGACGCCGCCCGGCGCTTCATCAACGAGGCCGGGGAGATCCACCTGATCGCCAACGAGCCGCACGCCCGGGACTGCAAGGAGTACGTCGACAAGGCCCGTGAGGCCTGGGAGCTGCACCGGCTGCGCACCGCCGAAGGGCTGATCTTCCTGGAGGTGACCGTCCCGGACGCCTCGGAGTTCGAAAGCGAGCTGCGGGTCGTCGGCGAGGAACGGCACGGTTTCCGCGTCCTGCGCATGGAGAGCCCGACCATCGCCAACTCCATCGCCGCGCTGCTGCTGTATCTGCGCGATGAGACCGGCAAGACGCCGCACGTCTACTACCACTGGGCCGCCGAGGGCAACCCGATCGGCGCGCTGCTGCGCTATCTGGTCTTCGGCGGCGGTGACATCCCGCCGCTGACCCGCGAGGTGCTGCGGCAGGCCGAGCCGGACCCCGTCCGGCGCCCTCTCGTCCATGTCGGCTGAGCCGCCGTCCGCGATCTGAACCCCACCTATCAAGATCGACTTTTGGGTCGTCATCACCGCGCCGATGCCCAGGCGCGCCTCAAGCGACAGGATGGTCCGATCAATGCGCGGTTTCGCCTCTCGAGTGCTGCTGGAGCGCTTCCAGCATCCGGCTCAGATCATCGTGTCCGCGTTCGCCGTCGCCGCGGCGCTTGGCACCGTGGCGCTGGCCAGCCCGTGGGCCAGTGAGTCCGGCACCGCGACCCGGTGGATCGATGCGCTGTTCACCGCGATCTCGGCGGTGTGCGTGACCGGGCTGGTGGTCGTCGACACCGCCGGTCACTGGTCGGTCTTCGGCGAGGCCGTCATCTTGCTGTTGATCCAGGCCGGTGGTCTGGGCATCATGACCCTGGCCACCCTGTTCGCGATGATGATCTCCGGTCGGATCGGGCTGCGCGCCCGGATGTGGGCTCAGGCCGAGACCAAGGCCTTGGCGATGAGCGACCTGCGCCGGGTGATCGTCAAGGTGGTCCTGTTCAGCCTGACCACTGAGGCGCTCACCGCCGCGGTGCTGAGTGCCCGCTTCGCCCTCGGCTACGGCCAGCCGTTCGGCCGAGCCGTCTACTGGGGCATCTTCCATGCGATCTCGGCGTTCAACAACGCCGGCTTCGGGCTCCTGCCCGACAACCTGATGCGCTTTGCCACCGATGGATGGATCTGCCTGCCGATCGCGGGTGCGGTCATCATCGGCGGCTTGGGCTTTCCGGTCATTTTCGAGCTGCATCGCTCCTGGCGCCATCCGAGCCGGTGGTCGGTGCTGACCCGCATCACCGTCGTCACCACCCTGGTCCTGCTCATCGTGGGTTTCCTGATCTTCACCATCACCGAGTGGGCCAATCCCAGGACCCTGGGGCCGATGGGTACCGGCGGCAAGCTGCTGGCAGGCTTCTTCACTGGGGTGATGCCCCGCACCGCCGGATTCAACAGCCTGGATATCGCCGGCATGTACCCGACCAGCTGGATGGCCACCGATGTGTTGATGTTCATTGGCGGCGGCAGCGCCGGCACCGCCGGCGGCATCAAGGTCACCACCTTCGCCGTGCTGGCCTACGTTCTGTGGGCCGAGCTGCGCGGTGAGACCCAGGTCAACGTCGGCCACCGCCGCCTGGCCGCCGCCGTGCAGCGCCAGGCACTGGCCATCGCCCTGCTGGGCGTGGGGTTGGTCATCGCCAGTACTTATGCGTTGCTCGCGCTGACCCCGCACGGCCTGGATCGGGTGGTGTTCGAGGTGGTCTCGGCTATCGCCACGGTGGGGTTGTCGACCGGGATCACCGCCGATCTCACCGCGGCCGGGCAGCTGCTCGTCGCGGCGTTGATGTTCGCCGGCCGGGTCGGCCCGGCCACCCTGTTTTCCGCCTTGGCCCTGCGCGACCGCACCCGCCGCTATGAACTGCCCGAGGAAAAAGTCATCGTCGGCTGAGCCGCCACCGGGCGAAGCGGCGGACCGGCGCTCGCCGGCGTTCGGTGTCAGGGCGCCGCGGCGGTGTGGGCGATGATCGCGGTTGCGATGTCGTCCAGGGCGAGGACCTGACTGACCTGCCGGGTGGCGATGGCCGCCGACGGCATCGAGAAGAACCGGGAGGTGGCCTGGTCCTGGGCGATGACGGTGCCGCCGCAATGCGCGATGGCGCGCACCCCGGCCTGGCCGTCATGGCCCATCCCGGTCAGGACGACGGCCAGCGCGCGCGGACCGCAGGTGACCGCCAGGGTGGCCAGCAGCAGGTCGGCCGAGGGCCGGGACGGCGGCAGGGGCCCGGCCTCGATCAGTCCGATCCGGGACTGAGAGGTGATCAGCAGGTGCCGGCCCGGCGGGATCACCAGGACCAGGCCGGGCCGCAGCACGTCGTCGTCGGCGGCGACCTGGAGGCTCAGCTTGGTCCGCCGGGCCAGAATGGCCGCCAGCCGCTGACCGGGGTTGGCCGGGTCCTGGTGCAGGACGACCAGTACGGCCGCCGGCAGCTCCGCGGGCAACGGCCCCAGCACCCGTGACAGGGCGTCGAGCCCGCCGGCGGAGGCGATCAGCGCCACCACCGGGAAGGTCACGGCGAAATCGGCGTCGTCAGCACGATCCGGAATCGCACCGCCCTCGATCGGGCTGGTGAAATCATCCCCCAGACCGGTCATACCATCACTCAACCACACGGGCGCCCGTGTCGGCGTCCGCTCCCGGGGTTCCGATCCCGTCACCCCATCCGGCCGGGCCCGGACTCACCTGCCGGGGCGGCCGGTCGCCTCGCCGGGGAGGTAACCGCCGTCCCCCTCCGCCGTCCGGCCCGACCCTCCGTCCGGGTCGTCCTCGTCGGAGGCGACCCAGTCCAGGTCGGCTCCCACGTGCCCGCCCGTGGACGGGGCGGTGCGGCTCGGCCGGGGCCCGTCGTCGTCCGGGCCGCCCTCCACCGGTCCCCTCGCCCGGCGGGCGGCGTCCTCCGGGGTGCCGCGGGGACCGTCCGTCCCGGCGGGCATGGGATGCGGGCTCGGTCCGGCGATCGTCTCGGTGTGGCCCTCTATCTCGTCCGTCCGCGCCCCCACCGACTTCTCGTCCGAACCCGCCGTCGCCGGCGACTCGTCGTCGCGGCCGGCCATGTATCCCATGGGCTCGGACCAGCCGCTCTTGGGCTCGGCGTCGTCGTACGGGCGCCCGCCCGGCTTGGCGTTGGAGCCGCGGATCGACGCGGGACCGACGTCCCCGCCCATGTTGTGCAGCTCGGGATCGAAGGTGGTGCCCTTGTACTCCTCCCTCGCCTTCTCCCGCTCCCTGTCCTCCTCGGTCCGAGGAGCCGTCCCCTGCGGTGCTCTCTTGTTCATGACCATTCCTGCCTGCGGTTTTCCCTACCACCCCTCGATGCCCAACTGGTCCCGGACATAACAGGACACCGCCCGGCGGGACCCCGCAAGAACAGCGGCGCGGGCCGCCGGGGAAGACGGCCCGCACCGGGAGACCTCACCCCGCCTGGGGAAACCTCACTCCACGCGGGAAAGCCTCAGCCCACGCGGAAAGCCTCAGCCCACGCGGAAAGCCTCAGTCCGCGCTCTTCCACTGCGCGATCAGTTCGTCGTAGTCGAGCGTCTCCGGCTTGCCCCGCTCGTCGGCGAGCTTGGGCACCGGGGCGCCCGGCTGGTCCAGCCAGTACTGCGGGTCCTGCTCGGGGTTCAGCTTGGGCGCGCAGTCACCGCCGTACCCGCGGCGCTCCAGCCGGGAGAGGATGTCGTCCTGCTGCTTGGCGAGGTTGTCCATCGACTGCTGGGGCGTGGTCTCCCCGGTCACCGCGGTGGCGACGTTCTGCCACCACAGCTGGGCCAGTCTCGGGTAGTCGGGCACGTTGGTCCCGGTCGGGGTCCACTGCACCCGGGCGGGCGAGCGGTAGAACTCGATCAGCCCGCCGTACTTGGCGGCGTTGTCCGAGAAGTAGTCGCTCCTGACGTCGGAGTCCCGGATGAAGGTCAGTCCCACGATGGACTTCTTCAGCGAGACCGTCTTGGACGTGACGAACTGGGCGTACAGCCACGCCGCGGCCCGGCGTTCCTTGGGGGTGTTCTTGAGCAGGGTCCACGAGCCGGCGTCCTGGTAGCCCAGCTTGTTGCCGTCCTTCCAGTACGCGCCGTGCGGGCTGGGCGCCATGCGCCACTTCGGCGTGCCGTCCTCGTTGACGACCGGCAGTCCTTGCTTGGTCATGTCGGCGGTGAACGCGGTGTACCAGAAGATCTGCTGGGCGATGTTGCCCTGCGCCGGGACCGGGCCGGCCTCGCTGAAGTTCATCCCGGCCGCCTCCTTCGGCGCGAACCGCTTCAGCCAGTCCACGTACTTGGTCAGCGCGTACACCGCCGCCGGGCCGTTGGTGTCGCCGCCGCGGCTCACCGACGAGCCGACCGGCCGGCAGTCCTCCACCCTGATGCCCCAGTCGTCCACCGGCAGCCCGTTGGGGATGCCGGGGTCGCCGTTGCCGGCCATGGACAGCCAGGCGTCGGTGAAGCGCCAGCCCAGGGACGGGTCCTTGCGCCCGTAGTCCATGTGGCCGTAGACCTTCTTGCCGTCGACGGTGCCGTTGCCGTTCACCTTGTTGGTGAAGAAGTCGGCGATGTCCTCGTAGGCGGCCCAGTTGACCGGCACGCCGAGCTCGTACCCGTAGGCGTCCCTGAACTGCTTCTTGATCTTCTCGTCGGTGAACCAGTCGTAGCGGAACCAGTAGAGGTTCGCGAACTGCTGGTCGGGGAGCTGGTAGACCTTCTTGTCCGGCCCGGTGGTGAAGCTGATGCCGATGAAATCGTCGATGTCGAGCGTGGGCGACGTCACCGCCCTGCCCTCGCCGGCCATGTAGTCCGAGAGCGGGAACACGTAGTCGCCGCGGGAGTGGGTGCCGATGAGGTCGGAGTCGTTGACGTAGGCGTCGTAGATGTTCTGGTCGCCCTGGATCTGGGTCTGGAGTTTCTCGATGACGTCCCCCTCCTGGATCAGGTCGTGCTTGAGCCTGATCCCGGTGATCTCGGAGAACGCCTTGGCGAGCTGCTGCGACTCGTACTCGTGCGTGGTGATGGTCTCGGAGACGACGTTGATCTCCATTCCCCGGTACGGCGCGGCCGCCTTCATGAACCAGTCCATCTCCGCGAGCTGCTGGTCCCGGGAGAGCGTGCTCGGGGTGAACTCCCGGGTGACCCAGCGCTCCGCCGCCGCCTTGGCGTTCGCCTCGTTGAACTCGCCGGCGGGCCTTCCCCCCTCGTCGTCCTGCGCGCACGCCGCCGCCGTCAGCAGCCCGAGAACGGACAGGACGACGACCGCCCGCCTCCTGAGTGTTCTCTTGAGTGGTAACGACATCGTCTGGCTCCTCTCAGGCCGGCGTTGTCTCTCAGGTCATCCCCATCTGCCGATCACCAGCGCCGTCAGCAGAGCGCACGCCAGCGCCAGCCACATCGACAGGTCGGTGACGGCGATCCACACGGTGAGCACGACCGCCGCGCTGATCAGGCCGATGTACAGCCGGTCGCCCCGGTCGGTCTCGATCCGCAGGAAGCCGCGCCGCGCCACCGGCGGCGAGATCCTGGCCCAGACCGCCATCCCGGCCAGCAGCAGGGCCAGCCCGACGAACACCAGGGCCGTGGGCAGGGTCCACACCATCCACTCGAACACGGTCAGACCCTCCCGAGGGCGAACCCCTTGGCGATGTAGTTGCGGACGAACCAGATGACGACCGCTCCCGGGATGATCGTCAGCACGCCCGCCGCCGCGAGCAGTCCCCAGTCGACCCCGGCCGCGCTCACGGTCCGCGTCATGGTGGCGGCGATCGGCTTGGCGTTGACCGAGGTGATCGTCCTGGCGATGAGCAGCTCGACCCAGCTGAACATGAAGCAGAAGAACGCGGTGACCCCGATCGCGGAGCGGATCAGCGGCAGGAAGATGCGGATGAAGAACCGCGGCAGGGAGTATCCGTCGATCGCCGCGGTCTCGTCGATCTCGCGCGGGATCCCCGACATGAAGCCCTCCAGGATCCAGACGGCGAGCGGGACGTTGAACAGCATGTGCGCGATGGCGACCCCGAGGTGCGTGTCGAACAGCCCGACGCTCTGGTAGATCTGGAAGAACGGCAGCAGGAACACCGCGGGCGGGGCCATGCGGTTGGTCAGCAGCCAGAAGAACAGGTGCTTGTCCCCGGCGAACCGGAACCGGGAGAAGGCGTAGGCCGCCGGGAGCGCCACGATCAGCGACATGACCGCGTTCATGGACGTGTAGACGATCGAGTTCAGGTAGCTCGAGTACCACACGGGGTCGGTGAAGAACGTCTGGTAGTTGTCGAACGTCACCCGCTGCGGGAACAGCGAGAAGCTGCCGAGGATGTCCTCGTTCGGCCGGATGGACATGCCGAACATCCACAGCAGGGGGAGCATGAGCGTCGCGGCGTACAACCAGAACACCGTCCGGGCCCACGGGAGCTGCCGCCGGGCCTTGGCCGCCACCGCGACCGGTTCCGTCCGCCTCCCTTCTCCGGCCACCGTGCTCACCTCCCCGTCCTGGTGAGCACGGTGAAGAAGACGTACGAGACGATCTGCACGATGAGGAAGTACAGCAGGGAGAAGGCGCCCGCCGGTCCCAGGTCGAACTGGCCGACGGCGATCTTCGACAGCAGGATGCTCAGGAACGACGTGGCGTTCCCGGGGCCGCCTCCGGTCACCACGAACGGCTCGGTGTAGATCATGAAGCTGTCCATGAAGCGCAGCAGGATCGCGATCGTCAGCACGCCGCGCAGGCGGGGCAGCTGGATGTGGCGGAAGGTCGCCCAGGCGGAGGCCCCGTCGATCTGCGCGGCCTGGAAGTACGGCTCCGGGATCGACCGCAGGCCCGCGTAGGCCAGCAGCGCCACCAGCGGGGTCCAGTGCCAGACGTCCATGAGCAGGACCGTGATCCAGGCGTCGGTGGAGTCCAGGGTGTAGTTGAAGTTGACGCCCAGGACGTTGTTGATCGTCCAGCCGCCCAGCCCGATGTCGCCGCGCGCGAAGATCTGCCAGATGGTGCCCACCACGTTCCACGGGATGAGCAGCGGCAGCGCGACCAGGACCAGGGCCACCGACACCCCCGCCCCGCGGCGCGGCATCGACACCGCCAGCGCCACGCCGAGCGGGATCTCCAGCAGCAGCACCTGGGCCGAGAACAGCAGGGTCCGCAGGAGGGCTGCGCGGATCTCGGGATCGCGGGTGACGCTCCGGAACCAGTCCAGCCCCACGAAGATCCGGTCGGTGGGGCTGAAGATGTCCTGGACGGAGAAGTTGACGACCGTCATCAGCGGGATCACCGCGGTGAAGGCGACCGACACCACGACCGGGAGCACCAGGAACCAGGCCCGGTTGTTCTTCGTCCTGCTGTCCGCCCGGGAGGCGTCCTGCTCGCCGGGCGCCTCCCGGGCGGCGCCCGCGAGGACGTCGCCGGTGAGGATCTCCCCGGCCACCTGCCCGCCGGCGACGGTCGCGCCCGCCGGGGCGAGCTCCTCGGCGCCCTTGCCTGTCACGCTCCCTGCCTCCCTTCCGGAGATCTCCCGCGGGCTCCTTCGAGGGGCCCTTCGAGGGGTTGTTCGAGGGAGCCTCCGAGGGGCGCCAGCGATCCGCACCGGACCTCGTCCCGGAACAGGAACGCCCGGCCGGGATCGAAGCGGAAGAAGGCGACGGCGCCGGGCTCGTGCCGGGAGCCGGGGCCGGTCTTGGAGACGAGGGTGTGACCGTCCACCCGGGCGTGCACGAGGTGGTAGGAGCCCATGCGGTCCACCCCGGTGATCCGCGCCTGAAGTCCCGGGGCCGCCCGCGCCCCGGCGTCCCGGCCCGGCCCGTCCCACCCGGGGGCATCCCGTCCAGCTGTGTCCGTTTCAGGACCGCCCCATCCGGGAGCGTCCCGCCCGGGGACGATCCGGACGAACTCCGGCCGGACACCGATCCGCACCGGGCCCGGCGGGAGGTCGCCGCCGTCGCCCGCGGCGCGCCCGACGACCGCCCCGCCGACCCTGACCACGCCGCCGGTGATCTCGGCGGGCACCACGTTCATCCCGGGCGAGCCGATGAAGTGGCCGACGAACTCGTGGGCGGGCGCCAGGAACAGCTCGGTCGGCTCGCCGGCCTGCACGATCTCCCCGTCCTTGAGGACCACCACCTCGTCGGCGAAGGTCAGGGCCTCGGTCTGGTCGTGGGTGACGTAGACGAGCGTGTGACCGGTGTCGCGGTGGATCTCCTTGAGCTTGCTGCGCAGCGTCCATTTCAGCGCCGGATCGATCACGGTGAGGGGCTCGTCGAGCAGCACCGCCGCGACGTCGGGGCGGACCAGCCCGCGGCCCAGGCAGACGATCTGCTGCCGTCCCGGGTCCAGCCGCCGCGACCTGCGCCCGAGGTGGCCGTCCAGCCCGAGCAGCTGCGACACCGTACGGACCCTCCGGTCGACCTCCGCGCGGGGATACCCGCGGTTGCGCAGCGGGAAGGCGAGGTTGTCGTACACCGACATCTGCTCGTACAGGACCGGGAACTGGAAGACCTGGGCGATGTTGCGGCCCGCGGTCGGCACCGAGGTGACCTCGCGGTCGCCGAGCCAGATCCGCCCCGTCGTCGGCGAGATCAGGCCCGAGATGATGTTCAGGAGCGTGGTCTTGCCGCATCCGCTCGGCCCGAGCAGCGCGTAGGCCCGGTTGCTCCGCCAGGTCCACGTCATCGGCTTCAGCGCCCAGGTACGGCCTCCGTCATAGCTGTGGGACACACCCTCCAGGCGGATGTCAGCCATGCAGATCCACCTCCGCCGCCGACGCGGCCGGCAGGCTCCCGCCGGCCTCGTCGAAGACGAAGACGTGCGCGGGGTCCACGTAGGCCGTCGCCGGCTCCCCCGGAGTGAACAGCTGGGTCCCGGGCAGCTGGGCGACGAGGTGCCGCCGTCCGGGCAGGAGCAGGTGGAGGAACGTCGTGCTCCCCGTCACCTCCGCGAGCCGGATCTCCGCGGGGAACTCCAGTCCTCCGGGGCCGGTCCGCTCGATGGTCACCTGGTGGGGGCGGACCCCGAGGACGACGTGACGGCCGGAGCCCTGCGCGCCGGGCGCCGGGAACGAGGCCCCGAGGCACTCGATCCTGCCGTCGCGCACGACGCCCGGCAGGAGGTTCAGCGGCGGGTCGCTGAGGGTCGCGGCGACGGCCAGCGTCGGCGGCCGGTCGTACATGTCCGCCACGTCGCCGGTGTGCTGGACCCGGCCCTGGCCCAGGACCACCGCCGGCGCCGCGAAGGCCAGCGCCTCGGCCGGATCGGCGGTGGAGTACAGGACCACGCCCGGCGAGTCCGCGAACCTGTCCTTCAGATCGGCGCGCAACTGCTCCCGGAGCTTGTAGTCGAGGTTCGCGAGCGGTTCGTCCAGCAGCAGCACGTCGGCGGGCCGGGCCAGTGCCCGGGCGATGGCCGTGCGCTGCTGCTGGCCGCCGGACAGCTCCGCGGGCCTGCGCCCGAGCAGTTCCCCGATGCCCATGAGCCCGGCCACCTCGCGCACCCGCCGGTCGATCTCCCCTCTCGGGAAGGAGGGGTCCAGGCGGAGCGGGGAGGCGATGTTCTCGTACACCGACAACGAGGGGTAGTTGATGAACTGCTGGTAGACGAAGGCCACGGATCTTCTCCGTACGGAAATCGACGTGACGTCTTTCCCGTTGACGAGGACACGCCCGGACGTGGGCGGGAGCAGTCCCGCCGCGACGCGCATCAGCGTCGTCTTCCCCGCTGCCAGCGGGCCGATGAGAACCGTCATTCCGGCCGGGAATTCGAGGTTGATATCGTCCAGCCAGATCTCTCCACGCTGCCGTACGCCAACGCCATCAAGAATCAGCGTCACGGCGCCCGGTCCTCCCTGCCAGAGCATGGTCGGAACCGTGCGGTCAGCGTAGACGCTCCGGCGTGCGGTCTAGTCCTGAACCAACATCCACCTCCATATAACATGATCTGGAAGTGCGTGCCTAGATGCCGAATATCGCCACACAAATCCACACAGTCACGGCATCACCAGCTTTATCGATCAATAATTGGATTTATTGATCAAAGTAGGTCACAACCCAAAAGTCGCACGCAGCCAGGCCATATCATGAAGATCTCGCTCATGCGGTTCGCATCCCCGGTGGAAGAACACTCGCCGGGCGGCGAAAAGGCGCAGGGCCGCTCGGCGAATCCGGCCGCCTCCAGCACCGCGATCAGCGCCGGTTCACGCTCGACGCGGCCCTGGCGGTGAACGTGCTCCACCACCTCGACGACCCGGTCGACGCCATCGGCGAGGCCCATCGCGTGCCGGCTCCGGGCGGGGTGTTCGTCACCGCCTCCCCCAGCCGCCTGGACTCCCCCGAACCGGCCCACGTCTGGCGGCCGGAGCCGTCGAGCTTCGACGCCGAGGACGCGCCCCGGCTGGTGGCGGAGGTCTTCGGCCGGGCCGAGACCGAGCGCTGGGACGCGCCGCTGATCACCCTTCCCGACGAGCGCGCGGTCCGCGACTACCTGATCGGCCGATGCGTCCCGTCCGAGGCCGCCTCTGCGGCCGCCACCCGGGTCCGGACACCGATCACCGTCACCGAGAAGGGCGCGTTCGTCCACGGCTACCGGTGAGCGCGGACACGGAGCCCTCCGTACGGAGGCGGGGGTTGACCTCGGATCAGCCGTGGTAGCGCACGTGTCCTCTCCAGGAGGAGGCGTCCGCCTGTGCTTGCGCCTCGGTGGTCATGATCGTGTAGCCGATCTGCATGAGATAGACGGCCCGCTGCTCCGCCAGTTTCAGAGCGGTGATCCTGGTGGAGACCGACCCGGAGTACCAGTCGCAGGGGGTGGCGCAGGCGAAGGCCGTCTGGGTGCCTGACGTCGTGGTGGTGGTGGCCGATGTGGCCGATGTGGCCGCGGCGGCCGATGTGGGGACGAGAACTGTCACGATGAGGCCCCCGGCCAGCAGCGCGGTCCTGACGAAGGTGCTTTTGGCGCGCACGATGGGTCCTTTCCGATCAGGGCGGGTTCGGCTTTCTCCCCCACCCTGCCTGGGCGGCCGCGCGCGTCCCAGGACGGTGGCCGGACATTAGCCGGACATTCCCCGGCCACCCGAAGGTCGTCCATGACGTCCCGGTCCCAGGCCCCCAGCCCGGCCCGAGAACGCCGACCGATGATCGCCAACTCTCCCGCTCCTTACACCACCGCGGCAAAGACCTCCCCTACGCCACGAGCACCACCCACGATTCCCAGAGTTTCCGGAGCCCTCTACGCGCGTGCGCGCGAGCCAGATCCTGTGGGGCGTGGCAGATCTGCTGGGGGCGCCCTTTACGCCCGTGCGCGCGAGCCAGGCTCCTGCGTCGGGGACGGGCGTCAGGGCCACTCGTCGTCGAGGGGGTGTCCGCCGCGGAGCGGTTCTTCTCCGGTGCGCAGGTAGGCGACGGAGACGCCGAGCCGTTCAGCCAGGAGCTGGAGGACGAGACTGGTCGGCTGCTCCTGGCCGGCCTCGATGCGGGCGATGTAGCCCGTGCCGAGTTCGGGGTGGCCGAGGATTTCCTGGGATATGCCCCGGTAATGTCGGGCCTGTCGGATTCGGGTGCCGATCCCGGGATAACTTTCCACCCTGACTCCTAGTGTCGTGGTGTGTTAGTTAGGTTCGACATGATCGCATCCCGCTGTGGCCGCGGACAAGACGCTGCGGGCCTTGACGTCAAGCAGCTGCTCCGGGCCGAGCGTGCCAGACGCGAAGGAACGCGCCGACCACGCCCTCAGCACGAGGCCGGGCATCTGCAGGACGACACTGAGGGATCTTCGCCAGGGAGTCGGCGGCCTCGTTCAACAGATGCGCCGAACGCCCCTTCACGTGCTCGATCCGCGGCCCCGGAAGGCCGGCCGCCTACCGCGGGGACACGGCAGGCGGCACGAACAAGGGGCGACCGGGTCCGGCCATCAGGTGAACCGGCCGCAGAACTCGGGCGTCTCATAGGCCCCACCGCGATCCGGAGATGCCATGACCTATCCCCCACCCGGCGGCCAGCCCCCGCACGGCCAGCACCCACCCCAGCAGCCCTACGGCCAGCCCCACACACGCCCCATGCCCCACCGGCAGCCGCCCTCCGGATACGACCAGTCACGCCCGCCCCACCCTCCCCAGCAACCACCGCCGGGCTACCCCTACGGGTACGGCCACCAGCCGCCGCCCCCGCCGCCGAGGAGCAACACCGGGCTCATCGTCGCAATCGTCGCCGGGATAACCCTCGTCCTCGTCGCGGGCGTCATCACCACCCTCACGCTCCTGAGCAGTACCAGTACGCCGACCGCGGACGACCGGCTCCGCGCCTTCCCCGATGACCCGCCGAGCGTGTTCGAAGCACAGCCGGACACCAGCGACTCACCAGCGACGCAGGAGCCGGCCGAGACTCAGGCCGCCCAGGTCGCCGAGGTCGGCGAGACCGTCACCGTCAACGGATTCCAGAGCGGCGTGCAGGTCGCCGTCACCGTCAACCGGGTCGTCGACAACGCCACCCCGACCAACGAGTTCCTCAAGCCCAAGGACGGCAACCGGTACGTCGCCGTCGAGCTCACGCTGAACAACACCGGCACGGTGGTCTACACCGACTCGCCGCTCATCGGCGGAGTACTGATCGACGCCGAAGGGCAGCAGCACCAGCCGACATTCGCCGAGGTCAAGGAGGGGACTTCATTCGGCGGAGCGGTCAACATCGCCCAGGGCGACTCCCGTAAGGGCGTGATCGTGTTCGAGGTGCCCTCCGCGGCGAAGCTGGCGAAGTTGCAGTTCGGCCCGGCGATCGGCCAGCAGAAAGGCGAGTGGGCCCTGTCCTGACAGCGTCTGACAGGATGACTTCCGTTGTGGTTCGATCTTTCGCTGTAGCGACCGGCGGCAACCGCAACGATGTCGCTCCGCGGCCGGAGATCGAACACGGCCGGGGATCACCCGCGTCCGCTCTCCGTGCGCCGCTGCCGCAGCACCTGCCGTACCTCCATCAAAGCGAATCCGAGCAGGTTCAGCCCCTGCCACAGCTCCGGCCGCCCGGCCCGCTCGTCATCGGCCGCCAGCCCGATCCCCCAGACGCGGTCCACCGGGCTGGCCTCGACCAGAACCCGTTCTCCCGTGCCCAGCAGGAACTCCTCCAACGCGGCGTGCTGCCCGAACTTGGCGAGGTTGCCCCGCACCACGATGCGGGACCGGGCCGCCGTCCACGCCTCATCGTCGAACCCCCGCACCCGCCGTCCCAGGTCCTTGGCCTGCTTGGGATGCCCGGATGCCACGACCGCCGCCGCGGTCTCCTCGTCGCCGAACAACCGCGCCTTCTCGGCCATCATGAAGTGCTCGGCGGTGCGGTAGGTCACGCCGTCCACCGTGAAGTCGGCCGGCCACCACTGCGACAGGCACCCCGCCCCGACCCCGCCGGACCGTGGTGCCCGGTGCCCCCAGAACATCAGGAACTTGACCCGTTCACCCCGCTCCACCGCCGCGATCACGGCCTCCACGTCCCGCACGCCAACCGCCTCCGTCATCCCGGCCCCGTCCTCGATCGGCCGACCCACGGCCACGATCCGCCGAAGATATCCGGCCGCCCCGACAGTCTCGACTCCTTTATGAGTCACACCGCGGCCATGGACACGACCGCCGTCAGCGGGGATGCTCAGGACAGCCCTCATTCATCGATTGTTCACCGGACAGCCAGACAGCATAATGTCAGGACAAACCTGGGGCGCTTCGGGCCCCTGAGAGGAGTCGTCATGGTTTCCCTCGACCGAAGATCCTTCCTGGCGACGACCGGTGGCGCGCTCGCCAGCGGAGTGGCGCTCAACACGCTCGGGGCGCACGCCGCCTGGGCCGCGGCGGGCTGCGCGCCGGCCGATCCCGGCAGGATCGGCTACGGGGAGCTGCGCCGTACGGCGGCCCGCAACACCGGTGAGGAACTGCTCGCCCTGCCCGCCGGGTTCTCCTACGTCGTCCTCGGCAGGACCGGGACCCCGATGGACGACGGCACGCTCACGCCGATCGCCCACGACGGCATGGCCGCCTTCCCCGGTACCCGCCGGCACACCGCCCGGTTGATCCGCAACCACGAGGTCCGTACCCCGCCGGGGTCGCCGACCGGCCGGGTGCACGTTCCCGGCTCGGCCCGCTACGACGAGCTCGGCGTCGGCGGGACGACCACGCTGGAGGTGGACCTGCGCGGCGGCGAGGTGGTCCGCCAGTTCGTCAGCCTCAACGGCACGATCGTCAACTGCGCCGGCGGCCGGATGTTCGGCAACCGCGGCTGGCTGACCTGCGAGGAGACCACGGCCGGCCCCGCGCAGGGCTGGCAGCGCAAGCACGGCTACATCTTCGAGGTCCCCCTCGACGGTCCCAGGCCGGGCAGGCCCGCGGCCTCGATGCCGCTCACCGCGATGGGGCGTTTCTCCCACGAGGCCGTCGCGGTCGATCCCCGCACCGGCTACGTGTACGAGACCGAGGACGACTCCGGCAAACCCAACGGCTTCTACCGCTACCGGCCCAGGGACCCGCGGAACCTGGCCGCCGGCGGCGTGCTGGAGATGCTGAAGATCAAGGGCCGGGACGGTTACGACTGCCGCGAGGGCCAGCGCATGGGCGCGCGCCTGCCGGTGGAGTGGGTGCGCGTCGACGATCCGGACCCGGACCTGGAGAACGGCGCCCCGACCTGCGCCCAGCAGGGTCTGGCCAAGGGCGGGGCGAAGTTCAACCGTCTGGAGGGCTGCTGGTGGGGCGACGGCAGCGTGTTCTTCAACTCCACCAGCGGTGGTGACGCCAAGAACGGCGACCCGCCCAACGCCGACGGGTTCGTCGAGGGCTACGGCCAGGTCTGGCAGTACGTCCCCGGCCGCCGCGGCGGCGGGACGCTCGTGCTGGTCTACGAGTCTCCCGGCCGCAGGGCCCTGGACTCCCCCGACAATCTGACCTTCACGCCACGAGGCGGCATCGTGCTGTGCGAGGACGACGCCTCCGACGCCGACGCCGACCCGCACCCCCTGGCCCCGGGGCTGGCCAACGTCAATCGGCTGATCGGCCTGGACCCGCGCGGCGGGGAGCCGTTCGAGTTCGCGGTCAACATCAGCGACGACAGCGAGTTCGCCGGGGCGTGCTTCAGCCCCGACGGCTCGGTGCTGTTCGTCAACAACCTCGGTTCCACCGCCGCCGCCGACCCGCCCGGCCGGACCTACGCCATCCGCGGCCCCTGGGGGCGCGGGCCGCTGTGAGAACGGGACCGGAGCCGTCGCGGGGAACGGCTCCGGCGTCTCGACATCCACTCGACATCCGGCGGCCGGGGTGCTGGGATCGGAAATGTCGTACGGCGGTGCCAAGATCGGCCGGTGGGGCGCCGCGATGCCGCAGACGTTTCCGGCGTCCCCGATGTCCCCGACGGAAGGAAACGATCGTGGCTCTCGCGGGTGGCACGCTGCCCCCGGACGACGTCGTCGTCGCCGCGCTGCGCACCGGTGACGAGGCGGCGTTCGCGGCACTGCTGGACGCCTGGTCGCGGGGGATGCTGCGGCTGGCCCGCGCGTACGTCTCCACCGACGACTCCGCGCAGGAGGTCGTGCAGGACGCCTGGCTGGCGGTGGTCGAGGGGATCGACGGCTTCGAGGGCCGTTCCTCGCTCAAGACCTGGGTCCACCGGATTCTGGTCAACACGGCCAAGAAACGCGGCGTCCGCGAGAACCGGGCGATCCCGTGGAGCAGCGCCTTCGAGCGGCAGGGCGGGCCGTCCGACGGCTCCTCCCGCTTCTCCGGCGAGGACGGCGTCCCGCCCGGCCCGTGGAAGGACTTCTCCGTGCTCTGGCCGACCCCGGAGGACGAGGCGCTCGCCTCGGAGGTGCGCGGCCAGATCGCGGCGGCCCTCGCCGGTCTGCCCGACAGACAGCGAATCGTGATCACACTGCGCGACGTCGAGGGGTGCACCTCGGAGGAGGTCTGCGAGATCCTGGACATCTCCGCGGCCAACCAGCGGGTCCTGCTCCACCGTGCCCGGACGTGGGTCCGGGCACGGATCGAGGCCTATTTCGAGACGGTTGGGCGGCCCGCGTAGTGAAACGGTTTACTTCCGACAGAGATAAGGCGGTCGACGCCGTGAAGCGGTTCAGGTGCGCTGAGGTCGTGGAACTCGTCACGGTCTACCTTGAGGACGCCCTCGATGAGCCGGCACGGCTGGGGATGGAGCAGCACCTGGCCTGCTGCGGTGAGTGCGGACACCGCCTCGACCAGTTCCGCGCCGTCATCGGCGTCCTCGGCGCGCTCCCCTCCGAGGAGGACCTGCGCGGCGACGTGCGCGACCGGCTGCTGTCCGCCTTCCGCGACCGGCACCGCCGCGGCGCCTGAGAGCGCCTGCGCACCGGAGGGCGTCACCGGACCGGCGACACCATTCTGGGAACGTCTCCGCACCGGAGGATTCCGCCGGGCCGGAGAGCGCCGCTGAGCTGGGAAGGATCCTTCGCGGCCGTCTCCCTTCCGACGATCTTGCGTGATCCCCGTAACGTTCGCGCGCCTCGCGGGTCTGTAGATCCGTACGCGTCGGGCGGAAGGGGAGACGATGACCGGTCTGGCGATCGAGGAGACGCCGATCCGGGACCGTGGGGAGGTGGAGCGCTACGCGCGGGACTGCTTCAGCCCCGCCGGGGATCGGGCGGCAGCCGGCGACCGGGTGGGGATTGAGCTGGAGTTCCTGGTCTTCGACCGTGCGGACGTGACCCGCCACGTCCCGCGGGCCAGGGTCGAGGAGGCCCTCCCCCGCCTGCCGGGCGGGAGCCGCGTGACGTTCGAGCCGGGCGGTCAGCTGGAGCTGTCCGGTCCGGCGGGCCCGCTCGCTGAGGCGGTCGCCGGGCTGCAGGCCGACGTCGCCGCCGTGCGCGGGGCCCTGCGGGAGGCGGGACTGGTGCCGGCCGGGGTGGGGCTCGATCCGGTGCGGCCGCCGCGGCGGCAGCTGCGCCTGCCCCGCTACGACGCGATGGCGGAGTTCCTGGGCGTGCCGTACGGGCCGCTGATGATGTGCTCCACGGCCTCGGTCCAGATCAACCTGGACCTGGGCGACGAGCCCGCCGCCCGCTGGGAGCGCGCGCACCTGCTGGGGCCGGTGCTCAGCGCGGCCTTCGCCAACTCGCCGCTGCGGGAGGGCCTGCCCACCGGCTGGATGTCGGGCCGGCAGGCGGTCTGGGAGAACCTGGACCGGTCGCGGACGGCCCCGGTGTCCACGACCGGCGACCCGGTCGCGGACTGGGCGGAGTACCTCCTCGACGCCCGGCTGATGCTCGTACGCGAGGGCGGGGACCCGGGGAGCGAGCCGCGGTGCCGTACGGTCCGCGACGGCTCGACCTTCCGCGACTGGCTGGGCGGGGGCGGGCACCCGCCGACCCTGGCGGATCTGGCCTACCACGCCACGACGGTCTTCCCCCCGGTACGGCCCCGCGGATGGCTGGAGATCCGCTACCTCGACGCTCAGCGCCCGGAGCACTGGCCGGTGTGCACGGCCGTGGCCCACGCCCTGGTGACGGACGGCCGGGCGGCCGGCGCGGCGCTGGCCGCCTGCGAACCGCACCGGGGTCTGTGGTCGCGGGCCGCGCGGTGCGGCCTGCGGGATCCGCTGATGCGGCGGGCCGCCGAGGTCTGCTTCCGGGCCGCGGTCGAGGCGCTGCCCCGCCTGGGGGCGCCCTCCGGCCTGGTCGGCGAGGTGGCCGCCTTCGCCGACCGCTACGTGACGTCCGGCCGGTCCCCGGCCGACGACCTGATGGATCTGGTGAGCTCGCCGGGACGGTCCCTGCCGGACTGGCTGATCGAGGAGGCGCGGGTATGAGTGAGCACGAGATCAAGGAGCTGATCGCCGCCGAGCTGACCGCCGTGCGCAGCCGGTCGCTGGCCTACACCGATGCCGACGACGAACTGCTGGTGCGCCAGCACTCCGCGCTGATGTCCCCGCTGGTGTGGGACCTGGCGCACGTCGGCAACTACGAGGAGCTGTGGGTGCTGCGCGAGGCGGGCGGCATCACGCCGCTCCGTCCCGAGATCGACGACCTCTACGACGCCTTCAAGCATCCGCGCCGGGACCGTCCGTCCCTGCCCATCCTGGGTCCGCAGGAGGCCCGCCGCTACATCTCCGGCGTGCGGGGCCGGGTGCTGGACGTGCTGGACAAGATCGACCTGGACGACCCCGACCCGCTGCGCCGCAACGGCTTCGTCTTCGGCCTGGTGATCCAGCACGAGCACCAGCACGACGAGACGATGCTCGCCACCCTGCAGCTGTCCGGGCAGCCGGGACTGGTCGCCGAGGGTGACCTGCCGCCCGGCCGGGCCGGTTCCGCAAGCGGCGCCGAGGAGGTCTTCGTCCCCGGCGGCCCTTTCCTGATGGGCACCGACCTGCTGCCGTGGGCCTACGACAACGAACGCCCGGCCCACCGGGTCGACCTGCCCGCCTACTGGATCGACAGGTTCCCGGTGAGCAACGGCGCCTACGCCGCCTTCATCGAGGCCGGTGGCTACGACGACCCGCGCTGGTGGTCCGCGGAGGGCCGGCGGTGGCGCGAGAACAGCGGCGCCTGCGCCCCGCTGTTCTGGGTCAGGGACGGCGGCACCTGGTGGCGCACCCGCTTCGGCCGCGATGAGCCGGTGCCCATGGACGAGCCGGTCCAGCACGTGTGCTGGTACGAGGCCGACGCCTACGCCCGCTGGGCGGGAAAGCGGCTGCCCACCGAGGCCGAGTGGGAGAAGGCCTGCGGCTGGGACCCCGCGGCGGACCGGGCCCGCAAGTATCCCTGGGGGGACGAGGACCCCGGCCCCGGCCGGGCCAACCTCGGCCACCGGGCGGCGCGACCGGCGCCGCTGGGCGCCTTCCCCGCCGGGGCCAGCGCGTACGGCGCCGAGCAGATGATCGGCGAGGTGTGGGAGTGGACCTCCTCCCGCTTCCTGCCCTACCCCGGCTTCCGCAGCTTCCCCTACCCCGAGTACAGCGAGGTCTTCTTCGGAGGCGACTACCGGGTGCTGCGCGGCGGCTCCTGGGCGGCCGATCCGGCGGCGGTCCGCACGACCTTCCGCAACTGGGACCACCCGATCCGGCGGCAGATCTTCTCCGGCTTCCGCTGCGCCCGCCCGGCCTCCCCGGGAGACGCGTGATGTGCCGCCACGCGGCCTGGCTGGGCGCGCCGCGCACCCTCACCTCGCTGATCCACGAGCCGGGCAACGGGCTGTTCAAACAGTCCTACGCGCCGCGCCTGCAGCGGTACGGCACGGTCAACGCCGACGGCTACGGCATGGGCTGGTACGACCCCGACCACCCCGAGCCGGTCCGCTACCGCCGTTCGGTCCCCATCTGGACCGACGCCAACCTGCCCGCCCTGGCGCGGATCGCCCGCTCGCACTGCCTGCTGGCCGCCGTACGCTCGGCCACCGTCGGCATGCCGGTCGAGGAGACGGCCACCGCGCCCTTCACCGACGGGCGGTGGCTGCTCAGCCACAACGGCCGCGTCGCCCGGGACGCGGTCGGAGACCTCGTCGGCGACCCGGCCGGCGGCCCGGGAAGCGGCGGTGAGCCGGCCGGCGGCGCGGAGAGCGCCGGCGGCCCGGAGAGCTCCTGCGACTCCGCCTGGCTGGCCGCGGCGGTGTTCCCGCGGCGGCGGGCCGGGCTCCCGCTCGGCGACGCCCTCGCCGAGGTCGTCTCGCACGCCGGGGGCAAGGACCCCGGGGCCCGGCTGAACCTGCTCGCCTGCGACGGCGCCTCGCTCGCCGCGACCGCCTGGGGCGACACCCTCTTCTTCCACCGCGACGACCGTCCCGGAGGCGGTGTGCTCGTGGCGAGCGAGCCTCTGGACGAGCGGCCCGGCTGGCGGGCCGTACCGGACCGGAGCCTGCTGCTGGCCTCGCCCGGCGGCGTGCACGTCCAGCCGCTCTGACACGCCCGCGGCCCGGCCCGCCCCTCCCAACCTGGCCCGTCTCCCAGCCCGATCCGCCTCTCAGCCCGGCCCTTCTCTCAGCCTGACTCTTCTCTCAGCCTGACTCTTCTCTCAGCCTGACTCTTCTCTCAGCCTGCCCCACCGACCCTGGAGGCCCCGTGCCCGTCAGCCAGTCAGCCGTCCATGTGATCAACCATCTCGACCGCGACTATCTGCGCCAGGCCCTCGAACACGACGTCCGCGCCGGGCTGACGGCCACCCCCAAGCAACTCCCGCCGAAGTGGTTCTACGACGCGACGGGCAGCGAACTGTTCACGCAGATCACCCGGTTGCCCGAGTACTACCCGACCCGCCGGGAGCTGGCCATCCTGCGCGAGCGGGCCGCCGACATCGCGGCGGCCTGCGGCGCGGACACGCTGGTCGAGCTCGGCTCGGGGACCAGCGAGAAGACCGTCCTGCTGCTCGACGCCCTCACCGCGGCCGGGACGCTGCGCGCCTACACGCCGGTGGACGTCGACGCGCTCACCCTCGCCGAGGCGGCGCGGCGGATCACCGCCCGCTCCCCCGGGCTCACCGTACGGGCGGTGTGCGCCGACTTCGAACACCATCTCGGGCTGCTGCCGCGGGCGGGCCGGCGGATGGTGGCCTTCCTCGGCGGAACCATCGGCAACCTCGATCCGGCCGCGCGCGCGATCTTCCTGAAGGACCTGCGCGCCACCCTCCGCCCCGGTGACACCTTCCTTCTCGGCGCCGACCTGGTCAAGGACACCGCCCGGCTGGTCGCGGCCTACGACGACGCGGCCGGGGTGACGGCCGCGTTCAACCGCAACGTCCTGCACGTGATCAACCGGGAGCTGGAGGCCGACTTCGCCCCGGACGCCTTCGAGCACGTGGCGCTGTACGACGAGCGGCACGACTGGATCGAGATGCGGCTGCGCGCGACCCGGGACATGCGGGTCCGGGTCGGCGGCCTGGACCTGTCGGTGTCGTTCGCCGCCGGAGAGGAGATGCGCACGGAGATCAGCGCCAAGTTCCGCCCGGACGGGCTCCGCGACGAGCTCGCCGCGGCCGGGTTCGCGACGCTGCGCCAGTACACCGACCCCACCGGCGACTTCAGCCTCACCCTGGCCGGTGTATGACCCCCGGAACCCACGGAACCCACGGGGCCCGGCCGGTGCACGCGGCGGTCGCCGAGGCCTGGCGGGCGGCGCGGCCCGGCGCGCCGCCCGGCCACCTCGACGCCGCCGGCTGCAACGTCCCCAGTGACCAGGTGTTCGACGCCGTCGTCGCGCACCTCCGGCGGGAGCGCGAGGTGGGCGGCTACCGGGCGGTCGCGGACCTGACCGCGTCCCGGTCCGCGCTGGCCTCCCTGGTCGGCGCGGGCGCGCGGGACGTCGCCTTCCTGGAGAGCGGGACGGCGGCGATGGCGGCGCTGCTGGGCGGGTGGCGGCTCCCTCCGGGCAGCCGGGTCGGGTTCACCCGCGCCGAGTACGGCAGCACGCTCATGCTCCTGCACCGCCTGGCGCGGGAGCGCGGCTGGCGGCTGGTCGAGGTCCCGGTGGACGACGACTCCCGCGTCGACCCGGGCGGGCTGAGGTCCGTACTGGCCGGCGGGCTGGACCTGCTGACCGTCCCGCACATCGCCTCGCACCGGGGCGTCGTCCAGCCCGCGCGGACGATCGGGCGGCTGTGCCGTGAGGCCGGCGTGCCGCTGGTCCTGGACGTGTGCCAGTCCATCGGGCACGTGGACACCGGCGGCGTCGGCGCCGCCGCCTACGTCGGGACGTCCCGCAAGTGGCTCGCCGGGCCGCGCGGGGCCGGCTTCCTGATCGTCCCCGGTCTCGCCGGAGACGGTCAGGAGTCCGGCGGAGCCCGGAACGGCCGCGGGGACGGCGGGACCGGGCACGACCGGGAGCCCGGCGGAACAGGACGCCGCTGGGAGATGGACGCCGCGGCGCCCGCGCTCGGCGGCCACGTCTGGGCGCGGGGAGAGCCCTCGCCCCTGCCGGGCGCGGCCCGTTACGAGACCGCCGAGGGGTCGATGGCCGCGCGGTCCGGCCTCGGCGTCGCCGTACGGGAGCACCACGCGCTCGGTCCCGCCGCGGTCCGCGCCTGCCTGGCGGAGCTGGGCGTCACGGCGCGCCGTCTCCTCGACGGCGCCGGCGGCTGGCGTGCGGCCGAACCGCTCGGCGAGCCCTGCGCCGTCGTCACGCTCAGGCCCCCGCCGGGCGCGGATCCCGCGGCGGCCGTCGTGGACGCCGCCTCCCGGGCCGCGGAGGCGTCCCTGCTCGTGGGCACCGTACCGGTCGGCAGAGCCCCGCTGGACATGCGGACCCCCGTGCTCCGCGTCTCCCCCTTCCCCGGAACGCCCGTGGAGACCCTCCACGCCCTGGCGCGTCTCCTCTCCGGAGCCCGTCGCACGAACCTGGGCAGACCTGGCTAGACGACCTCGAACCCCCGGGGCGAGACGGGGCGGGTGGCGCGGTGATCGGCGGCCTCCCGGCAGACCGGCCGCGGGTCAGCGGCGGGCGGCGCCGGAGTCGCGGGCGACCATCAGCGAGGCGGTGTCCACCGCCTCGAAGTCGGAGCCGCGCAGGTTGCCCAGTCTGCGGAGCTGGTCGTTGTCCCAGCGGCTGTCCGGGGTTCCGCTGATGTACCAGGCGGAGCCGTTGTCGGCCACGATGAGACCGTACTTCTTCATCGCCTCGGCGATCACCCGGGCCTGGGGCGGCAGCCCGCTGATGTCCACGCCGGGCTTCAGGCGCAGGCGCAGTCCCATGGGCGGCAGCGCGGCGTCGGCGGAGTCCGAGGCGAAGTGGCGCGCGGGCCAGAGGTATTTGCGCTGACTGCGCGGTACGGTGACGCGGACGGCGTGATCGATGCGCCCGGCCGCGACCTCCTCGTAGCGCACCAGGCCGGGGGCGACCGGCAGGCCGGCGGCGTCGGCGGAGGTCCATCCGGCCGGGCGCAACTTGTTGGAGTTCAGGTCGAACACCGCTCCCGACCCCGCCTTCCAGCCCTTTCCGGAGGGATAGGCCGAGTACAGCTCGTAGAGCTTGCACGCGCCGGTGTCGACGACCAGCACGTGGCGGTCGCCGTCACCGGAGGGACCGCCCTCGATCGCGGCGCCACGCGGGACCGGGTAGGGGCCGGGGTCGCTCTCGGAGCGGTATTCGAAGGAGACGGGGACCCCGGGCTGGCCCGGCTTGACGTAGGTGATGGGGATGCCGATGGGGGCGCCCTCCCACAGGCCGGAGCCGAAGTCGGCCTTGACCTTCCTGGAGGCGCCGATGCTCGACACGTAGGCCCGGCTGGACGCGTGCGCCGGCAGCCGGGAGACGTCGGAGTGCCAGACGTTGTCGGCGGGCAGGTTGGGGCATCCGCCCAGCGAGCCGGGGGCCGGAGCCGTACGCTGCGCTCCCGCGGCCGGTGACGCCGTCACCACGGGTGCCGCCCCGAGCGACAGGACGGTGAGCAGGACCGATAGGCGACGGCCTGCGGATCTGTTTTTCATGGCGGCAGAGCCTGCAGGAACTCTCGGAAAAACGTCAACCCGTATATCCCTGTTTAGTACGTTCCAAACCCCGCAAAGAGCAGTCTTGACGCAGGTCAGAAGCGAGTGAGAAAATCTTGATGGCTCAGTGGATGAGCCACTCATCCAGCAAAGGGAACACCTTGTGATCATCGCCCGGGACACCCTGGTGGACGCACTCGTCGCGCGCCTGCGCGACGACGTGCTGAGCGGGCGCTACCCGCCCGGCGCCTACCTGCCCTCCGAGCGGGAGCTCGCCGCGGAGTACGGCGTGACGCGCACCAGCCTCAAGCACGCCCTCTCCCGGCTCGGCCAGCTCGGTCTGGTCGAGACCAAGCACGGCGTGGGCACCCGGGTGCTCGACTACCTGAGCTCCGGCGGACCGGAGCTGCTGCCCATGCTCGTCGTCGCGAACGGACCGGACTGGCTGGAGGAGATCTTCCAGACGCGGCGCGAGATCGGTGCCCTGGTCTACGCCCACGCCGCCCGGCGGCGGCGCCCCGAGCACTGCGCCGACCTGCGGACGCTCCACGGAGCGGTGGCCGCCGCGGAGACGGCCGACGACGCGCAGCTCGCCGAGTGCGAGATCCACCGGGTCCTGGCCGCCGCCTCGGGCAACCGCGTCTACGGCTTCCTGGTCAACTCGCTGCTCAACGCCTACCTGCCGGTGCGGCAGCTGCTCATCGCCCCGTTCCGCGACCCCGGGCGGGCGGCCGAGAGGCTCACGCCGCTGATCGACGCGGTCTGCGCGGGGGAGGCCGAGGAGGCCCACGCGGCGGCGACCCGCTATCTGGCCGAGACCGAGCGCCTCATGCTGGGAGGTGAGGACCGCTGACCCGCTTCCACGAGACGATGACCGGCACGACCCGCGACGGCCGGCCGATCCTGCTGCGCCTCGACGCGGTCGTCGACGGCCCGCTCGTCCCCTGGGGCGAGGTCACGGCCCGCGCCTCGGGCCGGCTCACGGTCGGCGGGCTCGCCGACGACGTCCCGGTCACCGGAACGATCGAGATCGCTCCCCTGACCCGGCGGCGCATCCGCTACCGGCTCTCCTCCGGGGACCATCGGCTGGACGGCTGGAAGTCGATCGATCCGCGCCGGCCCGTCCGGTCCATGACGACGCTGCCGGTGACGATCAGTTCCGCCTCCGGGCAGATCGCGGCCGAGGGCGTGCTCCGCTTCGACCTGCGCCGCGACCTCCTGCCGTTCCTCGGCGGCCTCCGGCCCGGAGGCGACGCCGGGCCCGACCCGCTGGCCTCCCGGTGGCGGGGCCGGCCGGGACGGCTGGAGGTCTGGTACAGCACGCTGAGCGATCCCGTCTCGGGCGCCGGCGTGTGGATCCACCACGAGCTCGTGGCCCCCGCCGACGGATCGCCCGCCTACACGCACGGCTGGGCCGCCGTCTTCCCCGCCGACGGCCCGCCGGTCCTCGGGCGGTTCGGCCCGGACCCGCTGCGGCCCGGCGCGCACCCGTTCTCCGCCGGGGAGGTGACGATGGGCCCCGCCACGCTGACGGGCCGGGCGGGCGACCTCGGCTGGCGGCTGACCCGAAGCGGCGGCGGAGACGTCCTGTACACCTTCCCCGCCTGGGCGTGGCGGCGGGAGATCCTGCCCGCCGCGCAGATCGTGACGGCGCCCGCCGCCCGTTTCACCGGCACCGTCTCCTACGGCGGGCGCCGTCTGGACCTGGACGGCGCCCCCGGCGCGACCGCCCGCATCTACGGGCACGGCAACGCCCGCACCTGGGGCTGGCTCCACGCCGACCTCGGCGGCGGTGACGTCCTGGAGATCGTCGCCGCCGTGTCCACCCGGCCGGGCCTGAACCGGCTCAGGCCGCTGCCGCTGCTCCGGCTGCGGGTGGACGGCCGGGACTGGCCGGCGGGCGACCCCCTGCTGAACGCCGCGCGCTTCACCGCGCGGCTGGGCCTGCCGCACTGGTCGGTGCGCGGCCGCGTCGGCGACCGCCGGATCTCGGTCACGGTCACCCTGCCGCCCGGACAGACGCTCGCCGTCGACTACGCCGACCCCGACGGGGCTCCCGCGGTGTGCCACAACAGCGAGCGGGCGAGCGCGACGGTCGTCGTCGAGACCAGGGCGGGCGGGCGCTGGCGCCGCGAACGCGAGTGGCGGCTCGACGGCACCGCCCATGCCGAGATCGGGTCGCGTGACGCCGGGGCCGTCCGGCGGAGCCCTCCGTGACCCCCGCGCCCCCTGGCCCAGCGTCGGGAAGGGGACCGGACCGGCATCGTGACTCCTGCCCCTGCCACGGTGTCGGTCCGGTCCCCTTCCCGACGCGCTCCGCGATCGGGGCCGCGGTCGGCGCCGTGCTGGGCGTCGAGGACCCGGCCGAGGCGGAACGGGTCGCGGCCCGCCTGCGCGCATTGCTTACGAGACTGCCATGGGCGGCGCGGGCGGGGTTCCACGCCGGTATCGGCGTGCTGGAGGCGACGTCCTGGCTGGTGGGGGGCGGACCGCTGGCCGGTCTCGGCCCGCAGCGGTGCGACGCGGTGGTGCGGGCGGTGGCGGCCCGCGCCGAGCCGGTGGCCTTCGCCCTGAAAACAATGATGATCATGGCGCGGTCCGCGGACCGCTGGGTCCCGGAGCCCGGGGAGACGTCCCGCGACCCCTGGCTGGACTGCGTCCCGGTGACGGAGTGGCCGCGCCGCTCGACCGCCGACGCGGTGGTCGTCGGCTCCGGGGCGGGAGGTGCCGTGGTGGCACTCGAACTGGCCCGGCGGGGACTCCGGACGGTCGTGGTCGAGGAGGGCCGCCGCTTCACCACGGCCGACTTCCGGGGAAGGCCGCCGGTGGAGCGCTTCACCGAGCTGTACCGCGACGGCGGGGCGACGGTCGCCCTCGGCCGTCGCCCCGTGCTGCTCCCCACGGCCTGCGGTGTCGGAGGCACGACCCTGGTCAACTCGGGTACCTGTTACCGCACGCCGGAGGCCGTGCAGGACGACTGGCGCCGGCGGTGGGGGCTGCCGTGGGACCTGGACCCCCTGCTCGACGAAGTCGAGCGCATCCTTCGCGTCGCGCCGCAGCCGCTCGGCGTGCTCGGGCGCAACGGTGAGCTGGCCCTGCTGGGCGCCGCGCGCCTCGGCTGGCGCGCCGCCCCGCTCCGCCGCAACGCCCCGGGCTGCCGCGGCCGCGGAGAGTGCGTCGCGGGCTGCCCGTCCGGCGCCAAATACGGCGTGCACCTGTCGGTCCTGCCCGGCGCATGCGCGGCCGGCGCCCGGATCGTCACCGGCGCCCGCGCCGAGCGCATCCTGGTGGAGCGCGGCCGCGCGGCGGGTGTCGTCCTGAGCCCGTCCGGCGCGGCGAGCGCCCTCGGAGGCCTGCCGGGCACGGCGCGCACCGTCTGGGGCCTGTCCGGCACGGACCGGACCGAGATCCTCGCGCCCGTCGTCGTGGTGTGCGCCGGAGCGTTGCAGACACCGCTGCTGCTACGCCGGTCGGGCCTCGGTGACCACCCGCACCTGGGCCGCAACCTGCGCATCCATCCGGCCGTCAGCGTCGCCGGGGTCTTCGACGAGCCCGTGACGGCGTGGCGCGGCGTCCTGCAGAGCGTCGGGATCGAGGAACTGCACGGCGAGGGCGTCCTCATCGAGGCGACCGGCGGCCCGCCGGGCCTCAGCTCGTTCGTTCCGCCGGGCGTGGGCCGCGAGCTGCGCTCGGTCGACGGTGACCGGCTGGCCGTCCTGGGCGCGATGGTGGCCGACGGTCCCCGGGGCAGGGTGTACGGCAGGCGCCGGGCCCTGCTCCGCTACGACCTGGGTCCCGCCGAGGCGATCCGTCTCCGCCGGGCCATCGCGGCCATGGCGGAGGTGCTGTTCGCCGCGGGCGCCCGCGAGGTGCTCACCGGCCTGCCGGGGCGGCCGCGGGCGCACTCGGCGGACCTGCTCGCCGCCGTCCCCCTGGACGGCCTCCACCTCGCCGGCTTCCATCCGACCGGGACCGCCCGGATGGGGGCGCCGGAGGCGGCCTGCCCCGTGGACCCGGGGGGCCGGCTGCGCGGGGTGCGGGGGGTGTGGGTGGCCGACGCGTCGGTGCTTCCGACCTGCCCGACAGTCAATCCGCAGCTCACCGTCATGGCCATGGCTCTGGCGATCGCCCGGCGCCTGTCCGGCCGGGCATAGGGACGGCCCGGCCGCACCGAGGCGAAGCCGGTGACCGCCGTCCTGCATCGGGCTGCCGAGCTGGTCGGGCTGGACCCCGACGCGTACCTGCGGGGGACGGCGAGCGGGCTGGACCCCCGCCTGCGCGAGGTGGCGCAGGAGTTCGCCGGCCGGGCGGCCTCGGACAAGGCGCTGCGGGCGATGGGCTACCGGGAGAGCGGGAGCGGGGCCGCGTTCGCCTTCGAGCGCACCCGGTGATCCCTGCGGAGGTGCCGTGACGCGTTCCGGCCGGACGGACCCGGATGACGAGGCGGTGCCTACACGGCGAGGGCGGGGCTGGCGGCCGTTCCCAGCAGGAGCCTGGCCTGCTCCCACAGGTCGTCCAGGATCTCCGGGTCGTTGCTCAGTTTCGCGAACAGCACCAGCCCTTCCAGCTGCGCCACCAGTGAGCGGGCCGTGCCCGGCCGCGGCGCCGGGATGGCGCCCTCGCCCGCGGCGTCGTCGAGGGCCGCCTGGACCAGGCCGATCTGCTCGGTGAAGATCTCCTCCAGGCGCTCCTGGACCCGGCTGTCCTGCTGGCTCAGTTCGAGCGCCAGGTTGGCCAGGAGGCAGCCGTGCACCGCCCCGCCGGACAGCTTGGCCCGGCGCTGCCCCTCCGCCTGCTCGCGGAAGAGCCGTTCCAGCCGGTCGAGAGCGGGCTCCGGCCCGTTCAGGATGGCGGTCCAGGCCGCCCGCTGCGCCTGCCAGTGGGCGTCGACCACCGCGATCGTCAGGGCCTGCTTGGACTCGAAGAAGTGATAGAAGCTGCCCTTCCGCACATCGGCGCGCGCGCAGATCTCGGCCACGCCGATGCTGCCGTACCCCCGGCTCAGCATGAGCTCGCAGGCGGCCTCGAGGAGCCGTTCCCGGGCGGTGCTCGATCGTCCCATGTCCGAAGTATACGGTCGGTCAACTATGATTGGACATAGTTGACCGGTCGTCTATAAGCTCGGTCCGCACCTGCGAACCAGAAAGGGCACCGATGCCTGACTTGATCACTGTCGCCGTCGCCTACCACAGCGGCTACGGCCACACCGCGCGCCAGGCGCGGGCCGCCGCCGAGGGCGCACGTTCCGTGCCCGGCGTGCTGGCGGAGCTGCACGACGTGACCTCCCTGACCGGCGAGCTGTGGGAGGCGCTGGACAGGGCCGAGGCCATCATCTTCGGCTCCCCGACCTACATGGGCAGCCAGTCGGCCGCCTTCCAGTCCTTCGCCGAGGCCAGCGCCAAGGTCTGGGCGGACATGGGCTGGCGAGACAAGATCGCTGCCGGTTTCACCAACTCGGCCGGGGTGAACGGCGACAAGCTCAACACGCTCACCTCCATGGCGCTCCTCGCCGCCCAGCACGGCATGACCTGGGTGACCCTGGGCCTGCCGCCGGGCTGGCTGTACAGCGCCGACGGCCGAGACGACGATCTCAACCGGCTCGGCGGCTTCCTCGGCGCGATGGCACAGTCGCCCTCCGACGCGGGCCCCGACATCGCCCCCTCCCCCGCCGACCTGCGTACGGCCGAGCACCTGGGACGCCGGGTCGCGCAGACCGCGCTCCGGCTCGCCTCCGGCCGCCGCGTCCTCGACGGGGCGGCGGCCTGATGGGCGCGCGCATCCCCGCGTGGTCCAGTGGAAGGCTGGAGCGGCTGCTCGGCCTGGACCACCCGATCGTGCAGGGCCCCTTCGGCGGCGGCCTGTCGTCCGTCGCGCTGGCCGCGGCCGTGTCCGAGGCGGGCGGCCTGGGATCGTACGGCGGGCACATCCTCTCCCCCGGTGAGCTCACCGGACTGGTGGCCGAGCTCAAGGCCGCGACCACCCGGCCGTTCGCCGTCAATCTCTGGGTCCCCCACCCCGGTGAGGAGAAGCTGCGGGCCGAACCGGCCGACGTCGACCGGCTCCGGCCCTACTTCGAGGAGCTCGGCCTCCCCGCGCCCGAGCCCGGCCGTCAGGCCGGGCAGGACTTCGACGAGCAGGTGGACGCGCTGCTCGCGGCCGGTCCCCCGGTGCTCAGCTTCGTCATGGGCGTCCCGCCCGCGCGGGTGCTCGCCGAGGCCCGCCGCCGGGGCATCGCGACGATCGGCACCGCGACGACCGTGGACGAGGCGATCGCCCTGGAACAGGCGGGGCTGGACGCCGTCGTGGCCTCCGGCAGCGACGCGGGCGGTCACCGGGGCGCCTTCCTGCGGCCCGTGGGCGAGTCGCTGGTCGGCACCTTCTCCCTCGTCCCGCAGGTCGCCGACGCCGTCTCCGTCCCGGTCATCGCCGCGGGCGGGATCGCCGACGGGCGCGGCGTCGCCGCGGCGGTCACGCTCGGCGCGCACGGCGTGCAGATCGGCACCGGTTTCCTGGCCACCGAGGAGTCGGGGGCCAGCGCGCTGCACAAGGCCGCCCTGCACACCCCCGACGCCCGGGTCACCGTGCTCACCAGGCTGTTCTCCGGGCGCCTGGCCAGGGCGATCCCCAACCGGTTCGTCCGGGAGATGGCGGCCTCCGAGGCGGAGGTGCCGCCGTACCCGGTGCAGAACGCGCTGATGCTGGGACTGCGCCGGGAGGCGGCCCGGCGCGGCCTGGCCGACCTGGTGAACCTGTGGGCCGGTCAGGCGGCGCCGCTGACCGTGGCGGCCGGCGCCCGCGACTACGTCGGGCGGCTCCTGGCCGAGACGGGGGAGATCATGGGGGATCGCCGCTGACGCGCCCCCGGAGCGCCGGGCGTCACGGGGCTTTCCCCTGAACCTCACTCCCTTCCTCCGGTGAGCCACCGGAGGAAGGGAGTCCGGTCACGCGGATGATCCGTACCGGAGCGGCCCTGCGACGGGCACCGGGGAGCCGAGGAGAGTACGGGGGCGGGTCCGGCGGCAGGCCGTACCCGCCCGGAGTCCTCAGCCGGGGAGGGTCTCCCCGCCGATCGGGGCGAGGATCTCGCCGGTGTAGTAGGACGACAGCCTCTCGGCCGCGAAGAAGACGTAGGACGGCGCGATCTCGTCGGGGTCGGCGGCCCGCTTCATCGGCGCCTGCTTGCCGAACTCCTCGACCCTCTCCTCGGGGAAGGTCGCCGGGATCAGGGGGGTCCAGACCGGTCCGGGCGCCACCGCGTTGACCCGGATGCCCCGTTCCAGGAGGTTCTGCGCCATCGCGTAGGTGAAGGCGTTGATCGCTCCCTTGGTCGCGGAGTAGTCGAGGAGCGTCTTGTTGCCGCGCAGCCCGTTGATGGACGAGGTGTTGATGATGGCGCCGCCCTCGCGGAGATACGGCAGCGCCGCCTTGGTCACCCGGTAGTAGCTGTGGATGTTGACCGCGAACGTGTGCTCCCACTGCTCGTCGCTCAGCTCCTCCAGCGACTCCACCGGCGACTGGTAGGCCACGTTGTTGACCAGGATGTCGAGACCGCCGAGCTCGGCCACCGTCTGGTCGACGATCGCCGCGCAGTGGTCGCGGTCGGCCAGGTCGCCCGGGAGCAGCACGCAGCGCCGCCCGGCCTCCTCCACCAGTTTCCTGGTGTGGTTGGCGTCCTCGTGCTCGATCAGGTAGGCGATCGCGACGTCGGCGCCCTCCTTGGCGAAGGCGACCGCGACCGCGCGGCCGATCCCCGAGTCACCTCCGGTGATCAGGGCGCGCTTGCCGGCCAGCAGGTCCCTGCCCACGTAGTCGCGCATCTCGTCACGGGGCTCGGGAGTCATCTGCCCGGTGTCACCCGGGTACGACTGACTCTGCGGCGGCGGTGTGCTGTTCGGTTCCTCAGGCATGTCTGCGAGGTGCCCGCCCGCTCGCGCCTTTAACACCCCGCGGCCCACCGTGCGAAACGGCGCCGGACATCCACCGGTCTCCTCCTCGCCCGGCGCCGCCCGCACAGGCCCGGTCGTCAGCGCCGCTCCTGGATGCGGATCATGTTTCCCGCGGGGTCGCGGACGGCGCAGTCGCGGATCCCGTACGGCTGCTCGATCGGCTCCTGGACGACCTCGGCATCGCCGGCCTGCAGTCTCTCGAAGGTGCCGTCGAGGTCGGCGGTGGCCAGGACGATGCCCGCGTAGGTGCCCTTGGCCATCATCTCGGCGATGGTACGGCGCTCGTCGTCGGTGATGCCGGGGTCGGCGACCGGCGGCTGCAGGACGATGGAGACGCCGGGCTGACCGGCGGGACCGACCGTGATCCAGCGCATCCCGTCGTATCCGACGTCGTCGCGGACCTCGAAGCCGAGGGCGTCGCGGTAGAAGGCCAGGGAGGCCTCCGGATCGTCGTGCGGCAGGAAGCTCGCGTGAATGGTGATGTCCATGGTGATCAGGCTAGGCGCGGCTCCGGGTCCGGAGCTTCTCGATTCCTGACCGGTTCGCTCCCCTGATCGGGGTCCTACATCGCCCCCAGGTACACCCAGGCGCCGTCGTGCCGGACGAAGCGGCTGTGCTCGTCCATCTCCCCCGCCTTCCCGCGCTCCAGATAGTGGGCGCGGAACCGTACGGTCCCCTCGGTGTGGATGACGCCGCCGCCGGTCCTCTCCAGGACCTCCAGCCGCACCCACCGCAGCGCCGGGTCGAGGTCGAGGCGGGGCGGGCGCGTCGTGGGATGCCAGGTGCGCAGGAGGTACTCGCCGTCGCCGACGGCGAAGGCGCTGAACCGCGAGCGCATGAGCAGCTCCGCGGTGGCCGCGGCGGCCTCCCCCCGGTGCAGCCGCCCGCAGCAGTCCCGGTACGGGGCGGGGAGCCCGCACGGGCACGAGGTGGTGAGGGCGGGCAGGGCCCGGGAGCGTGAACCGCGTCGCGACATGCCCTCAATTGTGCCCCTCTGTGCAGGTCCCTCTGTGCAGGTCCCTCTGTGCAGACCCCTCTGTGCAGGCCCCTCCGTACGCGCCGGTTCAGGCCGCCCCCGTCCGGACCGTGCCCGTCCGGACCGCGCCCGTCCGGACGGGCCGCCGGGACGTCAGTTCTTGACCGCCCGCAGGATCACGAACTTCGGGTCGCTCGCGACGACCTCGCAGTTGCCGAAGATCCGGCGGAGCTTGACGTGGTATCCCAGGTGCCGGTTGCCGATCACCCACAGTTCGCCCCCGCGGCGCAGCGCGGCGCGCGATCCGGTGAACATGCGCCAGGCCGTCGCGTCGGTCGTGGCCCGGTGCGTGTGGAAGGGCGGGTTGTTCAGCACCAGGTCCACCGTCCCGGCCGGCACACCGGCCATGCCGTCCCCCACCCGGAACTCCGCCGTCCTCCGCTCGCCGGCGTTGGCCCGGAACGTGGCCTCGGCCGAGGCCACCGCCTGGTGGGATTCGTCGATGAACAGCACCTCGGCCTCGCCGTTGGCCAGCGCGGCCGCCGTCCCGACCACCCCGTTGCCGCAGCCCAGGTCCACCACGCGCTCCGGCCCGCGGCGCCGGGGAAGATTGCGCAGGAAGAATCCGGTGCCGATGTCGAGACGGTCGGCGCAGAAGACGCCGGCGTGATTGGTGACGGTCAGGCCGGCGGCCGCTCCGGCATCGGCGGGCAGCGTGTAGCTCCGCGGCCAGGGGTTGGGCGTCCGGGCGAGGCCGGGATCGGGCGAGCAGAAGATGAGCCGCGCCTTCTTCACGGCCAGCGACGTCCTGGTCGGTCCGAGGATCCGCTCGAAGAGCCGGAGCGTCGAGGTGTGGATCTCGGTGACCATCCCCGTGCCGACGACGACGGTGCCCGCGTGCACGTGGGGCGCCAGGCGGTGCAGCTGGTCCTCCAGGAGCGCGAGCCCCTTGGGTACCCGGACCAGCAGCACGTCGATCCGGTCCGGCGGCGTGTCCCTGGTCGAGAGCAGCCGTACCGCGTCCGCGTCGATCCCGTTGCGCTTCAGGTTCGCCCGGGTCGCCTCCTGGGCGAGGAAGGAGTCGGTGACCTGCACGGGGCGGTGATCGGCGAGTGCGGTGGCCAGAGCGCCCCACCGGTCGCCCACCACGACCACGGCGCCCGACAGATCCACCGGCCCGGCCACGGCGCCCGACGGGTCCGCCGGCGCGCCGCCGGACCCCCGCAGGTGCCGGAGCAGGTATTCGTCGGCGGCGTCCCAGGCGCGGAACGGGTCGCGGGGGTCCTCGGGGAAGCGGGCGAGGTCGAACTCGCCCGTAGGCGTCGTCAGGCGGTTCGTCACACCCGGGGACGGTGACGCGGTCGCCCGGGCGCCGGGGCGACGCCGCTCCGGCGCCGGCGGCTCCGAGCCGGGCGGCACCGAAGTATCAGAAGTCACCCACGCAGTTTACTTCCGGCAGCTCATCCCCCCTCACCACATGATCCCGGCCGTCCCCCGGGCGCCGCATGCCCCGAACCCCTCCCACCGGTACGGACTTTGCGGGGCCACGGTGATCCCGCGTCCCCTTCCCCTGGGGGCGGGCGGCCCTCCCGCCGCCCGCCGTGAGAGATCGGCATCCCCCTGCATCTACCTATCGCTTGCTTGGTTAAGGGGCTACTCTCGACGTGAGTCCCGCGCAGGAGCCTCGGCGGTGAACGCCTCGCCCCGCACGCCCCTGCCCGCGGACGGCGACGCCACCGCTGCCGATCACCGACCAGGAGGCTCCATGACCGGCACCACCCCCCGCTGACCGGCACGGCGGCGCTGGTCACCGGCGGCGGCAGCGGCATCGGACTGGCGTGCGCGCGGCGCCTGGCCGCCGACGGCGCCATCGTGACCATCTGCGGCCGGACCGAGGCGCGGCTGAAGGAGGCCGCCGAGACGATCGGCGCGCGCCACATCGTCACCGACGTCACCGACGAGGAGCAGGTCGCGGCGGCGGTGACGTTCGCCGCGGCACCCGCGCCGCTGCGCGCCGTCGTGCACAGCGCGGGCGGATCCACCTCGATCGGCCCCCTGCCGCACCTGGACACCGACGCCTGGCGGGCCACGCTGGAGCTGAACGCCACCGGCACGATGCTCACCCTCAAGCACGCCGCCCGCACCATGGCCCGAAACACCCCGCGGGGCGGTGCGTTCGTGGCCATCTCGTCGATCGCGGCGTCCACCACGCACCGCTGGTTCGGCGCGTACGGCGTGTCGAAGGCCGCCGCGGACCATCTGGTGAAGCTGGGCGCCGACGAACTGGGCCCGGTGGGCGTGCGTGTCAACGGCATCCGGCCGGGCCTGGTCCGCACCGAGCTGGTCGCGGGCATCACCGCTCCCGGCCCCGTACTGGACGACTACCTGGCGTGCATGCCGCTGGGCCGGGTCGGCGAACCCGATGACGTCGCCGAGGCCGCCCGGTTCCTGGCCGGGCCCGAGTCGTCGTGGATCACCGGCCAGATCGTCAACGTCGACGGCGGGCACCACCTGCGCCGCGGCCCCGACTACCGCGCGATGTTCGAGCCCATGTTCGGTGCCGACGCGCTGCGCGGAATGCCCCCCGAGGAGTGAACCCCTACTCCCCTTCCGGCGTGCCGTCCCTTCCGGCGTGCCGCTCGTGCCGTCAAGGGCCGGAGGCTCCGTCCGGATCCGTGCTACCGCATCTCCGCACACCGGTGGCCCGGGGGCGGCGGGGTGATGTGGAGGCGGTCCAGGAGCATCGACAGGAGTTCGTCGGTGATCTGGTCGAGGGTGGCGTCGACCCAGCCGACGGCCCAGTCGTGCATGAGGCCGTTGACGGCCCCGATGAACGCGGCGGCTGTGACGCGGTAGTCGCGGTCGGGGATGTGGCCGCGCTCGGCGGCGTCCCGGGCTTGTGCGCACAGGAAGTCGATCCAGCGGGCGCGGCGGTTCAGGCGCTGGCGGTCCAGGCGGGGGCTGACGCCGATGACCTCGACGAAGGCGATGCGGATGTGGCGGGGATCGGTGGTGGCTCCGGCGGCGTAGGCGCGGAACAGCCGGGTGTAGCGGTCGTAGGGCTCCAGGTGCCGCACCTGGGGCAGGATGTCCAGGACGGACCGCTCGGCGACGTCGTTGACGTGCAGGTGCAGTTCGGCCAGGAGGTCTTCCAGCGTGCGGAACTCCTCGTAGAACTGGCGGGTGGACAACTCGGCGGCCCGGCACACGTCGGCGATCCTGGTGGCGCGGTAGCCGGGCTCGGCGCCGAAGAGGTCCAGGCCCGCCCGGAGGAAGCGGGCGCGGCGCTCGGCCTGCCGTTCGCTCGCCGACCTGCCTCCGTACCGGCCGGCCGCCGGTGTGATTCTGCCCGCCACCGTGTCCTCCGCTCCGCGATGCACCGATTTTCTCCCACCGGGGCTTGTGGCGCGGATCACAGGTATCTACTCTCAGGTAACAAGGTTTGAAAATATAGATATTCAGACTTGCCGGGCTCCGGCACACGGCCCGCAGCAGCTGCGGAACCGCCCGGCCGGCCACGCACGATCACTTCCTTCCATCCGCGTGAGCGTCTCCGGGCCCCTCACGCCGTCGCCGAGGCGCGGGGCCCGTTGCGCACTCCTTGCACCCCCCACCCCCCCCATGGAGGAATGACCATGCATGCCTCTGCCTGTGCACGCTGGCGCAGATCCCTGCTCGGCGGTGCCGTGGCGGTCATGACGGCCGCCGGCACCGTCTGCGGCCTCACCCCCGGGCCCGCGAACGCCGCCCTCGCCCTGCAGGAGGTGATGCTGGTCGGCAACAACTGGGAAGGCGTCGCCGACGTCATCAAGCCGAGCGGCACTTTCGCCAGGATCGGCCGGATCAACCTCATCCCCGACAGGAACGAACGGCTGCGCGAGATCTACCTCAACCCCATCCGGCTGGCCTTCTTCCTGGGCATCCGGGAGACCGTCGGCGAAGGCCACGACCAGTACATCGACGACATGTACTCCACCCCCGACGGCTCGGCCATCGTCGTCTCCCGCCCCAGCTTCGCCGACGTGGCCGCCGTCGACACCGCCACCGGCAGGCTCAGGTGGCGCTTCCCGGTGTCGGGATTCCGCTCCGACCACATGGCCGTCTCCCCGGACGGCACCCGCGTGGCCGTCTCGGCGTCCACCTCCAACACCGTCCACGTCCTGGACATCACCACCGGCCGGCAGATCGGCTCGTTCAAGACCGGCGACAAGCCGCACGAGAACGTCTTCGCCGACGGCGGCAGGCACCTGTGGAACATGTCGATCGGCGAGGTCAACAACGACTTCGACGATCCGTCGCAGGACTGGCTGAAGGGCGACCGCAAGATCACCGTCGTGGACGCCGCGACGTTCAGGAGGGTCAAGGTCATCGACATGCGGCCCCGGCTCGACGCCTTCGGCCGCAGGGACCTGTCCGACGCGGTCCGGCCCGTCGCCTTCACCCCCGACGAGTCCAGGTTGTATTTCCAGGTGTCCTTCTTCAACGGCTTCGTCGAGTACGACGTGGCCGCCGACAGGATTCTCCGGGTGAAGACCCTGCCCGAGAACCCCGACACCAGCGACGACCGCAGAACCTTCGTCAACGACTCCCGCCACCACGGCATATCCATGAGCCCTGACGGCGCCAAACTGTGCGTCGCCGGCACGATGGACGACTACGCCACCATCGTGGACCGCGCCACCCTGCAGGAAGGGCCGCTGGTGGGTGCGGCCAAGCCCTACTGGGCCACCGTCAGCGGCGACGGCGCGGCCTGTGTGATCTCCGAGAGCGACGCCGACCAGGTCACCGCCATCGACTTCGCCACCGGCCGCAAGATCACCTCTATCCCCGTCGGGGATCATCCGCAGCGGATCCGCCTGGCCCGCCTGCCGGCCGGCTGGACCGGCACGACCGGTTGATCGCCTGGTGCGGGCCGAGGCCGATGCCGTCCGGATGTGGAGCCGGTCGACTACCGCGTCGTCCGCGGCGTGAGGCCGCACAACCCGGCGCCCCGGCCGTACCGCCGGGGAACCGCGCGGGAAAGCCGGGGGCGGAGCCTCTGCCGCCGGTCCCGCCAGCCCGGGCGAGCGGCCTCCCCGCGCGGCGGCCGCACCGCGCGAACCCTCAGGGGAGGCGGCCGA
This sequence comes from Planobispora rosea, assembly GCF_014648175.1. GTDB lineage: Bacteria > Actinomycetota > Actinomycetes > Streptosporangiales > Streptosporangiaceae > Planobispora > Planobispora rosea. Next base: position 44,828 of record NZ_BMQP01000014.1, read on the forward strand.
TGTGGGCGAGGGCCTGCTTCAGCAGGGTCCCCTGCCCACCGGTCATCTCCTTCTGCACCATGGGCGAGGCCGCCTCCTCCGGCGTGAACCAGACGAGGTCGAGGGCGTCCTGCCGGGGACGGCAGTCCCCCGCGACCGGGACGACGTAGGCCAGGGACACCGCGTGCTGCCGGGGGTCGTGGTAGGGCGTGACCCCCTGCGTCGGGAAGTACTCGGCGATGGTGAACGGCTGCGGAGAGGCCGGGACGCGGGGCAGCGCCACCGGGCCGAGGTCCTTCTCCAGGTGGCGCATGAGCGCGTCGCGGACGCGCTCATGGTGGAGCACCCGCCCGGACACGAGGGCGCGGCTCACCGTCCCGTCCGCCCCGATGCGCAGCAGCAGGCCGACATGCGTGACCACTCCGGTGTCATCAACCCGCACCGGCACGGCGTCGACGTAGAGGATCGGCATCCGGGCACGTGCCGACTCCAGCTCGTCAGGAGTCAGCCAGCCGGGACTGGTTTCGGTCATTTCGGTCATTAATCGATCGTACTTCCCGGCCGTTCGGATGGCACGATCGCTCCCTCCGCAAGAGCCCGGTTCTCCCGGGAATCGGGCCGGGTCCCGACGACGACGGTGGCGTGCGTTTCACCCGATACGGCCACCCTCGGGACCAGCCCGCCGCGCGCGACGCCGTCGGCGGCCCGCGTCGCCTGGTGCTCACCCGTCTCGACCAGCAGGACACCGTCCGGTGCCAGCCACAGCGCCGCCGCGGCGGCCACCCGCCGCACGACGTCGAGCCCGTCCGCTCCCCCGTCGAGCGCCGTCCGCGGCTCGTGCACGCGGGCCTCCGCAGGCAGCAGCCGTACCTCCCCGCTGGGGACGTACGGCGCGCTGGCGACCAGCACGCCGACCCGGCCCCGCAGCGCGGCGGGGAGCGGCCCGTAGAGGTCGCCCTCGTACACCCGGCCGCCGGCCGCGGCGACGTTGCGGCGGGCGCACCGCACCGCCGCGGGGTCGATGTCGACGGCGTGCAGTTCCACCCGGCCCAGGGCCGCCGCCAGCGCGGCGCCCACCGCTCCCGAGCCGCAGCACAGGTCGACGACGACGGTCCGGCCGCCGGTGGGGGCCGTGATCCGCCGGGCGAGGGTGGCGGCCTGGCGGACGAGGAACTCGGTGCGGCGGCGGGGGACGAAGACCCCGGGGTCCACGGTCATCCGCAGGCCGCAGAACTCCGCCCAGCCGAGGACGTGTTCGAGGGGCAGGCCGGCGACGCGCCGGTCCAGCATGACGGCGAGGTCGGCCGGCGTCCGCGCCGTGGAGACGAGCAGGCGGGCCTCGTCCTCGGCGAAGACGCAACCGGCCGCCCGGAGCCTGGCGACGATCTCGGACCGGGACGGGGCCGGCGGGGAAAGCGACATGGGAACCCTTCGGAAACTGCCGATGGGCGCTCCCGGGCGCTACGCGGGGCGGACCGCGCGGCCGCGAGGCGGGAGCGCCCAGCCTGATCTGGCGGTAATGGGGCTCACCTCCTCGAAACGATCGCCGCTGGAGAGGGCCACACTATCCGATCCGCGTCGCGGAGTCCGTGCGGCCTGCCGGGGACCCGGGCGTCGCGGAGTCCGTACGGCCTGCCGGGGACCCGGGCAGGGAGCCGCGTGCCACGTGCGCAAGAGTGACCTCGGTGAGCATGGCCTCCTCGTGGTCGCGCATCGCCTCCCACAGCTCGGCCAGCGGCCCGGCCACCCCCGGGTAGCCGCCGTGGTCGCTGCCCTCGGGAACGCCCTCGACGATCGCGACGATCTCGGCGAGGGTGATCTCCTCGGCGGGGCGGGCCAGCCAGTAGCCCCCCTCGGGGCCACGCTGGCTGTGCAGCACTCCGGCCCGCCGCAGCTGGAGCAGGATGCTGTCGAGGAACCGGCGCGGGATTGCCTGGGCCGCCGCGATCCGCTCCGCGTGGACGGGGCCGGGCGGAGCGGCGGCGAGCTCGGCCGTCGCACGCAGGGCGTACTGGGTTCTGGCGGAGATCCGCATGACCGTCCGATCAGGTGGTGACCTGGTGCAGGCCCCAGCGGCGGCGCAACGCGGTGTCGGCCGCGCCGAAGAGCAGGTCGACCGCGATGCCGATGACCAGGATGACGATCATCGTGGCGAGCAGGCCCGCTGAGTCGGCCAGCTCGCGGGCGAAGTGCAGCTGCTCGCCCAGCGACGCCTGGTTGGCGATGATGACCAGCAGCTCACCGGCCATCAGGGACCGCCAGGCGAACGCCCAGCCCTGCTTGAGCCCGGCCAGGAACGACGGCAGGGAGGCGGGCAGGATCACGTGCCGGTACAGGCTCAGCCGCCGCAGGCCGAGCATGTGCCCGGCGCGCAGCAGGATGGGCGGGGTGTAGTCGACGCCCGCGATGAGCCCGTTGGCGATGGACGGCGCCGCGCCGAGGATCACGACGAACGTGATGGCGCTCTCGGTCAGCCCGAACAGCAGGATGGCCAGCGGGAACCAGGCGATCGACGGCATGGTCTGCAGGCCGGTGATCAGCGAGCCGACCGCCCGGCGCAGCGGGCGGATCCTGGACACCAGGGCGCCGACGACGAGACCGACCGCGATGGCCAGTGCGAACCCGACGACGGCCCGGCGCATGGTGACGGCCACGGCGCCGTAGAACTCGGCCTCGCCCATGCGGTCGGCCAGCTCGGTCAGAGTGGTGACCGGCCCGGCGAAGACGTACTCGGGCCACCAGCCCGCGAGCACGACGCCCTGCCAGACCGCCAGGACGATCACGATCGCGGAGGCGACCGGCCAGATCCCCGACCACAGGCGGGAGGCGAACCCGCGCCGCTGCCCGACGGACAGTTCCAGCGCGTCCAGCCCGGCGAGCTGCCGGGCGTGGATGTCGGCCTGCGGGGTTCGCGCGTCGACGGCCACCTCGGGCCCCTTTCCGGATCGTTCCTCCGACGGCCGTCCGGCCGTCCCCTGGGATGTGAGGTCAGCGGCCATGGCGCAGGACCTCCTCGCGCAGCCGGTCGGTGATCTCGGCTGCCTGCCGGGCCACCTCCGCCGAGTCGGTACGGCGGGGCCGCTCCAGCGTCACCGGGAAGTCCCGCACCACCCGGCCGGGCCGGCTGGACAGCAGCACCACCCGGTCGCCGAGCCGTACGGCCTCGCGCACGTTGTGCGTGACGAACAGCACCGACAGGCTCCGTTCGCGCCAGATGCGCTCCAGCTCGTCGTGGAGCAGGTCGCGCGTCATCGCGTCCAGCGCGCCGAACGGCTCGTCCATCAGCAGCACGTCGGCGTCCTGGGCGAGCGCGCGGGCCAGCGCGACCCGCTGGCGCATGCCGCCCGACAGCTCGTGCGGACGCTTGCCGCCGAACCCGTCGAGGTGCACGATCCGCAGGAACTCGGCGGCGCGAGAGCGCCGCTCCGCCTTCGCCACGCCCTTGGCCCGCAGCGCCATCTCGACGTTGGCCGAGACGGTCAGCCAGGGGAACAGCGCCGGTTCCTGGAACATCATGGCCACCCGGTCGCGGTCGGCCTCGATGGTCCCGGCGGTGGGCGCGTCCAGCCCGGCCACCAGCGACAGCAGCGTGCTCTTGCCGCAGCCGGAGGCGCCCAGCAGGCAGACGAACTCGCCGGGGGCCACGTCGAGGGAGACTCCGTCCAGGGCCAGCAGGCCGTTCGTGCCGTGGCCGTACACCTTGGAGACCGACTCCAGGCGGACGGCGGGTCCGCGGCGTGCGGCCCGGTCGGCGGTCTGCCCGTTCAGCGGATCGGTCAACGGCGGGGTCAGCGGAGCGGTCATCGGGTGTCGCCTCCTACTTGTCGGAGATGGAGGGCCGGCCCTTGGCGGCGAGGACCTCGTTGAGGATCTTCAGGTCGTAGATGCCGTTGAGGTCCACCGGCTCCAGCAGGCCCACCTTGACGGCGTGGTCGGCGCTGCCCACCAGAGACGAGGCGATCGGGTCGTTGGTGAAGGTGATGTTCTTGAACGCGGCGTCGAGCACCTCGGGCTTGAGCGGCTTGCCGGTCAGCTTCTCCAGCGCGGCGTTGGCGGTCCGGGCGGCCCCGGCCGGGTCGGACTCGATGAGCGCGTTTGCCTCGACGTGCGCCTCGACCAGCTTCTTGACCGTCTCGGGGTGCTCCTTGGCGAACTCCTGGCGGACGATCAGGTGGGTGATCACGAACTGCTTGTCCGGCCACAGGTCGCGCTCGTCGACGAGCACCTTGCCGCCGCTCTCGGTGATCAGACGGCTGGCGAACGGCTCGGGCACCCAGGCTCCGTCGATGTCGCCGGTGGCGAAGGTCTGGATGGTCTGGGAGTTCTCCTGCGGCACGATGGAGACCTCGCCGCCGCCCTTGGTGTCGGTCTTGACGCCCTGGGAGTCGAGCCAGTAGCGCAGCGCCACGTCCTGGGTGTTGCCGAGCTGCGGGGTGGCGATCTTCTTGCCCTTGAGATCGGCGACGCTCTTGATCTCGGGCTTGACGACGAGGAACACCCCGCCCGAGGCCGCTCCCGCGATGATCTTGATGGCCTCGCCCTTGGACTTGGCCCAGGCGTTGATGGCCGGGTTCGGGCCGACGTAGGTGGCGTCGACCGCACCGGAGAAGACCGCCTCGATGGCGGCCGGACCGGCGTTGAACGTGCTGGTCTTCAGAGTGGTTCCGGAGCCCAGGTGCTTGGCGAACAGCCCCTTCTCCGTCCCGACCAGCGCGGTGGCGTGCGTGATGTTCGGGAAGTAGCCCAGGCGCACCTCCGCGGGCCCGCCGTTCCCGCCCGCCGCGGTCGCGCCGGTGGACTCCGTGCCGCCGCAGGCCGCCACGGCCGTCAGCGCCAGCGCGGCGACGGCCACCGCCACTCCGCGAAGCCTGCGGTCCTTGCGAGCGCTCATGATTCTCCCTATTTCCCACTTATTTAGTAGACTTAGTGTGTTTATAGGGCCGGAGAGCTCTCACGTCAAGCTCTCCGGCGGTAACGGGATGATGACGAACGGTCATGGGCGCGCCGGAGCAGCCGGGGGACGCGGGCCCGGCCGCTCCGGCGCACCGGTCAGGGGTGGGCGATGAACCGGCCGAAACGGCCCTGGTGGTACAGGAGGGGACGGCCCGAGCCGTGCAGGACCGCCTCCGCGACCAGGCCCACGACCAGGACGTGGTCGCCCACGTCCACCGTCTCGTACGGCAGGCAGACCAGGTGCGCCGAGACGTCCCGCAGCAGCGGCGCCCCGAGCGGCCCGGGGCTCCAGCGGGTGGGCGCGGCGAAGCGGTCGACGCCCTTGCTGGCGAAGCGCGCGGCCAGCTCGGCCTGGTCGCTGGCCAGGATGTTGACCGCGAAGTGGTCGGCCTGGCCCAGCCACGGCCAGGTGGTGGAGCCCTGGTCGACGTAGAACGAGACCAGGGGCGGGTCCAGGCTGACCGAGGAGAAGGAGGTCGCGGTCAGCCCGACGGGCACGCCCTGGCTCTGCGCGGTGATCACGACCACGCCCGCGGCGTGCACGGCGAGCGCCCGGCGGAAGGTGCCGCGATCCACGGGCCGGACCGGCGGAGCCTCCGGAAGGGTCCCCGGGAAGGTCCCCGGAAGCGTCTCGGTCATGCTCCCGCCCCTTCCCTCAGCACCGCGGTCACCTGGGGGGCGACCCGGTCGGCCCAGCGCGCGAGGACCTCGCCGGGATCCGGTGTCTCGGCTTCCAGCAGCGCCAGCCCGGGGGTCGGCACGTGGGCGCCGAGCTCGACCAGGACGGGCCGCAGGTGCAGCTCGACCGCCAGGGCGTGCCGGGGGTCGCCCATGACCAGAAGCGGCAGCGCCGTGGTCCCGGCCAGCGCGCCGCCGGGGAGCCGGTCGAGGAAGGCCTTGAGCAGCCCGGTGTAGCTGGCCTTGTAGGTCGGGCTGGCCACCACGAGCACCTCGGCCCCCGCGACCAGCTCCAGCGCCACCTCCACTCCCGCGGACGGGCCGGGCGCCAGCAGGTGCGGCCCGAGCGCCGCCAGGTCCACGACCTCGCCCGGACCGTGGTGCCCGATCCGCCGCCCGATCGCCTCGGCGGCGGCCTCGGCCGCGGCCCGTGTCCTGGACCCGGCACGGGGGTTGCCGACCAATGTCACGAGGGAGCCCACCGGCGCACCGTCCTCTCGTCGCTCCTTGTCCGCCACCGGGATGCTCACGAGACCACCACCGGGTCGAGCCGCCTGTCCGCGCTCCGCGCGTAGCGGGAGGCGGGCCGGTCCAGGCCGTAGTTCTCGCGCAGCGTACGGCCCTCGTACTCGGTCCGGAACAGGCCCCTGATCTGCAGTTCCGGCACGACGTGGTCGACGAAGTCCGCCAGGCCGCCGGGCAGCACCGGCGGCATGACGTTGAACCCGTCGGCCGCGCCGTTCTCGAACCACACCTGGATCTCATCGGCGATCTGCTCCGGCGTCCCGGCCACGACCCGGTGCCCCCGGCCGCCCGCCAGGCGGCCCAGGAGCTGCCGGACGGTGAGGTTCTCCCGGCGGGCGAGGTCGATGACGAGCTTGCGGCGGCTCTGGGCCCCCTCCGTCTCGACGGAGACGTCGGGCAGCGGCCGGTCCAGCGCGTCGTGCGTCAGCTCGATGCCCGTCATGCTGGAGAGCTGGGCCAGGCCGTACGCGGGGATGATGAGGTCCTCCAGTTCCTTGCCCAACCGGAGCGCCTCCCGCTCGGTGGAGCCGATGATCGGAGAGATGCCGGGCAGGACCAGCAGCTGGTCGGGGCGCCTGCCGTACCGGGCGAGACGGCCCTTGAGGTCGGCGTAGAACTCCTGCCCCTCGGCCAGGGTCTGCTGGGCGGTGAAGACCGCCTCGGCGTGGCGGGCGGCGAACTCCTTGCCGTCCTCCGACGAACCGGCCTGGACCAGGAGCGGGTGGCCCTGCGGCGGGCGGGAGGTGTTGAGCGGGCCGCGGACCCGGAAGTGGACGCCGTCGTGGTCGAGCGTGTGGATCTTGCCGGCGTCGGCGTAGAGACCCGCGCGGCGGTCGCCGACGACGGCGTCGTCCTCCCAGCTGTCCCAGAGCCGGGTGACCACCTCCAGGAACTCGGTGGCCCGCGCGTAGCGGTCGGCGTGGGCGGGGCGCTCGATGCCGAAGTTGCGCGCCTCGGCCTCGCCCGCGGAGGTGACGATGTTCCATCCGGCCCGGCCGCCGCTGATGTGGTCCAGCGAGGCGAACTTGCGGGCCACGTGGAACGGCTCGTTGTAGGTGGTGGACACGGTCGCGATCAGGCCGATGTGGTCGGTGACCGCGGCCAGTGCCGACAGCAGCGTCAGCGGCTCCAGCCCGCCCAGCGCGTTGTGCCGGACGTCGCCCTGCAGGGCGAGGCCGTCGGCGAGGAAGACCGAGTCGAGCCTGCCCCGCTCGGCGATGCGGGCCAGCTCCTGGTAGTGCCGGACGTCGGTGAGGCGGGCCGGTTCGGTGAGCGGGTGGCGCCAGGCCGCCTCGTGGTGGCCGACCCCCATGAGGAAGGCGTTCAGGCGGAGCGTACGGAAGCTCATCAGGTGGTCCTCCACGTCGAGAAACGGCGCTCCACGCTGAGCAGGAGCAGGTTGAACAGCAGACCGAGCGCGGAGATCGTGATGATTCCGGCGTACATATCGGGGATGCGGAAGTTGAACTGCGTGTCCTGGATGAGGTAGCCGAGTCCGGCCTTGGCCCCGACCATCTCAGCGAAGATCAGCACGAGGATGGAGTAGGCGCCAGCCAGCCGGATGCCGGTGAAGATGGTCGGCACGGCCGCCGGCAGGATCACCTTCTGGAACAGCCTGACCGGGCCGAGCCCCATGGACCGGGCCGACTTGATCAGCAGCGGCTCCACGGTCCTGACCCCGCTGACGGTGTTCAGCAGGATCGGCCAGGCGCAGGCGTAGAACACGAAGACGATCTTCGAGGTCTCCCCCAGGCCGAAGATGAGGATGAAGACCGGCAGCAGGGCCACGGCCGAGGTGTTGCGGAACAGCTCCAGCACCGGGCTGAGGAACTCGGCGACCGGCCGGTACCAGCCGATGGCCAGGCCGAGCGGGATGGCCAGCACGATGGCCAGGCCGAAGCCGGACAGGGAGCGGATCAGCGACGCCTGGAAGTGGTCCAGCAGCTGCCCGCTGAGCAGCAGGTCGTACCAGGCGGCCAGGATCTCCGACAGCGGCGGCACGAACACCGCGTCGACCACCCCGAGGCGGGGCAGCGCCTCCCAGACGCCGGCCAGCAGCACCAGGGCCAGCGACCGGTTGACCGCGGCGAGCAGCCGGGCCGCCAGCGGGGGCCGCGTCCTCCCGGCGACCTTGAAGAAGTTGGTGGCCCTGTCGTCCGCGGTGGGGACGTCGCCCCGCGGCGGGCCCACCGGGTTCACCGGGTTCACCGGGCTCGCAGCCTCCGTTCCGTCCGCCTTCTCCGGCTGCGCCGCCCTGCGCGCCGGGCCGGCGGGGGCGGGGGCGGGGGCGGCGGAGTCCGATGCGGGGTGGGGAACGGTCAGGGTGGTGTCGTCAGCCAACGGTCCGCTCCTGTTCCTGGGCCGCGGCGACCTCGTCGCGCAGCAGAGTCCAGATGTGGTGGCGGTACTCGCCGAATCCCGGGTCGGCGCGCAGGTCGCCCTCGCGCGAGTCGAACGCGATGTCGAGGACCCGCTTGATCCGGCCGGGCCTGGAGGTCATCACGGCGACCCGCTGCCCCAGGTAGACGGCCTCGTCGATGCCGTGGGTGATGAACACCACCGTCTTGTTCGTCTTCTCCCAGATGCGCAGCAGCTCCTCCTGGAGGGACTCCCTGGTCTGGGCGTCGAGCGCGGCGAACGGCTCGTCCATCAGCAGCACGTCCGGGTCGAAGGCGAGGCTGCGGGCGATAGCCACGCGCTGACGCATGCCGCCCGACAGCTCGTGCGGGTAGCGCTGCTCGAACCCGCTCAGCCCGACCAGCTCCAGGTAGTGCCGGGCCCGCTCGCGCCGCTCCCCCTTCGGTACGGCCTTCGCCTCCAGCCCGAACTCAATGTTGGCCAGGGCCGTGCGCCACGGGAACAGCGCGTACTGCTGGAAGACGATGCCGCGGTCCAGGCCGGGGCCGTCGACGACGCGGCCGTCGATGAGGATCTGCCCGGTGGTGGGGGCGGTGAGGCCGGCGATCAGGTCGAGCAGCGTGGACTTGCCGCAGCCGCTCGGGCCGACCAGGGTGAGGAACTCCCCCTCGCGCACGTCCAGGTCGATGCCCTCGACCGCGGTGAACGGCCGGTCGGATCCCCGGATCTGGAAGACCTTGCCGACCCCCCGGATGCCGATCTTCACCGGTCCGGCGGTGATGTGGTCCGTGGTGATGTGGCCCGTGGTGAGGTGGCCCGTGGTGAGGTGTTCGGCGGTGTGCGGGCTCACGAGGCGCTCCCGTTCCCGAAGGGGTTGAACTCGTTGGTGTACAGGTCAGACGTCTTGACCTGGCCGGACGTGATCTCGCCCTCGCGCTCCAGCCAGTCGATCCAGGTCTGGAACTCCTTGGCGTCGATCACGCCGCCCTTGCCGCGCACGCCGCTGCTCTGCCAGAACTCGACGGCCGTGGTGTCCTCGTTGCGCCCACGCTTGGCGATGATCTCCTTGTACTTGGCGACCACCTCCTCACGGGAGTGGGTCTGGGTCCACTCGATGGCCTTGGCGTACGCCTCGACGAACTTCTTCGTGGTGGTCGGATTCTCGGCGATGAAGTCCTCGCGGAGCACGACGCTGCCCGCGGTGAAGGAACCGAACAGGTCGATGTCCTTGAACAGGGGGGTGATGCCCCCGCGCTCCAGGGCCTTGTCCCGCAGGATGCCGCCGAGCGCGGCCACGTCGATCTGCCCTTGCCGCAGCGCCTGCTCGGTGTTGACCGGCGGCACGACGACCAGCTCGACCTTGTCGATCTCCTCCGGGGTCAGGCCGCCGCGCTTGAGGTACTCCTTGAGCACGGCCTCCAGGTGGGCGCCGAGCGTGTTGACCCCGATCTTCTTGCCGATCAGATCGCGGGGCCCCTTGATCGGCGAGCCGTCGGCGACGTAGTAGCCGATGTAGCTCTTCTCGTCGCTTCCGTAGTAGCCGACCACAGCCTTGATCGGGGCCCTGGCCGCGACGAGTTTGATGATGGCGCCGTTGAAGGCGCCGCCGAAATCGGTCTGGCCGGTGGCGGCCGACTGGATGTCCTGCGGGCCCGAGATGGTGTTCCCGATCCACTTGAGCTTGATGTCCCCGAGGTAGCCGAGCTCCTGGGCCAGCTCGGGGAAGGTGACGGCGCCGACGCTGCCCTGGTAGCGCAGCTCGGTCACCTCCGAGCTGCCGGGTTTGGCGGAGCCGGAGGCCGAGCCGCAGGCGACCAGGGAGGCGGCCAGCAGAACGGAGAGGAGGGCATGACTGGTTCTGATCACGGAAGTGGTCCTCAGGAAGGGCATGCTCGCGCGGGGCCGTGCCGCGGGCGGGGCATGCCGGTGGAAAACAGAGTGGAGTTCACGGAGGAGGGCGTGGGCGCCGTCGGCCACGCGCGGGGCGAGGGTGGGGAGGGCGCGTCCCCGCGGTCCGGGGACGCCCCGTCGGCCACCTGCGCGGGGCGAGGATCGGCGGGCGGCGCTATGGCCGCGCGCTCTCGCCGGGCAGGACGGAAACGGGTGGGCGGCGATCCGTGATCAACGACACTGCGCGCTGGCGACGTGACCGAAGTCCACGTGCGGGCGCCGGGTCAGGCGAAGTCCCTGGCTCATGCTCCGAACCTACGGCCGGGCACGGGATAAGTCAACATTTCCTACTGGTTTTGAAGGAAAAGCGGCCGGGTGCGGCTCCCCGACGGAGAACCGCACCCGGCGCGATCGGTTACGGGCGGCCGATGAACCGCGTCAGTCCAGGCAGAACTCGTTGCCCTCGGGGTCGGTCATCACGATGAAGCCGGCGCTCATCGGCAGGTCCGGCTCGTGGCGGCGCACCCGCTTGGCTCCCAGGGCGACGAGCCGGTCGCACTCGGCCTCCAGCGCCGCCATCCGCTCCTCCCCCCGCAGTCCGGGAGCCGCGCGGACATCGAGGTGCACGCGGTTCTTGGCGACCTTGCCCTCCGGCACCCGCTGGAAGAACAGCCGCGGGCCGTGCCCGTCCGGGTCCTCAAGGGCCGATCTCGTGTTGCGCTCCCCCTCCGGCACGCCGGCCCGCTCGAGGAAGTCGTCCCACGCGGCCAGCGGGTCGACGCCCTCGGGCAGGTCGACTCCGGGCGGGCCGGGATGGACGTAACCCAGCGCATCGCGCCAGAAGGACGACAGCGCCCGCGGGTCGTGGGCGTCGAAGGTGACCTGGATCTGACGGCTCATCGGATGCTCCTTCGTCGTGGGTGCGCAACCACTCTGACATCGATGGCGGACAGGAACGGTCCGCTATCTCTGGCAGAGTGGTGACATGGACGCGGTGAGCGGTGAGGAGCGGGGGACGACGGAGCGGGTGCTCACCCTGCTCGGCCTGCTGCAGCAGCGCCGGGTCTGGACCGGCCCCGAACTGGCCGGCCGGCTCGGGGTCACCCCGCGCACGGTACGGCGCGACGTCGAGCGGCTGCGCACGCTCGGCTATCAGGTGCTCGCCAGCCAGGGGGTCGGCGGCGGCTACCAGCTCGCCCCGGGGCAGGACCTGCCGCCGCTGCTACTGGACGACGAGGAGGCGATCGCCACCTCGGTCTCGCTGCTCGCCGGCGCGGGCGGCGCGGTCGCCGGCGCGGGCGACGCCGCGCTCCGGGCACTGGCCAAGCTCGACCGGGTGCTGCCCACCCGGTTGCGGCACGAGGTGCGGACGCTCTCCGGCTCGGTGGAGTTCTTCGGCGGAGGCCGTACGCCGGTCGATCCCGAGGTGCTCATGACACTGGCCAGAGCCTGCCGCGACGAGGTCGAGGCCGGCTTCGGCTACCCGTCCGGGAGCGAGGTGAGACGCCGGCGGGTCGAGCCCTACCGTCTGGTCGCCTCCGACCGGCGCTGGTACCTGTTCGCCTACGACCTCGATCGCGACGACTGGCGCAGCTTCCGCGTCGACCGGATGACCGACGTGTCCGCACGGACCTGGCGCTTCCGCCCGCGCCCGGCGCCCGACGCGGCGGCGTACGTGCAGGAGAGCGTGGCCAGCCGGGTCTACCCGCACCAGGCGCGCTTCCTCGTGCACGCGCCGGCCGGCACGGTGCGCGCGCAGATCCCGGCGTCGGCGGCCGTCGTGCACCGGCGGGGGGAGGAGTTCTGCGAGGTGCTCAGCGGTGGCGGCAACCTCGACTTCGTGCTCATGCACGTGCTCCTGCTGGGACACGACTTCGAGGTGCTGGACCCTCCGGAGCTGCGGAGACGCTGCCGCGTGCTGGCGGAGAGGCTGTCCTCGGCCGGTGGAGCCTAGCCCTGCGGGATGTTCTCGCCCTGCGGGATGTCCTTGACGAACACGAGCCCGTCGACTTCGGGCAGGTGGGACGGGTCCATCGGGGCGTAGCCGAACCAGGGGGACACACCGGGGGCGGGCAGCGCGTCGCCGAGGGCGGCGGTCAGCCCGCGGACGTCGATGAGGCAGCGGTCCTCGGGGAGCGTGTACAGGAGCCCTTCGAGGGTGTCCGGGGCGGGGGTGTCCACCCCCCGGTGCCGGATCGTGCCGACAGCCGTGGCCAGGAAGGCGTACTCCTCGCCGAGGTGGGCGTTCACGATCGAACCGGCGCTCCACCACTCCAGCGGCAGGTCGCCCAGCCGCATCGAGCTCTTGCTCCGCTGGAGGTGGGCGTTGTGGGCGTGAGCCAGCACCGGGCCCCGCTCGGCGACGGCGAGGAGGTTGGCGGCCATCATCGAGTCCCGCAGGGCGCACATCCGCGTCACGCGGGCCGGTGAGGTGTCGGCCATCCAGAAGTGGTAGCCCAGCAGGCCGGTGGCGGTGCGCCCGTACAGGCGCGCCCGCTCCCAGTCGTCCCGGGAGGTCGCCGCGATCAGGTGCGGCGTCTGCGCGTCGAGCAGCGCCACGAGATCGTCGGCGAGCCACCGCAGCTGCCGGGCCTCGGCGCTCTGCCCCACGGACTGGGACGGGTCCATCACCGCGGCGGGGTTGGACCAGCGGTCGTCGTCGCCGAGGAGGCGGTCCAGTGTTCCCGCCGTGCAGGGAAGCAGGTCCGGCTCCGTCCAGGCCGCGAGGTAACCGTGGAGCGCGGTGAGGGCCTGGCGGGGGCTCGCGGCCCAGTACTCCAGCGGGCCGTCGAAACCGGCGAAGCGCAGGTGCTCGGAGGCGGGCCGGCCCTCGTTGCGGGCGCGCATCCAGCGCACGAGCTCGCGGTTGGCCTCCGACGCGCCCCAGCCGTGGCTGAAGCCGCGTTCCATGACCTCGTCGAGGGTGCCCGTGCCGGAGGTGACGTAGTCGTCCACGACCAGGCCCATCATGCAGTCGCTCTCGATCGCGATCGACCGGTAGCCCTCCTCCTCGACCAGCTGACGGAAGAGTTCGTTACGCACGTCGAGCAGGGTGTCCTCGCCGTGGGTGGGCTCGCCCAGGGCGAGCAGCCGCGGACGGGCCGGGAGCAGCCGCATGACGGCGGCGGCCTCGACGGCATGGGCGGCGTCCTTGATGCCAGCAATCATGCCTTCAACAATATCGTTGAAGTATTTAGTTGAAGGTTTACCTCGATATCACCAGGATTATAAGGCTCAACCCTCAAATACGTGATCGAAGCGGTCGTCGGCGGCGACCGTTGCTAGTCTCGCGATCATGACAACCAGGAACTCCCACTGCTCCTTCTGCGGTACGGCTTACGCCCCGGACCAGCCCTGGCCGCGGACCTGCGCCGGCTGCGGCAACACCGCCTACCTCAACCCGCTGCCGGTCGCGGTGATGCTGCTGCCCGTGGACGGAGGGCTGCTGGTGGTCCGCCGGGACGTCGAGCCGCGCCGCGGTGAGCTCGCCCTGCCCGGCGGGTTCATCGACCTGGGAGAGTCCTGGCAGGAGGCGGCGGCCCGGGAACTCCGGGAGGAGACGGGCGTCGTCGTCGCGCCGGGGGACGTCCGGCTGTTCGACGTGATCAGCGCCCCCGACGGCACCGTGCTGATCTTCGCGCTGGGACCCCGCACCGGATCGGCCGCCCTCCCGCCGGTCGCCGCCACCGCCGAGACGACGGAGTGGCTGCTGATCGACGAGCCGCAGGAGCTGGCGTTCCCGCTGCACACGCGGGTCGTGGCGGAGTACTTCGCCGCGGAGGGCGCGACCCTGCCCGGATAGCTCCGGCCGCCGGCCAGGTCTCGTGCCGGATCCGGCACCGGCGGCCGGTCAGGTTTCCCGCGGAAGCCGTACGGTGACCGTCTGGGAACCGCCGCCCCGGTCCGCCAGCCGCCCGAAGGCGAGGGTGAGCCTCTCCCCGGTCGTGGCGCCCCTCAGCAGCCGGTGCCCGCCGAGCACCCCGTCCACCGGCCGGTCCCAGGTCACGGTCAGCTCGTCCAGGTCGCGCCTGGGGTCCGACACGGTCAGCGTGGCCGTGCCGTCCCCGTGCTCCCGGACGAGGACCGAGCACGGGGCGGAGGCGGCCAGACCGCCGGCGGCCCCGCCGTTCCAGAAGTTGACGGCGGTGATCCCGAGCGAGGGGATCCGCACGCCCTGCAGGCGGGCGGTGTTGGCGAGCACGCCCGCCCAGCCGGGATCGGCCGCACGGGCCCCGGTCCCTTCCGGGCTCGCGCCCGGCAGGAGCAGGTAGGCGTAGCCGGCTCCGGCGGGATCGACGCCGTGGTCGAGCCAGAGGGTCACATAGCTCCGGGTCGCCTCGGCCGGGTGCCCGGGGCGTTGCCTGCCGGTGCGCTCCTCGCGCAGCGTGCGCAGGGGCCCGCCGTCCAGCACGACGTAGCCGCCGTGCCCCGCCAGGTGCGCCCAGCCCGCCGCGGCGTCCACGGTGAGGGGCGCGGCGGTCCTGCGGTTGTCCACGACGGTCTCCACAGGCACGCCGTCCTGCCCCGTGATCCCGGCGCCCAGGCAGACCACCGCGTCGTCGAGGAAGAACCACGACTTGAAGGCCTCCATCGTGCTGTCGAGGCCGTTCAGGTGCTGGCCGACCGCCGCGTACGTCCCGTCGGTGGCGCCGCCCACCCAGCGGCCCGGCGGACGGCTGCCGCCCCACGCCTCGCCCGCGCCGTCGGCCAGCCGTTTGGTGGAGACGGTCGTGCCCGGCAGGCGGTAGGGGTCGACGGTGGGCCAGAAGCAGTCGGAGTAGTGGTCGCCGTGGCCCTCGCCCCACCAGTAGAGCATCCCCGAGCCGGTGTGCCAGCCCCGCAGGTTCTCGCCGTTGCCGTACTCGTAGTGGCCGATCCGGTCCGAGGCCATGCTGAGCGCCGCACACCACCCCGGTCTGCGGTGGACGGCGCGGGCGCTCATCGCCATCAGCCGGTGCCCGGAGGGCTCGCCGGCCGCCGGGACCGCGTCGTCGTCCAGGACCGCGGCGAGGCGCGCGTGGAACCCCAGGTCCTCGCGTTCGGCGGTGGCGAGCATGGGGCGGTGGGCATCCCGCAGCGCCCACCCCTTGACCATGCCCTGCCAGCGGGCCCGCTCGGCGGCCGAGGCCTCCTGCCCCAGCAGCAGGATCGCGGCGGCGATCAGGTGGCCCCTGTGGTGGTCCCCGTACGGCACCCTGCCCACCGCGCGTCCGCTGACGAGGTCCATGCAGAAGCCGTCGTGGATGAACGGCGCGAACGACCGCTCGACCATGTCGAAGACGATCTGCCGGTCCGGGTCGGTGATCTCCCACGGTGAGCCCCGCAGCACCGCGAACATCGTCGCGAGGCCGGACAGCAGCGTCCCCCCGTAGGTGCCCTGGTAGGGGATGGACGTGTGCTGGACGAACGAGCCGTCGCGGTAGAACCCGTCGCCCTCGGTGACGTAGGAGAAGACCGGGGAGAGCGCCGAGACGGCCAGCGCGGCCTTGGCCGGGTCGGAGCCGAGGACGGCGCGCAGCAGCGTCACGGTGCACAGGTCCACGCGGTTGGCCGCGGTGCTGGTGCCGCTGTAGTCGTCCAGGCGGCGCTCGGGGACGAAGTGGTCCACCGCGCTCAGCAGCGCCGCGCCCTGCCGGTCCGTCAGTGCGGGCCGATCAGCAGGGCCGCGTCGAGGAGCTTCCTCGGGGCGCCGATCTGCCAGTTCCACCAGTTGCCGGCCGGGACCGCGCCCGCGGCGTACACCCGCCACCGGTAGTGGTCGATACCGGCCGCGACGGCTCCGGCCAGGTCCACGTCGCCGGTCAGGCCGGTGCCCGGCAGGGCGTACGCCCGGGCCATGGTCTGCAGCCGGGCCGGAGTGGCCCGGAGCGAGGGGAACGGAAGGTCCGGCCAGAGCGACCCCCCGGCCGGCGCCATGGCCCGCCGGTACCGGGCCGCCGCCGCCCCGCGTTCCGCCAGCCGGGTCCGGTACGGCTCGGCCTCCGCGTCGAAGCCCGACCCCGCCGAGACCTCCCGCCAGCGGCGGCGCAGCGCGGCGAAGGCGGCCTCCACCTCCGGCGGCACGTCCCCGGACGGCCGTCCGGCCGCCGTCCGGGGGGTGTCCGCCGCGGCCAGCGCCCCGGCCAGGACTCCGGTCGCGGCGGCTCCGCCGAGCCGCAGGACGAATCGTCTGGAACAGCCGGTCACCGAGCAATTGTCGCGCGGGCGATCGTCACTCCGGAACGCCCGCCGCGCAGATCAGGAGATCGCCTCGGCGGGGCGGGCACGGAGGACGAACCGCACGGGAAGGGCGGTGGCGGCCAGGGTCAGGACGGCCACCGAGGCGACCAAGGCCAGGTAGGCCGGCGGCGGCACGTGCGGCCGTGCCGAACCGGTCATGCCCAGGCTGAAGGCCGTGAGCGTGACCAGCGAGATCACTGTGCCCACGGCCACCGAGACCAGCACCGCGGTCAACGTCTCCAGACGGGCCATCCGCAGCACCTGCCGGGGCGTGGTGCCGACGAGACGGAGCAGGGCGAACTCGCGGGAGCGGTCCGAGGCGGACATCGCCAGCGTGTTGACCGCGGCGATCGCGGTGAACGCGATGATCAGGCCCATCGTCACGTAGTTGACCTCGGCGTTCGGCGTTCCCACCGCGACGGCCCGGACCCTGTCGAGCACCGCGACGCCGGGCGCGGCCCGCTCCAGGGCCGCGCGGGAGAGCGACGGCGCCGAGACCAGGGCGGTGGAGAACGGGTCGTCCACGTGCGGACGCACCAGCCCGTGCGCCAGGAGGAGCTCACCGTACCCGAGGCCCCGCTCGTAGAGGGCGACGACGCGGAGCGTCACGGCAGTGCCGTCGCCGAGGGTGAGCCGGAGCGGCGAGCCGACCGACACACCGAGGCGGGATGCGGCGGTGCGGCTGACGGCGACCGTCTGCGGGCCGAGCCCGTGCAGCGACCCGGCGACCACCCCGGGGTCGAGTGTCAGCGAGAGCCCCGCGGGCGTGACGGCCTGCGCGCCGTACTTCTCCAGGCCGACCCGGACCGAGGTGTGCAGCACCTCGGTGACCGCCTCCACGCCCGGCACCCCGCGTACGGCCTCGGCCGCGGCGGAGGAAACCCGCGTGCCGAGCACGTAGTCGGCGCGGTCACCGGCCGCCGCCTCCTCCTGCGCGGCGTACCCCATCGTGGTCTGCACGAACAGGATCGTGCACGTCATCGCGACCATCAGGCTGAGCGGAGTGATCACCAGGGCCAGCCGGTGCGACCCGGCCCGCAGGTTCGCGGCGGCGAGGTACCCGCTCACCCGGGAGGCGCGCAGCACCGCTCCGAGCAGCGCGACGGCCACCCGGGCGATCACCGGACCGAGCAGGGCGGCCGCGACCGTCCACACCAGTGCGGTCAACATCGTCACCGGGCCGGACGCCGCCTCGGTGGACAACCCCGACAGCACCAATGTCAGCACGGTACCGCCCGCGGCGCACAACAGCCCGGCGAGCATCCGTCTCCGGGGCAGGCGCGCGGTCGGCAGCGCCGCCTCACCGAGGGCCTCGACCGGGCGGATGCGGGCGGTACGGCGGGCGGAGACGCGCGCGGCGGTCCAGGCGGCCAGGACGGTCGCCGCGAGCGCGGCGAGTACCGGGAACGGGCTCACCACGAGCCGCAGGTTCTCCGGCATCACACCCAGCGCGACGAACCGGGAGCGCAACCAGAAGCCCAGGCCGATCCCCAGAGCGGAGCCCAGGGTTCCGGCGACGACGCCGAGCACGAGCGCCTCGCCGCCGAGCAGCCGACGCACCTGCCGTGGTGTCGCCGCGACCGCCCTCAGCAGGGCGATCTCCCGGTGGCGCTGCTGGACGGAGAGCGCGAACGTGCCGACCACGACGAGGATCGCGACCAGCAGCGCGGTGCCGCCGAGGGCGCCGCCCATGCTGACCAGCTTCAGCCGCGCCTGCTCCGCATCGAGGAACTCGGCCGCGCCGCGCTCGTCGCCGGTGTGGACGACCGCACCGCCGGGCACCGGGGGCAGGTCGATCCGAGGTGCGCCGGATCGGGGAAAGACGCCGATCGCGCTGACCAGACCGGGGCGACCGGCCAGGCGGCGGGCCTCGGAGGCGGCGAAGAACAGCGTGTCCTGGCTGGGCAGGGCCTCGGCGGTGACGCCCGTCACCCGGTAGACCCGTGAGCCCGCCGGTGACTCCACGGTCACCTCGGCGCCCACGTCCAGCCCCGCCCGCGCGTCCGCCACCAGTTCGTTCCCGTCCCTGGGCGCGCGTCCGGCGCGCAGGGTGAACGGAGTGAGCGGAGCCGACTCCCAGCCGTGCCCCCAGAAGGACCGGCCCGCGACCAGGACGGGGAACGTCACCTCGGTGACCACCCGCCCGACCCCCGGGAGCCGGCCCAGCTCCCCGGCGAGGGAGGCGGGGATCCACCGGCGCTCCGACAGGGCCTTGGCCTTCGCCTTGGTCTTGCCCTCCGACTTCCGGATCGTCTCGCGGACGTACCGGTCGCCCGCGACGAGCACCGGGGCACCCGCGTAGCGCTCGGGGGCGACGCCGCCGCGCAGCCCGGTCTCCAGCAGCATCCCGCAGGCGCAGACCAGGGCCGCCGCGCACATCAGGGCGAGGAAGGCGCCCGCGAAGCCGGCCTTGCGGTGCCGGATCGTCCGCAACGCGAAGAAGATCATTACACCCACGCTCCCAGCCTGGTCATCCGCTCGGCCACCCGGTCGGAGGTCGGCGCGGTCATCGCGTCCACGATCCGGCCGTCGGCCAGGAACAGGACGGTGTCGGCGTAGGAGGCTGCCACCGGATCGTGGGTGACCATCACCACGGTCTGGCCCATGCCGTCCACCACCTCGCGGAGCAGCCTCAGCACGTCACGGGCGGTCATCGTGTCGAGCGCGCCGGTGGGCTCGTCACCGAAGACCACCTCGGGCCGGATCGCCAGCGCCCGGGCGATGGCCACCCGCTGCTGCTGCCCGCCGGAGAGCTGGGCGGGCCGGTGCCCGGTCCGCCCGTCCAGGCCGACCCGCGAGACGATCTCTCGGAGCCAGGCCCGATCCACCCGGTTGCCCGAGAGCCGGAGCGGCAACGTGATGTTCTCGGCCACGGTCAGCGACGGCACCAGGTTGAACGCCTGGAACACGAATCCGATCCGCCGCCTGCGCAGCTTCGTCAGCCGCGTCTCGTCCATCCCGGTCAGCTCGGTGCCGCCCAGCCGTACCGAGCCCGAGGACGGTGAGTCCAGCCCGGCCGCGCAGTGCAGAAACGTGCTCTTCCCCGACCCCGACGGTCCCATCACCGCGGTGAAGCTCCCCTGCGGGATGCCCACCGTCACCTCGCGCAGGGCCGCCACCGCACCCTGGCCCGCGCCGTACACCTTGCTCACCGCGTCCAAACGCACCACGTCCGTCATGCCTGCCAGCCTGCTGGCCTGCGGTCCGCCAGGCCAGAGATGTGATCACCGGCGGACCGTGACATCGTCATGATCCGGACACTGGTAGACATGTCCCGTGATCCGTGTGCTGTTGGCCGAGGACCAGTACGTCGTCCGGGGCGCCCTGGCGGCGCTGCTGGGCCTGGAGGAGGACCTGGAGGTCGTCGCCGCTGTCGAGTCGGGTGACGCCGTGGTGCCCGCCGCGCTCCTGCACCGGCCCGACGTCGCGGTGCTCGACATCGACATGCCCGGCGCGCTCGACGGCCTCGCCGCCGCGGGAGAGCTCCGCCTGCGCCTGCCCGCCTGCCGGACGCTCATCCTCACCGCGTACGGCAAGCCCGGCCATCTCCGCCGGGCGCTCGGCGCGCGGGTGGACGGGTTCCTGCTCAAGACCGCACCGCCGGAGGAACTGGTGGCCGCTATCCGCGCGGTGGCCGACGGCGAGCGGGTGCTCGACCCCTCGCTGGCGGTGACGGCCTGGGACCTGGCCGACAACCCGCTCACCCCCCGCGAGGCCGACGTGCTCCGGCTGGTGGCCGAAGGGACCGACGCCGCCGAGATCGCCGGGCGCCTCTTCCTGAGCGCGGGGACCGTGCGCAACTACATCACCGCGATCGTCGCCAAGCTCAACGCCCGCAACCGGGTCGACGCCGTGCGCATCGCGAGAGAGGCCGGCTGGATCTGACCGCGCCGTGCCCACACAGCCGGGACGGGGAGACGGGGACGGGTCCGCCGAGGAGGGACCGGGGCGCCGTGCCGTCCGAGGCGCGGGGAGCCTCAGCCTGCGGGTACGGACATGGCGAGGGACGCGGTGGGGACACGGGCCTCGATCTCGAACCGCTCGCCGTCGCGGGTGGTGGTGAGACTGCCGCCGAGGGCGGCCAGCCGCGTGGTCAGATTGCCGACTCCCGCCGAGCCGCGGCGCCCCGCGGTCCGGTCCGGGGCGGGGACCGCGGCGGGGACCGCGTCCGGGCGCACGCCGTCGTTGCGCACGCGGAGCCGTACCTCGCCCTGCTCGCAGTCCGTCGCGATCGTGCAGCGGCGTGCGGCACTGTGCCGGAGCACATTGGTCACCGCCTCACGCAGCACCGTGCTCAGCACGGTCTCGACCTCAGCGGCGACCCGGCCGTGGCCCAGCTCGACCGTGACATCGATGCCCGCGGCGCCCAGGAGCGACCGCGCCGACTCCGCCTCGGCGGCCAGCGACATCTCGTGCCGTTCCCCGGAGACGGAGCGCATGTCGGCCTCGGCCTTCTCCACCATCCCGAGCACGTCCTCGATCTCGGCGCGGGCCCGGACGGGGTCGAGCCTCCTGGCCAGCTCGCACCTGAGGAGGATCGCCGCCATGCTGTGGCCGAGCAGGTCGTGCAGGTCCCGGGCGGCGCGCAGGCGCTCCTCGACCACCGCCGATCGGGCCAGCTCCTCCTTGACCGCCTGGACCTCCTCCGCCAGCAGGGCCAGACGGAGGAGCCCGTGGACGACCAGGCCGGTCACCAGCGTGCTCACGGTGTAGTTCACCGTCACGGCGGGCTCCAGCCCGAGGACGACGCCGATGACCGCGGCGCTCGCCGTCACGGAGGCGACGAGCGGCCAGGCGAGCACCGCGGGGAAGGCCAGCAGGAGCGGACCGGAGAGGAAACCGGCGACGCCCAGCCAGACCTCGCCGAAGGCGGGGATCGGGAGATAGGTGAGCAGGGCCATGGCCGCCAGTGACCGCAGGTGGCGGCCGGACACCAAGCGGAGCTGCAGGAGGAGGATCAACCCGAGGCAGGCGGCCGCCGGGAGCAGCGAGCCCGCCGGGAGCCGGAGCAGCGCCTTGGCGCTGAACCCGGCCAGGACGACGGCCAGCAGGGTGAGGGAGAGAACCGAGGCGTGCCGGTCGTCCGGCGGGAGCGACGGAGCGGATCCGGCGCAGGGAAGCATGACGGAGACGGTGAAACGTCCGGTGGGGGACAGACCCGTCGCGAGCGATCCGCCCGCCTCGGCGACCCGGCCGGGAAGGTCGCTCAGGCTCTCGTCCTCCGCGGTCCTGACTCCGTCGTTGGAGACGCGGAGCCGGACTCCGCCCTCGGACGTGTCGGTCTCGATCTCGCACGTCGTCGCCGTGCCGCGCCGTACGACCTCGGTCACCGCCTCCCGGAGCACGGCCGCGAGCAGCGCGCCCGCGGGCCCCAGCGGTTCGGCGTGGCCGACGCGCACGTGCGCGGTCACGCCCGCGGCCGCCAGCATCGCGCGGGCGGTGGTGATCTCGGGCGCCAGAGACATGGCGCGGTACCCGGAGGCGGCGGTCCGCGCCTCGGCCAGGGCGCGCCGTGCCGTCCCCGCGACCTGTCCGAGGATCTCGGCCGTGTGTTCCGGCTCGGCCAGGGCGCGCCTGCCGCCTTCGGCGATCATGACGAGGCCCCGCCCGAGACCGTCGCTCAGTTCGGCGGCGATGCGCAGCCGCTCCTCGGCGACGGCGGCCGCGGCGAGGGCGAGCCTGGCCGAGTACAGCTGGTCGACCCGCTCGGTGAGCCGGGTCAGGCCGTAGACCACCAGCGCGATCAGGATCATCGTGATCGTGGCGTCGGCCGTGGCCGACGCCTCGCCGTACCGGACGGAGCCGATCACCGCCGCCGCCGCGGCGACCGCCGGAGCAAGCGGCCACAGCGGCGTCAGCAGCAGTGACCCGGCCAGGAAGCCGAGCATGCCGACGGACGCGCCGGAGGCGAGAACGCCCCAGAACCCGGCTCCGGCCTGTACGGCGAACAGCATCGGCCCCCGGAACCGTCTGAGCACCGGCAGGACATGAACGAGCTGCAGCGCGAACACGACGATCGCGATCGGCACCCCGGCCAGCAGGTACACGCTCGCGAACGCGCCCAGAACGGCGAGGGTTATCCCCCGGGCCAGGTGGGGCGCCTGCATCTGTGGCAAATCCGTACCCCCGAACATCCGGGGGAACAGCCTAGACGAGCCGGCCTGCCGATCGCTGCTCCCAAGGCGCGGGCCCGGCGGCGAATGCGCGGACTGGACCCCCGTCCACGCAAGGTGGCAGAGCAGTTCGCCGCCCGGCGACGCGACGGCGACCGGGAGCGGCTATCCGCGTTTCACCCGCCGCGGGCTTACGATCCCACCCGGGGTCCGACACGAGAAGAGACTGATCATTTCAATGTCCACCGGGCGAAGACGCGATCCAGGCCGCCGTCGATTCGGCGTGGGACGGGCGAGGGGTTCCGCCCGCGCCCAGCTCGCGCTGATCGCCGCCGTCCAGGTCCTGGTGATGGCCACCTGGTTCTCCGCCTCGGCGGTCGTCCCCGCCCTGCGCGGCGAGTGGGGCATCACGCAGGGCGCGGCCACGTGGCTCACGGTCTCGGTGCAGCTCGGTTTCGTGACCGGCGCGGTACTCGCCGCGGTGCTGAACCTGCCCGACGTCATCCCCGCGCACCGGCTCGTCGCGGTGTGCGCGCTGGCCGCCTCGGCGACGACCGCGAGCGTCGCGGCCTTCGCCGACGGTCTGGGGACGGCGGTGCCGCTGCGCTTCGCCACCGGCGTCGCCCTGGCCGGCGTCTACCCGCCCGGCCTGAAGCTGATGGCGTCGTGGTTCGAGCGGGGACGCGGCTTCGCCCTCGGGCTGCTGGTCGGCGCCCTGACGCTGGGCAGTTCGCTTCCGCAGCTCATCAACGGCTTCGCCGCGCTGCCCTGGCGGACGGTGCTGTACGTGTCGTGCGCGCTGGCCGCCGCGGGCGCTCTGCTCGCCGCCTGGTCGGTACGGCCCGGCCCGCACTCCGCCGCCGCGGCGCCGTTCGCCCCCCGGTACATGGTCACCCTGTTCCGGGAACGCGGTCCCCTCCTGGCCAATCTCGGCTACCTGGGGCACATGTGGGAGTTGTACGCCGTGTGGACCTGGCTGCCCGCGTACATCACCGCGAGCCAGGCGGCCCACCCCGGCCGGACCGCCGGAGCGCTGCCGCCCGGGGTGACCGCGTTCGTGGCGATCGGGGTGGCCGGCCTCGCCGGGTGCCTGCTGGCCGGGTGGCTCGGCGACCGCGTCGGCCGGGCCCGGCTGGCGGCGCTGGCGATGACGGTCAGCGGCACCTGCTGCCTGCTGGCCGCGGTCGTCTTCGGCGGGCACCCCCTGCTGGTGTTCGCGGTGCTGATCGTCTGGGGCGCGTCCGTCATCGCGGACTCGGGCCTGTTCTCCGCCTGCACGAGCGAGGTCGCCGACCGCCGCTACGTCGGCACCGCCCTGACCACGCAGACGGCGGCCGGGTTCCTGCTGACCGTCGTCACCATCCAGGCGACACCGCTGCTGGCCGAGGCGGCCGGCTGGCGTGTCGCGGTGGCGGTGCTCGGGATCGGGCCGCTCGCGGGCGCGGTCGCCATGGTCCTGCTCCAGCGGTACATGACCTCGGTTCACTCACAGACGACCGGAAGGACGACGGTGCACACCCATGAGCACGACATGGCCGAAAGGCGCCCCGAGACCAGGTGACCGCGCCGAGCTCTCGCGCACGGTGGAGGCCGCCGACATCGAGCTGTTCACCCGGATCAGCGGCGACCGCAACCCGCTGCACTACGACGAGCAGGCCGCCGCGGACTCGCGCTTCGGCGGGATCATCGTCCAGGGCGGGGTGACCAGCGCGATCCTCAACGCCGTCGTGGCCGAGCGGCTGCCCGGGCCCGGCACCGTGTTCCTGAACGTGAACTGGAACTTCCTCGCGCCGGTACGGCCCGGAGACGAGATCACCGGCGCGGTCCAGGTCATCGAGGTGCGGACGGACAAGCCGATCACCAAGCTGCGTACCACCGTGACACGCCAGGACGGCACCCTGGTCCTGGAGGGGACGGCGGTCTGCTACACGACGGCGCTGATCTGACCGGCCCGTTCCCGGGAGAGGTCAACCCGGCCCCGGGTACACGGTCGTGTCCTCCCGTCTCGTCGCAGCCGTGCGGTAGGCACCGGGAGAGGTGCCGGTCTCCCGCTTGAAGGCGGCGGCGAAGGCCAGGTCGGACTGGTATCCGACCTGGGCCGCGACCGCGGCCACGGTGGCGCGCCGGTCGCGCAGCAGGGTCCGGGCCCGTTGCATGCGGACGGCCAGCAGGTAACGCATGACGGGCCGGCCCACCTGCGCGGTGAAGCGGGCCGAGAAGGCGGCCCGGGACAGGCCCGCGGTACGGGCCAGCGCGGCCACGGTCCACGGATGGGCCAGGTCGCCGTGCATGGCGTCCAGGGCCCTGGTCAGGCACGGGTCGGCGAGCCCGGCCAGCCATCCCGGCCGGTCGACGGTGTCGCTGTGATGCCGCAGGGCGCGGACGAGCATCGCGTCCGACAGCCGGGCCATCACCAGCTCGCTCCCCCGCCCGCCGGCGAAGGCCTCGGCCCGCAGCACCTCGACGAACGGCGCCAGCCAGGCGGCGGCGTGACCGGGTACGTGGATCACCCGCGGGAGGCCGTACAGGACGGGATGGTCCGGTTCCCCGATGAGGAACGCGCCGCAGACCACGACGGTGTCGGCTCCGCCGATGTGCAGGCGGTTGCCCGGGGTGCGCATCGCCAGCTCGAAGCCGGACACCCTGGCCGCCCGCCGCCCCCCGTCCGGGGAGCGCAGGACGTGGGAGTCCCCGCGCGGCAGGATCACCAGGTCTCCGGTGGCGAGCCGCACCGGCTCGGCGTCCCCGTCGCCGCTCCCGCTCCCGCTGTCTTCCCCTCGGGGTTCGAGCGCCAGCTCGCACTCGCCACGGGCGACGATGTGCACCCCGCGCAGCCCCGGCTGGTCGAACCCGACCTGGAACGGGGTTCCCAGCTCCAGCCACCGGTAGGCGGCGCTCTCGAAGCGCAGCTCGCGCATGACCGTGTCCAGCAAGTCCATGGTGAGACGGATTCTATGGTTTTCCGGACGATCACACATGGTCCGTCTGCCCACGGCTTCCTAGCCTCGTATTCAGGAGGCTGATGATGAAACCGAAGAACGACTCCGGCGGCCGGGCCCCTCGACACGGGGAGGGCGGGCCGGACATGGACCTGATCTCACAGATCACGCGGATCGCCCAGGTCAAGATACCCGTCACCGACCTGGCCGCCAGCGTGGAGTGGTACCGCCGGCTGCTCGGCCTGCGGCTGTGGGTGGAGATCGTCGAGGACGGGGTCGTGCGCGGCGCCGGGCTGATGGATCCGCACGACCGCTTCAACCTCTCGCTCCGCCACCGGTCGGTGTGCGCGAGCGAGCCGGATCTGCGCGGCTTCGACGTGGTCGCCTTCACTCCGCAGTCGCGCGCCGCCCTCCACCGGCTGGCCGAGCACTGCGACCGGCTCCGGATCGCGCACTCCGGCGTCCAGGAGACGCCCGGCGGCGCCCTGCTCGACGTGCCCGACCCGGACGGCACCGTGCTGCGTTTCTACGACTTCACCCAGCCCACCGGCGGTTTCACCGGGGTGGAGTTCCGCGACGGGCGGCACGTGGGTTTCTACGACACCTCACGGCTGCCGGCGTCCCGCGCCGCGGACGGCGCGTGACGTCCCGGCCCGGCCTTCCGCTGCGGCCGGATTCAATGGCCCGCTCCTGGAACGCTCGCCGCCTCGGCCGAGGGCGCGACGCCGTACGCCAGCCCCGGCTCGGCCAGGCACACACGGCGCAGGGCCCGCCGGACCGCTCAGATCGCGGCGATCAGGGCGATCAACTGCTCGCGGAAGGCGGCGTAGTCGTCCAGCGCGCCGAACAGGGTGTCGGAGTCGCGCTCCTGCCTGCGCGCCTCGTCCAGCACCTCGCGTCCGGCGGCGGTGATCTCGATGAGGGTCCGGCGCCGGTCGCGCGAGTCCGTCTCCTTGACCACGTAGCCGGACCGCCGCAGGTGCTCGACCGTCCGGCTCATCGTCTGGTCGGTGACCCGGCACAACGTGGCGAGCTCCCGCTGGGGCAGGCACCCCTGCGCAACATGGTGCAGGGCGATGAGGCCCGCGTGGGTGAGGCCCCGGGCCGACAGGAAGGCGTGGAAGCGCCCCTCCACCACGCGGGCGGCCACCGACAGCAGACGGCCGGTGGGCCAGGAACGGATGTCGGCGCGCACGTCATCCGGGTATCGCGCGACATGCTGTTCATCGCCTTCTGCCACCGGCCCATTGTCCCAGAACCGTCCGGGTCCCTCCCGTCATTGTTCAGCTCGCTGATTAACCACATAATAGTCAGCATGCTGAATGATTCGGGCGAGCGAGGGGCGCATCGCGCTCTGGTCATCGGCATCGCGGCCAGCGCCGTGCTGACCGGGATGGTGTGGCTGCTCGGCCAGCGCCTGCACGGCATCCGGCTCCTGCCCGACCAGGGCGCGGCCTGGTACTACTGGAAGCTGCCCGAGCCGACCGCCTGGAGCCGGGCCTCGGCCTGGCTCGGTTACGCCGCCCACCAGGCGGCGATCTGGGGACTGATCTACTACGCCCAGACACGGGTCCGCCGCTACACCTCGGGCCTGCACACCGTCAACGTCGTCGCCCTCGCGGTGAACTTCGCCTTCGTGCTCCTGCACACCCTGCAGACCCACCTGTTCTACGACGGTCTCGCCCAGGACGTCTCGATCTTCAGCTCTCAGGGCTCGGTGGTCCTGCTGCTGGTCGTGGTCCTGCTGATGGAGAACCGCCGCCGCGGCCTGTTCCTCGGCCGGCCCGCGCCCATCGGCGCCGAGGTCACCGGGTTCGCCCGCAAGTACCACGGCTACCTGTTCAGCTGGGCCGCCGTCTACACCTTCTGGTACCACCCGATGGAGGCCACCAGCGGGCATCTGATCGGCTTCTTCTACATGTTCCTGCTCCTGCTGCAGGGCAGTCTCTTCCTGACCCGGGCGCACACCGACCGCAGATGGACCTTCACCCTGGAGATCATGGTGGCGGTGCACGGCACCCTCGTGGCCGTCATGACCAGCGGCCCCGGCGGCGCCTGGCCGATGTTCCTGTTCGGCTTCCTCGGCGTCTTCCTCGTCACGCAGATGCACGGCCTCGGACTGTCGGCGGCCGTGCGATGGCTGCTCGCCGCCGCCTACGCGGGGGCCGTCCTGGTGGTGTACGGCGCCCGCGGCCTCGGCTCGGCCCACGAGATCGTCCGCATCCCCGCGATCGAGTACCTCCTGGTGGCCGTGGTGGCCGTACTGATCTGGCTCGGACTGAGAACATCCAGACTCCTGACCGGAGCCGAACCCCCCGTCAGCCGTCGAGGACCCGGTCGTCCAGGTGAGCCCCGTAGAACGCGGTCTGGCGGGCCATGACGACGCTCATCGGCGTACCGCGCGGCACGCCGTAGACGGTTCCGGGGAAGTCCAGGCCGCGCTGCTTGTCCCACAGTTCGTCGTGCCGGTCGGGGGAGAACAGCTCGGCCGGGTCCCCGGCCGCGATCCAGCCGATCGGCACGACGCTGTCCGGCTCCAGCCGCGAGTTGACGTGCAGCACGCTGTTGATCCGCAACTCCGAGCGCGTCCCCGCAACGGATCCGGGGAACAGCGACGCACCCGTGGCCACGAAGACCTCGTCCTCGACGGCCGCCCCGTTGACGTGTGCGTGCGGGCCGATCAGCACCGCGTCGCCCAACACCGCCGGATGCTTCGCCCGGCCGCGGACCAGCGCGTTCTCCATCACCACCACGTCCGCGCCGGTACGCACCTCGCCGTCCTCGGCGGTGAGCACGGCACCGTGCAGGATACGCGCCCGCTCACCCAGGACGACCCCGCCGCAGAGAACCGCCGAGGGTGCGACATATGCCGACTCGGGAACCACCGGTCTCTTGCCTCGATGCTCGATCAACATGCCTCGAGCGTACAGACGTCACCGGCGCCACCGTGCGGTGGCGCCGGTGACCTGTGTGCGGCGTCTCACCGTGCCGGCGCCGGGCCTTAGGTCCGGTACGCGCCGTATCGGCGCGACCCGCGCCGTACCGGCCGACCGCGCCGTCACCACGAGTCGACGAACAGGCCCTCGGGCGTGCCGGGCGGCACCGGTGAGGCGCGCAGGGCGCGGGTCAGCCACGCCCGTGTCTCCGCGGGGTCGATCACCGCGTCGATCTCCAGGTGCGCCGCGACGTTGACGGCCCGGCCCTGCTCGTAGGAGAGGGCGACCATGCCCTGGAACGCCTTCTCCCGCTCGTCGGGGTCGGCGATGGCCTCCAGCTCGCGCCGCATCGCCAGCCGGACGGCGCCCTCCAGGCCCATGCCGCCGAACTCGCCGGTGGGCCAGGCCACGTTCAGCGCCGGGGAGTGGAACGCGCCGCCCGTCATGGCCTGGGCGCCCAGGCCGTACCCCTTGCGCAGCGTCACGCTGAACAGCGGGACGGTCAGCTTCGCCGCCCGCAGGAACAGCCGGCACACGTGCCGGACGGCCGCCTCCCGCTCGGAGGCGGGCCCGACCATGAATCCGGGCGTGTCGACCAGGGAGAGCACCGGCAGCCGGTGTGCCTCGCACAGGTTGAGGAAGCGGGCTCCCTTGTCGGCGCCCGCCGCGGTGATCGCCCCGCCGAGCACGGCGGGGTCGTTGGCCAGCACCCCGAAAGCACGGCCCTCGAAACGCGCCAGGACGGTGATCATGCCGGGGGCGAAGTCCCTGCGCAGTTCGAGCACCGAACCGGTGTCGGCGAGCGCGTCCAGCACCCGGCGGACGTCGTAGACGCGCTTGCGGTCCTCGGGCAGCAGGAACCGCAGCCCGCGCTGGTCGGCGCAGGACCAGTCGGCGAGGTCGCCCTGGAAGTAGGCCAGGTACCGCCGGGCGGTCGCGACCGCCTCCTCCTCGTCCCCGACCACGATGTCACAGACGCCGTTGGCCGCCTGCACGCTCACCGGGCCGATCTCCTCGGGAGCGTAGGTGCCCAGGCCGCCGCCCTCGATCATGGCGGGGCCGCCCATGCCGATCGTGCTGTCGCGGGTGGCGATGACGACGTCGCAGCAGCCCAGCAGCGCCGCGTTCCCGGCGAAGCAGCGGCCGTTGACGACGCCGACGAGCGGCACACGGCCGCTCAGCTCCGCGAAGCGCACGAACGAGGTGGTGTCGAGGGCCGAGACCCAGGGGGCGTCGGTGTCTCCGGGCCGTCCCCCGCCGCCCTCGGCGAACAGCACCAGCGGCCACTTCCACCGCCCGGCGAGCTCGACGAGGCGGTCCAGCTTGCGATGGTTGTTGTATCCCTGCGTGCCTGCGAGAACGGTGTAGTCGTAGGCGGCCACGGCGCAGGCCGCGCCGGGGCCGAACAGGTCGGCGTTGACCGTGCCGACCCCGGTGATCAGGCCGTCCGCCGGGCTCCGCCGGAGCAGGTCCTCCTCGTCCCGGCGGCGGCGCTGGGCGGCGACGGCGAAGGCGCCGTACTCGTTGAGGCTGTCCGGATCCAGCAGGGCGGCCACGTTCTCACGGGCGGTGCGGTGGCCGAGCGCGCGGCGTCTGGCCACCGCCTCCGGCCGCGCGGAGTCGCGTGTCAGCTCCCAGCGTTCCCGCACCTCGCGCAGGGCGGGACGGATGTGGTCCAGGTCCTGGGAGAGGGGAGCGGCCGTGTCCTGCGCGCTCTCCTGCTCGCCGTACGGCTCCAGGAACAGCACCGGGCGGCCGTCGGCGACCGTGTCGCCGGCCCGGACCGCGAGCTCGCGGACCCGCCCGCTCACCGGGGCCTCCACCGGGAAGCGCATCTTCATGGCCTCCAGGACCGCCAGCGGCTGACCGGCGCGTACGGCCGTGCCCGGTCCGGCCTCGACGGCGATCACGACGCCGGACGTGGGCGCGACGACCGCCACGGTTCCCGGCGGCGCGGCGGCGTCGGGGACATCGGAGGGGTCCGCCGGTCCCCCGGCGGTGTCCGTGGCGAGGTCCTCCGCGGGATCCGGCAGGAAACGTCCTCGCGGCAGCGCCTCCGCGGCGGCGAGCAGTTCGGGCAGGCGCGTCTCCAGCCAGGCCGTCGTCATCCGCGCGTGATGGATCTCCGGCCGGTCGAGTACGGCGCGCAGCAGCGCGATGTTGGTCGTCACCCCTTCGACGCGGAACTCGGCCAGCGCCCGTGCCGCCCGGCGCAGCAGGGCCGGAAGGTCGGATCCGGAGCGGGAGACGACCAGCTTGGCGAGCAGGGGGTCGAATCCCAGCCCGGGAGCGAACCCGGCGCGGACGAAGGTGTCCACCCGCAGGCCGGGACCGCCGGGCGGCTCGAAGGCGCGCAGTGCGCCGCCCGAGACGCTCACCCGTCCGTCGGCCGACAGGCTCTCCATGGTCACGCGCAGTTGGACGGCGGAGGCCGCCGGGGGCGGGAGGGAGGGATCGAGCTGCCCCTCCAGTCCCAGGTCGCCCAGCCCTGCGCCCGCCGCGAGCCGGAGCTGGGCGGCCACGAGATCGACCCCGCTCAGCTCCTCGGTGACGGTGTGCTCGACCTGCAGGCGCGGGTTGACCTCGATGAAGAAGAACTCACCGCCGGGTCCGACGAGGAACTCGACGGTTCCCAGCCCTTCGTACCGGACCTCACCGGCCAGCCGGAGCGCCGCCTCGATCAGCCGCGTCCGCAGGGCGGGATCCAGGGCCGGGGCGGGGGCGAACTCCACGAGTTTCTGGTGGCGGCGCTGGACGGTGCAGTCGCGTTCCCACAGGTGGGCGACCCGGTGGCCGTCGCCGACGATCTGGACCTCGATGTGGCGGGCGTCCTCGACGAGCGCCTCCGCGTACAGGCCGTCCGCGCCGGATGCGGTCCGGGCCTCGGCTCCGGCCTCGGCGTAGGCCGCCGCGAGAGCGGCCCGGTCCCGGACGATCCGGATGCCGCGCCCGCCTCCGCCGGCGAGCGCCTTGACCACCACGGCGCGGCCGGCGAGCGTGTCCATGAACGCCCGGGCCTGCTCCAGTGTGGTGGCCTCCCGGGTGCCCGGGACGACGGGCACCCCCGCCCGATCGGCCAGGGCGCGGGCGGCGGCCTTGTCGCCGAAGACCTCCAGCGTCGCGGGTGCGGGCCCGACGAAGACGACGCCCGCCTCGCCGCAGCGCCGGGCGAACTCGGCGCTCTCACTCAGGAAGCCGTACCCGGGGTGCAGATGCGTCGCCCCGGCCTCGACGGCCGCGCCCAGCACCTTCTCCATGTCCAGGTACGCCGCGGCGCCCAGGCCGGGCAGCGGCCGCGCCTCGTCGGCGTGCAGCACGTGCGGCGAGCGCGCGTCGTCCTCGGAGTGGACCGCGACCGAGCGCCAGCCCAGGTCCGCGGCGGCCCGCGCGACGCGCACGGCCACCTCTCCCCGGTTGGCGATGAACAGCGTCGGGGTGCCGTGCATCGGGCTCCTCACTCCGAGAGCGCCCCCACCCCGTGGACCGGCGGAGTACGCCATGGACCGGCGGACATACCGACCGATCGGTATGTCCGCCGAACATACCATCCTCCCCGGCGTCCCCGGCGTCCCCGGCGTCCCCGGCGCGGCGCGCCCCCCGTTCGGGCCGGAGCAGGTGCGGACGTCGGGCACCATGGACAGGTGGCTCACGTGCTGAACGAGGGTTCCGGTGGCGCGGCCGGCGCATCGCCCGGCCACCCGGGCGTGCTCGACGGCCCGCCGTTGCGGGCGCTGGCCGATCTCGTCGCGGACGGCGAGGTGGTGGTCCTGAGCGGGGCCGGCATCTCCACCGAGTCCGGCATACCGGACTACCGCGGGGAGACCGGCCGCAGGCGGCGGGCCGAGCCGATGACCTACCAGACGTTCGTCGGCAGCCCCGCGGCCCGCCGCCGTTACTGGGCCCGCAGCCACCTGGGGTGGCGGCACATCGCCCGGTCCGTTCCCAACGCCGGTCACCGCGCGGTCACCGGGCTCCAGGAGCGCGGGCTGATCGCCGGGGTCATCACCCAGAACGTCGACGGTCTGCACCAGGCCTCCGGCACCCGGGAGGTGATCGAGCTGCACGGCGGCCTCGACCGCGTGCGCTGCCTCGGCTGCGGCGAGCGCACCTCCCGCGCCCTGCTCGACCAGCGCCTGCGCGTCGCCAACCCCGGCTGGCACGCCGAGGCCGACACGGTCAACCCGGACGGCGACGCCGTCCTCGCCGACGACCTGGTCGGCTCCTTCACCGTCGTGGACTGCCTCGGCTGCGGCGGCCTGCTCAAGCCCGACGTGATCTTCTTCGGTGAGAACGTACCGCGCTCCCGGGTCCAGGCGTGCTACGCGCTCACCGAGCGCGCCGGCATGCTGCTCGTCCTCGGATCCTCGCTGACGGTGATGTCGGGCTACCGGTTCGTCCGGCACGCCGCCGAACGCGCCATCCCCATCGCCATCATCAACCAGGGCCCGACCCGGGGCGACGCCCATGCCCTCCAGGTCCTCGACGCCCCCCTGGGACCGGCCCTCACCGCGCTCCTGTCGGAGCTCGGCCCGGCGGCCCGGTGACGGGAGCGGGATCCGCCCTCGTTCCCCCGATCCGCGCCTGTTCCTTCCATCCGCGCCCGTTGCTCCGGGTCGCCCTCATCCCTCCGGCCCGCGCTCACTCCTTCTCCGGCTCCTCGTCCGGGTCGCCGCCGCCGGGCTCGGCCATCGGGCGGGCCATCCGGGCCTGGGCGGGCTCGGGCATGAGCTTGCCGGCCACGCTCTGCAGCACGTTCTTCTTCGACCCGGCCACCACGTGGTCGTCGCCCTTCATCAGCGCCTCGAACCCCTGGCGCGCCACCTCCGCCGGGTCGTCCTTCTTGCCCGAGCCCACCTTGGTATCCTCCATGTCCGCGCGGCGGAAGAAGTCGGTGTCGGTGGGGCCGGGCAGCAGGGCGGTGACCGTGACACCGGTGTCCTTGAGCTCCTCCCGGATCGCCTCCGAGAAGGAGTACAGGAACGCCTTGGACGCGGCGTACACCGCGTGGAACGGCCCCGGCATCGTGCCGGCGATGGAGGAGGTGAACAGCACCCGGCCCTGACCGCGCTCGACCATGCCGGGCAGCACCCGCTTGGCCAGGTGGACCGCGGAGACCACGTTCAGCTTGAGGAGCTTCAGCTCGGCGTTCAGATCGGTGTCGCGGGCGAAGTCACCGCTGACTCCGATGCCCGCGTTGATCGCGACCGCGTCCACCGGGCGGCCGGACGCGGTGACACGGGTGTAGAACTCCTCGACGCCGTCATAGTGGGCGAGGTCGACGCGCACGCTGGAGACCGTCGCGCCGAGATCCTCCAGGGAACGGGCGGCCTGGACGATGTCCTCGTCCTCCGCAGCGATGACGAGATCGAACCCGTTCCGGGCGAACTGCCCGGCGAGCTCGTAACCGATTCCGCTGGACGCGCCGGTCACAACGGCCAGTGGCCTGGTCCCGGGAACGCTCATGGTCTCTCCTTCACTGTGCTGGCATCGGGAACGGTTCCGTTCCCTTGATCGGGCACATGACGCATCAGGCGGACAGTTCCCCCGGTCGAGCACATGACGCATCAGGCCAGACAAAAGAAGGACAGTCGTGGCAGGTTCAGCCCATGGCACAGGGGTAGGGCAGCGGCACATGCCAGACCGATCGACGAGGAGCGCAGGCATGACCTTCAATCCGCTGCAGGAACGCGGCATCCCTCTGGACCGCCAACTGCGCAACTGGCGCGAGCTGAACGTCGCCCCGATCGATCCCGACCACGCCGATCCGTACACCCGGTGCCGGATCATCGCCCTCAACGGCATCGAGGTCGAGTCGATCATGTTCAGCCACCAGTTCGCCCGCCACTGCCCCGACCCGGCCGTCAAGCAGCAGCTCGCCGAGGTCCGCTACATCGAGGCCCAGCAGCAGAAGGTGGTCAACTGGCTGCTGCCCGGCCTGGCCTCGGTGCTGGAGACGACCATCGCCTACGAGCAGGTCGCCGTGGACCTGACCGCCTGGGTCGCGCGCATGGAGCCCGACCCCTACCTCAAGCAGGCCTACCAGTTCGGCGTGCTGGAGGACTTCGACCACCTGTACCGTTACGCCAACCTGTTCGAGATGATCGAGCACCGCAAGGCGGAGAAGCTCGTCGACGACCTCACCGAGGTCATGCCCGGCCGGCCCACCTACCTGCACCACCGCCATCCGATCGACAACGTGCGCGAGCCGTACGACAAGAACACCACCGACCCGATCTCCAAGCTGCACGCGCTGACCATCATGGCCGCCGAGCAGCAGACCATGAACTTCTACATGAACGTCGGCCCCACCTACATGGAGCCGATCGCCCGCCAGCTGTACCAGGAGATCGGCCTGATCGAGGAGGAGCACGTCACCCACTACGAGTCGCTGGTCGACCCGGGTGAGACCTGGTGGGAGATGCTCCTCAACCACGAGTACAACGAGTGCTACCTGTACCACTCGTTCATGCAGACCGAGTCCGACCCGAAGGTCAAGGCGATCTGGGAGCTCCACCTGAACATGGAGCTGGAGCACCTGCGCCTGGCCGCCGAGCTGTTCAAGCGGCACGACGGACGTGACCCGGAGCAGGTGGTGGCCTCCGCGCTGCCGGCGCCGGTGACCTTCGAGCCGAACAAGGCCTACGTGCGTGAGCTGCTGGCCACGCAGATCGACTACACCACCATCGGCACCGGCTACGTGCAGGAGGCGCACGAGCGCTTCGAGCAGCTGCAGCAGGCCATCCACGGCGGCGACGTCTCCCAGTCGCCCGGTGAGCTGGTCATCGCCGAGAACCGCGACAAGTCCGGGCGTGAGTACCGCCACGAGACCGAGGGCCCGCACCCGGTGCCCAGCCTGCGCGTCAACCGCTGATCCCCTCCGGGGTCGGCCCCCGGAAGGCCGCACGGGCCCGCGCCCCGGCCCGCGGCCTCCCCCGCACCCCGCCGCACACATCGGCCCGCATCCCCCCAGAAGGGGACGCGGGCCGTGTGCTGTGCAGGCGCGGACGAGAAATTTCATCCGAAATCCGAACTCCTCCGAACCACATGTGCGCCGTGAGTGTCGAAATCCCTGGAGCGGTCCACTGAAAGTCCTCTGGAACGGTCCACAGGGGCTGAGCCCACCGGACATGGTGAATGGGGAGAGTTTGATGACGAGCACTGCGAGGTCGCGCCGGTCCGTGGGGGCGAAGGCGAGGCGGGGGGCGGCCGTGACGCTCGCCTCGGCGGGTCTTGCGGCGGTCGCGGCATGCGGCACCGGCACCGGCGCCGGCGACGCCGTCGGGGGTGACGCCGGCGGGAGAACCGGTTCCGCCGGAACCGAGACGCCCACGATCCAGACCGTGCTGCTCGCCGCCGCCGTACGGGCCGCCGGTGAGCACACCGCCGACACGTCCGTCGACTGCCGCAAGGTCAAGTGCGTGGCGCTCACCTTCGATGACGGCCCCGGAGAGTACACCGACGAGGTGCTGAGCCACCTTGCGGCCTACCGCGCCCGCGCCACCTTCTTCGTGGTGGGGCAGAACGTCGCCGCCAATCCCGGCGTCGTCCGGCGGACCGCGAAGGCGGGACACGAGATCGGCAACCACAGCTGGTCCCACCGCAACCTGACCACGCTGTCGGCCGCCGGCCTCCGAGCCGACCTGAACCGCACCAGCCAGGCCATCAAGGCCGCGACGGGCACCGCGCCCAAGGTCATGCGGCCGCCGTACGGGGCCTTCAACGACACCGTCCGGAGGAACTCACCGCTCCCCGTCGTCCTGTGGAGCGTGGACACGGAGGACTGGCGCTACCGTGACAGCGCCCGCGTGGTGCGCAAGGCCAAGAGCGTGGGCCCCGGGGGCGTCATCCTGTTCCACGACATCCACCCGACGACGGTGAAGGCGATCCCGCAGGTGCTGGAGGCCCTCTCCGCGCGCGGCTACCGGTTCGTCACGGTCAGCCAGCTGTTCGGCGGGAAGCCGCCGAAGGTCGTCTACAGCGGCGGCCCCGCGGCCGCCGCGGCTCTCTGACCCGGGTCCGCGCAGCCGTGGGGCCCGGACCCACGCCGCGGACCGCCGGTCACGCGGGACGCTGCCACGCCGCCTTGAGCGTGCTGAGCCGCCAGGGTGTCATTTTGAGTACGGTGATGCGTTCGTCCCGGTGGTCCTCACCGCCCAGGATGCGCGGATCGTAACCGAGCGGCTCGTCGGCGTCCGCGAACAGATCCCACACCTTCCTCCTCGTCGCCTCGTCGTCGGCGAAGGCCGCGTCGCACTCGGCCACCGCCACCTCGTGGGCCGGGTCCCAGTACGAGCACGACACGTACGGACGGCGCGACAGGTGCGCCACCTTGAGCGGAGTGGGCCGGGTGAACACCCATCCGGTGACGCCGTCGCCGGTCCGCTCCCAGTACGGGTGCACCACCCGCGAGCGCGGCCGGCCGCGGCTGTCCACGGTGGCGAGGGTGCACCACACGATGCGGTGGGCGATCCTCACGAACTCGTCGAGCAGCCCGGCGGGCGGAAGGTCGGCGGACGGAGCGCTAGGATTCACAACCATGGTTGTGAATCCTAGCGCGGAGACCCTCGACCTGTCTCTGGTGGCCCTGTTCGCCGGCTGGGCCATGACGGAGGAGGTGCGACGCCGTTTGACGGACGACGGCTTCGGCGACCTGCGCTTCAACGACGGTGTGGTCATCCAGCACCTCCTGCGGGGACCGCTGTCCATCACCGCCCTGGCCGAGCGCATGGGCGTCACTCAACAGGCGGCCTCCAAGACCGCCGCCGACATGGAGCGCCGCGGCCTGCTCACCCGCGAGCCCGCCCCCGGCGACGCCCGCACCCGCCTGCTGGGCCTGACACCGCACGCCACCGCCTCCGTCGAGGCGGCCCGCGCCCACCGTGCCGTGCTGGACGCCGAGCTCGCCGAGCGGTTCGGCGCAGACCGGATCGCCGAGACCCGCGCGGTGCTGGCGGCCGTTCTGGCCCACTTCGACCATGATGACGCCATCCGCCGCCGCCGGGTCCGCCCGCCCGTCTGACCATCCGCTCGGCCCTCTTGCGGCGCGGCGCCGAGGCTGCGGCGATCAGTCCGGAGGAGAGAAGACGTGCCGTGCCGGGTTTTCCGCGTATGTGACGATGGGAAGGTGACGGAGACGATGACCGCCTGGATGGTCCGCCGGCCCGGCCCGGTGGCCACCCGCCCGCTGGAGCGAGTACGGCTTCCCGTGCCCGAGCCCGCCCCCGACGAGGTGCTCGTCCGGGTCGAGGTGTGCGCCGTCTGCCGCACCGACCTGCACCTGGCCGAGGGCGACCTGGCCCCGCGACGGCCCGGTACGGTGCCCGGGCACGAGGTGGTCGGGCACGTCGCGGCCCGCGGCGCCGGAGCCGGCCGGTTCGCCGTTGGGGCGCGGGTGGGCGTGGCCTGGCTCCGCGCCGCCTGCGGCACGTGCCGCTACTGCGCCCGGGGCTCCGAGAACCTCTGCCCGGACTCGCGCTACACCGGCTGGGACGCCGACGGCGGTTACGCCGAGTATCTGACCGTGCCGCAGGACTTCGCCTATCCGCTGCCCGCGGACCAGCCCGCCGAGAAGCTGGCCCCGCTGCTGTGCGCGGGCATCATCGGCTACCGGGCGCTGCTCCGCTCCGACCTGCCGCCCGGCGGGCGCCTGGGCGTCTACGGCTTCGGCGCCTCGGCCCACCTCACCGCCCAGGTCGCCCTCGCCCAGGGCGCCACGCTGCACGTGCTGACCCGCTCCGGGTCCGCCCGCGAACTCGCCCTGGAACTGGGCGCCGCCTCTGCGGGCGACGCCTACGACGCTCCCCCCGAGCCGCTGGACGCCGCCATCCTGTTCGCCCCGGTCGGCGACCTGGTCCCGGTGGCGCTGGCGGCCCTGGAACGGGGCGGCACCCTGGCCGTGGCCGGGATCCACCTCACCGACGTCCCGTCCCTGGTCTACCGGGACCACCTGTTCCAGGAACGCACCCTGCGCAGCGTCACCGCCAACACCCGCGCCGACGGCCACGCCCTGCTGGAACACGCCGCCCGCCACCCGCTGCGCGTCGCCACCACCCCCTACGACTTCGACCGGGCCGACCGGGCCCTGAAAGACCTGGCCGCCGACCGCGTCACCGGCGCCGCCGTCCTCCGCATCGCCGACTGACCGTCCCACCCGCCGGCGACGTCACGACCGTCACTCCGCTCATGAGCGATCCCCTCCGGGGTGTCCTCCGCGCACCACCACACGCACCCACCAATGGGCCCCGCAAGACTGGTGCCGCCGAGCCCGTGGGGCTAGGCAAGCGTCCTCAATGCTCGCCGCCTCCCGGTCCGGGGTTTCCGGAAGTCCGGCAGATCCGCCACAAGCCGCACGGCAAATCTGCCACGGCGCGAGGGGGGACGGTCGCCCTTCCCCATGGGGAGACGCTCGCCCTCCCCCATGGGGGGATGGACTGCATGGCGTGATGTCGGCGTGCCCAGGCGGGAGCGGCCGGTGAATTCGGCATGAAGAAGCCGCGCTCTCGCGAAGGGCGCCAGGCGCTTGTCAGGCGGCCGGAGCTCGCGGCGTCAGGCGGACCTCGAGGTCCGCGTCCAGGGCGCGGGCCAGGCGTTCCAGTACCGGCAGGGTGGGGATGGTGCCGCCGGCTTCGAAGCGCGCCACCGCCGACTGGGTCATGCCGGCCTCCCGGGCCAGGTCGTTCTGGCTCCAGCCGCGTCCCTCCCGCATGGCCCGGACCGCCTTGCCCAGCTCGTAGGCGATGCGCGCGGCCTCGTAGGCCTCGGCCGCACCCGGTTCGGCCATGCGCCGGTCCCGCAGTTCCCGCCAGGTTTCCTGTTCGCTCATACCGCCTCTTCTTCCTCGTCGACGGTGTGCGCCAGCGCGATGCAGCGGCGCATGGCCCGCCGAGCCCGCTTGATCTCCCGATCGTCGCGTGCCCGCGTCTTGGAGAACACAGTCAGCAGCACGATCCGGCGACCGGGCGCGATCCAATAGGTGATGCGCATGGCGAGCTCGTCGAGGTGGAACCGGAGTTCGCGGAGCTTGCCGTCGAGCTGCTTGGTGTAGGGCTTCCCTAACAGGGGCCCTTCCGCCGCGAGCAGATCGACGTAGAAGACCACGCGTGCGAACAACGTCGCAGGCAGGTCCTCAAGCCACGCGCGAACTTCTGGCTCCAGCTCGACAGTACCCCAACTCATAGCATCGATGCTATGAGTGGCGTCACTGTTGCGATGCGCTTTCGCGTAAAGACGCAAAGTAACGATCACCGCTCCGATGCCAACTGGACCGCACAGAGCTTGACGTTGGTACCGCCGAGCCCGTGGGGCTAGGCAAGCGTCCTCAATGCTCGCCGCCTCCCGGTCCGGGGCTTCCGGAAGTCCGGCAGATCCGCCATGGCTTCGTTCGTCGGTTACGGTGCCGGATGCTGCCGATTTCGGGCACTGGCGAGGTCTTGTCGATCCCATCACCCGTGACTTCCGGCACCACCTCTGTTGCGCCGGCTACCGCCTGCCGATGACCAAGCTTCTCGCCCCCCATGGTGACGAGCCGCCACGAGTCAGCGTGCGCTGCCCTCGGCATGAGCCAGCGTTGCCGTGTGACGGTGAGCCGTCGCAGCCACAGCCGCAGGGGGTATGCAATTCCTCTAGTCGACGCTTGATAAAGCGAATGCTTGAATAAGTCGCATGGGAAGCACCCTTGCGGATCAGCAGCTCGATGCTCTGTTCACAGCGCTCAGCGACCGCACCAGACGAGACATCGTGGCCCGGCTGAGCAGGGGCGAGGCGACGGTCAAGGAGCTGGCCGAGCCGTACGCCATGAGCCTGCAGGCCGTTTCACAACACATCCGGGTGCTCGAGCGGTGCGGTCTGATCAGCCAGAGACGGCACCGGCAAACCCGGCCATGTCGACTCGAACCCGCGGCGCTCGATGCCGCGCTGTCATGGATCGAGGAGAGCCGGCGCGTCTGGTCAGAGCGAATGGACCGGCTGGAGACGCATCTCGCCCGCCTTCAGGAGGGTGAGAAGCAGTGAACGGCGACGAACTCATCTACCGGCGGGTCTTGCGCGCACCGCGCGAGCTGGTGTGGCGGTGTCTGACCGAGCCCGCCGAACTTGCGCATTTCTGAGGCCCGAGCGGCATGGCCGCGCCGATCGACGGCATCGTCGTCGAACTCCGTCTCGGTGGCCGCTTCGAGACCCTGATGCTCGGCGAGCAGGGCAGCCATCGGATGGTCGCCACCTTCACCGAGGTCGTCCCGCCCGAGCGACTGGCCTGGGTGGAGCCGACGACCGGGATGCACACCATCAGCACGCTGACGACCTCGGCGACGGCACGACCGCAGTCGTCATCCGTCAGCGGAACGTGCCCGAGCCGATGCGCACGCCCCAGGCCCGCGTCGGCTTCCTCACCTCCCTCGACAAGTTCGAGCAGCACCTGAGCCACCTGATGCGGGGAGACCGATCGTGACCGACCCTCAGCACTGGGTGGCGCACACCTACACGGGGCTCGCCGACCTCCTCACCGCCACGGCCGCCGACACCTGGAACGCCCCCTCCCTGTGCGAAAAACGGCTGGTGCGCCATGTGATCGCACACGTGACGATGCCGGTGCGGCTGACCGCCGAGCGGTTCGGCGCCGAGATGGCGGCGGCCGGCGGCGACTTCACCATGCTTTCCGACACCGTGGCCGCGCGGGACGCTTCACTGCCCGTCGCCGACCTGCTCGACCAGCTCCGATCACCGAGACTGCACGGCTGGCAGCCGCCGGGCGGCGGTGCGGCCGGTGCGGCCGGTGCGCTCAACCATGCCGTCATCCACTCCCTGGACGTGACGATCGCGCTCGACCGGCCCGCGGTCGCATCGGCACAGGCGATAACCGCCGCCCTCGACCAGCTCACCGCCAGCAACGGCACCTGGTTCGGGGGCGATCTGACCGGTGTGCGGCTCGAAGCCGCCGACACCGATTGGAGCTGGGGAGACGGCCGGCTCATCCGCGCCGACAGCCGTGCCCGTCTTCGCGCGGACCGGGTCTGGACTCCGGCCGC
Source organism: Planobispora rosea (assembly GCF_014648175.1). Classification (GTDB taxonomy): domain Bacteria; phylum Actinomycetota; class Actinomycetes; order Streptosporangiales; family Streptosporangiaceae; genus Planobispora; species Planobispora rosea. The sequence continues at coordinate 86,440 of NZ_BMQP01000014.1, forward strand.
TCCGCCGCGACCTGCTCCGCAGGCGCGCGCGATGGGCGGTCCTGCGGGGAGGAGCCGAACCGGATCGACCACGGAGAAGGTGTCGGGGCGGCGATGACGGTGAGGATGAACTCACGGGAGCGGCTCAGCCGGGGCTGGGATCCCGTACGAGCCGATCGCGGTACCGCATGCCTGTCCGGTGAGTTGTCCGCGCCCGAACCGACCCCCGGCGGCGCCGACTCTCAGCCGGGCAGGAACCGGCGGGCGTAGGCGCGGACGTCGGCGTCGGCGTCGGACAGGGCGCCGCGCAGTGCGGCGGCGACCTCCGGCCGGGTCGCCCACGGGCCCAGCGCGAGCACGGCCGCCTTGCGCACGTCGAGGTTGCCGTCTCCCAGCGCAGTGATGAGCGGTCCGGCCGCGTCCGCCGGATCGCCCGCCCCGAGGCACCGGGCCGCGCCGGTCCGCACCTGCCACGCGGGGTCCTCCAGTGCCCGCACTGCCCGGGCGAGCAGGGGCGATCCGGTGGCGCCGGAGGACTCCAGGGCGGCGGCCCGGACGAGCGGATCGGGGTCGTCGGCGAGCTCCGCCAGCGCCGCGGAGGGTTTGCCGATCGTGCCCAGGCCCGTGGCGACCCGGACGCGGACCTCACGGGAGGCGTCACCTGCCGCGGCCGCCACCAGATCGCTCTCGTCCAGGGAGACCAGGCCCCGGATCGCCTCGATGCGCACCCGGTGGTCGGCGTCCCGCACGCCCGTGGCGAAGGTCTCCGGCGTCCCCAGGCGCAGCGCCCGCAGTACGTCCAGGACGGTGCTCCGGACCGCGGCGTCGGGGCTGTCCGCCCGCGCGGCGAGGTCCGCGCCGAGTGCGGGGGTGGCGGGCAGCACCTCGACCAGCTCGCGCAGGCCGCTCGCCGCGGCGCGCCGTACCGTGCCGTGGTCGTCGGCGAGCGCGGCGGCCAGCGCCCCGCCCGCGCCCTCCGGGGCGCTCTCGGTGAGCGCCGCGATCGCCGCCCGGCGCACCTTGGGGTCGGGGTCGGCGAGGTAGGGAGCGAACCGGTCCAGGGACGGCTGCTCCTCGGTGAGGCGGTGCAGCTCCAGGATCCGGGGGGAGCGCCCGACGGTGGCCCGGCCGGTGCGGGCCGTCTCGGTCCGGCGCACCGCGGCGCTGGTGTGGGCACCGACGAGTACAGGTTCCGCCCGGACCGGCTGGAACTCCTCGACGGGCACCAGGTACGGCTCGACGGGGCGCTTGAGGAACTCCATCGCGCCGTCGGGCCGCCTGCGCAGGTTCAGGTGGAACAGCCAGGAGGCGTCGTCCCGGGCGGGCAGGTCGGCCCGCTCGTGGTAGAGGCCCCAGCGGCTCTCGGTCCGAACCAGCGAGGAACGGGCGGCCATCTCCGCGCAGTCGCGGATGAAGTCCACCTCCGCGCAGCGCATCAGCTCGTGCGGGGTGCGCGCGCCCATCGAGGCGATCTCCTCACGCATGCGCTCGAAGGACTCCAGTGCGATCTCCAGCTTGGCGCCGGTCTTGGGCGGGGCGACGTAGTCGTTGACGAAGCGGCGCAGCTTGTACTCGACCTGCGGCTGCGGCGGCCCGTCGGGGTTGCGCAGCGGGCGGTAGACGAGCTCGTGGGCCGCGGTGACCTGGTCCTCGGGGAGCGTCTGCGGGACGGCGTGGCAGGCGGCGGCGTGGGCTCCGGCGAGGTCGCCGAAGACGAACGCCCCGATCATGTAGTTGTGCGGCACGCAGGCCAGGTCGCCGGCCGCGTACAGGCCGGGGACGGTCGTGGCGCCGTTCTCGTCCACCCACACGCCCGAGGCCGAGTGGCCTCCGCACAGGCCGATCTCGGAGATGTGCATCTCCACGTCGTGGGTGCGGTAGTCGTGGCCGCGTCCGGCGTGGAAGGTGCCCCGGGTGGGCCGCTCGGTGGAGTGCAGGATGTTCTCCACCGCGGTGACCGTCTCGTCGGGCAGGTGGGAGAGCTTGAGATAGATCGGGCCGCGGGCGGAGGCGATCTCGGCGGCGACCTCTGCCATCATCTGGCCCGACCAGTAGTCGGAGTCGACGAACCGCTCCCCCCGGTTGTTGACCTGGTAGCCGCCGAACGGGTTGGCGACGTAGGCGCAGGCAGGGCCGTTGTAGTCCTTGATCAGCGGGTTGATCTGGAAGCACTCGATGCCGCTGAGCTCGGCACCGGCGTGGTAGGCCATGGCGTAGCCGTCCCCGGCGTTGGCCGGGTTCTCGTAGGTCCCGTAGAGGTAGCCGCTGGCCGGCAGGCCGAGCCGCCCGCAGGCGCCGGTGGCCAGGATGACCGCCCCGGCCCGCACGGTGACGAACCGCCCGCTGCGCGTGTCGAACCCGGCCGCGCCCACCGCCCGGCCGCCCTCGGTCAGGACCCGGACCGGCATGACCCGGTTCTCGATCCGGACCCTGTCGCGGATGTCGCGGCGGCGCAGCACCCGGTAGAGGACCTTCTTGACGTCCTTGCCCTCGGGCATGGGCAGCACGTAGCTGCCGGAGCGGTGCACGCGGCGGACGGCATACTCGCCGTACTCGTCCTTCTCGAACTTCACGCCGTAGCCTTCGAGCCTGCGGACCATGTCGTGGCCGCGGGTGGCGGTCTGGTAGACGGTCTTCTGGTTGACGATCCCGTCGTTGGCCCGGGTGATCTCGGCGACGTAGTCCTCGGGGACGGCCTTGCCGGGGATCACGGCGTTGTTGACCCCGTCCATGCCCATGGCCAGGGCTCCGCTGTGCCGTACGTGGGCCTTCTCCAGCAGCAGCACCCGGGCGCCGCGCTCGGCCGCGGTGATCGCGGCCATCGTGCCGGCGGTCCCGCCGCCGACGACGAGCACCTCGCACTCCAGTTCGAGGCGGTCCTCGATCGGGGGGATCTCCATCACAGCTCCTCGATGATGCGTTCACGCAGATTCGTACGGGCGGCCTCCCCGGCGGGTACGTCCAGGACGGCCCGCACCCCGGTCCGGCCCGGCTCTCCGGTACGGCCCAGCACCGCCACGCGGTCGGCCAGCAGCAGCGCCTCGTCCACGTCGTGGGTGACGAACACGACCGTCGCGGCGGTGTCACGCAGCACGTCCAGCAGCAGGCGCTGCATCCCGGCGCGGGTCTGCGCGTCCAGCGCTCCGAACGGCTCGTCCATCAGCACCGCGCGCGGCGCTCCGACCAGGGCACGGGCCAGCTGCACCCGCTGGCGCATGCCGCCGGACAGTTCACGGGGCAGGTGCCCGGCGAACCCGCCCAGCCCGACCTTCTCGATCCACTCCTGCGCGACCCGCCCGCGCTCGCCCCGGGGCACGCCCCGGATGCGCAGCGGCAGCTCGACGTTGCGCCGGACCGAGCGCCACGGCAGCAGCCCGTCGTCCTGGAAGACCATCGCCCGGTCCGCCGAGGGGCCGGTGACCTCCTCGCCTCCGGCGAGCACCCGGCCCCCGCGGGGCGGGAGCAGCCCGGCCAGGGCGCGCAGCAGCGTGGACTTCCCGGAGCCGGAGGCGCCCACGACGACCAGGACCTCGCCGGGAGCGACGTCCAGCTCGACGTCCCGCAGCACCGCGTCCCGGCCGTAGCCGAGACCCGCCCGCTCCAGCCGGAAGGCGAGACCCGTACCGCCCGCGTGCCGGGCGCCGTTCGCCGTCACACCGCCCGCCGGTCGTCCGGCGGCGCTCTCCGTGACCGACGTCATCTCCCGCTCCCTTCCGCTCGGGGCAGCCAGCGGGTGGCCCGCCGCCCGATCAGTTCGATGGCGGCCGAGGTCAGCCAGCCGAGGACGCCGATGGTGATCATTCCGACGATCACCCCCGGGTAGTCGACGACCGTGTAGGCGTGCCAGGTCCGGTAGCCGACCCCGAACTCGCCGGAGATCATCTCGGCGGAGATCACACAGATCCACGCCACGCCCATGCCGACCGAGAGCCCGCCGAAGACGCCCGGCAGGATGCCGGGCAGGACGACGTTCCACAACACGTGGCGGCGGGTCCCGCCGAGGGTCCTGACCGCCTCCTCCCAGATCGTCGGCAGAGCCCGTACGGCGTGCCGCGTGCTGACCGTGATCGGGAAGAAGGCCGCGGTGAAGGTGATGAAGACGATGCCCTGCTCGTCGGTGGGGAAGAGCAGGATCGCGATCGGCACCAGGGCGATGGCGGGGATCGGCCGGACCGCCTCCAGCAGCGGCAGCAGCACGTCTCCGGCGCGCCGGGAGCGGGCGACCAGGATGCCCGTGGTGATCCCGGCGACCGCGGCGAGGCCGAAGCCGGTGAGGATGCGGATCAGGCTCTGCAGCAGGTCGAGATGGTAGAGCGAGGTCGTCAGCTGCGCGCCGAACCGCTCGGCGATCTCGCCGAGTGTGGGAAGGCGGTCGAAGCGCAGCCAGAGGCGGGCGTCGGCGGCGGTGAGCACCTGCCAGAACCCGGCCGCGGCCAGCAGGGAGGCCGCCCGGATCCCCCACCGGAGCGCGGTCCGGCCGCCCGCCGTCCCCCGGGGACCGGCCGGGTCCGCGGCCACGTCCGTATCCGGCGGCGAGGAGGGGGCCAGCGTCGGGGAGCCGGCCATCACGCGCCGTCCTTCTCCGCGCCGTCCTTCTCCGCGCCGTCCTTCGCGGCGGCCTTCAGGGCGTCGTCGTAGGAGACGGTCCTGGCGCCGCGGTGGGCGTCGAGGTAGGCCTCGGCCCCGTCCTCGGTGGTGAAGGGCAGGAGGCGGGCGTTCTCCTCCGCGTCCGGATCCTCGACCCAGAACGCCCGGTCGGCGAACCAGCGGGTGCCGGTGGCGGCGTCGGGCACGTAGGCGGCGCGGACGTCCGCCGCCCCGTCCGCCTCCGCCTTCGCGATCCCGCGGAGCAGGCAAGTGGGGGTCGCCGCGGGACGGGTGGTCTCCTCACCGGCGAGCCAGAGTTCGGAGGCGGTGGCGGGGTCCCTCACCGGGATCCCGCAGACGGGGTCGTCCCCGGTGATCGCGGCGGGGTTGACGGTGGAGGCGGTGTCGGCGTCGTAGGCCGGGCCGTACGCCTTGCGCAGGTAGGAGTCGTTGACGAAGCGGGACAGGTCCACCCCGGAGAAGCCGTCGCCGATGCGCTTGAGGTAGGGCACGTCGTGCTCGTGGGCGGCCCGCAGCTGCGGCTTGAGGGTGACGTCGAAGGTGGAGATGCCGCCGGGGCCGTTGTAGAGGTAGACCACCTCGGCCGGGAGCCCGGTCTCCTTCGCGACCGACTCGGCCGCCTCCAGCGGGTGCTCGTGCAGGTAGCGGGTGGCGTCGATCTGCGCCTTGAGGAACGCGTCGACGACCTCGGGGTGCTCCGCGGCATAGGCCGCGCGCACCACGGTGCCGTGGAAGGTCGGCACGTCCAGGGAGGCGCCGTCGTAGAGCAGCCGGGCCTTGTCCTGGAAGACCAGCAGGCCGGGCCAGGCGACGAACTGGGCGTAGCCCTGGACGGTCCCGGCCTCCAGCGCGGAGGCGCCGACCGGCGGCTGCTGGTTGACGGTCTCGACGCCGTTCACCGGGTCGATCCCGGCCTTCTCCAGCGCCTGGACCAGGGTGCCGTGCCCGGCGGAGCCGACGCTGGCGGAGATCTTCTTCCCCTTGAGGTCGGCGAGGGTCCTGGCCTCGGAATCCTTCGCGACGACGACCATGTTGAGCGCGCCGCGCAGGTTGTAGCCGGTGACGGCGACCAGTTCGGTGCGGGCCTCCTCGGCGCCCTGCGTGCGGGAGGCGTTGATCAGCAGCGGGTAGTCGCCCATCGAGCCGATGTCGACCTTCCCGGCCACCATCTTCGCGGTGATCGGCGCGCCGGTGTCGTGGTCCTGCCACTCGACGGTGTACTCGTCGCCGAGCCGCTTCTCCAGGTAGCCCAGCGAGCGCAGCAGCGTGCCCGCGGTCACGGTGTTGATCGTCTTGGACTGGTAGCCGATGACGACCCGGGTCTTCCCGGCGCCGCCGTCACCGCCCGCGGCACCGGCGACCGAGCAGCCCGCGACGGCCAGCAGCAGGGCGGCCGCGACCACCGCACGGAGGGGGTTCATCTTCGCAGGACCCTTCATCGCAGCAGGTAGGGGATGTTGATGGTGACCGCGTCCACGGGGCAGCGGGCGGCGCAGGGGCCGCAGTACCAGCACTCGTCGACGTACATGTAGGCCTTGCCGGTCTCGTCGCTGATGGCGAGCGAGTCGAGCGGGCATGCTTCGACGCAGAGCGTGCAGCCGTCGATGCACAGGGCCTCGTCGATGGTCACCGGGACCTCGACGCGCTGGGTGATCAGGGGCATGTGTTCTCCTCGGTGGCCTCGCGGGCCTCGGGGGCGTCAGGGGCCCGGGTGTCCTCGACGTCGCGGCGCAGATGACCGCGCATGGCCAGGCGGTCGCCGCGGAAGCGGACGAACTCCAGGTCGACCGGGCGCCCGTCGGCCAGGTGGGTGAGCCGCTCGATCATCAGGAGGGCGGCTCCGCGCGGGGCGTCGAGCACGGCGGCGGTGTGGGCGTCGGCGCTGACGGCCTCCACGGTGAGCTCCGCCGTGCCGAGCGGCTGCCCGGTGATCCGCTCCAGCAGCACGAAGATGTCGTTGCGCTCCAGGTCGGCGTCGAACAGCGGCTCCCCGACGTCCCGGACGAGGTAGGTCAGGTCGAGCGAGAGCGGCAGCCCGTTCAGGCGGCGCAGCCGTTCCAGGTAGACGACCGGCTCCCCGGTCGCCACCCCGAGCCTGCGCCCGACCGCGGCGGGCGGCTCGATGAGGCCCATGGTGCGGACCTCGTTGCTCACCTCGCCGTGCTCGTGGAGCGTCTCGGCCAGCCCGAGCAGCCGGTGCAGGCCGTGCGGGTACTTCCCGGCGGCGACCGTGGTGCCCACCCCGGGGCAGCGCTCCACGAGGCCCTCGCCGCGCAGCAGGTCCAGCGCCTCACGCACGGTGTTGCGCGAGGCGCCGAACTCGCGGGCGAGCGCCGCCTCCAGGGGCAGCCGGCCCCGGCCGTACCCGCCGTGCACGATCTCCCGGCGGAGCAGGTCGGCCACCTGCCTGGCCCGGTCGGCCCTGCTCCGCCGTGCCCCGCCCGCGGCGGATACGGCCGCCGTCTTCCCCATGCCCGCCTCCCGACGTCGCCGGCGTGATGACGGGCATAACCCTACTCAACCAGTAGGGATACTGGAATAACGGGAAGATTGCGCCATCCACGATCCCGCTCGCACCGCTCCGACCTGCGGTTGAACGGAGGAGGCGGCGAGACCCGCCAGCAGACCCGCCAGCAGGCCGGCCCCTGAGCCGCGGCGGGCCCGACCTGGAGGCCCTGACCTGGAGGCAAGCTTCATGTATTTCCTATTGATTTATAGGGTAATTTGGCTCAAGTTCGGGGATGTGAGCAGCGAGCTTCTGACCGCGCGCCGCCACGTCGACCTCCGGCGGCCGGGGATCGGTCCCATGAGCACGGGCGGGGCCCTGGGGGGTGCCCCCGCCCGTTTCCCCAGGGGATCCGCGTGGCCGCGGAAAGGCACTTCGTGAGTGAGCAAGATCTGACAGCGGGCGGCGAGAGTCGTACCACGTTCACCGAGGACCGGGCGTCCGCCGTTCTCAGCGTCGTCGCCCCGGGGCTCGCCTCCCCGCTGTTCAGCGGTCTCACCGTTGTCGGCTGATCCCACGGTGACGGCGGGACCGGCCGGAACGGATGAGACGGCGGCGCCCCGCGCGTCCCGCACCGGGCGGACCAAGATGTTCCTCCTGCTCGGCGCGGTGACCTCGATAGGCCCGCTCGCCATCGACCTCTACCTGCCCGCGCTCCCCCAGCTCGCCGGCGATCTGGACACGAGCGCCGCCGCGGACCGGCACCGCTCCCGGCGCGGTTCTGCGATCACTCGCCGCGGTGGCCCGGCACCGGACCTTCGCCGTCCTCACCCTGACCGCGGCCTTGTCCAGCGGTGCGATGTTCGGCTACATCTCCGGCGCCTCCTTCGTGCTGCAGGAGGGATACGGGCTCTCCCCGCAGGGCTTCAGCCTGCTGTTCGGCGTGAACTCGGCCGGAATGATCATCACCGGGCAGCTGGCCGGCCGGCTCGCCGGACGCGTCCCGATGCGCCGCCTGCTCGCGATCGGGCTCGCGCTGTCGGGTACCGCCGGAGTGCTGCTGCTCGTGGCCGCCCTCGCCGGCCTCGGCCTGCCCTGGGTGACGTCCGCCCTGTTCCTGATGACCTCGGGACAGGGGATGATCTACCCCATGGCCCTGACCCTGGCCATGTCCAGCCAGCCCACCTTCCGCGCCGGGAGCGCCTCGGCCCTGTTCGGCCTGGTGCAGTGGATCGTCGGCGGGCTCACCGGGCCGATCGCGGGCGCCTTCGGCACGCACACCCTGCTGCCGCTCGCCGTCACCATCGCGGCCCTGAGCCTGAGCGCCTGCCTGTCGGGAGGCGTCCTGCTGAGAAGGGTCCACTGAGATCGTTACCGCCTTCCGCGGAAGCGGCGGGCGAGGGTTAAGCGTTCCCCAGGAATCCACCTTCCCGTAAGAGAGGTCCCGGCCGTGCGGGTAAGCGATCCGGTATGCGCTATCACGCTCTGGTCTGCGGCTACGACGGCACACTGTCTACGGACGGCCGGGTCGGCGACAGCACCGTGGCCGCCCTTGAGCGCCTCGTGCGGTCGGGGCGGCGGCTGATCATGGTGACCGGCCGGGACATGGACGGGCTCACCTCCGTCTTCGACCGGCTCGACCTGTTCGAACGGATCGTCGCCGAGAACGGGGCCGTCCTGTACGACCCGGCCCGGCAGGAGGCCACCGTGCTGGCCGAGCCTCCGCCCGCGGAGTTCGCCGACCGCCTGCGGCGGGCCGGTGCGCGACCGCTCAGCGTCGGCGAGGTTGCCGTCGCCACCCGGGAACCCCATGGCGGGACCGTCCTGGACACGATCCGCGACCTCGGCCTCGAACTTCAGGTGATCTTCAACAAGGGGGCGGTGACGGTCCTGCCGTCCGGCGTGAACAAGGCCACCGGCCTGGCCGCCGCCCTCGACGCGCTCGGCCTGTCGCCGCACAACACCGTCGGCGTCGGCGACGCCGAGAACGACCACGCTCTGCTGTCCGCCTGCGAATGCCCGGTGGCCGTCGCCGACGCCGTACCCGCGATCAAGGAGCGCTGCGACGTGGTGACCGACCGGCCGGGCGGGGACGGCGTCACCGAGCTCATCGACCGGATCCTCGATGACGACCTCGCCGACGTCGACCCCGGGCGCCGCCACCTGCCGCTCGGCACCGCGGAGGGCGGGGAACGGGTGCGGCTGGCGCCGTACGGCACGCGACTGATGATCGCCGGCCCCTCCAACAGCGGCAAGTCCACGACCGCGGCCGCCCTGCTGGAACGCGTCTCCAAGGCCGGTTACCAGTTCTGCCTGATCGACCCCGAGGGGGACTACACCGACGGGATCGGGGGCGCCATCGTGCTGGGCGACGCCCGGCGCGCGCCCACCGAGGAGGAGATCCTCCAGGTGCTCGAGAAACCGGCGCAGAGCGTCGTGGTCAGCCTGCTGGGCGTGCCGCTGGACGACCGGCCGGGATTCTTCGAGGCGTTCCTGCCGCGGCTGTCGGCGGTGCGCGCCCGGCAGGGCCATCCCCACTGGCTGATCGTCGACGAGGCCCACCACATGCTGCCCCAGGGGTTCGGGACGGAGTCGGTGGAGCTGCTGGGCAAGGTCGGCGGCCTGCTGCTGGTCACCGTCCATCCGTCCCTGGTCAGCGAGCCGGTCCTGCAGGCCCTGAACGCGGTCGTCGCGGTGGGGGAAGACCCGGCCGACGTCCTGACCACCTTCGCCTCCGCCGTCGGGCGGGACGGAGTCCGCTCGGACCTGCCCGGCGACCTGGCCACGGGAGAGTTCCTCCTGTGGCGGCCGGCCGGCGAGCCGGTCCGGGCCCGGCTGATACCGCCGGAGGGCGAACGTCAGCGGCACCTCCGCAAGTACGCGGCCGGTGAGCTGGGGGAAGAGGACAGCTTCTACTTCCGCGGCCCGGACGAGGCGCTGAACCTGCGGGCGGGCAACCTGACGGCGTTCTGCCACATCGCCGACGGGGTCGACGACGGCACCTGGGAGCATCACCTGCGCCAGGGGGACTACTCACGCTGGCTGGCGGAGAACGTCAAGGACGAGGAGCTGGCCGCCGAGGTCGCCGAGATCGAGCAGGAGGCCGGAAAATCCGGAGGGGCCGGGCGGGAAGGCGGCGGATCGGCCGCCGAGACCAGGCGGCGGGTGCGCGAGCTCATCGAGAACCGCTACACCGCCCCCGCCGAACCGGGCGGAGGCGCGGGTCACCTCAGAGGTAACGCCACTGGGCGCAGATCTCCCTGAACTCCTCGGGCACCTCGTCGGGTGAGGGCAGCGGCCGGCCCCGTACGACCGTGCCGCTGCGGATCTTCTCCCGCCAGTCGCCGATGCCCTTGACGAACCCGCCGTGGTCCTTGTTCCCGTACTCCAGCATCTCGGGCTCCCACTCGACTCCGAGGAACGCGCAGAGCCGTCGCAGCTCGGTCTCGGGGTCGGCGACCAGCGCCTCGTACCTGACGGTCACACCGTCCAGATGGGTGCGGGCCTCCTGCAGGTAGGTCATGTAGCTCAGCGTCCGCGGTACGGCCTCCTCCAGCGGGCGGTTCTCCGGGTCGCCCTCGTGCCACGACTGCATGATCGACACCGGGTGACGGAGCAGGAAGATGAAGCGGGCGTCCGGCCAGCAGGCCGAGATGCGCCGCCAGGCGAACACGTTGCTCGGCGTCTTCTCCACCAGGATCGGCTTGCCGCTGCGGGCCAGCTCGCGGTGGAGCATGCGGTCCCACACGATGTGCTCGATGTCGCTGTGGGTGTGGCCGAGCAGTTCCATGGCCTGCCGTACCGGATCGGTCGGCAGGCCGACGGTCAGCCGCCGGAAATGCGTCTCGATGGGCGAGTGGATCCGTGAGTGGCTGTTCAGCAGGACGCGCAGCAGAGTGGAGCCGGACCGTACGGACGACAGCAGGAAGACCGGCTCGCGCAGCAACCGGTCGTGCGCGGGGTCGACGGGCGGGCGCACCACGTCACCGGGGAGCCGTACCGTCTCCGGCGGAGGCGACGGAGGCGACGGGGCCGGCCGGGGGGTTCGCGTCACCCGTGTCAACGTGTACCCCGTCAGCCCTCCGAGCGTGGCGTTGGCCCGATATTTCCAGCTCATAGACGGCAAACGTAGACAGGGACGGTGAACCCCGAGTTAACCGGCGCTGCGAGAATCATCCGCCGTCCCGTGCCCGTCGGCGCCCGAGAAGCCTCCACCCGGTGAGAACGGCCGCGGCGATCCCCACGGTCACGCCGATCGGGACCCATGGGATCTCCGTCCCGGTGCCGCCGGGGGCACCGGCCACGGGAGAGGCGGCGGGCGTGACCACCGGAGAGTCCTGCGAGGCGGGCGGTGGTGTGGCCGTACCGAGCGCGGAGAGAAGTTCCCCGGAGAGCGCTTCGTCGTCGCCGGACACGTCCTCTCGGCGGAGCGGCCGGTCACCGGGGAGGACCGGCCGGTTCCCGGCGCACAGCGAGGTCGTCAACGCGACTCCGGGATCGCCTCCCACCAGGTTGGACACCTTGTCCGAGGCCAGTACCAGGTAGCGGGAGCCGATCGTGAAGGCGTACCCGCACGCGGCCCCGTCGGCGTTGCTCACCACCTCGAACTCGGCGGCCGGTGCTCCCTTGTAGACCTGGTCGGCCCGGAAACGGTAGACGACCGGCGGCGGAGGGCCGGACGAGCCGCCCGGGGCCCGGCGGGCGCTCACCACCGTCCCGGTGAAGGCGGCCGTCGCCGTCCCCACCTGCTCGGTCGGCGTCAGTTCCGCACAGCTGCACGCGCAGGCCGTACCGGGAACGGCCACGGCGGCGGCCAGGATCAGGAGAACGACGAACAGCCGGTGTCTCATGCCCCTCATGACGCGTATGCGGCATCGGCGGTTCGATGCCGGCGGGGTGAGCACCAGATGTTACCTGCCGGTAATGAGAATTTCACCGTCTTCAAATTCTCATTACCGGCTCATACGCTGCGGCCACCGAAGCGCTGCGGCCCGTGCCACGCCGAAAACCCCGCGCCACGCTCAAGACGCCACGCTCAAGACGCCACGCTCAAGACAGAGTGTGAACAAGCCGTCGTCACGCGTGCCGCCGCGCCTCACCCCCCGCCCAGCTTGCTTGAGGAGTGCGCATGGCGCGACGTCGCTCGACCCTGCCCATCTGTCTGCTGTCGGCCGTGACCGCCGTCACCCTGACCGGCACGGCTGCGGTCACCCCGGCCGCCGCGGCTTCCGCCGTGGTCCGGACCGGGGGCGCGCCCGTGGCCACCACCGGGTTCCGGTTCGTCGACGTTCCCGGCGCCGGCGTGACCCTCAAGGCCAACGTCATCGCCCCGTCCGCCGCCGGCCGGTATCCGGCCGTCATCCTCCCCTCCAGCTGGGGACTGAACGATCTGGAGTACCTGGCCCAGGCGAAGGCCCTGGCCGGGCGCGGCTACGTCGTCGTCTCGTACACGCCGCGGGGATGGTGGTCCTCCGGAGGCGAGATCGACACCGCCGGTCCCCAGGACATGGCCGACCTGTCCAAGGTCATCGACTGGACGATCGCCAGCACCGCCGCAGACCCCGCCCGCATCGGCGCGGCCGGGATCTCGTACGGCGCCGGCCTCAGCGCGCTCGGCGCGGCGTTCGACCCGCGCATCCGGGCCGTCGCCATGCTGAGCGGCTGGACCGACCTGACCTACTCTCTCTACGGCGACTCCACCCGGCACCGGCAGTCGGCCGGGCTGCTCAAGCTCGCCGCCGACCTCCTCGGCAGGGCCGGTCCGGAGCTGACCGACAAGCTGGAGGACTTCGCCGCCAACCGCGACGTCGCCGAGGTCGCCGCGTGGGCGGGCGTCCGCTCCCCGGCGACGTACCTCGACGCCATCAACGCCAACCGGCCCGCGGTGCTGATCGCGAACGCCTGGGGCGACTCGTTCTTCCCGCCCAACCAGCTCCTGGACTTCTACGGGCGGCTGACGACCCCCAAGCGCCTGGAGCTGCGGCCGGGCGACCACGCGATCGCCGAGTTCACCGGTGTGCTGGGGCTGGAGAACGACGTCTGGACCAGCGTGCACCGCTGGTTCGACCAGCATCTGGCCGGCGTCGACACCGGCATCGCCGGTGAGCCGCCGGTCCAGGTCAAGCCACACAACAGCGCCATGGAGGGGTACGCGGACTGGACGGCGCTCGCCCCCACGACCCGCCGGTACGGCCTGGGCCACATCCGCCGGTTGGACGGCACCGGCCTGCTCGGCGGAGACCCCGGCTCCGGCTGGAGCAAGACCCTCCCGACCGACCGCGACACCAGGGCCAACGGCGGCCAGGTGCTCATCACCAACGGCGTCGCCGCGTTCACCGGGGAGCGGCCGAAGATCTGGCTGCCCGCCGTGGACCGCGGCCGCGCCGGGGTGTGGGCGTCGGAGCGGCCGTCCACCATGCAGCGGATCCGCGGCGTTCCGAAGCTCCACCTGGAGCTGACCGGCGCCCCGGCGCAGGGCACCGTCGTGGCCTACCTCTACGACCTCGACCGGCTCGGCAACGCCAAGCTGATCACCCACGCCCCTGTCAGCTGGCTGGACGGCGGCGGCGACCGCGGCGTCGACCTCGACCTCTCGGCGACCGCCTACGACCTGCCGGCCGGTCACTCCCTGACCCTCGTCGTCGACACCGTCGACCCCCTGTACTACGACGAGAACGCGCCGAACGGCTCGATAACCATCGGCGGCGGGTCCTACCTGGACATCCCGCTGACGTAGGCGCCGGGTGCGGACGGGCCGCAGCGGGACAGCCCGTCCAGCATCAGCTCGATCGACCGGCGGGCTGCGGCCTGCGCCGCGGCGAGGTCCTCACCGCCGTGCAATACGCCCTCCACCATGCCGAACAGCAGCTCCAGGTCGTGCGGGTGGAAGTCGCCACGCACCTCGCGACGCTCCTGGGCGCGCTGCAGGGGCCCGGCCAGCGCCGCGACGATCCGGCGCTTGTGCCGTTCCCGCGCCCCGGTGTCCAGGCGGTGCGTGAGCGTCACCAGCGAGCGCATCGTGATCTGCGCGTGCAGCACCTCCCGGAGCAGATCCCGGAAGGCCACCGGCCGGTCCGGGTCGCCGGCGCAGGCCTCCAGCCGGGAGATCTCGTACGCGATGACCGCGTCGGCGAGCGCGTTGCGGTCCGGGAAGTGACGGTACAGCGTGGCCTGGCCGACTCCCGCCCGGCGGGCGATCTCCGGCATCACACCCAGGGACCGCGGGTCGGACATCATGCCCACCGCGGCCTGGATGATCGCCAGTCGATTCCGCTGAGCGTCTTGACGACGCGGCCTCCCCGCACCGTAAGGCATCCCCTAGCTCCTTACCCGCCAATGTTACTGACAGGTAGCGATGATCTCACCGGCACGGGGACATGGCTACACCCCCGGTCCCCGGATCAGGCCCGGCCGGGATCAGAAGAGGGTCGGCGGCTCAGCCGGCTCGGGCTCGGGCAGCGGTTCGAGCTCGGGCAGCCGGGCCCGTACCTCGTCGTGGAAACGGCGGGCGAGCATGAGCGCCTCGGCGTTGTCGGGAGTGTGGATGAACACCGTCGGCGAGCGGCCCTCGCGCAGCCACTCGGTGACCGCGCCGACCCAGTGCCGCCAGCCCTCGGCCGTCCGCGCCGGGTCGTCCCGGCCGATGTAGCGGATGATCGGGCGGTCGGTCAGGGCGTGCGACCGGCGAGGGAGCCGCGGCTTCTTCGTCCACGCCTCGCGTTCGGCGTCGCTGGCCGGAGGGCTCTGGAAGAGGGCGACGGTGTCGAACGGGATCCACTCGGCGCCGACCCCGGCGAGGACCTGCTCCAGGAGCCGCGCCGATCGCGGCTCGTCGAAGAACGCGCGGTGGCGGACCTCGACGGCGTACCGGTGAGAGCCGGGGAGTCCGCGGAGGAAACCCGCCAGCGTGCCCAGGTCGGACGGGGCGAACGAGCCCGGCAGCTGCACCCAGAGGGCGTGGGCCCGCGGGCCGAGCGGCTCGATCGCCTCCAGGAACGACCGCAACTCCTCGTCGGCGCCGGTGAGGCGGCGCTCGTGCGTGATCGACCTGGGCAGCTTGACCACGAAGCGGAAGTCCGGGCCGGTCTGCCGGGCCCACGACTCCACGCTGTCCCGCGCCGGTGTCGCGTAGAACGTCGTGTTGCCCTCCACCGCGTTGCACCAGGTCGCGTAGGAGCGCAGACGCTCCCCGGGAGGGAGCGGATGGGGCAGGAAACGCCCCTGCCACGGCTTGTGCGTCCACATCGCGCATCCCACATGAAGTCGCATGGACTCGACGCTATCGAACACCGCCGACGGCTGTTCCGGCCCGGACGCTCATTCCGCGAGCAGGCGGCGCAGGGAGTCCTTCATGGTCGTGACGAAGGCCTCGCGTGTCCCGGGGGACAGCAGGTCCAGGGAGAGGTAGGGGTTGAGGTCCTCCAGCTCGACCAGGAGCAGTTCCCCGTCGTGGGTACGGCAGGCGTCGACGCGCTGGATGCCGTACTCGATGGTGTTCCAGTCGACGAAACGCCGCGCGAAGTCCAGATCGGCCGGGGCCGGGTCGTACCGTTCCAGGGCCCAGCGCCGGTCGGGCCGGGGCGCGTACAGGGCGTACTGGAAGGCGTGGTCGACGAAGTAGAACGAGACCTCGTAGCGGAAGCCGACGCGCGGCTGGACGAGCACGCCGTCGAAGGCCACGTCCTCCAGCCGGTCCCGGGGGACGAAGGTCAGCCCGATGGAGTCGGCGCCGAACAGGGGCTTGACGGCGTACTCGTCCGCCTCCGGCAGGCGGCCGAGGTCCTCGCGGCGGCCGATCGTCGGGATCACCGGGTACCCGGCGGCGCTCAGGTCGAGGAGATACCGCTTGCCGGCCATGTCGCCCCTGCCGGTCAGCTGGTTGTAGACGCGTACGCCGTCCCTGAGCGCGCGGGCGCGGAAGTCGTCGTATCCGGCCCGGTAGTGCAGGACCGGGCCGCTGTTGCGCACCACGACCATCTCGAAGGCGCCCATCAGCCCGGCCGCGTCCGCCGGGTGGCACAGGGCGAGGTCGAAGTCCTCCCGGAGCCGGGAGGTCAGGAAGATGTCCTCGTCGCAGTAGCGGCGCCCGCGGGCCTGGTAGGCCAGGTCGGTGACGAACAGGACGCGGGGCCGGGCGGATGGCATGTTCCTCCTGACGGATCGGGCTTCCTGCAAGCTACCCGCTCCTGCGGCGCCCCCGTCCCCTCCCCCCGGCGGACGGGCGGTCAGGTGGGCCGAGGGCGAGCCGACCCGGGCCCGGCCGACTGGCCCCGATCACACGGCCTCCGATTCCACATGTTGGGAACATCCAGATGTTGATAACATCTGAGCGCTGGAGTTTTTCCATGGGCGGCGGAGGGAGGGTGACGGTGGTCAGGCTGACCCGGGCACAGCAGCAGGAGCGCACCCGAACGGCGGTGCTGGCGGCGGCGAGACGGGAGTTCACCGAGCGCGGATACGCCGACGCCAAGGTCGACCGGATCGCCGAGCGGGCCGGACTGACCCGGGGCGCGGTGTACTCGAACTTCCCGAGCAAGCGCGCGCTCTACCTGGCGGTCCTGATCGACTCGCTCGAGCGCGCCGAGGCGGCCGGGGCGCCGCCGTCACCCGGCCCGGCCGAGGCGCTGGGCGCGTTCGCCCGCGTCTGGCTGGAACGGCTGCCGCTGTCCGGCGACACACCCGCCGGCGGGAAGCTGCAGTCACGCTCGCTGGCCGGATTGTTCGACGACGAGCCGGGCCGTACCGCGCTGGCGCAGGTCGCCCGGCTGGAAGCGCTGCTGCTGGCTCTGGCGCTGGAGTCGTATCCGCCGTACCGCACGGAACGGGTCCGGCTGGTACGGCTGGCCGAGCTGACGCTCACGATGCTGGCCGGTGCGGGCCATCTGGCGGGCACCGCACCGGGGTTCGGCGATCCCTTCGACGTGGCACACGCCTGCCGGCACCTGGCCGACCTCGACCTCGCCGACAGGTGGGACCCGCCGCACCTGCCCTACGTCGCCCCCGCGCGTCTCGTCCGGGACGCCTGGGAGCCGCCCGCGGCGCTGCCGGACCAGATCACCGGTCGCCCGGCCGGGTTCGGGGCCGACGGAGTGATCGCGGTCCTCGGGAGCGGCCGGCTGGAGGCGGCCGAGGAGGCCGTCCGGGCCGCCCGCCCGGGTGACCAGATCACCGTGGCCGTGGTGACGGGCGATCCGGCCGAGGTCGGGCGCCTTCTGCGGCTGAGGATCGGCGACCTCGCCGGGTGCCTGCGGCGGGTGTTCTCCCCGGACGCCTGGCCGGACCTGCGCCTCGTCCTCGACGACGGCGCCGTGGCGTCGGCCGTCGGCGTCCCGGACCCGGATGACGGCACCGAGGCGGCGGTACGCGTCCGGGCGGGCGAGATCTCCGCCCGGGCCCACGGGCGCGGCGCCGCCCACGCCGCCGCGGTCGCGGACGGCCCGGCCACTGCGCCGTCCGGTGGATCCGGTGGCTGAGCCACGTCTGGATCCGGTGGCTGAGTCACGTCGCCCGGCGTGTCCCCGACGCCAGGACTACCAGGACTACCAGGACTATCGGGCCGAACCCCACGGCCTCCAGGAAGGCCCACCGACATGCTGAGATCACCTCATTCGACGAGCGACGACCTGCTGGTGCTCCATGCCCTGCGCTGCATCGGGTTCGCCGCCCTCTCCCGCCTGGCCGAGGCGACGGGACTCTCCGAATCCGACACGGAGTCCGAGCTGATCGATCTCGCGGTGGCCGGCCTCGTCACACGCGACTCCGGCGGCTTCGGTGACTTCGGCGGGTGGGGGCTGAGCGAGGCCGGCCGTGCCGCGGACGCCGAGCGGATCCGCGACGAGCTCGACACGGCCGGCGCCCGGACCGCGGTGACCAGGGCGTACGACGACTTCCTGGTGCTCAACCCGGAGCTGCTCGACATCTGTACGGCATGGCAGCTGCGATCCGCCGGCGGCGTCATGACCGCCAACGACCACACCGATCCCGTCTACGACTCCCGGGTCCTGGAACGGCTCGCGGACCTCCACCGGCGTGCCGACGCCGTCTGCGCGGGCCTGTCCGCGGCGCTGCTGCGGTTCCAGCGGTACCGGATCCGCCTCGCCACCGCGCTCGCCCGGGCCGAGGCCGGGGCGGTGGAGTACGTGACGGACGACTTCGAGTCCTACCACACCGTGTGGTTCCAGCTCCACGAGGACCTGCTGGCCACCCTGGGAATCCCGCGGAACTGAACGGACGCGCCGATGATCTGGATCCACCCGCTCTCGCCGGAGACCGAGGAGCCGCCGGACGTCCTCGGCGGCAAGGGGCACGGCCTCGTCGTCCTGCGACGTCTCGGGCTGCCCGTGCCCCCGGGGTTCGTCATCGGGACCGGGGCCTGCCTCGCCTTCCTGCGTGACGGGCGGTTCCCCGACGGCCTCGGCGCCGAGCTGGCGACCGCCGTCTCCGGCCTGGAGGCCGCCACCCGGAGGCGTCTGGGCGCGCCCGAACGGCCGCTGGCGGTGTCCGTCCGCTCGGGCGGCAGCGTGTCGATGCCCGGCATGATGAACACCGTCCTCAACGTCGGTCTCACCTCCGAGGCCACGGCGGGGCTGGCGGCGGAGACGGGTGACGTTCGGTTCGCACTCGACTCGCGCCTGCGGTTCCTGTCCGGTTTCGCCTCCGCGGTCGCCGGCGTGCCCCCGGAAAGCCTCGACGCCGCCGCGCGCGCGGTGGCCGGCCACGGCCCGGGCGACGATGAGGCACGCCTCGCCGAGACGATCGCAGGCGTCGAGGCCCTCATCCGCGAGCGAACCGGCGGGCCGGTCCCGGACGACGCGGCGCGGCAGCTGGAACTGGCCGTCGGAGCCGTGTTCTCGTCATGGGACACACCGCGCGCCAGGACCTACCGCACGCTGCACGGCATCCCGCACGACCTCGGCACGGCCGTCACCGTGCAGGCCATGGTGTTCGGCAACCGCGACGGCCGCAGCGGCACCGGCGTCGCCTTCAGCCGCGACCCCAACACCGGCGAGAGCGTCCCTTACGGTGACGTCCTGTTCGGCCGCCAGGGCGAGGACGTGGTCTCCGGCAGGTCGGCGACCCTGCCGCTGGGCGAGCTGGCCGGACGGGAACCGGCGGTGTGGGCCCGTCTCCTGGACGCCTTGGAGCGGATCGAGGGCCACTGTCGCGACGCCTGCCAGGTGGAGTTCACCTTCGAGGCGGGCGAGCTCTGGCTCCTGCAGGTACGGCCCGGCGGCCTCGCCGGGCGCGCGGCCGTCCGCGTCGCGGTCGACCTCGCCGACGAGGGCGTCATCAGCCGCCGCGAGGCACTGCTCCGGGTCTCGCCACGGCATCTCCGGTACGCCCGGACGCCCCGGATCGAGACCGCGGGCACGCTCGACGTCCTCACCCGGGGACTGGGCGCCTGCCCGGGGGTCGCGGCCGGCAGGCTGGCCACCACCGCCGACCGGGCGGTCCGGATGGCGGCCGACGGCCCGGTCATCCTGGTGCGCCCGCAGACGTCACCGCTCGACATGCACGGCCTGGCCGCCGCCGCGGGAGTCGTCACCGCCCGCGGCGGGCCGGCCAGCCACGCCGCCGTCGTCGCGCGGGCGATGGGGAAACCCGCCGTCGTGGGGGCCGCGGACCTCACCGTCGACGACGCCGCCGCCTCCGTGCGGGCGGGCGGGCGGGTCTTCCCGGAGGGCACGCTCGTCACCGTCGACGGGACCGGCGGAGAAGTCGTCGTCGGCAGCCCCCGCGTCGTCACGGCGCCCACCGACCCCCACCTGCACCGCCTGCTCGAATGGGCCGACCAGGTCTCGGGAGGCGTCCCGGGAGCCGGACCGGAACGCGACGACGCGGAACGCCTCAGGGCGGCCCACGCGGCGTCGGGGGCGCACTGACGGCACGGCCGTACCGGCGGGATGGGCGGAATCAGCGAAGGCCGGCACCGTACACGTGATCGACCTTCATCGCCATGAGAACCCTGCGGTCGGACGCCATCACCGACCGGCGCTCCTCCCAGTCCGGGTGCTCCCCCGCGGCGATGCGGTAGTAGCCCATCAGGGCCTCGACCTCGGGACCGCGGGGATCGGTCCCCGGTCCGGTGAGCGTCACGGTGCCCGGCGGGGCCGCGGTGCCGCATAGCGCGCGGTCCCGGGACTCCGCGCCGGGAAGCCCGGCACACAAGGAAACCGCCGAACGATCGTCAGGGGTTCGTCTTGCGGGAACGCGCCGCGCCGCTCAGGGTGGGAGAGCCGCCGGATGATCCACCGGCCCGCGCGGGGCGCGAGGCGGAGACACCCGGCCGGGAGGCGAGAGAAGGGACGACGATGCGTGCCGTACGAATGACCGCATGGCAGGGCGAGCCGGAGATCCTCGACATCCCGGTACCCGAGCCGGGGCCCGGCCAGGCGCTGGTCAAGGTGGCGGGAGCCGGGGTCTGCCACTCCGACCTGCACATCATGGAGTGGCCGGAGGGGCTGCTCCAGTACGAGCTGCCCTTCACTCTCGGGCACGAGGTCACCGGATGGATCGAGCGGACCGGACCCGGCGTGCGGGGCTGGGGCGAGGGCGAGGCGGTGGCCGTGTACGGGGCCTGGGGCTGCGGACGCTGCCACCGCTGCGTCCAGGGCATGGAGAACTACTGCGAGCAGACGTCCGCGATCAAGTCCTCCGGGGGCGGGCTGGGCCTGGACGGCGGGATGGCGGAGTACATGCTCGTTCCCTCGTCCCGGTTCCTCGTCCCGCTGGGCGATCTCGACCCGCGTACGGCCGCCCCGCTCACCGACGCCGGTCTCACCTCCTACCACGCGATCAAGCGTTCCCTGCACCGGCTGGTGCCGGGGAGCGCGGCGCTGGTGATCGGGGTCGGCGGTCTCGGGCACATGGCGGTGGAACTGCTCAAGGCGCTCAGCCCGGCCACCGTGATCGCGGTCGACACCGCGGCCGGCAAGCGGGACCTGGCCAAGCGGCTCGGCGCCGACCACGTGCTCACCGGCGGCCAGGACACCGCGCTCCAGGTCCGCGACCTGACCGGGGGCCGGGGCGCGGAACTCGTGCTGGACTTCGTGGGCGGGCAGCAGACCCTCGCCCTGGCGGCCGCCTGCGCCTCCTCCCTCGGCGAGGTGGCCATCGTCGGCATGGCGGGCGACGAGCTCCCGGTGGGTGTGGGCCGGTTGCCCTTCGAGTGCTCCGTCAGCGTGCTGTACTGGGGATCGCGTCCCGAGCTGATGGAGGTCATCGCGCTGGCGCAGCAGCGCCGCATCACGCCCCAGGTCGAGACGTTCCCCCTGGAGCAGGCGCCGGAGGTCTACCGCAGGCTGCGCGAGGGACGGCTCACCGGCCGGGCCGTGCTCCTGCCGCACGGCTGACACCACGGCCGCCGGTCGATGACACCGCGCCGGCCGGTCGTCCCGTCAGCTCGTCAGCCGGTCAGTTCGTCAGCGGGCCGAACTCCTTGCGGGTGTCGATCACCTCGCCGAAGAGCTCCCACCGCTCGCCTTTGAACCTCATCAGCTGCATCGACTCGATGGGGAAGCCGTCGTCGGCTCCCGTGGTCATCGTCACCCCCGGCAGCAGCATGCCGACCTGCACGTTGTCGAGCGAGCGCACGGCGTCGCGCAGCCCCTCGCGCGTCGGGCACTTCACGGCCTCCATCGCCTTGTGGAAGCTGGCGGCCACCGCCCAGCCGAAGGCGAAGTACGGCACGGCCGGGTTGGCCCCGGGAGCGTACTGCCTCATCTTCTCGAAGTAGAGCATCATCTCCGGGTCGTTCTTCCACTGCGGGTCGTTGGGATCCTTGTAGTACGCGGCGGACACCACGCCCTGCACGTTCTCGAACCCGACCGGCTTGAGGACGGTGATCGACGAGGAGACGTTGTTGACGATGTGCAGCGGGTTCCACGTCCTGTTCCTGGCGTCGGCCGCCAGCGCCTGGGAGCCGAACTTGGGCGTCGTGACGTTG
Organism: Planobispora rosea; assembly: GCF_014648175.1. GTDB lineage: Bacteria > Actinomycetota > Actinomycetes > Streptosporangiales > Streptosporangiaceae > Planobispora > Planobispora rosea. The sequence continues at coordinate 108,417 of NZ_BMQP01000014.1, forward strand.
AGGAACACGTCGGCCCCCGACTCGGCGAGGTTGCGCATCTGGGGGTCGACGCTCGGGTCGGAGACCTCGTAGCTCTGCTCGGCGGCCACCGTGATCCCGCTGCCGTCGATGGCCCGCTTGAACCCTTCGAACAGGTCCTTGCCGAAGTCGTCGTTCTGGTACAGCACCGCCACCTTGGCGTCGGGGCGCTCCTGCTTGAGGTACTGCGCGTAGACCCGGGCCTCGGAGACGTAGTTCGGCTGCCAGCCGATGGTCCACGGGTGGGCGGTGTCGGTGCCCCACTTCGACGCGCCGGTCGCGACGAAGATCTGGGGCACCTTGCGCTGGTTGGCGTAGTCCCAGGTCGCCGTCGTCGACGGTGTGCCCAGCGTCTGGAAGAGCGCGAACACCTGCTCCTGCTCGACGAGCCTGCGCGCCTCCTCCACGGCCTTGGGCGGCTGGTAGCCGTCGTCGCGCACCACGAACTCGACCTTGCGCCCGCCGATGCCGCCCTTCTCGGCGTTGACGTAGTCGAAGTACGCCTTGATGCCCTTGGGGATGTCGCCGTAGGCGGAGGCGGGTCCCGACAGCGGGTAGATGCCGCCGAGCTTGATGCTCGTGTCCGTGATGCCGGTGGTCTGCTGGCCCGAGCACTGGCCCGCGGCCGTCGTCGCGCCCGTCCCCGCCTCCTCGCGCCCTCCGCAGGCCGCCGTGGCCAGCAGCAGGGTCGTCGTCACCGCCGCGCAGCCGATGGGAGATAGCCGCATTTCCGTTACTCCTTCCGGAGGATGTTCTCGGTCGAGCGCGCCACGCGCCCCGCCAGCCCGGCCAGTCCGGTCGGCGCGACGTACATCACCACGATGATCAGCAAGCCGAAGATCACACCGGGCGCGGCGTCGTTGATGTCCTGGGAGATGCTCGGGACGAACATCACGAAGAGCCCGCCCAGCAGCGGCCCCGAGAACGAGCCCAGGCCGCCGACGACGATGCCCGCCAGGAGGGTGATCGAGAGCGTGACGACGAACGAGTCCGGCGAGACGAACCCGATGACCCAGGTGTAGACGCAGCCCGCCGCCCCGGCGAACATCGCGCTCCAGGCGAAGGCGAGCGTCTTGTAGAACGGCAGCCGCACGCCCATGACCTCGGCCGCCGCCTCGTTGTCCCGGACGGCGTGCAGGGCCCGGCCGACGCGCGAGCGCAGCAGGCCGTGGGCCAGCAGGAAGGCGAGGACGGTCACGGCCAGCGTCAGGAAGTACAGCCACTGGTCCTCGGCCAGCCCCGTCCAGGCCGGCGGCGCCGGCTTGGCGAGCGTCAGCCCCATGGAACCGCCGGTCACCGACTCGAACCGCTTGAGCAGCGGGACCAGGAAGATCGCGATGGCCAGCGTCACGAGGGCGAGATAGAGCCCTCGCAGGCGTACGGCGGGCAGGCCGAGCGCCAGGCCGAGCACGAACGCCACCGCGGCGGCGATCGGCAGGGTCAGCGGGTACGGCAGGTCCCACCGGTCGAGCATGATCGCGGCCGCGTAGGCGCCGACGGCGAAGAAGGCGCCGTGGCCCAGGGAGATCTGACCCGCGTGGCCGACGAGGAGGTTCAGGCCGAGCAGCGCCACCGCGTAGACCATCACCATGGTGAACTGGAAGACGCGGAAGGGCACGAGCTGGAACGGCAGAGAGCAGGCCACCGCGAGCAGCACCGCCACCGCGATCCACCGCCGCCGGACGGGGGTGATGCTGCGCGCCAGGGCCCTGCCCCGGGCGGGCGCGTCCGTCCGCGCGGGTCCGTCCGTCACTTCCGCCGGCCCTCTCATACGATCCCCTCGCCCGGCGGCTCGCAGCCCGTGTCCGCGGACACCCCGCGCCTGCTGGTCGGCTCGCTCATACCCGCTCCACCACCGCTCGGCCGAACAGGCCCTGCGGCCGCAGCAGCAGGACGAACAGGATGATGGCCAGCGGCACGCCCACCTTGAGGTCGGATCCGATGAAACCGACGTACGCGCCGGCGAGCGTCTCGGCGACTCCGACGGTGAGCCCTCCCGCCACCGCTCCCGCCGGGCTGTCGAACCCGCCGAGGGTCGCCGCGGCGAAGGCGTAGATGAGGACGCCGCCCATCATGTTGGGTTCCAGGAAGAGCAGCGGAGCCACCAGGATCCCCGACACCGCGCCGACGGTGGCGGCCAGTCCCCAGCCGAGGGCGAGCATCCAGCCCACCCGGATGCCGACGAGCCGGGCCGAGTCGGGGTTGGCCGCCACGGCGCGCATCCCCAGGCCGACCTTCGTGTGCTGGAACAGCAGGTACAGCAGGCCCATCACCACGGCGACCACGGCCAGGACGCCCAGCGTCGAGTAGCCCACGCTGAGCCCGCCGGCCTCGACCGCGCCGCCGGGGAACGGGTTGGGGAAGTCCTTGATGAGGAAGGTCCAGATCCATCCGGCCGCGGCGTTGACGAAGATGAACAACCCCACGGTGACGATCACCACGGTCAGCTCGGGGGCGCCCTCCACCGGGCGGATGACGATCCGCTCGATCAGCATGCCGCCCGCGAAGGACACCGCCAGCGTGAGCACCAGGGCCAGCCAGAACGGCAGGCCCGCGACCGTGAACTGCCAGGCGATGTAGGTGGAGAACATCGCCATCTCCCCCTGGGCGAAGTTGACGATGCCGGTGAACTGGTAGATCAGCACCAGGGCCAGGGCCAGGCTGGCGTAGACGGCGCCCGCGCCGAGCCCCTCGACGAGCTGCTGCAGGAAACCGGCCATGGCTAGACCCGGTATCCGAGATACGACTGGGCGACCTGCTCGTCCGCCCGGATCTCGTCCGCCGATCCCGAAAGGACGATCCTTCCGCTCTCCAGCACGTGGGCCTGCTGGGCGATGTCGAGGGCGAGATGGGCGTTCTGCTCGACGACGACCACGGTGGTGCGCTCCTGTTCGTTTATCGTCCGCACGATGCGGAACAGCTCCCGGGTGACCAGCGGGGCGAGCCCGAGGGACGGTTCGTCCAGCAGGAGGAGCCGCGGTCGCGACATGAGCGCCCGGCCGATGGCCAGCATCTGCTGCTCGCCGCCGCTGAGGCTGCCCGCGACCTGCCGCAGCCGTGTCTTCAGCACCGGGAAGTAGCCGTGGATCCGGTCGAGGTCGGCCTCCACCTCGCCGCGTCCCCGCCGGGTGAAGGCTCCCAGGCGCAGGTTCTCCTCGACGGTCAGCGGCATGAACGTGCCGCGCCCCTCCGGCACGTGCGCGACCCCGCGCCGGGCGATCGCGTCCGGTGAGCGCCGGGCCAGGCCGGCGCCGTCGAGCCGGACGCTCCCGCGCGTCCAGACCGCGCCGGACAGCGCCCGCAGCAGGGTGGTCTTGCCCGCCCCGTTGGGCCCGAGGATCGCGCAGATCTCCCCCCTGCCCACCGAGAGGTTCACCCCGTGCAGCACGCGGGCGTCCCCGTAGCCGGCGCTCAGGTCCGAGATCGTCAGAAAGGAGTCGGTGCTCATCGGGCCGTCCCCAGGTACGCCTCGATGACCGCGGGATCGCGCTGGACCTCTGCGGGAACCCCCTCGGCTATCTTGCGGCCGAAGTCGAGGCACACGACCCGGTCGCAGATCCCCATGACGAAGCCCATGTGGTGCTCGACCACGACCACCGTCACGTCGAACTCCTCGCGGATCGCCCGGAGGGTGCCGGAGAACTCCGCGACCTCCCCGGAGCTGAGCCCGTTGACGGGTTCGTCGAGCAGCAGCAGCCGGGGCCGCCCGGCCAGGGCCCGGGCCAGTTCCACCCGCTTGAGCGTGCCGAACGGCAGCCCGGTCGCCGGGTGGTCGGCGACGTGGGTCAGCGCCAGCCGCTTCAGGATCCGGTCCGCCTCGGCGCGGAGCCCGGCCTCCTCGCGGCGCACCCGGGGCAGCCACAACGACGCGGTCAGGAACCCGGCCCCGCCGCGGTGGTGCGCGCCGACCAGGACGTTGTCACGTACCGACAGGTGCGGGAACAGGCCGAGGTTCTGGAAGGTCCGCGCGATGCCCGCCGACGCGATCGCGTGCGGCGGTACGGCCAGCAGGTCTTCGCCCTCGTACCGCACGGTCCCCGCGTCGGCGCCGTAGCGCCGGGTCAGGCAGTTGAACAGCGTGGTCTTGCCGGCGCCGTTCGGCCCGATGAGCCCCACCATCTCACCGCGCTCCACGGAGAAGCCCACGCCGTCCAGCGCGGTGATCCCCCCGAAGCGAACGGTGAGGTCGTGTACCTCCAGCATCCGGCCTCCTGGAAGCGGCGGGTGAAGCACGCGGGCGTGAGCACGCGAACGCGGGCACACCATCGGAAGAACAATGTTCTGAGGCTGTGGCCAGCGTAGGTTCCGCCCGTCGAGGACCGCATTGGGCGCGGGCACCCAAGATGTGCCGGAGGGTGTTGTCCACCGCGCACAGCGTCCGTCTCGGACCGGTCACGAGTCGTTGACCTCCCGGCGACCAGCGGGGACCATCCCGACATGTCCGGTGGTTTCAGAACGGGAACATCCACTGCGCCGGGAGCGGTCCGCGCGGAGCGCGCGCGCATTCTCTCCGAGATCCTCGACGATCTGGACGAGCTGGCCGGCACCGCCGTCAGGACCATGCGGGCCGAGATCCCCGCGTACGCGGCCCAGGACGAGGCCTTCCACGCGGACGTGCGCGACCAGGTGATGCGGCACTACCGCAGCAAGCTGGCCGTCCTGTTCGAGGACCGTACGGTGACGCTCGACGACATCGCCTTCACCCGCCGGGCGGCGATGCGACGGGCCCGGGCCGGGGTCGCCCTGGCCGACTACATCAACGCCTTCCGCGTCGGCCAGCAGGTCTTCTGGGAGTCGGTTCTCGAACGCGCCGGCTCCTCCTTCGCCGGGCACGACGCCGCGCTCTCGCTGGCGGCCCCGCTGATGCGCTACTGCGACTTCGCCAGCACGCACGCGGCCAACGCGTACATGGAGTTCCAGCAGTACGCCGCCGCCGAGGCGGTGCGCGAGAGCAGGGACCTGCTGGAGACCTTCCTGACCGGGAGCGCGCCCACCCGCGGCCGGCAGCTCGCCGCGGCCCAGGCCCACGGCCTCGGGCCGGACAGCTCGGCGCCGCTGCTCGTCGTGATCGCGGTCCTGCTGCCGCGCGTTCCCGGGCCGCGCGGCCACGCCGTGCCGACCGGCCCGGACCAGGGCGCGGACGCGCGCCACGCGGCCTGCGCGGCGATCGCCCGCACCTGGGGGAACGGCACGAGGACGCTCTCGGTCGTACGGCACTCGGAGATCGTGGCCGTCCCCGTGCTCGGCCCGGGGACCGGCCCCGGCGAACTGTGCGACCGGCTCCAGGCGATACGGGAGAACCTGCTCAGCGAGCAGATCGTGCTGGCGATGGGGGTCAGCACCGTGATCGCCGAGACCGCCCAGATCCCGCAGGCCTACCAGGAGGCCCGTGCCGCGCTGGAGTTCCTGCCCGAGGAGGGAGGGGTGGCGGCGCTGCCCAGGATCACCCCCTTCCAGTACCTGGCGCTGAAGGCCGACGACACCGCCCGGCACCTGATCGACCCGCGGGTGACGTCCCTCCTGGCCGAGGACCGGGCGCGCGGCGGCGTGCTCACCGCCACGATCCGGGCCTTCGCCGTCGCCGACCTGAACCTGCGCGCCGCCGCCGAGCGGCTGCAGATCCATCCCAACACCGCCCAGTACCGCCTGCGGCGGATCCGGGAGCGTACCGGGCGCAACCTGCGCCGGGTCAACGATCTCGTCGACATGCTCGTCGCGATCGCTCTCCACGACTCCCTGCCGCCGGACACCGACCCCGAGCGGAGAACACCGGTGACCGCGGCCGATGACCGCCGTGCCGGCCGGACGTACGGTCGTTCCGATGAACCTCGCTGACCGGCTCCTCCTCACCGCCGGACGGCTCACCGGGAGGGCGGCCGTCACGCTCGACGAGGTGGAGATCACCTACGGCGCGCTGGAGCGCATGAGCGGGCGCGTCGCGACGCTGCTGCGGCGCCGCGGGATCCGCGCCGGCGACCGGGTGGCGATCATGTTGCCGAACGTCCCGGAGTTCGCCGTCGTCTACTACGGGGTCCTGCGGGCCGGCGCCGTGGTCGTCCCCCTCGACCCGCTGCTGAGGAGACGGGAGATCGCCGCGTACGTCGGTGACTGCGGGGCACGGCTGCTCATCGCCTGGCACGCCCTCGCCGAGACCGCGGAGGCCGGGGTCGCCGGCACCGGCGCCGACTGCTTCTTCGTGGTCCCCGAGGAGTTCCGCCGGCTGCTGCGCGGCCTGACGGCCGAGCCCGGGACCGCCCCTCGGGGGGCCGGCGACACCGCCGTCATCCACTACACCTCCGGGACGACCGGCCGGCCCAGGGGCATCGAGCTCACCCACGCCAACCTCGGCGGCAACGCCGCGACGGTCGCCCGCATGCAGGCGCTCGGGGTGGACGACGTCCTCCTCGGCGCGCTGCCGCTCTACCACTCCTTCGGGCAGACGTGCTCGCTCAACGCGAGCGTCCACGCCGGCGCGCGCCTGACGCTGCTGCCGCGCTTCGAGCCGGGCCGCGCGCTGGAGGTGATCCGGCGCGACGGCGTCACGGTCTTCCAGGGCGTGCCCACCATGTACATCGCGCTGCTCGACCATCCCGGGGCCTCCGACATGTCGCTTCTGCGGGTCTGCGTCTCCGGCGGGGCCGCCATGCCCCTGGACGTCCTGCGGGCCTACGAGACCCGGTTCGGCTGCTCGATCGTGGAGGGGTACGGCCTCAGCGAGACCTCCCCCGTCGCCGCGACCAACCGCACCGGCCCCGGCCGCAGACCCGGGTCGATCGGCTGGCCCGTCAAGGACGTCGAGATGAAGGTGGTCGGCGAGGACGGCCGCGAGGTGCCGTGCGGCCAGGTCGGCGAGATCGTCGTCCGCGGCCCCAACGTGATGAAGGGCTACTGGAACGACCCGGCGGCGACCGCGGAGGTCATCCGCGACGGCTGGTTCCACACCGGCGACCTCGGCAGGGTCGACGCCGACGGGTTCTTCTTCCTGGTCGACCGCCGCCGCGACGTGATCATCCGGGGTGGCTACACGGTGTACCCCCGCGAGGTGGAGGAGGTCCTGTACGAGCACCCCGCCGTACGGCAGGCGGTGGTCGTCGGGGTCCCCCACCCGGAGCTCGGCGAGGAGATCGCGGCCGTGGTGGCGCTGCGCGCCCCGGCCGAGCCCGACGAACTGCGCGACTTCGCCAGGGAACGGGTGGCGGCCTACAAGTACCCCCGGCGCATCTCCTTCACCGACGAGCTGCCCGTCAGCCCCACCGGCAAGGTCCTCAAGCGCGTCATCACACTGTCGCTGAACGACTGACCCGCTCCCCGGCGGCGTCTGCGGGCGCCGCCGGGGAGCCGGTCGCACGGGTGAGGGCTGAGCGGGCGGGGATCACATCCGGGCAGAGATCACGTCCGGCGGGGATCGCGTCCGGGCAGAGATCACGTCCGGGCCAGGAGGACTCCTCCCTCACCGCTCTTCCTGATCACGATGACCGCGTAGACGCCGGTCACCTTCGGATCCGTGATGGTGACCCGCTCGGCCTTGTTCGGGCCGCCGCCCGCCGAGCCGCGGGCGCTGGAGCGCGGCAGGCCCCACTTCGCGGAGTCCGGTGCCAGCACGAAGAGATCGACGTCCTGCCCGTTGCGCGGGACGACGCTGAGCGTCGCGGGCACGCCCTTGTCGATCCAGGTCGTGCGGATCTCCACCAGCCGGTCGGCGCCCATGCTGAACTCCATGGGCGTGCCCTTCTCCAGGTCGCCGTCGGGTGCGACGGCCACCTCCGTCAGGTGCTCCTGGTAGTCGGTGCCGGAGGTGACGGTCGCCGCGAAGGGCTCGTCGCCGGGAGTGGGCTGCACGGCGACGAAGTCCGGGCTCGAGGCGGACCACTGCGCGCTGGTGACGGCCGACTGCGGGTCGCGGGCCACCTTCAGGTCCACGTCCGAGCCGTCCGCCCCGGAGGGGGTCGTCGCCACCACGGACCAGCTGCCGGCCACGGAGAAGAAGTCCTGGACCAGCGGGACGTTCGCGGGCCGGTACGCCGCCTTCCTGTCGTCGAGGATCTCGTAGTGGTCGAGCCGGACGGTGTTGTGGAACAGCACCGCGCGCGCCTCGGCCTGGTTCTGGGCGGGCAGCGCGGCCGCGAAGTCGTGGACGCCGGCGACGGGTGCCTTCAGGAAGGCCGCCACCACCCCCTCGGGCCCCAGGCTGGAGACGTCCCAGTACTTCTCGTTGCGCGTCCCGGAGTCGGCCAGGTCGAGCAGGGCGCCGGCCACGCGACCCTCGGTCCAGTCCGCCTTGACCCCGCTCGGCCAGCCCTCGCTGAACCAGCGCGGGCTCTCCAGGTCGATCGCGGCCTCGGTGCCCCAGCGGTAGTGCGTGTCGCCGTAGGTCTGGACCGCCACCCAGTCCGCCCACCCCTCCACCCAGGCGCAGACCGGGCCGGAGGGCTCCTTCATGTAGTGCTCCTGGCAAGCGTCTTCGGGCCGGGGCAGGGAGCCGTGGGTGTAGTCCATGATGAAGTGCCCCAGCTCGTGCGCGACGGTCATCTTCCGCAGGTGAACCGGCGCGGTCAGCTGGATCTCGTACCGGTCGGCGCACTTGCCGGGAACGGTGCCCGGACAGTAGTAGGAGCTGTCGAGCACCCTGTCGGGCGCCCAGACGACGGTGACCAGCTGGCACGACGCCTGGCCGGGTTTCCAGCAGTCGTTCCCGGGCCGGTTCAGCCAGCCGGTGTAGGCCTTCCAGGTGTCGAAGGCGGCGGTGAAGACCCGGAAGGCGCCCTCCACCGGGCTGCCGCGCTCGCTCTCGTAGTCGATGATCGTCAGGTTGGTGCCGGCGGGCACGTCGTGCGTCACCTCGCCGGTGGCGATGTAGTCGTCGTAGTCGTCCCCGGCGTCCTCGCCGTCGGGCCTCACGACCTGCCAGCGGTAGCCGATCGGCCTCACTTCGAGGTAGACGTCCTGGCCGCTGCCGTCCTCCTCGGTGCCCGGGAAGCACACCGTGTAGTCGCCCGCCTCGTCGGTCAGCGCGAACCCGATCTTCTGGGACCCGCCGCCGCCGTCGTCGTCCCGCGCCTCCACGGACACCATGGGCACGCCCCTGACCGTGCCGTCCTCCGCCTGGACGTGCTTGACGCGCCCGCGCACGCACGTGTCCCCCGCCAGGGAGGTCGTCCGCGCCGGCGTCCGCGCGCGGCGTCCGCCCTCGCCCGGCGGCATGCCGAAGATCGACGACTTCTCCCCGATCGTGAGGTAGACCAGCCCCTCGCTGACCGGACCGGGCCGCGCGTCCCGCGCCCAGGCACGGACCGCGGCGGGGCCGGGCGCGACCGCGGTGACCACGCCCTCGTACCGGACCGGCGTCCCGCGCCGGACGCGCCCGGTGCGGGCGGCCCGGTCCACGGGGCTGCGCCCGATCATCGCCGCCGTGCGGGTGAGCCCGGCGGGCGGGCTCGCCCACCGCAGGGTCTCCGGCAGCTCGATGACCGTCGTGGCGTCCGGCACGTCCTGCCCGGCGACCACGTCCACGGTGAGTTTCGCGCTCTCTCCCACCGCCGGGGCCCGGTCGAGGGAGACCTTCACGGTGAAGCAGTCACCCGGATCACACGAGGGCGATCCCGCGTGGGCGGGAGCGGGGGCCGCGGCGAGTCCCGCGGCCACCAGCCCGCCGGCCAGCACGGCCGTCAGCAATCGGCGCAACATCGGTATATCTCCTGATCATTCCGCGCAGGCGATGGGGTCGTCGAAGTGTCCGGGTGAGGTGGGGTACGGCGAGCCGCTGTCGTTGGCGGGGATCGCCAGCTCCCGCTGTCCCGAGGCGTCACCCGGGCTGCGGCCCGCGCCCGCGCCCCAGGCCACCTTGGCCAGGAAGTCCCGCATCGCCGGGGAGTGCTGGCGGACGATGTTGTGCCCGCCGTTGGCCGGGCCGCAGTGCGTGAACAGGTTGAACGAGCCGTTCCAGTCGATCATCTTGTCGCCCGGGTTGGGTCCGTTGGCGGTCCGGTCGCCCTGCATCACGTCCCGGTCCGCCCCGCCGTACTGCCAGTCGACTCCCTGGTGGTGCTGGTCGTCGGGGACGGCGGCGTTGTCCTTGCCGGTCATCCGGAACCACAGGCAGGGATCGACGACGGTGGTGAGCGTGCCGTCGGGCATGCGGCCCGGTGCGCAGTTGCCCGGGTAGGAGCCGCGCGGGTTGTAGTCGAGCAGGTCGGCTCCGGCCCCGCCGAAGACGTGATCGACGAAACGGTCGCCGGTGCCCCGGGCGGCCGGGTCGAACACGCCGCCGGTGCGGCAGTCGGCGGTGGCCGCGTCCAGGACGGGGTCGCAGCCCTTGCCACCCCAGATGACGTCCGCGCCGTCGCCGCCGAAGACCTCGTCCCCGCCGCTGTCACCGTTGATCAGGTCGTCGCCCGCACCGCCGTGCAGGCTGTCGCGGCCCGGCCCGCCGCGCATGCGGTCGTCACCGCCCGCGGCGAACCCGTCGTGCGCCATGACCGCCGCCACCCAGGTGTCGCCGTCCGCGTCGTGCAGCAGGTCGGTGCGGCGGTCGTAGGACCCGACCGGGAAGCCCCGGTAGGTCTCCTTCGGCGGGGCGTTGAGGCTGACGGTGAAGCCCAGGCGCTGGGCGTCCGCGGCGTCGATGCGCTCGTTCACCACGCCGCCGCGGTCGCCGAGCATGGCGTCCTCGCCCTCGCCTCCCTCCAACTGGTCGTCGCCGAGCTCGCCGAACAGGTCGTCGTCGCCCGCGCCGCCGGAGAGCCGGTCGTCGCCGTCCTGCCCCCAGAGCCCGTCGTCGCCCGCGTCGCCGTACAGCTGGTCGGCGCCGGAGGAACCCGCCGGCTCACACGTCGGCTGGGCCTCGGTGCAGAACCGGGTGGAGCCGCCGGGCAGGGCCGGGTCGTGGGTACGGCTGCGCGTCGCGTCGGCGGGCGCCTGTCCGGCCGGGTAGCGCTGGGTGTAGGCCCGCTCACCGGCCGGAGTGAGCGTGCGGACGAGCGAGCCGTTGTCACCGAGCAGCGCATCGGCCCCGCCGCCGCCCTCGATGGCGTCGGCCCCGTCGGCCGCGCCCGGGGTGGCCGAGCCGCCGATCAGGTCGTCCTGGCCCGGGGTGGCGTCCTGGCCCTCCAGCTCGGCGGGCCCGCTCCCGGTGCCGCGCCAGTCCGGGTGCTCCAGCGGCTCGGCGGCGGTCTGGGTGGAGGCGGCCGACAGCGGGAGGTCGCCGCGCAGCTGGTCGGCGCCGCCGCCGCCCTCGGCGTAGTCGCCGTGGCCGCCGCCGGAGAGGTGGTCGTCGCCGTCCTGTCCCCACAGCACGTCCACACCCGAACCGCCGGAGATCCGGTCGGCGCCCGAACCGTGGCCCAGGAGCCTGACCGCCCGCGGGGTCATGGGCGTGCCGTCCGCCCCGGCCCGGACCGTGACCCGGGCGGGCCCGCCCGCCGGAGCGGCCGGAGCGCCGTCGTCTGTCCGGGCGGCCGGGGTCCCGCCGCTCTCCGGAGCGGCCGGAGCGTCGCCGACCAGCGTGACCAGGGCGTTGTCGCCCGCGACGACGTCGTCGCCGGGACCGCCGAACAGCGCGTCGTCGGCGTCGGCCGCCGCCGTGTGCGAGCCGCCCACCACGTCGTCGTCACCCTGGTCGCCCTCGACCCAGTCGATGCCCTGGCCGCCTTCGGCGTAGTCGTCGCCCTCCTGGCCGCGCAGCCGGTCGGCGCCGCCCTGCCCGAAGATCGCGTCGTTGGCGGGGCCGCCGTCGGCGACGTCCGCGCCCGAGCCGCCGTCCAACAGCTCGACCCGGTGCGCGCGGAGCTGGCCGGTCCTGGCCGCGACCGGGGTCGCCGTGCCGGACGTGCTGAGGACCGCGTTGTCTCCGGCGATCACGTCGGGGCCCTCGCCGCCCAGCAGGGTGTCGCCCGCGTCGGGGTGCGGCCCGGAGCCGCCGCCGACGAGCTCGTCCTCACCCGCCTCGCCGGACACCCGGTCAGCGCCGTTGCCGCCCTCGAGGTGGTCGTCCCCGCCGTCGCCGTGCACCTCGTCGGCTCCGATCCCGCCGAAGGCGGTGTCGGCGTCGGCCCCGCCGTGGATCACGTCCGGGCCACCGGCCTCCCCGGGGGTGCCGTCCCGGTCGAAGGAGCCCGTGGCGTCACCGTTGTCCCCGACCAGCCGGTCGGCCCCGGTGTCGCCGTAGAGCGTGTCGCCCTCGTCGGGCTCCCCCGCCGTACGGCTGCCGCCGACGACCAGGTCGTCACCGGAGCCGCCGAACGCGGTGTCCTCACCCCGCTCGCCCGCGACCGTGTCGTCCTGGGCCCCGCCGTACAGGGCGTCGTCGCCCGTGCCGCCGGTCACCTCGTCGGCCCCGTCGTCGCCGAAGGCGGCGTCCGCCCCCGAGCCGCCGGTGACCGTGTCGGCGCCGGTCCCGCCGTACAGGGCGTCGTCGCCCCGCTCACCGCAGACCCGGTCGTCTCCGCCCCCGGCCTCGACCCGGTCGTCTCCTCCCCCGGCCGAGACGATCTCTTTGCCCGAACCGCCGAGGACGAGGTCGCGGCCGTCGCCGTCCGCGTCCGTCCCGGTGCAGGGCTCGGCGCGCCACCGGTCGCCGAAGACGGTCGCGCCGCCGTCGCCGCCCACGATGTGGTCGTCGCCGTCGCCGCCGACCAGCAGCTTGGCCGAGGGCTCGACGCCCTGGGGAAGCGGCAGGCGCCGTACCTGCCGGGCCGGGCCGTAGTCGTCGCGGCCCGCGGCCTCGCCGACGTCGGACGGTTCGGCGATCACCCAGTCGTCACCGGGTCCGCCGAAGATCTCGTCCTTGCCGTGGCCGCCCGCGAGCACGTCCTCGCCGCCGCCTCCGTGGATCTTCACGACCTCACCGGGCCGGGAGCCCCCGGCGACCAGGTCGACGGCCTGCCCGCCGTACACCGTGTCGTCGCCCGCGCCGGTGTCGACGGTGTTGGGACCCGAGTCGGCGGGGCCCGCGGCGTCGGGGCCGGTCTCCTCCTGCGGTCCGGTGTAGATCTCGTCGTCGGCGGAGCCGCCGGTGAGGGTGTCCCGGCCCGGGCCGCCGACCAGCAGGCTCCGCTGGGCGCGGAAGCGCGGGGAGGGATCGGTGGCGGCCAGCGGGCTGTCGGAGGCCACACCGATGGTGTCGTCCCCGCCGTTGCCCCACAGCCGGTTGCGGCCGAGCCCGGCGGCGATCCGGTCGTCGCCGTCGCCCGCGCCGTCGCCGGGCGCGCCGGGCAGGCCGTCGGCGTCCCAGTCGGCGACCTCGACCTCGCCCACCCGGCGGCTGCCGGGGTTCAGACGGCCGTCACCGGCGACCCAGCCGCCCGCGCCGCCCACGGTCAGGTAGTCGTCGCCCGGACCGCCCGCCACGATCACGGCCGTCGTGCCCTGCTCGTCGTACTGGTCGGTGCTGGTGATCTGGTCGTCACCCGCGCCGCCGTCCACCACGTTGTTCCCGGCCCCGGCCAGGATCAGGTCGTCGCCGGAGCCGCCGAACGCGACGACCTTCCGGTTGAAGGAGTACGGCGTGCCGGAGCCGTCGGCGTACCCCTGGAAGACCATCCGCAGGCTGCCCGTGGCGCCGCGGCCGTCGGCCAGCACCCGGTCCATGCCCGCCGTACGGTGCTCCTCGCGCACGCCCAGCGCGCTGACCACGAAGCCCTCGTCACCGGGGAGCTGGCTGACGGTCCACTGCTCGGCGTCGTCACCGGGCTCGGCGGTGCTGCCGCCCCTGGCCCCGCGCATCGGGCCGATGTGCAGGACCAGCGCGTCGCCGCTGGCGGTGGCGAGTTTGGGCGGCGGCTCGTCGCACTTCGGCCTGGCCGAGAAGTCGAGCAGCGTGGCCTCGACGATGGTCCAGTCGAAGCGCTTCTTGAAGATCGAGACCCCGATCTCCACCCAGGCCCTGAGGTAGACCTTGAGCTTGCCGTCCATGGTGAACAGGCACAGCGGGTTGCGCAGCAGGACGGCGGAGAACTCGGAGAACCTGAACTTGCCGTCGTTGGTCGGGTCGGCCCAGTTCATCGAGACGGTCAGGGTGATGCCCCCGCTGACCCCGGCCTTGACGAGCAGCAGGTCGACGGCCGCTCCGGCCTCCAGCCGGCCGGACAGGGTGATCGCCGGCAGGGGTTCGCCCCGCTCGTCGGTGGTCTTCAGATACAGGCTGTCGAGGATCTGGAGATCGACCTTGCCCTGCTCGATCGCCTTGCGGATGCCGTAGGTGTCGAAGCCCGCCCTGATCCGCGCCTCGACGCCGGCGGTGCCGGAGATGACCACCATGATGGGCGGCGGCGCGTAGACCGGGCCGAAGGACTGGCTGTAGGTGAAGCCCAGGCGCAGCGGGCCGGAGTCGAACTCGACCAGCTCCACGTCCTTGCCCATGAGCAGGCTGAAGATCGACCGGCCGGCGTTGTCGAGCACCGGGAAGGTGAAACCGGCGCTCGCGGCGTGCCGCATCGGCCCCTGCCCGGCGGCGGTCGCGGTCCTGTCCCCGGGATCGCCTCCCGTCTCGTCCCCGGTCTTGTCCCCGGCCTCGCCCTCGGTCTCGGTCTCGGCCTTCGCGCAGTTTCCGGCCCCCTGGTCGAGCGCCGCCAGCAGGTCGTCCGTCTCGGGGCTCACATCCTCGATCAGCGAGTCCGCCGTGTCCGGCGAGTTCTCGACGGCCAGCGCCCGGTCGCCGGCCACGGTGAAGCCGCCGAGCGGGATGTGCAGCTCGCCCTGGCAGTCGGGCAGCGCGGAGGCCAGCTCGACCACCTCGGTCACCCGCTCGACGAACTGCGTCGTACGGTTGCCGCCCAGGGTGTTGAACTTCTTGGCGATCGTCATCAGGTTGACGTCGCCGCCGCCCGCGGCCCGGCTCAGGTCCGACAACACCGGGATGGGCGCGTAGAGCTGGTCGATCACCGGTCTCACCGGGTCGGTGACCCGCTTGACCTGGGTCACCACCGGGCCCAGGACGCTGCGGAAGAAATCACCGGCCTCCAGGTTCACGTTCGTGAAGGCGATGGTCAGGTTCGCCGGATCGGGGGCGCCGCCCTTCGTCAGGTCCCAGTCGAGGTGGAAGTCGCCGAACAGGCCCGGGAGCATCGGCGAGCCGGGGGTCACGGTGAAGCGCCAGTCGACGGCGGCGTCGGCGCGCAGCGAGGTCTCCACCAGGTCGGCGGCGTCGGCGAGCTGCCGCAGCCCGATCCGGCCGACGGGCTTGAGCCCGACGGTGAAGGTGCCCGCGAACAGGTCGGGGGCCTGCTGCGCGGTGTTCTTCAGGGTGACGTCCAGGATCGCCAGCTTGGCGTTGATCTCCTCGGGGAGCGAGACGTTCACCCCGATACCGGCCCGGGGCCGGTTGTCCTGCGCGGCCTCCAGGAAGAAGCCGCTGGTCCGGTCCAGCCCCACGGTGGCCTCGAGGTGCCAGCCGATCTCGGCCCGCACGCCCTTGCCCGGCCCCTGGCGCAGCGCGAGACCGGGGATGCCGATGTCCAGCGGGCGCTCCAGGCCCTCGCAGTCCTTGACGCAGCCCCGCTCCGGGTCGATGGTGCCCCTGCCGATATTGATCTTGAATTTGATGCCGGTCAGCTCCGCGCCCTTGGCCTTGTCGCAGGCGGCGGGGTCGGTGGGCTCCGGCGCCTGCACGCAGGTGATCACCAGTTCCGCCCCCGAGCCGATCGTGGGGGCCAGCTCCGCCTCGTACCACTTGCGCAGGTCCTCGCCGGTGAGGGCCTTTCCGCCGTTGGGCAGTTTGCCGATCGCCGCCTTGATCTCCAGGCGCTTGGCGCCGACGAAGTCCGCGCCCTGCTGGAGGTCGTGGCCGACCAGGGGCAGCTTCCCGCCGTAGGCGGCGGTGCGCATGCCCGACTCCAGCGCGGTGAGGTAGCGGTCGATGCCGTCGCCCAGGTTGGCCCAGTCCAGCTCCATGTCGGCGGGCAGGGTGGAGAAGTCGAAGGCGGGCAGCTCCAGCCGGTCGATGTCGCCGGGCAGCTTCGCGGTCAGGTCGAACATCTCGGCCAGCGGGGCGGCCCTGGGCAACCGCAGGACGAGCGCGTGCTTGCCGTCCGCGGTGATCGGGCTGCCGTTGAGGTAGGCGGGCAGCATCGCGCACAGCGCCAGGTCGGTCTCCTCGCGCCGGGGGTCGCGCTCGCACGTGACCGGCTCGCTCGTCTCGTTGAGCGCCAGGTCGAGCCCGGCGAAGAAGTCGGCCGGCGGCACGGCCTCGCCGGGCTCGCCGGCGTAGCGGAGGGTCACGCCGTAGCCGAGCCTGGCCTGCAGCGGGTCGTCGCCCTCCTTGCCGACCGCGACGGGCAACGGCCCGATGTCGGCCTTGATGGCGCCGTCGAGCTGCGCCCTCGCCTCCAGGCCGAGACTGGAGTCGGTGTCGATGAGCAGGTCACTGGCGGGGTTGAAGTCGCGCTTGAGCGCCACCCGCAGGCCCAGCTGGATCTGGCCGTCGATCGTGGCGTCGAGCGTGCCGGAGCCGACGGCGCCGACCAGGCTGCGCTCCCCGAAGGAGAAACGCAGCGGCTCCTTCAGCGCCGCCTTCTTGTCGTAGGCCAGCCCGAGCCGGAGCCGTCCCTCCTCGTAGCCGATGTTCACCTGCCCGCCCAGCGCCTTGTCCAGCTCGGCGGCCAGCGCCTGCACGGTGTCCGGCGGGGCGGCGGTCAGCCGGTCGACCGCGTCCCTGAGCGGCGAGCGCAGCGTGTAGGCGGTGCCCGGTCCGGGGAGGGCCTGGCCGAACGTCGTGGTGAAGGCCATCGTGTGCGTGTCGCAGACGGCCGCGACGATCATCAGCCGGGTACCGATGATCACTCCGCGTCCCACGTGCGCCGGGGTGAAGGTACGCGAGGGGTCGGTGACGAAGCCGTTCTGGCTGCCGCAGGCGCCGTTGCCGTAGACGACGCCGGGACCCGCGCCCATCTCCTCGGCGGCGACCAGGTCGGAGAGGGAACGGCCCAGCAGCGGCAGCTCCGCCGTCATCGCCTCGCCCACCGGTCCGCTGCCCTTGACCTGGTCGAGCCGGTCGGCCAGCGTGTTCAGCGAGGTGATCAGGGCGCCGAACAGCGCGCGCGGGTTGCCGGGGTCGAAGGCGAACGCCTTGACCTTGCCGAGCTGGTCGAAGCCGTGGAAGAGCACCGTGTCCGGCGCGGTGATGTCCGGCATCTCCACCTCACCGGTCACCTTGCCGCCGAAGAAGTCCGCCATCCCCGGGACGCCCACGGTCAGCCGGGCCCGGGCCGCGGCGTCCACCTGGGACGTCAGGAGCTCTCCCGGGTTGCCCACCAGGCGCTCGAAGAACTGCGTCAGCCGTACGTCGCCGACATCCTTCAGCGCCACCTTCACCAGGTCACCGCCGCCCCTGCCGGACATGGCGAGGTCTCCGGTGAGCCGTACGCCCAGGTAGCCGGCGACCGCGTCGACGTCGACCGGGGTGCGCACCGACACACGCGCGCCGAACAGGTCGCGGCCGGTGCGCAGCATGATCCGGTCGGCCGGCCGGGGCAGCTCGGTCACCACGGTCGAGCTGCCGTCGGGGTTGGTGTGCCGGTAGGGACAGGCTTTCTGCTGGCCGTCGGGCCGGGTGGCGCACGCCTGCCCGGTGGCCGGGTCGCCGAGGTCGAGCACGACCGTGGCCTCGGCGTGGTAGCCGCGCATCACACCGGCCGTCGAGGTGGCCGCGTTGAGCTGGGCGAGCCCCGCGCGGCTCGCGAAGGTGTCGCCGAAGACGACCTGGCCGGTCATCGGGTCGGCGGCGGCGATCCGGTACGGCGCGCCGGCCGCGGGCACGCCCCCGCGCCACCCGTCTCCCGCGATGGTGACGGTGTCGGCGGTGTTGCCGGACACGATGCCGCTGGAGGCGCCCGCGGTGACCGTACGGCCGGTGAACTCCCCGGGCGTCCACTTCCGGCCGGCGTGCTTGAGGGTCGTGGCCGTGTAGCTGACACCGGTACCGGTACCGCTGCCGGCCTGGCCCGCGGGGTTGAGCGGCTCGGGCGCGGGGTTGACCGGACGGTCGATGACGAGCGTGAAGACGATTTTCTTGGTGGCGTCGTCGTAGCCCGCGCCGGCGACCTTGATGATCGCTCCGCCGGGCAGGTTCCGCGCCTTGCCGAGCGCGGCGAACAGGTCCTGGATCGAGGTGAACGTCGGCTGGCCGGTGGTGCGGTCGACGTTGTCGGCGACGAACTTCTCGATCGCCTCGGAGACACGTACCGCGTCGGCCAGGGAGCCGCGCATGAACGGCAGATCCACGTCGCCCTGGCCGCCCTGACCGTTCTGACCGCCCCAGCGGGCGCGCTGCGCGGCGGTGATCGCGTTGGCCAGGTGGGTCAGGCCGTCGAGCAGATCCTTCGGGGTGAGCGTCTGGAACCGGGCGAGCCGGTCGAGGTCGGGCTGGCTCACACTCACCTGCGGGCCGCCCGTCGCGAGGTCCGGCCAGCTGACGTCGACGGTCGCGGTGGCCCCCTCGACCTGGGCGCCCGCGAACGGCTGGGCCGTCACGCCCAGCTTCGCGGTGGCCGAGCCCTTCCTGGCGACGGTGAACAGCCCGGCCGCCGCGCCGTCCGCCCCCAGCTCCCGGAGGTCCAGCCGGCCGTCGCCGTCGGGGTCGGTGGAGGTGGAGGTGAGCGTGGAGGTGAAAGCGAGCTGCGAGCCCGCGGACAGGTCGACGCCGAGAATGCCGAAGGCCCCCGTGGGCCGGGCCCCCGCCGCCAGTCGCCCGTCGGCCTGGACGGTGACCGTGGTGTCCCTGCCCAGCCAGACGGATGTGGTGGCCGGATCGTAGAAGAAGGAGAGCTTCGCGCCGAGCTTCAGGGTGACGTTCACTCCTCCCGAGGTGACCAGCGAGACCCGGGGCTGGGAACTGCTGACGGACACGGGCCTGTCGGCGACCGTCCTGGTGATCTCCAGGGTCAGATCGAGGCGTCTGACCTGGCCCTCGGTCCCGGCCTTCGCCAGCAACCGGCCCGAGCGGGACCCGGTGATCGGGTACTCGTCCTTGAGGTCGGCCAAACTGGTGAGGTCTTCGAGCTGGTCGCGCACCGCCACGTCGAACAGGTCGTTCAGGCCCAGGCCGTGCTCGCCGCCGGGGACCAGGCCGACCAGGGGCAGTTGCGCCCCCATCGGGCCGAGGGTTTCCAGGCCCTTGCCGACCCGGGCGAAACGCTCGATCGCCGACAGGAAAGCGGTGGTCTCCGCGTCCCGCCGGACGGCCGCCGCGGCGGCCGTCGGCAGAGCCGGAATCAAACCCGCCAGGAAGCCCAGGACGCACAGGACTCTCAGCAATCGTTGCCTTACCACCACAGACCCCCATGGCCAGCCCACGACTATTCAGGGAGCTGTCTAGTGATCACGACTTGTGGATCACTTGGAGATCGGTTGGAGGCTCTCTCCACCCCACCGGTCCCACGGAGATCGCTCGGCGGCGTCACCCATCCGCCTGCGCACGGCGGACCCTGTCCCGCGGTCCATCGCGCCGGCGGCCGGGTTCACGCACCGATCCGTCAGCGCAGGAACCCCGCCAGCGTCTCCGTGAACCACCCGGGGTCGTCGAGCCAGGGATAGTGACCGCCACCCGGCAGCACGGCCAGCTCGGCCCCGGGGAACAGGCCGGCGTACTCGGCGGCCCGCTTCGGCGGGAGCGCCACGTCGTACTCCCCCGCGACGAGCATGACCGGCGCCCGGAGTCGGGCGAGGGCGGATCTGACGGCTTCCGGGTCGAAGGCTCCGGCCGAGTAGTAGACGGCCGCCGCGTCCGCGTTCTTCTGGCTCGCTCCCCGGGCGGCATGAGCCTGGGCGGCGGCGTCCCACCGGCCGTGGAAGAACGGGGTGATCGCCTCCCAGTCGTCCTCCGTGGCCCGGCCCGACCAGATCCGCTCGAACGCGGCGAAGGCACCCGGGAACCAGGGCTCCCCTCGACGGGGTTCGGCGCACTCCCGGCGGTCCAGGTCCGCGATCTCCAGGTCGACCACCCGCGGGCTGGGAGTGATCAGAACGAGGCGGCCGACGCGGTCGGGGTACCGGGCGGCGTACAGGAGGGCGACCGCCGCGCCGGCGGAGTGCCCGGCCAGGTCGAGCCGGTCCAGCCCGAGGTGGACGCGCAGTGCCTCGACGTCCTCCGCCTGCCGGTCGCACCGGTAGCTCGCCGGGTCCGCCGGGACGGCCGACTCCCCGGTCCCGCGCAGGTCCAGCAGCGCCAGCGGGTGACGCGCGGACAGCCCGCCCAGATCACCGAGGTAGGCCGAGGCCTGCATGGGACCACCGGGGACGCACACCAGCGGGCGGCCCTCGCCGGTCCGGTGGTACACGAGCCGCGTGCCGTCGGCGCCGTCGAAGATGACCATGCGGAGATCATATGCGCCGAGATCGGTAAGAGATCGTCAGGAGGTCACACGGCCGGACTGGCGGAGATCCTGACGGCTGCCTGATCGCCGTCGATCGACCGCGCGTACCGCGCGCCGGCCACGATGCCCACGCCACCTTCGACGCCCGTGTGTTCATCATTCCCGGCCCTGTCGAGGTCGCCGACCACTTCTTGTGACGGCAGCGCGACCGCGTCCGCAACAGCATCGCCATGGCCGCCCAGGCGGTGTTCCCCACAAGCGGTTCCACGGCGGCTCCACCGGTCAGATGCGGGAGATGCCATGGAGATGGCGGGTCTTCCTGTCGTGGGCAGCGCGTAGGGCAGCCCAAATAAAAGCGGGCGATACCCCACAAATCATGCATAAACCAGTGCGGGAGCGCTCCCACAACGCCCGGAAAACGCCCCTAAAACTAGGGAAGCGGTAGGGGAGTGTCAAGAAATCAGGAAGGCGCCGTATCCACATCCAGCGTAACTATCGGTGTAATCCTCGTGAAACACCAGGCCAGGCGTTTAACCCGCCAGTAATGCCCAAGTAACGCCTTGACGCGTTCGATCACGGCTACCTACTCTGCTCCGCAGTGGGAGCGTTCCCACGACTTCTGGCGGCCCTCGACGGCGACCCCTCGACGGAGAGACGCCCTCCATCCCCCACCGCCTCATCCTCGGCGGGTTCGTCCCGACATGAGGGAGAAGAACCATGCTCGACGAGCTGGACTCGCGCGTCGCCGCGTTGAGCCCCGCCAAGCGCGCCCTGCTGCTCCAGCGGTTGCGCGGTGGTGCCGCCGCGGCGGTCGCGCCGATCCCGCGCCGTCCCGCAGGCGCACCGGCTCCGCTCACGTTCGGCCAGGAGCGGATCTGGTTCCTCGACCAGCTCGACCCCGGCGACGTGGCGTTCAACATGTGCCTGACACAGCGGTGGCGGGGCAGGCTGGAGCTGGACGCCCTGCAGAGCGCCGTCACCGCCGTCGTCGGACGGCATGAGAGCCTGCGCACCCGCTTCCGGGCCGAGGACGGCACGCCGGTGCAGGAGGTCGTCCCGGAGGCCGCCGTACCGGTCGAGTTCCTCGACCACTCCGAGGCGGGGCCGGACGCGCCCGCGCCCGGGGAATGGGCGCGGGCGGCGGTCGCGGCGCGCACCAACACCCCCTTCGACCTGGCGCAGGCGCCGCTGCTGCGGGTGAGCGCGCTTCGCCTGGGCGCGGAGGACCACGTGATCTGCGTGGTCTGCCACCACATCGTGGCCGACGGGGTGTCGCTGAACCACTTCGCCGACGAGCTGGCCGCCCGGTACGGCGCGGGCCCGGCCTACGAGCCGCCCCCGCTGCCCGTGCAGTACCCCGACTTCGCCGCCTGGCAGCGGGAGCGCCTGACGGAGGAGGCGGTCGGGCGGTCCCTGGCGTACTGGACCGCGCGCCTGGCCGACCCGCCCGTGCTGGAGCTGCCCACCGACCGGCCCCGGCCGGCCGTGCACTCCTCCCGCGGCGACGTCGTCACGGTCACGCTCGGCGCGGAGCCGGCCGCGGCCCTGGAGGAGCTGGCCTCCCGGCACGGCGCGACGCTGTTCATGACCCTGCTCGCGGCCTACCAGGCGCTGCTCGCGCGGCACACCGGGCAGGAGGACATCTGCGTCGGATCCCCCGCCGCGGGACGGGACCGGGTGGAACTGGAGCCGCTCATCGGCTTCTTCCTCAACACCCTGGTGCTCCGCGGCGACCTGTCGGGGGACCCGGCGTTCCACGAGCTCCTCGACCGCACCCGCACCGCGGTGCTCGACGCCTTCGACCACCAGGACATCCCCTTCGAGCAGGTGATGGGCGAGCTGCGCGTCGAACGCGACCTCAGCCGCTCCGCGCTGTTCCAGACGATGTTCGTGCTGCACACCCAGAACGAGGGACGGGGCCCCGCGGTCCCCGAATCCCTGAGGGACCGGGGGATCGAAGAGATCACCGGATTCGACACCGGTTACACCGCGGCCAAGTTCGACCTGTCCCTCGACGCCTGGCGGACCCCGGACGGGCTGAACCTGGCGTTCGGGTACGCCACCGACCTGTTCGACCGCGACACCGTCACCGCCCTCGCCGGGCGCTTCACCCGGCTGCTCGCCGCCGTCGCCGCCGACCCCGGCCTGCGGCTGTCGGAGATCGACCCGTTGTCCGGGGAGGAGCGCCGGCGGATCCTGGAGTGGAGCGTCAACACCGCGCCGCCCTGCGCGGACACGGTCCCCGGCCTGTTCGCCGCGTCGCTGGCCGCCCGCCCCGACGCTCCCGCGGTGACCTGCGGCGGTCGCACGCTCACCTACGCCGAGCTGGACGCGCGCGCCGACGCCCTGGCACGGGCGCTGCGCGCGGCGGGAGCGGGCCCGGAGTCGGTGGTCGCCGTCGCGATGGACCGCTCCCCCGACCTGATCGCGGCCCTGCTGGCCGTCTGGAAGGCCGGCGGCGCCTATCTGCCGCTCGACCCGGCCTACCCGCCGTCGCGCCAGGCCGCCATGCTCGCCGACAGCGGCGCGCAGGTGGTGCTCACCACCACGGCGCTGCGCGAGCGCCTGCCGGACGGGCCGTACCGGGTGCTCCGCGTGGACGGCGAGCTGCCCCCGGGCACGCCGGACCCGCTGCCCGCCCCCGATCCCGGCCGCGCCGCCTACGTGATCTACACCTCCGGCTCCACCGGACGGCCCAAGGGCGTCGTGGTCGAGCACCGGGCGCTGGCGGCCCGGGTGGGCTGGATGCGGGAGGCGTACGGTCTCACCCCGGACGACCGGGTGCTGCAGTTCGCCACGGTCAGCTTCGACACCCACGCCGAGGAGGTCTATCCCTGCCTGGCCGCCGGGGCCGCGCTCGTACTGCTGCCCGGGGGCGGGGAGTTCCTGCCGGACTTCCTGGCCACGCCGTACGCCAGGGACCTGACCGTGCTCGACCTGCCCACTCCCTACTGGCACGAGCTGGTCACCGACCTGGAGACCGTGGACTGGCCGCCCGGCCTGCGGCTGACGATCCTCGGCGCCGACCAGGCGCAGGCGGCGGCCGTGACGGCGTGGCACCGGCACTTCGGCGGCCGGGTGCGCCTGATGAACACCTACGGCCCCACCGAGGCCACGATCATCGCCAGCGCCGCCGAGCTGCGCGCGGGCGACCGGCGCCCGCCGATCGGCAGGCCCATCGCGGCCACCTCCCTCTACGTGCTGGACGAGCGGCGGCGGCTCGCCCCCGTCGGGGTCCCGGGCGAGCTGTACATCGGCGGGGCCGGACTGGCCCGCGGCTACCTCGGCCGGCCCGATCTCACCGCCGAGCGCTTCGTCCCCGACCCGTACGGCGGCGGCCGCCTCTACCGCAGCGGCGACCGGGCCCGCTGGCGGGCCGACGGGGAGCTGGAGTTCCTCGGCCGCGCCGACGACCAGGTCAAGGTGCGCGGCTACCGGATCGAGCCCGGCGAGATCGAGTCCTGCCTGCTGGCGCATCCCGCGGTCGCCCAGGCCGTGGTCCTCGCCGAACGGGGAAACCTGCTGGCCTACGTGGTCCCGGCGGCCGAGGCGCCGGCAACGGGCGGCGCCCCGGGGGCCGACATGACCACGGGCGGCGCCCCGGCGGCCGGGGCCGGGCTGGGGCCGGAGCTGCGTGAGCACGTGGCGCGGGCCCTGCCCGCCCACATGGTGCCCGCCGCCGTGACGGTCGTGGACCGCCTGCCGCTGACGCCCAACGGCAAGCTGGACCGGGCCGCGCTGCCCGCCCCCGAGTTCGGCGGAGGCGGTTACGCCGCCCCCGCGACGCCCACCGAGCAGGCGATCGCCGGCATCTGGGCGCAGGTGCTCGGGACCGACCGGGTCGGCGTCGAGGACGACTTCTTCGAGCTGGGCGGCCACTCCCTGCTGGCCACCCAGGTCATCGCCAGGATGCGGCGCGCGCTCGGCGCGGGCGTCTCCCTGATGGACCTGTTCCGGCACCCCACCGTCCGCGCGCTCGCCGCCCTGGCCGACACCCCCGCCGACGCCAGGCGGCCCCGCCGCCTGCTGCACGAGCTCACCCCGCCGCTCCCGCAGGACCGGTGCGTGCTCACCTATGTCTGCGTGCCGTACGGCGGCGGCAGCGCGGTGGTCTACCAGCCGCTGGCCGACGCCCTGCCCGAGGGGTACCGGCTGCTCTCGCTGGCCGTGCCGGGGCACGACGTGGGCCTGACCGAGGATCCGCTGCCCTTCGACGAGCTCGCCGCCCGCTGCGTGGCCGAGGTCCTGGAGCGGGTGCGG
Organism: Planobispora rosea; assembly: GCF_014648175.1. Classification (GTDB taxonomy): domain Bacteria; phylum Actinomycetota; class Actinomycetes; order Streptosporangiales; family Streptosporangiaceae; genus Planobispora; species Planobispora rosea. The sequence goes on from NZ_BMQP01000014.1 coordinate 132,998, forward strand.
GGCCCCGTGGTGGTCTACGGTCACAGCAGCGTGGGCTCGGCCCTGGCCGTGGAGGTCGCCCGGCGGCTGGAGGCGGCGGGCCGGGTGCCGGAGGCCGTCTACATCGGGGCGGCCTTCCCGTTCGCCCGGCCCCGCGGCCGGGTGATGAACGCGCTGTCCCGCCTGGCCCGCGCCTCCGCCGTGGCCTCCGACCGGGCCTACGGCAACTGGCTGGCCTCCATGGGCGTGGACCTCAGCGAGCTCACCCCCGAGCAGGCCCTGCACATCGTGCGCACCATGCGCGCCGAGGCCGAGCACGCCGAGCGGTACTTCACCGGTCTGCTCGACGGCGGGACCGCGCGGCTGCGGGCTCCGCTGGTCACGATCGCCGGTGCACGCGACCCGGCCACCGAGTACTACGAGGAGCGCTACCGCGAGTGGCACTTCCTGACCCCGACCAGTGTCCTGGTGGTGCTGGAGGAGGCGGGCCACTTCTTCGTCCGCTACCGCGCCGGGGAGCTGGCCGAGATCATCACCACCGCGCACCTCGCCGCGGATCCGGCGACGGACCCGGCGCAGAGGTCGGCGGCGGACCCGGCGCAGGGGCCTGCGGAGGGAGCGGAGGGGCGGCCGGCGGCGGGAGACGCGGCCGCATCGCCGCCGCGGCGCGAGGCCGGCGCGACCTGGTGGCTGGAGGCCGTCTCACGCTCCCCCGAGGCCGCGCGGCCCGCGGAGGCGACGGAGGTGGCGGAGGTGGCGGTGTCCTCGGGATCCGGGGAGGCCGCGGGGTTCGCGAAGGCCGCGAAGTCTGGGGAGGCCGTGAGGTCCGCGGAGGCCGCGGGCTCCGCGGGACCGGAACCCAGCATGCGGCGGTTCCTCGCGGTCGCCTCCGGCCAGCTCGTCTCGATCACCGGCTCCGCGCTCACCGAGTTCGCCATTCCCATCTGGATCTACCTGACGACCGGCTCCGTGGCCAGTTTCGCCCTGTTCGCGGTGCTCGGCCTGGTCCCCGGCCTGCTGGTCGCGCCGCTGGCGGGGGCGGTGGTCGACCGGGTCAGCCGCAGGAAGGTCATGCTCTGCGGTGACATCGCGGCCTTCGGCACCCAGCTCGCCCTCGGCGGCCTGATCTGGACGGGGAACCTGCAGACCTGGCACATCTACCCGCTCCTGGTCTGCCTGTCCGTCGCGCTCACCTTCCAGCGCCTGGCCTACGCCTCGGCCATCCCGCAGCTGGTCCCCAAGCGGTACCTGGGCCACGCCAACGGGGTCAACCAGATGGTCACCGGCGTCTCCCAGCTGCTCGTGCCGCTGGTCGCCGCCGGACTGGTGGCGGGCATCGGCCTGGAGGGCATCCTCGTCCTGGACGTGGTGAGCTACCTGTTCGCCATCGGCGTGCTGCTGGCCGTGCGTTTCCCCCGGACCATGGCCCACCGCCGCCGGGAGACGGTGACGGCCGAGATCGTCGAGGGCTTCCGCTACTCGTGGGGGCACCGCGGCTTCCGGAGCATGCTGCTCTTCTTCGCGGTCCTCAACGTCTTCCTCGCACCGCTGTTCCTGATGATCTCTCCGCTGGTGCTGTCGTTCGGGACGCTCGGCGACGTGGGACGGGTCTCCTTCGCCTCGGGGCTGGGCGTGTTCCTCGGCGGCCTGGTGATGAGCGTGTGGGGCGGCCCGAGGCGGCTGCGGGTGCGCGGGATGTTGCTGTTCACCCTCGTCCTGGGCCTGTTCTGCCTGGTCACGGGGGTACGGGAGGACCTGGTCGTCATCGGGGCGGGCGCGTTCGGCATGGGGATGGCGCTCACCCTGGTGAACGGGATCTACGCCACGATCGTCCAGGTCAAGGTGGCGCAGCGGTTCCACGGGCGGGTGTTCGCGCTCAACACGATGATCGCGTGGTCCACCATGCCGATCGGGTTCGGCCTGGTCGCACCGTACTCGTCGGCCGTGCTGGAGCCGCTCATGACACCGGACGGGCCGCTCGCCCCGACCCTGGGGGCGCTCCTGGGCACCGGTCCCGGCCGGGGCATCGCGCTGATGTACGTGATCTGCGCCGTGATGATCCTGGTGATCGCCGGTACGGCGCTGCGCCTGCGCTCGCTGACCCGCTTCGACCGGGAAGCGGTGGACTCCGTCCCCGACGACGTGCTCGGGTCCGTCGCCCTGGTCCGCCGGCGCCGGGCGGTCGGCGGCGCGAGCGACCGCGACGTGGGTGACGGCGCCGCAGGTGACGGCGGCATGGACGGCGGCATGGACGGCGGCATGGACGGCGGCGCGGATGAGCGCGTCCCGCACCGGGAGAAGGAGCTGCGATGACGGACACGCCGGTGGTGCGGACCGTACCGGACCTGCTGCGGCTGCGCGCCGCCCAGGACCCCGGACGGACCGCGATCGAGGTGGCGGGCGGTGACGCGCTGACCTTCGAGGAGTGGGAGCGGCGTTCGGACGCCGTCGCCCACGGCCTGCTCGGCCTGGGGGTGCGCCCCGGCGACCGGGTCGGGCTGCTGTTCGGCGGCGGGGACTGGACCGGCTTCGCCGTCGCCTACTGCGCCGCGCAGAAGGCCGGGGCGGTGGCCGTGCCGCTCTCCGACCGCCTCGCCGCGCCGGAGGCCGGGTACATGCTCGACCACTGCTCGGCCTCCGTCGTGGTGCACGCCGAGGGACTGACCCCGCCGGCGGGGCCGTACCCCGCCGTGCCCGCCGCGCGGCTGGAGAACGGCGGCGAGGGTCCCACCGGGATCCGGGTCCGGTCGGGCGACCTGGCTCAGATCCTCTACACCTCGGGCACCACCGGGCGGCCCAAGGGCGTCAGCGCCAGTCACGCCAACCTGGTCCACGGCTGCGAGACCCGGCCGAAGCGGCGCCGCTTCCGGCACTCCGAGCACCTGCTGCACGCCTTCCCGATCGGGACCAACGCCGGTCAGAGCATGCTGATGAACGCCCTGGACGCCTACCCCACGGTCGTGACCCTCGCCCGGTTCACCCCGGGCAGGTTCGCCCGGCTGATCGAGTCGTACCGGGCCGGAACCGTCTTCGTCGTGCCCGCGATGGTGATCGAACTGCTCAACTCGGGGCTGCACGAGCGCCACGACCTGTCGAGCGTCGTGCTCCTCGGCTCGTCGGCGGCGGCCCTCCCCCCGGCGCTGTCCGCCCGGCTGGCCGCGGCCTTCCCCAACGCCACGGTGACGAACTACTACACCTCCACCGAGGCGGCCCCCGCCCAGACGATCATGATCTACGACCCGGCCAGGCCCGCCGCGCTGGGCCGCCCGGCCTTCGGCGGCGCCCTGCGCGTCGCCGACCGCGAGGGCCGCCCGCTGCCGCCCGGCGAGACGGGCGAGATCTGGCTGCGCTCCCCCGCGGCCACCCGCAGCTACTACGGCGACGACCGGGCCAGCGCCGAGACGTTCCGGGACGGCTGGGTGCGGATGGGGGACGTCGGGCACCTCGACGCCGACGGCTACCTCTACCTGGACGACCGGGAGAGCGACGTGGTGAAGACCGGGGCCTTCAAGGTCTCGACGCTCCAGGTGGAGGCCGCGCTGTACGAGCACCCGCAGATCAAGGAGGCGGCGGTGGTCGGCGTCGCGCACCAGGTGCTGGGCACCGTGCTCGCCGCCGCCGTCGTGCCGCGCTCCCCGGACCTGTCCACCGGCGAGCTGCGCGCCTTCCTGATGGACCGGCTGGCCCGGCACGAGCTGCCCGAACGGGTGCTGGTCATGGACACGCTGCCCAGGAACCAGTCCGGCAAAGTCATCAAGGGGCGCCTGCGGGAACTGCTCGACGGCCCCGCGGCCCAGGCACGAACGGAAGGTGCGTGACGCCATGCGATCATCGGTAACCGGGGACCGGGCCTCCCTCGCCCAGCACGGGATGTGGCTCACCGAGCGGACGGGAGTGAGCGGGGGTGCCGCGCACCACATGCCGCTCGCCGTGCACCTGGAAGGGCCGCTGGACGAGGCCGCGCTGCGGGACGCCTGCGCCGCCGTCGCCGCCCGCCACCCCGTTCTCGCCTCCGCACTGGTGGAGGAGGACGGTGAGCTGCGGCTCGTCCCCGGCGCGGCCGGACCGCCCTTCACCGTCGAGGACGCGGCCGAGGACGACGTGCCCGCCGCCCTCGGCGAGGAGGTGGCCCGCCCCTTCGACCTGTCCGCGGGGCCGCTCGCCCGGTTCACGCTGTTCCGGCTGGATCCCAAGCGGCACGTCCTGCTGGTCGTCGCCCACCACGCCGCCTTCGACGGCATGTCGAAGGACCTCCTCCTGCGCGACCTGGCCGCCGCCTACGGCGGTTCTCCCCTCGCCGCGCTGGAGACCTCCTACGGTACGGCGACGGCCGGCGAGCACGACCGGGTGGCGGCGGAACTGGAGGCCGCGGCGGAGTTCTGGCGCCCCCGCTGGAAGGACGGGGGCGGGCTGCTGCTCCCCGGACTGCGGCGTGTGTCGCTGCGGGCCGCTCCCGGCGGCACGGTGGACGTGGCCCTCGGCTCCGGCCTGGGCTCCGCGCTCGGCCCGGCCGCCGAGCGGATCGGCGTCACCCGCTTCGAGCTGCTGCTGGCCGCGGTGCACACGCTGCTGTACGGCTACGGCAACGCCCCGGCCACCGTGTCCGTGGACGTCTCGACGCGGACCGGGCAGACGCGCGACCACGTGGGGATGTTCGTCAACGAGCTCCCGGTGACCGCCTCACCGGGCGGGACGCCCTCCCTGGACGGGGCGTCCTCCCCGGACGGGACGTTCGCCGCCTTCGCCCGGTCGGTCCGTGACGAGCTGCGCGCGGCGTACCGGTTCAGGGAGGTGCCGGTCGCGCGCGCCCTGGGCGGTGTCTCCCCCCGCGCCTCGCTCACCCCGGTCTCGATGAGCTACCGCAGGCGTGGCGAGGACCCCCTCTTCCCCGACCTCGCCTCCCGCGTCGAGTGGACGATGTCCAACGGCACGGTCCGGGGGACGCTGCACCTGCAGGCCGTGGAGGCTCCGGACGGTGGCGTCACCGCGCTCCTGCGGTTCGACCCCGAGTGCCTGGACCGCGCCTCCTGCGAGGCCGTCGCCGGGCATCTGACGACCCTGCTGCGCGCCGTCGCCGCCCGCCCCGACACGCCGATCGCCGAGCTGCCGCTCCCGCCCCGGCAGCAGGGGGCCACGGTGACGGCCGCCCCCTCCGCCGCCGGGTCCGCCGCACTCACCTCTGCCGGGACCGCAGTCACAGGCGGGTCCGCCGTACTGGAGGAGGTCCTGGAGATCTGGCGCGAGGTCCTCGGCTTCGACGACATCGCCCCGGACGACGACCTGTTCGACCTCGGCGGCCACTCGTTGTCCATCACGCAGATCATCGCCAGGGTCCGCGACCGGATGGGCGTGGAGCTCTCCTTCGAGGTGTTCATCGACACCCCGACCGCCGCGGGCGTCGCCGCCGAGGCCGACCGGCTGCGGGAGGAGGCGTGCTGAGGCGGCGCCTGGCCGAGCTGCTCTCCCGCGCGAGCGACGGTGACCTCGGCGTCGAGGAGATCATGTCGGCCTCCGGCTCGCTGACCGCCCTGGGCGTCACCTCCCTCACCTACCTGCGGCTGATCGACGCGGTGGAGGAGGAGTTCGGCGTCGAGCTGGACGGCCCGGCCGTCCTCGACACCCTGGACGGGCTGGCCGCCCACATCGCCGACCGGCAGGCGGCGCCGCGATGACCGGGCGCCCCTTCGCCCGGCTGCGCTCGACGACGGTGGAGTTCACCGGGGAACGCGGCGGCGAGGCCCCGCTCACCTGGGGGCAGCGGTCCATCTGGCGCATCACCCGGTGGCTGGAGGACGGCGACCCCTACTTCAACACGCCGTGGGTGCTCCCCGTCCTCGGCAGGCCGGACCTCGACACCGTGCTGCGGGCGCTGGGAACGCTCGTCGAGCGGCACGAGTCCCTCAGGACCACCTGCCGGGAGACCCCGGCGGGGCCCGTCCAGCGGGTCGCGTCCGGCGGGCGGCTGACCGTCGGGATATACGACGCGGTGGACGCCACGCCGCGGCAGGTCGCCGCGGAGCTCGCCGCCGAGCTCGCCGCCGAGGGCTTCGACTACGCCGCCGAGCTGCCGCTGCGGTGCGCCGTCGTGACGGCGGACGGGCGGCCGAGGGCGCTGGCCCTGGCCCTGTCCCACCTGGCCGTCGACGCCTGGGCGCTCGACCTGCTCGCCACCGAGTGGCGGCGGCTGCTGGCCGGTGAGGAGCTGCCGCCGCCCGCGTGGCAGCCGATGGACCAGGCCGCCTTCGAGCGGTCGGACAAGGGCGCCGAGCGCGGCGAGCGGGCCCTGCGCCACTGGCGGTCGGTGCTGGAGCGGGCGCCCGGGACGCTGTTCGACCACCCGCCGGGCACGCCGGAGGATCCGCGGTTCGTCAGGGTCGGCATGGAGTCGGCCGCCGTCGCGGCCGCCGCCCGGGTGCTGGCGGAGCGCTGGTCGGTCAGCACCACCAGCGTGCTGCTGACGGCGAGCGCCGTGCTGCTGACCGCGCTGACCGGCCGCGGTACGGCGGTCATGCAGTTCATCGTGGGCAACCGGCACGACCCGCGGCTCCGCGACATGGTGGGCACCGCCGTACAGGACGGGTTGTTCGTGCTCGACCTGCCGGACGGCACGTTCGCCGACGCCGTCCGGGCCGGGCACCGGCAGGCGCTGATCACCTACCGGCACGCGCACTACGAGCCGTACGCGATGATGGCGCTGCGTGAGAAGACCGGGCCCGTCGACCTGTCGGCCTACTTCAACGACGTGCGCACCGTCCCCGCCTGGCCGAACCTGCCCGCCCAGGCCACCCGGGACCCGGCCGCGCTCACCGGGCGGACGAGGACCTTCCACGTCGGCTCCTGGGCCGAGGTGGACGCGAAGGTGTTCTTCGCCACCGGGCCCGCCACCCACACCTGCCAGCTCTACCTGCTGACCGACACCGCGTACCTGCCGCGTCCCATCGCCTACGCGCTGCTGCGGGGCGTGGAGACGCTGCTGGTGCGCTGCGTGACCGAGGAGGTGCCGCTCGGCCGGGTCGCCGGGATGTGCGGCCTCGTCGGCGCCCTATCCGAGGAGATGACATGACGGACGGTCCCATGCGCGTGGTCGTCAACGACGAGGAGCAGTACTCCGTCTGGTGGTCCGGCAGGGAGCTGCCGCCGGGATGGACCGCCACCGGGTTCGAGGGCTCCCGGCAGGAGTGCCTGGACCACATCGCGACGGTGTGGACGGACATGCGGCCGCTCAGCGTCAGGAACCGGGCACTTTGACCGGAAACTCCCTGACCGGAAACTCCCTGACCGGAAACTCCCTGACCGAGAACTCTCCGGCCGAGGGCCCCCTGACCGGACAGGACCGGCGGCAGGCGCTGCTGCGGCGTCTGGCCGCCCTGCCCCCCGCCCGCCGCGAGGCCCTGCGCCGCGCGATGACGGGAGCGTCCGCCGTTCCCGGTCTGCCGCTCTCCTCGGGTCAGGAGCGGCTCTGGTTCCTCAACCGGTTCGACCCGGCGGACAGCAGCAACCACATCCTGTGGTGCCTGCGGCTGCGCGGCCCGATCGACCCGGGCGGGCTGGCCGCCGCCTTCACCGCGGTCGCCGGGCGGCACGAGGTGCTGCGCGCGCGGTACCGCATGGACGGCGACCGGCCGGTCCAGGTCGTGCCGCCGCCGGAGCCGGTCGTCCTGGAGCTCGCCGACGGCGGCGCCGACCCCGACGCGGCGGTGATCGCCCTGTTCGACCGGCCCTTCGACCTGGAGCGCCATCCCCCGATCCGGGTGGCGCTGATCGAGCTGGGGGAAGGGCACGCGCTGCTGTGCATCGTGCTGCACCACATCGCCGCGGACGGCTGGTCGCTGAACGTCCTGATGCGGGAGGTGGGCGAGTGCTACGCGGCCCACCGCGAGGGCCGGCGGCCCGCGCTGGAGGAGCTGCCGGCGCGGTACGCCGACTTCGTGGCGTGGGAACGCGGCCAGGCCGAGCGGGTGGGACCGGCCAGGCTCGCGTTCTGGACGGAGCGGCTGGCCGGCGTGCCCGTGCTCGACCTGCCGGCCGACCGTCCCCGTCCGCCCCGCTGGACGGGCCGCGGCGGCAGGGTGGAGCTGCACGTGCCGGACGCGGAGGTCGTCCGGTTCGAGCGGGTGGCCGGCCAGCAGCGCAGCACCCTGTTCATGGCGCTGCTGGCCGCCTTCCAGGCGACGCTCGGCGCCGCGGCGGGGCAGGACGACTTCTGCGTGGGTGTGCCGGTCGCGGGGCGCGGCCGTACCGAGTTCGCGCCGTTGATCGGCTACTTCTCCAACACCATCGCGCTCCGCGCGGACCTGTCGGGCGACCCTTCCTTCCGCGACCTGCTCGGCCGGGTCCGCCCGGCGACCCTGCGGGCGCTGCAGCACGCCGGGGAGCCCTTCGAGCGGATCCTCGGCGCGCTGCGGCTCCCGCGCGACCTGAGCAGGCCGCCGCTGTGCCAGGCGATGTTCAACCTGACGCACAACCTGCCCAAGGACGACCTGCTGCGCACGGCGATGGGCGATCTCGGCGTGGAGGTCTACCCGCCTCCGGAGACCGGCCGGACCAGGGCCGAGATCTCGGTGGACCTGTACCGGGGGCCGGAGGGGCTGGGCGGGTCCCTCGAGTACGGCAGCGACCTGTTCTCGGCCGGGACCGCGCGGCGCGTGGCCGCCGCCTTCACCGCCCTGGTGACGCGTGCCGGGACCGACCCGGACCTACGACTTTCTGAACTTTCCCGGCTTTCCGGCATTTCCGGGCTGAAAGGTGAATGACGACATGGGGACGACACTGGACCTGATCCGGCAGTGGTGCGAGCGCACGCCCGAGGCGGTCGCCGTACGCGCGGCCGACGGCGAGCTGACCTACGGCGCGCTGTGGCGGCGGGCGGAGGACCTGGCGGCGGTGCTGCGGGAGCGGGGGGTGGGGCCCGAGACCCCCGTCGGCCTCTGCCTGGAGCGCACCAGCGGGATCCTCGTCGCGGTGCTGGCCGTCTGGGCCGCGGGCGGCGCGTACGTCCCGCTCGATCCCGCCTTCCCCGCCGACCGGCTCACGCTGACGCGCGAGGACGCGGGGGTCGGCCTGGTGCTGACCCAGCCCGGGGTGGACCGCGCCCTGCTGGAGGACGTGCCCGAGGTGGTCGAGATCTCTCCCGGCGGCGTCGCCTCCCTCCCGGCCGGTACGGCCTCCGTCCCCTCCGCTGTCTCCCCCGCCTCCTCCTCCCCGGGCGACCTGGCCTACCTGATGTACACCTCGGGGTCCACCGGCCGGCCCAAGGGCGTGGCGGTCCCGCACGGCGCGGTGGTCAACCTGCTGGAGTCCTTCGCGGACCGCCTGGAGCTGACCCCCGGGGACGTCTGGCTCGCGGTGACCACCCTGTCCTTCGACATCTCGGTCCTGGAACTGCTGCTCCCCCTGACCTGCGGCGCGCGCGTGGTCATCGCCTCGGGGACCGCGGACGGCCGGGCCCTGCGGGAGCGCGCGGTCGCCGAGGGCGTCACGGTCATGCAGGCCACCCCGGCGGGCTGGCGGATCCTGGTGGAGTCCGGCGGGGTCCCGGAGGGGATCCGCACCCGCCTGTGCGGCGGTGAGGCGCTCCCCCGCGATCTCGCCGACGCCCTGCTCGGCGGCGGGCCGCGCGGGGACGGGCCGGACGGCGACGGATCGGACGGCGAAGGGGCGCACCGGGACGGGATCCGGCTGTGGAACGTCTACGGGCCGACGGAGACGACCGTGTGGTCCTCCGCGGGCCTCGTCGCGCCGTCGCCCGCGGCCGTCGACCTGGGTGAGCCCATCGCGCGCACCCGGCTGCACGTCCTGGGCCCCGACGGCCTGCCGGTTCCCGCCGGGCAGGTGGGCGAGCTGCACATCGGCGGGGCCGGGGTGGCCCGGGGCTACCACGGCATGCCCGCGATGACGGCCGGCCGTTTCCTCCCGGACCCCTTCGCCGACCGGCCCGGGGCCCGCATGTACGCCACCGGCGACCTCGTCCGGGTCACGCCCGCCGGCCGTCTGGAGTACCTCGGCCGCGCCGACCAGCAGGTGAAGATCCGGGGGTTCCGGATCGAGCTCGGCGAGATCGAGACCGTCCTGCGCTCCCTGCCCGGCGTACGGCAGGCCGCCGTCAGCGCCTGCGACGGCCCGGACGGGCTCGCCCGGCTGGTGGCCCACATCGTCCCCGAGACGCTCCCCGTACCCGGCGGACTCTGGCGCGACCTGCGTGACCGGTTGCGCAAGCGCCTCCCCGAGTACATGGTCCCCGCGCACCTGAGCGTGCTGGAGGCCCTGCCGCTCACGCCCAACGGCAAGCTCGACCGCGCGGCGCTGCCCCGTCCCAAGTGGAGCAGGACCGCGACCGCCGCCTACCGGGAACCGCGCGGCGCCTTGGAGGCCGACTTAGCCGTCATGTGGGCCGAGGTGCTCGGCGTCACCGAGCCGGTCGGCGCCGACGACGACTTCTTCGACCTCGGCGGGCACTCGCTGACCGCCACCCAGATCATCGCCAGGATCCAGGAGCGCTTCGCGGTCACGGTGCCGCTCGCGCTGTTCTTCGAGCACCCCACCGTCGCCGGGCTCGCCCGGGAGATGGACCTCCTCGACCCCGACGACCTGGACCTGGCCGAGGTCGCCGCGCTCCGCGACCAGCTGGACGGCCTCAGCGCCGAGGACCTGGACGCCCTCTTCGACGAACTGTCGCCGAGCACATGAGGGCACCGCTCTCCCCCGCCCAGGAACGGCTCTGGCTCCTGCACCGCATGGATCCCGGCGACGCCTCCTACGTCGTGTACCTCGTACGGCGGCTGCGCGGCCCGCTCGACGAGGACGCCCTGCGCGGGGCACTGGCCGACTTGGCGGCCCGGCACGAGAGCCTGCGCACCCGGTTCGTGGAGGAGGACGGCGTGCCGTGGGCGGTCGCGGAGCCCGCCGGATTCCCGGACTCCGCGAGCCCCGCGAACTCCCCGGGGCCGTCGGGGTCGTCGAGCTCCGCGGGCTCCACGGGCTCCGCGGGCTCCGCGGGTCCGCCGGCCTTCGAGCGGCTGACGGCCGGTGGGCCGGAGGAGGCCGAACGGCTGGTGGCCCAGCGGGTCAACGCGCCCTTCGACCTGTCGGCGGGGGCGCCCGCGCGCGTCGCCCTGATCAGGATCGCCGGCGACGACCACGTGCTCTGCTTCACCCTCCACCACATCGTCGCCGACGGGTCGTCGCTGAACGTGCTCTTCGACGACCTGGCCGCCTGCTACACGGCCCGCGTCCAGGGGCGGGAGCCGCGGTTGCGCCCGCTGCCCGTCCAGCCGAGCGACTACGCGCGCTGGCAGCGCCGCAGGGTCGAGCGGGCGGTGCCGTACTGGCAGGGGAAACTGGCCGGCCCGCCCCCGCCCGAGCTGCCCTTCGACCGGCTCCGGGAGGACATCCGGCCGGGACACGGCGCGTTCCACCACATCCGGGTGGACGCCACGGTGACGAGCGCGCTGGACCGGCTGGCCAGGCAGCGGCGGACCACGCTGTTCGCGGTGCTGATGGCGGCCTACCAGGTGCTGCTGTTCCGGCACACCGGGCAGGAGGACGTCCTGGTCGGCACGGCGGTCGCGGGCCGCGACCGGGTCGAGCTGGAGCCGCTGGTCGGGTACGTCGCCCAGACCGTCGTCCTCCGCGGTGACCTGAGCGGGAACCCCCCGTTCACCGAGCTGCTCGACCGGACCCGGGGCGAGGCCCTGGAGGCGCTCGGCCGACCCGGGGTCCCCTTCGAGCGGATCGACCACCCGCTGGGCACGCTGATGCCCACCATGTTCATCCTGCACAACCAGAACGGCGGCGCGTCCCCGGCCTTCGGCGATCTGGCGGTGTCGGGGTTCGCCGACGGTTACCGGCAGGTCAAGGGCGACCTGCTCACCGAGGCCTGGTGGGAGGGCGACGAGCTGATCGTGTCGTTCTGCCACGATCCCGGCGTGGTCGCACCGGCGACGATCCAGCGGCTGGCCTCCCGGTTCGCCCTCCTCCTCGAGTCGATCGCGGCGGACCCGTCCGTGCCGATCGCGGAGCTGCGGATCTGGACCGCCGCCGACCACGCGGCGATCCGGGAGCTGGCGGGGGACGGCACGGAGGGGTCCGCGGAGCCCGGTCCCTCGGTGCCCGAGCTGATCGCCTCCGCCGTACGGCTCCACCCCGACGCCGTCGCGGTGGTCTGCGGCGAGCGGTCCGTCACCTACCGTGAGCTCCACGCCGGGGCGGAACGGCTCGCCGCCGTCCTGCGCCTGCGCGGGGTGGAGCGCGGTGACGTCGTCGGTGTCCGCCTGCCCCGGTCGGTCGAGGCGATCACCGCGCTCCTCGCGGTCTGGCTCGCGGGGGCGGCCTACCTGCCGCTCGACCCGGACGATCCGGACGAACGACTTGTCTCTTCCCTGGAGAACCTGGCACGACGGGGTGACGGGCCCCCGTACCTCATCACCCTGGGCGAGGGCCCGGAGTCCGCCGTCGTGGTCGACCCCACCGGGACGGCCCCGGTCGCGGAGGCGCCGGAGACGGGCCCCGCCGGCCCGACGGACCCCGCCGGCTCCGCCGGCCCCGCGGAGGCCGTGAGGCCGCACCCGGCGGACGCCGCCTACGTCATCTCCACCTCCGGCTCCACGGGGCTGCCCAAGGGCGTGCTGGTGGAGCACCGCAGCGTGGCCGCCCGCGTGCGATGGATGCGGCGGGAGTACGGCCTCGCCCCCGGTGACCGCGTCACGCAGTTCGCGTCGCTGAGCTTCGACGCGCACGTCGAGGAGGTGTTCCCCACGCTGGCCGCCGGGGCCGCGCTGGTGCTGCTGCCCGACGGCGCGGCGGCCCTGCCCGACCTGCTCGCCTCCCCCGCGGGCGGCGGGATCACCGTCCTGGACCTGCCCACCGCCTACTGGCACCGCATGGTGGAGGAGATCGAGACGATCTCCTGGCCGCCTGCCCTCCGCCTGGTGATCCTCGGCGGGGAGCAGGTCGCCTCGGCCGCCGTGCGCCGCTGGCGCGCCCGCTTCGGCGACGGCGTCCGGCTCGTCAACACCTACGGCCCGACCGAGACCACGGTGATCGCCACGGCAGCGGACCTCACGCGGACGGCGGAGCCCGGAGAACTCACAGAGCCCGGGGACCTCGGGTTCCGCGAGCTCACTGGGCTCCCCGGGCTCCATGACCCCCATGACCCCCATGACCCCAGCGAACCCCACGGCTCCGGCGCGACCGCGGGCAGAGTGCCGATCGGCGTGCCCGTCGGGGCGACCTCCGTCCACGTGCTCGACGCGCGGGGCGAGCCCCTGCCGCCGGGCGCCGTGGGAGAGCTGGTCGTCGGCGGGGCCGGGGTGGCGCGCGGCTATCTCGGCCGCCCCGCGCTCACCGCGGCCGCCTTCGTGCCCGACCCGCACGGCCCGCCGGGCTCGCGCCGTTACCGTACCGGTGACCGGGCGCGGTGGCGCGCCGACGGGCGGCTGGAGTTCCTGGGGCGCTCCGACGACCAGGTCAAGGTGCGCGGTTTCCGGATCGAGCCCGGCGAGGTCGAGAGCCACCTGCTGGCCCACCCGGCGGTGGGCCAGGCGCACGTCACCGCCCGCGGTGACGACCTCGTCGCCTACGTCACCGGTACGGCCTCCCCCGACGAGCTGCGCGCCCGCCTCGCCGGGGTCCTCCCCCGCCACCTCGTGCCGACCCTGTGGGTGCGCCTCGACGAGCTGCCGCTCACCACCCGGGGGAAGATCGACCGTGCCGCCCTCCCGGATCCGGGGCGGGCGTCCGCCGCCCGGGCGGTGCACGTACCGCCCCGCACCGACGCGGAGCGCCTGGTGGCGGCCATCTGGTCCGAGCAGCTCGGTGTCACCGCCGTCGGCGCGTCCGACGACTTCTTCGCCCTGGGCGGCCACTCGCTGCTGGCGACCAGGATCACGGCCCGGCTTCGGGCCGAGACGGGGCTGGAGGTGCCGATCCGGACGGTGTTCGCCCACCGCACGGTCGCGGCCCTCGCCACGGCGGTGGAGGATCTGCTGGTGGAGGAGCTGGCCGGGCTCACCGACGAGGAGGCGGCCGCTCTGCTCGGTTAGGGGTTCCGGGGACGACCCGGCGCCGTGACGATGGACGGGCCCACCCGGCGGTTCCCCTGACCGCCGGGTGGTCATCAGCGGGACGCCGCCGCCGCGGCCCGTTGATCCTCCATGTCCGCCCGGGGATGCCCGGATGGCGGCCGGCTCAGGACATGAAGATCACGCGGTCGATCACGCCGTCCTTCACGCGATAGGAGACCAGCAGGTCGAAGTCACCGCGCGCGGTTCCCACCGCGTGCTCGTGGTCCACCACCCAGTCGCCCTCGGCCATCCGGCCCAGCAGGTCGGCGTGGCAGGACTTGGCGGCGAACTGCGGCGAGTACCGCTCGCGCAGGTAGTCGTGGCCCCTGCCCTGGACCTGGTCACCGGCGAGCACGACGACGTCCTCCGCGTAGCACGCGATGAAGGCCTCGAGGTCGTGGGCGTTGTAGGCGTCGAGCTGGCGCTGGGCGAGATCGGAAGGCGTAGCAGTCATGCCGCACAGCATCCCAGACCGCCACAGGAGGCACGACATCCCCCCAATCCCCCAGAACCGACAGGAGACACGGGCTCCTCCCAAGGAACGATCACGGCGAGAGAACCGGCGTCACGGCGTGGACGAGGCGCTCGCCGTCCAGGACCAGCGCGCACGGCAGGACGTCGAGGAGCAGCGCGGCCTTCCCTCCGGTGACGGTGGTCGCGGCGAACTGGGGATCCCAGCGCGACCACGCCCCGCCCGCCGAGGAGGTCGCCCAGACCTGGTGGTCGTTCCCGACGACCACCACGAGGCAGCCCGCCGGGTTCGCGGGGTCGGGCATGGTGCCGACGGCGGCGCGGATGCGGGCGTCGGCGGGACGCCCGTGCGCGGTCCATCCCGTCGTTCCCCCCGGCGGCCATCGATGACTCCACACCTGCCCGCTCGGCGAGCCGACCACCACGATGTCCAGCATCGGGGGCCCGCCCGGGACGGTGACGACCTCGATGCCGATCCCTGCGACGATCTTCTCCGCCGCTGCGGGGACGCCCTGGTCGGTCCAGCGAAACGAGGCGCCGTCCGGGACGCTGACCCACAGGTGCCCGTCGCCGGTGACGACGGCGGCGACCGGGATCCGGCCCTGCGCGGTCGGCAGGAGGGCGGCGCCCGCGATGGCGAAGATCAGCTGGCCCGGCGGCGCTCCGCGATCCGTCCAGCTCCAGCCGCCGCCGGACGCCGAGCGCATCCAGAGCCTCCCGTCGTCGGCCAGCACGTGGACGGCCGGCGCGCCGGGCGGATCGGCCGCGATCGGCGCCACACCGGACTTGACCGACCGGCCGGCGGGGGCGCCGTGGTCGACCCAGGTCCAGCCGGCGGCGTCGGCCGTCCTCGCCCACAGCCGCCCGTCGTCACCGATCACGAACACCCAGGCGGGCTGCGGATCGCCGCCGGCCAGGGTGATCGCCCCGACGCCCTTGGCGCACCCGACGCCCGGAGCGGGCCGGCCGTGGTAGACCCAGGATTCGGAGGAGACGAAGAGCCCGGTCGAGTTCCCCCACGTCACGCAGTTCCACAGTTCACCTCTCTCGTCCAGGGCGGCCACCACGACCGGGCGGTCGAGGGTGTCGTGAAGAGGAGGGTCGGTGTAGGCCCCGACGATCGAGGCCACCGGTCCGGGCCTGCCGTGGTCCTCCCACCGCGCGCCGGCGGCGTCCGACTGGAGGGTCCACAGACCGAACGCCCAGGAGACACCGGCCATCCAGATGAGTCTCCCGCCGTCGGCCGCCTCGATCTCGAAGGCGGCGTTCGGGCTGACGACGGCGACGTCCTGCGGCGTGGTGCCCAGATCCGTCCAGTCGTCGCGCAGCGAGCGCGTCCAGATGTTGTGGCCGACGCGGACCACGACGACGGGCTCGTCGCCGGGCCGGGGGTCGGGTCCCTTGAGCGCGACCACCAGCGCCCCGATCTCGCGCGGAACGGGCGGCCTCCCGAGATCGACCAGCTGCCACTCCCGGCCCGAACCGATGATCATGCTGACGGTGCCCTCCCCCGTCAGCAGGACGGTGCACGCCAGGAGCATGCCCGCGGCGTCGCGGAAGCCGGTCGCCGTCAGCGCGGCGAAGTGCTGGCCGTCGGGCGCGGGAGCCCCCGGATCGATCCAGGTCCAGACCCCCTCCTCATGCACGGCGACCCGCAGGCCGAGGTCACCGCTCTGGCGGTCCCGGACCACGGCGAAGACGTGCTGCTGGGGTTCCGCGCCGGGTGCGACGGAGGCGAGGGCGGTCGCGAGTTCCATGGCGATCCAGTCGTCGTCCGCGGCGATGCGGAACCAGGTGCCGTCGGGGTCGACGCCCTGGCGCATCCACGGCCGTCCCGCGGGGCTGCTGACCACGAGGGTGTGCTTGGGCACGGCGCCGCGGCGGGCGGTGCTCGCGACGATGTCGCCGCACTCCGCGAAGAAGGGGAGCCCCGGGTCCGGCGCGGGACCCGCCAGCCCGGTCCACGGCGTGGGCGCGGCCCCCGGCCGGTGCAGCCAGACCTTCACGTCGCCTCCGACCACGACGGGCGTGACGCCGTCCGCCCCCTCATCGGGGAGCAGGGCCGCGTCGAGCACCTCATCGGCGGTGGGCGGGACGCCGACGTACTCCCACCGCCACGAGGTCCCCGTACGTCTGCGCAGGTAGAGGTGGCCACCGGAGGTGCCGACGGCGATGGCGGAGACGTCACCGGCGGCCTTGGCCCAGATGACCTCACCGGGACCGCCGAGCCGGGTCCACTCGACGGGCGCCATCAGCGCGCCGCCGTACGGGCAGTGCTCATCGCGGTTCTCCTCCTGCGGGTGTGGTCAGCGGATCGTGTAACGGACGATGAGGTGGGGGTCGGCGGCCCGGTCGTGGCGCACGACGGTGTCGTCCGCGGGAACGGCCAGGGTGAGCTCGCCCGTCTCGGCGAGTTCGGCGTCGAGCGCCGGCAGCGCCGCGGCGGCCACCGGGGAGGGGCCCCGGACAAGGTCGTCGCCGGAGATCCCGTACAGCTCGATCGCGCTCAGTTTGATCTCGGCGGACTGGGTGAAGTACGGGAACCAGCTCCTGCCGATCCGCACTGACAGGCCGGCGGCACCGGCCAGGAAGGCCGCCCACTCCGTCGGGAAGTCATGGCGCAGGCTGAACGACCGCGCGAGGGTCCGGCTCGCCGCGGTGGCGAAGCGTTCGCGCAGGTCGGCGACCACGGCGTCGGACCGCACCCCCGGGCGGGCGGTGTATCCGATGTGCAGCACGGCGTCGGAGACGCTCGAATAGTCGAACGTGCGCAGGCCCGAGGGCAGGTTCAGGGCCCAGGTGCTGATCGCGCCCGCCCCCTCGAACGGCAGGTAGCGGTCGTCGCGCGCCGCGGCGTCGAACAGCCCGGCATCGCGTACGGCGGAGCTGGTCACCACCGACTCCAGGGCGCCGGGGTAGTCCAGGAACCGCGGGTCCTCCCCCGGCATCCGGGCGTACCGGTTGTCGATCAGCCCGGGGCCGCGGCGGACGGAGCTGCGCTGCAGCGACAGCGTGGCCGTGACCGACGTGTAGGGGCCGGTCACGGCCGGCAGGCTGAGCGCCACGGTGCGGATGCGGCGCAGGTGGTGCCCGGGCGCCTCCAGGTCGAACAGCCATTCCGGCACGGTGAACTGGCACGCCCCGCGCGAGCGCAGTTCGAGCAGGGCCAGCGGGTCGAGCATGCGGAGGGAGACGTGGGTGGTCAGCTCGAACTCGCGCCGGTCGTGCTCCAGGTAGGCCAGTTGCAGCCGGGTGAGGTCGTGGTGCAGCCGCTCCCCCGCCTGCAGCCCCCGTCTGCCGGTCTCCCAGTGCGAGAACCCGATGAAGGTCTGCTCGTCGACCTCGGGGCGCATCAGCTCCCGCTTCACGGCCTGTTCGGCGGAGCGGGCGACGTCGACCGCCATCCGGTAGCACTCGGCGAAGCTGCGCGACACCTCGCCGTGCAGCCAGGTGTACAGCTCGGTGTTGGTGTCCTTGGAGGCCAGGAAGGCGTCCACCTCCTGGGCCCGCCGGATCTGGTCGCGGCCGAGGTCGTAGTCGCGCCGCGCGACCTGTTCGTGCACGAGCGCGGCGATGAGCTGGCGCCCGTTCTGCATCAGCTCCAGCGCGGCCTGGTTGCTCTGGTGGACGAAGTCGAGGTCCCGGCGCTGGTACCCGGCGATCGCGGCCGCCCGGTTGCCGTCGTAGACGTCCTGCTCGGCGGCCCCCCGGATGGCGGTGGCGAGGGTCCTGCCCACCGACGACAGCAGCGGCCCGCCGAACTCCACGTGGCCGCCGATGCCGAAGGGCTCGATGTCGACGCCCATGTTCGGCAGCATGCCGAGCACGCCGAAGATGGTGTCGACGGTGGTGGCGTCCTTCTGCTTGTCCCGCGCGGCCGGCAGGTGGATGTTCAGCTCGGCGAACTCGTTGGGGATCAGGTCCAGTGATCCCTGGCTCTGCGCGCCCGACTGGACCTGCGGGTCACCGTCGCGCGCCAGCTGCGGCGCCGGGCGGCTCTCCTGCGCGATCGCGGTCGCGTACTGCCCGACCAGCTTCTGGAACACCTCCGGGAAGGTCTCCTCGGTCACGGGCGACCGGGTCAGGGTGACCTCGCGCAGCTTGTCGACCTCGGACTCGGGGCGGCCGAGCAGCAGTTGGAAGTGGCGGTAGCGGGCGAAGGCGGCGGCGCGGGTGCGCAGCAGCGCCTCGGTGTTCGCCTCGGCCTCCTTCCAGGCGAGGAAGCGGACGTCACGGCCGAGGCGGGCCATGCCGATCTCGTGCCCCTGCCGCAACCGCGCGAGCTCCTCGCCGTCGCGCCGGTCCATCGCGGACAGCAGCGCGGCCCCGGCCGCCCTGACCTCCGCCGTGATCTCCAGTGCCTTCTGGATCAGCAGGGTCGCCCGTACCGGCGAGACCGGCGCCCGGGTGCCGGCGACCGCTCCGGCGACGTCGATCCCGGCCGCGGTGGCGCGGGTCAGGAGACCGGGGTCGAGAACGGGCGCGAAGAGCGAGAGCTGACGGACGACTCCGGTGATGTCCTGACAATTGCGGATCTTGAAGAGGCGATCGGCGACGGTGTCCCAGAGCATGAGCAGCCGGTCGTTGCGCGGGACGCAGAAGTAGAGGCTGCGCCCGATCCCCAGCAGCGCGGTGCCGTTCGCCCCGACCCCGGCCGCCCCGGGAGCGGGCGTCCCGGCGAACGGGAGCTGGTTCTCCAGCTTGACCAGCGCGTTCCCGAACGCCCCGAGACCGGCCTCCTTGAGCTGGCGGTAGCTCATCCGGGGAGCGGCCCGGTGCCGGGGCACCTCCGCCGGGCGCGGGCCGAGGATGTTGCCGGCGAGCACGTACAGCTGGGTCGCCTCGTTGACCGACTCCGCGGTGTCGAGCCGGAACAGGCTGTCGCCCCAGGCGATGAGGTTCTCCAGGTACTTCATCACCACGTAGTACTGGTAGGCCACCACCCGGGTCCTGGCCACCCGGTGCGGCCGGAAGGGCTCGCGGCGCAGCCCCTCGTAGCTCAGCGCGGCAGCGGCCAGCAGGATCCGCTCCTCGGGGGTGAGCTCGGCGGGCGGGCGGCTCAGCACGGCCACCAGCTCGTCGACCCGCGGCATGTCGCCCGGCCGCGGGTCGCGGAACCGGACGAACTTCCAGAACCGCTCGGGCACCGGCGTGCCGGGGTCGGTGGCGGTCGGGTCGAAGACGTGGTGGAACCAGCGCTGGGCCTCGGCGAAGCGCTGGTTCTTGCTCAGGTGCACCGCGATGGTCACCGGGGCGTGGAAGAACAGCTCCCAGTTGTAGACCGAGTACGGCCCCGCCTCGCTGACGTCGATGTTCTTCGGGGACGCGGTGACCGTGAAGCTCGGGTCCCCGCCGGGCGCGGACGGGTCGTTCGGGTCGTAGATCCGGTCGAAGAACGGTTCGGAGACCTGCTGGACCGCCAGGTCGAGCAGGCCGTCCACGGACCGGTGGTTGAGCCGTTCCACCAGCATCCCGACGTAGGGATGGAAATGGTTCTCGAACACGAACGACGTCGTGTCGGCCATGGCGGGTCCTCTCCGCGCTCAGCTGGGGATGATGATCGTGTCCAGGCCGGGGAAGGCCGCCGGCGCGGCCAGCGGTCCGGGGAAGCGGCCGAACGGCTGCAGCCGCGACGGGCCGGCCGGGTCGGGGTGGACGTAGAAGACGTGCCTGCTGTCCTGGAAGAAGAACGGCGCCCGGCGCGCGTCCTTCAGGCGGTGCATCGGCCCCATCCCCCGGTAGGGCGACCGGCTGGCGCGCAGCACCGTCAGCTCGTGGAACGGGTCGTCGCGGTAGCTGACGACGAACGGGCCCATGCTGGAGAACTGCCGGTCCGCGAGGAAGCCCGGCGAGCCGCCGGTGTCGTCCTGCTTGCGGACCGGCAGGCTGTGGGTGGTGTAGAGCCGGAAGTGGGAGTTGCCGGTGCCGCCCGCGCTGGGATTGAGCACGATGACGCCGAGGCTGTCGCGGACGCCGGTCTCGTCTTTCTCGATGTCCGAGGCCAGGCGGAGCGAGAGCGGGTCGCCGACCACGCTGAACTCGGCGCCCAGATCGATCGGGCGGTCGGGGTCGGAGGTGCGCGGCGACTGCCACCGGCCGTTGTAGTACTCGCTCCAGAACAGGCTCACAGTCAGGGTGGCCGTCGCGCGCAGGGACAGATCCCGTACGGCCAGATCGCCCAACCGGGCGTCCGGCGAGGCCGTCGCGGCGAACGGGCCCGGTTGCCGGTGGTCGGGCTGCTTGGAGACCGACAGCCAGAACAGCAGGAACCGGCCCTTCCAGATGACGGGCAGCACCGGGTCGTCCGGGATGTCGACGTTGACCCGCTCCCAGGGCCTCCACGTCCCGTCCAGCGTCCGGTGGTAGTAGCCGCGCCTGGCCCCGGACGTGCGTCCGATGACGTGCACCAGCGGGTCGGGGACGCCGGTGCCCGCGGCCTCGCGCTCCTGCAGGTGCATGCCGGCGATCTCCAGGTTCGCCACCTCGTCGAGCCGCTCCAGGTAGTGGCCCAGCGCGACGGCGGCCGCCTGGTCGGTGATGTCGGACTGGAGCAGCTCGGACTCCACCTCCCGGAAGAACGGCGACTTGTCGTCGCGCAGCTCGGGGTCGAGCCAGTTCTCCGGGAAGAGGAACACCCTGCGGTTGGCCTCCCAGATCCGGTAGCGCTTCATCGCCTCCCAGCGCTGCGGGTCGATCGACTCCGGTGAGACCTCGGGCTCCAGGTTGAGCAGGCAGCGCGCGACGAACAGCTGCACGGTCGAGATCGCCTGGGCGATGCGGGACGTCGTCATGCAGGGGTCCATCTGCACGTCGACGAGCAGCTTCTCGTAGAGCCGGTCGGGAGAGGCGAACCCGCCGGTGACCTCGTCCACGGACAGGTCGGGGTCGGGATTCTCCTGGTGCAGGACCCGGCCGACCAGGGCGTCGCGGGCGGCGCGCCGCAGCTCGTTGTGGATCGGGCGCACCGCCTCGGCCCACGCGGCGTCGTCGTAGCGCGCGCGTACGGCGTCCCGCAGGTCGCGTACGTCCTGCGCCGACGGGGCGGCCCGGACCATCCGGGCCAGCGCCGTGACCGGCAGCACGACGGTGCGCGACAGCTCCAGCACCTCGGCCACCCGCCACAGCCCGTCGAGCCCGCCCGACACGGCCGTCTCCATCCCCAGATGGGCCGCGGCGTCGTCCACGGCCGCGGGGGTGACGCCCGCGAGTGCCGCGACCGGCTCCGACGGCGGACCCGGCACGGAGCCGTCGAGCAGTTCGGCGATCGCGGTGCCCGTGACCCCCCAGCGTTCGCGCAGTCGCCGATAGCGGGCCAGGGCGGCGACGGCGCGCACCAGCGCCCGCGAGGCGGCCGCATCGCCGGTGCCGGGCACCGCCGACAACCAGCCGACGTCCCCGATCCGGTACTGCGGGGCACGCGCGAAGGACAGCAGCTCCCGGATCGAGAGCCGGAACGCGGCCGCCAGTTCCAGGGCCGCCAGCAGCCGCCGGTAGGCGCCGGTGAACGCCTCGACGAGATCCGCGGGACAACACGCGGCGCCCGGCAGCACCACCTGGGCGACGCCCTCGGCCCGCCAGTGCAGTCTCAGCGCGGCGGCCAGCCCGGACGCGGTCAGTTCGAGCCGCACCGGCCGCCCGGCCACGAGCCCGACCGGATCCGCCGTCCAGACCCCGCCCTCACGCCGCAGCGGCACCTCCCGGCCGTCGAGCCGGAGCGCGACCGCGGAGCCGTCGGCCTCGGCCGACAGCGTGTAGTCCCCCGAGACCGCCGGGTCGACGAAGGCGCTCCACACCGCGCTGATCGGGCCCGTGGCTATCCCGGACGCCTCGCGCAGGTCGGTCCCGCCCGGCCCGTAGTCCACCGCGGGGGCGAGCGAGGTCCTGGCCGGGGCGCCGGGACCGGCCGCGGAACCGGCCCAGAAACGTGCGCGCAGGCCGGTGGCGGTCACGGCGGCCAGGTCGTCGCCGGCCGGCAGCCGCGGCGCCGAGCCCGGCATGGCGACGGGGTCCTCGACGAGGGCGGCGACGGCCTCGGGGTCCGTGCCCGTCGCGGCGCCGAGCACCTCCCCCAGCCGCCTGCGCCGCAGGCGGGGGCGGAGATCCTCCAGCAGCGCCGTCCCCAGGGCCGCCCGCTTGGCCTCGCCGCCCGGGTCGGCGGGGTCGTCGGGGGTGGCCGCCCAGACGCGCCAGTGCTTCTGCAGGACCGGTTGGGCGCGGAACAGCGGCAGGTACTCGGCCTGCCCGGCGTTGGCCAGGCCCGAGACGGCCTCGGCCAGCCGCGGGGGCAGGCCGGGAAGCGCCGCCACCCGCGCGGCGGCCTCCGGGGTCAGGACCCCGCGGTGGATCAGCAGCGACCGGGCCGCGTCGTAGGACAGGCCGGGCGCGATCGCCGGCACCGGTTCCGGCAGCTCCGCCTGGTCCTGGGCGTAGGCGATCGTGTAGGTCGAGGCCCCCGCGAGGAGGCCGAGGAACGCGTCGCCGACGTCCGGGGGGAACACCGAGGTCAGGACGGTGCGCAGGGCCGACTCGCTCCACCACGCCCCGGCCGGCGCACGGCGGTCGGTGAGCGCGGCGCGGACCGAGCGCAGGACCGGCATGATCCGGGGATCCAAGGTGCCGTCCCCGGCGTCCGGGGTGCCGTCCTCGCCGAGGGCCAGCGCGACCAGACGCGCGACGGGGAGGCCGGAGTCCCGTACCGCCTGCACGAGGCGCACGAGCTTCAGGAAGTCCGGGTCGGGCCCGTCGAGCGGCTCGAACGGCTTCCAGCCGGTCGCGTCGATCACGCCGGCCAGTTCGGCCACCCCGATCCGCAGCGCGCGGGCCAGATAGCCGTGGCGGAACAGCAGGCTGACCGAGGCGACCGAGAGCGGTGTCTGCGGGCCGACCGCCGCCGCGCGTACGACCACGGCGAACTCCTCGGCGGTGAGTTTCAGCGCCGCCTGCAGGGCCGGGCCGTGGTCGAGCAGCCGGGCGTCGGGCCGGGCCGGGGGGTTGCCGTCGGGGCCGGGACCGAACACCGGATCCGTCCCCAGCAGCGTGGAGGCGGGGAACAGCCTGCGGTACGGGGACTGGGGGCCTCGCGTCCCCAGCGGCGCGAAGCAGCCCAGCAACCACGGCAGATCGTCCTCGGCGTCGAGCCCGAGGAGATCCGCCGCGGCCAGCAGGTGCCCGAGCCGGATCAGGACGGTCTCGAAGCCGGCGTCGAGGGCGCGCCGGACCTCGTCGGCGGGCGCCGTGACCGGTGTCGCGGCGGGCCAGAGCGCGGTGACCACCTCGTCGGTGCGCTCGACGCTCCAGCCGAGCCGGGACCGGAGGCGGACGAACCGGGCGATCGCCAGCAGGTCGACCGCCCGGATCCGGTTGCGCTCCGGGTCGGGCAGCGCCCGTCGCAGCTCCATCGCGGCGAAACCGCCGGTCGAGTCCCCCGCCGGGGGTTCCCGCCCGCTGGGGTCGGTGAGCACGATGACGTTCATGATCCGTTCGTGGCGGGCCGTCAGCCAGGCGACGACGTCCCCGCCGAACGGCGTGGTGTCCAGGCCGGGGCGGAGCGCCGCCCGGAACTCCGCCGGTGTCATCGTCCCGTCGTGCAGCTTCTGGACGGCGGTCAGCCCGACGCCCAGGGTGCTCATCGGGACCAGCAGGTCGGCGTCGGGGTTGACGAACCGCGTCCGGAGCAGGCTCACCAGTTCCGCGGGACTGAGCCCGAGCCGGCGGGCGAGCCGGCGGGCGTTGCCCGCTCCGGCGACGAGCTGGGCCTCCGTCACCCGTGCCGGGTCGTCGCCGTACAGCGCCTGGGCCGTCACCGCGGGCCCGCACAGCACGTCCCGCTCGGCCGGGCCGACGCCCGCCCGCTCCCGCACGACGTCGCTCCACGACCGGCCGCCGCCGTCGTCGGGAGCGAGCACGGCCATCGCCTCCCGGAGCGTCAGGCCGACCTGGGCGAGGTAGGCCCGCAGGGCGGCCAGGCGCTGGTCCCACGGGAGCAGCAGCGGGTAGCAGGCGGTCCGCAGGACGGAGTAGGCGGCGTCGTTCACGAACTGCGGCGAGGCCAGCAGCTCGGCCGTGCCGGTGCCCGGCGCCACATCGTGGCCCCGGTAACCGTCGATGGAGGCGTGGACGACGAGGTGTTCGAGGATCTCGTTCGCCAGGTCCACGTAGGGCAGCTCGATCTCGGTGTTCTCGCAGCTCAGGGCGGTGTGCTGGAGGTCGGGGCGGCGCCGCAGGAGCACCTCCAGCGCATTGCCGCCGCCCTCGGTGGCCGATTCGGTTCCGAGGAACTCCAGGAGGTCGACCAGGTACGCGGCCGGGCTGAGCACCGACTCGCACTGCTCACAGGCGCCGGTGTCACCCGGCCCGAACAACGTCTCCAGGGTCGGCAGCGTCCGTGGCCCGGCCGAGCGCGCGGCCCCGTGCGCGGCCCGGGCCGCCGCCACCGGGCCGGTGGCGGCGGCGGGCCCGCCGCGCGGCACCGCGAACACCTCGGGCGCGGCCCGGGCCACCAGGTGGCTGGTGGCCGTGGCCAGCACGGCGCTGTGGACCTGGTCGCTGCGCCGGAAGGTCTCCCGGGCGGCGTCCTCGCCGCCGAGGGCGTCGGCGAACCGCGCCACGAACGGGGCTTCCCCGTACAGGGCGACGGCCCGGGCGGAGTCGAACCCGAGGGCGCGCAACCCGCGCACCGCCTGCGGCGTCGGGGCGACGGCGACGATCCGCTGAAGGGTCGCGATCTCCTCCCGCACCGGCGGGGGAAGCTCGATCGACCGCGCGCCGAGGTAGTCGTCGACGGGGTGCACGGTCAGTTCGAACCGGTCGTGGTGCTCGGCGAGGAAGTCGGCGACCGCCCGGCCGGTCCCCACCGGGCCGCCGACCGGGATCGCCCCCTCGGCCACCTCGGCGCCCAGCACGGCGGTGGGGTGCCGCAGCCGCAGTTCCTCGGCCAGGATCTCCGCGTAGGCGTCCCGCCGCGCGTCCTCGTCCTCTCCCGGGACGTCGTCGGGGACCGGTACGTCGGCGGTGAGGTCCCGCCGCCACCGGCTCGCGTGGTGGTAGCCGGCCGCGGCCAGGTCACCGACCCGCGACGGGGCGGGACCGGCGTGGAGTCCGGCGATCAGGGGGGCGTTGTTGCGGGTCAGGGCGGCCAGCGCCCCGTCGAGCTCCAGCCGGGCGGCGCTGCCGGGGAACTCCTCGCGCACCCTCGCCCACAGCGCCGCGGGCGAGCCGCCGTGCTCGCGGTGGATCTGGGCGAAGCGGAGGCGGTCGGCCTCGTCGGGCAGGGTGTCGCGCAGCAGGTCGCCCAGGCGCCCGTCGCCGGCCCCGCCGGGCAGGTCGAGAACGGCCTGGCAGGCGAGGCCGCGGGCCGTCTCCAGACCCGCGGGGATCTCCGCGGTCAGCTCCGGCGCGATGATCCCCTGCTCGGCGGCGCGGACCCAGACGGTCTCGATCACGGCGGTCGGCGCGAGCGCCCACAACCGCGGGCCCGCGGGCAGTCCGGCCCGGTAGAGCGCGTAGTGCAGCGGGGCGGGGATACCCGTGCGGTCCGCCTCCCGGTCGGCGAGCGAGGCCATGGCGACGGCCCGGGCCTGCCATCCGCTCTTGGCCGCCGCGAAGGTCACGTCCCGGCGCTCACCGTCCTCGACGAGATCGGCCGGCCGTACCGGATCCCCGCCCGCGCCCGCCAGCCCGCGGCCGATGTCGGCGACGAGGCGGCTGTACTCGTCGAGGGCGGGTACGGCGCCCGCCGGGAGCACGACGTCCACCTCCTCCCGCGGGCCCGCGTCGAAGCGGGTCGCGGAACGGGCGATCACCTCGCGTGCGGGACGGGTGGCCGCCCCGCCTGCGGGCCCGGCGGTCGCCTCGCGCCCCCGCGCCGCGTCTCCCGGCGTCCGGACGACCCGTACGACGAGATCCAGGCTCGCTCCGGGACCGCACCGGGCCGACTCGGGATCGAAGGACAGCTCGAACGTGCCGTCCGGCCCGACTCCGGCGGTGCCGACCAGGTGCTCGCCGCCGACGCGGAGGTCGGCGACCTCCACGGCGACACCGGCCGTGACGGGAGAGCCCGCTTCGTCGCGCACCGTCCCGACGACCTGAAACCTCGTATCGGGTGTCATCGCGACCACTCCTGCCGAGACGGTGCTGTCGGGCACGGTGGGTTAACAGGCCACTACAGGCTGGCACACGGTGTGGCGCCTGGACAGGCGGCGCGCCGCCTTGTCCGCTATCTGACGGCGGCGTACAAGTGGACCCGGGACCATCGAGTCGAGGATGTCAAGGGCGGTGGCTCGATGCGTGAACCCAGCGAGAAGCACCCGGCGGAGCCGCCGGGCGCCGGCCTCCGCCCTCCGTCGGTCCAGGTGCCCAGGGGCGGCGGGGCGATCCGCGGCATCGGCGAGAAGTTCGCCGCCAATCCGGTCACCGGGACCGGCTCGTTGTCGGTGCCCGTCGCCACCAGCCCGGGCCGTTCGGACTTCGGCCCCCGGCTCTCCCTCGCCTACGACTCCGGCGCCGGCAACGGGCCGTTCGGCTTCGGCTGGAGCCTGTCGCTGCCCTCGATCACCCGCAAGACCGACAAGGGCCTGCCGCTCTACCGCGACGCCGCCGACTCGGACGTCTTCGTTCTCTCCGGTGCCGAGGACCTGGTGCCCGTGCTCGTACGCAACGAGCGGGGCGAGTGGGAGCGCGAGCGCTCGCCCGTGCGCACGGTGAACGGGGCAGGCTACCGCGTCGACCGGTACCGGCCGCGCGTCGAAGGGCTCTTCGCCCGCGTCGAACGCTGGACGAACACCGCCGACGCGACCGACGTGTCCTGGCGCTCGATCTCCGGGGACAACGTCACCACCTGGTACGGCAGGACCGCCGAGAGCCGCATCTCCGATCCCGCCGACCCGGGCCGCGTCTTCAGCTGGCTGATCTGCCAGAGCCACGACGACAGGGGCAACGTCATCGTCTACGGCTACGCGCCCGAGGACTCCGCGGGGATCTTCGAGGACGCGTCGGGCAGGCGGCTCTCCCCGGCCCGCGAGCGCAACCGCACGGACGCCTCCCGCTCGGCCCAGCGGTATCTCAAGCGCATCCGCTACGGCAACCGCGCGCCGTACCTCCCGGTGCTGGACGAGCGGGCCCCCTGGCCCGAACCCCCCGGCGCCGGGGCGCCCGACGCGGGCGACGCCTGGCACTTCGAGGTCGTCTTCGACTACGGCGAGCACGACGCCGAGGCGCCGGCGCCCGCCGCCTCGGGCACCTGGCCCGTACGCGTGGACCCGTTCTCCTCCTACCGCGCCGGATTCGAGATCCGGACCTACCGGATCTGCCGGCGCGTCCTGATGTTCCACCACTTCCCGGACGAGGCGGGCGTGGGACGCGGCTGCCTGGTGCGCTCCACCGACCTCGCCCACTCCGACGAGCTCGATCCGGCCGGCGTCCGCAACCCCGTCCACACCTTCCTGCGCTCGGTCACCCAGACCGGTTACCGCCGCGACGGCGACGGCGGCTACGACCGGCGCGCCCTGCCGCCCGTCGAGTTCGAGTACACCGAACCCGTCGTGCGGGACGTGGTGGAGGAGGTGGATCCGCAGAGCCTGGAGAACCTCCCCATCGGCCTGGACGGCACCGCGTACCGCTGGACCGACCTGCACGGCGAGGGTGTCCCCGGGATCCTCACCGAGCAGGCCGGCGCCTGGTTCTACACCCGCAACCTGAGCCCGGTCCCGGAGGGCGCCGAAGGGGTCGGAGCCCGCTTCGCGCCGCTGGAGGCCGTCGCCGGCAAGCCCGGCGCCAGCCTGAACGGCGGGGCCGAGTTCATGGACCTGGCCGGCGACGGCCGGCCCGACGTCGTCGTGGAGAGCCCCGTCCCCGGCCTGTACGAACACGACGGCGCCGAGGGCTGGCTGCCCTTCCGCCCTTTCACCTCGCGGCTGAACCGCGACCTCCGTGATCCGAACCTCAAGTTCGTCGATCTGGACGGCGACGGCCGGGCCGACGTGCTCATCACCGAGGACGACGCCCTCGTCTGGCACGCCTCGCTGGGCGAGGACGGCTTCGGCCCGGCCAGGCGCGTCGCGCGGGCGCTCGACGAGGAGAAAGGCCCGCGGATCGTCTTCGCCGACGGCACGCAGTCGGTCCACCTCGCCGACCTGTCGGGGGACGGCCTGACCGACATCGTCCGCGTCCGCAACGGCGACGTCTGCTACTGGCCCAATCTGGGCCACGGCCGCTTCGGCGCCAAGGTGACGATGGACAACGCGCCGTGGTTCGACCATCCCGACCAGTTCGACCACGGGCGCATCCGCCTGGCCGACATCGACGGCAGCGGCACCGCCGACATCGTCTATCTGCACCGCGACGGCGTCCACCTGTACTTCAACCAGTCGGGCAACGGCTGGAGCCGGCCGCACCCGCTGAAGGCCTTCCCCCGCGTCGACGACCTGGCCGCCGTCGTCCCCGTCGACCTGCTCGGCAACGGCACCGCCTGCCTGGTCTGGTCCTCGCCCCTGCCGGGCGACGCGCGGCGGCCGATGCGCTACGTCGACCTGATGGGCGGCCGCAAACCCCACCTGCTGGTCAAGACGAGCAACAACCTCGGCGCCGAGACCCGCGTGGACTACGCCCCCTCGACGAA
The DNA here is from genome assembly GCF_014648175.1 of Planobispora rosea. Lineage (GTDB taxonomy): Bacteria > Actinomycetota > Actinomycetes > Streptosporangiales > Streptosporangiaceae > Planobispora > Planobispora rosea. The sequence goes on from NZ_BMQP01000014.1 coordinate 162,122, forward strand.
GTTCTCCCTGCGGGACGAACGCGACGGCAGGCCCTGGGTCACCCGGCTGCCGTTCCCGGTGCACGTGGTCGAGCGCGTCGAGACCGTCGACCACGTCAGCCGCAACCGTTTCACCGTCCGCTACGCCTACCACCACGGGCACTTCGACGGCGAGGAGCGCGAGTTCCGCGGCTTCGGCATGGTCGAGCAGTGGGACACCGAGGAGTTCACCGGGGAGTTCACCGCGGAGTTCGCGACCCTCTCCGGCGGCATCCCGGCGGAGAACACCGCGGCCGCGTCGCACGTGCCCCCGGTCCACACCAAGACCTGGTTCCACACCGGCGTCCACGGGGATCGTGACCACGTATCGGACTACTTCGCCGGGTTGCTGAACGCCGCCGACCGGGGCGAGTACTTCCGTGAACCGGGCCTGACCGACGCCGAGGCCCGCGACCTCCTGCTCCCGGACACCGTGCTCCCGGCCGGGCTGACCTCCGAGGAGGAGCGCGAGGCCTGCCGCGCGCTCAAGGGCGTGATGCTGCGCCAGGAGATCTACGCCGACGACGCGGGCCCCGGCGCCACGCCGGAGCAGATCCTGCGCGCCCGCACGCCCTACACCGTCACCGAGCAGGATTTCACCGTCCGCTCCCTGCAGCCCCGGGGCGTCAACCGCCACGCGGTCTTCCTCACCCACCCACGTGAGGCGATCAGCTACCACTACGAGCGCGACGCGGCCGATCCGCGCCTGCGGCACACGCTGACGCTGGAGGTCGACGACTACGGCAACGTGCTGAAAGAGGCCGCCGTCGGCTACGGGCGCCGTACGCAGATCCGCGCCGTCGACGCGGCGGGGGGCGTACGGCCGGTGCCCAACCCCGGTCTGACCGGGCTGCACCCGGCCGACCGGGCCAAGCAGACCACCCCGCTGATGACCTACACCGAGAACCGCGTCAGCAACGCCGTCGAGTCGCCCGACGCGCATCGCGCCCCCCTGCCCTGCGAGGCGGTCGTCTTCGAGCTGACCGGCTACCCGGCGACCGGGCCGGCCGGCCGTTACCGGTCCGCGGACCTCGTCGAACCGGATCCGGCCGCTCCGGGCCGCCTGCGTCACCGGTTCACCGCCCCCGAGGTCGCCTACGAGGCCACGGCGGCCGGTGACCGGCGCCGCCGTCCCATCGAGTGCTCGCGCACCCTCTACCGCCGCGACGACCTGGACGGCCTGCTCCCCCTCGGCGTCCTGCAGCCGCTCGCCCTGCCCGGCGAGGACTACCGGCTCGCCCTCACCCCCGGCCTGCTCGCGCAGGTCTTCCGGCGCCCGCGTCAGGGACAGCCCGCCGAGCCCCTGCTGCCCGACCCGGCATCGGTGCTCGGCGGCCAGAACGGCGGCCAGAACGGCGACCGGGGCGGCTACCTGCCGGGCCAGGCGCTCAAGGCGGACGGCCGCTTCCCGGCGGGCGACGCGGACGGCCACTGGTGGATCCCGTCGGGACGGGCCTTCCACAGCGCCGACCCCGCCGACGACGCCGCCGCCGAGCTGGCCCGGGCCCGGGAGCACTTCTTCCTGCCCCGGCGCCACCGCGACCCCTTCGGTCAGGACGTCGTCGTCGACTACGACTCCTACGACCTGCTGACGGCCGGAACCCGCGATCCGCTCGGCAACCGCGTCACGGTGGAGGCCCATGACTACCGCCTGCTGCAGGCGCGGCTGATCAGCGACCCGAACCGCAACCGGACCGAGATCGCCTACGACGCCCTCGGCATGGTGGCGGGCACGGCGGTGATGGGCAAGGCGCCGCCCGCGCCGGTGGAGGGCGACACGCTCGACGGTTTCACCGCCGATCTCCCGCAGGCGCGGCTCGACGGCTTCTTCGAGGCCGCCGACCCGCGCGCCGCCGCGGCGGAACTGCTCCAAGGCGCCACCACGCGCATCGTCTACGACCTCGACCGCTTCCGGCGCACGCGGCGGGCCAACCCGGACGACCCGGCCAGGTGGCTGCCGCCCTGCGCCGCCACGCTCGCCCGCGAGACCCACCTCGGCGCGCCGCTGCCGCCGCAGGGGATGAGGATCCGGCTCGACTTCTCCTACTCCGACGGCTCCGGCCGGGAGGTCCAGAAGAAGACCCGGGCCGAACCCGGGCCGCTGGACGCCGACGACCCGCGGGCGCCCGTCGCCGATCCGCGCTGGGTCGGGAGCGGATGGACCGTCCTGAACAACAAGGGCAAGCCGGTCCGCCAGTACGAGCCCTTCTTCAGCGCCACGCACCGCTTCGAGTTCGGCGTCGCGACCGGCGTCAGTCCGGTGCTGTTCTACGACCCGGCCGAGCGCGTCGTCGCCACGCTGCACCCGGACCACACCTACGAGAAGATGGTCTTCGACGCCTGGAGGCAGACCGCCTACGACGTCAACGACACCTGCGCCGCCCGCGACGCCCAGACGGGCGACCCGCGCACCGATCCCGACATCAGCGGTTATGTCGGTGAATACTTCGCGACGCAGCCGCCCACCTGGCAGACCTGGCACGCGCAGCGCGTCGGCGGGGCCCTCGGACAGGACGAGCGCGACGCCGCCCTGCGCGCCGAAGCCCACGCCGACACGCCCACCACCACGCATTTCGACGCGCTCGGCCGCCCCTTCCTGGCCGTGACCCGCAACCGCGTCGTCTGCCCCGGCCACGACCTCGACGGCAGCGAGGACAGCCTCGCCACCCGTATCGAGCTGGACATCGAGGGCAACCAGCGCGAAGTGCGCGACGCCGTCCAGCAGGCCGGCGACCCGCTCGGCCGCGTCGTCATGCGCTACGCCTACGACATGCTGGGCAACCGCCTCCATCGGCTCAGCATGGAGTCCGGCGCGCGCTGGACGCTGAACGACGCGGCCGGCAAGCCCATCCGCTCCTGGGACAGCCGCGGCCACACCTTCACGACCGCCTACGACGCGCTGCGCCGCCCGGTCGAGCAGACCGTGCGCGGCACCACGGCGGACTCCGACCCGCGCACGCTGGGCCGCGACATCCTCATCGACAGGATCGAGTACGGCGAGGGCCGGGCCGGCGCCGAGACGCTCAACCTGCGCACCCGCGTCTACCGTCACTTCGACTCCGCCGGCGTCGTCACCAACGCGCGTCTCGACGCCCGCGGCGACCCGGCCGAGGCCTACGACTTCAAGGGCAACCTGCTGCGCAGCACCCGCCGCCTGGCCGGCGACTACACGGCCCTGCCCGACTGGCGGCTGGATCCGCGGCTCGACGACGAGAGCTTCGAGACCGGCACCCGCTACGACGCGCTCAACCGCCCCGTCCAGTCCGTCACCCCGCACAACGATCCGGCCGGCGTCAAACACAACGTCGTCCAACCGGTCTTCAACGAGGCGGGCCTGCTGGAGCGGGTGGACGTCTGGCTGGAACGCGCGGCCGAGCCCGCGACGCTGCTCGACCCCGGCACCGAGACGCCGTCGCCGGTCGGCGTCGCCGCCGTCGACTACGACGCCAGAGGCCGGCGCCTGCGCATCGGCTACCGCAACGGCGCCGTCACCTCCTGCGCCTACGACCCGCTCACCTTCCGGCTCACCGGGCTGCTCACGCGCCGCGCCCCGGACGCCTTCCCCGGTGACGACCCGCAGCCCCCCGTCCCCGGCTCGCCGGGCCGCCACGTCCAGAACCTGCGCTACACCTACGACCCCGCGGGCAACATCACCCGCATCCGGGACGACGCCCAGCAGACCGTCTACTTCAGGAACCGGCGCGTCGAGCCGGGCAACGACTACGTCTACGACGCCCTCTACCAGCTCGTCCAGGCCACCGGCCGCGAGCACCTGGGACAGCTGGCGGACGGCGGGCACAGACCGCCGACCGCGCCGGACGGTTCCGGCGCCTTCCCCACCCGGCTGGACCACCCCGGCGACGGCAACGCCATGGGCGCCTACGTCGAGCGCTACGTGTACGACGCGGCCGGCAACATCCAGCGGATGCGGCACCGCGGCGGCGACCCGGCGCACCCGGGCTGGACGCGCTCCTACGACTACCTCGAACCCAGCCTGACCGAGGGCGGCGACCCCGGTGACCCCGTCGACCCCGTCGGTCCCGGCCCGCCGCGCAAGACCGGCAACCGCCTCAGCCGCACCGCGCTCAGCCCCGGCCGCACCGACCCGCCGCGGATCGAGCCCTACGAGCACGACGCCCACGGCAATCTGGTGCGCATGCCGCACCTGGGCGGCGGGCGGCCCGGGCCGAACATGCACTGGGACTGCAGGGACCGGTTGCGCCGGACCGACCTGAACGGCGGCACGGTCTTCTCCGTCTACGACGCGTCGGGCGAGCGCGTGCGCAAGGTGTGGGAGAAATCACCGGGCCTGGTCGAGGAGCGCATCTACCTGGGCGGCTTCGAGATCTTCCGCAGGCACGACGGCCCCGTCGGTACGGGCACCGCCACGCTGGAACGCGAGACGCTGCACGTGACGGACGACGGGCGGCGCATCGCCCTGGTGGAGACGCGCACCCGCGACACCGCCGGCGACGACCGGGCGCCGCGGCGGCTGATCCGCTACCAGCTCGGCGACCACCTCGGCTCGACCGGCCTGGAGCTCGACGACCGGGCGCAGATCATCTCCTACGAGGAGTACACGCCCTACGGGTGCTCGGCCTATCAGGCCGTGCGCAGCCAGACGGAGACGGCGAAGCGATACCGGTACACGGGGAGGGAGCGGGACGAGGAAACGGGCCTCAGCCGGCACGGCGCACGCTATTACGCCTGCTGGCTCGGGAGATGGTCCAGCGCCGATCCGGCCGGGCTCGCCGACGGGCCGAACCTCTACCGGTACGCGCGGGGGAACCCGGTCACCCTGATCGATCCCGACGGGCGTCACGCGGCCGAGGCCCTCGATCCGCAGACGGTCCTCACCGCGGCCACCGCGCTGCAGCGGGCGGCTCAGGCATGGCGGACGGCCACCGTCGTCACCGCAGGCGCCACCGCCTCGGCGGTGCCGGCGGCCGGGCCCTCCGCGGCACCGGCGGCGGGCGGTTCACTTGCCGCCGGGGGCGCCGGGGCGCTCCTGGCCGCCCACGCCGCCGCCTCCGCCGCGATGGTGCTCGCCCTCCGGTGGCACATGCAGCGAGCGGGCTCGATCGCGACGTACGGCAATCCGTACGGGATGCCGGCGAGGGACGCCGCGTTCCCCGCACTCAGGAGCGTTCAAGAGCGGAGAAACGAGCCCTTCCCCATACCGGAGCCGATGACGGAGCCGATCTCGGACAGGAAGGAGCAGAGACAGCCGATAGCCGGACGGGTGTACGTGACGTACACCAAGTACAACTCCCTCACCAAGACCTCCTATTCGGGCCGGACCAGCGCCGTGATCGACCTCACCCGTCCCTGGCGGCCGCAGGCGGAGGCGGCGGTCCGGGCACGCGACCTGAACCATCATGTCGACGAGCGGGGCGAGCCGTCCGATCCGAACTTCGGACCGGCCGTTCTCGACAAGTTCGCGGTCGGTTATGCGGTGAATTATGACCAGCGTTATCGGGACATGGGATATCTGGCGATCCGGGGAAGAGAGCAGCAGCTCATCGACTACCATGGAAAAAACCGCTCCACCGAACTCGGGCTCAGCGGATTCAGCGGCGGCGCGCATTCGGACACGGATCCGGGCCCGCAGCTGACGGAGAACGCCTTCCGCGGCGTCGGCAAGGACAACCCCCTGGGAGAGGTCTTCCATGAGGCCTCGAATCTGTGCTTCGGGGAGCTCGCACCGTTCACGGGAAACAAAATCGAGAAGAAGTGAACGAGACGCCGACGCAGGAGAGGGCGGTCAGGGATTCAATCATGGTGAAGAGGCCGACATCGACCCCCGGAACGTTCGTGAGAATCCCCCTGACGGACGGTTCGTTCGGCTACGGGCGGGTTCTCTCCGACCCGTACGTCGCCTTCTACGACCACAGGACGGCGGAGCCCTCCTCCGACCTGGACGAGATCGGCGCGAAGCCGCTTCTGTTCACCCAGGCCGTCCGGCTGCCCGGCCATGACCGATGGCCGGACATCGGGCACAGGGAACTCGAAGGCGAAGTGGCCGGGCCCGTGGTCCGCTTCGTTCAGGACCTCGCCGACTTCAGGAAGTGCACGATCTTCGATTCGGAGGGCAGGGAGCGGCCGGCCTCACCCGAGGAGTGCGTCGGACTGGAGCGGGCCGCGGTCTGGGACCCGCACCAGATCGAACGGAGGCTGCTGGACACGTTCACGGGCCACCCCAACGAGGACGAGGTACGCCTGCGCGTGCGCCTCGAATGAGCTCACCCGCCGGCGGGCCCCGGCGGAGACGACGTCGATCACCCTTCCGGCGATCGCAACGGGGATAAGCGGGCGCGGACGACGGCGCGCGGCCGCTATCCTGACGCCTGTGAACCCTGTCCTGACGACGGATCGCCTGGTCCTGCGTCCGGTCACCGCGCACGATCACGCCGGGCTGCTGGCCCACTGGACCGAACCGGAGGTCCGGCGGTTCCTGTTCGACGGGGCGGTCCCGACCCCGGCGCAGGTCACCGCGATCATCGAGGACAGCGCCCGGGACTTCGCCTCGGCCGGGTACGGCCTCTGGCTGATCCGGGAGACCGACGGGCTCGGCCCGGTCGGCACCGTCGCGTTGCGTCCTCTGGACGACCTGGGTCTTGAGGTCGTCTACAGCCTGGACCCCGGGGCCCAGGGCAGGGGCTACGCCACCGAGGCCGCCCGCGCCGTGGTCGAGTACGCCCTGGGCCCGCTCGGGCTGCCCGAGGTGCTGGCCGAGGTCGACGAGGGGAACACCGCCTCGGCCGCGGTCGCCGCCCGGCTCGGCATGACTCCGTTCGCGGTGGTGCCCGGCCTGCTCGGCCCGATGATCCGCTATCGCAGGGCGCGCTGAGCCGTACGGAGACGCTGAGCCGTACGGAGACGCTGGGCCGTACGGAGACCGGGCAGGATCCCGGGCCGGCACGACCGGTCGGACCGGGAACCGCCGGACGTCCCCTCACCGGCAACCGAACGGCATCCCGCGTGCACCCCCGCCGCTACGCCCGCTGGGCTTCATGGAGGAAAGGCCGGTGAAACGGCCTCCCGGCGATGAGACGGCACCGGTCCCCGACCGGGCACCGCCTCACCGGCCGGGCGCCGCCCGCCCCTCAAGGGATCTCACTCCATGACCTTCGCCATCCGGACCGCCGCCACCCGCATCGACATCCGCACCCACCGCCTGGTCCTGGGCGCCGCCGCAGCGGCGGTCCTGGCGGCCGCCGGCGTGGTCTACGTCCACCTCGACGCCGTCCCCGAGGACTCCGCCGGGAGCCGGCCCCGGGTGACGGCCGCGGATCTGCTGAACGTGGCCGAGCAGCAGATCGGGATCACGGAGAACGCCGCCGGCGGCGGCACCAAGTTCCACTCCTGGTACATGAGCTCTCCCCGGGTGCAGGAGACCATCGCCCGCGACGGCGGCAGCGTCGCCGGGTACGCCAACGCCCCCTGGTGCGAGATGTTCGTCTCCTGGGTCGGCGAGCAGGTCGGCCTGCGGCCCACCGTCGGCTGGGACGCCTACACCGTCACCCACGCCCAGTGGTTCAAGGCCAACAAGCGCTGGGGCGTCCAGGCCGAGCCGGGCGCGGTCGTCTTCTTCGACTGGGACGGCGGCAGCGACCTGTCCGGGATCGACCACGTCGGCTTCGTGAAGAGGGACAACGGCGACGGCACGATCACCACGATCGAGGGCAACACCGGCAACGGCAAGGTCGAGCAGCGGGTCCGCCCGAAGTCGCAGGTCGTCGGGTACGGCTACCCGCGTTACGCCTCCTGACCCCGGGGGCGGGCGTCTGCGGCCGGCCGTGCTCGGCGGGCCGCACGCGGTGCGATCCGGCCGATGCGGGCCGAGGGCCCGGACGAACCGGGCCCCGGCCGCTCAGGGGCGGTGACGGGAGACCCCCGCCCGCCGCTACCGGGTCGTGCAGACCGTCCCGTTGAGGGTGAAGACGGCGGGCAGCACGTTCGGGCCGCTGTAGTTGCCGACGAAGCCGATCGTGACCGACCCGCCGGTGGGCAGCGAGCCGTTGCCGGCTTCGTTGACGACCTTGACCTCCCGCCCGTTCTGCGTCCAGACGGCGCTCCAGCCGCTGCCCAGGCTCTGCCAGGCCCGGGGCCAGCCGAAGGTCAGGGTCCAGCCGTTGATCGGCGCGCCGTGGTTGGTGACGTCGATGGAGCCGACGTAGCCGCTGGCCCAGTCGGTCTGCTTGGTCAGCCGTACCGAGCAGGAACTGGAGGCGGGCGTGCCGGTCGTGAACGTCAGCGGCGCGGAGGGCGCGGAGGCGCCGCCGCCGCTGTCCCGTGCGATCACATTGACCGTGTAGCGGGTGCCCGGCTTCAGGTTGGCAGCGGTGAGCGAGGTGCCGGCGGTCTCGCCGATCTGCTCGCTGACGGCTCCGTTCTGGCGGTAGACCTCGTACTTCACGATCGGGCGGGCGCCGGCGGAGGCGGCGGGCCAGGTGATCGCGGCCGTCCTGTCCGTCACGTCCGAGGCCGCCGGCTGTCCCGGCGCGCCCGGCAGGTCCGCCTGGGCGGAGGCGGGGCGCAGGATGACCGTGGTCAGCGACAGGGGCGGCAGCGTCCGGCTGGTCGCGCTGCCCGTGGCCGACGTGGTGATGCTCGTGGCGCCGTTGGTGTGGGTCAGCACGGTGGGGGCCCCGGACGCCGGGCTGAAGCCGGAGTAGTCGATCGCGACGGGGTAGGACGTGTCGGACGACGTGTTGATCAGCAGGACCGCGAGTCCGCCGTCGGAGCGCCGTACGGCGTGCGCGGCGACCTTCGCCTGGTCGGTCGCGGCGCGGATGAACCGGTCGCCGGGGCGGGCGAACCTGCTCACCATCTGGAGCGCGTAGTACGGCGCGAAGGGCGTGTTGAGCGCCGGTTCGCAGACGCTGCCGTCGGCGGTGCACGTCCCGCTCGACAACAGGCCGAAGTCGCCGTAGTCGGTGTGCCCCTCGACCTGCGTGACCTTGCCGATGCCGTTGCGGACGTTCCACCAGTCGACGGTGAACACCCCGCCCGCCAGCAGCGTCGCGTAGGCGTCGGCGGCGGCCAGCGCACCGGGCTGGGTGTTCGTGCCGTTGCTGCTGCTGCCGGTGTTGAACTCGGTCATCGCGATGCCGACCCGCTCGGAGCCGGCCCCCACGTGCTCGGCGATCTGCCGGCGGACGAGGTCGAGCATGTCGGGAATGCGCGCGGTCTTGTCCAGGGCGCCGGGATACCAGTGCAGGATCACGAAGTCGATCTTCTTTCCGGCGGTGGACAGGACGACCTCGTTCCACGTTCCGGCGTCGCCCTCGGCGACCAGCGCGTCGGGCCATTCGGCCGGGGTGGTCAGCACCGCGCCGATCTTGATGGTCGGGTCGACGGCCTTCATCGCGTCGGAGTAGGCCACGACGTGGCGCGCGTACTCGGCCGGGCTCTTGTCGGCGTGGTCGTCCGCCTCCCAGGCGGTGCCGTAGTGGCCGTTGCCGTAGTTCTCGTTGCCGATCTCCCAGTACTTGACGCCGTAGCCCTTGGTGACGTTGGCGTGGCGTACCCAGGCCGCCGCCTCCTCGGCCGTGCCGGTGCCGTAGTTGGCGGTCACCATCGGCTGCGCCCCGGTGCGCCGTACGCCGCGCATGAAGGTGTCGAAGTCGGTGTCGGGGGCGACGTAGCCGCCGGGAGCGGTGTGGTCGGCCCAGTGGTAGATGTCGGAGTACGAGCCGCCGGGATAGCGCAGCAGCTTCATGCCCGCGTCCTTGAGCAGATCGGCGGTCGCGTCGGTGCCCAGGTTGGCGTCCCAGATCGCGTGGTTGGTGCCGATGCCGGTCTCGGGGACGGTGGCGAGCGCGGCGCGGGCGTTGACGGTCACCGTGACCGGGGCGGGGTCATCGGCGTGGGCTGGGGGGACGTGCAGGACGGCCAGCGTCAGCAGGACGGCGGACGTGGCCCGTGACAGGGATCGTGACAGGGATCGCGGCATCGGCGCACCTCGCAGTGGACAGCGGCATTCACTCGACGCCCCCCCTGACCCGGAGGCACCATGATCATGGGCGGTCTCCCCATATCCGTCAACCGGCGGTGAAACTTTCACTCCGGCCGGCCGGCTCCGCTCCCATGGCGGATCCGCACCGGGCCGGGACCCTGCGGGACGGCGGGCGGCGGCCACGGTGCTGCACGCCCGCGGCACCCGCCCCACCACCGGGTGCCGCGGTTCCCGGCCCGTCCCGGCCTTCAAGATCGCAAATTTTCACCCGGGAGCACTATACTTCGCGATATGTCGGGTGATCTGGTGCCGGAGCGCCGTGACCTACGTGTCTCCCATGAAGAACGCGACGAGGTCGTGGAACAGCTCAGGGTCGCCGCGGGCGACGGCCGCCTCACGATGGACGAACTCGGTGAGCGGCTGGAGGTGGCATTGGCCGCACGCACGTACGGCGAGCTCGAAGCGCTCCTGCGGGACCTGCCGCCCGCGCTCGCGGCCCCCGCCGCGGCTCCCAAGGAGCTCATCCAGCTGAAGACCGGCAGCGGCCAGATCCGGCGGGACGGGGTGTGGACGGTACCGCGCCGCATGGAAGTGGAGATCAGCAGCGGGTCCGCGGTCATCGACTTCACCCAGGCCGTCATCACGCAGCGCGATCTGGACCTCTCGGTCTCGGTCGGCAGCGGCCAGGTGCTGCTGATCGTGCCGCCCGGCGTGGCGGTGGACGTCGACAGCGTCACGGTCCGCAGCGGCTCCGTCCGACAGCGCGTGCAGCTCGAACCCGGAACGCCGATCAAGTTGCGGATCACCGTGTCGGGCTCGGTGAAGAGCGGAAACATCCTCGCCCGGCGACCGCGCCGCGGCTTCTGGGACTGGCTGCGCCGCCGTCCGCTCCCCTGAGCGACCGCGCCGCGGGGTCAGGAGACGAACCCGCTCGTGTCGAGGTCGATCATGGGGCCGTTCGCGTCCCACATCCACCAGCGGCGCGGGTCCGGCTCCCCGTGATGCGACCAGCAGCTGATCAGCACCTCGTCGCGCCCGTCCCGGTCGTAGTCGCCTGCCCGCACCGGCTCCGCGTAGTGCGTGAAGCCGTCGGCGGGGCAGGAGAACGGGCCGAGTTCCCGCTTGGCGGACGGGCCCTCGGTGAGCAGCTCGACCCGGCGGCCGTTCCGGAACACCAGATCGTCCTCGCCGTCGCCGTCGACGTCCCCGGCGGCGGGCCACTCTTCTGTGATGCTCTCGATATCGGGCACCGGGACCGCCGGTGAGACGCCGTCCGTCACCGGTCCGCCCGCCCCGCCCCAGACGAGGCGCACCGGACGGGCAGGCGAAGATATCTCACGTCCGTTGGACGTCCGGGGCCGGCTCTTCGGTTCAGGACCTTTCCGGAATTCCGGATCGTTCGTGTCCCTGCGGGTTCCGGCCGGCGATCCGCCGTGCGGGAGAGACACAGACCGAGGGTTGACGGCGGCCTGAGCGCATCTGGCAGGCTTCGTAACCATGTCCATGGATGTCAGGTACAACCCCGTTGTCGGATGGGTTTTCATCGTCCTGGGTTGCGTGGGGGCGATTCTCCAGATCTGGCTGCTCCTCCTCGGAAGCTTCTCCGTCTTCGTCATCTTCTCGGTGTTCTGCCTGGTCGTCGGCGTCGTCCTGCTCCGCAGGACGTACTTCTCCGTCTATCCCGGCGGTGCCACGACGTACGCCATGATCGGCCCCGCCAAGCGCGACTTCGTCGTGGACGACCGGCAGCCGCTGACGCTGGAGGGCGGCCGCCTGGTCATCCGCCTGGCGAACGGCAAGCGCAAGACGGTCGGCTCCCGCGCCATGTCCCGCTCCGCCGACTGGAAGGCCCTGGTCGCCGCCATGAACCGGTGAGGCGGCCGGGGCCGGGCCGTACGGGGATGATCAGGCCAGGGCGTACATCCGGATGGCGACGACGTCCCTCGCCGCCTCGCGGGCGAGACCGACGAAGACGGTCCGGGCGAGCCACCGGTGCGCCGGCGCGTCGGTACGGAAGGTCGGTGACGTGCGGTAGTACACGCCGGCCCGGGACACCTGGAGGTCGCCGTCGTACTGGTCGGGACTCTGGCCGTCCTCGTGGTAATAGCCGCGGTTGACGATGTCGATGACCGCGCCGTCCTCCGCCTGGATGAGATAGCGGGCGTCCAGTTCGCAGACGCGGCCGCGTGTGTTCGACCAGTCGCCGCCGCCCGGCAGGACGGTCCCGCGCAGCAGCGGGCCCTCGACCGTGCCGCCGACGATCGGGGTGAACTCGGTCCTCTCTCCGTCTCCGTGCCCGATGTGCAGGGTGGGGGTGAGGTGGGCGCGGATCTCGAAGGCGAAGGTCAGGGCGGGGACGAACGGGGCCTGGGCGTCGGACATCGTGGGCTCCTCGATGACGTGCGGATATGGGGACGTGCGGATATGGGGACGTACGGGTGTGATGGCGTGCGGGTGTGATGGCGTGCGGATGGAGGACGCGCGGACATGGGGAGTCATCGGGGACGGATCCCCGGGGACGGCGTCAGGAGCCGCCGCCGCGGCGCTCGCGCGCCCGGCGGAGCTGTTCGGGCTGCCACCGGCCGATGCGCAGGCAGGAGGGACGGGATCCGCCCAGCGTGATCTCCCGGGTGACCGGTTCGCCGGGCGGGCCGCTCCACGGGTCGGCTCCGGCGGGGCACTCGGTGACGTACTCGGGGAAGTCGCTGCCCATGATGTCGAGCGCGAGGCGGTGCCCGGCGCGCAGCCGGTAGGCGATGTTCTGCAGGTCCACGACGGCTTCCTCCCCGCTCAGCGGCACGTCGAGCCGGATCTGGCCCTTGGCGACGAGGAACGCGCCGCCGTCGGGCGTCACGTCCAGCAGGCGCGTGTGGACGTGCGCGCCGGCCGGGGCCGTGAGCCGCAGCAGCAGGGTCACGGTGCCGAGCAGGTCGGTGTCCTCGCCGACGGCGGGGCCGGTGAAGCGGAGCACGTCCTCGCGCCGCCCGATGGAGCTCAGGTCCGAGCGGTCGAACAGAGAGGCGAAGGGGTTCGCCCCGGCCGAGGGGACCGGGTCGGACGGGTCGTGGGTCCACCGCAGCGGGCTCTCCTGCGGCGGCGCCTCGGCGGTCAGGGCCGGGACGGGGTCCGCGGACAGGTAGTACTCCAGGCCGGACGCCTGCGGGGGCGGCCAGGCGTCGCTCTCGCCCCACCCGCCGTGGCAGACCTCGTAGCGCACGCGGGGCAGCGCCGCCAGGTCGCCGGAGCGGCCGAGGACGGCGTCGAAGAACTCGATCGCGGGGTCGAGGTACCGGGGCAGCATGCGCTCCAGCGCGGCGGGGGCGGAGGCGTGGTCGTCGCGCGGGGCGACGGGGGCGTGGCCCAGCCAGTAGTTCTCGTGGTCGATGGCCTCCAGGCGGAGGTAGAGGCGCTCGGCCCACTCCGGCTCCCGCGACAGAGCGCGGACGTCGTGCCAGGACCAGACGGCGCAGTTGTCGAACCAGCCGATCGTGTACAGGACCGGGACGGGACGGCTCTCCAGCAGCGCCTTCACCGGGGGCGGGACGAACCGGGACTCGCCGGTGAACTCGGCGTCGAAGTTGGGCGAGCGCTTCCCGAGCTGCTCGAAGAACTCCTCGAACGCCGCCCGCAGCGGCCGGCGGCTCCAGTCGGGCGCCCATTCGTAGCGGTCGGCGTCCACGTAGTGGGAGGCGAAGTAGAACTTGCGGGCCGTCTGCTCGACGTCCCGCGTGCCGTCGCCGTACTCCAGTGTCATCGAGAGCTGGGACCCCGTGACGCGTGGTGCGACGGCCTTCAGCGCGGGGTGGCCGCCGATGGCCGCGGCGATGGTCGTGTAGCCGTAGTAGGAGTCCCCCCACATGACGACGTCGCCGTCGCACCACGGCTGCCCGGTGATCCACTGGATCGTGTCACAGCCGTCGTCGGCCTCGTGGAGGCCGAACTCGGTCGCCCCCTCCGACCGGTACTTGCCCCGGACGTCCTGGACCACGACGTGGTAGCCCCTGGCCAGGAAGTAGCGGCTGATGACGGGCATGAAGCAGTAGACGCCGTTCTTGTCGTACGGCAGGCGGACCAGCACGACGGCGTTCGGTCGCGCCCCGGCCGGATCCGCCGCGCCGGCGAGGTAGACGTCGGCGGCCAGCCGGACTCCGTCCCGCATCGGGATCATGACCTGCTCGGCGTCCGGGGGCACGTCGCCCGGGCCTATCTTGCTGACGGTCAGCACGTGATGTCTCCGTGGTTCGAGAAGCGAGGGAATCAGTGAGGTCTCGACGGGGTCCTCAGCGCAGGTCGAGCGCGCGGCGGTCCTGAGCCACCCGGTCGAGGTCCCAGCCCGGCGAGGGGATCGAGTCGAGCAGCAGGCGGGTGTAGGGGTGCTGCGGGCTGCGCAGGATCCGCTCGGTCTCGCCGCGCTCGACGACGCGGCCGTGCCGCATCACGATCGCCGTGTCGGTGATGTAGCGGACGACCGCCAGGTCGTGGCTGACGAAGACGTACGAGATGCCGGTCTCCCTGCGCAGCTCGTCCAGGAGGGTGAGGATCTGGGCCTGGATCGAGACGTCGAGCGCGGCGACCGCCTCGTCCAGCACCAGGACGCGCGGGGCGATGCCGAGCGCGCGGGCGATGGCGGCCCGCTGCCGCTGCCCGCCCGACAGGTCGCGCGGGAGCGACTCCCCCGCCCGGCCGCTCAGCCCGACCTGGTCCAGGAGCTCGCCGACGCGGGCCCGGTGCTCCTTGCGGGAGCCCGGCGCGTGCAGCCGCAGGGGTTCGGCGATGGACTGGGCGATGGTCTGGCGGGGGTCGAAGGAGCCGTACGGATCCTGGAAGATCATCTGGATCCGCCGCGCGTGCCGGAGGCGGGCGCGGCGCGAATGCCCCTCGACGACCTCGCCGTCGAGGGTGACGGTCCCGGAGGTCGGCTGCTCCAGGCCGGCGAGGATGCGGGCCGTGGTCGTCTTGCCCGATCCCGACTCGCCGACGATTCCGAGCGAGGCGCCGGGCATCAGCTCGAAGCTCACGTCGTCGACCGCGGTGAACCGCCCGAACGTCTTCACCAGGGACGTCACGCTCAGCACGGGCGTGTCCACGGCGCCGTCCGTCGTCACGGCGTCATCTGCGGTCGTGGGAACACCTGCGGTCACGGCGTCACCTGCGGTCACGGGGTCACCTGTTCCGGGCGGAGGCACGCGACGAGGGACGTCCCGTGCGGGCGGTGGTCGGGTACGGTCTCGGCGCACTCGTCACCGGCCAGCGGGCAGCGGTCGCGGAACGAGCAGCCCGACGGTGACTCGGCGAGCGCTCTCGGGCGTCCCCTGATGGCTCTGATCTCGACCTTGTCGCCGTGCACGGACGGGCTCGCCTCGAGCAGCGCCCGGGTGTACGGATGCGCGGGCGCGCCGAAGAGGGAGGCGCTGGCGGCCTCCTCCACGATGCGCCCGGCGTACATGACGTAGACGCGGTCGCAGACGGCCGCGGCGAGGTCGAGGTCGTGCGTCACGAAGAGCATGCCGGTCCCGTGGGCCCGCTGCATCTCCTTCAGCAGCCCGACCACCTCGGCCTGGGTGGTGACGTCGAGGGCGGTGGTGGGCTCGTCGGCCAGGAGCAGCTCCGGCTCCGTCGAGAGCGCCCCGGCGATCACGACGCGCTGCAGCATGCCCCCGGAGAACTCGTGCGGGAAGCGCCTCACCGCGCCTCCCGGGTCGCGGATGCCGACCTGGTCGAGCAGGTCCAGCGCGCGCTCGGCGGCGGCGCGGGCGGGCACGCCGCGGGCCCGCAGCCCCTCGGTGAGGTAGTCGCCGATGCGGCGGACCGGGTTGATCGACGCCCGCGGGTCCTGGAAGATCATCGAGACCCGGGTGCGCCGCAGCTCGCGCAGTTCCCTGCGTCCGGCGGCGAGCACGTCCACGTCCGAGACCGTGACGCCGCCGGTGGCGCGCGCGCCGCGGGGCAGCATGCCCAGGGCGGTCCTGGCCGTCAGCGACTTGCCCGAGCCGGACTCGCCGACCAGGCCGACGGTCTCCCCCCGGCCCACCCGGACGGTGACGCCGGCGAGCAGGGGGATCGCCCTCTCTCCCGTGCCGACGGCCAGGCTCAACTCCGAGATGCGGAGGGCGTCCCGCCGGTCCCCGGCTCCCCCGCCCGGGGCCTCCCTACGCGCGAGCGTCTTCTTCGCGAGCACCTTCACGCTCCCTCACTCTGTTTCCGGCCGATGGATCCGCCGAGGTGTTCGCCGAGCACATTGACGCTCACGACGGTCAGCAGGACCACGAGGCCGGGCAGCAGACCGCTCCACGGCTCTCCCTGGAGGATGGCGCTGCGCGCCTGACTGATCATCGAGCCCCAGTCCGCGTCCGGTGGCCGTACGCCGAGCCCCAGGTAGGACAGGGACGCCAGGTCCACCAGCGCGTAACCGAAGGCCAGCGTGCTCTGCGCGATGAGGACCGGCATCACGTTGGGCAGCAGGTGGCGGAGCGTCACCCACAGCTCGCCGAAGCCCATGACGCGGTAGCTCTCCATGTACGGCCGCGCGCCCTCCTGGATCGCCACGCTGCGCACGACGCGGCCCACGAAGGGCGTGTAGCTGACGGCCAGGGCGCAGATGGGGGCGGTGAGCCCCGGCCCGGACACCGCCACCACGAGCATCGCCAGCAGCAGGCTGGGGAAGGCGAAGACGATGTCCATGCCGCGCGAGATCACGGCGTCGGCCCAGCCTCCCGCGCGGGCGGCGAGCAGGCCGACGGCGATCCCGAGCACTCCCGACAGCAGCACCACGCCCAGGGGCGCGAGCAGCGAGAGGCGGGCGCCGTACATGATCCTGGACAGCACGTCCCGGCCGGTGGAGTCGGTGCCCAGCCAGTGCCCCTCGGTTCCCGGGGGCAGCAGGGAGTTCAGCAGGCTCGTGGCGTCCGGGGGGTGCGGTGCGAGCACCGGGGCCAGCAGCCCCGTGACCGCGACGAGGATCAGGAACGCGACCGCGAGCGAGACGGTGAACGGCCGCCGCCGGCGCCTCTTGGCGCTCCGTGCCCGGAGCGCGGGGATCGTCAGGGTCATCGGCCGAGCCCTCCAACCGTCACGCGCGGATCGATGAACGGCATCGCCAGGTCCACCAGGGTGTTGACCACCACGAACAGCAGGACCGCGATGAGGGCGACGCCCTGCACGACGGGGAAGTCCCGCCGCGACACGGAGCTGACCAGCAGGGAGCCGACGCCGTCGAGGCCGAACGCGGTCTCGACGACGGCGGTGCCGACGAACAGGCTCGCGAGCAGCAGGCCGACGATCGTGAGCATGGGCGCGAGCGCGTTGCGCACCACGTGCCTGCGGATCACGGCGGCGGTGCCCACCCCGCGGCTGCGCGCCACCTCCACGTGCTCGCGGCGCAGTTCCTCGGCGAACGCCGCATTGCCGACCCGGGCCAGGACGCCGAAGGCGACGAGCGCCATGGCGGTCGCGGGCAGGGTCAGGTGCCAGAGCCGGTCGGCCAGGCCGGTGCCCGCGCCGGTGGCGGGGAACCAGCCGAGGCCGACCGAGAAGAGCGACAGGAGCCCGATGGCCGACACGAACGTCGGCGTGGCGGTGGTGACCGCCGCCACGATGCCCGCGACCCGGTTGACCGGGCCGCCCTTGACCGCGGACGCCAGCGCCACCGCGAACCCGGACACGACCGCCAGGACCGCCGAGTACAGGATCAGCAGGCCGGACACGCCGAGCCGGTTCGCGATGAGGGAGGTGACGCCGGTCTGGTAGTGCATCGACGTCCCGAAGTCCAGCCGGAGCGCGTCGCCGATCCACGCCAGATACCCCTGCATGAAGCCCCGGTCGAGCCCGTAACGGTGGCGCAGTGCCTCGACCTGGTCCGGGGTGAGGCGGCGGCCGCCGGTCATCGCCAGGACCGGGTCTCCGGGGGCCAGCCGGAGTGCGCCGTAGATGAGGATCGACGCGAGCAGGACGGTGAGGACTCCGCCGAGAGCGCGTCTGCCGATCCAGCCCGCGAACGTGCGCTTCCTGTTCCGGTCCGCGAGTGTGCGCTTCATCGTCACTTACCGCCGAGGGCGGTCGCCCACGGAGTGATGAGGTAGCTCTGCCGCGGGACGAGACCGGTCAGCTCCGGCCCGTAGTAGACGTTGACGTACTGCGTCGCGATCGGGATGTTGACCAGGTCCTCGGCCATGAGGGCCTGTGCCTTGGCCACCTCGCGGGCGCGGGCGGTGGGGTCCTCCGTGACCATCGCGGTGAAGACCGCGGTGTCGTAGTCCTTGTTCTTGTATCCGGGGAAGTTGTAGAAACTGCTGCTGGTGAAGAACTGGTAGTACGAGAGCGGCTCGGGGAAGTCGAGGTAGCCGGTCACCAGGAAGAGGTCCAGGCCCGCGCGCGCCTGCGGGGCGGCGAAGATCGCGCCGAACTGCTCGCCGGTGAGGGGCTTCAGCTCGATGTCCATGCCCACCTGGGTGGCCGCGTCGGCGATCGCGGTGGCGATCCGGGTCTCCTCCTCGCTGGCCGTCGTGTAGGCCAGGACGATCTTCTCCTTGGCCTTGGCGGACCGGCCGACGAGGGTCTTGGCCTTCTCCAGGTCCTGGACCGGCTCGGGCAGCTTGTCGTACTCCGCCTGGAAGACCTCCTTGCCGTAGCCCCAGGCCGCCGGCGGGACCAGAGCCCGCAGCGGCTGCGCCGTACCCTGGTAGACCGATCCGATGATGCCCTTGTAGTCGATCAGGGCCCGCAGGGCCTGACGGGTGGCGGGGTCGGAGAGCGCGCCGTCCGGGTTGAGCACCGCCAGGAACGTGGGCGACAGGCTCGTGCCGAACAACATGTTGCCCTTGGCGGCGAGCTGCTTGTGGGCGGCGCGCGGGACGATGAACTGGCCGTCCACGTCACCGCTGGCCAGCGCCGCGGTCTGGGCGGAGGGGTCGGCGACGAAGGTGAAGCGCAGATCCTTGATCCTGGGCTTGACCTCGGTGTTCCACCAGGCGTCGTTGCGGGTCAGGGTGATGTCCTGGCCCTGGGTCCAGGAGCCGTACCTGTAGGGGCCGGTGCACATCACGCCGCCCCTGGCGGTGCCGAAGTCGCGGCCGGCGGCCTCGGCGAAGTCCTTCTGCACGACGTAGAAGGCGGGCATGGCGAAGAAGTTCGGGATCATGACGTCCGGCTTCTTCAGCTTCACGGTGATCTCGTTGCCGCCGGTGGCCTCGACGCCCTCCAGGTTCACCGCCCAGCCGATCCACGACGAGCCGAGCTTGGGGTCGAGGATGCGCCTGACGCTGTAGACGACGTCCTCGGCGGTGACCGGCCTGCCGTCCCAGAACGTCACGCCCTCGCGCAGGCTGATCACGTAGGTGAGCGGGTCCGGGTGGGCGAACCCGGTGGCCAGGGCGGGCTGGAGCCGGTAGTCCGGGCCGAGGGTGAACAGGCCCTCGCACATGTTGGCCACGACCGTGCTGATCGACTCGACGCCGGCCATGGCGGGGTCCAGTGTGGCGGGCTCGCCCGTGGCCAGGTTCCAGGTGACGGCCTCGACATTCTTGGTCGGGGCCGGGACGGACGTGGTGACCGCCGGGGCGAACGCCCGCCCGGCGGCCGGGTCGCCGTCGTCGGGCGCTGCCGAGCACGCGGCGAGCGTGCAGGTACCGGCGAGGACCGCGGTGAGGGCGGCCAGGCGGGGACGTGTCATGGGGGACCCTTCGTGCGTGATGCGGATGCGGGCCGAGACGATCTGCGTCGCCGGATGAGGGGGACCGGTCCCCGGCTGCGGCGCGCTGCGGCGCGAGGCGGTCGACCTGCCGCGTCTGCGCGGCGGAGGTGGACGGACCCGGCGCCCAGGTCGTGCCACTTAGCGTGGGCGCTTGCCAATTGATTGTCAATAGTGCAAAACAAAAATAGATGAGCGGGAAGCATGCGGTGAACATCGGCCCCAGCAGGCGGGAAATACCGGATCCACCGCCCGCCCCGAATGGATCACGGTGCTATGCTGGAAAGTAAGTTGATTGTTACAAATGCAAAACTACTGAAGGGGATCGGGTGGGGAGACCCAGCCTCGCCGAGCAACGGCGGAAGCAGATCCTGAAGGCGGCCGCCCAGTCGGTGGCCACCCACGGTCTGGCCGGGAGCACTCAGGAGCGGATCGCGGCCGCGGCGGGCATGAGCCGCTCGCACATCCGGCACTACGTGGGCAACCGCGACGAACTCATCGACGCCCTGTGGGACCACGTCATCACGCCGTACTTCGAGGCGATGCACGCCGCCCTGACGGACCGCCCGCCGGACGCGCAGCTGCGCGCGCTCGTCGACTTCCTCTTCGGGCCGCAGATGGCCCGCAACGAGGACGACCTCGTCATCGAGGCGCTCATCAGCGGGGCGATGCACGACGTACGGCTCCGCGGCCGGATCTACGACAGCTACAGCCGGCTGGAACGCGAGATCGCCAAGACGATCCGCGAGGCGGTCCCCGGCTGCGAGTCGGCCGAGAGCCTGCAGCTCGCCTACGCCCTCGTCTGCATGGCCTTCGGCCACTCCACCCTGGCGCCGCTGCCGTTTCCGGCATCGCGCCACGCGGGGATGAAGGCCCTGGCCACCCAGATGATCGAGGCGCTCCGGGCGGACCGCGCCGGGCAGGCCGCACGCCCCTGAGACGGGACGGCCACCGGGGCGTCTCGCACGGGTTCATCCGCGGCGCCTCTCTGCGGGGAGGGATCTACGGAGCGGTGATCAGAAGGCGGACGAGCCGCTCGACGAGCGGAGTGACCCGTTCGCCGGTCCAGCGCTCGGGATCCTCCAGGCTGGACAGGTAGAACCCGCGAAGGACGAGATGCAGGACGTCGGCGGTGAACGCGGCGTCGGCCGCCCCGGCGTCGCGGGCGGCGTCGGCCAGCAGGTCGCGGCCCTGCCGCGCGTCCTCCCGCAGGACGCGGGCGGCCTCCGACTCCGGCCCGGCCCGGCCGAGGATCTCCATGAAGAGCCTGCGCAGCACCTGATCGTCTCCCTCGGTCGAACAGGCCCAGCGGGCCACGGTGGACAGCCGCTCCCCCTCGGCGGCCTCCTCGGCGACCTGCCCCACCTCCGCGCCCCAGGACGCGAGCGCGTGCTCGACGGCGTTGCGTAGCAGGGCTTCACGCGTGGGCAGATAGTTGGTGACGAGCGTCGTGGAGCCGCCCACCCGCCTGGCCACGGCTCTTATGGTCACCCCGTCGATGCCCTCCGCCGCCACGATCTCCAGGGTGGCGTCGGCGATGGCCGCGAGGCGCTGGGCGATGTCAATCTCCACCGGCATGGCGGCAGGGTAACGAGAGACGGGCCGGATATACAACACCGTTGTACATCAGCGTTGCATGACGTACCCTCCTCGGCATCACCGGTGCCGATCCGCCTTCCGGCCGTCGGTACCCGTCGGCGACCTCCGACGGGCACGGACGGGCACGGACGGGCACGGACGGGCACCGACGGGCACCGACGCCCCGGCACGGACAGGGGCTCCCCATTCATGACCATCCAGGAGCAGGCATGGAACTCTGGCAGTTGTCCGCGACCCAGCTCGCGGCGGGAATCCGCGCCCGGGAGATCTCGGCGGTCGATGCCGTGGAGTCCTGCCTGAACAGGATCGACGCGGTCAATCCCACGCTGAACGCCCTCGTCGACGTCCGTCCCGAGGAGGCCCTGGCCGACGCGCGCCGGGCCGACGAGGCGGTCGCCGCCGGTGAGACGCTCGGCCCGCTGCACGGCGTGCCCGTCTCGACCAAGCTCAACACGCCGCAGAAGGGGCGTCTGATGAGCCACGGGATCGCGGCCCTGGCCGGCGCGACGGCCGCCGAGGACGACGCGTGCGTCAGCGCCCTGCGCGGCGCGGGCGCTATCTTCCTCGGCCGGAGCAACGTGCCCGCGTTCTCGGTGCGCTGGTTCTCCACCAACGACGCGCACGGCAGGACCCTCAACCCGTGGAGCGCCGGCCACACGCCGGGCGGTTCCAGCGGCGGCGCGGCCAGTTCCCTCGCCGCCGGCATGACCCCGCTGGCGCAGGGCAACGACATCGGCGGGTCGATCCGCTTCCCCGCCGCGTGCTGCGGCGTGGTCGGCATCCGCCCGACGGTCGGCCTGGTGTCCAACTGGATGGCGCCCCAGGACAGCCCGATCGAGGAGCCCCTCACCTTCCAGGCGTGGGCGGTCCAGGGCCCGCTGGGCAGGAACGTGGCCGACGCCCGCCTGGCCCTGCGGGTGATGGCCGGCCCCGACCTGCGCGACCCGTTCGGCGTCCCCGCGCTGCCCGAGGCCGCACCGGCGGCCGGGCCGGTCCGCGTCGGGCTCGTCCGCGACGTGGGCCTCGCCGCACCGCACCCGTCCGTCAACGCCGCACTGGACGACGCGGCGCGATGGCTGGCCGAGGCAGGCTACGAGGTGGAGGAGCTGGAGCTGCCGCTGCTCGCCGAGGCGTCACGGCTGTGGTCCCTGCTCCTGTTCGAGGACATGCGACCCGGACTGCCCGGAATGCTGGCGATGGCCGACGAGGGGCTGCGCGTCCACATGCGCTACGCCTACGAGTACGCCGCGGAGCTATGGGGCGACAAGCCCGACATCCAGGACTACATCCAGGGCTGGGCCCGCCGGGCGACGCTCATCACCCGGCTCCAGGAGCTGCTGGGACGGGACAGGATCCTGCTGACCCCGGTCTCGGCCGAGCCGCCCTTCGAGCAGGACGCCGACATCGACGACCCGGTGCGCGGACGCGCCGTCGTCGCAGCGCAGTGGCCGATGACCGCCCTGCCGGTGCTGGGGTTCCCCGGCGTCTCCGTGCCGGCCGGGCTGGCCGACGGACTCCCGATCGGCGTCCAGCTCATCGGCGGACGGTTCGCCGAGGACGTCGTCCTCGACGCCGCCCAGGCGATCGAGGACCGGGCGCCCCGGCTCGTCCCGCCCCTGTAGGAGCGGCACCGCCGGGCGGCGGCCGCCCGCACGGGCGCCACGGCGTCTGAGTGGTCACCCGCTCGGCGGGGCGGGCGCGTCCCGGTCCCCGGGAGGCACCGGGACGGTGTCCAGGGTGGCCCCGGCCTGTTCCCGCGAGGTGGTGCCGTAGCGGTGGGACAGGGCGCGGAAGACCTGCTCGGCCCGGATGGCGGGCCAGTCGGCGGGCAGGTGCTCGGCGGGCAGACGGGGATCGGAGCGCACCAGCTGGAGCCAGTCGGTGTGCAGCAGGAGCTGGCGGGTGAAGTCGTCGGGGACGGCCGGCACGGGGTCGGGGCGGTCCCAGCGGTCCAGGAAGGCCCGGTACCGGGCGGCGATGCCGTCGGTGTCGAACGCGCGGTGGACGAGCTGGGCGGCCTCGGTCGGCTCTGCCGCGCGGGCCCGCATCACGTTGAGGTGGCCGTCCAGGTCGAGCCCCGCCACCACCGGGGGGACGTCGATGCTGCCTGGAGCGATCCACAGACCGTTCTGCAGGGGGCCGAAGCCCGCCCACACGAGACGGGTGCGCAGGTCGTGCCGTTGACGGCGCCAGGCCTCCGGCAGGGAGAAGCCGACCAGCGTCCACGTGCCGTCCCACTCCCGGTTGACCACCCCGGTGCCCCAGATGCGGTCGTGGCCGTCGCGCAGGACGGCGCCGGAGCGGCCGGTGAGCCCGAAGTACATCTTGCGTCCGCGGCGGTGCCGGGCCAGCAGGTCCCGCCGGACC
Source organism: Planobispora rosea (assembly GCF_014648175.1). Classification (GTDB taxonomy): domain Bacteria; phylum Actinomycetota; class Actinomycetes; order Streptosporangiales; family Streptosporangiaceae; genus Planobispora; species Planobispora rosea. The sequence continues at coordinate 185,752 of NZ_BMQP01000014.1, forward strand.
ATGCGGGCCAGGGTGGCGCGGACGGCCTCCTCGGAGACCCCGACCCGGGCCAGCACGTCGATGACGCTGCCCGAGTAGACCGCGATGTCCCGGCCGAGGACGTGCAGGCCCAGAAAGCTCAGGAGCAGGGACTGCGGCCGCGGCGAGCCCGTCTGCTCGTCTCCGGCGGTCCCGCCGTGGTCGTCGTCGCCGGTCGCGGTGTCCGCTGTCGTCACGGTCGTCACGCGGCAAGTCTAGAACTGCTAATAAAGTTCTGCACTTCGTTGACTGCAGACATATAAATGTCTAACGTCTGAGGTCCGTACATGTGAGCTGAGGAGTCATCTGTGGATCTGACAGGAAAAGTCGCGGTCATCACCGGCGGCGGGCGCGGTCTCGGATTCGCCTACGCCTCCGCGCTGGCCGGGGCCGGCGCGGCCGTCGTGGTCAACGACGTGGACGCCGAGGCCGCCGGGCGCGCGGTCAAGGAGATCACCGCCGCGGGCGGACGGGCCGTCGCCGAGGTCGCGCCGGTCGGCACCGCCGAGACCGCGCAGGCGCTGGTCGACCGCGCGGTCGACGCCTTCGGCCGGCTGGACGTCATGGTCGCCAACGCGGGCATCCTCCGGGACCGCGTGTTGTGGAAGATGACGGACGAGGACTTCGACGACGTGGTCCGCGTGCACCTGCGCGGCACGTTCACCTGCGCCCGGGCCGCTGCGGTCCGCATGCGGGAGCAGGGCGGGGGCGGCCGCATCATCACCGCCTGCTCCCCCGCGGGCCAGCGCGGCAACTTCGGCCAGACCAACTACGCCGCGGCCAAGGCCGGCATCGCGGCGATGACCCGCACCTGGGCGCTGGAGCTGGCCCGGTCCGGCGTCACGGTCAACGCGATCGTCCCGATCGCGGCGACCGAGATGACCCGCACGATCCCGGCCTTCGCCCCCTACGTCGAGGCGCTGGAGAACAACGGCGAGCCGCTGCCTGACTGGCTGCGCAAGGCCGAGGGGTTCGGCACCCCCGGGGACGTCGCCGAGTTGGTCGTCTTCCTCGCCTCCGACGCCTCCTCCGGCGTCACGGGCCAGTGCGTGGGCATCGGGGGCGACAAGCTCGCCCTCTGGTCGCACCCGCAGGAGATCGCCACCGCCTACGCCCACGGAGGCTGGAGCGCCGACGCGATCGCCGCGACCTGGTCCTCCTCGGTCGGCCGCGAGCCGCAGAGCTACGGCATCCCCGCCCCGCAGGCTCCCGGAGCCTGACCCGCCCACCCGGCGGCGGCCCAGCCGCCGGCCCGGCCGCCCGCTCAGCCGACTACTCGACCGCCCCCCCTCAACCGCCCCGCTCAACCGCCCGCGAAAGGAGCCGATGATGACGTCACTCAACCTCGACACCCTCGTCGCCGTCGACGTGCACACCCACGCGGAGATCTCCGCCGACGGGCACCCGTCGCTGAGCCCGGAGCTCTCGGCCGCCTCCGCCCGCTACTTCAAGGTGCACGGCACCCGGGAGCCCACCATCGAGGAGATGGCGGCCTACTACCGCGAACGCCGCATGGCCGCGGTGGTCTTCACCGTGGACGCCGAGAGCGCGACCGGGCACCCGCCGATCTCCAACGAGGAGATCGCGGCCGCCTGCGCCGGGCACGCCGACGCGCTGATCCCCTTCGCCAGCGTCGATCCCCGGCGCGGCCGGGCCGGAGCCCGGCAGGCCCGGCGGCTGGTGGAGGAGCACGGGGTCCGCGGCTTCAAGTTCCACCCCAGCATCCAGGACTTCTCCCCCGACGACCGGATGGCCTACCCGCTGTACGAGGCCATCGAGGAGCTCGGCGTCCCCGCGCTCTTCCACACCGGGCAGACCGGCATCGGCGCCGGAGTCCCCGGCGGCGGCGGCATCCGGCTGAAGCACTCCAACCCGATGCTGATCGACGACGTGGCCGTGGACTTCCCCGAACTGCGCATCATCCTGGCGCACCCGTCCTTCCCCTGGCAGGACGAGGCGCTCGCGGTCGCCACGCACAAGCCGTACGTCTACATCGACCTGTCGGGCTGGTCGCCGAAGTACTTCCCGCCGCAGCTCGTGCGCTACGCCAACACGCTGCTCAAGGACAAGGTGCTGTTCGGCTCGGACTACCCGGTCATCTCACCCGACCGCTGGCTGGCCGACTTCGCCCGGCTCGACATCAAGCCCGAGGTCCGGCCGAAGATCCTCAAGGACAACGCGGTCCGGTTGCTCGGCCTGGACAAGGGCTGAGGGGCCGCCGTGCGCAACCAAGGCATCGGCTCCTGGCCGGCGCGCCGGGCCCGCAAGACCCCCGGCCGGGTCGCCGTCGTGCACGAGGGACGCCGGGTGACCTACCGGGAGCTGCACGAGAGGGTGCTGCGTCTGGCGCACGCCCTGCGCGACCTGGGGGTACGGCGCGGCGACCGGATCGCCTACCTGGGCCCCAACCATCCCTCGTTCCTGGAGACGCTGTTCGCGGCCGGGGCGCTCGGGGCGGTGTTCGTCCCGCTCAACACCCGGCTGGCCGTACCGGAACTGGCCTTCAACCTGACCGACTCAGGCGCCGGGGTCCTCGTCCACGCCCCGTCCGAGTCGGCCGCGGCGCTGGACGTCCGCCACCGCGTCCCGCTGGACGACTACGAGCGGCTGATCTCCCGGGCCGGGGACGAGCCGATCGACGAACCGGTATCCCCCGGTGACCCCTGCATGATCATGTACACCTCGGGGACGACCGGCCGGCCCAAGGGGGCCGTGCTCTCGCACGCCAACATCACCTGGAACAGCGTCAACGTCCTCGTCGACATCGACGTCCTGACCGATGAGGCGACGCTGGTGGTCGCCCCGCTGTTCCACACCGCGGGGCTGAACATGACCTGCCTGCCCACCGTCCTCAAGGGCGGCCGGGTGGTGCTGCTCGGCGCGTTCGATCCCGGCCGGGTGCTGGAGCTGATCGAGACCGAGCGGATCACGCAGATGTTCGGCGTGCCCACCATGTTCGACGCCATGGCCGCCCATCCGCGCTGGGCCGGGACCGACCTGTCGAGCCTGCGCACGCTCAACTGCGGCGGCGCGCCGGTCCCGCTGCGCACCATCGAGACCTACCTGGAGCGCGGCCTGGCCTTCAGCCAGGGGTACGGCATGACCGAGGCCTCCCCCGGCGTGTTGTACCTCCCGGCGGAGCAGGCCGTGGCCAAGGCGGGCTCGGCCGGAGTGCCGCACTTCTTCACCGACGCGCGCGTGGTCCGCCAGGACGGCCGCGACACCGCGCCGGGCGAGGAGGGGGAGATCCTCGTCCAGGGGCCCAACGTCATGACCGGTTACTGGGGCGCGCAGCCCATCGCCCCCGGCGAGTGGCTGCGCACCGGCGACGTCGCCCGGCTGGACGAGGACGGCTACGCCTACATCGTCGACCGGATCAAGGACATGTTCGTCTCCGGCGGGGAGAACGTCTACCCGGCCGAGGTCGAGCAGGCGATCCTGGAGCACCCCGCCGTCGCCGAGTGCGCCGTCATCGGCGTCCCCGACGCCGTCTGGGGCGAGGTCGGCCGGGCCGTCGTCGTGCTCAGGCCGGGCGCCGGCGACATCGCCGACGACATCCTGGACTTCCTGCGGGGACGGCTCGCCAAATACAAGATCCCCAAATCCGTCATCCGGGCCGAGACGCTCCCCCGCACCCCCTCGGGGAAGATCGTCAAGTCCGCGCTGCGCGATTCCCCCGCGGCCCCGGCCTCCGGGGCCTGAACCCGCGCCCTCTCCGGCATCCCCTCAGACCCGCACCCCCACAACACCCCCAGGGAAAGGACCCCCGACATGCCCGCCACCGCACACGGACTCCACGAACTGAAGGCCCTGGCCGGCGCCGACCTCGGGCGCACGGAATGGCTGGAGATCACCCAGGACCGGGTGAACACCTTCGCCGACGCCACCGACGACCACCAGTGGATCCACACCGACCCCGAGCGGGCCGTGGACGGCCCCTTCGGCGCCCCGATCGCCCACGGTTACCTGACCCTGTCCCTGGTCATCCCCCTGTTCAACCAGCTCCTGGAGATCGGCGGCGTCTCCATGAGCATCAACTACGGCCTGGACAAGGTCCGTTTCCCCAGTCCCGTCCGCGTCGGCGCGAAGATCCGCCTGGCCGGCGTCGTGGACGCGGTGGAGGAGGTCAGGGGCGGCGTGCAGATGCACCTGACCTTCACCGTGGAGATCGACGGCGGTGAGAAGCCCGCCTGCGTGGCCCAGGCCGTCTACCGCCACTACGCCTGACCCGACCGGGCGCCGGTCACCGTGGGGAACCCGCGTGCAGAACCTCGTGCTCCCACCGGGATGACGGCTGGGTGTGCAGCCGCCAGTAGTGCTCGGCGATGGCGTCCGGGTCGAAGTCGGTGCCCGGGGCGACCGGACCGGCCACAGTGACGCTCGCCACGTGCACCCCGGATGGGCCGTACTCCTGGTCGAGCAGCGTGACCAGGGTGCGGACCCCCGCCTTGCCCAGCGAGAGGCTCACATACTGCGGCTTGGGCTCGGGCATGCCGCCCGTGATGAGGATCGTTCCGTTCCCGCGTGCCGCCATGGCGGGCGCGACATGAGCCGCGGCGTTGAGCGCGCCGACCACGTTCACCGCCCAGGCCTCCATGTGACCGCGTACCGACAGCTCGCCCGGCGCGTCCTGCTGGATGACCGCGGCGTTGTACACCACGACGTCCGGCACGCCGTGTCCGCCGGCCGCCCTGTCGAGCGCGGCGTTCAGCCCCGCCTGGTCGGTGCTGTCGGCCTCCAGTGCGACGACCGGGACGCCGCTGGGGGCGACCGCCTCGGCCGCGGCGCGCAGCGTCCGGCCGCTCCGGGCGATCAACGTGATCGGCAGCCCTTCCGCGGCGAACCGGCGAGCCACGGCCTGCCCGATCCCCGGACCCGCACCAATGATCACAGCACCCGACATCGACGTACTCCTTGCTTTCCCGGATCAGCGACACTCGGGACGGTAAGGCGTCACATCGGTGTGAAGGTCAAGGGAAGGGAACCGGAGGAAACCGCTGCACAGGTCGTCCCGGCATGTCCCGGCCCGTCACGGCGGGCAGCCGGGGAGCCGCTGCGGCCGGTCGGGCGTCCCGGGAGCGGCCGCCATCGGCGTGGCCGGCCCGGCGCTCCGCGCTCCGCACGGCGGGCCGGACAGCGCCACGATCAGCACCGGCGGGATCACGGCGAGCGTCAGGGTGGCCAGCGCCAGGTAGAAGAATTCCCGGCGGCTGACCCTGCAGGCGAACCGGTGGCCGGCTCTGACCGGCCGTACGGCGTTCAGGGCGTCCATGCTTCTGGCGAAGGCGCGGTCCTGCCGCCGGAGCATCCGCTCGATCTCCGTCAGAGCCCGGGCCTCCCTCCTCGACAGGTTCATGAGGCGTGGCTCCTTGATGTGCGGTCCCTCGCCCGGTGACGGGTGAGGGGGTCCGGTCAGGGCTTCTCGGCTGGGCCGGTGGCGCCGAGCTGGGGCGCCGGGGCCGAGATGTGCGGGTGTTTGAGGTCGAAGGCGGGGCGCTCGGAGCGGATGCGCGGCAGCGAGGTGAAGTTGTGCCGCGGCGGCGGGCAGGAGGTCGCCCACTCCAGCGAGTTGCCGTAGCCCCAGGGATCGTCCACGGTCACCCGCGGAGCGTGGCGCGCGGTGTGCCACACGTTGTACAGGAACGGCAGCGTGGAGGCGCCCAGGACGAACGCGCCGATCGAGGAGACCATGTTCAGGTCGGTGAAGCCGTCGATGTCGCTGTAGTCGGCGTAGCGGCGCGGGAAGCCTTCGGCGCCCAGCCAGTGCTGGACCAGGAAGGTGGTGTGGAAGCCGATGAACAGCATCCAGAAGTGCACCTTGCCGAGCGTGTCGTTGAGCATCTTGCCGGTGAACTTCGGCCACCAGAAGTAGAAGCCGGCGAACATCGCGAAGACCACGGTGCCGAAGACCACGTAGTGGAAGTGGGCCACCACGAAGTAGGAGTCGGTGACGTGGAAGTCCAGCGGGGGCGAGGCCAGGATGATGCCGGTCAGGCCGCCGAACAGGAAGGTGACCAGGAAGCCGACCGCGAACAGCATCGGCGACTGCAGCGAGATGTGGCCGCGCCACATGGTGCCGATCCAGTTGAAGAACTTCACCCCGGTCGGGACCGCGATCAGGAAGGTCATGAACGAGAAGAACGGCAGCAGCACCTGGCCGGTCGGGAACATGTGATGCGCCCACACCGCGATCGACAGACCGGCGATGGCGATGGTGGCGCCGACCAGGCCGATGTAGCCGAACAGCGGCTTGCGGCTGAAGACCGGGATCACCTCGGTCACGATGCCGAAGAACGGCAGCGCGATGATGTAGACCTCGGGGTGACCGAAGAACCAGAACAGGTGCTGCCAGAGCAGCGCGCCGCCGGTGGCCGCGTCGAAGATGTGCGTGCCCAGCTGCCGGTCGGCCTCCAGGGCCAGCAGCGCGGCGGCCAGCACCGGGAAGGCCATCAGCACCAGGATCGAGGTCAGCAGCACGTTCCAGGTGAACATCGGCATGCGGAACATGGTCATGCCGGGCGCGCGCATGCAGATGATCGTGGTGATGAAGTTGACCGAGCCGAGGATGGTGCCCAGGCCGCTCATGGTCAGGCCCATGAGCCACAGGTCGCCGCCGACGCCGGGTGAGGCGATCTCGTTCGACAGCGGGGTGTAGGCGAACCAGCCGAAGGCGGCCGCCCCGTCGGGGGTGAGGAACCCGGAGATCGCGATCAGGCTTCCGAACAGGAACAGCCAGTAGCTGACCATGTTCAGGCGCGGGAAGGCCACGTCCGGCGCACCGATCTGCAGCGGCATCAGCTCGTTGGCGAAGGCGGCGAACAGCGGCGTGGCGAACATCAGGAGCATGATCGTGCCGTGCATGGTGAACAGCTGGTTGAACTGCTCGTTGCTGACCACCTGCAGACCCGGGTGGACCAGCTCCGCCCGGATGACCAGCGCCATGACGCCGCCGATCAGGAAGAACACGAACGAGGTGATCAGGTAGAGGTGCCCGATGACCTTGTGATCGGTGGACGACATCCACTTCGCGATGATCGTGCCCTTGCGCTCGGTGCGGACCGGCGCGACGGCCAGCGGCTCACCGGCGGGCGGCTTGTAGGTCGTCACAGCGCCCTCCCGGTGACCGGCGCGTCGTCGCGGATCTTTCCGCGGTTTCTGCAGCGAGGCGACGCGGGGACAGGCTGACGGGTGACGCGCGGATGCGCGCCGGCGCCACTGGTCTGCGAGCGCGTGCGAATGACTGGATTCACTCCGACTCCCGGAGGCGAGGATCACCGCAGCCCTGTTTCGTGCTGCTTGTCGTATTGCGCAGCGCTAGATACCCCGGCCCTCTGGAGGGAACCGGATCATGGGAAACGTTGGACTGAACTTGGCCGGAGACCGCCGGAACCGGCCGGAGGGACTCCCGGCCCCCGTGAGGGAGGCGAGGGATCGCCCTCCTGCCCGTCGTCACCGCCTGGCCCGGTGATCCCGGCAGCGGTCACGGCGTGCAGCCGGGGAGCCGCTGATCCTGGTCGGGTGTCCCGGGGGCGGTGGCCGCCCGCGCGGCCGACACGACGGCAGGCCCACTGCACGGCGGGCCGGACAGGGTCACGATCAGCACGGGCGGGGTCACGGCGAGCGTCAGGGTGGCCAGCGCCAGGTAGGCGAGTTCCCGGCGGCTGACCCTGCAGGCGAACCGCCGGCCCGCCCGTTCGGGTCGTACGGCGTTCAGGGCGTCGATGCTGCTGGCGAAGGCGCGGTCCTGCCGCCGGAGCGTCCGTTCGATCTCCGCCAGAACCCGGGCCTCTCTCCTCGACAGGTTCATGAGGCGTGGCTCCTTGTCATGCGTCCTCCGCCCGGTGACGGGAGAGGATTCAGGTCTTCTCGGCGGGGCCTGGCGGGCCGAGCCGGGGCGCCGGATCCGTGATGTGCGGGTGTTTGAGGTCGAAGGCCGGGCGCTCGGAGCGGATGCGCGGCAGCGAGGTGAAGTTGTGCCGCGGCGGCGGGCAGGAG